>JAXLXF010000060.1:0-33380 GCA_046328125.1 Chloroflexota bacterium
GACGGCCGGCTACATGGGCGGCGCGGTGGACACCGCCATCTCGATGCTGGTGGACATCGTGCTGACGGTGCCTGGCCTGCTGATCCTGATCACCATCGCCGCCTCGATCAAGAGCTTCATCAGCGTCGAGGTGTTGGCGCTGGTGGTGGCGTCGCTGGCCTGGCCGCGTCCGACACGCACCATACGCGCGCAGGTGCTGACCCTGCGCGAGCGAGGCTACATCCAGATCGCACGGCGCTCCGGCATGTCCACGCCGGAGATCATCCTCGGCCAGTTGTTGCCGAACCTGCTGCCGTTCCTGGCGGCCAGCTTCGTGACGGCGGTCTCGGCGACGATCCTGGCCTCGATCGGCCTCGAAGTGCTGGGGCTTGGGCCGCAGAATTCGCCGACCATCGGAATGACGATCTACTGGGCGATCCTGTTCAACGCCCTGTTGCGCGGCATGTGGTGGTGGTGGCTGCCGCCGATCGTGGTGATCGTGCTGCTGTTCGTGGGCCTGTTCCTGATCTCCTCGGGGCTGGACGAGTTTGCCAATCCCCGCCGCCGGAGGGTCGTGTGAGAGCGCACCCACCGGCCACCCTCGATCCTCCACCATCCCCGGACGTACTCCAGGTCCGCGACCTCCAGGTCTACTACCACACCTTACGTGGTCCGGTCCGGGCTGTGGACGGCGTCAGCTTCTCGATGCAGCCCGGCGAGCGCCTGGGCCTCGTCGGCGAGTCTGGCTCCGGCAAGTCCACCATCGCGCTGTCGCTGATGCGGATGATCAAACCGCCGGGTCAGATCGTCGGCGGCGAGGTCGTCCTGGACGGCGTCAACCTGCTGGCGCTCTCCGAGGAGCAGATGCGTCGCGCCCGCCTTGCGGACATCGCACTGGTCGCGCAAGGTGCGATGAACTCGCTGAACCCGGTCAAGCGGGTGCGCGACCAGATCGCGGACGCGCTGGCCGCGCACGGTGGGGTCAGCAACGGCCCCGACGGTCGATGGCGCAAGGTCCATCCCCAGGAGCTGATCCCGGACCTGCTCCAGCGGGTGGGACTGCGCCCGTCGGTGGCTGGGATGTTCCCCCACCAGTTGAGCGGCGGCATGAAGCAGCGCGTCGTGATCGCGATCACGATCAGCCTCCAGCCGAAGGTCATCATCGCCGACGAGCCGACCAGCGCCCTCGACGTGGTGGTGCAGCGCCAGGTGATGGAGACGCTGCGCAACGTCCAGGAGGAGATCGGCGCGGCGGTCATCCTGATCGGCCACGACATGGGCCTGATGGCGCAGTTCGTCCACCGCCTGGGCGTCATGTACGCCGGCGAGATGGTCGAATTGAGCGAGGTGTTGGACATCTTCGACGATCCGCTCCACCCGTACACCCAGCTGCTGATCGCCAGCCTGCCCTCGTTGGAGCAGAAGGGGCTGTTCCAGGGCATCCCTGGGCTGCCGCCCTCGCTGCTGGACAAACCGGTCGGCTGCCCGTTCCGTGCTCGCTGCCCGCAAGCGATGGACCGCTGCGCGACCGAGGCGCCGCGCATGCACGAGGTCCGGCCGCGCCGCTGGGTCTCGTGCCACCTGTACGAGGAGACAGGAGACAGGAGACAGGAGACGGGAGCAAGGGTGCTGGAGACGACGATATGAGCATCGCACCGGGTCCAGCACCTCTGCTCGAAGCGCGGCACGTCACCAAGGTGTTTGGCGGCGGCATGTTCGACCGCGAGCAGACCGTCGCCCTGCGCGACTTCTCGCTGACCATCGCCGGTCGGCCACCCTCGATCACGTCCATCGTGGGCGAGTCCGGTTCAGGAAAGACCACGCTCGCGCGGCTCTTGCTCGGGCTGGTCGAGCCGACGAGCGGCGAAGTCCTCTACGACGGCGTGGACGTCACGAAGCTGAAGGGCGCGGCGTACAAGGAGTATCTGCGCCAGGTCCAGGTAATCTTCCAGGATCCGTACGAGGTGTACAACCCGTTCTACAAAGTCGATCAGGTGCTGGAGACGCCAGTCAAGAAGTTTGGGCTGGCGTCCTCGAAGGCCCAAGCGCGCAGCCTGATCGAAGAGACGCTTCAGACGGTCGGGTTGCGGCCAGAGGAGACGCTCGGACGGTATCCCCACCAGTTGAGCGGTGGCCAGCGCCAGCGGATCATGGTGGCCAGAGCGTTGATCGTGCGGCCCCGTTTGATCATCGCCGACGAGCCGGTCTCGATGGTGGATGCTTCGCTGCGAGCCACCATCCTGGCGAGCCTGGTCAAACTGAACCGCGATTTTGGTATCTCGCTGGTCTACATCACCCACGACCTGACCACGGCGTATCAGGTCAGCGAGAACATCGTGGTGCTGTACCGAGGCACCGTAGCCGAGGCCGGCAGCGTCGAGCAGGCCGTGCGAGCGCCGAAGCATCCGTACACCCAGCTGCTGGTCGGCTCGGTGCCGCGCGCCGACCCACGCCACCCGTGGCTTGGCGAGAAGGACGCGTCGGAGAGCGCGGTCAAAGCCCACGCGAATAGCTGCGCCTTCGCGGACCGCTGCCCGGCCGCGATGCCGGTCTGCATCGAGCGCCACCCGCCACTGTTTCAGGCCGACCCTGACCGGGTGGTGTCCTGCTTCCTGCACCAGGAGGCTCCCGCGATCGGCGGCGACGAGCTGAGCCGCGTGTTCGTGCAGGCAGGCGGGGAGACCCCACCCCCCAGCCCCCTCCCCATTGCGATGGAGAGGGGGAGATGATCCTGCTCCCCCTCTCCCGCGCACAGGGAGAGGGGGCTGGGGGTGAGGGCCTTGATTCGAGGGAGGGAGAGATATGGTGAACCGAGAGCGCGAAATGGCAGGATCTGTTGGCCGGCCCGGGCGGATGACCCGTCGAAGCTTTCTGACCAGGGTGGGCGGCGTTGGTGGCGCCTCGATGATGCTGATGCTGGCGCAGGCGTGCCAGAACAGCGGCCCGCCGCCGTCGTACGGGGCGAACGCCCCGGCGCCGCCCGCCGCGACCCAGGCGCCGGCCGCCGCGAAGCCGACGGAGGCCTCGGCAGCGGCTGCGAAGCCGGCCGAGAGCAAGCCCGCTGAGTCAAAGCCGGCGGCCCCGGCGGCTCCCGCTCAGGGCGCGGCCCAGCCAACTGCCCCGCCGGCCGCCCCGGCGGCCGGCCAGCCGAAGCGGGGCGGCATGCTCATCAGCGCCGTCACCGCCGAGCCGCCGACACTCGACCCACACCTCGGCTTCCCGGCGACCTGGACCTCGTTGATGTACGACTACCTGACGTACTTCGACAAGGACAACAAGGTTCAGCCGAACCTGGCCGAGTCATGGGACGTGTTGGACGACGGCGCGACGTTGGTATTCCACCTGCGGAAGGGCGTCAAGTTCCACAATGGCCGCGAGCTGGTGGCGGACGACGTCAAGTACAGCATGGAGCGGCTCCAGGATAAGAAGTCGGTCTTCTCCGGCGACTACGCCGCCATTCAGAAGGTCGAGGTCGTCGATCCGGCCACCGTCAAGATGAGCTTCGCCAAGCCGTTCCCGGGCATCTTCCGGATGCTCTCCCAGTTCAAGGGCGGCGAGATCGTGGCGAAGGAGGCCGTCGAGAAGAACGGCGACCTGGCCCGAACCGGCATGGGCACCGGGCCGTTCATGTTCGACCACTGGACGCCGGGCTCCGAGATCGTCCTCAAGAAGAACCCGAACTACTGGCGCAAGGCTCCGGACGGCCAGCCGCTGCCGTACCTGGACGGTATCACGTTCAAGATCATTCCCGACGAGGCCGGTATCGTCGCCGGGATGCGGACCGGCGCGGTCCAGCACATGCAGATCCTGGACTTCACCAACATCAAGGCGCTGGAGTCCGACGCGAACGTCACCGTCTATCGCATCCCGCGCGTCCAGGACGGCGTCGTCGCGATGTACGTCAACGCGCGGATCGGGCACCTGGCTGACCCGAAGGTGCGCGAGGCGCTCTACTGGGCGTTCGACCGTGACGCCGCCATCAAGATCGCGACGGGCGGCCAGGGCATCGCGACCGGGCCGATCAGCCCGACCGTGACGCCGTGGTCGCTGCCGCCCGACGAGGTCAAGAAGTGGTACCGCCGCGACCTCGACGCCGCGAAGAAGGCCGTCGCCGAGGCGAAGGCGTCTGGCAAGTACCCGGACGGCATCAAGACCGAGGTCTGGGCCGACGCCACCACCCGCTGGCGCGTGGACACCGCCCAGATCCTCTCCTCCAACGCCAAGGAGGTCGGGATCGACTGCGAGGTGGTGATGATGGAGGCCGGCACCGTCACCAAGCAGTTCCTCGACCGCAAGGCGCCGGTCTACCCGAACACCTGGGGCGCCTCGTCCATCGACCCAGACGCGATGTACCGCTTCCTGAACACCAAGGGTCAGGACTACCCGTACGTCAACGACCCTGAAGTGGATCAGATGCTGGAGACCGGGCGGTACACCTGGGATCCGGCGAAGCGGAAAGAGCTGTACGACAAGATCCAGCACATCATGCTCGACCGCTTCCACGGGATCTGGATGTACCACGTCGATTACTTCGACGCGGCCCGCAAGAACGTCCACTACACCCGCGAGAAATACGCTCCGATGGGCCTGCGCGGGCTCGAAGAGAGCTGGATCGAATGACGAGTAGGCGGTAGGCGGTAGGCAGTAGGCAGTGGTCCGCCTGCCTACCGCCTACTGCCTACCGCCTACTGGAGACTCGTAATGCACCGATACATCGCCGGGCGGCTGCTCTCGACGATCCCGACGCTGCTCGGCGTCGTGACGCTCGTGTTCGTCGTGATGCGGCTCGTGCCCGGCACCATCGTCGATCAGATCCTCGCGAACGGAGACTCCAGCGAGGAGGTCCAGCGCTCGCTGCGGGCGTACTTCGGGATCGACCAGCCGCTCTACGTCCAGTACTTCAAGTATCTGGGTAGCCTGCTCACTGGCGACCTGGGCACTAGCTGGCGAGCGCGCTTCCCGGCCCTAGACATGATCCTGTACGCCCTGCCCGTCACCTTGCAGCTGGCGGTGATGGCGGCCATCGTCTCGATGGTGGTCGGGATCACCTTCGGGGTGCTGTCGGCGGTCAACGAGAACACCGCGCTCGACCACGTGATCCGCATCGTCAGCCTGTTCTCATTGTCGATGCCGGTCTTCTGGCAGGCCACCATGATCGTGCTGGTGCTGTCGGTGACGATCCGCTGGGCGCCGCTCGGCTACGTCAGCCCGATGGTGGACCCGATCCAGAACCTGTCGCTGATGTTCCTGCCGGCCCTTGCGCTTGGGACCAGCGCCTCGGCCAGCGTGATGCGGATGACGCGCTCCTGCCTGCTGGACGTGCTGCGCCAGGACTACGTTCGGACGGCCCAGGCGAAAGGTCTACGTGAGCGCACCGTGGTCATCCGCCACGCCGTCAAGAATGCGATGATTCCGGTCGTCACGATACTCGGGCTTCAGGTCGGAGGGCTGCTCGGCGGGTCGGTGGTGGTGGAATCGGTGTTCGGAATTCCTGGGCTCGGGCTGTTGATCCTGAACGCCATCGGCATGCGCGACTACCCGATCGTCCAGGGCGCGGTCATCTTCACCGCCGTGCTGTTCATGGCCACGAACCTGCTGGTGGACGTGCTGTACGGCTACCTCGACCCGCGTATCCGCCTGAGCCGGTCCGGGGGCCGCTCGTGACCAGCCAGGTGCTCGATTCCACGGTCTCCGCGCCGGCTCCCGCCCGGATCGTGCGGAGGCGACGCTGGCTGCGACCTCTCGTACGCAACCCGCTGGTGCTGGGCGGGCTGATCCTGGTGATCCTGTTTCTGGCGATGGCCGCGCTCGCCAACGTGGTCGCGCCGTCCGATCCGATTGCCATGAACGCCGGCAAGGCGTTGGAAGGTCCGTCGTGGTCGTCGCCGTTCGGGACGGATCGCTTCGGCCGCGACGTGCTGAGTCGGGCGATCTACGGGGCGCGTGCCAGCCTGCTGGTCGGAATCGGCAGCATCGCGCTGGCGGCGGTGGTCGGCACGGTCGTCGGGCTGGTGGCCGGCTACTGTGGCGGCGCCGTGGACAACGTGCTCGGGCGGGTGATGGACGTCTTCTTCACCTTCCCGTCGCTGATCCTGGCTATCGCCATCTCGGCGGCGCTCGGGCTCGGCATCCAGAACGCGCTGCTCGCCATCGCGGTGACCTACTGGCCGGCGTTTGGGCGGGTGGTTCGCGGCGCCACCCTGGCGGAACGGGCGCGCGACTACGTCGAGGCGGCTCGGGTGGTCGGGGCGTCCGACGCGCGGGTGATCTGGAGCCACGTCCTGCCGAACGTCCTCTCGCCGATCGTCGTCCAGTTCACGGTCGCGATCTCGCAGGCGATCATCATCGAGTCGTCGCTCAGCTACCTGGGGCTGGGCACGCAGCCGCCGACCCCCAGCTGGGGCACGATGATCAACGAGGGGCGCACGTTCCTCGACACCGCGCCGTGGATCAGCGTGTTCCCGGGCGCCGCGATCATGGGGGCCGTGCTGGCGTTCAACCTGCTGGGCGACGGCCTGCGCGACGTGCTGGACCCGCGCAGCCGGCCGGTCTGAGAGGTCTGACCGATCGGTTGCGTGGGCGGAGACACCAGAGACACTCGTTCGTCGCCGCCTACGCGGGCAGTGCCTCCAGCGGTGGCAGATCCGGGTCGTTCCGCGCGGCCGGCGGCTGGTCCCAGTAGGTGATCTTCCGGTTTGGCAGCGCGAGGTACTTCATCAGCTCAGGTGGCCGGTAGGTGGGATCGGTCTCCACGCGGGCCAGAACGGTCTCGTGGACGGACTCGTGGCCGCGCTCCTGTGCGCCGATTGGCCGGTCGAGCCCGCGCAGGATTCGGTACGGACCGGTCTTTGAGTTACGAAGCACGCCGAGCGGGTTCGGCTCGATCTGGTGCGCGGCGTCGTCCGGCAGGTACGCGAGTCCGCAGGCCGCCGCCTTCTGTTTCATCCAGAGCAGCGTGATGTCCGAGAGGCCCGCGTCCACATACCCGCCGCCGACGTTGGTGTGGACCCCGGTGAACCAGACCTGCTCGAAGACCTGATCTTCGGCGTGCTCGTCCTGGGTCCAGAGGGTCGGCTTGAACTGGGCGCGCCGCTCGTCGATGGCGACCGCGTGATACGCATGATCGACGGTCTTGCCGAGCGTGACGTTGTGGAACTCCCAGCGCTGGTTGATGAAGTGGAGCCAGGTCGATGGGAACCAGGGGATCAGGACTGGCACGCCGAGCGCCCCGACGGTGTCCCAGACGCCGATGAAGGTGATGCGGGTGTCCTGGTCCCAGCCGAACGATTTCCGGAACAGCTTCGCCTCGATCTCGTTCGGCTGTGACGGCTTGTCACGCCGGCGGTACAGGTCGTAGGCGTCGCCAATCTTGTCGTCGTGCTCGCGACGGACGATGCCGCTGTTGGAGATCAGGCCGGCCACGCTGCGCGCGGTGTACGCGCCCCGGCTGAACCCGAACAGGTAGATCTGGTCGTCCCGCTCGTAGCGCTCAACGATAAAGCGGTACGCGTCCAGGACGTGCTCGGACAGCCCCGCGCCAAACGCCCCGCCGCGTACGCGATCCCAAACCCCGGTCCCGACGCCCTTGCCGTAGAAGACGTGCTGCGGCGTGCCGTCCGGGGCTTCGGTGGCGACGGAGAGCGCGAGCTTTGCGACGTTGCTGGGACAGACCTTCCCCTCGTCCAGCTTGTCGGGGACGTTCCAGGTCCCGTCGCAGAAGAGTACGAGCCGCTTGACCATGATCCCCTCCCCCGAACGAGCTGACTGTCCTCCGACGCGGCCGGTGCGGCCGGTGCGCCCGCCCCACCGCGACACCGCCCGGCGAGCGCCAGGCCCGGCTGGATGCCCCACCTGGCCTCATCTCGCTACGGCGTCGTCTACCATGTAGTGGCCGAGACGTGGGTCGGGCGTTCAAGCTCACGCACAGGACGACGCACCCTCACCTCATCCTACGGGACGATCTGGAGGCTCGCACCGGCGAAAACCCGTAGTCGAGTACGCAGGCGGGGACCGGTCCACCGGCGCCGCCGACAGATCGATCTCGCAGCCTCCCGTGCCCGATCGGGAGAGCGGTCAGCGTACCGTGACCACGAGATCTCCGCCCGCGCCGAGCGCGCCGCCGACTTGCAGCCAGTACTCCTGGCCGGCGGTGAGGCTGACGGTCAAGCTGGACGTGCCGGGCACGGACGGCTGGCCGGGATCCTGGTCGTTGCAGGCTCGTTGAGTAAGCGTGCCCAGCGACGGCCCCTGGTACACGGCGATCACGGTGTCGAACGTGCTGCCCTGAGTGGTGATCGTCACGGTCCGGGTCGTGAGGGCGAGCAGACGGTACCAGACGGTCTTGCCGACGATGCCGCAGGTCGGCGTGGGCTCGCCGGATTCGGTCGTGGCGGCGCGGGTGTTGACGGACGAGCTGCCGGCTGGGCTGAACGGGATGGCCGCCGAGAACAGGTCGTTCAGGAGGACCGGAGTCGGCGTGGCGGGCGGGCCGATGCCGCCGGTGATCGGCTCGTGGTCGCCAGACAGGGCGACCGACTCCTTCTCCTCGTGGTCGATGCGGGCGCTCGTGCCGGGGCCACGCCCGAGCTGGTCGCCGCCGAACACGGCTACGACGACCGGCACGCCACGGGCCACGACGCTGTCCACGACGTCGCCGTCGGACGTGAGCGTCCGCATCAGCGACTGCTCGCAGCGCATGGCCCGGTCTTCGTACGGGAAGAAGACCAGGCTTGTCCGATCCTCACAGGCAACCGTCACGTTGTTGGTGCCGTCGTCGGTGCGGACCACCATGCCGCCGCGTTCGAGCAGGGCGACGGCGTTGGCAGCGGTGCTCTCGACGCGGATCTCGGCGGCGTGTCCGGCAGCCACGTGGCTGGCGGTCAGGCCCTGTGACTGGGTCGCCGTCAGGTACAGCGATCCGTCGGAGGTGCCGGCGATCTTGTCCAGGTCGACGGTGGTGGTGGCGAAGAGCAGGAGCTCGCTGCCGTCGAACAGGCGAAGGGTGGCCCGCCCCGATCCTGGCACCGCGATTCGATCTCCGGCGCCAACGGTCATGCCGACGCTGCCGGTCTGCACGGCGCCGCTCGAGCGCGTGACGATCACCTGCCCCTGGGCGGCCACGAGGGTGGCGGTCGGCGTGTCTCCCTGCGCCCGGCCGATGCCGGCCAGGATCGCCAGCGACGCGACCATGGCCGCGAGCAGCGCGCGAGGCGCCGCGTGCGGTAGCAGGCGCGCGAGAGGTGACCGAACCGTCATCCGCAGCCTCAGGATCTCCTCGCCTCTCTCGGAGCCGTGTGCTCCCGTCCCCCATCATGCGCAATCGTGGGTCCGCGCGACGATGGCCGCGCGCACATCTGCGATGGCGTCTCGTTGACACTCGCTCGGTCGTGGGCCATAGTACCGGAACGGTCGCCGGCGGGTGACCGCGTTCGCCTCGTCTGCTCTGACGTGGCTGCTCCGCGATGGAAGAGGGCGGCGGTGCCTGAGGCGTTGACTGGTACGGTGACGTTCCTGTTCACCGACATCGAGGGCAGCGTACAGCTGTGGGAGCGTGACGCGGCCGGCGCGGCGGCGGCGATGGTGCGTCACGACGCCATCGTCGAGGACGTGGTCGAGCGGTACGGCGGCCAGGTGGTGCATCCGCGCGGCGAGGGTGACAGCCGCTTCGTCGTCTTCGCGCGAGCTAACGCGGCGGTCGCGGCGGTCTGCGACATGCAGCGGGCGATGCTGGCCGAACCGTGGCCGACCGTCAAGCCGGTCCGCGTGCGCGCCGGCCTCCACACCGGCGAGTGCCAGGTGCGGGCCGGCGACTACTACGGCTCGACGGTGAACCGGTGCGCCCGCCTGAGGAGCCTCGCGCACGGCGGCCAGGTCGTCCTGTCCGAGGTCATCGTGGCGCTGGTGCGTGACGCCTTGCCGGATGGCGTCACGCTCCGCGACCTCGGCGAGCATCAGTTGCGGGGTTTCCAGCGCCCGGACCGGGTGTTCCAGCTGTTGCACCCGGACCTCCCGGCCGACTTCCCACCGCTCGCCTCCACCAGCCCTGCGCTCCACAACCTGCCAGTCCAGTCAACCGCGCTCCTTGGGCGTGACCGTGAAGTCGCGGCGGTCCGTGCACTGCTCGCACGACCGGACGTGCGGCTCGTCGTGCTGACCGGACCCGGTGGCATCGGCAAGACGCGGATCGGACTCCAGGTCGCCAGCGAGGCGGCCGGCCAGTTCGCGGATGGCGTCGTGCTGGTGCAGCTCGCTGCCGTCTCGGACGCCGCCCTGATCGCCTCGGAGATCGCGCAGGCGGTCGGCGTGCGCGAGGTCGGCGGGCAGGTGCTGGCGGATCGCCTCCAGGAGCACTTGCGCGAGAAGCAGCTACTCCTGCTGCTGGACAACTGCGAGCAGGTCACCGGCGCGGCGCCGACGCTCGCCTCATTGCTGGCAGGCTGTCCTGGAGTGAAGGTGCTCGCGACGAGCCAGCACGTGCTCCACATCTCGGGCGAGCACGACTTTCCGGTCCCGGGGCTTTCGCTGCCGCCGGACGCGGCTGCATTGATGGGCGTGGACGCTCTGCTCGACTATGGTGCAGTGCGGCTGTTCGTCGAGCGAGCTCGCGCCGCGCGGCCGGATTTCGTGTTGGACGAGACGAACGCCGCCGCCGTTCTGGGGATCTGCCGCCGTCTGGACGGCCTGCCGCTCGCCATCGAGCTGGCGGCGGCAAGGGTGCGGCTGCTCTCACCCTCGGCGATGCTGGCCCGCATCGAGAAAGGGCTTCAAATCCTGGCCGGCGGCTCGCAAGACGCGCCGGCTCGCCACCAGACGCTGCGGGCGGCCATCGGGTGGAGTTACGACCTGTTGAGCGACTCGGAGCGGACGCTGTTCCGCCGCCTCGCGGTATTTGTCGGTGGGTGCACGTTTGAGGCGGTCGAGACGGTCTGTGCGCCGCCCGAGATCGGGGGTGCCGATGAGGGGAGCGAAGGATTCACCGTCGGCTGGGAGCCCGATCCGTTCGAGACCCTGGCGGCCCTGGTCGAACGGAGCCTGCTGCGAGTCGAAGACCAGGCTGACGGCGAGCCGCGCTTCACAATGCTCGCGACGCTTCGCGCGTTCGGCCTGGAGCGACTGGCCGAGGCTGGTGAGCTGGACTCGCTTCAGCAGGCCCATGCCGCGTACTACGTCGCGCTTGCCGAGGCGTACGAGCCGCGTCTAACCGGCGCGCAGGAGGCAACGTGGCTCGACCGTTTGGAGCTCGAGCACGACAACCTGCGGGCGGCGGGCGATTGGGCCACAGGCCGTCCAGAGTCCGACCTCGACGTGCGGCTGGGAGCGGCGCTCTGGCGGTTCTGGTACGCCCGCGGCCATCTGAGCGAGGGGCGCGAGCGGCTGCAACGCATCCTCGTCGGGCGGACGTTCGAGGCGCCGACGATGGTGCAGGCGCGGGCGTTCAACGGGCTGGGCAATCTCAGATTCACGCAAGGGGCGTACCCGGCGGCGCGCGAGGCGTACTCCGCGAGCCTGTCTCTCGCGACCTGGCTCGGCGAGCGCAAGGGCGTCGCGGACGCGCTCAACAACCTCGGCAACCTGGCATATCGGCAGGGTGACTACGCCGCCGCGCGAGCGCTCCACGGTGAGAGTCTGTCGATTCGGCGCCAGCTTGGGGACCGGCGGGGTGTGGCAGACTCGCTCAATAACCTGGGCAACCTCGCGTATCGGCAGGGGGCGCTGGCCGAGGCTCGCATCCTCCAGGAGGAGGGGCTCACCATTCGGCGGCAGCTCGGCGGGCGGCGCGGCATCGCCGACTCGCTCAACAATCTTGGCGGCATCGCGATGGCCGAGGGCGACTTCGACGCCGCCTGCACGCTCTACGAGGAGAGTCTGGCCATCGAGCGCGAGCTCGGAGACCGGCGCGGCATCGCGATCTCGCTCAACAACCTCGGGGGCATCGCCGAACGGCAGGGCGCAACCGCGCTGGCCGAGTCCCTGTACGCCGAGAGCCTCGCGATCAAGCGGCAGCTTGGAGACCGACGCAGTATCGCCGTGTCGCTGCACAGTCTCGGGCACCTCGCCTGCGAGCGCGGCGATCTCGCGGCAGCTCGTGCGTTGCACGAGGAGGGGCTGGCGCTCCGGCGCGAGCTCGGGGACAGCTGGGGCGTGGCCGACTCGCTACACGGGCTGGCGCAGGTCGCGATTCGCCAGGGCGACATAACGGCGGCACGTCAGCTGCTGGGGCAGGCGCTGCTGCCGCGGCGCGACCTGGGATCTCCTCGTACGATCGCGGAGTCGTTGGAGGCGCTGGCCGAGCTGGCTGTCGGGCAGGGCGATTACGCGCGGGGCGCATGGTTGTTCGGGGCAGCCGAAGGGCAGCGCGGCGAGTCCGGCGACGTGGCGACGCCGCCGGCGAGGGAGGGGCCTGGATTGGACGCCGCCCGCCAGCTCGGGCGGTTCGCAGCCGAGCGCGAGCGGGGCCGGGCGGCCACGCTGGACGAGGCCGTCGCGTACGCCCTGGAGGGGACGGACCTGTAGCTAGCCCCGAGCGAGCTGAGGGACCGTTCACCGTGCCGCCGAGGCCGATCTACCGATCGGCCTCGGCGGCACGATTCTATCGCTACCTCGACGCTTCGGCCGCCTGCTTCGCGCTGGCGAGCCGCTGCTGCGCGGCGCGCGTGAACAGGCCGGTGTCGTTGGCGACGGCCAGCCACTTGAAGCCCTGGCGGAAGCGCGCCTCGACGTCGTCGCCGTACGCGGTCGTCGCGGCCGGGATGCCTTTCGCCACGCAGGCCGCCAACGCCTTGTCCACCAGCGCCTGCGCCGCCGCGCGGTCGCCGAGTGTCTGGGTCAGGTCGCCCTGCCCGATGAACGCCGCGTCCACGCCGGGGACGCTCAGGATGCGCTCCGCGTCCTCGACGGCCTCCGGGTCTTCGATCATCGGGACGCGGACCACACCGCTGTCGCCGCCGCGCCGATACTCCTCGGGGCCGTCCAGCCCCCACTGGGTCGCCCGGCCGCCGCCGCCCGCGCCGCGATGGCCGACCGGTGGGAAGACCATGTCGGTGATGAGGCGGTGGGCCACCTCGTACGGCGAGCAGTGCGGCACGAAGATGCCGGAGGCGCCGGCGTCCAGGAACATGCAGCCGGCGGCGGTGTCGTGGCCGCGCAGCCGCACCAGCGCCGCCATCCCGCTCCGCTCCGCGACCGCGACCATCCCGGCCACGGTCTCGGTGCTGAGCGGCGCGTGCTCCATGTCGATGATGACGAAGTCACACCCGGCCGACGCCAGGATCTCCATTGTTTCGAGGGTCGGAAACTTGACGAACATGCCGAGCAGCCGCGTCTTCGGATCGTGCAGCCGCTCCCTGAAGTGCGAGCCCATGATTCGCTCCCTGCGTGTGCGACGTGCGCGGCGCTAGTTGCGGCCCCACAGCTTCTTGCTCGCCAGCGCGGCGCCCTCCGCCAGCGACCGCAGCTTCGCCCACTGGATCTCCGGGTGGACGCGGATCATGCTCCAGCCCTGTGAGAAGCCGCAGTCCGTGCTGGCGATCACGTTCTCCTTGCCGACCGCGCTGGCGTAGTTCTCGATCCGCCACGCCACCAGCTCCGGGTGCTCCACCACGTTCGTCTGGTGGCTCACGATGCCGGGGATCAGGATCTTGCCCTCCGGCAGCTTGACGTCCTTCCAGACCATCCACTCGTGCTCGTGGCGCGGGTTGGCCGCCTCGATGGAGTAGGCCTGGGCGTTGATCTTGAGGATCAGATCGACGATGTCCTTGAGCGGGATGTCGCTGGTGTGCGGCGTGTTCATGCTGCCCCAGCACAGGTGGTAGCGGACGCGGTCCTCCGGGATGCCCTGAAGGGCGTGGTTGTACGCCTCGACGTGCATCTCCGAGGCGCGTCGCAGCTCTTCCCAGGTCGGCCGGGGCTTGCCGGGCAGCACCTGATTGCGGGCCGGCAGCCCCAGGTCGAGCTGGACGACAAAGCCGGCGTCTACGATCGCCTTGTACTCCTCGCGCATCGCGTCGGCCACGTCGTACAGGTACGCCTGCTCGCTCGGGTAGACGTGGTCCGGGTCTTCGTCGCTGCGGGAGGGTGTGGCGGCCGGGACGAACGCCTCCTCGAACGCGAGCCCCGCGAGCGCTTCCTTGTACACCGCGAGGTCTTGCTGAATTTCGGTCTGCCCCTGGTACGTGATCTTCTCGGTGACGATCACGCGCTCGTTGCGGGTCCGCTCGACGGCCGCCGCGACCAGATCGCGCGGCACCGCGGGCGGCATCCAGATGGTGCGGTACATCGCGTTGTACTGCGCCATGAACCCGGGGAACTCCTCGTTCAGGATCGGGTAGTTCATCGGGTTGTCGGACGTCTTCGGCGCCTCGGTGGTGGCCGTGAGGCCACCCAGTCGCTCGGTGACGTAGCCGGCGAAGCTCGGCTTGCCGACCTCGCCGTCGCTTGGGATGTCGATGCCGACCTCGGCCTGCATCCGGACGTTCTCGTGCACGCCCTTGCGCACGTGCTCGGCGAACGCCGCTTCGTCACGCGGCTGGCCGCTGACCTTCTTGAGGATGCCTTCGAGCACCTCGGCAGACCGGGTGAGGCTGCCGACGTGCGTGGTGAGGATGCGGTCTGTGCTGCGCTTCATGCCGTCTCCAGTTCAGTCGGTGGTATGGTGTGTCTTGCGCGGGCGAGATTACAGGTCGCCGCGCGGCACCGGAATGCCGGGGATCTTCAGCTGAATGCGATTGAGGGTGGTCGGGCCGGTGAAGTAGAGGGTGGTCCAGTCGTCGCCGCCCCAGGCCATGTTGACCGCGCGGGTGTTGATGGTCCCGATGTGCTCACCAGCCGGGCTGATGACCCAGATGCCGCCGGGGCCGGTGCAGTAGACGTTGCCCTCGACGTCAACCTTCATGCCGTCTGGGACGCCGGGCCGGTCGTCGCCGCGCATGTCGCAGAACAGCCGCTCGCTGCCCCGGTCCACCATGCCGTTCCCTTCCACGTCGTAGGCACGGATCAGCTTACGGTGGCGGTTGCTGTCGTTGATGTACAGGATCGACTCGTCTGGCGAGAATGTCAGGCCGTTCGGGTTGTCGAACGTCCGCACGATCATGTTGATCTCTTTCAGATCGGGCGAGACGCGGTAGACGCCGGCGATGTCCAACTCCGGGGTGTGCTCGGGCGGGGTCAGCGGCGGGCGCGGTGGCGGGTCGGTGAAGTAGATCGCGCCGTCCGACTTGACCACCACGTCGTTCGGGCGGTTCAGCTTCAGGCCACGGTAGCGATCTGCGATCACGGTGACGCTGCCGTCCGCCTCCAGGCGATCCACACAGCGGCTGAAGTGGTGGCAGGCCACCAGACGTCCCTGACGGTCGCGGGTCTGGCCGTTGGCGTTGGCGGTGCCTTCCTTGTCCAGCGAGATACCCTTGCCCGGCTCGTACTTCATGCGCCGGCTACCATGGATGTCGCTGAACAGAAGGAAGCCGCCCTCCTTGAACCAGACCGGGCCTTCGGCTGGCCCGTTCGGCCCACCGAACCCGTCGCCGAGCTCTTCGGGCTCCTGATCGGCGGATGCGATGCGCTTCATGGCATCGCTCAGGATCTCGACGGTCATCGTCGTACTCCCCACTCTCTCCCCATGCTCCTGGATCGTGCGCGAACAACGCGCTAGTCGAGCCAGGCGTCGTTGTAAAGAAAAGCGCCGTGCTGGCTGAGCGTGACGTCGTGGACCTTCGCGCTCGTGAGCATGCGTCCTGACGACATGCAGATTGGCATCACCGCCGACTCGTCCAGCAGCAGGTCGTTCAGCGCGCCGTACAGCTGCTTCCGTTTGGCGGCGTCCGGCTCAGTCGAGAGCTTCTGGTACAGGTCGGAGTAGGCATCGCTCTTGTAGCCGGTGTTGCTATTGCCCGATGGGTCGAGGTGGCGGCTGTTGGCGATCCGAGTGGATGGCAGCATCGAGGCGTAGGCGGTGCTGCCGACGTAGGTGCCGGTGTACTTGTGGTTGTTGATCTGGTCTAGGTACGCCGCCGGGTCGTACGGCTTGATGTTCGCCTTGATCCCGATCTTCTGGAGGTCGAACTGGAAGATCTGCGAGACGCCAGCGTACTCGGGGGTGGCGGTGTTGCTGACGATGTCGAATTCGAGGTTGCTCAGGTTCGCCTTCGCCAGCAGCGATTTCGCCTTCTCGGGATCGTACGCCGTGGCGTCCTTCTTGGCCGGCTCGAACGCCTCTGACGTGTCGAGCCAGAGCAGCGACTGGGGCACGCCGGTGCCGCCGAAGGCGTTGTCCACCATCCGCTTGCGGTCGATCGCGAGGTTGAGCGCCTGGCGGAGCACCTTGTTGTCGGTGGGAGGCAGGGTGGTGTTCGCGCCGATCACCTGGGTGTTGGACGGCACGGTTAGCGTGCGGTACTTCTGGTCAGCCTTGAGGCGCACGAAGTCCGGGATCGGCGGGGCGAGGATCACGTCCAGGGCGCCGGCTTCGAGCTGCGCGATCGCGGCCTGACTGTCGCGCAGGATAGTGACGACGATCTCGTCGAGGTACGGCTTGCCACTCTGCCAGTAGTTCTTGTGCTTGACGTAGCGAAGGTGATCGCCCTGGACCCACTCCGCGAGCGCGAATGGCCCGGTGCCGGCGTACTTGGTCGCCGCGTCCGGCCCCTCGGCGGTGACCGGGTCGATGATGTTGAAGAACTCGAAGAAGTCGAAGACCGCCGGGCGGGGCTGCTCGGTCTTCAGAATGATGGTGTTCTTGTCCGGCGTCTCGATGCCGGTGAACCAGTTGCTCTGGAGGATCAGCGCTCCGGCCGCGACCTTCGTGTCGCGGACGTGGAGGATGTTCCACTTCACGTCTTCGCTGGTGAATTCGCGGCCGGTGTGGAACTGGACGCCCTTGCGAAGGTTCAGCTTGATCTGCTTGAAGTCGCTGCTGACGTCCCAGCTCTCGGCGAGCATCGGCTTCGGTTGGAGCTTCTCGTCATACGCCGTCAGCCGGTCGAACGCCATCCAGGTCGTGTCCACCGCGTTCACGAGCTGGCCGTCCAGTCGGGCGATGTCGCCGACCTGGCCGACGCGCAGGGTGCCGCCACTTTTCGGCTGGGCGGCCGGCTTCGCGGCAGCGGCGGGTGCGGCGGTCGGCGCCGGCGGGGCGGGCGCGGCCGGTTTGGCGGCCTCAGCCGGTTTGGCGGCCTCAGCCGGCTTCGCAGCCTCGGCCGGCTTGGCGGGCGCGTCGGTCGGCTTCGTGGCCGGCGCCGAGGTGGCAGCAGGCGCCGTGGGCTGCTGCGCGCACGCGGCCAGCAGGATCATGCTGCTGCTCGAGACGAGCATCCGCAGGGCCGCGCGCCTGCTCAGCCGGGATCGACTCGGGGGGCGCGCCATCGCGTCATGGGTCACCAGAGTCACGTCCATGCGATCGACTCCATGTCCGGCCACCGTGGCCACACCGAACCGTTCTAGATCCGGCCCGTACTTATACGCAGGGTTGGGATCGGAGGCCAGCCGGTACGACACGATGCACTCGGCTGAGGCCACTCGACGATGGATACGACGTCGCCGAGGGCTCGGGGATGGAGGCAAAAGAAAACAGCCCCCTTCTGTCCGTGCAGAAGGGGGCCGTGGGAGCGGGGGAAGCTACTGGCAGCTAGCGGCCGGCAGCGGCCGGGCCTCCTGCCAGTCCTTGTTGTTCTCGCCGCCGTAGGTCCAGGTCGTCGGGTCCATCTTCATGTCGTCCGAGTTGACGATCACGAACATGTCCAGCCAGCGATCCCGATCCGCCGTCTTCGCGTACGAGACGTCCACGTTGTTGAAGTCCCAGACCGGGTAGGTCACGCCAGATGCCGTGGCGAACCGCTTGACGCCCGTCGCGAGGAGGACCGGGTCCTTCTCGCGCTTCGCTTCGCCGTGAACGCGCGGCGTCGGAGAGGGGCTGGGGGAGGGGGCGATCCGGCTGGACGGGCTCGGCGTGCCCGTGACGGACGGCGACGGCACCACGACCGGCGGCCGGTCTTCGTAGTTCCGCCAGGCCCACAGCTCGACATGCTCCGGATCGTAGCGGCAGGGGACGCTCGCGGTCTGGCCCGGCAGCAGCAGCTGGGCGGTGACGTTCGCCTGCGTCGCCTCTTCCACCGGCGCGCTCCCGAACGGCCAGACCATCTCGATGCGGCTCGCCAGCTGGGTGCCGGGCAGTGGCAGCGGCGCGACCACCTCGTCCACGATCAGCGGATCGCCGCCGATCATGTAGATGCTCGGGTCGCGCGGGTCGGCGTTGTGGCTGGACGGCGCCAGGTCGAGTGAGTACACGCCGTTCTTCGCCTTGATCGTGTCGGTCTTGCCGAACTTCGTGATGACCGTGGCCTCTTTGGCGGTCGCCACCACGTTGTGCGTCACAGCCTCAGGCGAGGTGTTCCAGACCACCGTCGTGCGATGGTCGCCGCGCTCCATCGTCACCTGGGCCACCTGAGACGGCCAGATGAACTGGGTACGGTACTCGTTCGAGTCGAGGATATCGTGGTACTGCTGCGAGCTCGGCTTGTCCACGCCCGGCCAGGAGAAGACCGCTGACTTGACGTTGGCGAAGTAGCGAGCGCCGACCTGGAACGCGACGTATGAGGGCTTCGTGCTGCCGTCGTTACGGATCAGGCCCCACAGCTCGGTGTCGTTCTCGGCCTTCTCGTCGGTCGCCTTGTAGACGGCGTACCGCTCGACGTCCGCCGCCACCGCCATCGCCATCGCCTGGATGATGTACGACGCCTGCTGGTCCAGCGAGGCCCGGAACTGGCCGGCCGCCAGCGGGTTCTTCAGGTCGTCGTGGGGGATGACGTTGCTCTCCCCGATCCAGATCGGCTTCTTCATGTTTCGCAGCGCCAGGATGTCGCGCATGATCATCGGCTCGGCGAACGAGTTGAGCGGCGCGGTGTAGGTGTGCACGCTGACGATGTCGAAGTAGTGGTTGTTGCGCTGCCGATCCGGGTCGCGCCCGATCACCTCCAGCAGCGGCCCGAGGAACGGCGGTCGCTGGTGCTCCTTGTCCCACCAGTACGCGAAGCCGCCGAGGATCACCTTGGCGTCAGGGTTGACGTCCTTGACGTTCAGGTACGCCACCTTCAGCAACTGCGCGTACTGCTCGAAGGAGCCGTCGAAGGTGTAGCGCAGGCCCGGCGTGTACAGGTCCGGCTCGTTCCAGACGATCCAGTGGTTGACCACGCCGCGCTGGCGGTCCACCACCTTGCGGACGAATTGCCCCCACAGGTTGTTCGGGTCGTTCCATTTCAGCTCGAGGCCGCGCGGCGGGTCGACCGGCCGGCCCTTCTCGGGCGTCGGCGAGGCCCACTGCGGGGTGTAGATCAGAATCGCGGCGATCGTCACACCGCGTCGGGCCTCCGAGCGAATCGCCTCGTCCGTGAAGTACAGCTGCGTCCAGGCGTTGGGGCCGTCCCGCTGGATCAACGACCACGGGAAGATGATGCGGTCCCATCGCGACCCCGCCTGAAACGCGAGGTCCGGTTGGACCATGCCCTGCACCATCCCGAAACGCCCGTCGTCGGTGTCCACGGCGGGCAGCGGCGCCATCGTGGCGGCACGGGGCTCGGCGGCGAACGTCAACGGCGCGGGAAACGACGTAACAAGAACGATGGCAGCCAGCAACGCGAGAAGCCACGATCTCGAGTGCATCCGAACCCCAGATTCAGGCGGAGTGTGGAAACGGGCGGTCGAACCGGGCCGCCGTCCATGCACGAGTCGTGCCAGCCGGCACACCCTCGAGGTGGACGCGCGCCTGGCGCAACTATGAACAGAACGCCGTTGTCCTCCGCCGGTTTCGCCGGCGGAGATGACAAAGGTGCTACACCCGGGTCATGACGTAAGGGGTACCACGCTTCTCGGGCTCGACGGAACGGTTTTTCCCAGAGCGTGATGGAACCGTAGCGTCACCGTAACCGGCCATGCGGCGTTCCCTCTCTGGTCGAATCGGCGGGCATCCGCCGAAATCCTCGCGAAAACACCCACTTGCGCGGCGCCTAACTGCGTCACGCGGACCGTACCTTCGATCTTCCGTCGCGCAGATCTTGGCATCACGCATGGTGCGTCGTTATACCGTGTGGGACCGTTCGACAACGCGTGTGCCGGGCACGTCGTGCTCGGCCCCCCTCACCTACGCGCGGCGTCGAGAGGCTCTCAGATAGCTCCCCGGCCGCTCTCTGGCGGCCGCGCTGTTCGGCGACGTTGGCGGCGAACGCCGACCCCAGAGTGACGTCGTCTGGCCGTTCGCTCCTCGGCCCGTGCCCGCCATTCAGAGACGGGCCTGGCCGCGTATCACGTGCCCTGGAGACCGTATGCCACTGTTTGCAGTCGCCCTGTTGCTGGGCACGCTGCTGACCGCTGGTCCGTTCGAACGTCCATACTCCGGAGACTTCGCCTTCGCCAGTATCGTGCCAACCTCGCCGTCATCCGCGAGCTCGGCCTCGGTGGTGTTCGATCCGAGTGGCAACACGCCACCGGCGACCGGCTCGCGGGAGCACTGGGTCGCGCCGCACGTCGAGACGGCGCTCTGGTCTGCCGCCGATGCATCCGCGCAGCCGATCGGCGTGGCGTATCAGTGGGGGCCGCTCCAGGTGGTCGGTGGGTCGCGGGGGCAGCGACTGCCGGTCTGGGATCCGTCCACGCGCCATCGTGGTTGGGTGGACGCCCAGGATGTCGGTCCTGTGGACCCGCAGTTGGTCGGCACCCCGTACTTGCCGCCAATCGGGCGCCCGGTTGCCTGGAGCGGCGCCGCCCGGGTGACGATGTACACCTGCGTCGAGCTTGGTGGCTGTGCGGCCACGGCGTCCGGGCTCTGGCCCCGGCCGGGGATGGTGGCCGTGGACCCGCACGTCATCCCGCTCGGCTCGACGGTCTGGATTCAGGGGCTTGGGACGTTCCTGGCGGCGGACACCGGCTCGCTGGTTCGCGGCGCTCACATCGACGTGTTCGGCATGAGCTACCAGGAAGCGTTGGCGTGGGGCGTGCAGCAGCGCAGCGTGCTGGTGTACCCGCCGCGCGAGTAGCGAGGGGCGAGTAGCGAGGGGCGAGTAGCGCGGGGCGAGTGGCGAGTAGCGCGGGGCGAGTAGCGAGTAGCGAGGGGCGAGTGGCGAGTAGCGAGGGGCGAGTGATGTCCGTGGACTGAAATCCACGTCTACCATTGGTACGTGGCTACGCCACGCCGGAGCGCCTCACCCCGTCGCGTAGCGACGGTCCAACGGTAGACGTGGACTTCAGTCCACGGCCCGGCTGCTGACGCAACTCGCTACTCCCCGTGCGTCACGAACGGCGTCGGCTCGTCGCACATGGCCCGAACCCGGTCTTCGCCGGCCGCCCAGACGTCGGCGTACCCTTCCTGGCGCACGAGTGGCCCCACCCGCTCCGGAGAGATCAGGAACGTGTCCCGCCCCTCGTGGTGGGGCCAGTCCCAGGTCTTCGCCGTCGCGCGCATCAAGAAGAACTGGAAGCGCCGCTTCTTGCCCTCGTGGTGCATCAGGAAGTCGGCGAGCTGGTCCACGATCTCGACCCGCAGCCCGGTCTCCTCGGTCGCCTCGCGGAGGGCGGCGTCTTCGGGCGCCTCGTGCTTCTTCAGCTTCCCCTTCGGGAAGATCCAGCGCTGCTTGTCGGTCAGGCGCAGCACGACCTTCCCATCGCAGACGATGACCGCGCCGGCTTCGTAGACCTTGCGCTCTTCCAGCGTCTTCTTCGGCTTCTTCTTCTTGTCCTTCTTGACCTTTGGTGGCTTCTCGCTCGTCGCCAACTGAGCGACGGAGGGGCCGTCGTCAACCAGCGTGCTCACCGCGCTGCCGTCGATGGGTCCGCTCGAATGCTGGTCGCTCATGCTCCTCCTGGTCCGCTCCTGGTCCGCGTACGCTTTCCGGTGTGTAGAGTCAGGACGCCGATGCTCGGTTGTATCATACGCCCTTATGAGAACATCGGAAGAGGTCGCGCGTCTCGTTCGTGCGCGCTCACCCTTACCGCCGGACGAGACCGAACGCATCCTTCGCGACTTCTTCGTCCCGGCACGGGCGGTCCGTTTCGTCTGTGAAGCGCACGATCTGGACCGCAAGGCCGTGCTCGACATTGGCTGCTCCCACGGTCAGCACCTCGTCCATTTCGGGCCGGGCAGCGCCGGCATCGACGCCGTGGCGAGCAACGTCGAGTTCTCGCGGGCGCTCGGATTCGAGGTGGCGCTTGCGAATGTCGAGGACGGCCTGCCGGACCTCGGGCACCGCTTCGAGGCGATCTTCTGCTCCAACCTGCTGGAGCATCTCGTGGCGCCCCACCTCTTCCTGCTCCGCCTGCACGCCCTGCTGGAGCCGGAGAGCAAGCTGTTCATCCACGTGCCGACGATGCCGCCGCTGCCGCTGGTGGACCGCCTGCTCAAGCGGGCGATCGGGCACAACGGCTACCTGGCAAGCGAGCACATCAACGCGTTCACCCCCCGGACCCTGGCGTTCACCGTGGAGCGGGCCGGCTTCGTCGTCGAGGACGTCGTGTTCGTCGGTGCGCGCGGGCGCCGGCTGCTCGGACTCGGCGAGCCGCTGTTCCGCGAGCTGGGAATCACCGCGATGGCCGTCGCTCGACGCAACCCGAGTTTCAGCTACCCCGAGAAGCGCGTCGAGGCGTTCGAGCCGCGCTTTGCCGTCGGCGCGATGCCCACGCCGAAATCCTAGCCCGACGCGACCGCCGGATTCGCCGCGACGCCGGCCTGGCGCGCCGCCTCCAGCTCGCGTGCCACGGCGGCGTCGATCTCGGCCTCGAAGATCCTCATAGCGACGTCTTTGCGGAACGCATACAGCTCGTTGTGAAGCCGCAGGTGCTGAAGGTACACCTTGCGCCACGCCTTGTCTTTCGAGATCGCGACGGTTCCCACGCCTTCGGCGGCGAGGCCGCGCGCCACGTACTTCGCGAAGTGGTCGTTGACGAAGTGGCGCAGCTCGGCGCGCTGGTCCGCGTTCGGGGTCGCTTCGGCTCGGTTCGACATGAACCAGGCGATCACCACGGCGACGGAGAGGACGACGCCGATGCTGACCAGCGTGGTGTCGCTGCTGAGCGAGTCGCGAATCGTCGTCCAGGTGCTTCGTGGCGCGCCGCTCGCGCCGGCGGCGGCCGGAGACGGCGACGGCGACGGTCGTGCCACGGGCGACGCGCCGGCGGCAGCGGACGCAGCCGGCTTCGGCGCAGAAGATGGTTCCGATGTGGCCGCCGACTCGCAGGCGACCGCCAGTACTGTCGCCAGCATCAGCAGGATGAGCACTCGACGCACGTCACGGGATCCTTTAGTGGTGTCGGCTCAGAAGGCTTCTCGGCATCGGGGCGCGCACGTTCCCCGCGGGCGCCAGCTTCCGCCCGACCGACACGTACGCTACCTGTCATGACTCGCGCTGTCAAGAAAACGTGACAGATCGCCGATCGAGGATCGTGATCCGTGACGACGGCTGTTCCGACCGTTCACCGGCCGCGCGCCCGCTTCCGCCCGGCGACGAGATAGCCGCTGGTGAGCGAATCACTGGGGAGCAGGCGGCCGGCCAGCGGATCGAGCTTCCACAGCAGGGCGGACAGCGCCAGCACCGGCGGCGAGAGCAGCCGGTTGAGTCGAGTCGGCTCCATGACCAGGCGGACCAGCAGGACCAGTAGCGTCTGATACGCCGTGTGCTGCGGCACGACGACCGGATCCAGCGGCGCGAACAGGCGCTCCAGCGTGTACGACGTGAAGCGCCAGAAGTCGGCCGGGCGGTCGTGGAGCGGGAAGCAGAACCGCGTCGTCAGCACCAGCCGGCCGCCGGGCTTGAGGATGCGGACCATCTCGCGAGCGGCGACGGCCGGCTCGATCAGGTGCTCGAACACCTCGGTGCAGACGATCGCGTCCACCGATTCGTCGGCGAACGGCAGGTGATGGGCGTCGCCGATCAGGTCGATGTCTGGGCGAGGCCGGTGGTCAAGTGCGATGGTCTGGCCGGGGATCAGGTCGGCGAACGGTCGCAAGCCGGCCCCGAGGTCGAGGACTGTGCCGCGCACGTCGCTCAGCTCGCGGCGCAGGAAATCGTCGATGCGGTGGCGAGAGAGCTGCTTGCTGAACGCAACTTTCGCCTCTGCCGCCCGCCGAAGCACGGTGCTCGCCTCCTCGCCGGCCCGACCGGCGCGCCGGAGAGTATACGGGCGACCGGTCCGCGACCCTGGATTCGGCGTGACTTGTCGGCGGTTGCTTCGTTCCGGAAACAGGAGCTTGCCCAGGTCTTGGTCGAGCGTCCACTCGCAGTTTACAATCCGGGCGCCTCGCTGGCGGTCACTCTCGCATCGGCGCCGGTGCCGATCGAGCACCGGGACACCGTCGGGCCTGCCGCACGGGCACCCTGCTCCAGGGAGGAAGGGGATCCTCAATGAGATTGCCGATTCGGACGCTCGGTCTGGCGGCAGCGGCCATGCTGGTCGGGACTGCGCTGGCGCCCGTCTCGGCGCAGCAGCAACAGTCCGGGGTGGACGGCCAGGTCGCGCTCCGGTCGGACGGCGCCCTCTTTCTGATCCTCAACGGCCAGCGCCGTTGGATCGCGACGGTCGTCGCGAGTGACGACGACATCAATTCGCTCCCGGAAGGTGACCCGGTGATGTCCGGTCTCGCCCTGGCCGGGTCCGTCCAGTCCGGCCCGAGCTCGTCGTCGACTGGCAGCCGCTCCTCTGGCTCGAGCGGCAGCGGCAGCTCTAGCGGCAGCGGCTCCAGGAGCAGCGGTAGCTCCGGCAGCAGCACCGGTAATGACAACCGGTCTAGCTCCTCGCGTCAGGATGACGAGGAGCTCTCGCCCGATCTCCCGATCTCGGTGGACATCGACGGCGACACGAAGATCAAGCGCGGCGATTCGCGGAAGGTCGAGATCAAGACGAAATCGGACTTCACCTGCGAGTTGATCTTGCTCCTGCCAGATGATGACGACGAGCACGCCGAGGACAGCAAGAACGCCGACTCCCGGGGAACCTGCAAGTTCACCATCGAGATCCCGGGCGATGCCAAAGAGGGCGATGCGACGCTCATCGGGCGCGTCCGCGACGGCGGCAAGGTGAACAAGCAAGAGGTTCCTCTCAAGATTGTCAAGAAGTAGCCGAGGCGTCCGTATCGAGTGAGGGGTAGCGTCCGAGCGGATTGGTTCGTGTCCGCGGGTCAGCACGGCCGCCTCTGGCGCGCCGTGCTGGTGTTTGTGCTGGCGCTGACTCAACTGGTCACGCCGACACGGGCCTCAGCCGCGCCGACGCCCGGCCCTGCGCTGAGCTTCCAGACCGATCTCGTGGCGCTGGCCGGTGCCGGTCTGTCGGCCGGTCTGTCGGAGGCGGGTGCTCGGGAGCAGCAGCAGGCCGCCGCGTCTGGCTCGCTCTACTTCCCAGAGACGGGATTCCTCGTGGACGAGCCGCGCTTCGTGGATTACTTCACGCGGCGCGGACAGGTGCCGACGTTCGGGTTCCCGATCTCGCGGACGATTCGCTTCCAGGGTATGGCCACCCAGTTCTTCCAGCGGATCGTGATCCAGCTCTGGCCGGATGGCTCGGTCCAGCCTCTCAACCTGCTCGACCCGGGGCTCCTGTCCTACACCCGCGTGAACGGATCGACCTTCCCGGCCGTCAACGAGCGCCTCGGAGCACTTGCTCCCGCTCCCGGCCAGCCGGGCTACGCCCAGGAAGTGCTGGAGTTCGTGCGGCGCAACGCGCCGGAGACGTTCAACGGCGAGCCGGTCAAGTTCTTCACCACGTTCAACAGCACCGTCAGCCCGGACGCGGCGTTCGGCCGTGGCGGCGGCGACCCGAACCTGCTTCCCTTGATCAACCTCGAGATCTGGGGTGTCCCGACCTCGCTGCCGGCCCAGGATCCCAACAACAATGGATTCATTTACCAGCGCTTCCAGCGCGGCATCATGCACTACGACGCCAGCTGCAAGTGCACGCAAGGGCTGCTCCTCGCCGACTATTTCAAGGCGATTCTGACCGGTGAGAACCTGCCCATCGACCTCGCCGCGCAGGCCGCCGACAGCCCGTTCCTGCGCCAATACGCGCCAGACCGCCCCACCGGGCTCCGAATGCCGACAGCCCTGCCCGGCACCGATCTGACCGCTGCGTTCACCCGTCAGGCTGCGCCGCCGGCGGCGTCGCTCGCGCCAGCCGTCTCGGCGTCGAGCGTCTCGACCGTGCCGTCGGCGCCGTCGTTCAGAACGCGGATTCGGCTGGGGGATGGGCTGGCGAAGCCGATCGACGTGCTGGAGGAGGCGAAGATCCTGGAGCCCCTCCAGACGATCCTCGACTCCGACACGGACCTGGCGTTCGGGCCGCTCCCGGACGCCGTCCACGCCCGCTACAGCCGGATCGGCGGCACGACCGGCGCTGGCGCGATCCGCTCGATCGTGGTCAGCACGCGCTGGCAGCAGAGCGATCCGAAGGCGATCGCCACCCTGATTGTCCACGAGGCGAAGCACCTGTCCGACGACGTCGCCGGCATCGACCCGCGCTCGCAGGAGGGCTGCTTTCAGTTCGAGGTCCGGGCCTTCAAAGCGCAGGTGCTGGCCTGGGAGACGTTCTACGGGCCGAACGGCAAGGCGCAGCCGAAGGACGAGCTGGATGCCGAGCTGAACACCTGGCTGGCCGTCAACAAGCGAGGCGCTGGCGAGATCGAGAAGCGGGTGCGGCAGTTGTACGCCCAGGCGTGCAGCCAGCCCGGCCCACGATCGCACTGAGCCGCTACTTCTTCTCTTTGTCGCCTCGGCGCAGCAGCTCGCCGAGGCGGGCCGGGAAGAAGAGGCTGGATGGCTTCAGGTCGCTGGCGGAGTAGGCTGGCGGCGCCTCGTCCGCCGAGCGGCCAGCCAACCACTCGTCGTGGAGCTGGCGCGCGCCGACGAACCGGTCGTACAGCCCCTCGTCTCCTCGATCCACGGCCTCGCGCAGGTCCGCCAGCTCGTCGATCAGGCGGGTGATCTGGCGAGAGACCTGCTCGCGGTTCGTCAGACAGATGTCCGCGAACATCCGCGGGTCGGCGTCGGTCAGGTGGGTGGCCGTCGCGAAGCCGCCGGCCGCGATCGTCTTTGCCTCGCGCCAACCCCGGTCCGTGGCGGCGATCCGCATCAGCGCGGTGGACATCACGTACGGCAGGTGGCTGATGCTGGCGACGAGCCCGTCGTGCTCGTCCGGCTCCACGAAGTACGGCGTCGAGCCGATCGCCTCGACCATCTTGACGATGTTCTCGACCGCCTTGGCGTCGGCGGACGACGGTGGACTGACGCAGTAGACGGCGTTCGCGAACAGCTCGGCGGCGGCGCCGGAGGTGCCGGCCGTGTTACGCCCGGTCATCGGGTGGCCGCCCACGAAGCTGACCGTGCTCGGCAGGTACTGGGCGGCCCAGTCGAGGATCTGGCGCTTCGTGGAGCCAGTGTCCGTGACGACGGTGCCGGGCGCCAGGGCGGGGGCGATGTCGCGGAGCACGATCTCGATAGCCCGCACCGGCGTGGCGAGCACCACCAGATCCGAGCCCTGCACGGCGTCGATCACATTGCCGGTTGCCCGGTCGACGGCCTTCTTGCCGCTCGCCTCACGCCGCGCCTCGCCGCTCAGGTCGCAGCCGATGACGCGGGGGGCCGGCGTCAGCCGCTTGAGCGCGAGCCCGAGCGACGAGCCGAGCAGACCGATCCCGATAATCGTGACCTGCTGAAAGGCGATCTTCGCCATCGTGCCACCTCCTGAATCGGTCCCGAATTGGCCGACCACCCCCGGCCGACGCTGGCCGGGCGTCAGCCTTCGACGTGCGCCGGGCTTCGACGCACTGCTTCTACGACGCGGACGCTACATACCGGCGAACACGATCTCTTGAATGAGCGCCTGGAGCGGGCGCATCACGATCGTCAGAAAGTCGAACTGTCGCCCGAGAAACTGCGGGATGAAGACCAGACCGATCAGGATGAACATGCCGTACTGTTCCAGGATCGCGCTGACGTTGCGCGGCAGCACCAGCCGAGCCAGACTGAAGCCGTCCAGGGGCGGGATCGGCAGGAAGTTGAACGCCGCCAGTCCGACGTTCACCAGCAGCAGCGAGCGCAGCAGCTCCACCAGATACGGATCGACGGATGGGTCGATCAGGCCGCGCGACGGGTTGGCCAGCCGGAACGGAATCGTCGCCAGAAATGCCAGCACGACGTTCGAGGCCGGCCCGGCCAGCGCCGAGATCGCGGCACCGGCCAGTGGGCTGACACCCTTCATGTTGTACGGATTGATCGGGACCGGCTTGCCCCACCCGAAGTGAAAGAAGAAGAAGGCGAGCGAGCCGAACAGGTCCAGGTGCCGGATCGGGTTGAGCGAGACCCGGCCAAGGAGCTTGGCCGTGCTGTCGCCGAGCATGAGCGCGACGGACGCGTGCGCGCACTCGTGAAAGGTGACAGCGGCCACGAGCGCCACGATGTACAGCGCGAAGCTCTCCGGGCTCTGGCTCGACCCACGGCTGAAGGAGTAGAAGAACAGCCCGGCGATCAGGGCAAGGACGACGAGGTCGCGCGGTGTGTACCGTTGCATGAGACGGGCCGATTCTAGCACGGCCGAATCGAGAGTCGGCAGGATTCCCGTGCCTGGGAGCGCAGCGAGGGAATGGCCGCGCTCCCCGGCTAGTGCCGTCTCATGCCACAGCGTTGGGAAAGGCCGGCACGTGCGCGTGGAGCGCGGCCATCCTGGCCGCCCCGGTTGTCGACAAGCGACGCTGCTGCCCTGAGTCCGGGGGCAGTCAGCACGGAAGCGGCCAGGATGGCCGCGCTCCACGGGCACGTTCGCCGCATTCCCGAATCTCTCCCCTGGATCTGCACTAGGCCGAGTGCGTGACGGGCCGGTTCAGGCGCCGACGGCCGACCCGGACCGGCCCCGCCGGACGGTCAGGGGCTGCGTGCGGGTGTGACGGATCGGCGGACGGGGTGCCGTCGTCGGTCAGCCAGTCGTGCGCCCAGGCGGTCACCGCGTCCAATACGGTTCCCAGTGCCACGCCCCGGTCCGTCAGGCGGTACTCGACGCGGACCGGGGTCTCGGGGATCACCCGCCGCTCGACCAGCTGCTCGGCCTCGAGCTCCTTGAGGCGCTCGGAGAGCATCCGGTCGCTCAAGCCGGGGATCGCAGTCGCCAGGTCGCTGAAGCGGACCATGCCGCCGCGCATCATCTGGAGGATGGCGCCGGTCCAGCGCCGGCCGATCAGCTCGATGGCGTGGTGATACCGCGGGCAGAGCGAAGCGTCGTGTACGGGCTGGGCCATGAAGACATCTTACAGCCTGTCATCAGTCCGTATCCGATGCCGGCCACAGGCCGAGCCGGGAATCGGACAAACCGGGAATAGGAGTCACTAAAAGTAAGTTACTACTGGATGTATACCAATGTGACCGGAGCTGCCCGGTCTGGAGCACGTCTCATGAGTCTCGATCTCGGTCTCTTCCTCCTCCGTCTCGTCATCGGATCGCTCCTCTTTGCCCACGGCGCGCAGAAGCTGTTCGGCTGGTTCGGCGGCCCCGGCCTCGCGGGCACGGTCGGCATGTTCGGCGGCTACCTGCGGCTTCGTCCGGCCCGCCTCTGGGCGATCCTCGGCGGCCTGTCCGAGCTCGGCGGCGGCCTGCTGCTGGCGGCTGGCCTGTTCGGCCCGCTCGGCGCGGCGGCGGTGATGGCAGCGATGCTGATGGCGCTGACCGTCCACTGGCCGAGCTTCTGGGCGCAGGATCGCGGCATCGAGTATCCGCTGACGCTGCTGGTGGTGGCGCTGGCGCTGGCCGTGACCGGACCTGGCTCGCTTTCGCTCGACGCCGTGCTGGGCCTCCAACTGTCGGAGCCGCTGACGCTCGTGGTCAGCCTGACTGGCGTGCTGGTTGGCGTCGGCCTGGCGCTCGGGACTCGGGCGCCGGCTGATGCGCCTGCCACCCAGGAGCCGGCGGCGGCAAGCTAAGGTCCCCCTGTCCGGACTTCGGCCATCGTGGGCATGAAGGCGGCGTGCTCGCTGGAGCACGCCGCCTTCATCGTGTCGTCTAGCGCGCGGCTACCGCTTGTTGACGTTCTTCGAGTTCGTGTAGCCGTCTTTGGCCGCGTCGCCGCCAGCCGTGAAACACGCCTCGGGCTTGGCACTCGGATAGTCGGGCCGGTCGGGCTCGTAGTACAGCTTCTGGCCATTCACGGTGGCGCCCTTGACCTCGAAGCCCGGCGGGCACGTATCGCCGCTCGGATCGACGCGCGACGACCCAGACGATCCAGAGCCACTGCTGCCTGAGCCGGACGACCCTGACCCTGACGACCCAGAGCCGGACGACCTCGACGAGCTTCCGGAGCCTGACGAGCCGCTCGAGCCCGAGGAGCTTGACGAGCTACTGCCGAACGGCGCCAGCGCCGTGAAGATCGGCTCGGCCTCTGGATAGGCGTTCAGATCTTCGTCGCTGATGACGACCGTCGCCACCCAGTGCCGCTGACCGTTGGCGATCAGGTACACGGCGCCGTCGGAGCGGACGGTCACGGCGCCGTCCTTGAGGCCGGCCCGCTGTGCCGCGACCGGCGCGAGCGTCAGGCCCACGAGCAGGCTGCCGAGCACGACGGCCAGGGAGCCGACGGGGATCTTCCGGTGTCGCGGCAGATGAGCCATGAGAGCGATTCTCCTCTGCAGGAGCGCGGCGTTCGAGCGACCGCCCGTCCATCTACGATTCTGAGCGCTCGCCCGGAGCAGCGTCCCCGAGGCGAGCGGATTGTACTCCCGAAGCGCCAGCAGAGCCCAGAGAACGTGACGTCAGTACATAGACGTCCGGCCCGGCCGTCGCATCGGTGTTATCAGAAGAACGAGCGAGCGGCCCGCCGGTCACCAGAACGTACGGAATCCTTGCCCCGGACGATCAGGGCGTGTGCGGGAGGACGTACAACACGAACACGCTCACCGCCACCCAGGCGACCGCCGTACCGAGCAGGCCCGGATCGGTGAGTAAGAGATCCTCAGGTGCGCCGCCCTGCCGCCGGACCCGGACGAGGTACAGGTAGCGGAACAGGCCGTACACCACCAATGGGATCGTCAGCATCATCGAGTGGTCGCGCGGGAGGTTCTCGGCCGAGAACGTGTACAGCGAGTACGCCATGATCGTGACCGACGCCACGATCAAGATCAGCTGATCGACTAGCTCGAGGGTATACTCTTCGAGGTTCTTGCGGTGGCCTGCTGCACCCGATTCCAGGAGCTCCAGCTCGTTGCGGCGCTTGCCGAGCCCCAGGAACAATGACACCAGCACCGTACAGACGTACAGCCAGGGCGAGACCGGCACCCCGATCACCACGGCGCCCCCGACTGCCCGCAGGACGAATCCGGCCGAGATGCCGAAGACGTCGATCAGCACCAGATGCTTGAGCCACAGGCTGTAGCTCGCGGTGAGCAGCATGTACAGGGAGGCGACCAGGGCGAACGACGAGCCGAGCATCGCGGCGAGCCCCAGGCCGGCGATGCCGAGCGCGAGCGCCATCACGACTGCCAGGGCCGGCGGCACCTGCCCGGAGGCGATCGGGCGCCGACGTTTGATCGGGTGCAGGCGGTCGGCGGGCGCGTCGCGCAGGTCATTCCAGAGGTACCCGGCGCTGGAGAGCGCACAGAACGCCACGAACGCGAGGATGACACGACCGAGCATGTCCGGGTTGAGCAGGTTGTAGGTGAAGACGAGACCGGCGAACACCAGCAGGTTCTTGCTCCACTGCTTCGGACGGAGCGTGCGGACGGCCGCCACCAGGCGCTTCGGGCCGGAGATCCGCCGGTCCGGGCCTGCATCGCCGGCGTCGGCGCCGGACGTGACGGCGGACTGCGACGCGCCGTGCGGCACCGAGCCGGCGCCGGCAGCAGCCGTCGTGCCGGCACCCTCGCCAATGACCGCCGACGAGCCCGTCCTACCGCCCCGCGTCCTGTCGCTCGCCACGCCGTCTCCCGCGCTGCCTGATGCCAGATCCGCCTCGACCCTGAAGCCATGATAGGGTCGTCGGATTCGCAGCCGCAAAGAGATGATCGGCAGAATCGGCTGGGAGCGGCACCGTTCTCCGCCATCCGCGTGCTGGCCGCGGCCCTTCGACCCGTCGCGTGGACCGGCTGGCCTCAGCGGCTGGCGTCTGGGCCGCTCGCGCGGCACGGCCTGGGGCCGGCGCTGGTGCTGTTCGTACTCTCGCTGCTGCTCAGGCTCCCGTTCGTCTCGAGCTCGCTGGTCAACTGGGATGCCGTCCAGTTCGCCCTCGCGACCCGCTCGTTCGACATCGCGCGCCATCAGCCGCATCCGCCAGGCTACATCTTGTACGTCGGTTGGGGTCGGCTGCTGACCTGGGTCACCGGCGATGCGAACAGCGCGTTCGTCCTGACCAGCCTGATCGCCGGCAGCCTGGCCGTGGCGATGCTGTACGTGCTGGGCCGCGAGATGATCGGCGCACCGTCGGCGCTGGTCGCCGCGATCCTGTTCGCGCTCTCGCCGCTGGTCTGGTACTACAGCGTCGTCGCACTGACCTACGCCGTCGAGTCGCTGTTCCTGCTGCTGGTGGTCTGGCTCTGCTGGCGTGGCCTGACGACCGCCGCCGACCGTCCGATCATGCTCGCGGCGCTGGTGCTCGGCGTGGCCAGCGGCGTCCGACAATCCACGCTGGTGCTGCTCTTGCCGCTCTGGCTGTTCGCGGCGTACCGCGTCGGTCGCCGGGCGCTGTGGCGTGGCCTCGCGGTGCTGGCCGCGACCTGCGTGGCGTGGCTGGTCCCGCTGGTCTGGCTGGCCGGCGGCCCCGTCGAGTACCTGAACGACGGCCTCTCCCTGCTCGGGTTCGTCGGCAGCAAGACATCGGTGCTGTCGGGTGGGCTGAGCGCGGGTCTTTCCAACCTGGCCCAGGTGTTCGGCGGGCTGCTCATCGGGCTGAATGTCGGCGTGGTGCTGTTCGGGCTGGCGTTCTGGCCGGGCGGCATCGCGCGGCACCGGCTCGGGCTGCGCCACTGGACGGTGCTGGCGCTGTGGGCCGGCCCGGCCCTCGGCGTCTTCGTGCTCGGGCACATCGGGCAGATCGGTTACCTGCTGTTGATTCTGCCGGCTGCCTGCCTGGTGCTGGCCTTGTACGTCGAGGCGGCCGGCCGGGGTGTCGCCCGCGTCTGCAAGCTGGCGCCGAGCCGCGCGTCGGCGCTGGTGGCCGGCGTGCTGGCGGTCGGGCACCTGGCGACCGTCGTCCTCGCGCCGAGCACCGCCCATGCGCTGCTCCGCGACCCAGTCGCAGCCAACATGGTGGACGTCCACGACAATGACCGCTTCTGGACCGAGGTGCCGCCGTTCCTGGAGCAGTTTACGCCCCAGGAGGCGATCGTGCTGGCCGAGGCGAGCCCGTGGGGCAGCTTCCGTCACGCTGGCTACTACCTGACCCGCTATCGGGTGTACGGCTTCGGGAAC
>JAXLXF010000061.1:0-32175 GCA_046328125.1 Chloroflexota bacterium
CCTTGCCCTTCAGAGTCCGGCGATGCCAGACCAGCCAGGGCGATGGAACCGTTCGGCCCGGCGAGAAGCATATTTCGGACCACGGGCGCGCACGCCATCACCGTAGACGAAGACGTCAGGACGTTCGGATCAAGGCGACCGGCGACGTGCGTCCTGCGCGGTGCGTAGCACCGTCAACGCCTGTTCCAGCAGCGTGCGCTGGATGCCGGCCGCCGGGTACTCCACGCCCGCGACCAGGCTGAGCGCCACGTTGGCGGAATCGAGGGCTTGTCGAAGATCGTGGAGGTCGCTGCCGTGAGGCGCGGCGCGAAGCTCGGCGACGAGTCGGTCGCGGAGGCGGGCGATGGCGCGCTCGGCCACGTCAACCTGCCCGGTCAGCTCGGCCGGCGGCAGATCGAGCGCCTGCTCCAGCGCCTCGACGGCGACTGTCCGCTCCCGATCGCCATGCGCCGCCTTGCGCGGCGCCGTGGTCGTCGGATCGTCCGTGTGCACGATCATCGGTGTGCTCCCACTTCTTCGCTCGTAGTCTCCGCCGAGCCGGGCCGAGTCAGCCCGAAGTACAGCTCCGGGCGGTCGGCCGAGCGGTTGCCGCCGAAGACGATCTCGGCGCGCTCGCCGTAGCCGCTCGCCAACGTCAGGATGGCCGCCAGGCTGGAGAGCCACGGCCAGCGCCGGCCGCCGACGAGGCTGACGAACTGGAGCGCCAGCGCCGCCGTCGCGCCTGCTTTGACCATGTTGGACGGGCCTGTCGGCCACGACGACGGCCGATCCGGATCCGGCGATAGACCGGTCTCGTCCCAGCGTCGTTCGAGCGCCCGCAGCAGCATCCCCTGGGCCACGGTCGCGACCAGCCCGAGCCATGCCACCCGTCGCCGGGCCGGCCAGGGCGCTCGCCCGGCCTGCCCGAGCAGTGAGAGCGCGGCGGCGGCCGTCGAGAAGGCCGTGGCGCCAAAGAGCGGCGCCAGGAGCCGGTAGCCGACGCTCCAGCGCGGGACGCTCGTCGCCGAGAGCAGCGTGCCCGTGTAGACCGTCATCAGCGCGCCGGCCCCAGCTGCCGGCACCCCCAACCAGCGACCGACGCGCCGAGCCCCCGCGTGCCCGAACAGGTCGGCGCCCAGCTGGAGGGCGGCCGCCAGCCCGCTCAGGGTGCCGAAGGCGGCCAGCGTCCAGGAGCCGATCGACATCGGCGAGGTCCGGCGGAAGATCCGCAGCATGTTGAACCAGCGGCTCTTGACGTGCAGGTCGGCGATCAGCAGCGCCGGGCTGACCAGCGCCCCGGCCAGCGCCAGATAGCGCCCGGCCCGCACGACCGCGCGGTCGCGGCGCCCGCCGAGCAGGTCGGCCAGGGTGGCGATGATCTGCGCCGCGCCGGCTACCCCGCCGACGAACAGGTACGTCGCGATGAGCCAGCCGTAGTGGCTCCGCTTGACGACGGGTCTTCCGTAGTAGGTCTCGCCCTGGTACTGCCCGTCACGGCCGGTCCCGTTGCGGTCTGGTCCGTGCCGGTCGGCCGGCAGGGTGGTGCCGGGCGCACGGTCCGTGTGCCGGCCGTACGGACTCCAGGCCAGCGGGTCGGCGTTTCGACTCGAACGTGGCATCGCTGCTCCCTCCGGTCAGTCTCGTCCGCCGAACAGGTAGGTGACCGCGGCGGCAGCGACCAGGCCGGCCACCGTCGCCAGGCCAGATCGCAGGCTCGGCCCGAGCCGGGTCGAGGGCAGGGTCGGAGCGCTCGGCAGGTTGTAGATCTGGGGCCGGTCGGTCAGCAGGAAGAAGGCGTGCAGGTCGCCGATGCCGCCGGTCGAGCCAGGTGTCGCCGCGCCGCCCCTCGGGCCGCTCGGGGGAAACACGGCCCGAGGGGAGCGCGACTCCGGCCCTGGCCGGGAGGAGGTGGCCCGGCCGGCCGGATTCGGGGCGCCGTACAGGTACGCGTTGTCAACCCCCTGGTGGCGGAGCTCTTCGACGCGGCGGGCGGCGCGCTCCTGGAGGTCGCGCAGGTCGCCGAACTGGATCGAGTTGGTGGGGCACGCCTTGGCGCAGGCCGGCTCGAAGCCACCCTTCAGGCGGTCGTAGCAGAGGGTGCACTTCTGGGCGTGCCCGGTCCCGATCAGGTCCAGGTCCACCACCCCGAACGGGCAGGCCGGCACGCAGTAGCCGCAGCCGTTGCAGATGTCCGGCTGCACCACGACGGTTTGAAACTCGGTCTTGAACAGGGCGCCAGTCGGGCAGGCTTCCAGGCAGGCTGCCGACTGGCAGTGCTTGCAGACGTCGCTCATCATCAGCCAGTTGCTCTGGAACGGCTGCATCGCAGTGGCGCGGGCGCCCGCGTTGTCCGTGACCTGCTCGACGAAGGCGACGTGCCGCCAGCTGGTCGCCGAGAGGGCGACGGTGTTGTCGTAGCTGTGGCCGGAGAGCTCGAAGCCGTCTGCCGGCAGCCCGTTCCACTCCTTGCAGGCGACCTCACACGCCTTACAGCCGATGCAGAGGGTCGTGTCGGTGAAGAAGCCGTACGGCCGGCCCGGCTCGATCCGACAATCCGCCGTCAGCTCCGACTCATCTGGAATCGGCCCGGTCAGGATCGACTCGGTGTGGACGCGGGCGCGCGGATGGACCGGCAGCGGGAACGTCACGCCCATCGTGCTAACTCCTTCCGTTCCCTGACTGGCCGTTGCCGCCGTGTGCTGGCCCGGGCCGTTCGCTGCGAGGCAGCCGACCCCTGCGAAGGTCGCAGGTGAACGCCTTGCCCTCGTGGATCGTCGTGTTCGGGTCGCCCACGATGGCAGTCAGCGTGTTCGCGATGTCGCCGGTGGCGTACCCCTGCCAGCCGAAATGCCACGGCATCCCGATCTGGTAGACCCGCCGCCCGTCGATCTCGAACGGGCGCAAGCGGTCGGTGACCAGGGCGCGGGTCTCGATCTCGCCGCGCGCCGTCGAGATGGTGACCCAGTCCAGGTTCTCGATCCGTTTCTCGCGGGCCAGCTCGGGCGGGATCTCGGCGAAGCCCTCCGGCTGGAGCTCGGCTGTGACCGCGACCATCCGAGTCGGGATGCCGCCGGAATGGTGCTCGGTCAGCCGATAGGTCGTCATGACGTACGGGAAGCGGGGATCGCCCACGCGGTGGTACGGGTTCTCCTCGCGCTCCCACTTCTTCGTCGCCGGATTGTCCTGCTGGCGGTAGAGCGGGTTCTTGATCGGCGACTCGACCGGCTCGTAGTGGGTCGGCAGCGGGCCGTCCTTGAGGGCGGACGGGGCGAAGATGTGGCTCTTGCCGTCCGACTGCATGATGAATGGCGAGTGCCCGTCGATGGCGTCCATCCCCTTCGGGTGGCTGCCCCAGTCCGGCTGGTAGTCCGGTGGCTTGGTCTTCTCGAAGTCCGGCACGTCGTGGCCGATCCACTGCTTCTGGTCGGCGTCCCACCAGACGTACCGCTTACGCTCGGACCAGGGGTTACCGTCAGGATCGGCGGAGGCGCGGTTGTACATGACGCGCCGGTTGGCAGGCCAGGCGAAGCCCCACCCGAGATGACTGCCGGGACCATCTGGTCCGTCTGGCACCCGGGCGCGAGCCTGGTTGTGACCTTCTTTCGGGTAGACGCCGGTGTAAATCCAGCAGCCGCAGGCCGTCGAGCCGTCCGCCTTCAGCTCCGGGAAGGTGGCGATCTGCTCGCGGCCCGGCCAGGTGTAGCCGTTGATCTCGCGGGTGATCGCCTCGGCCTCTGGCTCCTGGATCGGGCCGCTGGTCGGGTAGTCCCAGGTCAGATGCTGGATCGGCGCGTCGCGCGGGTCGTCGCTGTCGGCGTACAACGCCTTCAGCCGGCGGCCAAGGTGGTAGAAGAACCAGGTCTCGGAGCGGCAGTCGCCGGGCGGCTCGACCACCTTGTCGTGCCACTGAACCAGCCGATGGGTGTTGGTGAAGCTGCCTTCCTTCTCGCCGGGCAGCGCGGCCGGCAGCAGGAATATCTCGGTCTCGATCTCCTCGGGCCGCAGCTCGCCCCGCTCGACCTCCGGCGACTTGTACCAGTAGGAGGCCGTCTCGTTCTCGAACAGCTCCCGGACCACCATCCATTCGAGGTTCGGCAGCGCCTTGCGGATCATGTGGGTGTTGTGGCCGCCGATGACCGGGTTCTGGCCGATCAACAGCAGACCCCGGATCGTCTCGTCCTGGATCGAGAGCATCATCGGCAGCTGGGAGTGGTCGCCCATGATCTTCGGGATCCACTGATAGCCCCAGCCGCTCTCGGCGGTGGCGGCGTCGCCGTACCACGCTCTGAGCAGGCTGACGGCGTACTCGGGGTAATGGGACCACCAGCCGGTTCCCGTCCCCTCGGCCTTCAGGTAGTCCTCGAACGTCTTGTGGGGCTTGAGGGCGCTCGGCTGGGCCAGGTAGCCGGGCAAGAGGTTGTAGAGGGTCGGGATGTCGGTGCTGCCCTGAATGCTGCTGTGGCCCCGCAAGGCCAGGATGCCGCCGCCCGGCCGTCCGGTGTTGCCGAGCAGCGCCTGGATGATGGCGCACGCCCGGATCATCTGGACGCCGGTCGTGTGGTGGGTCCAGCCGACGGCGTAGCACCAGGCCCCGGTTCGCTCCGGCCCCGAGCTGCGCGCAATCGTCTCGGCGACGTTCAGGAACGTCTCCTTCGGGCAGCCGGTCACCCGCTCGACCATCTCCGGGGTGTACGCCGCGTAGTGGCGCTTCAGGATCTGGTAGACGCAGTGTGGGTGCTGGAGGGTCGGATCGGTCGGCGGCGGCCCCGCGGACAGGCGGCGCATGACGTCGTCTGACTTGGCACTGGTCTGGACGTAGTGCTCGGCCAGTGGCGAGGGCATCACCTCACCCTGGTACTGCCAGGAATCGAAGGTGTAGGCGTGCTTCTCTTCGTCCCAGCCGGAGAACATGCCGTCGAGATCGGCCGGGTCCTGGTACCGCTCGTCCACGATCGTGGCGATGTTCGTGTAGGCGAGCGCGTACTCCTTGAACCAGAGGTCGTGTTCGAGGACGTAGGCGATGAGCCCGCCCAGGAACGCGATGTCGGAGCCCGCCCGGATCGGCGCGTAGACGTCGGCGAGGGCCGAGGTGCGGGTGAAGCGCGGATCGACGTGGATCAGGGTCGCGCCGCGGGCCTTCGCCTCCAGCACGAAGCGGAAGGCGATCGGGTGGTTCTCCGCCATGTTCGAGCCCATGATGACCACGCTGTCGGCGTTCGCGATGTCCCACTGGGCGGTGGTGGCGGCTCCCCGTCCGTACGTGGCGCCCAGACTGGGCACCGAGGAGCTGTGTCAAATGCGGGCCTGGTTCTCGATCCAGACCATCCCCAGGCCGCCACACAGCAGCTTCTTGATGAGGTAGTTCTCCTCGTTGTCGAGGGTGGCCCCGCCGAGCTCGGCCATCGCCAGCGTGTGGTTGACGGTCGTGCCGTCCGGCAGGCTGGAGACGAACGTCTCGTCGCGGGTGCGCTTCACCAGATACGCGATCCGGTCCATTGCCCACTCCAGCGAACGCTCCTCCCAGTGATCAGAACGCGGCGCCCGGTACTTGACCTTCATGAGCCGGAGCGGACTGGTCATCCAGCCGAACGTCGCGGCCCCCTTCGGGCAGAGCGTGCCCTGGTTGATCGGGCTCCTGGGATCGCCCTCGACGTGGATGACGTCGTTGCCCTTCGCGTACACGAGCTGGGCGCAGCCGACCGCGCAGTACGGGCAGATGCTGGTCCCGACGCGGTCGGCTTCTTCGAGGCGCGGGCGCAGCTCCCGCGAGCTCTCGGACTCGGCGGCGGCGCTCGCCGGGTCGGCGCCGCGTAGCTGGCGCGGGACCGACCAGTCGCTCAGGAAGCTCGCCAGGCGCCCGCGCAGGTTGACGTTTCCGATCGCCATCGTCGTGCTCCCGAACGGCAGGGTGGGACGCAGTCTCGTGCACTTCAAGCATTCCAGGCCGTCACGAAGCCGATCATCGGCCCGGTGGACCAACGCGAGACCGATCCAGGGGCGCGCGTTTGGCCATCTGGCGCATCGGCACGGCCCGGGCCTTCCCGGAGCCACCGGTCCCTCCCCGGCGGAACGGTGGATGTCCAGGAATCGTTCAGGCGAGTCTCGCGCCAGTCTACGTTCCTGGCCGGTTGGCGGACACCAGACTGTCGGTAGGCGAGCCACATCGCGGGGACAGCCCGGCGAGGGCCGTCGATCCCGCCAGCTCGGCGAACGTTCCGACTCGCGTCTGCACGCCGATTCCGCGCGGGCCAGCATGCATGGGAGCCTCATATGGTAGAGACCGTGACCGACATCATCATCGACGCGCCCGCCGAGCGCGTCTGGCAGGCGCTGGCCGACTTTCCAGCGTATTCAGAGTGGAATCCGTTGATCCGCCGCGTCGGCGGCAACCTGGCACCCAACGCCCGCCTGTCGGTGACGCTGGCCGGGTCGGATGGGAGCGAGCGCACCGCTCACCCGACCGTCGTCCATCTCCGCCCCGGTCGCGAGATTCGCTGGCGCGACCGTCCGGGCGTGCCGTGGCTGATGGACACCGAGAGCAGCTTCAAGATCGAGCCGCTCGGCGCGGAGCAGGTGCGCTTCGTCCACTGGCAGGCGACCTCGGGCCTGCTCGCGCTCTTCCTGGGCGCCAGTAGCGATGGCCGGCTGCGGGAGCGGCTCGAAGCCATGAACGAGGCGCTGAAGCGGCAGGCCGAGCGCACGCCAGCACATCTCACCAGCCAGCCCTCACGCCCCGAGCACGAGCCTGAACGTTCGCACGCTTCGGCCGCAGACGATCGGCAGGCGGCCGGCGCAGCGTCCAGGTGAGCCGGTCCGCTGTACCTACCCAGAGATGACGCCGGAGATGACGATGAAGGTGAACCTGTTTGTGCTGCCAACGGTGGGTGCGAGCGCCGCCACGCTGCCGCGAGCCTGGCGGATCTCGACCGACGACGGGGTCTTCTGGCTCCTCCAGGATGGGGCGACCTCGCGGCTGCTCGAGCTGCCGCCGCCCGGCGAGCTCGCGATGCGCACGCCGCCGGCGCGCGATACCGTGCCGGCGAGGGGTGTGGCGCTCGCGCTCGAAGCCGAGACGGCGGCTGCCGAGCGCTGGGTCCGCCGGGGAACCGTGTGATCCGAGCCATTCGGCGCATCGTCGGGGCGGTGTGACGCGGCGGGCGATCGCTTCGGTGTCCGAATGAGAACACTCTCGGTCACCGTGCGGGTCGTCCGGCCTGGCATGAGGAGTGCCCTGGCGGCTGGAGCCGAGCGGACGGCGAGACGACGATGGCGGTGCGCTGGACGATGGTGGAGCGTGGCATCCCGATGGCGCCGTTCCGGTATGGGCTGGCCGTCGCGCTCACGCTGGTCGCCCTGCTTCTCGGCCTCGGTCTGAGCCAGTGGGTGCAGGAGAGCCCGTTCTCGCTGTTCCTGGCAGCCGTCGCGGTGAGCGCCTGGTACGGCGGGCTGGGGCCGGGCCTGGTCGCCACGCTCCTCGGCGGGTTGATCTGCGCCACCTTCTTCCTCCCGCCGTTTGCCACGCCAACCGTCGCAACCATCACCAGCGCGGTGCGCCTCGTCATCTTCCTCCTGGTGGCGATCCTGATCAGCTCGCTGAGCGCCACGCTGCGCGAGGCCCAGCGCCGTGCCGAGGCCGGTCGTCAGCGCCTCCAGTTCCTGGCGGCGGCGAGCCGGCGCCTGGCCGACTCCCTGGACTACGACCGGACCCTCGCGGCCGTCGCCCGACTGGTCGTGCCGCGCCTGGCCGACTACTGCCTGATGGACATCGTCGAGGAGGACGGGAGCATTCGGCGGGTCACCGTTGCCCACGCCGACCCGGCGCGAGAGGAGCTCCTCCGCCAGCTGCGCGAGTATCCGCCGACGGCGACCTCGACGTCGGCGACCACCCAGGTTCTCCGATCCGGTACGCCGGCGCTGCTCCGGGAGATTGCCGATGCCGTGACGGTGGCCTCGACGCAAGACCGGCGCGAGCACGAGGTGGTGCGGAAGCTGGCGCCGCGCTCGGCGCTGATCTTGCCGCTGAGCAGCCGTGATCGCGTGCTCGGGTCGATCTCGCTCTTCACCGCGTCGTCGAGGCCGCGCTACGCCGAGAGCGATCTCGATCTGGCCGGTGAGCTCGCCAGTCGCGCGGCCCTGGCCGTCGACAACGCCAGGCTCTACGCCGCCGCCCGCCGGGCGGTTAGCGCGCGCGACGAGTTTCTGGCCTCGGCTTCGCACGAGCTGCGCACGCCGTTGAGCCACATCAAGGGGTTCGTCAGCACCCTGCGACAGACCGACGTCGAGTGGGACGAAGAGACGCGCCAGGATCTGCTGGCCGACGCCGAGCGTGAGACCGATCGCCTGGCCGGCCTGATCCGTGACGTGCTGGACATGACCCGTCTCCAGAGCGGCGGCGCCGACGAGGGCGAGCGCTCCAAGTTGCCGCCAGTCGAGATCATCGCCGGGGGGATCGACCGCGTCCGTGGGCTGCTGGGCGATCGCACGGTCACCGTCCACGCGCCGCCGGAGCTGCCCACCGTCGTCGGCGACCGCGCCCAACTGGAGCGAGTCGTCGCCAATTTGCTGGAGAACGCCGTGAAATACTCGCCCCCTGGCTCGCCGATCGACCTCTCCTGCGTGGCCGTAGACGGGTCCGTCGAGCTCCGTATCGACGACGCCGGGCCGGGCATTCCCCCCGACCAGCTGGAGCTGATCTTCGAGAAGTTCTATCGCATTCGGTCCCAATCGACGCCGATCCCCGGGACCGGGCTGGGGCTGGCGATCTGCCGACGGGTCGTGGAGGCGCACGGCGGGCGGATCTGGGCCGAAAACCGGGCCTGCGGCTCGCGCTTCGTCGTGCGCCTGCCCGCCGAGCTGTACGCCAAGGGAGCGACGCTATGAACCGACAGGTGGTGCTGGTCGTGGACGACGAGGCGCCGATGCGCAAGTACATCACGACGAACCTGAAGATCCGCGGCTACGACGTCCTGACAGCCGCCGACGGCACCGAGGCGCTCAAGCAGATCGACGAGCACCCGGTCGACCTGCTGATCCTGGACATCATGATGCCGGGGCCGGACGGGCTGGACGTGCTGGCACGCGTCCGGCGCGACATGGACGTGCCCGTCCTGATGCTGTCGGCGCGCGGCCGCGAGAGCGACAAGGTGGAGGCGCTCGACGCTGGCGCCGACGACTACCTGACCAAGCCGTTCGGCGTCGAGGAGCTGCTGGCACGGGTCCGGGCTGCGCTCCGGCGGAGCGGGTCGTCCGGGAAGGGCACACTGCCGCCGTACGTCTTCGAGGATCTGGAGCTGGACTTCGGGGCGCGACGCGTGCGCCGAGCGGGCGAGGACATCTCCTTGACCCCGAAGGAGTACGACATCCTGGCGTACCTCGCTCGGAACGCCGGTAAGGTGATCACCCACCGCCAGATCCTCCAGACAGTCTGGGGTCCCGAATACGGCGACGAAGCCGACTACGTCTGGACCTACGTGCGCCGGATCCGCCGCAAGCTCGAATGGGATTCCGAGCAGCCACGCTACCTCCTGACGGAGGCCGGCGTCGGCTACCGCATGCCTGAGGCGTGATCGCCTGGGGAGGGACGGCACACTTGACCCAGAACATTAAGAGAGATATGCTGGTCTTTACAATCGGGGTGAGCTGTGACGTGTCGCCCCGACCCTGCCTCTGTCCTTGAGCAAAGGAGCTCGGAGTATGACGGCGAAGCAGAGCCTCTCGCGAAGGGCGGTATTTCAGCGCGGCTTGACGGCGCTTGTCAGTCTCACTGGAGCGAGCTTGCTGTCGGCCTGCGGACAGCAGTCCCCACCGGCCGCGACCCAGGCACCGGCTTCGGCAAAGCCGACGTCCGCACCTCCGGCACCGAAGCCGGCCGCTACCAGCGGCGGGGCTACATCCGCGGGAGCCGCCGCGACGCCGGCTCCAGCAGCGAAGCCAGTCGCCCAGGCGACGTCCGAGTCTAGGATCGGCGCCAATCTGATCGGCAAGCTCGAGGGACCGTCAGTCGTCACCGACGCGGCCCAGTTTCCCAGGAGCTTCAAGGAGGCGCCGCAACTCGCCGAGCTCGTGAAGCAGGGAACGCTGCCGCCGGTCGCCGACCGCATCGGCCAGGATCCGCTCGTCGTGAAGCCCGTGAAGGAGATCGGCAAGTATGGCGGCACCTGGCGACGAGGGTTCACTGGCCCCGGCGACAAGTGGAACGGCTATCGGGCCGGTACCGGCCCGGACCACGTCCTGTTTTGGGATTACACGGGCAACACCATCGTCCCGAACATCGCCAGAGCCTGGAAGTTCGACGATGGTGGCAAGACGCTGGTGCTCTCGCTCCGGCGCGGCATGAAGTGGTCGGATGGCCACCCGTTTACGGCCGACGACTTCGTCTTCTGGTTCGAGGATCTGTACTCGAACAAGGAGCTGCTGCCATCCGGTGATGCGTCGATGCGGATCAATGGGAAGCCGGGCAACGTCGAGAAGGTTGACGACGCCACGGTCAGGTACACCTTTCCAGAGCCATACTACCTGCTGGCCGACATGCTGGCCGGCGCCACGCCGCTCGGGAGCCAGTCACAATACGGCCTGAACTTCATGGGCTCATTCGCGCCGGCCCACTATCTGAAGCAGTTCCACACCAAGTACACCCCGAAAGAGAAGATCGACGAGGCGGTCAAGGCGGCCGGCTTCGACAACTGGGTCAACCTGATGAAGTTCAAGAATGACTGGGCGCTCAATCCCGAGCTGCCGGTCCTCACCCCCTGGAAGACGGTCCAGGCGATCAACAACACCGTCTGGGAGCTCGAGCGGAACCCGTATAGCATCTGGGTGGACACCGACGGGAACCAGCTGCCGTATATCGACAAGATTCAGTTCACGCTGGCCGAGAACCTCGAAGTGCTGAATCTGCGTGCCATCGCCGGGGAGTACGACTGGCAGGCGAGGCACGTGGACGCGGGGAAGATCCCGGTGCTTCTGGAGAACCAGGATCGGGGGAAGTACAAGCTCCACCTCGACCCCGGCGACTACGGCTCGGACTGCTCCATCCGGTTCAACCTCTCGTACGAGGCCGATCCCGAGATCGCGAAGTGGATGAGCAATGTCGACTTCCGCCGCGCGCTCTCGCTCGGGATCAACCGTGACCAGCTCAACGAGGCGTTCTGGCTTGGCCTCGGTACGCCCGGTTCGATGGTGCCCGTCGAGACCAACAAGTACAACCCGGGTCCGGAGTATCGGACCCTCTGGCACACGTTCGACCCGAAGAAGGCGAACGAGATGCTGGATGCCATCGGCCTCAGTAAGAAGGACGGTGATGGCTTCCGAGTCCGCACCGACAACGGCCAGCGATTGCGGCTGGAGCTACAGACCGAGGGCGGACAGTTCCTCCAGTACACGCAGATCGGCGAGATGATCCGCGCGCACTGGCAAAACATCGGCATCGACATCTTCGTGCAAGAGAACGAACGCTCGCTCGCCGAGCGTCGAAGCGGCGCGAACGAGACCCAGCTCATGGCCTGGGTCGCCGACGGCTCCGAGCACCTCTTCACCTTCCCCACCCATGTCGTGCCCTCCAACTCGACCACGGCGATGGGGATTCTGTACGCGAAGTGGTACCTCTCGAACGGCCGGGAGGGGAAGGAGCCGTTTCCGAAGCTGAAGGAGGTCTATCAGCTGTTCAATAGGGCGTATGCGGTCCCCGAGGAGGAGCAAGTCAAGGTCGGCAAGCAGATCTGGAAGATCGCGACCGAAGAGGTATTCGCGATCGGGACGGTGGGCCTCAGCCCGGCCGCCATGGGGATCCGCGTCGTCACCAACCGCATGGGGAACGTGCCGGACCGTCAGTACAACAGCCCAGACGGCAAGACGCCGGGCATCTCCCGTCCGGTCACGTTCTTCTTCAAAGGCTGACCGAGGGACGCCTTCCGCACCAGATGGCGTGGTCGAGCGGGTGGACCACCACCCGCTCGACAAGCGCGAGCACGCGATCTCGCAGCTCCGGTTCGGCGGACACGTCTGTTGATGCGCTCGCGCTCTTCATCAGCATCGAGCCAGTTGACCGGCTGTGCACCGGACATGACAATACGCAGGCTGAACGTTGCCTGAACGACAGACCGGGTCGCGCAAGTGAGCGCGCGCCCGCGCGTGACCGTCTGGCACATCCATGGCATCTCAGCGTTCAGCCGGCGTTCAGGGGGTCTCAGGACCCGTCCAGGCCCGCGTCAGGCTGTTGGCCCGATGATCCGGAAGGGGCTGACACGGAGCTGTGTCGGCAGCCCCACGGCGTGGGGCGCCCGGTCCACCTCCTTCCGGGCAGCTCCCGTCCCACGCGAGACGAGGAGGCTTCGCATGCACCGCACCGCGATCGACAACCCGGGACCATCCCATTGGTCCCATCGCAAGATGACCCGACGCGCCGTCCTCCGCATCGGTCTCATGGCCGCCACGACGGCCCCACTGCTCGGCGCCTGTGGCACGCTCCAGAACGTCTGGCCCGGCCGCCGAGGAGCCGCCAGCAAGACGGCCGATCGGACGCTGCGGGTCGTCCAGACCCGCGACTTCCATCCAGATCACAACGCGTTCGTGGAGCAGAAGATCCGCGACTTCGCGGCCGAGAAGGGGTACACCCTGTCGCATTCGTACGTCGAGGGGTACGCCGGCTCCGGCAACATCGTCCAGAAGCTGACGGCGGCCGTCCAGGCGAACGACGCCCCGGACGTGATGACCCACACGCTGCGTCCCGCTGAGCTGCGGTTCCTCGGCATCATCGACGAGGTTGACGACCTCCAGAAGTCGCTGATCGGCGACCTCGGCAATCCGCTGCCGGCCATGAAGCGCCTGGCGTACCTGGACGACCAGTGGTGGGCTGTCGGGCACTTCAGCCGGGCTGGCGGATACTTCGCGCGGGCCACGCCGTTCTCGGATGCCGGCTTCGACATCCACAAGGATCTCGGCACCTTCGACGCCATGCGCGAGGCGGCCCTCAAAGCCTCGAAGCCCGACCAGCAGCTGTGGGGCTGGGGTATCTCGGCCAACCGCTCCGGCGACGGCGAGACGACCGTCCGCAACGCCGTGATGCTCGCCGGCGGCCAGTTGACCGACGAGACCGGCCAGAAGGTGGTGCTGAACGCCGACCCGTACCGCCAGCACGCCGTCGACGGCCTGACCTGGCTGAAGGAGATCTACACGGACCCGAAGTGGCAGCCGATGCTGCCGCCGGGCGTCAACTCCTGGACCGACCCGAGCAACAACGAGGCGTACCTCGGCCGCAAGGTGTTCTTCACGAACAACGCCGGGACGCTGTACGCGAAGGCGGTGGTGGACAAGAACCCGGTCGCAGACGACACCTACCTCCTCCCGGCGCCGAAGGGGCCGGGGCCGGCCGGGCGGGCGCTCCAAGGTGCTGACGGGATGCGCTGGTTCATCTTCAAAGGGGCCAGGAACCGGCAGGGGGCCGAGGAGCTGATCCGCTCCATGCTGGGGCAGGACGTCCAGCGCCAGATCTTCAAGATCAGCACCGGCTACGCCTACCCGGCCTACGACTGGGGCTGGGACGACGCCGCGATCGCCGACAACCAGTACGCCCAGCATGTAACTCCGGTCTGGAAGACGATCGCGTTCGACCCGAGCGGCTTCACCCAGGGCGAGTGGCCGGGGCCGCCCACGCCCTGGACCGCCTCGCTGGAGTCCTCGAACTTCTGGACCGACATGTTCGGCGAGATCCTGGGCGGCAAGGCCGTCTCCGAGGCGCTCGCGAACGCCCACGACCGCGCCGTCCGCGTCTTCAAGGAATTCGGCGCGACTGGCGCGTAACGGAGAACCCCGTGGCAACCTCGACGACACACCTGGGAGCGACGGCGCGGCCGACGGCGTCGCGCTCCTGGCACAAGGCTTCGCAACAGCTGCTCGGCCGAGACTGGCTGACCGGCTGGCTGTTCGTCCTGCCGATGGTGCTGCTGCTCTTTGGTCTGATCGGCTATCCGTTCGGCCGGGCCGTCTGGCTCAGCTTGCACAACGCCGTCGGCATCCGGACCGGAAGCTTCGTGGGCTTTCAGAACTACGCCAACCTCTGGGCTGACGACTTCTTCCTGCGTGCCCTCTCCACGACGATCCTCTTCACGATCGTCTGCGTCACGCTCAAGTTCACGCTGGGCCTCGGGACGGCGCTGCTGATCCACCACGTCCCCCGCTGGGGATCCGTGCTCGGCGGGCTCGCGCTGCTGCCGTACATCATCCCGGACACCGTCAAAGCGCTCGCCTGGCGGGTGCTGCTCGACCCGCTGTTCGGGGCGATGAACTACATCCTTGTCAACGTGCTGGGCGTCCTGGATCGCGGGCTGCCCTGGCTGGGCTCTCCAGATACGGCGCTGCCGTCGGTGATCATGGTCTACGTCTGGTCCGGGATGCCGTTCTTCGTCATCCTGTTCCTGGCTGGCCTGAAGGCAGTGGACAACGCCCAGTACGAGGCGGCGGCCGTCGATGGCGCCGGCTCCTGGCGGCGTTTCCTGCACGTCACGCTGCCGGGGCTCCGCTACGTGATCCTGGTGGCCGTGCTGCTGGCGACGATCTTCACCTTCAACAGCTTCACCACGGTCTACCTGTTGACCGGCGGCGGTCCCGGCGGCGCCACCCGGATCTACACGATCCTGGCGTACGAGTACGCCGTCCAGGGGCTGCGGTACGGGGCTGGGGCCGCCGTTGCGATGACCGTGGCGCCGATCCTGTTCCTGCTGATCCTGTTCCTCGGACGCTACATGATGGGACGCCCCGAAGCCGAGACGGACGACGGAGGCCGGGTCTGGCAGGCCACGATGACGCTCCTCTGGCCGGCGCGGGCGCTCGGACACGGCGTGCTGGCGCTGTTCTGGCTGGTCAACGACGCGGCCGAGCGGCTCGTCGGCGCGGCGGCCGCGGCGATCCGGCCTTCAGGAGCGGCGCCGGTTCTGCCACGCGCGGCCACGCGGCGTGTCGGCTACGCAGTGATGTACGGGCTGCTCGGTGCCATCCTGCTCTTCGAGCTACTGCCCTTCTACTTCATCTTCGTGACCGCCTTCAAAAGCACGCTCCAGATTCAGCGGATCGAGAGCATGTTCTGGCCGCGCCCCTGGACCCTGGAGAACTTCCGCTACCTGTTCACGCAGATCGCGTTCACGAGCTGGTACTTGAACACCATGCTCGTGGCCGCCGTGAGCACGACCATCTCGGTGCTGGTGGCCAGCCTCGGCGCCTACGGCCTGACCCGGCTCCACTGGCGGGGCTCCGGCGTGCTCGGGACGGCTGTGCTGATCGCGTACCTGATGCCGACCGCGCTGATGTTCATCCCGCTGTACGCCATCCTGGTGCAGCTTCAGGTCATCAACACGCTGATGGCGCTCATGATCACCTACCCCAGCGTGGTACTGCCGTTCGCGGTCTGGCTGATGATGGGCTACTACCGCTCCATCCCCGAGGAGCTGGAGGACGCCGCCATGATCGACGGCTGCAATCGGCTCCAGGCGTACTTCCGGGTGGTACTGCCGCTGACCCGCCCGGCCCTGCTGGCGGTGGCGCTGTTCGCGGTCACCCAGTCCTGGAACGAGTTCCTGTACGCGTACACCTTCATCCGCAGCAACGAGGTGTTCACCCTGCCGGTCGGGCTGGCCCAGCTGATCGTCGGCGACGTCCAGCCCTGGGGGATCCTGATGGCCGCCTCGCTGCTGACAGCACTCCCGGTCGTGGTGATCTACATGCTGGGCCAGAAGTTCATGGTGGCTGGCCTGACGGCCGGCAGCGTCAAGGGCTGACCGGAGTCGATGCCGTGACGAAGCAAGGCATGGCGGCGCCGGCCTCCGGCGCCAGGCGTCTCGCCGCGTTCGCCGTCGACTACGCGGCGATCGCGGCCTATCTGGCACTCCTCACCGTCGTGGGTATCGCCGTGCGCACGGCGCTTCGCCAGTCAGCGCCACCGACGACGGCCTCCGCGAAACTGCGCGGCCATGCCCTGTCCTTTCTGGGGCTGACGCTGCCGGTGTGGCTCTACTTTGCGCTCACGGAAGCCTCGTCCCAGCAGGCGACGCCTGGCAAGCGGCTTCTCGGGCTGCGAGTCGTCACCAGGGAAGGGCGACGTCTGTCGTACGGTCGGAGCCTGCTCCGGACGGCCCTCAAACTGGCCCCCTGGGAGCTGGCGCATACCGCCATCTGGCACACGCCGGGACAGCCGTTCGTGTCCGCGCCCGGCGCCTGGAACGTGGCTGGCTACGGCGCCTCGCTCGCCGTGGCGGGCTGGTATCTGGCCGCGCTCTTCCTCGGCGACCGGCGCACGCCGTACGACCGAGCCGCCGGTAGCTCGGTCGTGGAGGCGGTCTGACAGCGCCAGCGCGCCGCGCACGAGAACGAGGCCGTGGTCCCCGCCCTGGGCGTATGGTGTCTGACCTGAGAAGAGCTACACGCCGATCGGCGCCAGTGTCGTGTGTGGCCCGCTCGACTGTTTCCTGGGCACCGTCGGGGCTTTCGTCAGGGGCGCATGCGCCCCTGACTCGCCGATCTCCCTCACGTGACGGGATGCTGCCGAATGAATTCGGCGTCCTCGGGGCGCGGCTTCCAGTCCGGCTGTCCGCGCCAGCGGACGGTGCGACTGAACATGTCGTCGCCGTAGCGAACCCGGAAGAGGAGTGTTCGCGCGGCGCCGTTCACGTACTCGTGGAGCTCGCCAGGCGGGTGAACCACGAACGAGCCCGGCGTCACCGGCACCGAGCCCGCCGGCGTCCGCATCTCGCCCCCGCCTTCGAAGCAGAAGTAGATCTCGGTAGCACTCGGGTGGCAGTGGTACGGGCTGATCTGGCCGGGCTCCCAGCAGGCCACCGTGAAGTCTCCGCCGGACTCCGTGCCCAGGATATTCTCGACGTGCTTCTTCAGGTCGAACCGCTGCTTCTCGTGGAGATTGAAGACGTGCATCTGTACTCTCGCTCCTCGACGCTTTTGGACGCTCACGGGACCTCTTCGCGCACGGCACCAGGCGACGCCCTGGCTAGCGACGGGTCGCCTCCCTCTTCGGAGACCGGGGCGTGCGCTCGACTGACCCCTTGCATGAGACGGCACATCTCGCCGGTCAGGATGTGGCCATGCATGTCGATGCTCACGTCAGCTCACCTCGGGACGGCATCCCATCAGACCTTGAGTATGCAATGGTGGTGCAAGCCCCATTGAGAAAATGGGCCAATCGGCCGATGTACCGGGCACCAGCCATGAAGTCACATAGTCGAATGCACGGTCTCGGAGTGTTCTCAAGGCGAGGATCGTGCTCGATACCCGCGACCGCGGTCGACCGTCGCTCGCCACGAGCCGGGAGGCTCTCATGACAGACCTGCACCACTCAGCGCCGTCGCATGACGGAGAGCCGCATCATGGACAGGCACGTCGCTCGGGAGATCGTGAGCTGTACGAAGCACGGGCGACGGCCGGGCAGATGCGCCTCGCCGCGATGGCCTTGATCGAGGGGCTGCGGCCAGACCAGCAGGCGCTCGCCATGATGCCGCTGGAGGACGCCTCGGAGCGGCGCGACTGGGACTTCGTGCCCAAGGTCGGCCGCCACGGCCTGCGCCTGCGCGACATGGACCGGATTCGCCGGGCCGGCATCGAGAAGATCCACTTCGCCTGGGCCGGCCAGCTCGAACGGGGCCAGCCCCACTACTATCGGCTCCAGGGGCCTGACCTGCTGATCGAATTCGACAACACCCAGTCGAGCGGCAATCACATTCACACCGTCGTGCGGACGCCGAGCGACGATTTCGGGGACGATCTTCTCCAGCAGCACTACGCGGAGGACCATCCGAACGTTCGTGCCGCGCGGGTGACGAGCACACGACCGTGATGCATCGGGAGGGACGATGACGCTGGGTTGGGGCATCATCGGCATCGGCCACATCGCCGACACGCAGATGGCGCCGGCCATCGACGCCGACGCGAACAGCACGCTCGTGTCGGTGGTCAGCCGCGACCAGGGGCGCGCCGACGCCTTCGCCGAAAAGTATGGGGCCGTCCACGCCACGACCAGCTACGACGAGCTGCTTGGCCGTCCAGACGTGGACGTGGTCCTCATCACCACGCCGAACAGCCAGCACGCCGAGCAGGTCGTCGCCGCCGCCCGCGCCGGCAAGCACGTCTACTGCGACAAGCCGCTCGCCACGACCGTCGCCGACGCCGAGCGAGCGGTCGCCGCGTGCAAGGAGGCCGGGGTGCGGCTCGGCATGGGCTTTCACAACCGCGCGATGCCGTGCTTCCTCGAAGCGAAGCGCGTCCTCGAGTCCGGCATCATCGGCGACCCCATCGCAGCGTACGTCGAGGTTGGCGCCGGGGCGCGCGAGCTCCGCGGCTGGCGAGGCGATCCCGCCCTGGCCGGGCACGGCACGATGGCGAACGTCGGCGTCCACCTGTACGATGTGCTGCGCTTCATCATGGCCGCCGAGATCACCACGGTGTCGGCGTTCCTGGACGCGCCAGATGGACAGATGGAACGGATGTCCGTCGCCACGCTCGTGTTCGACAACGGCGCCATCGTCCAGGTCAACGCGAACGAGAAGACGCCGTATCCCCGCAACGACTTCGTGATTCACGGCTCGAAGGGGCGCATCGCGGGCATCGGCCTGACGCGGACCTCGGCTGGCGGCGAGATTCAGGTGCTCAGCGCCGACGGCGAGACGAAGACGCCGTTCGCGCCGGCCAGCAGGGCGCACCGCGAGGCGCTCAGCGGATTCTGCCGGTCGCTGGTCGAAGGGCGCGAACCGAGCCCGTCCGGCCAGGACGGCCTCCAGATCGTCCGCGTCGTCGATGCGATGGCGCGGTCGGCGCGGGACGGCATCCACGTGCGCCTGTGATCTCTCGCCGGGCAGCCCCCTGCGTGCTACCGTGACCGCCTCTGAATGGGCCGTTCGGTCGATGCTCCCGGCGCAGCACCATCGTACAGTTGTGGATACTGAGCCCGTAAACATCAGCACAGCACCGAACAGGGTAGTTCGACCGATCCCGGGCTCGCGTTCGAGCTGGACATGCTGGGAGAGACGATGGATCTCTGGGCGCACTACGAGAATCCGTATCCGTTCGTGCCCAACGAGGTGCTGGCCGACGCCGAATCCGTCCGGGCGAGCCTCCCGAACCGGTACTGCGATCCGAAGATCGCGGCGAGTCTGTTCGACGAGATCTTCGACGAGCACCAGGCCTGCGACGACCTGGGCATCAACATCGTCACCACGGAGCACCACAGCGGCATCAACAACCTGCTCGGAGCGAACCCGCTGGTCACGGCGGTCGTGGCGCGGATCACGAAGAAGGTTCGCATCCTGAGCCTCGGCACGCTGGTCACGGTCCGACCGGATCCGGTCCGCGTCGCCGAGGAGTACGCAACGCTCGACGTACTCTCGAAGGGGCGCCTGGAGATCGGCTTCGTCAAGTCCGGCGGCAGCGAGATGGCCTCTGGCGACGCCAATCCGATGCGGTTGCGCGAGCGCGAGTGGGAGGCGGTCGATCTGATCGAGAAGGCGCTCACCTCGCACGACGGGCCGTTCAGCTGGGAGGGCAAGTTCTTCACCCACCCGCACGTCAACATCTGGCCGCGCCCCTACCAGCAGCCGCGCCCGGACTTCTGGGCCGCCACCAGCGATCATGCGACCTGCGCCGAGCTCGGACGGCGGGGGATGGTCAACACGCTGCTCTTCGGCGGGTTCGACAAGACGCGGGCCGCGTTCGACGCGTACAAGCTGGCCCGGGCCGAGGCCGGACTGGCGCCCCCGGCCGAGGACCGCTTTTCCTACCTGGGCTTCGTCTACGTCGGAGAGACCGACGAGGAGGCCATGCGCATCGGCCAGAAGATCGCCTGGTTCGTCACGACCAGCATGAAGCAGCCGCCGCAGTACAGCAAGTTCGTGCCGGGGCAGATACCGCCGGAGCTTGCACCACGCGCCTGGCGAGGCAGCGGCTCGCGCGCCCCGACCGATCTGCGGGCCGAGAGCCTGATCCAACAGGGCCTGATGTTCGCGGGCAACCCCGACACCGTCGTCCGGCAGCTCAAGGCGTTTCGACAGCGAGTCGGCGGCCTGGGCCGCCTCATCATGATGACGCGCCAGGGATTGGTGACCCATGACGAGGCGCTCAAGAGCTTCCGCCTGGCCGCCACCGAGGTGCTGCCGCGGCTTCAAGACTTAGAACCGATCGAGGCTCCTGAGACGGTGTCCGTCGCATGAGTACGACGACACCGGCACCACGGTCAACCGCATCGGGCGGCGCGCTGGCTGGCGGTCGGCTGCGATTGCACGGCGTCGATCTGGAGGTGCTGCGCGGCGGCAGCGGTCCGCCGGTGCTGCTCCTGCACGGCCCGACCACCTATGAACCGAACGCGCCGTTCCTGCAGCGCCTCGCCGAGCACGTCGAGATCGTGGCGCCTTCGCACCCGGGCTTCGGCGCTTCCGGCCGCCCAGACGACTTCGACACCGTGTACGACCTCGTGCGCCTCTACGAGGCGGTCCTGGACTCGCTGCCGCACGAGAAGGTCACGCTGATCGGCTGCTCGTTCGGCGGCTGGCTGGCGGCCGAGCTGGCGGTCACGTCGTCCCATCGGCTCGCTCGGCTGATCCTGGTCGATCCGGTCGGGATCAAGGTCGGAGGCCGCGAGGAGCGAGACATCGTCCATGTCTTCAACACCGCGCCGGCCGAGCTGGCGCGGCGGGCGTGGCACGATCCGGCGCGGCAACAGCCTGGCGTCCTGGGCCTCGGCTGGCAGCTGCAGCTCGACGCGATGTCGGACCAGCAGATCGTCGTCGCGGCTCGCGGCTGGGACGCCCTCTGCCTGTATGCCTGGCGACCGCACCTGTACAACCCCCGTCTCAAGCAGTGGCTGCACCGTATCCGCGTCCCGACGCTGCTGCTCTGGGGTGAGAGCGACCGGATCGTGTCGCCCGACTATGGCCGGGCCTACGGCGCGCTCATCCCCGGCTCCCGATTCGAGACCATCCCCGAGGCGGGTCACCATCCGGAGCTCGAGTGTCCCGAGGCGTTCGTCGAGCGGGTCATCCGCTTCGTGAAGGAGTGATCCACTCGTGATGTTCATCGTCCGGACCGACGGCCGCGAGCCTGCCGATCCTCACGTGCGGATCGCCCTCCGCCGCCAGACCCCCGAGATCGTGCCGGAGAGCCACGGTCTTACCGACCTGTTCTGCGTCGGCGACGACGACGCGCCAGAGCGGCTGCGCGGGCAGGGGTGGGCCGTGGTGCCGTTGCGTGACGGCTGGTATCAGGACGACGGCGACGGCGGCGTCGCCATCTGGGGCCAGGGGCAGTACTGGGAGATACGCGACACGCCGCTCACGGTCCGGGAAGCCAGCGGACCGACCGGTGACTCCGAGAATCGCGGCTCGGCGGGCGACGCGCTCGACGTGCGACGCGGCATCTTCGGGGTGTGACGCCGCTGCGAGCTGGCGAACGTGAATCAGATCGCGTCTCCCCGGTCGTGCCGGGCGAGACCGCCCTCGACCAGCAGGTCGAGGTGTACTGCGAGGATATGGACGGGAGACGATGGCGGCGTTGCGAATCGGACTGATCGGAGCCGGACGGATCGTGCCGGCGCATCTTCGCGGCTATGCCGCGCTTCGAGCCGTCGGAGTGGACGACTTCCGCATCACGGCGGTCTGTTCGCGAGATCCGGCCCGCGCACGGCTGCTCGCGGCGCCCACCGGTGGGGCTCGCCAACCGGCCGCGGCCTGGAAGTACGGCGACCCCATCGAAGGCCAGCCGGTCACGGTTGCCGACTTCCAGGATGACGTCGAGCCAGCCATCTTCACCGACGTCCGCGCGATGCTGGATGCCGGGGTCGTCGATGCGGTGGACATCACGACTGAGGTTGGACTCCACCACACGCAGGCGGTGGCGTGCATCGAGGCCGGGGCGCACGCGCTGGTCGAGAAGCCGCTCGCGATCACGATGCGCGCGGCCCGCTTGATGGTCGACGCGGCCGACCGGCGTGGGGTGCAGCTGGCCGTCTGCGAGCACGCCCGCTACATCCGAATCCAGCGGCTGGCATCCTGGCTCATCGGGCGGGGCGATCTCGGGACGCCGCAGATGGTGTCGTGGCCGTCGCTCGGCACCGCCGCCTGGTCGCCCGACGGCTGGGTCGGGCACTCGCCCTGGCGGCATCAGCGCCTGGTCGGGGCCGGCGGCTGCTCGCTCGACATCGGCCCGCACGTCTTCCATCGGCTTCGCAACCTGTGCGGCGAGGTCGAGTCGGTGTCGGCGCTGGCCCGCGTGCTGGAGCCGGTCCGCTACCTCCGAAACGCGTCGGGCGAGGTGCTCGACACCGTCGCGTGCGACGCCGACGACGTGTTCATGGCCCTGGCGACGTTCGCGAGCGGGGCGATCGGCCAGGTGTCGTTCAGCTTCGCGGGCCACGGGGAGCCGAGCATCCCGGCCGGACCGATCGTCTACGGCTCGCGCGGCTCGCTGCACGGCGAACGAGTCACCGTCGACGGCCAACAGCCGACCACGCTCGAAGAGCACTTCGACCGCCACGGCGCGCCGGACGCCGACCGACTCTTCCCGCGCGGCGTCACCGACCCGTTCGGCCTGTTGATCGGCGACTGGCTGGCGGCGATCCGCGAGGGACGACCGTCAGAGACGAGCGGGCACGAAGGGCTACGCGATCTCGCGGCCAGCTTCGCCATCATGGAATCGTCCGTCGCGGGCCGCGCCGTCGCCCTCGACGAGGTTCTCAGCGGCCAGGTAGACCGCTACCAGAAGGATCTGGACGAGCATTTCGGGCTGCGATAGCGTTGGGCTGAACGCCACGTCATCACGCCAGACGGGGTACTCGCTACGCGGTCACCGGAGCCTTGCTCTGGGCGACGATCTCGCGGAGCGCGCCGCCCTCCTTGCTGTAGAACTGACGCAGGATGCCGACGTCCGTCGAGAGGTTGAAGTCCTTCACACCCAGGTTGAGGTAGTACTCGGTCTCGGACACGCTCGTGAGCTCGGCGCGCGGGCGGACGCCCATCTCGAGGCAGGTCTTGATGGTGTACTCGCGCGCTTCCCGGACCGCCGGGTTCAGCCCGGTCGCGTAGTCTCGACTCAGCTTACCCGTGCTCAGGCCGTAGTCGGCCGGCCCGAACTGGACCATGTCGATGCCGGGCACCTTCAGGATCTCCTTCAGGTTCTCGACGGCGGCGCTCTTCTCGACCATGATCACGATCACGGCGTCGTTGTAGTACTGGACGTAGTCCGCCTGGCTGGAGACTTGGATGCGCCCGCCGGCCATGCCGTGCGTGTAATCGTTGCCGGGACCTTCGGGCCTGACCAGCCGCACGACCGCCTCGGCGTCGGCGGCGCTGCGGACATCGGTGAACAGCAGGTTCTGGATGCCGGCCGACATCGCCCGGACCGCCAGGTGCCACTGCGCCGACTGCTCCATCTTGATCATGCCGCAGAAGTTCGGGTGCAGCTCGATGGCGCGGCCCATGTTGTCGAGGTCGTGGAGGGTGTACGGGGCGTATTCGGCCAGAAACTCCACGTAGTCGAACTGGCCGCTACGCCCCACCAGCTCGGTGGCGGTGGGCCAGGCGCTCTGGACCCGGGTGCCGAACGTCGGCTTGCCCTCGTTGAGCAATGTGCGGAGCCGATTCTCTCGCATGCGCAGGTTACTCCTGTGAGCCTGAATCGATCACACCGTATCCGCCCTGCCCCCTCGCCGGCATCGACCGTTCGGCCCATTCTCGCGGCGAGGAGCCGGGCAGGGGCATCTTAGCGGCTGCCCCCGCGCCAGGTCAGGATCGGCAGCAGGATGTGGTCGATCAGGTGTGCGAGGTACGCGTCGTCGGCGGGGAGGCCGACGATGGCCGTTCGCGAGAACAGCTGGGCCGCGGCGACCTCGGTCAGCAGGTTGAGGTCGATCGTCGGGGACACCTCGCCGCGAGCGACGGCGCGCCGGAGGATGCTCTGGTCGGCATCGTCGGCGGGGATCCGTCGCCGCATCACGCCGGCGAGCTCCGGATCGGCTTGCATCGCGTGCAGCACGCCGTTGAGCAGGGCGCCGTCCGGCCCTGAGATCTCGTCTCGGATCGTCGCGAGCCGGGCGAGCAGGTCGCCGCGCAGCGAGCCAGTGTCGACCGGGGCGGTGTGCGTCTCGGCGTGCCACTGGTCGAGCGCGCTGACGACCATCTCGGCCTTGTTCTGCCAGCGCCGGTAGATGGTCGCCTTGCTGACGTGCGCGCGGGCGGCCAGGCCGTCGATGGTCAACTGCTCGTAGCCGGTCTCGCGCAACAGCTCGAGGACGACCTCCAGGATCGTGCGCGTTCGCGCCACGTCGATCTGGCGGCCCGGTCGTGCCGTCGGCCCGGAGACGGCTGAGACTGTCATGGCAACGCTCCTTCCTGGGGAAGGTCCGTCCTCGCAGATCATACGAAACGGTACCGTCTCACGGTGCGCTGACGACCCGCGCGCGATCACGCCGTGATCTGCACCAGCTGGATCAGGCTGACGAAGATCGTGAGCCAGCCCACGACCAGCGTGAGCGCGTTCGCCGCGACCCAGGCCGCGCCCTTCGCCGTGGAGCACAGCTTGCGCACCCCGAACCGGTCGGCGAAGAGCACGTCGAGGCCGTTGCTGGCCGGGAACGAGGTGGCGAACAACCCGACCATCACGCCGACGGTCGCCGCGAGGGTCATCGCCGAGCTGAACAGGGGCAAGACCGCGCCGTAAGCCAGCGCGAGCAGGAGCGGCATCCCGAGGGTCCGAAAGCTGAGGGTTGGCGCGTTCATCGTCGTCTCCAGAGGGTGGGGACCGTTGCCGGGTCGTACGCCCGGCCGGCCCGGATGTTTTCGGTCGGAGATACGCCTCGATCACTGGTAGCGCAGCGCTTCGATCGGGTTCAGGCGGGACGCCTTGCGGGCCGGGTAGACGCCGAAGCCGATGCCGACCAGCGCCGAGAACCCGAACGAGACGGCGACCGCCGAGGCCGAGACGGTGAGCGCCCAGCCCAGGAACCGCGTCACGACGAAGGCGATGCCGGCCCCGAGCACGATCCCGACGCCGCCGCCCAGCATCGCGAGCACCAGCGCCTCGATCAGGAACTGGGAGAGGATGTCGGAGCCTCTGGCGCCAATCGCCAGCCGGATCCCGATCTCGCGGGTCCGCTCGGTCACCGAGACCAGCATGATGTTCATGATCCCGATCCCGCCGACGAGGAGGGAGACTCCTGCCACGCCGCCGAGCAGATAGGTCAGCGTCGAGGTGATGCTGCTCATCGTCTTGATGAGGTCGGCGTTGTTGCGGATCGAGAAGTCGTCCGAGTCGCTGGTCTCGATGCGATGGCGCGTCCGCAGCAGGGTCGTGATCTCGTCCGACATCGTGGTCATCTGGCTCTCGCTCTCGGACTGGATCAAGATCGAGCCGATGCTGGTCGAGCCGAACAGGCGGATCTGGCCGGCCTTGAACGGGATCAGAACCGTGTCGTCCTGGTCGCCGCCCATGCCCGAGCCCTTGGATGCCAGGACGCCGACGACCGTGAACGGGACGTTCCGGACCCGGATCTGCTGGCCGACCGCCGTCTCGCCGTTCGGGAACAGCTCGGTGGCGACGGTGTTGCCGATGACGGCGACGTTCCTGGCGGCGGTGTTGTCGGCCTCGGTGAAGAAGGCGCCCTGGGCCACCTGCCAGTTGTTGATCTGCTGGTACGCTGGCTCGACGGCGGTGACGCGGGTCTGCCAGTTCGCGCTACCGGCGACGATCTGGGCGCTGCCGGAGACGGTCGCGCTGATCGCCTGGATGCCCTCGACCTGGCTGGCGATCGCGGTGGCGTCGCTCTCCTTCAGGCTGGACGAGGTGCCCGCCCCGCCGGCGATGCCGCCGCTGGAGGTGCTGCCCGGCATGATGGTCAGGACGTTGGTCCCGAGCGACGAGAGCTGAGACGTGACCTGGGCCGTCGAGCCCTGGCCGAGCGAGACGATGGCGATGACCGCCGCCACGCCGATGATGATGCCGAGGGCCGTCAGCATGCTGCGGCTCTTGTTCGCCCGCAGTGCCTCCAGGGCCGACGGGATAGCCTGCCAGAGGCCGATGCCTGAGCGGCCGCGCGGCTGTTCCCGCTGGGCTCGCCGAGTGGCCGGCCTGGGCCGGTGGTCGATCTCGGCTGCTATGACTGCCATGAGAGACGCTCCAGGGGCGCACCGCCTGCGCCAGTAATACGGTACGGTATCGTTTCTAGTTACAGTAACGCACACGCGCCTGAAGCGGACGCCCTGCCATCCTGAATGTTTTCTGAACGCGCTGCCGGCCCTGCGCGCTGGTGGCGGGGCGGGTACTATGGAGGGCATGATCGGACACCTGCTGCGTCGAGGGCGCACCCGGGGCCGCCGCTCGGTGGCGAGCGTCTACAGTGTGCGAAGCGTTGCCAGCGTCGGCTCGGCGATGAGCGTCGCGAGCGCGCTGTCGGCGTTCAGCATCGCCAGTCTTGGCAGCGTCGGCTCGATCCTCAGCATCGGGAGTAGCGGCAGCATCCTCTCGATCGGCAGCTCGGGGAGCATCCTCAGCATCGGGTCGGCGGGATGCATCCTCTGCATCGGCAGCGCCGGCGGCATCCTCCGGATCGGGCGCCGCCGACCGCGACGAGGCGAAGGGTAGGGCGGAGCGCACGCCATGCGCGTGGCGTGCACGGACGGCACATCAGAGGACAGCACGGTCGCGACGGCGCGAGAAGTCAGCCATGAGTCAGCAAGGAGGCTGCGCGGATGGACTTCGGGACGTTTCTTCTGCTCCAGAGCCCCTCGGCCCAGAGCTCTGAGGTCGTCTTCGGGCGAGGCGTCGAGATCACCCAGGCGGCCGACGAGCTCGGCTTTCGCAGCATGTGGCTCGCGGAGCACCACTTCTCGACGTACGGCTACCTCTCGCGCCCGCTGACCTTCGCGCTCCACCTCGCCAACAAGACGAAGCGGCTGCGGATCGGCACGGCGGTGATCGTCCTGCCTCTCCACCACCCGCTGGTCGTGGCGGAAGAGATCGCCACCGTGGACATCCTCAGCGGCGGCCGGTTGGATATCGGACTGGGGCGCGGCTACCAGAATTATGAGTTCGAGCGGCTCGGCGTCAAGCTGAACGAGAGCCGCCAGCGCTGGGAGGAGGAGGTAGACGTCATCCTCCTCGCGCTCCAGGGCAAGCCGTTCAGCTACGACGGCACGTACTACCAGATCCCTGAGACCACCGTCTTCCCGACGCCGGTCCAGACCCCCCACCCGCCGTTCTGGGTGACGGCCCAGAGCCTGGAGTCGGTCGAGGCGACGGTCCGACGCGGCTTCAACATCATCACCGGCGGCTCGGGCGTGCCGATCGAGCGCCTCCGCGAGTTCCGCCGCGCGCTCGACGAGCACGTCGCGACGTACAAGCCGAAGAACCCGATCCGGGTCGGCACCCAGCGCTTCACCTACGTCGCCGACAACGAGGCGGACGCGCGCGCTGCCGCCGAGCAGGCCCGCTGGAACATGCGCGTCACGCTGAGCCTGCGCAACGACTACTGCCAGGTTGACAACGGCCACGCCATCGACGTGCCGCTCGCCAACGAGCCGACGACCGACGACATCCTGAACGAGTTCACGGTCATCGGCACGCCGGACCAGTGCATCCGCCAGATCCGCCGTTTGCAGGACACGATGGGCATCAACCACTTCAACTGTAGCTTCTGGTTTGGCGACCTGGCTCAGGACAAGGTGTTGAAGTCGATGCGCCTGTTCGCGGATGAGGTGATGCCGGCCTTCCGCGACTGACCTGTGTAGGGCAGATCGCCCGATCTGCATCCGCGTCTGAATGTGCCGAAATCCACACGACCCGTCCGGGTCATGCTGCGTCAGGTTTTCGTTGTCTCAAATGACGAGACTCTCTCCATCCGGGTCTCGTCACCCCACTCCCAACGGCGCCCCGGCTCGCCGGCCGGGGCGCCGTTCCACGTGTCTCGGCTCAGAGACCCCGCCGGATGAAGTCGGCGATCCGCTCTCCGATCATCATCGACGAGACATTGGTGTTCGCGCGGGGGCAGTCCGGCATGATCGAGGCGTCGGCAACCCGCACACCGTCCAGGCCGTGGACCTTGCCGTACTGGTCCACCACCGCCATCGCGTCCGAGGCCGGCCCCATCTTGCAGGTGCCGACGATGTGCTGGCCGGTCGTCACCTCGCGGAGCAGGAACTCGTCCAGGGCGTCGTCGCTGGCGAGCTCGGCGTCGGTCGGCTCGATGCGGTCCAGGATGATGGGGGCGAAGTCCGGGTGCTCGCCCAGCTTCACCGCCGTGCGCACCAGCTCGCGCATCCGCCGCCGGTCGACCTCGTCGCGCAGGTAGCGGTACTCCAGATTCGGCTGGACGCGCGGGTCAGGCGACTGGAGCGTCAGCTCGCCGGCGCTCACCGCCAGGTAGAGGCTGCCGGACATCCTGATCCCGAGCGGCGTCATCCGGTCGCCGCCGCGGTTCACCCGCTCCGTCGCGAACGACTGCATGATGATGATCAGGTCGTTCCAGTGCTCAGACCCCTCGGCCGTCCAGCGCAGCATCATCTGGGTGCGCGGCGCCAGGCCGTCGAGCGGGTAGTCCGGGCGGGTCCGCCAGGTGGTGTAGATGAACGGGTGATCGCGCAGGTTCTTGCCGACGCCCGGCAGCTCGTGAACGAGCGGGATCTCGAACTTCCGCAACTGCTCGGCCGGGCCGATGCCGGAGAGCAGCAGCGCGTGCGCCGAGCCGATCGTGCCGGAGCTGAGCACGATCTCGTTCGCCTCGACGGTGTACACCTCGCCGCCGCTCTCGACCTCCACGCCGACCGCCCGCTTCCCGTCGAACAGGAGTCTGCGGACGTGGCAGTTGGCGCGGATCGTCAGGTTCATGCGGTGCCGGGCCGGCCCGAGGTAGCCGAGGGCCGTGCTCCAGCGGATGCCGTTCGGGTTGTTGGACGGGATCGCGCCGACACCGGTTGCGTTCGGGTGGTTGTGATCGTCCAGGTGCGAGAAGCCGGCCGCGCGGCAGGCGTTGTAGAACGCCCGCTGGTCAGGCAGCCACTCGTGCTCCTTCGGGCGCACGACCGGGATCGGGCCGCCCCGCGCGTGGAGCGGGTCGTCGCCGAAATCGAGGTCGTTCTCGATCTTGAGGAAGTGGTCGAAGCAGGTCTCGAACTGCCACTCGTCGTTGCCGGCGGCGGCCCAGCGGTTGTAGTCCTCCGGCACGCCTCGGATGAACATCTGGCCGTTGATCGCGCTGGTGCCGCCGGTCACCTTGCCGCGCGGAACCAGCATCTCCTGGGCGACTTCGGTGCCCTGCCCCACGAAATTCCAGTTGTGGTCGCTGACCATGATGTCGGTGGCGGTGGCGTAGCCGAACTTGAGCTCGTCGGGCAGCCGCTCCAGCTCCGGGTAGTCTGGCCCGGCTTCGAGGACGAGCACCGACCGATCGCGGTCCTCACTCAGTCGCGCGGCGACGACCCCGCCAGCCGATCCTGCGCCCAGGACGATCTGGTCGTACCTCATGATCTGGTCCTCCCAGTTCTGCTCGTAGCAGCGCGTCCAGAGGCGCCGATGGCGGGTCGCACACCAGCGTGTCCACGCGCGCCACGTTGCGCGTATCGAGGGCGTACCGCACGGCAAGCATCTCGATTCGCACCGGACGTGTACCAGACCCCGCGCCGACCGTCAACCAGGAATCGTCCCGAGCGCTTTCATTTGTGTGACATGTGTCACAGGTCAGGCCCCGACCCTAACCTGCCCGCGCCTCAACACCCCATCCCCGCGACTAACCCACCGGAACTGTCCACCGATCTCCCCCCGCTACTGTCTCACACGCTTGGACGTCCAGCTCTCGGCGGCAACGTAGAGAGAAAGCCTCAGAACGGCTGCTTCGCCCCCGGCGGGAAGTCGGCCTCGAACACGTTGAGCGCGTAGCCGATGAGTCCGTAGTACCCGGCCAGCACGACGATCTCGACCAATCCGGCCCGCCCAAATTCGGCCTCGGCGCGGGCGTACAGCGCGTCTGAGAGGCGGTGCTCGCGGTAGACCGTCCTGACCACGTCGACGATCAACGCCTCGCGCAGCTCCAGCCCGTCCGTCGAGCGCTGGTGCCGCAGCACCTCGATCGCCTCGGGGCGGGTGCCCTCCTTCAGACCGAGCGGCTCGTGGGCCACCCATTCGTAGCCCGCTTCAACCTCGCGGCCTGCCGTCAGGATCGCCAGCTCCTTCTCGGCGCCGGAGAGCGTGCTCCGGAACCGCAGCTGCGCCCCCAGCTCGGCCACGCGGTCCGCCAACGGCGGGTTGTGCATCAGGATCGCGAACGGGCCGCGCACGCTGCCGCGCGTCCCTGCCACCCGGTCCCAGACGGCCTGCGAATCGGCGTCCAGCTCCTCACGCTTCAAGTCGGGCAGGCGTGACATCGTTCCCCTCCTACCGTTTCAAGCAGGGCCAGCAGGGTTGACAGGATGCGTGTTCTCCATCCTGATGCTTCTGCCCGTCCTGCCAGAGATCGTTTGCCCCGCGTGACGCACCATCAGCTCCTGACGAGCAGGCGGATGCGGTGCGCCTCGCTGTCCGCGACGTACAGCCGGCCTTGCGCGTCAACCCAGAGGCCGTGCGGACGTGACAGCTTACAGGCCAGCGGACTGGTCTCTGGACCGTCGCCGCGCTCGCCGGTTCCGAGGACCGTGCTGATGATCCCCGTGTCCAGGTCGATGGCGCGGATCGCGTGGTTCTCGGTGTCCGCGACGTACAGGATGCCGTTCGGGTCGTAGGCCAGCCCCTTCGGACCGGCCAGCGTCGCCTCCCGGGCCGGGCCGTCGTCGCCGCTGTATCCCTGCTGGCCGGTGCCCGCCAGGTGATAGATGCGCTGGCCGGCCGGGTCGATCCGGTAGATCGCGTTCCCCTCGCGCAGCGCCAGGTACAGTGAGCCGTCCGTCCCCACTACGATGGTGCGCGGGCCGTTCAGCGGCGTGCCGGCCAGCGGCGCGCCGTCAGGGGTCGGCTCGCGGTCGCCGGTGCCGGCGTACGTGTCGATGACGCCCGTACTCACGTTCAGGCGCCGAATCCGATGATTGCGGATGTCGCAGATCAGCAGGTCGCCCTGGCCGTCGAAGGCGATGCTGTGCGGCTGTTCGAGCTGGGCCTGCGTCGCCGGGCCGCCGTCTCCGCTGAAACCCGGCTCGCCGGTGCCGGCCACGGTCGAGATCGTGCCGCTGGCCCGGTCGATCTTGCGCACGGCCTGGCTATCCCGCTCCACGACGTAGATGTTGCCGTCCGGATCGAAGCAGAGCTCGTGCGGCATGTTCATCGCGGCGTCGGTGGCCGGGCCGCCGTCGCCCGCGTACCCCTTGACGCCGTTGCCGGCCAGGGTCGTCATCTGCTTCGTCCCGAGGTCGAGACGGCGGATGCGCGAGTTACCGAGATCGCAGAAGTAGAGCGTGCCGTCCGGCCCGATCGCCACCCCAAACGGATTCTCGATCTGGCTGTCGGAGTAGCCGGCGGCGCCGGTGCCGACGACGGTGCTGACGGTGGCGTCCATGCCGGCCCCCGAAGATCACATGTTAAATCGTGTTCCGTCGGTACGGGTCCAGCCAGTCGCGCAGGCTGTCGCCGCACAGGTTGATCGCCAAGGTGGTGACAAAGATCGCCAGCCCGGGGAAGGTCGGCAGCCACCACTTGTCGTACATGAACTGCCGCGAGTCGCCGAGCATGCTGCCCCAGCTGGGGGTTGGCGCCTGGACGCCGAGCCCCAGGAAACTGAGGAACGCCTCCGCGATGATGAACCGCGCGATCTGGACCGTGCTCAGCACGATGATGGTGTTGATCGTGTTCGGCAGGATGTGGAACGCCACGATCCGCGGCGTGCTGACGCCGAGCGCCCGCGACGCCAGGATGTAGTCCAGCTCGCGGATCTTGAGCACTTCAGCGCGGATGACGCGCGCGTACACCGTCCACGACGCGATCCCGAGCACCAGGATCACGTTGGCGAAGCTCGGGCCGAGCACCGCCACCACGGTCAACGCCAGCAGCACGAACGGGAACGTCAACTGGATGTTGATCACCGTCGAGATGACGGTGTCCGCCAGCCGCCCGCAGTAGCCCGCCACGATCCCGAGCGGCACCCCGATGATGACCGAGATGATCGTCGCCAGGAAGCCAGCCGAGAGTGAGACCTGGGCGCCGTAGATGAGCCTGGTGAGGGTGTCCCGACCGATCTGGTCGGTG
>JAXLXF010000062.1:0-31282 GCA_046328125.1 Chloroflexota bacterium
AGCATTGACGCAGACCCGATCATATCCGCTGTCGTGCAATGGCCGTGGTCGAGCGTCTACCCTGTCACGCACACATGCTGGGGGGACGACGATGCCGTTGCCGAGTCTTCAAGTCGGCTCGATCACCATCATCTCGCTGTCAGACGGCAGCGCCGTGCAGCAACCATCGGCGATCTGGCCGAAGGTGCCTGCTGAGGCATGGGCGCCGCTAGGTGAGTACATGAACCCAGATGGGACGCTGACGTTCAACTACGGCAGCTACCTGATCCACGAGCATGACGTCTGGACGCTGGTAGACACCGGCTACGGCAATCGGCCCGACAGCGCCGGCGGCGGCCTCCTGCCGGAGCTGGCGCGGGCCGAGGTCAGCCCCGACCAGATCGCGCGGGTGCTGATCACCCATATGCACGGCGACCACATCGGCGGCAACACCGTGGATCTGGACGGCAAGCCGGTCCCCACGTTCAAGAACGCCCGCTACGTCGTCCAGCGGGCGGACTGGTCGTTCTTCCAGCAGCCGGACGTCAAGCCGGACCGGCCTGTCGTGGCGCTCTGCGGCGACCCGATCGAGGCGGCTGGCCTGCTCGACCTGATCGACGGGGCTCAGTCGATCACGGCCGGTATCTCCACGGTCCCGACGCCTGGCCACACGCCTGGGCATCAGTCGATCCTGGTCTCATCCGGCAGCGAGAAGGTGCTGATCCTGGGAGACGCCAGCCACTCGCCGGTCCAGCTCCTCCATCCGGACTGGTCGCCGCCGTACGACACCGACCCGGTCCTGTCGGCTCAGACGCGGGCGGCGCTGTTCGAGCGGATCGAGCAGGAGGGACTGCGGGTGGCGGCCGGCCACTATCCGTACCCGGGCTTCGGCGGGATCGTGCAGGTGGAGGGGAAGCGGCGCTGGCAGTCGCTCAGCTAAGGTCTGCCTCGCGGACTTTCCTGTCACGACCGAATGGCAGGCGTTGTTGCCCTCCGAATGACGCCCCTACAATACGCGCCATGTGGCATGGTCGGACAGTGTCCGTCATCCTTCCTACCTACAACGAGCGTGACTCGATCCGTCAGAGTATCGAGGACATTCTGGCACTCGGCGTTGCCGACGAGGTGCTCGTCGTCAACAACAACGCCGCTCCCGGTACCTCAGAAGAGGTCGCCCGGACCGCCGCGACCGAGATCCTCGAGACTCGCCAGGGGTACGGGAACGCGATCCGGCGCGGCTTCAAGGAGGCGACCGGCGACCTGCTGATCGTCTCCGAGCCGGACGGCACGTTTCTCGGGCGCGACATTCTGAAGCTGCTGGCGTACGCCGACGATTTCGACGTGGTGTACGGCAGCCGAACGGCCAGGATGTTCATCTGGCGCGGCGCCAACATGGGCCTGTTCTTGCGCTGGGGCAACTGGGCCGTCGCCAAGCTGATGGAGTTCCTGTTCAACTCCACCAACCTGACCGACGTCGGCTGCACGATGCGGCTGATCCACCGCCAGGCACTCCGCGAGATCGAGCCCGACATCACGATTGGTGGCAGCTCGTTCGGGCCGGAGATGATGATTCTGACGCTGCTCCACGGCCAGAAGCTGATCCAGATCCCCGTCAACTACCTGCCGCGCGTCGGCGAGTCGTCGGTGACGGGCGACTTCTGGAAGGCATTCTTTCTGGGGATGACGATGATCGGGCTGGTCTTACGCTACCGATTGCGAAGCTGGCTCAGCACGAAGCCGCGCCGCGCGCGCGATGGAGGACCAGCGTGACCGCCCCGACCCTGACAACCTCGACGCCGATCGTACCGGCCTGCCCGCGTTGTCGCGTCGCCCTGATCGACGACGGCGCCGAGCTGCACTGCCCGAATGGCGGCGAGCGCTACGGTCGGGCGGACGGCGTGCCGGTCCTGCTGCTCTCGCGCGAGGCCGACGCGGTCACGGGCCGTCAGCAGGCACTGTACGACCACGTCGCCCACGACTACGACGAGGTGTTCAAGCCCCACGTCGCGGAGCACTACCTGCGCAAGCGAACGGCCGTGGTTCGCGAGCTGTTGCCGTTCGGCGGAAACGTCCTGGACGTCGGCTGTGGGACCGGTGCGCTGGCCGGCTGGATTCAGCGGGCTGGCTTCGACGTGGTTGGCTGCGACGCATCGACCGGGATGTTGGCCGAAGCGCTGGAGCATCACGGCGTGGGCGCGGTGTACGCCTCGTACTCGACAGCCCTCCCGTTCGGGGACGGCGTCTTCGACCTGTCGCTGAGCGTCGCCACGATGCACCATCTGGAGACGCCGGAGCGGGTCGCCGACACGATCTACGAGATGGGACGGGTGGTCCGTTCGGGCGGGTACGTCTTGATCTGGGACCACAATCCGCTGAACCCGTACTGGCCGATCCTGATGAAGCGGGTGCCTCAGGATCACGGCGACGAGCGGCTGGTGAGCGTCTGGGAGCTGCTGGACGCGGTCCGGATGGCCGGCCTGCATCCAGTCCGGGCGGCCAGGACCGGTCTGGTGCCTGACTTCATGCCGCTGGCGCTGATGCCGATCTGGACGCGCGTGGAGCAGCTCGTCGAGGCCAACCCCGTGCTGAGCCTGTTCGCGGCTCACAACGTCGTCGTCGCCCGCAAGCCGTGAGCGCGCCGGTCGCCGCGCCGGCCGCCTCGTCACCTGGCAGAGCAGCAGCGGCGAGCAGGACGCCGGCGACTGGCTGGAGTGGCTGGCTTCCAGGTCTGTCCGTCGTGGCGCTGGCGACGGTCGTCTGTGCGGCGGTCCTGACGATCCCATCTGACCCGGCCTCGGACGTCCTGCACTACAAGTACTGGACGCGCCAGATCGCGACGTACGGCGTCTCCGGCTCGTACTCGGGCACCTATCCGGAGACGGCCGCGATCTACCCACCCGTCACGATGTACGGGTATCGGGTGGCCGGCTGGCTGTACCGCCACCTGTACGATCTCACGTTCGACATGGACGTGGCGCTGGAGAGCCAGCCGCTGGCCGTCCTGGACAAGCTGGTCGCGGTGGTGCCCCACCTGCTCTGCGCGCTGGCGATCTTCGCCCTGCTGAAACGGCGATTCGGATCGGGACCGGCTACGCTGGCAACGGCGGCGTATGCGCTGAACCCGGCCGCCATCTTCGACGCGGCGTACTGGGGTCAGCCGGACGCGGTCCACGCGATGTTCCTGCTGATCGCCATCTACTGGTTCGAGGAGGACCGTCCGCTCGTCGGGTACGCGTTCATCGGGCTTGCCGCCGCTACGAAACCGCAAGCGTGGGCGCTGCTGCCGTTCCTGGGCTATGTCAGCTTGCGGCGCTTCGGACTGTCCACAAGCGTTGTGGGCGCGGTGGTAGCTGGGCTGACCGCGCTGGCAACCTGCATCCCATTCATCGTGTACGGCACGTTCTCGGAGCTGTTCAAGCTGCCGGGCCTCATCGCCGAGACGATGCAGGTCGTCTCGGCGAACGCCCACAACGTCTGGTGGATCGTCACGCGCGGCAAGCCGGACTTCGTCTGGGACGGCGAGCCGCTGATCGGGCCACTCACGTACCGGCAGGCGGCGGCCGGCCTGACGCTGATGGTGATGGCGTTCGGCCTCTGGCGTACGAACCCGCGCGGACGCGACGGCGAGCTCTCCGCGACGGCCGCGTATCTGGCGTTCGCCTGGTTCATGGTCACCACCCGCGCGCACGAGAACCACGCCTTCTTCGTGCTGCCCCTGCTGGTTATGGCCACGCCCCGCTCGCGTTTCGTCTGGGCGCTTTTCGGCGTGCTCTCCCTGACGCTCTTCCTGAACATGGCGTACCACGATTTCGGGCTGGAGGCGTGGCGCCTTTCGGTGCTGCCGCCGGAGACCTGGCTGCGGCTCCAGCTCGCGAACGCGGCGCTCAACCTGCTGCTGCTGATAGTCTGGAGCGCCCGCCTGCTGGTCCCGGAGCGCCGAGCTCGGGCCATGATGGCGGCGATCGACCCGATCTAGTCCCGCCGAGCACCCGCTCGTCGTTTCCCATCGCGTTATGGATTGGGGAGGGTAGCTTCGGGTTGCGATCGTTCTTGCTGGCCGTCTGCTGGTATATCGTGCCGGGCGTCGTCTGGATCGTCGGCGCCGACGCGGCGATCGGCATCGTCGTGTCCGATCCCGAGCTCGTCTCGCGTCTCTCGCTCGCCTCGGCCCTCGCGTTCGTCCTCGTCGGCGGGCTGTTCGTCTACTGGTTGCTGGCCCGTCAGCAGTCCGTCCAGGCCGACGTGCAGGCTGCGTACCTCGAGACGGAGCGGGGCTTCCGCCTGCTGTTCCAGAACAGCCCGCTGCCAACCTGGGCCTATGACCGTGAGACGCTGCTCTTCCTGGAGATCAACGACGTCGCGCTCGCCAGGTACGGCTACCGGCGCGACGAGCTGCTCGGCATGAAGGTCACGGACCTGCACCCACCTGACGAGGTTTCGCCCCTGCTGGATGCCATCGCGACCCCACGGGCGGTCCGTGAGGTGTCCGGTGTCTGGCGACATCGGCTGAAGGACGGTCGTCTGATCGAGGTCGAAGTGCAGGTGCACGATCTCGATCTGCGGGGACGTCCGGCGCGGATCGTCGTCGCGCTGGACGTCACGGAGCGACAGCAGACGCTCCGGGCCGAGCAGCGGCACGCCGAGCGGGCGCGCCTGCTGGCCGACGTGGCGCTGGCGACCAGCGTCGCGGGGACGGTCGCCAACGTCTTGCATGAGGTGACCGCGGCTGCGCGCACGATCATCGGCGCACGGCAGGCACGGACGACGTATGCAGCGGTGCCAACCGGCGCTGACGTCATCGTGGCGACGTCGCCGTATGACGCGAAGGCGCGCGAGCGCGGCGTTCACTCTCCGTTGGATGATGCGGAGGTCCGACGCCGCCTCCGGGATGAGCTTCGGCCGATCAGGCTGACTGGACCGGATCTGGAACGGGCAGGCGGGGGGCAACTGGCCGTGGGGAGCTGGATGGCCGCTCCGCTCGTGAGCCGAGACGGCACGATGCTCGGAGTTGTCGAGATCGCAGACCGTGTCGAGGGCGATCCACCGGCTGACTTCACGGATGAGGACGAGGCGATCCTGGTGCAGCTGGCCCAGATGGGCTCGGTGGCCGCTGAGAACGCGCTCCTGCTCCAGGAACGGCTGGAGCGTGAGCGTCGCTTCCGCGAGCTGGTTGACGGCCTGGATGCCATCGTCTGGGAAGCTGACCCGCACTCACTCCACTTCGGCTACGTCAGTCAGAACGCGGAGACCGTCCTCGGGTACCCGTTAGCCGCGTGGATGGCGAACGCGGACGCACTGGCGCGCTGGACCTCGCCTGAGGACTGCCAGCGTGTCCGTGAGTATCTGGTCGGGATCGCGGAAGGGCTGACGTCAATTCCCTGCGAGGTCCGAGTCCGTACCGCGGACGGTCGAAGCGTCTGGCTCCGCATCGAGGGAGCGGCGCACGCCGACGAGGAAGGACGCATCACCCGCCTGCGCGGCCTGATCACGGACGTGACCGGCGAGCGCGAGCGCGACGAGCGGGTGGCGCGCGGCGAAAAGCTGCGGGCGCTCGGCCAGATGTCGAGCGGTGTGGCGCACGACCTGAACCAGTCGTTGGCGCTGATCGCGGGGTACGGCGAGCTGCTCCAGCACGCGCTCGACGAGCAGCCGCTGCCGCTCGACCGGCTGCGCGAGATGACGGACGTGATGGTGCGCGCCGCGTCCGATGGCGGCGAAACCGTGCGGCGGTTGCTCAGCTTCGTGCGCACGTCCAGGGACGAGTCGGAGCCTCTGGTGGACGTGGCCCACGTGCTCTACGAGGTCGTGCAGCTGACGGCGCCACGCTGGCGTGACGCAAGCCAGGCCGAGGGGCGGCCTATCGAGATGACCGTCGAGGTCGAAGGCGACATTCGACTGCCCGGCAGCGCGTCCGCGCTCCGCGAGGCGTTGACCAATCTCGTGCTGAATGCCGTGGACGCACTGCCAGAGGGTGGGACGATCGAGCTTGGCGCAAAGGTCAAGGGCGACCGCGCGCTCATCACCGTGAGCGACAGCGGCGTCGGGATGTCCGAGGAGGTCAGGGCGCGCATCTTCGAGCCGTTCTTCACGACGAAAGGGGACCGAGGGACCGGCCTCGGGCTGCCGACGGTGTTCGGTATCGTCGAGGCGCACGGGGGCGAGCTGTCCGTTCACTCAGAGCCGGGACAGGGCGCGACCTTCGAGTTGTCGTTTCCGGGACTACCTCGAGAGCGCGAGCCAACCGCTGTCGTCACGCCGGCCACGCCGACGAGCGCCGCTCACTCCGCCGGCCTGCGCTGCCTGGTGGTTGACGACGAGCCGCAGCTGGCGCGGATGCTCGCCACGATGCTCGACCGCCTGGGGCATTCCGCGATCACCGCTTCGAGCGGCGAGGCCGCCCTGGAGCTGCTGGAGGCTGAGCCGGTCGATCTCCTGGTGACGGACGTGGGCATGGGGCCGTCGATGAACGGCTGGGAGCTGGTGGAGCGGGCGCGCGGGCGGTATCCAGACCTTCAGATGATGCTGGCAACGGGCTGGGGCGCCAGCATCACGCCCGAGCAGGCGCGCGCCCACGGCCTGCTGGCCGTGCTGTCGAAGCCGTACCGCCAGGCAGATCTCAGGAGAGTGCTCGCGCTGGTGCCGAGGCACGCGGTCAGCCCGTCCTGAACTGTAGGCTCGACCGACCGGGGCCCCCGATCAGGACGGGCGCGGTGCCTTCGCAGCCTGCCGCAACAGCCAGGTGCGACCTTCTGGCGTCATCTGGTTCTTGACGTTGTCGCCGTTGCGCACGCCCGCATACCAGGACTGATACCCCTGAGACGATTTCCCCTCGATCTGCTCGGGCGTCAGCTCGTGATTCGGGTCCTTTTCGAGCACCTGGATGATGTGGGTGCCGTTTGGGGACTGGACCGGCGGGCCGATCTCGCCGATTGCCTGAGAGAAGGCCGCCGCCTCGAACGGGGCATTCATCTGGCCGCGGGGGAACCAGCCCAGGTCGCCACCCTTGTCGCGGGTGCCGGTGTCCGTCGAGAGCTCCTTCGCCACCTGGTCGAACGGGACGCCCTCGGCCAGCTTCTGCTGAGCCTGCTGCAGGCTGTCGTCGTTGTCCACCAGGATGTGGCGGGCGTGAACCATCTCTTCGGTCTTCGGCACCGTGTCGCCGAGGCTCTTCTGGAGCTTGTCCCGTTCCAGCTCGGCGCGCTTCAACTCGCGGTACGCTTCGTCGGTCAGGTTGGCGCGCTGCAGGAAGCGCTGGTAGACCGAGTCGAAGTCGTCGGACGTGAGGGTCGGCACGGCGGTCGAGGTCGGGGTCGGGCCGGCGGTCGGGGTCATGGTCGGGCTCGGGGATGCCTCGCCAGCCGGGGACGGCGCCGGCGTCGGCGCGGGCGTCGGGTGGGCCAGCGCATCTTGCTCGGCCATGTCCTTGCGGATGCCGTCGTCTACCTCGTTCGTCGAGACCGCCAGGCCACGATTGGCGAGCTCGGCCGAGACCAGCTTCTCCTCGATCATGTTGTCGAGCACCTGATCCGGCAGGCCAGAGCGCTGGACGGAGATCTGGGCGGCAGCTTGCGCCTGGCCCTGGGCCTGGTAGAACCGGGCCTGGGCGTCGAGCGCGGCGGCCCGCGGCTTGACACGCTCGAGCACCTGGGCCATCGTGATCGTCTCGCCGTTCACCACGGCGGCGGTCTCGGAGGCACGCAAGACGTTCTCGCGCAGGTAGCCGAACGCCAGGATCAGTACGGCAAGCGCGACCACGCCGATCGCGCCGCCGATCAACAGGCGGTGAGTGCGGCGTTCGCGGTTCCACTTCCGAATCTGGCGCCGCGACGGATAGAGCGCGGCGAGACGAACGGCCGCGCTCTTGCTCCGCGATGGTGGGCGATGGCGGACTGCTGGCATCTCGGTACGTCAGATGAGGAATCCCCGGGGCGACGCCCAGCGGGCGGTCTCCCCGGGGATGCCGATGACGACTACTCGCCGGCCGTCGCAGCCGGCTCGGGGGCCGGAGCTGCTTCGACTGCCGGTGCTTCGACAGCTGTCGCCTCGGCGGCAGGGGCCTCGACGGCGCCGTCAGTGTGCGTGCCGTTGGTGGCCGCCGCGGCCTCAGCCGGCGCCGTGGCGCCGTCAGTCGCGACCGCTGCCGGAGCCTGTTCGGGGCGCTGGAAGCGCGGCCCACGATCCGACGGGCGACGGTCGTCCGGCGAGCGGAGCACCATGCCGCTGATCCGGATGTGCTCGGCGGTGTACGGCAGCAGCGCGACGTGGCGCGCTCGCTTCAGGGCGACCGCGAGGGCACGCTGATGGCGTGCGCAGGTGCCAGTCTTCCGGCGCGGCTCGATCTTGCCGCGCTCGGAGAGATGGCGTCGCAGCCGCGAGATGTCCTTGTAGTCGATGTAGCTGACCTTGTCCACGCAGAAGGTACAGACCTTCCGCCGTGGCGGGTACTTCCGCGCGTATTCGCCGCGACGACCACCCCGGCCGCCGCCGCCACCACTGCCACCACCTGGCTTCCTGGCTGGCATGCTTTCTACTCCGTTGACTCGACGCGCCGTAGAAGGCGGCGCGTCGCGCGATCTGTCGTTGTCTGAACGCCCGAACGGCCTGGGCTAGAAGGGCAGGTCTTCGAGGTCGCCGTCGTCCACCGGCTCGGACTGCTGGCGCGGCGCAGGCCGCGAAGGCGCGGAGCTGCTGGCGCGCTCGCGAGGAGCCGGCCGGTCCGTGCCGGCGTCGTAGCCGCCACTGCCACCGAATCCACCGCCAGCACGGCCTTCGTCTTCCGCGCGAGTGGTGAGATTCTGTACGTCGGTCGCGACGATCTCCAGGCCAGCCCGGACCTGACCCTGTTGGTCGGACCACGGGCGGGCTTCAAGGCGACCATCGACGTACACTCGGCTGCCCTTGTGCAGGAACTGTCCGAGCGATTCGGCGCGCTGCCCAATGAACGTCACTCTGACCCATTCGGTGCGGTCTTGCCACTCGCCCTCGGGGGTCCGTGTGCGGTAGTTCGAGGCCACGTTGAAGCGCAAGAACGGTGCGCCGTTCGCCGAGTACTTCATCTCTGGGTCGTTGCCGAGGTTGCCGATCAACGTCGCCTTGAGCATCGCCCGCTTCCCTCTGCTGCCTTACTCCTCGTCCAGCCGGACGAGGAGGTGACGAATCACTGACTCGTTGAGACGCAAGGACCGCTCCAGCGGTTCGGCGTCCTCGGGCGAAATCTTCAGCTTCGCCACGGTGTAGAACCCGTCGCGGTGCTTCGCGATCGGGTACGCCAGCCGCCGACGTCCCCACTTCTGGAGATCGACGACCTCGCCGCCTCGCCCGCCGATCTGCGTGCTGAGGCGCTCGGTGGTGGCATCCACCCCGGCCTCGTCAAGGTCCGGACTGAGGACCACCATCAGCTCATAGTCGCGCACGTGCACACTCCTTCCTCTGGGCTTGCCCTCCGCCGATCTTCTCGACCGTGTGCGCGGTCCAGCGACGCGAGGGCAGAAAGGTGGCGACTCCAGAACGAGCCGCCAGCGTCCGACACACTTCCGAGGTGCGGACAAGCTGAGAGTATACCGTATCGAGACACCGTCGGCGCTCGGATTGCACGCGACATCGACACGGACGACAGGGGGTCATGTGAGGGGCCGCAACGAAAAGAGCGCCCCGGCGAACCGGGGCGCTCCTCCAAATGTGATGTGCGGATCTGATCCGGACGGGTGTGGCCCGCGCCGTTAGCGGTCCGAGGTCAGCTCGCGCTCCGCCTGAACCAGCAGCTCGCCAGCTCCGTGCAGGAGGCCGAGGCGAGCGCCGCGAACGGCGTGTCGAACCAGGCTCGCCACCCGCCGATGGCCGCGCCGCGCGCTGTCGCCGCCGACGAAGTGGGCGCCGCGAATTGCCGCCTGGACGTTGCCAGCGCCAAGGTCGGCCCGGATCACCGCGAGCCGCTCCAGCGTGTCGCCGGTCTGCCACTGACCCTGGAGGCCGAGCGGGAAGGTGGCCGGCGCGCTCGAAGCGGCACCCTGCGGAATCCCTTCCCTGACGAGGACCTCACCAAAACCATGCTTGCTCATTCCCACAACTCTCCCGTTGTTTCACTGGTGCCGCGCCGCCAACACTGGGCGTGCGGCTGCTTCCACGAAGGACCGAGCATCTCGGCAGTCACGTACGGCAGGCCCGCGCGGTCGCGTAGCGCTCGCGTGGCGCGGGCCAGTGACGAAAAGTGAACGTACCCGGCGGGCCGAAAGGGACGACCTGCCTGCCGCGTCCGATCCCGCGCGCGGCGTGCTAACCATACCGGATCGCGCACGCTCGCGCTGTACACGCGGGCACATTGCACCGAAACTGGCACAGAGCGTAGCGAAGACCCTCGGTAGACAGCAGGGCCGAGCGCGGCTATACTCGCCACACAAGCCAGCGAGCGAGCGTCGCGTTGGGGCACTGTGGATCATGGCGTACGAGGTTCTCGCGACAGCCGATACTCCCGCGTTGATCGTGTACCTGCTCGACGTCAGCGGGTCGATGAACTTGCAGTTGGGCAACATGCGACGCATCGACGTGCTGACCGACGCGCTGAGCGAAGTCATCCGCAAGCTGATCTACCGATCCACGAAAGGCGCCAGCATCGCCTCGCGATACCGAATCGCGATGATCGCGTACAGTGACGAGCCGTACGACCTGCTCGACGGCGTCAAGGGCATTGACTACCTGGCGACCCTCGGCGTGCCAGACCTGGTGCCGATGCGGCTGACCGCGACGGCCAAGGCGTTCGCCGTAGCGGAGCAGATCCTCTTGTCGGAGCTCGCGAGCGTCGCGCACTGCCCGGCCCCACTGGTCTGCCACCTGACGGACGGCGAGAGCACCGGCGAAAACCCGGAGCCGGTCGTGCGGCGCATCCAGCAGATGCGGGTCGCGGACGGCCCAGTCCTGGTGGAGAACATCTACCTGTCGGACAACATCGTGCCGGGCGCCATCCAGGACGTTCGCCAGTGGCGGGGGATCTTTCCTGACTCCCCGCTCAGCGGCGACTACGCCCGCCGTCTGCGCGCCATGTCGTCGCCGCTGCCGGAGACGTATCGCGACCGCTTGCGCGCCGAGGGGTATCAGTTGGAGTCCGGCGCCCTAATGATGCTGCCGGGTCAGAGCCCTGAGCTGGTGTCGCTCGGGTTCCAGATGTCCGGGCTGTCCGGGCTGCCAATCGCCCCGCCGCCGCGCCAGTCCTGGTAGGAGGCGCCTGCTTGACAACGCCGCCCTGGCAGGCCCGGCGTCGTCAGACCGGCTGGCCGGGGATGCGGACCGGGCGCGGCTGGGCGGGCTGGGGCGCCGGTTGGGCGGGCTGGGGCGCCGGTTGGGGCGCCGGTTGCGGTCGAGGTGCTGGCTGCACGGGCTGGGGCTTCGGCTGCGGCGCCGGCTGGACCGGCGCCGGTCGCGGAGTCGGCGTGGGAGTTGGGAACCAGGACGCCTCGCGCTGGACCACTTCCGGCCCGTCTGGACGCACCTGGCGGGCGCGCTCCAGGGCGGCCCGGGCGCCGTCGCGCTCGCCAGCCGCCCACTGCTGGTCGGCGCGATTGAGCAGCTCGGCATACAGCTTGTCTCTCACCAGCCACTGCGCGCCATCGTACTCTGGCCGCGCGGCGTAGATCTGCTCCAGCAGGCGAAGGCGGTCGTCCAGGCTGCCGGTGCCGTAGATCCGCTCGTATTGGACGCGCGCCTCGGCCAGTTGAACGTCCTGCTGGCCCCGCGTCGCGGCCTCGTCGTTCGGGCGTATTTCGAGCGCTTTGGCGAACAGGTCGCGCGCCTGCTGGATCTGGCCGAGATCCAGTGAGGCGAGCGATGCCTGTAGCTGGCGTTGCGCCTGCATGATGAGCGCCCGGTAGCGCAGCTCAGGGATGCCCTGGCGTTGCGCGCTTTCGGGCGGCAGGCTCCGGTCCAGGTCGTCGAGGATCGCGAGCGCCTGCGCGGGGTCTGGAGTAGCCCCCTCGATCAGCGCGCCGGCCTGCTTCAACCGCTCGGGCGCCTCGCGCTCGGCGCGGGCCGGCGCGGTTTCGGTCGGGGCCGGGGGCACGGCGGTCGGCGAGTCGGCGGCGCTCGCGGGCGGTCCGCTTGCAGCCGTCGGCGCGTCCACCGACGGCGACCCGCTGACCACGATGATCTGCGGTGGCGAGAGCACCGACGCACGACCGACGTCCAGTGTCGGGGTCAGATCTACCGCCGGCTCGGGCGGCGGCGCCGGGTGCGACACCTGGACGAGCGCGACGAATCCGATCACCGCCAGCATCAGCGTGAGGCTGGCGCCGACGATCGCCCAGGTCAGAGTGCTGACGGCGGGGCGCGGCTCGACCGGCAGGAAGGCCAGGCGGTCCGTCTCGCTCGACTCGCCAGTGGCCGGCAGCGGCGATCTGGCAGCCCGGGCGAACGCCGGGTCGGACACCTGGGTCGGCATGGGCGCGTACCCGTCGTGTGGCGGCGGCTCAGATGGCGGCGTCCGCCAGGCTGTCAGGGCGATCTGCGTGTGGGCGTCGCTCCTCGGCAGCGTCGTCGGCCGGGCCTCGGAGGCAGGTTCTGCGACGACCGGCTGATAGGACGTGGCGTCTGGTTGCCCGATGGTCCATGCTGTCGTGACGGACGCGCCGGCGCTGCGTAGCTCGCGCTCCAGGCGGTCGGCCAGCGCGCTGACCGTGGTGAAGCGAGTGTCGGGATCGCCGGCCTGCAAGCGCGTCAGCAGGGTCAGTGCAGCCTGCACGTTCCAGGCGTCGCTGGCGCGGAGCGAAGTGGGTGAGGCGTCTGGCCCGTTCACCGACTCTCGGGTCTGGCGGCTCAACACGGTCTGCGCCAGAATCCCGAAGATCCGAAGATCGCCGTCGACAGCCAGCCGTCCAGTCTGCCCTGAGACGCTGCCGCCGTGCGGCGCCAGTGCGATGGAAGCCGCGCGTCCGAAGCCCAGGTCGGCGAGCAGCGCGTCGCCATCCGGAGTGACGACGACGTTCGGGGGGGTGGTCGCCCAGCCGAAGACACCACGGGTATGCGCGGCGTCGAGCGCGGCGCTCAGGTGGCGCAGCAACCGTAGCGCCCGATCGATCGGCAGCGGACCGTCGTCGCGCAGGAGGTCGCGGAGGGTTCGTCCGTCCAGCTCCTCGGCGACCAGCACGAGCGTGCCGTCGAGCTCCTCCAGGCCGTGCGCGTCCACGATGTGCGGATGGGCCAGGGGCGGGCCGGCCGCTGCGTCGCGCAGCCGCTGGACGAATGCCCGGTCGGCTGCCAGTCGCGGCGAGAGCTGCACGAGCGTGCACGGCTGGCGGGTGGCGACGTGGGCGCCCAGGTAGGCGGTCCCGAGGCCGATCTCGCCAAACGTCTGCCTGACCTCGTACGGCCCGAGCGTGCGTGGCACCATCCCGCTGGCCTCTCAGTACTCCAGCTCGGGTGACAGGTACAGGAAACCAGTCAGGGCGAGCCCGGTGCCGAGCACGATGAACCCGGAGGCGGCTGCGACCCCGGCCGTATCGCCGAACAGCGCTCCCAGGACGTAGCCGCTCCCCCAGAGAATGGCCCAGCTCAGCAGGTTGAAGAGGAGCCACCGAGCGCCGCGCCGAAAGTCGGGCAACTGGCGGCCCTGCAAGAACGCCGAGAGGCCGCCAGCGATCCCGCCGATGGTGACGCCAATGGTGGCCGCCACCAGCGCGTTGGACGGCTTGATACTCTGGTCGCCGAACAGGCCGCCGACGAACCCGCCGACGAGCCCGCCGAGCGTGGCGTACAGCACGAAGTGCAGGCGATGGTCGCCGGGCAACCGATCCCGGAGGCGCCAGACCTGGACCAGCCCGAGGATCGTCGCCAGGACGGCGTTCCGAATCGGCTGAAAGACGAGTGCGCCGCCAAGCAGCAGCAGATCCGCGAGGCGGTTCAGGTCGGCGCTGAACAGTCGCGTGACGGCGAAGAGGACCACTCCGGCGGCGACCGTGACGCCGATCAGCGAGAGGAGGAGGCGGCTCCGCGATGGCGCCGACATCTCGGGCTTCCAGGCACGCGCCGATGGATAGACCTGCTGGGTAGGAGGGACCGTCTGGCCGGGCGCGGGCGGCCACCCGACGGGCAGTGTCGAGGTGGGCCGCGGTCTGGGCGGCATCATCTGCGTGGACGACGGGCCAGTAGCGCTCTGGGTCGGCATCGTCACGAACACGCCGGTCTGCGGATGGGCCACGGTCGGTGGCGTCGGCGGGCCGCTGGTAGGTCCCTGACCGCTGCTGTGTGGTGAAAGCGGCTTTGTGGGCGGCATCGGCGGCGATGTGCGGGGAGCCGTGCCCTGCTGTGGCGGCTTGCCACCAGAGGCCCGCTCGATCGCGTGCTCCAGCGCGAGCTGCAGGCTGCTGCCGGGTGGCGCGAGCAGGTGGGCCTGCCGGAAGACCGCGAGCGCAGCCTCGAGGTTGCCAGCCTGTGCGAGGCCGCGGCCGGTTTCCATCAGCGCTCGGGCAGCACTCTCCGCCGCGTCACTCATGGCGCGCTCCGATCTGATAGTTCGACTGTCGAGTCAGGCAGTGGTGGCGCTTTGTCCTCGTCGGAGGACGGTTGCGGTGATTCGTCCCCACTCGCCGCGCCTGACGGCGGGCGTCTGGGGGCTGGCGGCAACTGGGACCAGCCCCTGAGCGGGCCGTCAGCGCCGGGTCGCGGGCGTGGCAGCTCCGCAGCCGATGGCACGCCGGCGTCCGCTCGCGTGTCGGGCGACACCCGGCGCCAGCCGACCAGCGGGCTCGACGGCACGTCCGGGAGGGGAGTCGTCGGCGCCGGGGCGGCTGACGGTACCGGATCGACAGTAGGCGATGGCGCGGGCGGCTGGCGCGCTGATGCTGGGGAGGTCGTGACGTTGGGGAGGTCGGCGGGCGGCACGAGCGGCGCTGGCGGCTGTCGGAGCAGCCCGGACGGAATCGCGGGCATCCGTTCTGGCAGTACCAGATACGTCTCGTCGAATGACGGAGGACCGGAGGGCGGGTTCGAGGCCGGACGCAGCCCGTCCGCCGGCGCCGTCGTGGCGGTGTCTGACGGCGCGTGTGAGTCACGGTGCACGCCGGCATTGGTGGGCGGGCCGCCATCGCCGGCGGTCGGCGCTTCCCAGATGGTGCCAGCCGGCGCCTGAACGTCCGTTGCGACGCCATCGTACACGGGCAGGTTGGGCGCAGCCGTGGGCTGACGGTGGACGGCGATCTGGTGGAGCACCAGCCACGAGCCATCCCAGGCGTTGGCGCTGGCAAGCGTCTCGTCGTGGGCGAGGCGCCGGCCGGGTGGCAGCGCCTCGATCTCGAAGACGACGCGCTGGCCGTCACCCGGCTCGTCCCAGCCCATGGCGCTGGCGATCGTCGCCGCGAGCTCGGACGCACCGATTTCGGCGGGCACTTCCAGGTCGTGCGACGCTGGATCGCCGTAGCGCTGAACGGTGACGATGGCGCGATACACGTCTACACCCGCCCGCGAACGCCCTGCGTGTGCTGCGTCATGGCCGTGATCTGCCTCTCCTGGATCGGACCCATGATAGTGCTTCCACGCGAGTCTCAGATGATCCTGTACCCGAACAGCCACGCCACGCCGAGGCCGAAGATCAGCCCGAACAGGATGCCGAGCACGAGCACGGCGACGACCAGTTGGAGCGACGGCCCGCCTCGCCGTCGCGGCCTGCGTGCCTCTGGTTGGCGTGCCCACGAGGTGGGGCGGCCCGTACGATCGACGAGGTCGTCATCTGCCCGGAGGTCTTCTGCTTCCGACCGGGTGTCCTCGTCGGTCAGCTCGAACCGGCGCGGGCGGCGGGTCCGCAGCGTCGGCGCTTCGTCCTCGACCGGCTCGAACGCGTCGTCGATGTCGTCCGTTAGCGGCATCGCCTGGATCGGCGCCGGGGCGCCGGCTGTTTCGACGGGCGGCGCCGTTCGAGCCGTCGATGGTGGCGACGGTCGCGAGGCTCGCGGATTGAGCCAGACGTCGAGCAAGGCGATGTCGTCGCTGGTTGGCGATGCCTGGGCCTCGGCGACGCGGTCCTGAAGCTCGGCGTCCAGCAAGGGCCGATCCCAGGTGTTGAGGCCGGCGAGACCGTCCGAGTACACGGAGAGGTGGGTCAGTGGATCGTGGAGCGGGCCGATCAGGACGTGCGGGCCGTCGCCCACCAGCCCGAGCCGCGTCGACCAGCCAGCACCCGCGACGAACGTGTTTTCGAGGCCGGCGGTGAACTCGCCATCCGCGTTCCAGAGCCGTACGCGCGAGTCGCCGGTCCAGACCAGCACGATCCGTCCGTTCGGCAGCGTCTCGGACGCCGCGTCGAGCCGTCCGGCGACAAAGGTCGCGGCGCTGCCCTCGGCGCGCTTCTGTTCGAGAACGGTCCGGAGCATCGGCTGCAGGTCGTCCGGCAACTGGTGCTGTTGGACTCGCTCGGTGCCCGCGATCACCAGCGTCGCCAGGTAGCGCGCCAGCTCCACCTTGACCGCATCGCGCAGATCGTCGTCTCGACGGAGCCCCGGCGCCTCCCAGGGCGAGTGCCACAGCCACGCGGCCAGCGAGTCGCCGAGCAGGCTTGCCGCCAGGTCGCCAAAGTACGACTGGCCGACGCCGTCGCAGAGCGCGAACGTGAAGGCGTCGTCGCCGTACTGAAAGGTCAGGTAGTCCTGCCCAACGGCCCCGGACTTCTGGCTGTCGGCAGATCGCTGGTAGGTCCAGCGCCAGGTGAATGGGCCGTGCGCCTGGTGCTGGATGCCGAGCTCGGCCGCAGTGGGCACCCGCACGACGACCGCGTCCGGCGCGGACGGCGTCGAGCTCGGAGCGGGGTCCTGCTGCGCGGGCAAGCTGGACTCCGAGCCGGTCACACTCGGCGGCGGCTGCGCAGCCGAAGCCTCCCGGTCGGGCACACCGGGGCTGTCCGCCAGCAACTGGAGGTCGTCCGGCGTCGTCATGGTCTGCCGCCCGGGTGACGGTTCACCGCCCGCTGCCCGGTCTCGAAACTGACGGTCCGGTGGTCAGCGGCGTCACCACGCGCGCGGGCGCCGGACCGGCCGGAGCTGGCGTCGCCATCACCGGTGGACTGGTCGGCTTCGGGGCCGCCTGCGGGGCTGCTTGCTGGGGAGGAGGATTGCTCGGGGCCTGAGCCGGCCGAGGCGGCGCTGGCGCCGGTGTGGGCACGATCGGTCGTGGCGTCGGAGTCGGAGGAACCGGAGTCGGCGTGGCGAACCACTCGTTGAACCGCGCGACAGCCTCGGGGCCATCGGGCTGAATCGTGCGCGCCCGTTCGAGGGTTGCCCTGGCGGCGTCTTTCGATCCGGCGGCCCAGAGGCGGTCCGCGCGCGTCACGAGGAGCGCGTACAGCTTCGACCGATTGTCACCCTCCGTGCCATTGCCGCCTTTCCAGTCCGGGTCGATGGCGAAGTTGGCTTCGGCCGCTTCGAGGGCGACGTCGTCGTTCTTCCCCCAGTTCGCCTCCATGCGGTCGCGGTTCCGCACGAGGTTGACGAGGCGCTGTCCGGCCTGAGCGTCGGCGTCGCCAGGGCGCAGGGCCAGCGCCGCGCCGTACTCCGCGAGGCCGCGGTCGTGGTCGCCGCGCTCCAGCAGTGCCTTCGCGTACGCCATGTGGGTCTGATACAGCTGCTCGTCCAGCCCGGAGACGCTGGGATCGACGCCCTTGATCCGGTCCAACATCTTGAGCGCGCCGTCGAAGTCGCCGGCGGCGCGGAGGGCCGGTACCTGCTCCATCAGCATGGCGGGCGTCTGAATAGCAGGCGCGCTTCCGCCGACGCCAGCGCCGCCGTTCGGGACCGCCGGCTCGACCATCCGCGCGGCGGGGGTGGCGGTTGGCGCTGGCCGCGTCGCCTCCCGCGGCGACCCGTCACGACTGAGCCATGACGGCGTGCCGGCCACGAAGATCCACCCGCCGACCAGGACGACGAGCCCGAGCACGCCCGCTATCATCCACGGAACGGGCGACCAGGGGCGATGCTGAACCGGCGGCAGGAGGGCCAGCCGCATGTCCGGCGGGCCGCCGGCCGATGCGCCGCCACCCCAGGTTGGCATCTGGAGCGACGCGATCCTCGCCTCGACCCGGTCGATGTGGGCATCCAGGGCGTAGGCCGCCTCGTCGCCGCCGGCCATCGACTGCCGCGCCTGACGGTAGAGCAGCAGTGCGCCGTGGAGATCCCCACGTGCCTCTAGCTCGCGGCCGGTCTGGAGCATCGTCTCGCGGGCGTCTGTAGGCGTGCCGTTGGGGAGCGGCGTAGACGGGCCTCGCTCGGCGGGCGTGCCGCGCCCGTACATCCCGGTCAGCCACGGGGCGGTCGGACCCGTGACGCCGCCATACGCGCTGAGGTCAGGTGGAGCCGCCGGCGCTGGCTGGGTGCCTGGATCGACGCCTGAATCGACGGCGCGGCCCGCCTGACGGAGGTCACCGGTGACCCCGTTGTGCAGGTCAAACGTGGGCCGTGTGTCATCACCCGGGTATGACGGCTGGGACATCAGGCCCTCCCCCGGCCGTGCGATGGGGTTGTCGGCGAGTGGGCGACCGGCCAGCGTCGCCGTCAGCGCGTGTCGCAGCTCGGGAAGCGCTGGCCGCAGATTCGGGTCGGCTGCCCGACATCGTGCCAGCAACTGGACGATGCCAGCGTCGAGGGTGGCGGGGGCGGCCGCGTGGAATGGGCGGCCCGGCTCGGCGGGCGGATCCCAGCCGGTCAACGCATAGCTGACGCAGCCGGCCAGGGCGTAGACGCTCGCGGACGTCGCGCTGACCGTCGAGGCCGCGCCGGGCGCGAGCTCCGGCGGCAGGTAGGGGTCGGGCTGACGTGGGGTTGCGCCCGGCAGTGCCGCCTTTCCGGCCCAGGGGAGCGTGAGGGTCAGGAAGATTGCGCCGCGTTGCGGGTCGAGGCCGAGCAGCTCTGGCCGCACGTCCTCGTGGCCGAGCCCGACCGACGCCAGGTAGCTCAGCGCCTCAGTGGCTTCGTTGGCGAGACGCAGCGCCGCCGTCACCGCGAGCGGTCCGCTGCTTGCCACCTGCACGCGGAGGGCCGTCGCGGCGGACTCTTCGAAGACGACGGCGAACAGGTCGCCCACGCGCTCGGCGAACATCTCGCGGATGACCGGCAGGCGCGGGTACGCCAGCGCGAGCAAGCGGCCGGCTCCGCTGGCGAGGGCTGTGTGCTCGCTCACGTCGAGCGGCTGATAGATCGCGAGCAGGCACGGCGAGACCGTCGTACGGTCCGTGGCGCGCCAGGTCGAGACGCGCGTGCCGGCCCAGACCAGCTGGTCGAGTCGATAGCGGCCCCGGCCGCCGAGAATCGCGCCGACCACCGGCCCGCCGCACCGCCCGCAGATCGGCTGCTCGCCGATCGGGGACGAGCAGACCGAGCAGGGAACGGTCATCGCGCTGGTCATGTCGGCACCGGGATCACGATCGACTACGGACGGGGCTTCATGTGAAGCACCTTCAGCAGGTACTCACGGCCGATCGGGGTGAACTGGACTTTGCGGTTCGGATTGGGCGTCGATTCGACTTCGGCCTCCATCCGGGTTCGCTGGAACCACTGGACGCGGATCTGCTTGCCGTCGCGCTCCTCCACAGCCGCTTCGAGGACCGGGAAACCGTAGAGCTGCTCGGTGTAGCGGTTGTAGGTGTCCACGAACTCTGGCGCAATGTGGATCTGCTGCGCCGGCAGGAACACACCCGGCACCGAGCCCATCGGACGGCGCTTCCCGAGGTCCGTCACGATCTGCGCGTAGTCTGGCTGCTTCAGCAGGTCGTCGCCCAGGTTGCCAAACTTGACCGGGTCTTTGGCGTCCAGCGCGTAGAATTCCAGCCGCCCGTTCTCGAAGTACTGGACCCAGACGTTCGGGCGGTCCATCAGCTTCGGCGAGATCGGCAGGCCGAAGTACCATTTCAGGTCGGTCCACTTTTCCAGGAAGCGCGCGCCGTCCGCGTCGTTGCAGACGTTGAACTGGTTGACGTACGCGCACGCCGGCGGGCTCTGGAGCGTTCGCGAGTCCTCGGCCTCGACCGGGTACTCGGCGGGCGGGACCGGCGTCGCGGTTGGCTCCGGGAAGGCGGTGGCGACGGCGTCTTTGATCGGCTTGTTGATCGTGTCCGAGAACACGAACAGCGAGCCGAGCAGGGCGCAAACCCCGACCACGACGGCGATCGGCTGCAAGACGCGAACCGAGAAGTTGCGCAGGGAGCGGTTTCGCCGGAGATCGTCGATCCGTTTGGCCGCGTCGCGGATGGACTGGGTGCGGGCCTGTCGCGGATCGACCGAACGGTCCAGGCGCTGGCCGCTGAGCTCCAGCTGGGTGGCCTTCTGGAGCAGGGTGTGGGCGTGGTTCAGGAAGACGATGAACGGGCCGTCCGGCAGGCCGGTTCGCGCCGCCGCCGCGATCAGGGTGTTCGCCTCGCCTTCGAGGACGTTGCGAGCGTACTCGGCTGCTCCGCCGCAGAGGTCGCGCAGGGACGGGTACGGTGAGCCGGCGTACCGCCAGACCGACTGCACCAGGGCGTCGGTCGAGGTCAGGAAGCCTTCGTAGTCGCGGCCGACCGTCGTCGGGTCGAGCACGAGCTGACGGAGCGCCATCGCCCGCGGCTTCAGGTCGAGCAGCTGCATGCCGACCTGGAGCAGGTCGCGATACTGCTCCAGCATCGAGAGGTGTTGGGTCGTGACGCGCAGGCCGTGCTCCGGCGGGCGCGCCGCGTCGGTCTGGGCCTGGACCATCGCCGTGCCGACACAGGCGATCAGCATCTGGGCCGCTTCGTTCAGCGCGTCCGGGCTGACGCCGAGCGTCGCGAGCTCGACGCCGACGCCGTTCGCCTGGACCCGCTGGGCCACCGCGAGGGCGTTGGCGAGGTTGTCGACGTTGCGCCGGAGCTCCAGGGCGTTCGGGAGGGTGGACCGGTTCGGCTCCAGGCGCTGGAACTCCAGAAAGGCGGCCAGGGCTTCGCTCGGCAGGCCAGCTTTGAGCGCCCACTGCGCGCGCTCCCAGGCCGACCAGCCCTGTAGACCTTTGAGGGCGATCTCCTCCCACTCGTCGATCTTGGCCGGGTGGCTCATCGGGCGGTCGGGATGAGCGAAGTTGTAGTCGTCGATCAGCTTGCGGGCGGCGAGCATCCGGTCGCGGATCTCGGCCAGCGAGGCCGGGTCGCCGAGGTTGACGAGCGTGCCGACGTGCTGGACGATCAGCCGTGCCAGCTCGACGGCGACGCGCTGCATCTCGGTGTCGTCCGGCCGGTAGATCTCCAGGTAGGACTGGGCTGGCTCGTAGTGGCGGTCCCCGAACGGGATCATCCGGAGCAGGCGAATCATGTCCGGGATGCGGCCGGAATCGAGGTGACCCATCGCCTGCTGCCAGATCTGGTCCATACGTGGGTCGTCGGCCAGGGGCATGGGCGGAGGGGTCGGGGGCGGCGTCGGTGCGCCGAAGGTGGGCGCGCCGGGCAGCGGCGTCGCCGGACCAGCTCCGTACGGCGGTTGGCCGAAGGCCGGTCCATTATGCGGGCCTGACGATGGCCCGGGCGCCACGCCACCGTTCGGCGGGGTGGCCGGCGCGGCTCCGAATCCAGGAGGGAGCGTTGGCGGCGGCGTGCGGGGTGGCGGGGGTACCGACGGCGGCACGATTGGCACAGGTCCGGGCATCGGCGCCGGGCGGGCGGCGGCCCGGGCGCCCGGCGACTCGGCCCAGCCGTCACCGGGCGCCATCAACCCCTGCCGTGCGCGGAACAGCACCTCTTCGCCATCCGGCCCGAGGCGAGGCTCGACAAGCTCCAGGAGGTTGCGGACCTGACCGGCGAGGTCTGGGGCGCGGTCCAGCAGGTTGTTCAGCAGCTCGGCGATACGCGGGTGGCTCGGGTCTTCGCGGACGGCGTGGCTGATCGCCTCCAGCGCCTCGCGCAGCTCGCCGTATTCGAGTGCTTCGTCGGCCTCGTTGAAGGCGCGGGTCAGCTCCGGACTGGCCGCCCGCTGTGGCGCGGCCGGGCCGTTCGGCGGTGGTCCAGCAGGAGCGGGCACCTGGGGTGCCCCGGCTGGGCCGCCGTTCAGCGCCGCGCCGGCCCAGTCCGACGCGATGCCTCGCTGGTGGAGCTGCTGGGTGCTCTCGTGGTATTGGGACGCGTCACGAAACTGGGTGGCGTCGTGGAGCTGGGTTGGCTCGCGGAACTGGGTCGCGCCGCCATACTGGGTAGCGTCGCGGAGCTGGGGCGCGTCCTGGAACTGGGTTGCCTCGCGCGGGGGAGCGGACATCGTCGGGGCGATGGTCGGCGTGTCCGACGTGGTCCAGGGCGCGTCGCCCACCAGGACGGTCGGGAGGGTCTGACGGCCGCTCAGCCGGTCCGCCGCCGAGCTGAGGACCGGGTCGCCGGCGTGGCGATACTGGAACGTGGCGACGGCGTTGTCCACGGCCAGCCCGTCGTTGCGTGCACGGGCGACTTCGAGGGCGAGGGCCAGCTCGCGGATCTCGGCGTAGTACTCGCGCGCCTGGCTGCTGAGGGCCGGGTTGGCGACGGCGGCCGGCTGCTCGAGGAAGTGGAGGAGGACCGTGCGGGCGCCGACCTCACCGCCCTGGCGAAAGGCATCCGCAACGCTGTCGACGAGCGTCGCGAGCGCCGAGTTGGGGGTTGCAGCCATCCGGGTTCTCCTTAGCTCGTCGGATCCGAGCTGTTGCCATACGTCCACGGGAACATGTCGGGGCGAATGCGGTAGGTGTGCGTAACGGCAACGGGCCGCGCCACGCGGAACCGATTCAGGCCCTGGGTGAGTCGTGCGAGCTCGGCTGTGAACTGCTCGTCGTTCGGGCCGAGCTTGCCACGGGCCTCGCTGCGCAGGAGGCGGATCTCTTCGCTGAGCCCGAGCAGCTCGTTCTCGATCTCCGAGCAGCGGGCGGCGATCATGTCGAGCTTCGGCCAGAGCGGCTGCTCGCGCTCGGCGCTGGCCAGCCAGTTTGCCAGCTCGTCCGCTGCCACTCCGTGTGTCGGGAACGCACGCTCCGGGTGCTCGAACCCACGGCTGAGCCACTGTCGCAGCCGCCGGTCGACCAGGCGCTCGACATTGGTGAACGGCAGCAGGCCGGTCAACGGGTCGGGGTAGAGGCCCGGGTCGCCGATCCGGCCCCAGACGGTGGACGGCTCGTTGCCCTCGATGTCGCGGCCGGTGAGGAGGGGGTAGAGGACGCGGATGAAGAGGCGGCGCAGGTCCTGGTAGAGCACGCCCTCCTGGAGGCCGGGCTCCAGCACCTGCGACCAGTTCCAGTCGATGACGATCAGGCTGCCCTCGCGCCAGGCGACGTGTTCCAGCTTCATGTCGAAGTGGTAGACGCCGAAGTCGGAGCGGGCCGTGTCGAGGAGGCGCAGCAGCTTGATCGCGATCTGCACCGCCTCGGCGAAGCGCAGCTCCGGGGCGCAGCCGGGCTCGAAGGCGCGCGTGGTGAACGGGGCAAGCGCGGTCCACTCGTACGGCACGTTGCCGAGCAGGAGAAACGGAACGCGTCCGGTCCCGGCGGCGCTCCCGACCTCGGCCTCGAAATCGGCCAGTGTCGTGTAGAGGCGGGCCGGCTGCTCGCCCGGACCGGAGACGGCGCCCGGCTCCAGCGTGCCGAGTCCGAGGAGCGGCGTCACCTGAGCCGTCCGCTGGAGGCGGCTAAGCGCGCGGGCCTCGTTGGCAAACGACTGGATCGCGTCGTGGTGGGCGGACTGGATGAACTTCGGCTTCAACACCTTGACGACGACCACGTCGGTCTGCGGGCGGCTGATGATGCCCAACATGTCGGAGAGCCAGGAGGAGGGGATGGTGCCGGGCGGCAACTCGGCCTCGTAGGCATCTCCGATGCCGCCGGGCGCGTTCAGATCGACGTTGCCCTTGATGCGCAGGGGGATCGTGCCAGCGTGGGTTACCATGCGTCTGTTCTCATCGGCCGCTGCCCGCACGACCTGGATTGCTGCCGCCATTACCGCAGATCGGCGGACAGAGAGACGGGGCGCCTGTTCCGGGAGAGCTACCGCCACCGCCGCCACCAGTCGATGGCTTCGACACCGGTCCTCCACCACCTGAAGATGGTTTGGTGGCAGGAGGAGCGCCGCCGCCGGTCGGCCTCGAAACGGGCGGCGCGACGATGACCGGGACGGGCGTGGGCACCGGGGTGGGGTACCACTGCGCCGTCAACTCCGGCGCTTCTCGCCCGTCGGGATTGACGTCCTCAGCCTCGACGAGCGTGGCTTTTGCGCCTTCGTCGTTGCCCTGGTCTTTGAAGAGCTTCGCCTTGGCGATGAGCTCCGCGTACAGCTTCTCTTTCGCGGACCACTGCGCGCCATCGTAATCTGGGCGCCTTTCCCGAATCTTGCGCAGCAGCTCGATGCGCTCGTCGATTTTGGCGGCGTCGGCGGCCTTGTAGAGCTTCTCGTAGTTAATCCGCCATTCGGCAAGCTGGACGTTGTCCTGGCCGGTCAGCGCGGCCGGATCGTCCGGCTTCACTTCGAGAGCCTTGCCGAACAGGGCTTTGGACTGGTCGAGGACGGTCAAGTCATTGCTGCCGAGTGCGATCTCGAGGCGGCGCTGGGCGTCCTCGGCGTACGCGCGGTACTTGAGGTCTTTCAGCTGCTGGCGAAGATCCGTACTCGTCTGAGGGAGACTCTTCTCCAACTCGGCGATGCCGACGAGCGCCTGCTCGGCTTCAGGCTTCGGGGCATTGAGCAGATCCTTGATGGCCTGAATCTTCTGGGGCGCCTCCCGCACCGTGCGCTCCTGCTCGGTCTCCTGTGGCGCGGAGAGGCTGCTGATGCCGGAAGTGCCGGGCGTGGACGTGGTCGCGGGGCGCGCGGCCTGCGGAGTCTCGGTCGGCGGTCCTGCGAGCTTGAGCAGGTAGAAGAGCACCACCGCCGCGACGGCGACCACGGCGAGCACCCCTGCCAGCGCGACCATCAGCATCGACGGGCGCCGCCGAGGTTGCGTGGGGCTCGGCTGAGCGATGCCCGGTGGGCCGATCGTGGGCCGCATCGGGCTCTCGGCGACGCCAAACGAGGACATCTGCGGCACGCCCGGCAGCGAGAGCCGCTCCAGAAGCAGGTCGACGAGCGTCCCGAGCTGCCCGTCGAGATCGACGCCAACCTCGGACAGGACCGTCGTCGGTTGGCGGCCGTCGATCGACGTCACACAGGCCGTGATGACGGTGCGCAGCTTTTCGAGCGGCGCCGCCTTGAGTGCGTCATGACTCGGCCATGCGCGAAGTGCGTTGACCGTCGCCACCTGCTGCGATGGATGCAGACCGGCCCGCAAGCCCCCGATCAGGTCGCCGACGATCCGCGCGAGCGTCGAGACGCGCTCGTGCATGGCGTCTACGGCGACCGCGACCGTGCTCGACATGCCGGCAACCCGTTGCGCCTCGGCGGTGAGCTCGACGGCCCGGCTTACCTGTCCGCGATTCAGTGCGGCACACGCGTCCGCCACCAGAGAGGTCGCCACGGCGTTCGGGCGGAGCTGGCTGGCCTGGGGCGAGCCGCTGTGTTCGGCGAGGCTCGTCGCCTCTTCGAAGCTGCTGGCGGCGTCGATCCAGCGTCCCGACTTCGCCGCGCCGTCGGCCACCTGGGCGAACGTCACGATCGCCGCTCGCTCGAACACCGGCCGAAGTGGGCCGAGATCGGCCATCGCGGATGCCAGCGCCGCACGATCGACACCGGCATCCGCTCGCTCGGAGGATTCCAGCGCCGCGGCGGTCGCCTGAATCGCCTGCCGCAAGCGTCGTGGCTCGGCGACCGTCGCCAGCTCGGCGCGCCGGCTCCCGACCACCGTTGCGAGCTCGGCCAGGCCATCGCGCCCGAGCCGCCGCCCAGCGTCCTGGCCGCTGCGCGTGAGCTCGACCAGTCCGCGCACCGCGGCCCGCAGCGTATCCGCCCAGGGAGCTTGCGGATCGACGAGTCGAAGCTGCTCCATCTCATCGACGAACGCGCTCGGGTCGAGGCCGCCAACACCGCGTGCATTCTCCGCCAGCGTTGCCAGCTCGCTCTGAACGCGTGCGACGAGGTCCAGTCTACGCTGATGGCTCCGTGCAGCCGTGACCCACTCCGCCAACGCGTCTTCGAGCTCTGAGAGGTGGCTGACGATGGAGTCCGCCAACTGCCCGACGACGTCGTACTGGCCGCCGCGCCAGGCATCGGCCAGCGCCGCGAGTGTCTCGCGCTGCGCGTCCATGACGGCGACGGCGCTGCCAAGCGGCGCCTGAGTGAGCAGGAACTCCGGCGCGTCGGATGCCAGGCGCCGCGTGGCATCCGCGAGGGTGGCCCAGGTCTGCGCGACGTCTCCTGGCGAGCAGCTCCGAGCTAGCGTCGCCAGCGACTGTCCGGCAGTGTCGAGCAGGTTGAGCCATTCCTGAAGCGCCCGCGCCGGCATCGAGCTCCGATTTCGCTCGGTCCAGACTTTGGCGAAGCTGACGAACTGATCCACGTCGGTCAGCGGGTGGACCGGGAACCAGGCCGTCAACAACAGGTAGCGGAGGCGATGCGCTCGGCGGTTCGGAGAGACGAGATCCACGGCATCGGCGAGCAGGTCGGCCGCGCGGCGCAGGTCGAATGACAGCAGCGCCTGGCAGAACGACGTCCATGGCTCGGCCCGCGGACCGTTTGGAGCCTGAATCCTGATGCTCTGGGCGGCGACCTCGTCGAAGGCGCCCGCGAACGCTCGCCACTCGGCGCGGAGGGACTGGGCGGCGTAGTCGGGGAGGGACGCGGCGAAGGCGTTACGGGTCGCGGCGTCCAGTCGGCGGGCTCGCGCGGTGAGTCCCCCGAGATGGCGCGCGCGCTCGGCAACCGCGGTGGCGCTCGCGAAGCGGAGATCGGTCGGATCCTGGTCGGGCGAACCGAACAGGGCGAGCGCCTCTGCAAGCTGATCCTTCAGCTTCCCGAGTGCGTCGAGCAAAGCGACCGGCCCCTGGACGAGCAGGTTCACATCCGCGAGCGCGCGATGGTTTGGGTTGAGCCGAGCCAGCGCCGCGACTCGCTCGTCGAGCATCGCGGCCCGTTGTGGCGACGCGCCGTCGGCCACCGCCGTCCTGAGCGCGGCGGCGGCTTCGTCAACCTGCTCCTGTAGCCTGGCGATCGCGGACTGGACCGCCGCCTTCGGTTTGGCGAGGGAAGCGTTCGACGGATCCTGGGTGAGATAGAGCTGGACGATCTCCTCGGCCCACCCCTCGTCCAGCTTCCCGTCGCGACTCCGCGTCTTGCCGGTCAGCATGTAGTGGAACAGCGTTCCTAAGCCCTGGACGTCGCTGTTCCGCTGGTGGCGACGCTCGACCACGCCAGGATGGTCCGCGATGCCCCAGTCGATGAGCTTCAGCTGCTGGCCGACCGGATCCCAGAACACGTGCTCGACTTTGAGGTCGTTCAAGTCCCCGTGGATGACGTTATTGGCGTGCGCGAACTCCACGAGCTGCGTCAACGCTTCCAGCAGCTGGAGCGCGTTGAGCGGAGACCAGCCGGCCGAACCACGCGCGACGAGCTCTGGGAGCGGCACGTAGGGGGTGGTGACGTACTCCTCAACCAGGAATGCGCGGTTGTCGTTCTGGAGCTGAGGGCGCTCGCCGGGGCCTTCGTAGAGCAGGGGGATCGGGATGGGTCGCCCTTTCCAGACCGGGTCGTTGGAGCGTTGGAATGCCTGCCGAAGCAGGTCGAGCACGATCGCCTCAGTGCGCACCTGATAGATCGTGTCCTGAGCGCGCGTCGAGAGCTTCACGACGACCTGGTGTCCGGTCCGGGTATCGACGGCGAGGAACGCTTGCCCGGCGGCGCCACCACCCGTCCCCAACCCGATCTCGGCTCCGAGCGCGTACCGACCAGCCAGGATCTGCGTACCTGGGACAGACGGCGACGAGCTCATGACACGCCCTCGAATCTCACCCGCTCAACGATGCCCACGACCGCCCCCCCGCGACGGACTTGACCCGCGCGGCCTCGGTAGCAGCCTGGACCCGAGAGTGCTCTCACCTCGAGTGCTGAGACTTCGTGCGGCATCAACGGGCTTTCCCTCGGTGTACGGTCGTGAGATGTACGCTACGAGCCTGGAACCGAGTGAACGATTGCCAGGCCATCGTCGGCGCCGCTGGCGATGAGCTTCCCATCGGCTGAGAACGCGACCGATCGAACCCAATCATGGTGCCCGCTGGCGCCCGCGAACGTTCCCTCGAACGCCCCGACTTTGAGCGGTTGCGCCTGGGCACTGTCCGTACTCGCGGACACGCTCCACAGGCGAACCGTGGTATCGGCGCCGCCCGATGCCAGCAGGTAGTTGCCCTGCGTCGTAGCTGGCGACCACGCAAGGGCCAGCACGACGTCGTAGTGGCCGCCGAGCGTGGTTGGCGATCCGGCGATGTCACCGTCATCCGGCACCACCCAGATCCGGATCGACCCGTCGCGGTATCCCGCGGCCAACAGCTTGCCGTCTGACGAGAAGGCGACGCTCGCCGCTGATGATTCGCCGGGGAGCTCACGAAGCGTGGCCTCAGGCTGCGCTCGGGACCAGACACGCACCTTGCCGTCATTGGACGCGGTCGCCACACGTGCGTTTGAGAGTGAGACGCTCGACACTGACGGCGGGTGGGACGAGGGCACGGTGGCCAGAGTTGCCACGCCATCCGGCGTGACGTCGAAGACGTGGGGCGCTTCCTTCGAGCCGTCGGAGACGGTGGCCATCGCGGTGCCGTCTGGTGAGAACGCTATTTGCCGCACCCAGTCGCCGTGTCCGTCTGGCGAGAAGATCGGCTCGGACGGAGGCCCGGTCCGCCAGATCCACACCTTGCCGTCTTTCCCACCGGATGCAAACAGCCCCGGCGCACGGGCCGGAAACGCCAGTGCGAGGACGCCCTTCTCCGGACCGTCGCCCTCAGGACGATGCAGCGTGTCGGCCACGCTTCCATCACCGACGCGCCACCGTCGGATCTGGCCATCTCCGCCACCCGTGAACAGATCGACTGCGCCAAAGGCCAGGGCGCTGACAGACGAGGTATACGTCGCGTACTTCGGCCGATTCTGGAGGCCGTTTGGCGCGACGCTCCAGATCTGGACGGTGGTGTCGTCGGACGCCGTGACCACGATCCCGGCGCCTGACGCCGCCGCGACTCGTCGCAGCCAGTCCCGATGTGCTTTCGGCTTGTCGACTGCCAGCGACACGCCGTCCTTCCAGACGCCGACGTCGCCAGACGAGAACCCGGCCACGATGATGCCGTCTCGGGTCGCGGTGACGCTGGTCGCCTCGACGACGTCGTTCGGTGGCAGCAGGTTCGTCCGAACCGGGTCCGACCTGCTGGTCGAGAGATCCCAGGTGGAGACCGACCCGTCCTTTGAAGCGGTCACCAGCGTCGTGTCGTTCACGAACGCCACGCCACGGACCCAGTTCTCGAGCTTCTGGAATGCGTCCGTCGTGGTGTGCCCGCCATCGACGATGTTGAAGAGCTGAACGCTGCGGTCGCTCAAACCGGCGGCGAGCCTCGATCCGTCGATCGAAAAGGCGAGGCCACGCACCGCGTTGACCTCGGGATCCGGCCCACGCCAGATAGCGGGACCTTCCAGGCCAGCACCGCCGGGATCGGCGTCAGCCGGCAGTTTCCAGGTCAGGACGGCGCCGTTCTCAGTTCCGGCCGCCAGCAACCGGCCCTTGTCGTCGATGGCGAGGCTCCGAATCCACTGATTCAGGCCAGACTCGACGATCGCCTCCGAGCGGACCTCGCCGGTACCATCCGTGATACTCCAGAGCCGGATTCTGCCGTCTGACGCGCCGGCGGCGAGCACAGTCGTGCCCTCTCCCCGGTGCCCGAAAGCCACGCTCAAGAAGAGATTTCCGGTGCCCTCGCATCCGAGCTGGGCGAGGCGGGTGCCGTTCGGCAGCCCCTCACCGGTGATCCGGTAGAGATCGACGCTGCGTGACGAGGCCACCGCGACGAACCCGCCATCCGGCGAGATCGCGGCGTCGTTGACCGTGCCGCTCCCGAGGATCTCGCCACTCTCCGACGGCTGACCGGTTCGGCACTCCTTGCTCGGCACCGTCCCGGATTGCACCGGACCCTGGCGAACGACGGACGGTGCCGACGGAGAGGCTGCTGGCGATGGTGCTGTCGGCGTCGGGGTCTGATCGGCGTCCTGGTCGTCCTGGAGCGGCGGGCCAGCACTCGCGGCCGAAGCCGACACCATGACGAATGCCAGCAGCGCGCTCACGGCGAGCGTCAAAGTTCGATGCCATGCACCACGCGACGTCGTCACGGGCCAATCCCCTACAGGTACTACGCGGCGGGACGATTCGCCCGTCGTCACCCCGCGCAGGCGCCCCAGCCTGCACGCGGCAATCATAGCGACAGACCAACGCCATGTCTAGAGCGGAACGGTCTGCCAGGACCGTGATGACAACTCGGAGCGCCAAGAGGGCGTCGAGCTTCAACCAGGGGTCGCATCTCTGCAATAGAGGAGCGATCCGTCCGCGCCGTGATCGAGCCGACACGCGCCCGTTCAAGACGGCGTGCGTCTGGGGGCGCCGAGTGTCAACCGGCCCGGACGACCCGCGTGCGCGCGAGCCAGTCCGGCAGGCTGGCGCCTTCGGGATGCCAGAACGCCATCAGGAAGCCGGCCCCGAGCGAGAGGAACGACACCACGTACGCCGTGCACCGCACGACACTCTGCCAGAGCGACACTGGCCGGCCAGTGTCCACGTCCACCACCTGGAGATGGAAGACGGCCTGGCCTGGGGTGGCGCCGAGGACCGTCCAGCAACCGGTGAAGTACGCGAGCCAGACGAGCAGGGCCGGGATCGCGTACGAGAGCTTGAGGCCGAAGGCTGCACCCAGCCCGATGCCGAGACTGAGCACCGTGCTCAACAGCACGTCCACGAACAGGGCCAAGGCGCGGTCCCGAACCGATCCTGGAGCGACGGCCGCCTGCGAAGCGGGTCCAACGCCCGGCATGGGCTGCATCCACGCTCCGGCGCTCGCGTCTCGGGGGTGCGTGGCGCCGTACGCATCCGGCCAGCCCTGGTATGCACCGGGCTGCTGCCACGGCTCGTACTGACCCGCCGCCGGTATGCCGGCCGTGCCTCCAGGGAAGTCCGGCGACGGCCACGGGTCGGCGGCGGACGACGGCGGCCAGCCGGCCTGGGGCGGCATCTGGGCGCCCCACGGCTCGGTGCCCTGGCTCACCTGAATCGGTCCATAGCTGGAGCCGGGGTCGGTCCAGCTGCCGGCCTGGGCACGCTGCCCGGATGACTGGATGGCCGCACCCCACTCGGCAAGTGGCGGGCACTCGCGCAGCGCGCCGCTCTGCCAGGCCCGTTCGAACAGTCGGGCCGTCGTTTCACCCCAGTCGTCGGCG
>JAXLXF010000063.1:0-30560 GCA_046328125.1 Chloroflexota bacterium
CGTAGCTCGTTGCCACGATTCGTCGGGAGCGGACGTGTTCCGGCCAGCTCTGACAGGTGGATCCCAGCCTCCGACAATCGAACCGCGCGCTTCACCTGATCCTGCGTGTTCGCCAGCTCGGAGAACCGACCGAAATTGTCGCTGACCCTACGGTAGTCGCGGAGGTGCCAGTACAGCACGAGCGCCTCCTCCAGTGCGGCCGTCACACCGTGAAAATCCCCAGCTTGCCAGGCCCAGTGGGAAATGGTGCCGCCGCCTGAGAGAACGGCGGCAAGGCCCCAGGCGTCGCCCATGCGGCGGCAGATGGTCAGGCTCTCCTGCAGATAGCTGCTCGCCAGTGCCTCTACAGCGGTCGGTGTCGAGACCTGCTCGTCGCCGGAGCTCCCGTGCGCGGCTGCGAGCTGAATCGCACCATCCTGATGGATGAAGCGGTCCCAGTACAGGACGGACGCCATGGTGCTGAGCGCGTGCGCCGTCAACCATGCGTCGCCGATCTCGCGGGCGATGGCGAGCCCTTCCTTAGCCGCCGCGTACGCCCGAGGATAGTCCCGCAGGTCCCGCAAGAGCATGCCCAGGTTGGCGAGGACGTGCGCCGCGCCTTCCCGATCTCCCACCGCACGGAAGAGCGCCAGGCTCTCCTCTCCGAGCGCGACGGTGCGCGGCGGATCGTTCCAGGAACGCCCAATCCGGGCGAGGTGGCAGAGAGCCTTGGCACGGGATCGCCGCACGGCGACGTCCCCGGATGAAGCTGTCGCGGCAAGCGCAGCTTCCAGCCAGCGCGTCTCGCCGAGCTGCGAGCGGATGAACCAGAACCACCCGAGCGCTGTCGAAAGCCGCAAGGCAGTGACGGGCTCATCTCCGACCGCCAGCGTCCAGGCCAGGGCCGTCCGGAAATTCTCGTGCTCCGCCGCCAGCCGGTCGAGCCAGGCGATCTGGTCAGGTCCGTGCAATTCCGGTTCGGCGCGCTCTGCCCAATCGAGGAAGTACGCGGCGTGGCGACGACGGATCGCTGCGGCCTCACCGCTCGCCTCCAGGCGCTCCAGGCCGTATTCACGGATCGTTTCCAGCAGGCCGTAGCGCGCCTCCGAGCCGGAAAGATCCACAACCACCAGTGACTTGTCGGCGAGTCGGGTCAGGACCTCCAGGATGTCAGGTACTGCGTCATCGGTGCTGGTGGCCGGGGACAGGGATGCGCCATCACCGCCAGTACCCATCTCCCAAGACCCAGCACCCACGACGACCTCGGCAGCTTCCAGGGTGCAACCTCCAACGAAGACAGCCAGCCGGTGGAGCGCCGTCCGCTCAGGCTCGGTCAGCAGGTCGTAGCTCCAGTCGATCGCCGCACGGAGCGTCCGTTGTCTCGGGAGCGCCGTCCGGCTGGCGGCGGCAAGCAGCGTGAGCCCGGTCGTCCAGCCGGCTGGCGATCTGCGCGGGGTCAGCATCGGGATCGGGCCGCCGCCAGCTCGATCGCCAGCGGGATGCCGTCAAGGCGTCGGCAGATCTGGGCGATCGCGTCCACGTGCTGCTCGGTCACTACGGACACGTCGCTAACGGCCTGAGCCGCTCGACGAAGAGACGCGTCGCCGCGTGCCGATTCAGGAGAGCTGCCCGGGTCCGCGCGGCTGTCTCCGAGCTGCCTTTCGGACGGGAGCGCCGGTGACGGCACCCGGCCGGATCACTTCGCCCTCGATGCCGAGCGCCTCGCGGCTGGTCGCCAGGACCGTCAGGTTCGGGCAGTCGTGGAGCAGCTGAGCCGCCACCTCGGCAACGTCCGCTACCAGATGCTCGCAGTTGTCCAGGATGAGCAGCAGCGGCCAACGCGCACGGATGGCAGCCACGAGCGTCTCGGCCAGCACCCGGCCCGGCTCCTCACGGACCCCGAGCACCGTGGCAACGGTCTGCGCAATCGTCTCGGGGGTGGTGAGCGGCGCCAGCTCGACGAGCCAGACGCCGGCCGGGTACCTCTGTAGCGTTGCCATTCCGACGTGGTGGGCAAGCCGCGTCTTCCCGACACCGCCTGCCCCAACCAGCGTTAGGAGACGCGTCGAAGTCAGCCGGGCAGCCAGCTCGGCAACCTCACGCTCGCGGCCAACGAACGAGGTCAACGCATCGACGAGGTTATGGCGTGGCGCAGCCGTGGGCAGGTGCTCGGGGACTATCTGGCGCGCGAGGCGAATCGGCTCCATGCCCCCTCCCGGCAGGACCCGTCATGAGATCGTCAGGCGTACTATCGCCGGCCAGCCCTCGGCTGTCAAAGCAGCCACCACCGCTTCAATACGGTCGTGGACTGACGCCTGTGTTCTGCCCGCCGCTCTCTGCCTACTCCAGCAGACGCGCCCGCACCCGCGACAGCTCGTCCGGCGTCAGCCCGGCGCCCAGGAGATACCCGCCGGCGCCGCCGTGCTCGCGGTCCAGCCCGTCCAGGACCTGGCGCATCGTCGCAGGCTCCGAGCGCCAGGCGTTCCACGCGCCGACCCGTCCGGCCGCCAGCCGCGCCTCGTACAGCGGACGGAGATTCCCCTCGCTGAGGGCGTAGTCCTCGACGATCGTCTCGCGGGGGACGCCGCACACTTCGAGCAGCAACGCCACCGTCACGCCCGTGCGGTCCTTGCCGACCTGGCAGTGGATCAGCACCCCGCCGGCCGGCGCCTTGACGAACCCCCTGACGATGGCGGCGATCCGAGGCGCGCAATGCCGCAGGTAGAGCCGGTACATCTCGACCATGTTCGGCGCTGCCTGCACCGCGCGCTCCAGGGCAACGTCGGCCGGGTCACGGAGCGGCCAGTGCCAGTACCCGACGCCGTCCACGTTCGCGCCGGGTGGCCCGAACGGGTGCGGGGCCAGCGCGGCCTCCTCCAGGCCGCGCACGTCGATGATGGAGCGCACGCCGAGCGTCTTGAAGATCTCGAGGCCGTCAGGCGTCAGGCCGCAGAGGTCGTCGCTGCGCAACAGCGCTCGCCAGCGGGTACGCTTCCCGTCCTCTGTCTCATAGCCGCCCACGTCCCGCACGTTGAAGCACCCGTCGACGACGATCCGCCGCTCAATCGACACAATCCCTCCTCAGCACTCCGACCTCGCGCGCCGTTCCCGAACCACACACGCCCGCGAGGATGCCTGCGGCGGGTCGTGATGCCGGGCCGCCGACGCAGCATGATGGCTGGCGCCGGACACGGCGCGGTCGGCCATCGTGGAGTGTCTCACATGACGTTCAGGAGACGACGCGATGCAGGCGCCACTCGCCCGGGACGCCCTTGAGCGAATGCACGCCTCGGTCTTCGAACTCGATCCCAGACCCGGCCACCAGATCTCTGACAGTGCTGGAGACCAGCACCTCCCCGGGGCCGGCCTCGCTCACCACCCGAGCCCCGGTGTGGACGGCAATCCCCCCAAGATCGTGGTCAAGGATCTCGACCTCGCCGGTGTGGAGCCCGGCTCGAATCTCGATGCCAAGCTGACGGGCGCTGTCACGGATGGCGCTGGCGCATCTGATCGCTCGGGCCGGACCATCGAATGTCGCGAGCAGGCCATCGCCCGTGGTCTTGATCTCGTGGCCGCGATGACGGGCAAGGTCTCGTCGGGCCAGGCGGAAATGGTCATCCAGCAGCTCGCGCCAGCGTCGGTCGCCGACTTCGGCTAGGCGCTCAGTGGATCCGACGATGTCGGTGAAGAGGACGGTGGCGAGCACGCGGTCCGGCTCGGCAATGCGGTGGGTGCCAGTCAGAAACTCCTCGACTTCGTCCAGAACGGCGTCAGAGTCGCCGGTCCACATCGAGTGATCGGTGCCCGGCAACTCGACGTATCGAGCCCCCGGGATGTGATCGGCCAGGTACCGTCCGTTTTCGACCCGGCAGGACATGTCGCCGTCGCGATGTATCACCAGGGTCGGGACGTGGATGGACGGCAAGACCGGCCGGATGTCGATGTCCGCGTTCATCCGCAGGAGCGCGATGGCCGCGCCTGGGCTCGCCCCCAGACGGTTGACCGTCGCCGACCATTGCTGGAAGATGCGATCGTCCTGTTTGCTGGGCGCCCAGGCTCGATCATTGGGCACGCCCCAGTTCTGAGAGATCCGCTCATACACGGCCTCACGGGCCTCGTGCTCGAGCGGAATCCTGGTCCCAGGTACAGGATAGTCAGGGGCGGGCAGCGCCCTGGCGTACGTCTCAAAGAGGACGAGCGCGGCCGAGCGCTCCGGGTATGTCGCGGCGAACAGCGCGCACATGAACCCACCTTCGGAGCTACCGAGGAGGGCGGCTCGCTCCGAGCCGACGGCATCCATCACCGCCCGGACGTCGTCCATCCGCTGCTCCATCGTCGGCAATTCGGAGATCGACACTCGGTCAGACAGGCCCGTGCCGCGCTTGTCGAGGCGGATAACCCGCGCAAACGAGCTCAAGCGCTCCAGGCAATACACGGCCGGCGGATACTCCCAGAAGTGCTCCAGGTGCGAAACCCAGCCCGTGATCCAGATCAGGTCAATCGGGCCGTCGCCAGTCACCTGATAGGCGATGTGGACGTCGCCACTTCGGGCGTAGCGAGTCTCAGCATGCATCGGCACACCTCGTGAGAGAACGAACCGGTCGATTCGCTATTCTCTCACGATTCGCAACCAGATGGCGCCGCGCAGAGACACTCTCAGAGAACGGCACCGGACAGGTGAGACGGAGGGGATGGCCGTCAGGCCGACAGCGCCTCGATCTCGGCGGCCAGCGCCTCCCAGCGCTCCTCCAGCTCCGCGATCCGCCCCGCGAACGTCGCGTGCTCCTCTGCCAGCGCCTCCAGCGCGCCCGGCTCGCCGTAGTGCGATGGGTCGGCCAGCATCGCCTCGACCTCCGTCTTGCGCTCGGCCACGCGGGAGAGCTCGTTCTCGATCTTCGCCAGCTCCCGCTCCTGTGCCCCCGGCCCACGCCGTCGGCGGCGCTCGGCTTCGGCACGGGCGACGCGCTCGGCCCTCTCCTGGCGCGCGGCCTCATCTGCCTCGACGGCGGTACGGGCTGTCCCGTTTCCGCTGACACTGCCTGACGCGGCCTGCGTCGCCTGCCCACCCCCGCCGGGCGTCCCGGACGCGCTGCCGGCCGCGATCCGCCGATCCCGGTAGCTGGAGTACGCCCCCAGGTACACCTGCATCCGCCCGCCGCCAACCTCGCCGATCTTGGTGGCGACGCGGTCCATGAAGTAGCGGTCGTGGCTCGCCATCACCACGGTGCCCTGGAACTGGCGCAAAGCGCGCTCCAGCTCCTCCCGCGAGGCCAGGTCCAGGTGGTTCGTCGGCTCGTCCAGCAGTAACAGGTTCGCCGGCTGGAGCAGCAGCCGCGCTATCGCCAGCCGCGCCTTCTCGCCGCCGGAGAGCACTCCCACCAGCTTGTGGGCATCGTCGCCGGTGAACCCGAACCGCCCGAGCAGGGTCCGGATCGCGGCCTCACCCCAGCCGGCCGGTGCTCCCGCCCAGACCTCCTCCAGCACCGTCCGCCCGACATTCAGCACGTCCGTCTGATCCTGGGCGTAGTAGCCGGCTGTCACACCAGCGCCAAGCAGCAGCGTCCCTCGGTCCGGCTGCTCGACCTCGGCCAGCATCCGCAGCAGGGTGCTCTTGCCGGCCCCGTTCGGCCCGACCAGCGCCAGCCGCTCGCCGCGCTCCAACGTCAGCGCCAGCCCGTCGAACACCGTCAGCGCACCGTACCGCTTCGCCAGCCCCTGGATCGTGACCATCTCGCGGTGGGACGGCTTGGCCGGCGGAAACTTGAGCGCCATCCGCCGCGTCTCGACCTGCGGCGCCTCGACCCGCTCGATCTTCGCCAGCGCCTTCTCGCGGCTCTTGACCTGGGTCGCCTTGGTCGCCTTCGCGCGGAAACGGTCGATGAACTCCTGCTGCCGCTTCAGCTCGCGCTGCTGGCGCTCGTACGCCGTCTGCGCCGCGTTGAACCGCCGCTCCTTCTCGCCCAGGTAGTAGGAGTAGTTGCCGGCGAACTCGACCAGCTTGCCGCGCTCCAGCTCGACCGTCCGCGAGATCATCCGGTCCAGGAAGTAGCGGTCGTGCGAGACGACGATGGCCGAGGCGCCGGACGTCTTGAGGTACCCCTCCAGCCACTCGGTCGCTTCGAGGTCCAGGTGGTTGGTCGGCTCGTCCAGCAGGAGCAGGTCCGGCGCGCGCACCAGCAGCTTCGCCAGCGCGATTCGCGTCCGCCAGCCGCCGGAGAACTCGTCGGTCCGTTTGGTCAGGTCGTCCTGGCGGAAGCCGAGCCCGGCCAGGATCTTGTGGATCTCGGCCTCCACCCGGTAGCCGCCCCGCGCCTCGAAGCGCGCCAGCACCTCGGAGTGGCGGTCGATCAGGCGGCCCAGCTCCTCCTCTGACAGCGAGGCGCCGCCCCCACTGCCAGACGCCCCGTCGCCGCCGAGCAGCCGCTCGATCTCGCTGGCCTCGTGCTGCAAGGCCAGCAGGTCGGCGTGGGCGGCCAGCATCTCGTCGCGGAGGGTCAGGTCGTCCTGAATCCCGGCGTCCTGCGGCAGGTACCCGATGTGCCAGCCGTTCGCGAGCTGGACACTGCCGCTGTCGGCCTCCTCCTCGCCGCAGACGATCCGGAGCAGGGTCGTCTTGCCGGCGCCGTTGGCGCCGACGAGGGCGATCTTCTCACCGCTGGAGACGGTGAGCGACACGTCGTCGAGGATCGGGCGCGAGCCGTAGCTCTTGGCAAGGTCTACCAGTCGAAGCACGGGGGAAAGTGTGACATCCCCGCCTCATGACGCGCCACGCCCAGATGATTCCGGCTCCGGCGGCGTACCATCGGCCCCGTGAGCGACGAGCCGAATCCGAACCTGCCCACGCCGCGCCAGGCTGCGATCATGCGACCACCGAGTGCTCGCCACCGTGCCGAGCGAATCGATCGCAACACGCACCCACACGGCGACGTGAATACTGTCGCGATGCCGTGGGTGGACTTCAACGAGGATGTACAGGCGATCCGTGAGGGTCGCGCGTTCCGTGACGGGAACCGGTTCGTCGTCAACGGACGCGAGTACGTGCTTGAAGGGAACGGCAGACTGTTCCCGACGACCGGCGCAGGGCTCTATCGCATCGGGCGCGGCGCCTATCGTGCGCTTGGTCGTTACAATGAGGGTGGGCTGGTGGCGGCTGTCGAGGCTCAACTGGACGAGATGCACATCCGGGAAGACGAGCGTCGAGTAGCTCGTACGCTCTGGCGGGCAATCCGGGACTGGAAGCAGGAGCAGGGGTAGTGTTCTGGCAGTCAATCATGGTCGATCGCTGGTTGGATCTCGACACGATCCAGCACGCACTGTCAGATGTCTTCGGCTTGCCCCTCGCGAAAGTCGAGGTTGTCGAGGACATTGCGACGATGTCCGGGCCAATCTTGTCGGAGCCGCGCATCCTCGCCGAGTGTATGCGGCGCGATGGACACTTTCCGCTCCAACTCGACGTGTTTCTCGCCGCCGATGAGATCGAGCGAGTTGCGGAGCCACTCGACGGGGCACTTCGTTTCGCCCGCGCCCTCGCTCGCCGCCTGCATGTGACTATGTTGCTCGGGACGGGGCCGATTGGCAATCTCGAACAGCTCCGTGTCGCTCCTGATGGAACCGTCGATATTGTCGAGCTTGACGACGACGAGCTCGACGAAGAACGCTTCGTCGTCGTCGGCGCCCACCCGCTCCCCCAACACGTCCTCGACGGAGCCCCGGCCCGCGCGAGCTAGCTGCACCGTCCAGGCGGTCGCCGCACATCCAACGTCCGCACATCGAACGGCCGATGCTTGACGCGAACGTCGCCGACGCCGATGTATCGCGGCGCACCACGGGCGTGGCGGCGTGCTGTGTTGAACTGTCGGTGGGACGAGCCATTCGGCATGACACTCGTCCCAGTCCAGCCGGGACGGGTGTCATGCGTGGCCTTCGAGTCGTTCACCGTTTTTCACCGAGAGCTCGTGTGGGGAGCCCGTCGGAAGCCGTCACTCGCGGCCTGGTGTGTCCGCCGACGCCGATTCGCCCCAGCGGCCGATCCCGGGAAGGCAGATGCAGCTTCAAACGACGAACGCGCCGACGTCTCAACATCCCTGGCCCCGCCTCAGCGAGCGCTGGCTGGTTGACCGGCCACGGTTGATGCTCGCGGGGCAGGCCGCGCTTGCAGCGGTCTACCTCCTGTGGGTGGCGTTCGATTGGACCGAGCTCAGCGAGTCGTCGACGATCGTGGCGCTCGCTCTCGTGCTGTCCACATCGGTTCTCGTCGTGCGTGGGACGGTGGCCATCCACGACCGAGCCAGATCGCGGGCACAAGCGGCCGCCCTGGACAGCGAGCGACGGCTGCGGGCGCTCGTCGCCGCGCTGGACGACATCGTCTTCGAGTTTGACGCGGACGGCACGTACCTCAACGTCTGGGCCGGGGACGAGGGCCTGCTCAGCAGTCCCCGCGAGCAGCTCCTGGGCCGTCGGATCGCCGAGGCCATCGACGAGGAAGTGTCCGAGAAGTTCGTCGAGATCTTCAGGCACGTGCTCCAGACCGGCCAGCCCGAGATCGTCGAATACGCCCTGCAGGTGGGCGCCGGCCAACGGACGTTCGTCGGCCGGGCCAACGCGGTTCGCTGGCCAGACGGCATCTGTCGATCGGTCGCATTCGTCAGTCGGGACGTCACCGAGCAGCGACAGGCCGAGGAGGAGATCGAGCGGGAGCGGCGCGAGAAGGCCGCCTTGCTCGAATCGACCAGCGAAGGGATCTACGGCGTCGACCGGGCAGGACGCTGCACGTTCGTGAACCGGGCCGTCGCCGACATGCTCGGCTACGCGCCAGATGAGCTCATCGGCGCGAACATGCACGATCTCATCCATCATAGCTACGTAGACGGCACACCGTACCCGACGGCGGATTGCCCGATCTCCCAGGCATTCCAGTCTGGACAGATCGTGCGCTGGGGCGACGAAGTGCTCTGGCGGCGAGACGACACGTACGTGCATGTGGAGTACTCGTCCGCGCCGGTGCTGAACGACGGCCAGATCGCCGGCGCTGTCGTGACGCTCACCGACGTCACCGACCGCAAGCGAGCCGAGGAGGAGCGGGAGCGATTGCTCGCGCGGGAGCAGGCGACCCTGGCGCAGCTTCGAGCGACTCAGCAGCAGGTCGTGCAGCAAGAGCGTGTGCGCGCCCTCGGCCAGATGGCGAGCGGCATCGCGCATGACTTCAACAACACCCTGGCGCCGATCGTCGGCTTCAGCGACTTGCTGCTCGAACAGCCTGAGAAGCTGGCCGATCGCGCGCGCACCGTCCGCTTCCTGGAGATGATCCAGGCCGCGGGCCGCGATGCGGAAGGCGTCGTGCGGCGCCTGCGCGAGCTGTATCGTCAACGTGAGACCGACGATCTGGTCGAGCCAGTCCACCTGGACGAGGTCGTCGCCCAGGTCATCTCGCTCACCCAGTTCAGCTGGAAAGACCAGGCCCAGGCAGAAGGGCGCGAGATCGTCGTCAACGTGGACGTGCCGCACCTGCCGATGGTCTCGGTCAGCCGGGCCGAGCTCCGCGAAGCGCTGACCAACCTCATCCTCAACGCCGTGGACGCCATGCCGGACGGCGGCGCCATCGAGATCGGAGCACAGATCGACGAGACCGCTGCCATCCTGACCGTCCGAGATTCCGGCCTCGGGATGTCGGACGAGGTCCGCCTGCGCTGCCTCGATCCGTTCTTCACCACCAAAGGCGAGCACGGCACCGGGCTCGGGCTCGGACTGGTGTACGGCGTCGTCCAGCGGCATGGCGGCACATTGGAGATCGACAGCGCGCCCGGCCAGGGGACGACGTTCCGCATCAGGCTGCCACTCGGCGAGCAGCAGCTGTCGGAACAGCCTGTCGAGTCGCCGACGGCCCCGACGACGCCGCTCCATATCCTGGTTGTGGACGACGAGGCACGGATCAGGATCGCTCTCGCCGAGTACCTCGCCATTGACGGGCACACCGTCGAGACGGCGGTTGACGGTCGAGATGGGCTGGAGCGGTTCCGCGCCGGCAGGTTCGATCTCGTCTTGACGGACCGCGCCCTGCCCGAGATGAATGGCGACTGTCTGGCCGCGGCGATCGAGGAGCTGGCGCCGGACACGCCGGTCGTCATGTTGACCGGCTTCGGCGATCTGATGACACACCATGGCATCCGCCCGAGCGGCGTCGATCTGGTTCTCGGCAAGCCCGTCACCCTTGCAAGCCTGCGCGAGGCGATAGCCAGTGTGACGACGCCCTGACGGACATGTACAGCCGGTTTGAGCTCTTTGTCACGGATCTGTTACCGTAGCGTGCTTGCGACCCTGCCTCAAGAAACAGAGAAGCGGGCGATGGTAGGATCCGCGGAGTGTGCGTTCATGCGGCGATACAGTGTGATGCTCGTGCTCGTGGCCTGGTCATGCGCCCAAACGCTTGGCCCGTTGTGGATGTTTGACGATGCGGGTGCGCCCACAGCGTCAGGCCCGGCCGGTGGCCCGCCGCTGGCTCACGCAGACTCGTCATGCGGGGGGCCGGTCGGTGGCTACACCTGTACGAACATCACGACGAACGCGCGTCCGTACATCCCTGGCACGACGGACATCGGCAATCATGGCCAGACCGCGACGTATCTCACGCTTCCGTTCACCTTCACCTACTTCGGGCAGAGCTTCACCCAGCTCGCCGTGTCACCACAAGGGAACATCCAGTTCCAATCCGGCGACTACGTCACCGGCCAGAACACGGACCTCACCAGCGCGCCGCCGGCCACCTTCGACTACGCGATCTTTCCGTACTGGGACGCCTTCTGCACTGACGACGACTGCGACGGCGCCGCCGGCACCGGCGGTGGTGGCAATGGCGTGTTCATTCGCACTGTCGGCGCCGCGCCGCACCGCCTGTTCGTGATCGAATGGCGGGTCCATCCGGACTTGTTTGGCGTCCTGGGATATCCGCTCTTCACACCCGCCAACGCGTTCTTCGAGATCCAGCTGGAAGAGACGACGAACAACATCTTCTTCCTGTACGGAGATTCCCCCGAGAGCGGTCTGAGCGGCACAGCCGGCCTCCAAGAAGGCACGGGCAGCAATGTCCTCCAACTGAGCTTCAACCAGGCCGTGCTGACGAGTGGCCGCGTCGTCTGCTTTTCGACGACCCCCAACTGCACCTCGGCGTTCCAGACGCCGACGCCCACGTTCACCAACACGCCCACGAACACCGCGACCTCGACCAACACGCCCACGAATACCGCGACGGCAACGCTGACACCCACTCGCACGCTGACACCCACCAACACCCTGCCCCCAACGGCGACAGGCACCCCCGGGCCGGTCCAGCTACAAGTGACCCGCGCTGGCGTGAACCGACTGCTGGTAACCGTCAGCGTCGGCGGCATCATCGAGAAGGTGACCTGGACGCCGGTCCCGAACATCGTCGTCGAGCTCACGAACGGCACGCCGGTCCTGGGAGGCGCGTTCGTCCCACCGCTCGACAGCAGAACGGCCGTCTTCTACGTGCGGAAGGTGAGCGGTACGAGCGCCATCCTGCCGCTCACCCTGACCGGCTCGTTTGGCACCTGGCAGACGTTTGTGGGCGGCGGCGAACGGGCCTGGTAACGTGCAGGCTCCGGAGCAGGTCTCGCCACGGTGGACGGGCACGCGTGTGCCCGACTACGCTCTCCGCTGCGCGCCGTCGGCGTTGACGTCTCGGCGCAGACGTGAGCCAGCGGAGGCGCCGTGAAGATTACTGACGTCGAGGTCATCCAGCTCGTCAAGAGCTCGGACCACCCCCATCGGAACGCCAAGCAGGCGCGCAGCCGGCGCGTCGCCTCGATCGTGCGTGTCACCACTGACGAGGGCATCGACGGCCTGGGCGAAGCGTGGTGCAACGCCCCGCTCGCCGAGGCCGTCGTGCTGGGGCAGCTCAAGCCCCAGATCGTCGGACAAGATCCGTTCAACGTCGAGGGGATCTGGCGCCAGCTGTACGACGGCGCCGCCATGTACGATCCGAAGGGCGCCGCGGTGGCCGGCATCAGCGGCATCGACATGGCCTGCTGGGACATCATGGGCAAGGCGCTCGGCGTGCCCGTTTGCAAGCTGATCGGCGGGTTCAACCGCGCGTGGATCCCGGCCTACGCCTCGGACCTGCACTGGCAGGAAAACCCCGCCGACATGGCCCGCCTCGCCGCCAGCTTCGTGGAGCGCGGCTTCAAGAAGGTGAAGACCCACGTCGGCGTGGACCCCGACGACGACGTGCGGCGGGTGCGCGCGCTCCGCGAGGCAATTGGCCCGGACGTCGGGTTGATGGTGGACATCAATACCGCGTTCGACCGCCCCACCGCGATCCGCTTCGGCCGCCGCATCGCCGAGTACGACATCTCCTGGTACGAGGAGCCGCTCTCGCCGGTCGATCTGGACGGGCTGGCGTACGTGCGGGCCGCGACCGGCCTGCCGATCGCGACCGGCGAGAACGAGTACACCCGCTGGGGCTTCAAAGAGATGTTCGTGAAGGGTGGCGTGGACGTGGCGATGCCGGACATGGCCCGGACCGGCGGCATCTCCGAGATGAAGAAGATCTGGGCCGTGGCGGACGCGTTCGGGGTGGTGATGTCGCCGCACAACTACAGCAGCGGCATCTGCTCGGCGGCCACCCTCCAGCTGCTCGCGGCCCTCCCGAACGCCGGCCCGCTGGAGTGGGACACCGTCGGCTCGTCCATCGTGCCGGAGCTGTTCGTGGAGCCGCCGGTCGAGAAGGACGGGCAGGTCCAGGTGCCCCAGCTGCCGGGGTTGGGCGTCCAGCTCACCGACGAGGTCCGCGCGAAGTACGCCTCGTAGCCCGTCTGCGTCCCATCACCCACTGTGGAGGACGACCCGAACCCGAACGCCCCGACCGCGCGGCAGGCCGCGATCTTGCGGCCTCCGCATGCGCGCCACCGTGCCGAGCGCGTCAGCGCTCGCAGCTTCCCACACGGTGACGTCAATACTGTCGCCATGCCCTGGGTTGACTTCGCCGAGGATCTCCGTCTCATCCGCGCCGGCGAGTGCGTGCGCGACGGCAACCGCTTCGTGGTCAACGGGCGCGAGTACGTCATGGAAGGGAACGGGCGCCTGTTCCCGACGTCGGGCGACGGGTTTATCCAATTGACGCGCAAAGCGTACCTTGCCCTCGGTTGGTATAATCAATTCGGTGTGACATCGACGGTCGAAGCCCGAATCGTCCTTGAGCGAGTCACTGAAGACGAGCGCAGGCAAGCACGGCTGATCTGGCAGATCGTCCAGGAGTGGCGGCGAAGGCAGGGGTGATGGTCTGGCAAGATGTCATGATCGACCGGTGGATCGAGCACGATGCCTTGCGGGCAGCCTTCGCGTTGGTGTTCGCAATCGACCCGGCGCGCATCGAAATCGTGGATCTACCAGACACGCTCACCGGCCCGATCCCGCCGGAGCCTTACATCCTCCTTGAACGCATCGATCATGAGGGACCGTTCCCTCTACATCTCAGGATGGTTCTCGCGGGCGACACGCTGGAATGCCCCGTCGCGGATCTCGCCGGGACACTCGACTATGTGCGTGCCCTCGCCCGGGCTCTCAACGCCACGATGCTATTCTGGGACGGACCTATCGGGCACGACGAGGAGCTTCGGGTAGCCCCCGATGGCACCGTCGATATCGTCGAGATGGATGACGATGAGCTGGACGAGGAGCGCTACGTGATCGTGGGCAGCCGCCCGTTCACGGAGCTGCCCGCCAGCGCCACTACAGCCGCTGCTGGCTGATCCCCTCGTCGCCAACTCTGGCTGACCTTCGCGCCCCTCGGTCGGGTACCCTGCCTGCACAGACCCCCTGAGACCGAGGTGAGAGCGATGGTGCTGTCCGCCGAGACCAGCACGCTGCCCAGCCAGTTGCCCGCCACCATGCGCGCCGCCGTCCTGGCCGGCCAGGGCGACATCCGCGTGATCGACAAGCCCCTGCCCCAGCCCGGCGAGGGCGAGGTGCTCGTCAAGGTCGCCATGTGCGGCACCTGCGGCTCCGACATCAGCCGGGTGTACCGCCCCCAGCTCCCAGGGGCTCCGCCGTACGGCACCTTCACCCCCGGCCACGAGTGGACCGGCACCGTCGCGGCGCTCGGCCCGAACGTGGACGAGCTGGCTGTGGGGGACCGCGTCGCGATCCACGCCCACAAGGGATGTGGCCGCTGCCAGAACTGCGTCCTGGGCATGTACACCGCCTGCCTCAACTTCGGGAACCTGAAGCGCGGCCACCGCGCCACCGGCATGACCATTGACGGCGGCTTCGCGGAGTACACCACCCACCACGTCAGCGCCCTCTACAAGATGCCGGACAACGTCAGCTTCGAGGACGCCGTCCTCATCATGACGGCTGGCACCAGCCTCTACGGCCTGGACGCCGTTGGGGGGTACATCGCCGGTGACTCCGTGGTGGTGATCGGCCCGGGGCCAGTCGGGCTGATGGCCGTCCAGGCGTGCAAGGCGCTCGGGGCGGATCAGGTCGTGCTGGTGGGCACCCGCCCGAACCGCCTGGAGGTCGGCGCACGGCTCGGGGCGGACCACGTCGTCAACGCGCGTGAGGAAGACCCCATCGCGGCTGTCAAGCGGATCGTCGGGCCACGGGGCGCTGACCTCATCATCGAGTGCTCCGGCAACATGGAGACGCCCCAGCAGGCAGTCAGCATGGTGAAGCGGGGCGGCAAGATCCTGTTCCTGGCGTTCTACGCCGGCCCGGTCACGTTCGACCTCTCCAGCGCGATCCGCGAGGACGTCACCCTCTACACCACGCGCGGCGAGGGCGCAGCGGCCGTCCGACGCGCCCTCTCACTGGCTGCCCAGGGCAAGCTCCGCTGTGGCGAGCTGGTGACCCATCGCTTCCCACTGGAAGAGATTCAGGAAGGGTTCCGGGTGGCCCGCGAGCGGATCGGGGACCCGATCAAGGTCGTGTTCGTCCCGTAGCGCCCGGCTTGCTGCCGAGCAGCCTCGGCGTGGTAGCAAGCCGGGCGCCGAAGCCGCGGCCCCGGCACGTAGACCGGCACCCACAAAGGAGAGCGCCGATGGTCGCCATCCCCGACAGCGTGCGCGCCCTGATCGCCGAAGGGCACCTCGCCCACTTCGTCACCATCAACCCCGATGGCAGCCCGCAGGTGACCGGCGTCTGGCTCGGCGTGGACGGCGACGAGCTGGTCACCGCCCACCTGGGCGCCTGGCAGAAGGTGAAGAACGTCCAGAAAGATCCGCGCATCGTGATCTCGATGGAGTCCGGCCGCCACAATGCCGCCGGCCTCTCGGAGTATCTGATCGTTTACGGACGCGCCACAGTCACAGCGGGCGGCGCGGCACCCTTGCTCCAGCAGCTCGCGCACATCTACATGGGACCAGACGTGAAGTTCCCGCGCACCGACAACCCGCCGCCCGGCTACGTGCTGCGGATCACGCCGGAGCGGTTCGGTGGCGTCGGGCCGTGGGCCGAGCGGGGGCGCTGAAGGCGAGGAGTCAGGAGTCAGGAGTCAGGAGCCAGGAGGGAGAGCGCGTGACCGACACACTCAAGGGACAGGTCGCCATCGTGACCGGCGGGGCCGGCGGTATCGGGACCGGCATCTGCCGGGCGCTCGCGGCGAATGGGGCTACCGTGGTGGTCGTGGACATCGACGGCGCGGCTGCCGAGAAGGTCGCCGCCAACCTGGCGGCGGCCGGCGGCAAGGCCGAGTCGCGGCGCGTGGACGTGACCAGCCCGCAAGAGGTCTCGTCGCTGGTCGCGGACGTGGCTCGGCGGCACGGCAAGCTCGACCAGATGTGGAACAACGCCGGCATCGTCCAGGTCGGCTCGCTGCTGGACGTCTCGCCCGAGGAGTGGCGGCGCGTCTTCGCGGTCAACGTGGACGGCGCGCTGTTCGGCACCCAGGCGGCGCTGCGCCAGATGCTCGACCAGCCCGAAGACCCGACGTTCCAGCGGCGCGGCCTGATCGTCAACACCAGCTCGGGCGCCGCCGACCGTGGCCGCCCGATGCTCCCGGCCTACGGCGCCAGCAAGGCCGCCATGACCCACTTGATGAAGAGCACCGCCGCATCGTACGGCGAGCGCGGCATCTGCGCCACGGCGCTCTACCCGAGCAGCATCTTCGAGGGGATGTGGAAGGTGATCGACCCGCTCTGGGGCGAGCTGGAAGGGCTCCCGCCCGGCGAGATGGGCCGCCGCCGCACCTCCGAGAGCCTGCTCGGGCGCTACGAGACGCCGGACGAGGTCGCGGCCATCGCCATGCGGATCGCGGTCAAGGTCGGGCTGGCCTATAACGGCAAGATCGTCGTCACCACCCCCACCGTGCGCGACAACTAAACGAGTAGGCGGTAGGCGGTAGGCGGTAGGCGGAAACTCCGCTGCCTACTGCCTACCGCCTACCGCCTACTGGAGCCAACGTGCCCATCCAGCTCGGCATCGCCACCCCCGCCGTCCCGACCGATCCGCTGGCCCTCAACGACCGCTTCGGCAAGTGGGCCGCCGACCTCGGCGTCACCGCCATCGGCACTCACCTGGGGCCAACTCCGGAGGACGTCATCCCGCACGCCGCGGATATCCGCGAGCGGATGGGCGGCTGGGGCATCAGCATCGTCCAATCGACCGGCTACAACCCGCGTCTGATCGGCGAGGACGCCGCCCAGATCGAGGACGACCTGGCCCGCCTGACCCGCGCGTTCAGGGTGGCCCAACTGCTCGGCAGCCCGATGGTGCTGACCGGTTGCGGCAGCTACCACCCGACGCGCGGCTACGGCCCCCATCCCCGCAACCATTCCCCCGAGGCTCGCGAGCGGATGGTCGTCTTCCTGAAGAGAGCCGCCCCACGCGCCGAGGAGCACGGCATCGTCCTGGCGCTCGAATGCCACATGATTACCGCGCTGGACACCCCGGCCCACATCCGCGAGGTCGTGGACGCCGTCGGCTCGCCGGCGCTCAAGGTCAACTTCGACCCGGTCAACCTGCTCGCCAGCATCGACGCCGTCTACGACTCCGGCGCCCAGATGGCGGCGATGCTCGCCGAGCTGGGGCCGCGTTACCACTGGACGGCTCACGCCAAAGACGTCCTGATCGAGGCCAGACTGGCGCTCCACTTCGAGGAGACCGTCTGCGGCGACGGCCTGCTGGACTGGCCCGCCTACCTGCGCTGCGCCGAGCGGCTCGGCACGCCGGAGCGGCCGGCCGCAGTGCTGGTGGAGCACATGCCGGCCTTCCTGGCGCCGCGCGGCCTGGAGTTTGTGCGCTCGCAGGCCGCCGCCGACGGCGTCCAGATTGTCGGGCGCAGGCGCTAGACCGTCCGACGGAATGGGCGCACCACAGCGCTCGTCAGACGCATCTCCGACACGCCCCGGTACGCATGCCCGAGGCGCGAGTCGGCGTGTCTGGCGAGCGCGCTGACGATCGACAGCGCCAGGCGTCGCCCGGCGCAGCCGTCAGTCGTCGAGGATCACCTCGTCGTCGAGGTCCGGAAAGACCGGCGTCACGTCCTCGTCGTCGCTCGGCGGGTTCACTTCGCGCAGGCTGAATCGGCTCATACCAGGATGGTACACCGCGACAGCGCCTCGCCACGAGGGGCCGTCGTTACGCTCCTGTTATGTCTCTCAGCACCCGGAAACCGTCCCTTCTGGGTTCGCGCTGGCGTTATAGAACCAGCGAAACGGTCGCATGAGGCGACCGGCACGGAAGCGGTAACTCGACCAGTCCAGGGAACGCCGTCTGGTTTCGCTCCCCCGAAGCGGCCAGTGCGCGAGGAGGACCGGCAAGGATGCGAGAGGAGTGCGCCCCAGGTCACGCACGTCCGGTGCGTTTCTCTGAGGCACGTCCGGCGCTGTACGCTCAGCTCCGGCTCTTCGTCTTGCTCACCGTCCTGCTTCCGTTCTTTGGCGCGCTTCAAGGGATTGCATTCGAGGGCACGCCGCGCCCGGCCGGCCAGCCTGGCGACGGATCAGATGCCCCCACCGAGCGGGTCGTCGAGCGGGTCGTCGAGCGGCTCGTGTACGTTCCCGTCCCGACCGTGATGCTGCGCCCGTGGACGCAGCCACTCTGGTCGCTTGCGAACTGGGATCTGTCACGCCTGCCCCAGGCGCGGGCAAGCGCGATCTTCCGCCCGTCGTCGCCGACGCAGTCGAGCCAGGACGCCCAGGGCAACCCCCTCGAAGCTGGCCTCCCGATCGACGGTCTGACTGAGCCCGGCCTCAGCCCGCTTGGTAGACTGCTGCGCGGCCCGGTCCCGTTCCTGGTGCAGACCGGGCTGGTCCCGGGGGGCGCCACGAACAGCCTGCCCGGTCCGGGCGCGGCCAACCCCGTGACGCTGCCGATTCCAGGGCGCGCGCGGGTCACACCCAGCGTCCTCTTCACCGGCTCCGCCAGCAGCCCGGCCTACACGCCATTCGGCACGACGGACGCCACGCCGGGTATCGTGCCCGCGACGTTGCCGGCCGAGGGTACTCAGCCAGATGGGCTGCCCGTGCCGCTCCCGGACGTTCCTGGTCCTGGCGTGGTCGGGGCGGCGCCGCTGCCACCGGGGCCAGTGGCCGGGCCAGTTGTGAGCGCGCCGGCGACGGCAACCTCGGCACCGGTCGCCACGGCCACCCGCGTCCCGGCGACCGCCACGCCGGTGCCGGGCGCGACCGCCACGCCGACCGCCGCCGCCAGCTTCACGCCGGCGCCGACCGTCGCTCCGACGTCCGCGATCGCCACCACCCCGATTCCCGCCACCCCGCTCCCTACTGTCACGACCGCTCCCGCGACGCCGACGTCGGCGCCGCTCCCCACCGCGACGCCGGTCCCGCCCACCCCAACGCGAGCTGTCCCGACGGCGACGCCGCTGCCCGTCCCGACCAAGACGCCGGTCCCGCCCTCCGCGACCCCGATTCCGCCGACCGCGACTCGTGTTCCGCCAACGCCGGTCCCCCCGACGCCGACCCGGGAGCCCACGTCCGTCGTCGCCGGCGACACGCCAACCCCGCAAGCCACGCCGACGGCCACACCGGTGCCGCCGACCGCGACTCATGTTCCGCCGACGAACACTCCCGTCAGCGCCACTCCGACGCACGCACCGTCCACTTCGACGCCGGTGCCGCCCACCGCCACCCCGAAGACCGAGCCGACCAAGACGCCCACGCCTCAGCCGACCAAGACCCCGACCCAGACCGCCCCGACGAAGACGCCGACGCCTCAGCCGACGAAGACCCCGACCCCGAAGGCGACCGCCACCAAGACCCCCACGCCGCAGCCCACCAAGACGCCCACCCCAAAGCCCAAGAGCTAGAGGGCGCCGCGCGTCAGGCTGAGATCAGCCCAGCATGTTGTCCCGATCGCTTGTCGGCATCTGATCCAGCTTCGGCATGGCGAGGCGGCCTTACTACACCCCCGCCAAAGACGGATCGACGACCCCAGCCTCGGCGAAGCCCTTCGCTCTGAGCAGGCACGAGTCACACCGCCCACACGGGTGCGCACCGCCCTGGTAGCAGCTCCAGGTGCACTCCAGCGGCGCCCCGGCCTCCACCGCCGCCCGCACGATCTCCGCCTTCGTCATCGCGATCAGCGGCGTCTCGATCTGGATGCGCACGCCGTACTGCGTCCCGAGCTTGCTCCCCAGCCGCACCGTCTCGGAGATCGAATCGTAGAACTCGGGGCGGCAGTCAGGGTAGCCCGAGTAGTCGAGCGCGTTCGCCGCGATGAACAACCGCGCCTCCAGCGTCGCCGGGTCGGCACCGCGCCGCTCGATGGCGGCCAGCGCCTCGCTCTCCAGGAACGCCGCGCCCAGCGTCACGAACAGGGTGTTCCGCAGAGGCACGTAGGTGATCGGGATGTCGGCCGCCATGGCTTCCACCGAGCGCTCGGCTGGCAACGCGAACTGCTCGGGGTGCGTCAGCGCGGAGTACCAGGCCAGGTCGCGGAAGAAGGTCAGGTCCACCACCCGCTGATTGATCCCCAGCGCCTCGGCCACCTGTCGAGCGGACTCCACCTCGCGGGCGTGGGCCTGCCCATAGTGGACCGTCACCGCCGAGAGCGCGTATCCCTGCTTCACGGCCATCGCCGCCACGGTCGTCGAGTCAAGCCCTCCGGAGAGCAGCACCAGCCCAAGCCGTGTCGTCATCCTCGCGCCCCCTCTACCACCCCGGCCGGCCCGTCCGGTCGGTCCTCGGCGAACGGGTGCTGCGATTCCCAGATCCACACGCTCCGCACGACCTTCCGCCCCGTGGTCTCGCGACCCCACACAGTCCACGCTTCATTATGCGGGTGCATCGCGCATCGCGAGACTCTGGCCCTGGTGGAAGTCACACCGGGTCTCCCAGGAGGTATGGCCTCCCAGGAGGTATGGCTCAGGGCGCACCGGCGCGGACGGCCATCCCTGGCTCGTTCAGCGGATCTGGCGGCAACCTTCCTCCTGGTCACACCCCCGGTCAGGAGGGGTTAAAGCGAACCGCCCGGGTGTGGGGCGCACCCGAGCGGCTCTGAGGAGGGGACTGGCACGGCGTTCTCGCCGCGCACCAACCATCTTGCACGTTCCGTGCCAGGATCGGGGCGAATACGCGGCCAATTCGCGCGTTGTTATCTATTTGTCAGGAGTGGGCTTAGCCCTGCACCTGCACCTTGATCGCCTTCGGCTTGATCTGCTCTGGCTTCGGGACCGTCACCGTCAGCACGCCGTCCTTGTACGTCGCCTCACAGCGCTCCGCGTCCACGCCGTTCGGCAGCTGCACCTGGCGTCGGAACGTGGTCGGCCCCCACTCCTGCCAGACGTTCTTGGCGCCCTCGGGCGTCGCGTACGCCGTCTGACCGGTCACCGTCAGCAGCCCGCTCATCACCGTGATGTCCACGCTGGACATGTCCAGGGCCGGGGCCAGGATGCTCAGGTGGTAGGTGTTCGCGTCCTCCCACAGGTTGGACGGCACGGACTGGCTCGTCTCGCCGCTGAAGCCCCGCCCGAACGGCGTGAAGCTCTGCTCCAGCAGGCGGTCCATCGCGTCCCGCAGCGTCAACACCCGGGTGTCGCCGGTGCGCATCATCCGCTCGATCATCTCGCTCGCTCCTCCCGCGCAGCTCGCGCGCCTCGCTCTCGTGCTGACTGAGGCCGGCCAGCCACGCACTCTGATCCGATTCGGGTGCGCGCCCGCCACACGTGCCCCTGACAGCCTGCCTCTCGGCCGCTCGTCGGGGCGTCGGCGCCGCGCACCGCTGACATCTACGTTGTACGGCTGCGTCCGTTAGAACCTCGCTAGAGACACGTCAGAGGGATGTCGAAATCCCGTATGAGCGGCGTTAACGTCCATGTGCAACCCCGAATCACGCCAGACGTGGCCGCGCCCGAGTCAGGCACCCGCGGGTGCCCGGGGCGTCGCGCCAGCGCAGCCCAGTCTGGCCCTCGTCCCCGCCCGCGCTACCCGGGGAGGCGCCGCTTGAGCCAGCCGGATTGGAAATACGTCGGGCTTTCGGCGAGCGTGCTCTCGTCGAACGGCCAGGACGGCGACTCGAGGACAAACTCCGGGCAGCGCGCCGCGAAATCGATGGCGGCCTGAGCCGGGTTCTCGTACCGCCACTCGGGCCGGCCGCCCGGCACGTCCCACAGGTCTCGCGTGAGCCCGTCCGCCACGATCAGATACGAGCCCGGCGACACGAGCTTGCTGTAGAGGCGGAGCTCCTCCGAGACGTGAGCGTAGGAGTGGTCGGAATCGAGGATCACCATGACCCGCTCACCAGGGGAGATGAGCGACTCGAGCTGCTGGAGCACGGCAGGCGCTGTGGAGTTGCCCTCGATGAGGGTGATGTACGGCTTGAGCCGATGCCGCTCGATTGCAGCCCGGTTGTGTGGTCGGATGTCCACGTCGATGCCGATCACCCGACCCCGCCCCAGTGCGAGACAGACACTGGCATGAAACACGAGCGACCCTCCGTGTGCCACTCCGGTCTCGACGATGACGTCTGGCTGCACCGCGACGATCGTCTCCTGAATCCGCATCAGATCGTCCGGTAGCTGGATGACCGGACGCCCGAGCCAGGTATACCGGTACACGTGCCGCTGACTGAAGCCGACCCGAAGCCAGTGCCTGGAGATCTCCCTGAACGCTTCGGGCGTGTACAGGTCGTACCGCCGCACGATATCGCCGTCCTCGACGACCAGGGCACGAGCGTCCGTGTCAATGGTCAGTCGCATGGGTGCTCCCGAGACGAGGCCGGTGCGAGCGTCACTCCCGCCGAGTGCTCTTGCCCACCGGTCGCCCATTCGCCGTGACCGGCGACGATCGGCCGGAGCCGTGGTGCTCCTTCGAGCGCCTCGTCACGCCGTTCGAGCACGTCGGAGTCGGGACTGTCGAGCGGGTGAAGTACCGTCAGCGGGGCATCGTCGTCGGGTACTGGCGACAGCGCGTCCAGTCGCTGTCGCAGCCGGTCGATCTCGGCCTGAAGCACCTCGATCACGCGCAGGCGATCTTCAGCTGCCGCGGCCAGATCCTGGATCAGCGTCTCGCGCTTGCCGTTCTCGGCTTGCAGCGCTTCGATGACCTGCAGACGCTCCTCCGCTGCGATCGAGAGCGCCTGAATCACGCCCTCTTTCTCGATGGACGCGAGCTCAACCGCGCCCAGCCGTTCGAGCTCGTCGGCCAGGCGAGACTGCGCGAGCTCCACGTGCTCGTACACGACCGGCAGGACAGCGTCACGGACGCGTTCGTGGATGAACACGACGTTCCCCCACTCCCCACTCCGTGGCAGCGGGTCGTTGACGCGGAGCATCTCGGCGCGGCCCCTCCTGGCGAAGCGGACGAAGTCGCGGAACCCACGCTCGGCCAGGATCTCGGCGACGTCCTGCACGCGGTACGGGCTCGAACCGGCCAGGTGCGGAATGTCCACCCAGTACTCGACGACGATGACCGAGGCGGTGAGCGGACCCAGACCACGGATGACGGCGAGGTCGAGCCGCTCGGTGTCGATCTTCAGGATGCCCACGTCGGGGGGCAGCTGCAGGTCCCGCACCAGGCTCGCCAGGGTCCGGCAGCTCACCTCGACGGTGCCGATCCACTCGACGTACTCGGTCTCTCCGTACGGATTGAGCGAGTGGAGCGCGTCGTTCAGCGAGCCGGTCTTGTCGCGGGCGACGTGAAGGGTCGCCTGCTCGTCACGTTCGCCGACCGCCAGTTGCAACACGGTGACCCGCGGGTCCGAGGCGAACCGCTCGCGCAGGGCCGCGGCGTTGCCCGGATGCGGCTCGACCGCGACGAGCCGTGACGCGCCAGCAGCAAGGAGCTCGGCCGAGACCTCGCCGAGCTCGGCTCCGACGTCGATCACGGTCTTGTTCGCGAGTCGCTGGAGCAGCGCCCGGAGCAACGCCACGTCCGAGGTCTGCGCGTAGAGACGGTTGGCGGACGTGCGCTCAGGGGCGGATGGCATCATTCCTCCATCGGACGACCGGGCAGGCGCACGGCGCAACAGCGCCTCCGCCTCGGCCGACAAGCGGTCGATCTCTGCCAGGCGCTCGTCGCAGATGCGCTGAAGCACACTGACGGTGTGGCGCAGCTCGACGCAGAGATCGACAGTGGACTTCGGAGGCCGTCTGAAGAAGCTCAGGACGGACTGGAGTGGCCGCAACGCCCGGGCTGCCTCGGCGGGCAGCGATCGAGCGTCTGCGATGTCAGGCTCGTGCGGGTCGCTCGTCGAGACGTCTTCCTGGTCGGGTGCTGCCGATCCCGCTCCATCCTCACCACACATGTGCGCGAGTCGCCGCTTCTGGATCTCTGCCCGCAACGACGCAATGGCGTCTTTCCGTTCGTCGGCTGCCGCGATCAGCCCCCCCAACACCGGAATGAACCGCGCGAGGGTTGGCCGCACGTCGGTAGGACGCTCGAAGTTTGCCCGGGTGAGGCCAGCCAGCGCCTGCAGTACCAGCTCGACCTTCTCCACCAGCGGGATCGGCAACCGCGCTGCGTGTGCGAGCATTGTGAGCTTGACGCGGAGCCCCATCGCCGAGAGCTCGAACGGCGTCAGGTCGAGTGCGAGGCGCCAGGACTCGGATGGGTAGACCACGCGGCACGTTCGCAGCGTCATCGGCAGCGCGACGATCCGCCCCTCCGCGAGCAGCCGCGTCAGAATCGGCACCTCTGGGCAGAGCAGCGGCCTCTGTGACGCCGGTATCTTGATGGAGTGCATTGCCCGCAGCAGCGGCTCACGCCGATAGACGCCGTAGATGGCGAAGTAGGCCCGGTGCTGCGGCCACTGAAAGAAGTGCCGGCGGGCTTCGCGCGGGCAACGGTCTGGATACAGCTCGCCGAGCGCGATCGTGATCGGCTGGACGACCGTGTCAACATCCGGGCGATGCACGTCGCTGGCACACAACACGACGTCGGGATGACGCTCCAGGTACTCGACCTGGATCTCGATGGCGCGCGGGTCGTCCAGACGGTCGTCGTGTGCCAGCCAGGTGAAGTAGGTGCCACGAGCGGCCTCGAGCGACCGGCGGAAGTTCGCCGACAGCCCCACGTTGCAGGCGTTGCGAGCGTACCGGATGCGTCTATCGCGATCCATCCAGCGACGTACGATCTCTGGCGTGGCATCCGTCGAGGCGTTGTCCACGACGACGATCTCGAGTGGCTGGTACGTCTGGCTCACCGCCGACGAGATGGCGTCGTCGAGGGCCGATGCGCCGTTGTAGACCGGGATGGCGATGCTGACCAGCGGGCGGCGGTGTGGGCTGCCGTTCCACGAGGCCGCGCTACGCATCGAATCGCCCCCTGGCGCGATACCAGGCAATGGTACGCTCGATGCCGTCCACGATCGGGGTAGCAGGGCAGAAGGCGAGCTCGGCAGCCTGTCGGCGCACGTCGGCCACGAGATCCCCCAGCTCCAGGCTGGAGGCCGGGCGGGCGCCGAAGTCTATCGAGTCCAGGGCGTCGAGCTGCCGCCCGATCTCGGCCACGAACTGGCGAACCGGGATCGGCTCGCCAGACGCAATGTTGATGGCGCCCTGGACGTCCGAGTCCACGAGACGAGCCAGGGCGTCCGCACAATCGTCCACGTACAGGAAGTCACGGAGCTGGCGCCCCGGCGTGCAGGCGATCCGCTCGCGCCGGTGAAGCGTGTCGATCAGCGTCGGGATGAAGCGGCCGGCCCGGTCGCCCGGTCCGTACGGGTGAAAGAGACGCGCCCACGCCCACGACTCGATGCCGAGCGTGGCAGCGTAGGCCGGGATCAACGTTGCGAGCGCAGCCTTGCAGGCGCCGTACATCGAACGCGGCCGGATCGGGGTGTCCTCTTCGGAGCAGGCGGTCGCCGACGGCCCGTACTCAGCGCAGGTGCCGGCTGCCACCAGTCGCCGGCCACCGGCTGATCCGAACGCCTCGATCAGGTGCTGGCTGGCCGCCAGCCAGGTGACGTTCTCGCGGCTGTCCCAGTGGCGGCCCTCCGACGTGCCCCAGGCGAGGTGCACCAGATGCGTCGGCCGAATCTCGGCGACCAGGGCTTCCGTCGCGGCTCGGTCGAGCAGGTCGAGCTGGCGCCACGATCCGAGCTCGCCTCGACGGACACGGCGGGAGACGGCATGAATCTCGAACCCACGCCGTGCCAGTTGTGGGAGACAGGCCCGGCCCACGAATCCCGTCGCCCCCGTGACGAGCACACGCTTCAGCGATTCCGCCGCACGACGAGCCATGCGCCAAAACTCCCAGAGTGGGAAGCTTAGCCGAACGGGCGCGCCGCGACCATGTCAAATACTCGTCATCCGTGGCGAGCGTCGGCGAGACGGGCGCCGCTTCCCGAGGGGGCGGTACCATCCTGGCGCTGGAGGTGCTCCGATGCCCGCGTCCCTGCCGCCCCTGTGCTATGCCGACGCCCTGCCGTCTTCGGCCGATCTCGTCATCATCGGCGGCGGCATCGTGGGGGCCGCGACGGCCTTCTTCGCGGCACGAGCCGGCCTCAGCAGCGTCATTCTGGAGAAGCGCCCGGCCCTCTGCACCCTGACGACGCCCGTCTCGACGGGGGCGTTCCGGCTCCAGTTCGACAACCCCGAGGAGATCGCGTTGGTCCGCGAGGGCGTCGAGCTGTTCGAGCGGTTCGCCGAGGTCACGGACCTGCCGGGCTACGATCTCGGCCTGACGCAGCAGGGCTACCTCTTCTGCACCACCGAGGAAGCCGGCATGAAGCGCCAGCAAGCGTGGGTCGCCATGCAGCACGGCTGGGGCCTGGACGACGTGGAGCTGCTGCCCGGCGACGAGGTGCGCTACCGCTTCCCGCACATCGCGCCGACCGTCCTCCAGGCCCGCTACCGGGCACGCGACGGCTGGCTCAAGCCGAAGGCGCTGACGATGGGGTACGCGCGAGCGAGCGGCGCGACCATCTGTCTGGAGACGCCCGCGACCGGCTTCCTGAAGCAGGGCGACCGGATCGTGGGCGTCGAGACGCCGCGCGGCACGATCGGCGCGCAGCACGTGGTGCTGGCGGCCGGGCCGTTCAGCGGCGTCATCGCCCAGCTGGCCGGGCTCGATCTGGAGATGCGTCCCCGCCGCCGGATGAAGCTCGTCATCCCCGAGCTGCCGGACATCCCCGCCGACTCCCCGATGACCATCGACGAGGAGACGGTCGCCCACTGGCGGCCGGCTCTCCGAGGCGCCTACGCCCTCTTCACGGACCCGACCGCGCCCATTACGGAGCCGGCCGACAACGTCACCCCGGACGCCCAGTTCGCCTTCGACCTGCTCAGCCCCACCTCACCCCGTTCGCTCGCCCGGATCAGCCCGTTCTGGAACGAGGTCTGGGAGAAGGGCGAGCCGGACTGGGTGCTGCAGGCCGGCCAGTACGAGTACACCCCGGACCACCGCCCATACCTCGGGCCGAGCGCCGTACCCGGTCTGGTGCTCAACTGCGGCTACAGCGGCCACGGCATCATGGCGAGTGCCGGTGGCAGCCGCCTGGTCGTCGATGCCATGCTCGGGCGGCTGAGCCCCAAGGACAACCCGTTCCGCCCAGATCGCGAGATGGTGGACCGCCCGCTCGACATCCTGTAAGCGGCGTTCATGCTTCGTACAGCCTGTGTCGATCTCGCCAGAAGATCCGCCACCTGACTGATGCCCGTCAGCCGGTCGAGCGGCGTTGTATCTCACAGAGGCTGCCGGCCCCATCACGGCTCGCCGGCGCCGTCACAGCATCCACCATCTTCGGTACAGACTCCTACCTTCCCCACAGCCCCCACCCCCTGCCCGCACTGTCTATCGCGTCAGGACGCGGGCACGGCATGCACCCGTGCAGTACGACTCTCGAGCGTCAATGTTGACCAGTTCGCTTCTCTGAGGAATGGGCATGAGCTCTCACGCTTCGACTGGACGCCTCGCCGATCTATATCGGATCAACGACGACAACCTCGCTCTCAGGCGCCAGATGCTTGGCTTCGGGCGCGACGACGTGCGGACGCTGGCGAAGCTCGCCCCGTGGGCTGAGCGCCACGCCGACACCATCGCCCGGGAGTTCTACGACTGGCAGTTCAGCTTCGGGCCGACGCGCGCCTTCTACGAGCGGTTCGCCCAGCAGCGCGGCTTCTCGCTGCCACAGCTCAGGGAGCACCTGGAACAGGCCCAGGCCACCTACTTCCGCCAGATCTTCCAGGAGGCCGCGGCCAGCGCCGCCTACGGCGTAGAGTACTTCGAGCGGCGGCTCCAGGTCGGCCGGATCCACAACGTCATCAATTTGCCGCTCAAGTGGTACATCGGCAGCTACGGCGTCTACAACACGCTGGTCCGTAAGCATCTGAAGCAGAGCTACTTCCACCGGCCGGGCCTCCGTGCCCAGGCCCAGCACGCGATCCTGCTGATCTTCTTGTACGACATGCAGGCCGTCAGCGACGCCTTCTTCTACGACTACCTCCAGAGCATCGGGCTGGACTTGATGGCGATCCAGGTGCGCAATCCCCGCGAGGAGGATCTTTCCGAGTACTACGCCGAGCTCAAGTCCGTCGTGCGGGGCACCCTGGACGAGACCCAGGAGATGATCGGCGTCGCCAGCGAGATCGGCGAGCAGGTGCTCACGGCGACCGGCGACACCAGCCGGGGCATCGGCCAGGTGGTGCAGGCGACCCAGGAAGTTGCCAGTGGCGCGGTCAACACCAGCGAGGCGGCCACCAACTCGCAGGACGCGATTAGCCAGCTGGCCCAGGCGATCGACAGCATCGCGTCCGGCGCCTCGGACCAGGCGCGCCAGGTGCAGGCCGCCGCCGAGATCGCCTCCGACATGGCCGAGCGCGTCGGCAGGGTCGCGGCCGAAGTCGGCGACGTGTCCGCTGCCTCGCAGCACGCCCGCACGTCGGCGGAGCACGGCGCGGAGGCCGTTCGCGAGACGGTCCGGGACATGAACGAGATCAAGCGCGTCGTATCCGACGCGGCGGCGCGCGTGTCCCAGCTCGGACAGCTGGGCGAGCGGATCGGCGCGGTGGTCGAGACGATCGACGACATCGCCGAACAGACCAACCTGCTGGCACTGAATGCCGCCATCGAGGCTGCCAGGGCTGGCGAGCACGGGCGGGGCTTCGCGGTCGTCGCGGACGAGGTCCGGAAGCTGGCCGAGCGCTCCCAGCGTGAGACGAAGGCGATCTCCGACCTGATTCGCGACATCCAGTCTGGCACGTACGAAGCGGTCCGCGCGATGGAGCATGGCTCGTCCACCGTCGAGCAGGGAGCGGCACAGGCTGACAAGGCCGGCGCCGCGCTGGCCGAGATCCTCCAGGCGGTCGGCACGACGGTGACCCAGGTGTCCAGCATCGCCGAGACCGCGCGCACGATGGCGGACGGCGGCCAGCGTGTGCTGGCGGCGATGGAGTCGATCAGCGCCGTGGTGGAGCAGAACTCGGCTGCCACCGAGGAGATGGCGGCCCAGACCGGCCAGGTCACCACCTCGATCGAGTCGATCGCGGCGGTCGCCGAGGAGAGCTCGGCCACGGCCGAAGAGCTAGCCGTCTCGACGGATCTGATGCGCACCAAGACCGAGGCGACGTACGCCGACGCCGAGCGGCTGGTCGAGGCGACGGCCCGCCTGCGCGAGCTGTTCAGCCGCTTCCGGCTGACGGACACCCGGAACGGATCAGGCCACGGCTCGGCCGCCGCATCCGCGGGACCGGCGCCGTCTGGCGTGGCCCGTCCGGCGCGTGCGCCACATCTGAAGGCGGTCGGCGGCGCGGTGGCGGAGCCTCGGAGCGGCAAGCTGGCCCACCGGGGCGCCTGACGGCCCGAGCGCCCTACGAAGCAGACAGAAATAACGCCGCGTCGGTGAGCGTGCGACCGGTCCCCCGCTGTGTCGTCGAGGTTGCGAGCCCTTGCTGACGACCTGATCTGGCGGGTGAGCCGTTCGCGCCTGGTGCCCATCGGCGCGGCGTCGCGGGTCGGCGACCGCGGTCGTCCGGCCCCGTCTGGATCTAGCGTACGCGCTGCTCGGCCGCCAATGGCTAAGCAGCTGGCAACGTCTTGTCAACAAAGTGCTAACGCCCACCCGTCTCCAGGAGGTCGAGCAGGCCGAGCGAGACGGCCCGCTCGCGGATCGCCGCCACCAGCGCCTCGGCCGCCACTGAGAGCGGCGCCCCGCCCGCTCGCCGCGCCAGCGCGCTGACCCGCTCCACCGGCGGCAGGCCGGCCACCTCCAGCACCACCAGCTGCCCGAGCCGCACGGCGTCCGCCACCTGCATCCAGGGGAAGAAGCCGGCCCCGACGCCGCTCAGCACCATCTGCCGCCCGGTGTCCATCGGCACGTCCACGACCGGGCGCGCCTGCTCTGCCAGCCTCGCCACCGCCGCCGGCAGCGAGAGCCACCAGCGCAAGAGCAAGAACGGCCGGGCCAGCTCCACTACCTGCGCCACGTCTATGGGCTCACCGCGCGCCTGTCGCCGCGCCAGCGGATGCGAGGGCGCCGCCACCAGCACGGCCGGTTCGCGCAGCGTCAGCAGCACCTCCACCTCGCCGGTCAGCACGTCGTGGCTCGGCCAGGCCAGGAGCACCAGGCGGATCACGGCGTCGTGGAACAGCTCCACCAGCTGCTCGTGGCGCCCGGCCCGCACCAGCACGTCCACGTCCGGGTGCTCGGCGTGGAAGCGCGCCAGGGCCGGACCCAGGAAGCTGCCCGACAGCGACTCCAGCACACCGATGCTGACCCGCCCGCGCTGTCCCACCTGCGCCTGTCGGGCAGCCTCCACCCCGGTGTCCAGCACCTCGATTGCCCGCCGCGCGTACGGCAGGAAGCTCGCGCCCAGGTCGGTCAGCGCCACGCTCCGGCCGCTCCGCGCGAAGAGCGGCCCGCCCACCGCCTGCTCCAGCGCCCGAATCCGCGCGCTGACGGTCGGCTGGGCCAGGTCCAGCGCCCAGGCCGCCCGGCTGAAGCTGCCCTCGCGCACGATCCGCTCGAACGTGACGAGTTGATCCGTGTCCACACGTCATTCCATCAGGAATCTCGATCTATTGTATAGCTAGCATCGCCTTGTTCGATGCTCGATGGACCGATATGCTGAAGACGGCGTACGGTGTCCGCCTGTAGGGGCAGGTTTCCAGGTGTCGATCTGCCCGACTGACCACCCAAACCTGCCCGCCTCAACTGCCCATCGCGCGACAAGC
>JAXLXF010000064.1:0-27099 GCA_046328125.1 Chloroflexota bacterium
CCGCGTCTGCAAGCTGGCGCCGAGCCGCGCGTCGGCGCTGGTGGCCGGCGTGCTGGCGGTCGGGCACCTGGCGACCGTCGTCCTGGCGCCGAGCACCGCCCATGCGTTGCTCCGTGACCCAGTCGCAGCCAACATGGTGGACGTTCACGACAATGACCGCTTCTGGACCGAGGTGCCGCCGTTCCTGGAGCAGTTTACGCCCCAGGAGGCGATCGTGCTGGCCGAGGCGAGCCCGTGGGGCAGCTTCCGCCACGCTGGCTACTACCTGACCCGCTACCGGGTGTACGGTTTCGGGAACGACCGCTTCGGCCATTTCGGCTGGCTGTTTCAGTCGTACGGCGGCGTGACAGACTATTCGCTCGAAGGTCGGGCACGGCGCCTGATGCCGCGCCCAACCGCCGCCCGCTACGCCATCGTGCTGGACCCGAAGATCGTGCGGACCATCGTCCAGGACGTCCCGACCGTCGAGGTGCTGGCGACCGGCTACCGCTCGATCTGGGTGATCGACTTGCAGGGGGTGGACACGCTGACCTTCGAGTACGCGCGGATCTTCCTGCACGGCCCGACCCTGCCCACCCGGGCCGACATCCCCTGGACCATCCGCGACGTGCGGGTGGACGGCGGCCCGTAGACGCAACATCCTCTGCGCCGTGCCATCTGCACCGCGAGCGTCAGCGAGCCGGATTCTTTTGGCAGCACAGCACCCGGCTCGCTGACGCTCGCGGTGCAGAGTGGGCCGGAATACGAAGTGCACCGCCGACGTTAGAACGTCTCAGCAGAGTCCCGCTCGTGCACGGCGAGCGGAGGAGGAGCGCCGTTGACGGTCCCGGTCCAGCCCGCCCAGCGTCCCAATGCTCAAAACGTCGGGTCCATCGTCGGGACGAGCCAGGGCGGTCCCCGCCTGTTCGAGCCGCTCGCGCTCAGGAGCCTGACTCTTCGCAACAGGATCATGGTTGCCCCGATGTGCCAGTACTCGTGCGTGGATGGCTACGCGACGGACTGGCATCTGGTTCATCTTGGGAGCCGGGCCGTCGGCGGTGCGGCGTTGGTGATGGCTGAGGCGTCCGCTGTCGAGGCGCGCGGCCGGATCAGCCCTCACGACGCCGGCATCTGGGAAGACGGCCACATCGCGGCCTGGGCAAGCACCACCCGGTTCATCGCCAGTCAGGGCGCCATTCCGGCGATCCAGCTGGCGCACGCCGGCCGCAAGGCGAGCGTCCACCGCCCCTGGAACGGCGGCGCGCCGCTGACGGCCGACGAGGGCGCCTGGCAGACGGTTTCAGCTAGCGCCATCGCGTTTGCGGACGGCTGGCACACCCCAGATGCATTGTCTCTTGACGAGATCGCCGGTGTGATCGAGGCGTTCGCGCAGGCAACGCGCCGCGCACTCGAAGCCGGTTTCCAGGTGGTCGAGATTCACGGCGCGCACGGCTACCTGCTCAACCAGTTCCTCTCGCCGATCTCGAACCACCGCACGGACCGCTACGGCGGCTCGTTCGAGAACCGGACCCGCCTGCTGCTGGAGGTCGTCCAGGCGACCCGCGCGGCATGGCCGGCCGAGCTGCCGCTCCTCGTACGTCTCTCCTGCACGGAGTGGTTTGAGGGTGGCTGGAGCGCCGACGACACCGTCCGGCTCGTGCCGCTGCTGGCCGAGCGCGGCGTGGACTTGATCGACTGCTCGTCTGGCGGCAACGTGGCGACGGCGCGCATCCCGATGGCGCCGGGCTATCAGGTTCAGTTTGCCGAGCGGGTGCGCAAGGAGACAGGTGTTCTCTCGGGCGCGGTGGGTCTGATCACCGTGCCTGAGCTGGCCGAGGAGATCGTGGCGAACGGTCGCGCGGACGCCGTGTTGCTGGCCCGCGAGCTCCTGCGCGACCCATACTGGCCGTTGCACGCGGCGAAGGCGCTGGGCGCCGACATTGGGTACTGGCCGGCACAGTACATTCGTGCGAAGCGGTGATGGCGCGAGAGGGTCGCGCAATCGTTCCGTGAGGGTTGAAACGCTGGGAGGCGAGAGAGATGGCAAGTAAGCCAGTTGTAGACTTTTACCTCGATACCGCGTGCCCGTGGTCGTGGCGCACCTCCGTCTGGATGCGCGAGGTGATGAAGGTCCGCGACCTGGACGTGCACTGGAAGTTCTTCAGCCTCGAAGAGGTGAACAAGGCGAACAACCCGGACCAGCCGACCCGCCCCGGCCATCTGGAGAGCCGCAACACCTTCCGCACGATGGTGCTGGCTCGCCGCAAGTTCGGCGACGAGGCGGTCAACAAGCTGTACCACGAGTTCGGGACCGCCAAGCACGAGGAGAAGAAGGATCTTTCCGAGGATCAGGTCCGGACCTGTATCGAGAAGGCCGGCTTCTCCCCGAGCCTGCTGGACGAGGCCCTCGCCGACGAGTCCACCCGCACCGAGTACCTGGGCGAGCACGCGGCGATCAACAAGGAGGGCGCCTTCGGCGTGGCCTCGCTGGTGATCGACGGCAGCGAGCCGGTCTTCGGCCCGGTCATCACGGCTCCGGTCCCGACGGGCGAGGAAGCCGGCGATCTCTGGGACCATGTGACCGCCATGAGCACCAAGAAGTACTTCTTCGAGCTGAAGCGCACCCGCCACTAAGTCGCAGTGCTGGGCGCTGGATGCTGGGTGATCGGCGGTCGGGGAGGGACCAGCCGCTGCCCCGATACCTCCTATCGACCCGGCCCACCCTGATCTGCACCGCGAGCGTCAGCAAGCTGGACCCGTTGTGATCGGCGGGTCCGGCTCGCATCACGACCCTGGTAGAAGGCCGCGCCCGGGTCCGAGTCGCTGACGCTGGCGGTGCCGCTCTTGCCGTTCTCGTGGTGCGCTTCAGCGGGGAGGTGCCACCGTGGTTCGTCATAGCCGCCGTCGCTTCATCCGAGGCTGGGGAGCATCGGGACTGCTGCTCGCGTCTGCTGTGCTGAGCGCCTGCAAGCAGACCGCGGTCGCGCCGGGTCAGGCAGCTCGGACGAACGAAACGGCCCGGCCGGTTCGCTCCGTCGATGGTCCCGTCAGCGCCGGATCTGCGACCCGCCCGCCCACCAGGCCACATGTGGGGTTTCTGTCCTCCGCACTCGAACCGGGCAAAGGCTCGGACTATCCTGACAACCTGGGGTTCGAGTGGAGTCGCCAGGCGCTGGGCAAGTTGAACTGGACTGTCGGCCAAGATCTTCTCATGACGCCCCGCTATGCCGGGGGCAGGCTAGACCAGCTTCCAGATCTTGTGGCCGAGCTCGTGCGGCTGGAGGTGAGCGTCATCGTCGCCGATGGCCCTGAGGCAGCACGCGCCGTGATCGACGCGGCCACGACGACCCCCACAGTGGTGGTGGTCGGCTCAGATCTCACCCGAGCCCAGCTGTTCGGTGGCGCAACACGACCGAGCACCGTCACCGGCGTCGCGTCTGAGACGCAAGATCTCGTCCGTCGGCGACTGTCGTTGCTCAAGGAGGCGATGCCGAGCGTCGCTCAAGTCTCGGTCCTCTGGAACGGTGGGAGCTGGGCAGCTGCCGAGGCGTTCGGAGCGATTGACGCCGCGGCACAGAATCTTGGACTCCAGTTGCGCCCGTATGATGTGCGCACCGGTCAGGATATCGAGGGAATCGTGAGCACCACGAGCGGGTCAGAAGTGTTCCTCGTGGTTCACGACCCGCTGACCGTCATGAGCCGAAATCGGATCGCCTTCTTCGCAGAGCAACGTCGCATCCCAATGATGATGGAGCGTCGTTCAGGCATGTACGCGCTTGGCCTCCTCCTGGAAGTCGGCCCGAGTGTGCAGGACATGTACGTTCAAGCTGCCGCTCAGGTCGATCAGATCGTCCGTGGCGCGCGACCGGCTGACCTGCCCATGGAGCCGCCCGCTAAGCTGGACATCGTGGTCAACCAGAAGGCAGCCAAGAATCTTGGCCTCACGATTCCGCAGGCAGTCCTGGCCCAGGCGACGTTCGTCATCCAGTGATCGTCAGACGCAGCTCCACACACTGTGTGTGCGACGCATCAGGTTGGGAAGGCCCACTTCGGCGAGGCACCCAGGCCCGCTCCGCTCGGCATGGTGAGCTGGCCCCCGCGCGCTGCCACCGCCTCGAACGGGTCGTTCGCGAGCAACAGGTTGCCGTCGAGGTCGAGCGAGTCACAGAGCGGCGCCAGCTGCGTGGCCGCGCTAATCCCCAGCCCGCTTTCGACCATGCAGCCCATCATCACCTTCAGGCCGTGGGCGCGCGCCGTCTGGACATGCTTCAATGCCGGCAGCAGGCCGCCGCACTTCTGGAGCTTCACCACGATGCCGTCGCAACGATCCGCCACCCTCGGCACATCGCGAGCGGTCACGCAGCCTTCGTCGGCGTAGACCGGCAAGCTGGTGGCGCGGGTGACCGCGAGGAGGCCGTCCAGATCGTCCGCTCGCACCGGTTGCTCGATCAGCTCCACGTCGAACTGGGTCAGCCTCGGCAGCGCCCCGATGGCCTCCTTGGCACTCCAGGCGCCGTTGGCGTCGATCTGGATGCGAGCGTCGGGCCGGGCTTCGCGGATGGCCCGCAGGCGGGCCTCGTCGTCGGCCGTCCCGACCTTCACCTTCAGCAGCGGGTACTCGGCAGCCGCCACCGCCTTCTCGGCCATGACCTCGGGCGTGTCGATTCCGATGGTGAACGACGAGAGCGGCACGTTCTCCCCAATGCCCCAGAGTCGCCAGACCGGGGCGCCATATCGCTTGCCGATCGCGTCCCAGAGCGCCAGCTCGATGCCAGCCCGGGCGGCCGGGTTGTGGTGCGCGGCGTGCTCCAGCGCCGCCACCACCCGGTGGATCGCAAACGGGTCTTCGGGCAGGGCGTCTGCGAGCTTCGGGAGCCAGGCCAGCACGCTCTCCTGGCTCTCGCCGTAGTAGGCGTTCGGCGCGGCCTCCCCGAGGCCCACCAGCCCCTCCCACTCGACCCGCACCAGCACGTTCCGGGCGACGGTGGTGGTCCGCCGCGAGATCCCAAACGGGTTCTGCAGCGGCAGGTCCAGCGGCTCGAAGGTGACTTTGACAGTGCTCATCGGTGACCTACTTGGCGACCGCGTCCAGGAGGTTCGCCACGCCGTAGCGGATCGCGTCCGTCGTGGGAATCCCTAGCTCGTCCTCGACCCGCTTGACGGCGTCTCTCGCGGCGGCATCGTCCAGGTCGTACGTGTTGAGCGCCACGCCGACTACCTTGCTCGGGCGCAGCCAGGAGGCTGCCTCCTCGTATCCGCGCAAGACGGTCTTCAGCGGTGGGATCGGGTGCGTGTACCGACGGATCTCGGTGCGGCTAGGCTGGTGGCAGAGAATCATCTTCTCGGGCGCCGAGCCATGCATCAGGCCCATCGTCACGCAGGAGTAGCCAGGGTGGAACAGGCTGCCCTGACCTTCGACGAACACGTAGTCGAACTTCTCGGCGGCCGGCACGACATGCTCTTCAATGGCCCCGTTCACGAAGTCCGAGATCACCCGGTCCACAGCGACGCCGTTGTTGGCGATCATGATGCCGGTCTGGCCCGTCGCGATAAACGTCGAGGAGAGGCCGCGCTGACGGGCTAACAGGTCCAGCTCCAATGCCGTGGACATCTTGCCGACGTTGCAGTCGCTCCCGACCGTCAGCACCACCGTGCTGCCCGCCCGGTGCGGCAGCCCCAGCCCGACCGGCGGATGCTCCGGTACCTCGCGCAGGTCGATCAGCTTGACGCCCTTCTTCTCGGCCAGCGCCATCAGCTCTTCGTCGTGGGTGATAAACGTGTGGAGACCGTTGTAGACGTCGATGCCGCGCTCGATGGCGTCTACGATCTCGGAGCGCATCTCCGGTGGCAGGTCGCCGCCTCGTGAGGCGATCCCGACCAGCAGTCGCCGGGTGTGGGCCGGCAGGTCGCCGACCTTTGCGAAGATCGGCACGTCAGGGCGAACGTTGTACACGTCGCCGGCTGTCTTGCCCGCGCGCTCGGGGTCCACCAGCCCGACGATCGGATCGGGGCTGTAGCGCAGGACGCCGACGGCGGTCTTGGCGTTGAACGGGTCTTCGCTGTTGACGAGGATGGCGAGCGGAGCTCCGGCCACGAGCGTTCTCCAGAGGCGCGCCGCTCGACGAACGAGCCGCCCGCGCGTTTGCAGTAGGGTACCCGGCCCGCCGGTTGCCGGCAACCGGCGGGCCGTTGCCGGGTGCCCGTCAGTCTACTGCACCCCTCGGGCGTCCACGGCTCGCGCGTCACGCGAGACTCTGCCGAACACCCCCCGCACGGTTCGCGATCTGACTGCCCGGGTGTGACGGCGCCAGCAGAAGCGGTCATCGCCCTGCCGTACCCTGAAGTCAGGACGAGCCCGAAGCAGGCAGAGGTGGTGACCGTGATGACTGGGTGGGAGCTGGCGCTCAACAGTCGAGCCGACCTGCGACTGAGCCGCACCGTTGCGGTGGTCGGCCCTTCGGGCAGTGGCAAGTCCACCCTGGCGCTGGCCATCGCCAGACGACTCGACGCAGCGCTCCTGCCCGCCGACGACTTCCTGATCCCAGAGCCAGAGCGGACTGCGACAGGGCTGCTCGCCAAGTACGATCTCGCCGCACTCGACGCCGCTCTGAAGCGACTCCAGGCCGGGCGGCCCGCCATCTACGTCCCGTTCGATCAGGCGACGCGCCGGCGGGTCGGTCGGAAGGTGGTCGAGCCGCGCGAGTCGGGCAGTGTCGTCGTCGAGGGAATCGTCGCGCTGTACGCGGCACGGGTGCTCGCCACCTCGTCGCTTGCGCTCTACGTGGATGCGCCGCGTGAGGTCCGCGAGGCTCGTCAGCTTGCCCGCCTGGACCTCGAAGGGTGGTACCGCGACCAGCCCCGCTCGGCGGTCGAAGCGCGCATCCGGGCCAAGTCGGCCGCCGAGGACGCGGTCGTCAGTCGCCAGCTGTCAGACTGCCAGTACGTCGTGGACACGAGCGCCAACCGGGTCAGCGTCTTGCGGATGCTGGCAACGACGGCGGCCTGACGATTCGACGAGATTGCCTGGCTGTTGAGCGCGTCAGCTTGTATGACGAGGACGCCCGCCATTGGCAAAGTTGCATCTCAATGCTATACTACGGTCACCGTGCGATAAAGGTCCGGGCGGGCGCGGTACGACAAGCGGTGTGCGCCGAATGCGCAATGCTGCCATTCACTCCAGGCCGGAGTTTGAAATGATGCGGTTGAGTCGTGGCCTCACCGGACTTGCCTGTCTGCTCTCAATGCTACTTACTCTCTCGCTTAGTCCCGTGGAGATTGTGGCAGCGGATGATCCAGAGCTGGAGCTTGGCGGAATTGATCTAGATGAATACTGCCGCAACTTTAAGGGCGCGCAGGGAGTCGTTCTAGACGGAGACGGAGCGTTCGCTTGGAGATGCAAGGCTTCTAATGGACGTCTGGTGACGCTCGATATGAACGACGCGTGTCGCAAAATGTATGACAATCCAAACGCATACGCGAAATACAGCGATCCACGCGAGAAATACTCTTGGAGCTGCTTTCAGAAAGTGCCATTCGGTGCCGTGAGTCTCGGCAATCCACCGATCGAGAACCCGGGCCGACTGGTGAAATCGTGCGAAGGAGTGGAGGATCAAATTGACGGCGAGGCGCGGGAACGGTCGAAAGTCTGGAGCCTAGGCGGGTCACCGGAGAAGTACAGGTTTGACGCTGAATGGGTTGTGCCAGCGGGTCGAGGATTTCTGGACTATATGTCACGTGAACTCGGCGCAAGTCTGAATTGGGACAAGGGACAGCTGTACCTTTATGTGGACATGTACTACCGGAACGGTGAGCTTTTCGACACGCAGGACCACCTTCGCCTAAAAGACTACACGTACTACGTGACATCCGGGGCGCGAGCCTTCGGCACGATTGAGAGATCAAGCCTGTCGATACCGAACGGGGGTACCGCAAACATCTACATGTTTGTGGAGCGTGCCGGATTCGATCTCGATGCCTGCTGGCTCAATGGTGTGCCGTGATGCCACATGGAGATTGAGACGTGAGTATTTCACGCTGAGTGTATTTCCGGCGCCTGCCCGGCGAGACGAGCGAGGGCGTCGCCATCAACGCGATTAGTTGTCCACTCGTCCATGCCAACCGCCCCGAGCGCCCGGTAGAACTGGATCGACGGCTCGTTCCAGTCCAGCACCGACCATTCGAGCCGGCCACAGTTGCGCTCCACCGCCAGCCGACCGAGCGCCGTCAGTAGCGCCTTGCCGTACCCTCGGCCGCGCTGGTCCGGCAGCACGAACAGGTCTTCCAGGTAGATGCCGGGGCGAGTCAGGAACGTCGAATAGTTGTGGAAGAAGAGGGCGAAGCCGACCGCCTGCCCGTCCGCCTCGGCCAGCAGCACCTCGGCGTACGGGCGCGGGCCGAACAGGTGCTCGCGCAGCAGCTCCTCGGTGCCGACCATCTCGTCGCGAAGCCGCTCGTACTCGGCCAGCCCTTCGATCAGGCCGTAGATCGTCGAGAGGTCGTCTGGGCGCCCGAAGCGGATGGTGCAGGCTGGCACGATGCTGTCACTCCGTGATGCTGGCCGCCACGCCTCGACGCCGTGACGCTCTGCGCATTCGCGGCTACGATTATGGAGCGCCGCCGTGCCCGATGGGGAGCACCGCGAGCGGCAGCCCCGTCGGCCGGACGTGCTGACCGGGCAAGAAGGAGCCTCCACGTGCCACGTATGACTGGCAAGCGCGCCCTGCTGGAGCAGCTGATCGCGGACGGCACCACGCGAATCTTTGGGAATCCTGGCACGACCGAACAGGGCTTCATGGACATCCTCCAGGAGTACCCGCAAATCGAGTTCATGCTGGCGCTCCACGAGGGCGTGGCCGTCTGCATGGCTGACGCCTACGCTCGACTGACCCGCCGACCGTCTTTCGTGGAGCTGCACATCGCGCCGGGACTCGGGAACGCGCTCGGGATGATGCACAACGCCCGCGTGGGCAAGACCCCGATGGTGGTGTACGCCGGCCAGTCCCCGAGCGGCGTCCTGTTCCAGGAGCCGCACCTCTCGGGGCCGCTGGTGGAGATGGCGAAGCCGATCGCCAAGTGGTCGTATCAGGTAGAGCACGCTCACGACGTCCCGCGGGTGCTGCGCCGGGCGTTCAAGATCGCCGCCGAGCCGCCGGCCGGGCCGGTCTTCCTCTCGCTGCCGATGGACGTGCTGGACGAAGAGGCCGAGATGGACCTGGCCCCGACGACGTACGTCTCGTGGCGGACGCGGCCAGACCTGGACGGTCTGCGAGCGGCCGCCGACCTGCTGGCGAAGGCGAAGAGCCCGATGCTGATGGTGGGCGACACCGTCAACGCCAGCGGCGCGCAGGAGGAGGCGATCGCGCTGGCCGAGGCCATCGGCTCGCCGATCTTCGAGTGCTACGCCTCCGAGTACAACGTCCCCTCTAGCCACCCGCTCAACCTGGGCAGCGTCAACTTCGTGACGCCCGGCGACATCCGCAACACGCTGAAGGACTGCGACGTGCTGATGGTGGTCGGCGCGCCGCTGTTCCAGATGATCTTCCCGGACCCGGATCGCGGTGTCCTGGCGCCCGGTACGAAGGTCGTCCAACTGGACAGCTACACCCACGAGATCGGCAAGAACGTGCGGCCGGACGTGGCGCTGTTGGGCGACCCGAAGGCTGGCCTCGCGGAACTGACCGAGCTGATCCAGCAGAGGCAGAGCACGTCCGAGCGCAACGACGCGAAGGACCGCCGCCAGAAGGCCGAGGAGCGAGTCGCGGCCAGCCGCGAGAGCTACTGGAACGCGGCGAAGCGGAATTGGGACGCCTCGCCGATCTCCGCGCCGCGCCTGATGCACGAGCTGAAGCAGGTGCTGCCAGAGAACTACCTCGTCTTCTCTGAGGGGATCACCAACTCGCGCCACGTCGAGATGGCGATTGCGCCCGACGAGCCGGGCCGGCTGGTCAAGGTGCGCGGCGGCGGGATCGGGCCGGGCCTTCCGGGCAGCCTCGGGGCGGCCCTGGCGATGCCCGACAAGAAGGTGATCGGGGTCTGCTCGGATGGCGCGGCGATGTACTCGATCACCGCGCTCTGGACGGCGGCGCACCACAAGATCCCGGTCACGTTCGTGATGCTCGGCAACGCGGCGTACCGCATCCTGAAGCTGAATATGGTCGAGTACCTGGGAGCGGGGGCGAAGGGCCGAAAGTTCGTCGGGATGGACCTGACCGACCCGGACCTGCGCTTCGACAAGATGGCCGAGGCGATGGGCGTCCCTGGTATCCGCGTCGAGCAGCCGGCCGACCTCGCGGGGGCGCTCAAGGAGGCGGTGAGTCGGACGGACGGCCCATCGCTTGTGGACGTGGCACTCGAAAGCCCGATCCCGATGCCGCGCTGAGGCCGCCCGACCGCTCCTATCGCGCGGCCAGCGTGTGCCACCATAGATGCGATGTCCGCGAGCTCACCTCCCCAGGTTCCCGAACGAGAGGAGAACGTCCGATGATCTTCATCACCGTCAAGTGGCAGATCAAGCCCGAGTTTGCCGAGAGCTGGCCTGAGATCAGTCGCGTCTTCACCGAGGCGACGCGCGCCGAGCCCGGTAACCTGTGGTTCGACTGGTCCCGGAGCCTGGATGACCCAAACGAGTACGTTCTCGTCGAGGCGTTCAAGGACGGAGACGCGGGATCAGCACACGTCAACGCCCCGCACTTCAAGACCGCGCAGCAAGAGCTCCCGAAGTACCTCGTGGCCACCCCGAAGATTGTCAACTTTGTGATTCCTCAGGACGACTGGAGCGAGCTCGGCGAGATGGCCGTCAAGTAACGCTAAGAGCATTCGGGGGGAGGAGGCCGGTCCTTCGGGGTGTAGATCATCCGCCCGGCCTTCTCCGAGCGCAGCTCCATCGACTCGCGCAGGGCGGCCAACACGTCCGGGCGCCAGATCGGCTGGCCTGCGCCGTGCTGCCATTGCGGCGCCTCGGGCCGCAAGTCCATCACGACCACGCCGACACCGCCGTGCCGAATCGCGTCCAGGACTGGCCCGTCCTGGACGACGCCAGCGTCAACCAGAATCGTGAAGATGGCCGGCTCGACGTAGAGCGGCTCGCCGGCGAGCACCACGGCGTCCATCGGCATCCCGATGCTGGCGCCCGGCGAGGCGGCGACGCAGCGCACCACTTGGGAGAGCTCCGCGGCCCGCTGGGCCTGACTGCTCCAATCGGCGAGGGCAGTCCGGACCGACCAGATCGAGACGAACGCCGCGAGCAGCATCGACACGACCATCGCCACTCGTGGAACGACGTAGACGACGCGCTGTAGAAAACTGGTGACCGGCCGAACGGACACCAGCGTGGCCGCCGTCAGCACGGCCATCGGGACCGACCACTCGATCCAGTAGTTGTGCCAGGAGCCGACCTTCGCCAGGCCGAACATCGGCAGCAAGGCGACAGCCCAGTAATAGACCAGCAGCCGTCCGACCGAGCCGCGCCCGCCGCGACCGTGGGTAGCGACCCAGGTCAGCGTCGCCAGCAGCGTCCCCAGCTGGAAGATGGACAGAATGAACAGGTTCTGGACGAGCGAGGTCACGTCGAACGGGTTCAGGTTCGCGGTCACGACGTTCTGGAAGAAGGCGCCCGTCCACCACTCGAAGAGCGCGCTGACCAGCACCACCGGCAGTCCTACGACCGCCCCGAAGAGGACCGCCTTGCGCCAGTCCTGCTCCAGCAGCCAGAGGCCGCCGGCCAGCGTGGCAGCGGCGAGCGTCTGCTTGGTGAGCAGGGCCAGGCACGCGAGCAGCCCGGCCGCCAGCACGCGCCGATAGGTAAGCTGGCCGGAGCTGGCTCCGCCCGCCAGAACGGTCACGGCGCCGACGGCCAGCGCCACCCCGAACGCGTCCACACGGTAGACCGCGAGCCAGGGCGGTCCCGGCGGCCCGGCGAAGCTGAGCGTCAGCACCAGTCCGGATCCAATCGCCGCTGCCCACCAGTTACGGGTCAGTTGGCGTGCGAGCAGTCCGACCGTCGCCGCGAGGCAGATCGAGGCGACCAGGGTGATGAGGCGCCCGGCCAGGAACGACGGTCCGAGCGCGACGTGCCCGACCGCCGCCAGCGTGTAGTAGAGCGGCATGTACGCCGTCACGGTGTATGGCGCTGAATTCAGGGGCTGGTAGAGCGGCTCGTCGTGCAGCCAGCGCATCGCCTGGCCGTAGACGATCGCCTCGGCGTTGTCGCGAGCCTCGTACTCCCAGAGCAGTGGGATCTCGGCTACGAGACGGGCGACGCCGAACGCCAGCAGCAGCCCGCCGAGCACCATCGACATGCTGATCCGACGCGGCACAGTCCGTCACCTCCCCGCACGAGTGACAACGCTGGGAGGAGGCGCCAGGGGCCGTCAGCCCAGGTGAACGCCGGCGACGCGGTCCACGAGGTCGGGCGCTTGCGACTGGCCGAGCGGCTAACCCAGAGGCTCGCGTCGTTCGCGGCTCCCGAGGCCGGCCAGGGCGCCGGTCACGCCCCACAGGCCGAACACGATCCACTGCTCGGGTGCGGTGCTCCACTGGACGATGATGACCGCCAGGACGATGCCGAACGCCGCCAGCACGATCTGCTTGCTGAGGGCCGGCCGCCGCAACTGGACGTCCAGCAGGACGTTCGCGGCAACGCCCACGGCGAGGCCGACGAAGTAGACCACGAGGTACAGGGTCATCAACACGAGACCAGCTTACCAGAGCGATGCGCCAGCTCGCGTGCGAGCGGCGCGGATCGAAGGCGTCACCCGGCTGTGGACGCATGACGGGACATCCCGCTGTTCGCGTCGTGCCGTACAATGGGGCGCGGTACGCGCCGCGCCGCTCGCAGCTGGCGCCGATCGACCTCGCGCGTCAGGACACTCGATGAACGACGTTTCGCTCGTCACCGGCGGAGCCGGCTTTCTCGGCTCGCACGTGGTGGACGCCCTCGTCGCGAGGGGCGAGTCCGTTGTGGTGCTCGACGACCTGAGCGGCGGGTTCGCCGAGAACGTGCCGGCTGGCGTCACGCTGGTCACGGGTAGCATCCTCGACCGGCCGCTGGTGGAATCGATCTTTGCCCAGCACCGCGTCCGGCGCGTCTATCACCTGGCAGCCTACGCCGCCGAGGGTTTGAGCCACTTCATCCGGCGCTTCAACTACGAGAACAACCTGATCGGCAGCATCAACCTGATCAACGCCAGCGTCAACCACGAGGTCGAGTGCTTCGTCTTCACGTCGTCCATCGCGGTCTACGGCCCGAATCAGGTGCCGATGCACGAGGATCTGGTCCCCTCGCCCGAGGATCCGTACGGCGTGGCCAAGCTGGCGGTAGAGCAGGACTTGCGGGCCTGTTTCGGGCAGTTCAAGCTGCCGTACGTGATTTTCCGCCCGCACAACGTCTACGGCGAGCGCCAGAACATCGGCGACCGCTACCGCAACGTCATCGGCATCTTCATGAACCAGATCATGCGCGACGAGCCGATGACGATCTTCGGGGACGGGCGGCAGACTCGGGCGTTCACGTACGCGGGCGACATCGCACCGGTCATCGCCGACGCGCCATTTCGCCCTGACGCCCACGGCCAGGTGTTCAATGTCGGCGCGGACACGCCGTACGAGGTCCGGGTGCTGGCCGAGCGCGTCGCCGCCGCGATGGGCGTGCCCCCGCAGATCCGATTCCTGGAGGCCCGCCACGAGGTGGTGCACGCCTATTCGTCTCACGACAAAGTGCGGGCCTACTTCGACTGCCCGCCGGAGACGTCGCTCGACGACGGCCTGGCGCGGATGGCGTCCTGGGCGCGGACGGTCGGGTCGCGTCAGAGCAAGTCGTTCGGCGAGATCGAGATCCCACGCAACTTGCCGCCCTCCTGGGCCAGCGTCAGCTCGTGAGCCAGCAGCCGCCAGACGACTCACCCCAACAGCCACTCGACCGAGCGGGTCCGTACTCGCAGGGGCAGTATCCACCGGGGCCGCAACCTGGCGGTCAGTATCCGGTCGGGCAATTCCCGCCCCCGCAAGGTCCGGGCAGTCCGTACCCGCCCGGACCGTATCCCCCCGGCCCATACCCGCCTGGTCAGTTTCCACCCGGGCAATACCCGCCTCCTGGGCCGCCTCTGCCCGGTCAGCCGCCGCAGCAGCGACGGAGCGGCTGCCGGAGCTGTGCCATCGGCTGCCTGGCGACCTTTGGCGTGCTGGTGGTGCTGTTGGCGCTGGTCATCGCCGGCTCGGTGTACTCGATTCGCCAGCGCTATCCACGAGCGAGCTCGTTTGCCGAAGCCGGCGGCTGCTACGTCCTGGGCATCGTGACGAGCGCGGCGGACTCCCAGATCGACAAGGCGGACGCCAGCGCCGCCGACAAGGCCGAGCTGCGCAAGGGAATCGGCGAGCTGCGCTCCAAGTACACCCAGAGCTGCGAGCCGCTCACGAAGTAGTCAGGAGTCAGGAGCCAGGAGCCAGGAGGGGTTGACGGGCCTGTCTGGCTGCGCTGCTCCCGTCAACGCTGGCGCCGCGAGGACTCCTGACTCCTGACTCCTGGCTCCTGGCTCCTCGTCGTGTACACTGCCGACAGCCATCACTGTGCACCTGCCCTCACGGATCGGGCGGGCGAGGGGATCACGATGCCGACCGTTCAGGAGCTGCTGGCCTCCGTCGACGCGGCGCGCGACGAGATCGTGCGCCTGCACCAGGATCTTGTCCGCATCCCGACGCTCAACTACGGCTCGCGGCCCGACACCGGCAATGAGACGCCGGCCTGCGAGCTGATCCGCGACAAGCTGAAGGCTGAGGGCATCGGCTCGGACATCTATGAGTCGGCGCCGACGCGGGGGAACCTGATCGCGCGGCTGCCCGGCCCGGCTGGCGGCAAGCGGCTGCTGCTGATGTCCCACTCGGATGTTGTGCCAGTCGAAGACGAGTCGCTCTGGGAGCACCCGCCGTTCTCCGGGACCATCGATCGCGGCCGGGTGTACGGTCGCGGCGCCGACGACGACAAGGGGGACGTGACGGCGCACGGCATGGCGGTCATCCTGCTGAAGCGGGCCGGCGTGCAGCTGGGCGGCGAGCTGATGTACATGGTCAACGCCGACGAGGAGTCGGGCGGTCGGTGGGGCGCCGGCTGGGTCGCCGACCACCACCCGGAGAAGGTGGCCTGCGACTACTGCATCAACGAGGGCGGCGGCGCTCCGATCCGGAGCGACAAGGGTCTGATCTTCCCGATCTGCACCGGTGAGAAGGGCCGGCTGGAGGCGAAGATCACCAAGATGGGGCGCTCTGGGCACGCCTCGCGACCGTGGGCGACCCCGAACCCGGTCCCGACGCTGGCCCAGGTCATCGACAAGATCGCCCACTACGAGCCGGAGATCGACGCCTCGCACCCGTTCTTCCGCGATGTGCTCCAGGCGCTGGGCATCGACCGCGAGCCGAACGCGGCCAACATCGACGACATCGGCGAAGAGCTGACGAAGATGGGGCACGGCGCGCTGGCGATCACGATGAAGGCCGCCTCGCGGATGACGATCACGCCGACGATGCTGGACGCTGGCGTCAAGAGCAACAGCATTCCGGATCGGGCATCGCTGACGTGCGATGTGCGGACTCTTCCCGGCCAGGACGACACGTACCTGCGCCAGGAGCTGGAGCACCTCTGCGAGGGCCACGGCGTCGAGATCGACATCGACTACACGTCGATCCCGAACGCCACCGATGCGGGCACGCCGTTCATGGAGCTGTGCCGACAGTCGCTGGCGCTTGCGATCGGCAACGAGGACTTCAAGTTCGTGCCGGCCCTGACGGTCGGATTCACGGACTCGCGGTTCATCCGGCCGCTCGGAGCGCAGGTGTACGGCTTCAATCCGCACCATCCGAATTCGGACCCGAACCGCTCGGGCGTCCACGGCAACAACGAGTATCTCGAGATCGACACGCTGCTGCTGCGCACCAAGAACGCGCTGGCGCTGGCCTGCCTGACGCTCGGAATCAAGTAGCACATCGCTTCTCACCATGGCTCCTCCTCGCCCGCAGCACGGGACCGAGAGGAGGAGCCAGCGGAGTCCTCTTATGAGCGCAGACCCGACCACGAACCTGGAACGGTTCGACATTGTCTATCTGATGCTGAGCGGCACGACGACGGCCGCGCGCTGCCCGGAGATCTTGCGGGGGCTGGTCGAGCTCGGATTCAAGTCCGTCATCGCGGTGCCGACGCCGAACGCCTCGCGGACCATCGCCCCCCGCGATCTCGCGGACGTTCCGGGCGTTCAGGTCGTGGAGTCGTACTTCGACCTGGTGATTCGGCCCCGGCCCGAGCGAGGCGTCGTGCTGTTCGCACCGTGCAGCTTCAACTCGTTGAACAAGCTGGCCCACGGCATCGCCGACAACCTGACGACGGCTATTTCTGCCGAGGCGATTGGCCGTGGCACGCCGGTGATCGTGGGGCCGTCGCTGAATCAGCCGCTATTGGCGCACCCACAGGCGCAGGCGTCGCTGAAGCTGCTACCGTCCTGGGGCGTCAAGATCGTGCCGATGGTGGACGAGGGCGACGGTCCGCGATTGGCGCACACGCCTGACCTGCTGGCAGCGGTGGCGCCGTTCGTCCTGAAGTAGCTTCGCTCGAAATCACCAGTCAGACAGAAGGCCCGACCGCACTGGTCGGGCCTCGGTCATTGGAGCGGGAGAAGGGAATCGAACCCTCACGTCTAGCTTGGGAAGCTAGCAGGCTGCCACTACATCACTCCCGCAACAGGACGGAAGTATACGGCTGGCCCGGAGGCCGGGTCAAACGTGGATTCCAAATGCCGACGAGGCACCCACGGCGACCTTGGGGTGTGCGTAAGATCTTTGAGGGCGCGATGAATCGCGCCCGTACGAGGCAGCGTCCCTGGTACGGGTGCGATTCATCGCGCCCCCGGATCTGGATCGCGTCCCCAGATCTGGATGGGCACATGACTCTGACACACACCCGCGACCTTGTTTCTCCTTGTTCCGTAGCCGATCGTCCCGTACAGTAGCTGATATGAGCGGTCTGCGTGCGCGGGTAGAGAAAGGGCGGCTCGTCCTCAACGAGCCGACAGCTTTGCCTGAAGGGACTGTTATCCATCTGGTACTTGACGACGGGGGCGACGACCTGACAGAAGACGACCGGCGCGCTCTGCATGAAGCGGTGTCAGCGTCATGGGAATCGGCCGAGGCCGGCCGTCTTCGGCCCGCCTCGGCAATTGTGGACGAGCTGCGCCACCGGTCGACGTGAGCCTGCCAGTCCGGACGACGCCCGAAGCGGACGACCAGATTCGTGCCATAGGCGAGTGGTGGCGCTCGGGTCGTCGAGGCGGAGTCTCCGCTCGACCGATCAGACGTTCCCGTCGCGGACGCGCTCGCGCCAGTCGTCGAGCACGTCGCACAAGGTCTGCTCGAACGGGATCTCTGTCTTCCAGCCGGTCGCCTCATGGATCCTGGTGCAGTCCGCGTACATCACCGGCATCTCTAATGGACGCATCATGGACGGGTCGATCTCCACCTGCGGGCGCACGCTGGTCAGCTCCAACAGGCCGTCCAGGATGCTGCGGACGCTGCGAGCCGTGCCAGACCCCAGGTTGTACACCTCGCCCGGTTTGCCATGCTCGACGAGCAGGCTGTAGCCACGCACCACGTCGCGCACGTCCGTGAAGTCGCGCTTGCCGTCCAGGAAGCCGACTCGCATCCGATGCTCGCGCTTGCCCTGCTCCATCTCCGCGAGCTGGCGTGCGAAGGCCGGGGTCACGAACTGGCTCGCCTGCCCGGGGCCGGTGTGGGTGAACGGCCGCACCCGTATCACCTGCAGGCCGTGCGTCGCGAAATATTGATGGCCGAGGAGATCCTGGGTCACCTTGCTGACGGCGTACGGACTGACCGGCCGCAGCTCCTTGTCCTCGCAGATCGGCAGCTCGTCCGGACGGGTCAGGCCGTACTCCTCATTCGAGCCAACCACCAGAATCCGCGCCTCGTGAGCCAGCCGCGCGCACGCTTCGAGCAGGTTTACCTGCCCGACCACGTTGTTCAGGATCGTGTCGAGCGGATCGGCGAGCGACCGCGCGACCGACGCCTGGCTGGCAAGGTGGTAGACCACCTCCGGGCGAACCTGTTCGACCGCGGCCTCGATAGATGCCTTCTCGCGCAGATCGGCGACGACCAGTCGGACCCGAGGGTCGAGCCCCTTGATGATCCGCCCGGCTCGCGCCACGCCGAAGATCTCGTGGCCGCCCTGCGCGAACAGATGCGTGGCAAGGTGTCGGCCAACGAAGCCAGCCGCGCCCGTGATCAGCACACGCATCGAGCCATCCCCTCCACGGCACGAGTGGAATCGTGCAGTCGTGAGGATGACAGATTTGGCCGACTGCCGGCGAGGACGAAACAGGCCCTCGACCCGCTCGAACGGTATTTTCGAGACGAACGGGTCGAGGGCCTGAGCCGAAACCTGATGGAGACGTTAGCGCGCCGAAGCGGTCTCGGCGAGGCCGGCCTCCGAGCGCAGCGCGTCGGCCTTGTCGGTGGCCTCCCAGGGAGCGTCGATGTCGTTGCGACCGAAATGTCCATACGCCGCCGTCCGCTTGTAGATCGGGCGGCGCAGGTCGAGCTCCTTGATGATCGCGGCCGGGCGGAGATCGAAGTGCTTCTGGATCAGCTGTGTGATGATCTCCTCGTCCACCTTGTTCGTTCCGAACGATTCGGTCATGATCGAAACCGGCTTCGCCACGCCGATGGCGTACGCCAGCTGGACCTCGAAGCGCTCGGCCAGGCCGGCGGCCACCACGTTCTTCGCCACGTAGCGCGCCGCGTATGCCGCCGAACGATCCACCTTCGTCGGATCCTTGCCCGAAAACGCGCCGCCGCCGTGACGAGCCATCCCGCCGTAGGTGTCCACGATGATCTTGCGCCCGGTCAGGCCAGAGTCGCCCCAGGGGCCGCCGATCACGAACCGGCCGGTCGGGTTGACCAGGATCCGCGTGTTCTGGAGCAGCTCCTTCGGGACGATCGGGTTGATGACGAACGTGATGAGATCGGCTCGGATCTGCTCCTGCGTCGCCTCGGGCGCGTGCTGCGTCGAGATGACGATGGTGTCCACCCGCTTCGGCCGGCCGAACGCGTACTCGACGGTCACCTGGCTCTTGCCGTCTGGCCGCAGGTAGCCGAGCGTGCCGTTCTTGCGGACCTCGGTCAGGCGGCGGGTCAGCCGGTGGGCCAGGTCGATCGGCAGCGGCATCAACGACTCGGTCTCGTTGCAGGCGAACCCGACCATCATGCCCTGGTCGCCAGCGCCGGTGTCGAGGTCGTCTTCGAGCGTCGCCTCCTTCGCCTCCAGCGCCTTGTCCACGCCCAGCGCGATGTCCGCGGACTGTCCCGAGAGATGGACCTCGATGTGGACCGTGTGGCCCGAGGTGCCATGCTCGCGCTCGGTGTAGCCGATCTCGGTCAGGGTCTTGCGGACGAGGTCGCGGACCACGTGCTTCGGCGGCAGCGGGGTGACCTCGCCGAACACCGAGACCCAGTCGTCGGCCTCGTCAGACTTGATGCCGGACTCACAGGCCACACGTGCCGTTGCCGAGTGCTCCAGCGACCAGTCGAGCACGGCGTCGGAGATCTGGTCGCAGATCTTGTCCGGGTGGCCCTCTGTCACCGACTCTGAGGTGAACAGCAGGCTCTTCGAGTTCATGAACGTGTTGGACATCGGTGTCGCTCCCTCTCCTCTCAGTCCGCGATCAGGTGCCCTGCTCCCAGGAAGCCAGGTACTTGCGCTGCTCGTCGGTGAGCGCGTCGATGACGACGCCCATCGACGCGAGCTTCAGTCGGGCGATCTCGCGGTCGATCTCCTCGGGCACGACGTAGACCTGATTCTTCAGCGCCTTGCCCTGCTTCACCATGTACTCGGCGCCGAGCGCCTGGTTGGCGAAGCTCATGTCCATGACAGCGGCCGGGTGCCCCTCGGCGGCTGCCAGGTTGATCAGTCGTCCCTCGCCCAGGATGTACAGCTTCTTGCCGCTGGACAGCGAGTACTCGTCCACGAAGTCGCGGACCTTGCGCTTCGCCGTCGTGAGCTGGTCGATGCTGGGAATGTTGATCTCGTCGTTGAAGTGGCCGGAGTTGCAGACGATCGCGCCGTCCTTGAACGCTTCGACGTGTTGGCGGTCCACCACGTTCAGGTTGCCGGTCACGGTGATGACGATGTCCGCTCGCGGGGCCGCGTCCACCAGCTTCGAGACCTGGAAGCCGTCCATCAGCGCTTCGAGCGCCCGGACCGGATCGACCTCGGTCACGATCACGTTGGCGCCCATGCCCTTGGCTCGGCTCGCGACGCCGCGCCCGCACCAGCCGTAGCCAACCACGACCACCGTCTTGCCAGCCAGCAGGATGTTGGTGGCGCGGATCACGCCGTCGAGCGTGCTCTGACCGGTCCCGTACCGGTTGTCGAAGAAGTGCTTCGTCATCGCCTCGTTCACGGCGATGACCGGGAACTTCAGGGCGCCGTCGTTCGCCATCGCCTTCAGGCGGATGACGCCCGTGGTGGTCTCCTCGGTGCCGCCGACAACGTTCGGGAGGAGGTCTGGCTTCTGAGTGTGCAGCACCGTCACGAGGTCGGCGCCGTCGTCCATCGTCAGGTTCGGGCGGTGCGCCAGCGCGGCCTCGATGTGCTGGTAGTAGGTCGTCTCGTCCTCGCCCTTGATGGCGTAGGTCGGGATGCCGTGCTCGCCGGCCAGGGCGGCGGCGACGTCGTCCTGGGTCGAGAGCGGGTTGGAGGCGCACAGCACGATGTCGGCGCCGCCCTCCTTGAGGACGACTGCCAGGTTCGCCGTCTCACTGGTGACGTGGAGACAGGCCGACAGGCGCAGGCCGGCCAGCGGCTTCTCGCGACGGAATCGCTCGCGGATCAGGTTGAGGACCGGCATCTCGGAGCCGGCCCACTCCATCTTCAACAGTCCACGGTCGGCGAGGCCGATATCCTTGACGTCGTACTGGTTCGCCGAGTCTGCCATACAGTGTGGATCCTTTCCTGTCTGGTCCCCAGGGAGATTAGCTGCTGGGGAACGTCTCGAAGCTGGTGAACTCGATGAGCTCGCGGTAGCGGGCCTGGACGTCGTCGCGCGTGATCGACGCCAGCCGGTCGATGCCGAGCGACTCGACCGTGAACGACGCCACCGCCGTTCCGTGGATTAGCGCTCGCTTGATGCTGGGGAACGAGAGATCGCCGCTCGCCGCCAGGTAGCCCATGAACGCGCCCGCGAACGAATCGCCGGCACCGGTCGGGTCTTTGACCTCTTCGAGCAGCAGCGCCGGCGCCCCGAAGACGCCGTGCTCGGAGACGCAGATGACGCCGTGCTCGCCCTTCTTGATGATGACACCGCTCGGGCCGTTCGCCATCACCGTGCGGGCGGCTGCCAGCAGGCTCGGCGTGCCGGCGTACTCACGCGCCTCCTGGTCGTTGATCGTCACGATGTGTGACCGCCGCATCGCCTCGGTCAGCTGTGGCTTCTGGGTCTCGATCCAGAGGTTCATCGAGTCGAGCACAACCAGTTTTGGGCTCTCGACCTGCTCCTGGACCGCCATCTGGAGGGTTGGCAGGATGTTGGCGAGGAAGACGTACGGCGCCTGCCGATACGAAGCCGGCAGGTTCGGGCGGAAGTCGGCGAACACCCCGAGCTTCGTCTCCAGGGTGTCGCGGCTGTTCATGTCGTAGTGGTAGCGCGCCTCCCAGAAGAACGACTCGCCCGGGCTGCGCTGGAGGCCGTCCAGGTTGACGCCTTTCTTGTCGAGCAGGTCGATGTGCTGCTCGGGGTAGTCGTCGCCGATGACCGCCACGATTCCGACGTCGGTGTACAGCTTCGCCGCCAGGGCGAAGTACGGAGCCGAGCCTCCGAGCACGCGCTCGGCGCGCTCGAAGGGCGTCTCCAGGGTATCCAGGCCGAGTGAGCCGACCGCGACAAGGTTGGTCAACCGATCACCGCTCCCGTCAGCGCCGTAGCGCAGATGCAGGCTCGTTCGCGCGGGATGCGCGGGATCATCCGCAGCAACAGGTCGCGCACGCGAGCGTTGTTCTGGTGGAACACTTCGATGACGCCGGCCACCGAGACCGCTTCGACGTCTTCCCGTCCTTCGAGGCCGGCGTCGTAGTCCGTGATCAGCGAGATGCCGACGTAGCAGACCTCCAGCTCCCGAGCGAGCACCTGCTCCGGGAACTGGGTCATGTTCACCACTTCCCAGCCGGCCGCCGAGAACCAGCGGCTCTCGGCGCGCGTCGAGAAGCGCGGCCCCTGGATCACCACGACCGTGCCGGTCTCGTGCATCGTGATCCCGAGCTCCTGCCCGGCCGCGACGGCCAGGGCGCGCAGCTCCGGGCAGTACGGCTCGGCGCCGCCGATGTGGACGACCGGCGGGCCGTCGTAGAACGTCTGCGGCCGGCCGTAGGTGCGGTCCACGAACTGGTCGCAGACCACGAAATCGCCCGGCTTGACGTGCGGCTGCAAGCTGCCGGAGGCGTTCGGCCCGAGGATACGGGTGACGCCCAGAGATGCGAGCGCCCAGATGTTGGCGCGGTAGTTGATCTGGTGGGGCGGATAGCGGTGGCCGGGGCCGTGCCGGGCCAGGAAAGCGACACGGGTGCCCTCGTAGGTGCCAACCGCGATCGGGCTGCTGGGCGGGCCGTACGGAGTTTGAACGGCCCGCTCCTCCACGTCTGACAACAGCTCGTAGAAGCCGGAGCCGCCGATCACGCCGACGTCGGCCAGATCCTTACGCTCGAACACGACGCGCTCCTGGGCTGGTCTGACGTGCCTGCCGCTCGGCCTGGGCGGCACGGACTGCCTCGCGCAGCGCCGGCTCGAACGGCGGCCTCAGAATGCCCTGCTCGGTGATGATGGCCGTGACGTATCGGTTGGGGGTCACGTCGAAGGCGGGGTGGGCCGCGCGGGTGCCCTCGGGAGCTACCAGCGTGCCGGCGACGTGGGTCACCTCGTCTGACGAGCGCTCCTCGATGGGGATCGAGAGGCCGTCCGCCAGCTTGAGGTCCACCGTCGAGGTCGGCGCCACAACGTAAAACGGAAGGCCGTTCTCCTTGCAGAGAACGGCCAGGGTGTAGGTGCCGATCTTGTTGGCGACGTCGCCGTTGGCGGCGATGCGGTCCGCGCCGACGACCACGAGGTCGACGGCGCCACGCATCATGAAGTGGCCGGCCATGTTGTCCGAGATCAGGGTGTGCGGAATGCCCTCTTGCTGGAGCTCCCAGGCCGTCAGGCGAGCGCCCTGGAGGAACGGCCGGGTTTCGTCCACGAAGACGTGGAGGCGCTTACCGGCCTCGTGCGCCGCCCGCACCACTCCGAGCGCCGTGCCGTACTCGACGGTCGCCAGCGAGCCAGTGTTGCAGTGGGTCAGGACGTTCGCGCCGTCTTGCACCAGCTCTGCGCCGTGTGCACCCATCTGGCGGTTGGTCGCCACGTCCTCGTCGGCAATGATGTCCGCCTCGGCGCGCAGGGCCGACTTTGCCAGGTCGACGGCATCCGAGCCGGAATCGACCTGGCCGGCCAGCTCGCGCTCCGCGACGCCGAGCATCCGGTCAACAGCCCAGGCCAGGTTGACGGCGGTCGGTCGGGCCTCCTTCAGTCGAGCGGCCGTTTCACGGAGATGTCCCAGCATGGAGCCGGGGTGGTCCCCGCCGAAGCTGGCCGCGTCGAGCGCCATCCCGCACGCCGCGGCCACGCCGATGGCCGGCGCGCCGCGCACCGTCATCTGTCGGATGGCGCTGGCAACGTCTGAGGCGTTCTGGCACACGACCGTGCGCAGCTCGCCGGGCAGGGCGGTCTGGTCGATCAGGTGTACGGAGTTGTCCTGGAAGGTGACAGTACGCATGGCGTGTGACTGGCCTTACGACTCGCAGCGACGGACTGGGACACGGGGCTGTTAATGGTAGGGCAGAGGAATCTCGGATGGCGTAGGCGGCGGACGACGGATTCTGAGGGACGTTCCTGGGTGCTGGACACGAAAAAAGGCTCTCCGGAGAGAACCTTGCGCGGACGATCGTCGCTTCTCATCTTCCAGGGCGCATGCTGCGTCCTGTCGGAATTGGCACCTGCCAGCTCGACGACTGGAGAGCCGTGCGAGCGGGGGTTGCCGGGCTTCGTCGGGCCAGTCCCTCCGCCTCTCTTGATAAGAGCGCGCGACTATTCGGTTGTCAGGTGTCGCCACACGCTAGCCGGTGGCGGATGAGATCGCCGGTCACTATAGCAGAGACGCTGAAGAGCTCGCCAACGCCGTCGCACGCTCGCAACGATCAAGTCCTCTGGCTCAAATGCTCGATCGATGCTGACTCCCACATCGCATTCAGGCAATCCCGGCGACATCCGTACCGCGAGCGTCAGCGAGTCGGCCCCTGAGCATTGCTATAGGAGCGTAGAGGCGACACCGCAGTCCGGCTCGCTGGCGCTCTAGGTCAACCGTGCTGTCGTGCAATTGCCAATCAGATAAGCCCGAGCTGCAGCTTGATCGCCCTCTCGATGCCCCGTAGTTCTCTCACTGTTACTTCTCCGACGAAGTCCAGCACACGCTCCTTGGCCACCGTGCGGATCTGATCTGCAAGCGCCTTGCAGGGCAGACCACGAACCTCCACGGGTGCCTCCCATGAGTGCACTCGCCTAGTATTCGTGGTGATCGGTACGACCTGTAGCCTGTTTTGTATGGCGCAGGCAGTGTCGTTGCTGACGACAACTGCCGGGCGGCGCTTTCCGATCTCTCCTCCTCGAATAGGGTCGAAGTCCACCCAGTAGATCTCTCCTCGCTTCAATCCAGTGCCTCGTCCGGGGCCCACTCAATCCATTCGAGTGCTTCCGCTTCCGCCTCGGCGTCAAGCGCGGCCTCACGGTATTCGGCTTCAAGGGCGCTGACATCGACCACGTGTGGGCGCACGAGATCTTCAATAAACTGGCTAATTTGGCCGCGTCCCACGCGACGATGCAGCCCATCATAGACAGCATCATCAATGGTTATCGTGAGCTTCCGGTGCATCGCCGCTTCTCCCCACACGTGTACACGTATGATTGTACGCGCGGCTGAATCTCCGTGTGAAACACCTCTCGGAACCGGGTAGCGATCCGTCCGGCGGGTTCGTGGCGTTCAGAAGCTGACCAGCGTCGTGACGCGGTAGCCGTCCAGCCGGCGCCGGCCTTCGAGAAAGGTCAGCTCGACCAGGAACGCCGTCCCCACCACTTCGCCGCCCAGCCGCTCCACCAAGTCGATGGTCGCGCCGACCGTCCCGCCGGTCGCCAGCAGGTCGTCCACCACGAGCACGCGCTGGCCCTCGGAGATCGCGTCGGTGTGCAGCTCCAGCGTGTTGGTGCCGTACTCCAGCGCGTACTCGGCGCTGATCGTCTCGGACGGCAGCTTGCCCAGCTTCCGGACCGGTGCGAACCCGACCGCGAGGTTGTAGGCGATGGGCGCCGCGAAGATGAAGCCGCGCGACTCCATCCCGACCACCAGATCGACGTTCCACCCGCTGACCTGCGCGGTGATCTGGTCGATGGCGCTCTTGAAGGCCGGCCCGTCCTTCAACAGGGTCGTGATGTCTTTGAAGAGGATGCCCCGTTGCGGGAAGTCGGGAACGTCCCGAATGCGGCTGGCGAGGTCGATCACGGATCCCCCAACGACTGGCTACGGCTGCGTCTGAGCCGAATTCTACCGGTCCGGTCGGGGGCGGCGTCGCACCGACAGACGCAAACGTCCCGGTGTGGTCGTCCAGACCGGACGCGATTCACACCGGGACGTGGAAGGTTGGCGCTCGCTCACAGGCGAGCGGTGGCCGAGCGCGCTCTCAGAGGACCCGGGCCACCCGGAACCGGATGATCGTCACCAGCTCGTCCGGGTTCCAGCTGCCGTAGCTGCGGCGCCAGAGCTCCTTCAGCTCGTCGAGGGAGTAGTCTCCCTCTTCGCGCGCGTCCGCCTCAGTCATCTCGCCCAGGCGCTTGCGGATCACGTCGGTGATTTCGAGATCTGCGAACTGGATGACGTCGGCCCGGACGATCGTGCCCGCCTCGATGCGCGGGTCTGCCCGGCGGCGAGTCGTCTGGTGCTTCTCGCCGCTCACGACGGCCTGATAGTGGCGATGCGTGAACGCCAGCGACGCACGCGGCTCGCGCGACGCCTCCTGCACGATCTGGGCGATCGGGCGGCGCTCCTCGGGGTCGGGGGTGGCCGCTCGACGGATCACCTCACGGGCGACCTCGCGCGGCATCCGCTCCTCCGCTAGCTGGGTCGCGACTTCGACCTGCCGTTCAGGGTCTTTGATCTTCTCCGCGATGTCCAGCGCCGTGCGGTAGTCGATCTTCCCCTCGGGCACTCGCTTCTGCTCGCGCGGGGCGATCCGGTCCTGGATCTCTTCTGGCAGGTTGAGCGTCCGCACCCAGGCGCGGACGGTGTCCACCTCGACCCCAATCCGGTTGGCGATCACGTCCCAGCCGACGTACTTGTCAGGGTAGAGCGAGCGCAGCTCCTGGCAGAGCTTCGCTTTCTCGACGGCCGAGAGATCCTCGCGCTGGACGTTCTCGACCAGGTTGATCTCCATCACTTCGTCGTCGGAGTACTCGCGGACGATGACCGGCACTTCGTCCAGGCCGGCCTGCTGCGCCGCGCGATAGCGGCGCTCCCCGACGACGACCTCGAAGTGGGAGTTGACGGGCCGAACGATGATCGGCTCGAGGATGCCGTACTGTTTGATACTCGCCGCGAGATCGTCGAGCCCGCTCTTCGAGAAGCGAAGGCGGGGGTTGAGCTTGTTAGGCTGAATGCGCTTCAGGTCGAGGTCCGGCACGTCTCTCGGTCCTCCTGCCTCTGGTCTTGGCTAGGCTGGGCCGAGTCTAGCAAGCCACGTCACGCGCCGGGATCACTGGAACGGCACGGTCCGACACAGCGCCGCTACGGATGCCGGCCGTCGGTGCACGGCGGCGCCCAAGGCGACAGAACGACGCACACCGGCCACGACGCTCCCACGATTCGGCCGCGACGCTGCCGCGGACGCGAACACGCCCTCGCTGCCGACAGCGAGGGCGTGTTCTCCGATGTCCGCGTCAGGAACAGGGATCAGGCGCTGGCCTGCGTCGCCGTCTCACCCTTCGCCTCGGCTCGGGCTTC
>JAXLXF010000065.1:0-26689 GCA_046328125.1 Chloroflexota bacterium
CTTGATGAAGTCGGCGATCCGCTCGCCGATCATCATGGTGGTGACGTTGGTGTTGGCGCGGATGCAGTCCGGCATGATCGAGGCGTCCACCACGCGCAGCCCCTGGACGCCGTGGACCTTGCCGTACTGGTCCACCACCGCCATCGGGTCCGAGGCCGGCCCCATCTTGCAGGTGCCGGAGCTGTGCTGGCCGGTGCTGATCTCGCGCAGGATGTACGCGTCCAGGCCCTCCGGCGTGGACGCCTCCTCCTCCGTCGGCTCGATCAGCTTCTCGACGATCGGCTCGAAGGCCGGGTGCTGCCCGAGCTTCATCGCCAGGTGGACCATCTCGCGCATCCGGCTGAGGTCGCGCTCGTCCTCCAGGTAGCGGTAGTCCAGGAAGGGCGGCGTGTGCGGGTCCTTCGAGACGAGTCTGAGCTCGCCAGATCCGACGGCAAGATCCAGCACTGGCAGCATCCGAATCCCGATCGGCGTCAGCCGGTTGCCGCCCCGGTCCACCCGCTTCGTGGCGAACGAGATCATGAACATCATCAGGTCGTTCCAGACCTCGCCGCCCTCGGACGTCCAGCGCATCACCATCTGGCCGCGCGGCGCATACGGATCCTGCTTGTAGTCCGGTTTGGTGGCCCAGGTGACGTTCAGCATCGGGTGGTCGCGGAGGTTCTGGCCGACGCCCGGCAGGTCCTTGACGACCGGGATGTCAAACTCGGCCAGGTGATCCTTTGGGCCGATGCCGGAGAGCATCAGCAGCTGAGGGGAGTTGATGGCGCCAGCGCAGAGGATGATCTCCTCGCCGTACACCGTGAAGTGCTCGCCGCCGCTCTCGACGTCCACGCCCACCGCGCGGTCGCCCTCGAAGAGGATGCGGTGGATCATGCAGTTCGCCTTGATCGTCAGGTTCAGGCGGTGCCGGTTCGGCATCAGGTAGCCGATGGCGGTGCTCCAGCGGATGCCGTCCGGGTTGTTGAGCGGGGTCGGGCCGACGCCGGTGGCGTTGGGCAGGTTGTGGTCCGGGCTGTCTGGGAAGCCGGCGTCCAGGCAGGCTTGATAGAACGCCTGCTGGTCCGGGTTCATCTCCTCGCGCTTGAAACGGCGCATCCGGATCGGGCCGCTGCCGCCGTGGACCTCGGTCTCGCCGTAGTCCAGGTCAGTCTCGAGCTTCTTGAAGTACTCGAAGCAGTCCTCGAAGCCCCACTCGTCATTGCCGGCCTGCGCCCAGAGGTTGTAGTCCTCGGGGACGCCCCGCAAGAACACCTGGCCGTTGATGGCGCTCGACCCGCCGGTGACCTTGCCACGTGGGATCAGCACGTCGGTGGCAGTCGGGGTGCCCCTGCCGATGAACTGCCAGTTGTGGTCGCTGGTCATGATGTCAGTGGCGGTGGCGTAGCCGTACTTGACCTCGGACGGCAGCTGGTCGATGGTCGCGTAGTCCGGCCCGGCCTCGATCAGCAGCACCGAGCGGCTCGGGTCTTCGGTCAGGCGCGCGGCGAGAATCGAGCCGGCCGAGCCCGCGCCGAGAATGATGTGGTCGTACTTCATCGGGCGGTCCTCCAGGGGTCTGGCAGAGAAGCTCGACCCCACAAGAACGTTTTGGGCCGAAACTGAGACGGCAACGGGGAGCATCGTAGACGCGGCCTGAGGGCGGAGTCAACAGTCGACAGGCAGGGGGTGTGCGTCAAAGCGTTGTGGGCGCGATGAATCGGGGCGCGATTCAAGGCATCACCCCTGGTACGGGCGCGATTCATCGCGCCCCAGGCAGGGAGGACGGGTGGACTAGCGGCGGGAGCGGTGCCGGGCGCCGATCTGCGTGATCGCCTCGGCGACGCGCTCGCCGGCTTTGCCATCCGTGCGGTAGCAGAGGGCGCGCACGAGGTTGGCCCGCTCGACGCGCTCGTGAGCTGGGTTCGCGAGATAGCGGCGGACCTCGTCGATCAGCTGCTCGGGGGAGTCGGCCAGCCTGACGGCCCAGGTCTTGAGAACCAGCTTGTAGTGGTCGGTGTCGTACTGGCGGCGAACCGACTTCAGGTACGGGCGGCCGGGCTCGGCGTCGAAGCGCAGGTTGACGACCGGCGTGTCGAAGATGGCCGCGTCGATACTGATCGAGGAGGCGACGTTGATGGTGACCGCCGAGGCGTCCAGCAGCTGCGCGATGTGGGCTGTGCCTTCCGGCGTGTAGTCGGCGGCGAGGCCAGTCGCGCCCCTCGGCATGTCCAGGTAGACCCGTCCTCGGAATCGCTCCCAGGCGCCCAGGTCGTCGGCGTCCTGGCCCTGGATGACCTGGGGATGGAGGCGAATCACCAGCTGCACGTCTGGCCCGAAGCGGCCGGCCTCGTTGGCCTGGATCAGCATGTCCGTCACGGCGATGCTGTCCGTGAAGTACCGTTGCGGACTGGTGGCGTACAGCACGATCCGCTTCTCGGGGTCGAGGCCGAGCGAGCGCAGAAACGCGGGCCGGTCGGTCCAGCCGGTCCGGCGGAAGTACGGGTCGAAGTGGGGCGGGCCGGCGACGGCGATCTGGCTCGCCGTGAACTCGTGCAGCTCGACGGCCTCTTCCTGCATTCGCTCGTTCCAGACGATCAGGTCGTCCGGGCGCGCCCCGACAATCGTCTTGGAGGTCAGGTTGTCCCAGCCCTGGGTGAAGGTCACGCTCGGGACGCCGGCGGCACGGGCGCGGCGAATCATCCGGATGTCGCTGACGACGACGCCGGCCGTGGCGGTGACCACCACGTCCGGATTCAGGTGCTGGAACGCCTTCTGGTGGTACGGGTCCGGGAGGTAGCGGTTCTCGGCGCGGTACCAGGCATTTCGGAGACGCGCCGACCGCCCGAGACGCTTGTGGGCCGGCCAGAGGGCGCGTCGCCAGGCGTTCTTGGCCCAGTCCTCCTGCTCGCGGATCTCGCGGGTGGGGGTCAGCTTCCAGTCCGCGAAGAAGAGACGCGCGAAGCCGGCCGCCACGTCCACCGTCCGCTCGCGGTCCTGGAGTGGATAAAAGGCGAAACGGTCGCCGGGCAGGTCGGCGCGCAGCTGGGGGAGCGCGGCCCTCGGCGCGAAGATGCCGACGCGGGCGCAGCGCTCCAGCAGCTCCGGCAGGAGCGTCGAGCGGAGAAACATGCGGGCGGTGAAGCCGTGCGGCACGACTAGCGCGGGCGTGACGTTCTGGGTCATCGGAGGCGTGTACTCAAGGAGCGGTTCTCCTGGGCGAATCGTCGAAGGATACTACGAGGCGCGGCGACCGTTTCGGGCCGGCGGCTCGGAGGCCGCTCCAGGCGGCGCGGGCGGCCAGCGCCAGCCCAAACACCAGTGGCCGGGTGGCGAGCACCCAGCCCGGCGACGGATCGCGGGCAGGACGCGCCGCGCCGAGCCGTTCGATGGCGTCCGCCAGAATCGGGGTGGCCGGGCGGTCCAGGCCGTGCGGGCGCAGGAACGAGGAGAGGAACGCCCGCGCCGTCTCGCGGTGGCTCTCTGAGGCCAGCGCCGCCGACAGTTGCTGGACGTGCTCGGGCAGGTTGGCGGCGACCTGGAGCAGTCCACCGCTCACCTCGATCAGGTAGCGGAAGTGGAGGGTGCCGTCCTGGGAGCTGCGAAACTCGTCGTCCAGGACGGTGAAGACTGGGCGCCCCACGATGCCGGCCTCGATCAGCGCGCTGGTGTTGATCCCCACCACCAGCGCGCTGTGATAGAGCGAGTCGAAGAAGATCGCCTTGGAGCGTTCGTCAACCTGGGCGGACGGGTCGCGTGGCCAGACTGAGACGGGGCCGAGGTCGCTCAGGTCGGCGTTCTGCCACTGGTCGGCGTTCTGGGGGTGGGGCCGGATCAGGATGCCGGCCGAGGCGAGCGGCTCCGGACCAGCCCGCACCGCCTGGAGCCAGCGCCGCACGAACGGCACCTCATGGGGCGCGATCCACTGCGAGGAGCAGGTGTAGAGCAACAGTGGCCGGTCGGCGGGCAGGCCAGCCAGCGCGCAAAACTCGTCGCGGGTGGTGGTCGCCTGTCGCACGAACCACTCGTCGAACAGCTGGGCGCCGGTCGCGACGACCCGCTCGGCCGGGAGGCGGTGGAGCTCGGTGGCCTCGCGGCGCTGCTGCTCATTCCAGACGGTCACCAGATCCGGTGCGATCTGGATCAGCCCTTTGTTGGTCAGGTTGTCCCAGCTGGCGACGCAGACGCCGGTCGGCAGGCCGAGGGCGCGGGCGCTCTCGAGCTGGTCGGTCTGGGCCGTGTTGAAGTCCACCATCGGGGTCAGGAGGACGACGTCTGGCCGCTGCTGGCGGATGAACCGCTCGATCTCAGGGCTGCTCGGGACGATCTGCTCCAGGCCGCGCAACAGGGCGTCCAGCAGGGCGAGGCCGCGCTGCCCGCCGAGCGGCGAGGCGGCGATGGCGTTGAGGATCGGGCCGAGCGGCCAGACGACGGCGCGCTCGCGCAGGCGGTCGGCCTTGCGGTAGCGCGGGTGGAGGTAGCGCAGGTAGCTCCTGGCGGCACGGGCGGCGTTCGCGAGGGGAGACCAGGCGTCGTCGCGGTCCGGGGCGGCGCCGTGGGTGATGGCACCCGGATACCGTGCTTCGAGCGGGTCCACGGCGCTCGGCTTGCCGACCTGGGGCGGCCCGTCGAACGCGAGGTGGATCTGGTGGCCGCGCTCGGCGAGCAGGGCCATCGTGGACGCGAAGTTACGGGTGAAGCCCGGATGGGTCATGAAGAAGAGGATCTTCAGGGTCCGGCCTCCCCCGGAGTGAGATGATCGCGGGAAGTATTATGGTGCCCTACTCGCCGCCGTCCAGCCGGTACAGGCTGAGCCAGTTGGGCGCGCTCGGCCGGGGGATGCGCAGCACCTCGCGGGCCTTCGGGACGTCTTGCTCCAGCCGCCGCTCCAACTGGCGGGTGTAGGCGGCCACGTCGTTCGGCATTCCGGAGCCGGGCGTGTACGAGCCGTTCACCACCAGATAGGTCGGGCCGCCGCGGGCGAGCCGCTCGACCTCGCGGAGATCCTGGGCGCGCCAGAGCGAGGGCGCCTCCACCACGCGGATCGCAGGATCGCGGCGCAGGTACATGCGCAGGAGGCCGTACGGCACCATGACGCGGACCTCGCGTGAGGCCGGCGGCACCAGCACCGTCACTGGCCCGGTCTTCGCCCGTGCACGGAGCTCCCCGACCACCTGGCCGAGCCCATAGGTGGCGTACCAGTTCTCGACGTAGCCGACGTGCTCGCTGCCAGGGATTCTGGCGGTAGCGGGAGCGAGGACGACGCCGACGGCGAGCTCGGCGCGCTCCCCCAGGGCGACGACGAGGCCAGCCAGGAGGACGAGCGTGGCGGCAGCGTAGCGGAGGGCGGCGGGGATCACGGGACGGAGCGGCCAGGATCGGGGTGGCCGCGCCGCGAGCGCCGCCACGCGCTCCACGGGGTACGCCGCCAGCAGGTAGAACGGGAAGCTGCCGAACAGCAGGTAGCGGGCGAATAGCGGCGTAGTGACGTCCAGCAGCGCCAGCTCGACGACGGCGCCGAGCAAGGCCACGTAGAGCAGCGCCCACTGCCGCACGACGAGCGTCAGGATCAGCCCGAGACCGGTCAGCGCCAGGAAGCGCCAGCCGGCGAACGTCTCCAGCCAGCCGGCCGTCACGGCCAGGTTGTCCGCCAGGAGGCCGGCGCCATCGGTACGGGACGAGCCGGTGTGGAGCGAGACCTGTTGGAGCATCGGGGCGATCCCGAGGAACAGCGGCGAGCTGACGAGCAGGCCGGCCGCGAACGCCGCGCCGAGCGGTCTCAGGTACCGCTGCCACTCTCGGGGCCGCCCGAGCATCAGGATCGCGAGCGGTGGCGCAACGGCGAGCAGCACGCCGACCGTCTTCGCCAGCACGGCCAGCGCCAGCGCCACGCCGCACAGGGCGCCGGTCGTGGTGGTGGGCTGGCGGGCGAGGCGGACGCTGGCCCACGCGGTCAGGATCGCGAGCAGGGTCAGGAGCGGGTCGTCCGCTGCGATCCGCGAGAAGAAGACCGTGAACGGGCTGAGCGCCCAGAGCAGCGCTGCGCAGAGGCCGAGCGTGCGCGAGGCGATCTCGCGCCCGAGGCCGTACAGCGCGACGGTGGACAGCACGCCGGCCAGCGACGCCGCCAGCCGCCCGGCCACGATCCCGTTGTCCACGAGGGCGCCGAACGGCGCGATGGTCCAGACGAACAGTGGCGGACGGCCGTCTGTCAGGACCGGGATCAGCCAGGTCCTGGGCGAGCCGGGCTCTAGCAGCCGCAGCGCCCAGTCGGTCCAGGACGCCTCGTCCACGAACGGGTCGAGCCCGAGCAGGTTGGCGGTGCGGGGGACCGTCGCGACGAGCGCCAGCACCGCGACGGCGAGGAGGTCCAGCAGGGACCAGGCGTGCGCATCGTGCGGGCTGCTGGCGGGTGTGTGGGCCGGCTTCGTGGCCTGGAGGGTCGAGAGCATGGCCCGCGAAGTCTACCCAAACATCCGATGTCGCCGGGGAGCAGGAAGAGTCAGGAGGCGGCGGCCTGGGTCACGTCGGTTTCGGCGACGAGCTGTTCGAGCTGGCTGGCAACGCGGGCGTACTCGACGTCCAGCAGATCGACGAGCGGCCGGAGCGTATCCAGCTGGCCGGCGCGGCTCAGCCGCTCGACGTCGGCGCAGACGGCCTGCATCCGGGCGGCGCCAAAGTTGCCGCTGCTGCCCTTCAGGCTGTGGGCGGCCCGGCTCAGGGTGTCAGCATCGCCCCTGGTCAGGCTGTCGTGGACGGTCTGGAGGCGTGGCGGGGTGTCGGACAGGAACGCCTCTACGACCTCAACCAGGAACTCCGGGTCCCCCCCCAGGTCAGGATCGCGCAGGGCGTCGATGGCCGATTCGTCCAGGACCGGCAGTGCATCGAGCTGTGTCAGCTCAAATGGATGTGAAAGCATGGCTCCTTCCCCTCCCGATCCATCCTCGGGTTGCTGCGCCTCACGATGAATCCAACGGCGCAGCACCGTCCGTAGTGCCTCGGTGCTCGCCGGCTTGGTGAGATAGTCGTCCATGCCGGCCGCGAGACAGCGGTCTCGGTCGCCGGCCATGGCCGATGCTGTCATCGCGACGATCGGGGTGCGCCGGTGGCCGCCGGGCAGCGTGCCCTCGTGCTCCAGCCTCCTGATCTCGCGGGTGGCGGCGTACCCGTCCATCTCGGGCATTTGACAGTCCATCAGAATCGCGACGTAGGTGGTGTCCCGAAGCGCCGCCAGCGCGTCGCGCCCATTTTCGGCGATGTCGGCGGTGTAGCCGAGCTGCCCGAGCATGCGCGACGTGACGCGCTGGTTGATCGGGTGGTCCTCCACCAGCAGCAGGCGCGGCGGCTGGTACTCCTCCTGGCCCACAGGCGCGAGGCGCGGCTCCCAGCCGGCAACGTCTGGTGTGACGACCGCGCTGGCCGGGGCCGTGGTGGCAGTGGGCTTGTGACGCCAGCCCGGACCGTGCGGGCGCGCGGCGGCGGTGGCCTCGAGCTCGAGGGTGAACCAGAAGGTGCTGCCGTGCCCCAGCGTGCTCTCGACGCCGATCTCGCCGCCCATCAGCTCGACGAGCCGCTTGCAGATCGCGAGCCCGAGCCCGGTCCCGCCGTAGCGACGCGTCGTGGACGAATCGGCCTGGGTGAACGGGTCGAAGAGGGTGGCCTGGGTTGCGGCCGGGACGCCGATGCCGGTGTCGTGGACGCGGAACGCCGCGATGACGGCACGCCCGGTGTGCTCGACGAGGCTGACCTGAACTGACACCGAGCCGACGTTCGTGAACTTGAGCCCGTTCGCGACCAGATTGACCAGGATCTGGCGAATGCGGCCGGGATCGCCGCGCAGCGCGTCTGGCAGGTTCGAGGCCACCTCGGTCGTCAGGTCCAGCCCACGGGTCTGCGCGGTGCCGATCAGCAGGTCGCGGACCTCGTCCACGACGCGCCGGACGTCGAAGTCGATCTGCTCCAGCTCCAGCTTGCCGGCCTCGATCTTGGAGAAGTCCAGGATGTCGTTGACGATGGCGAGGAGTGCCTGGCTGCTGGAGTGAATCGTCTCGGCACACTCCAGCTGGTCCGGGGTGAGGGGCGTGTCCAGGAGCAGGCTGGACATGCCGATCACGCCGTTCATCGGGGTGCGGATCTCATGGCTCATGCTGGCGAGGAACAGGGACTTGGCGTGGTCCGCTTCCTGGGCCGCGACGGCGAGCTCCTCGGCGCGGCGGAGGGCGTCTTCGAGCGCCTGGCTGCTGGCGCGCTCGCGGGTGTAGCGGCGCGCGTTCTCGATGGCGATGGCGGCCTGGTCAGCCAGGAGCCCCAGGAGCTCCAGATCGGCGTCCACGAACGGGCGCTCGCTGTTGATTCGTGCCACGCTGAGCGCGCCGACCAGCTGCTCCTGGAACAGGATCGGCTGGCCCAGCGCTTCGGACAGCTGGGTGCTGGACCGGGCCTCCAGACGGACCGCCTCCGCGCTGGGGAAGTTGTGCTGGATGATGCCTTGTCGCTCGGCGGCGGCCCGGCCTGACGTGCCGACGCCCAGCGGCAGCGGCGCGAGGAGCGGCGCCTCGATGGAGCCGCTCATGGCCCGGACGAGCAGGAGCTCCTGCTCGGCGTCCCAGAGCCGGAGGACGGCGGCATCGGCCTGGAGGAGCCGGGCGGCGTGCTCCACGATCCGCTCCAGCAGCACGTCGAGCTCCAGCTCGCGGGTAATGTCGTGGGCGATCAGGCGCACCGATTCGAGGCGCTGGTTGCGCTCGGCGAGCTCGGCCTGGGCCTGGATGCGCTCGCTGACGTCCTGCTTGATGGCGACGAACTGGCTGACGACGCCGCGCTCGTCGCGGAGCGGCGTGATCGTCATCTCCTCGACGTATTCGGTGCCGTCCTTGCGGCGATTCACGACCTCGCCGTGCCAGGCGTCGCCGGCCAGGATCGTGTTCCACATGTCGGCGTAAAACGCCCGAGACTGCCGCCCGGACTTGAGGAGATTTGGTCGCTGGCCGCGGACCTCGGTCAGGGTGTAGCCGGTCAGGCGGGTGAAGGCGTCGTTGACCCAGGTGATGCGCCCCTCGCGGTTCACCATCACGACCGAGTTCGCGACGGTCTCCAGAGCGGTCGTCAGCTCGCGATGCTCGCGCTCACGGGCTTCGAGCGAGCCAGCCATCGAGTCGAACGCGCGCCCGAGCCGGCCCAGTACGCCACCCTCGTCGTGCAGGCCGGCGCGCGCCTTCAGGTCGCCCCGGGCGATCCGCTCGGCGGCCAGGACGACGCGCCGGATCTGCCCGACGACGAGCCGCTCGCCGCCGAACCAGGCCGCCAGGAGCGCCAGCAGGATGACGCTGCCCAGCCCGAGCAAGTGCTCGCGCGTGATGCGGGTGACGTCCTCGAAGGCGATCGACTCCGGAATGCCGACGAGCACCAGGGCGCCAGAGGCGCGGGCCGGGCCTTCGAGCGGCGCGTACCCGTACAGGCGCGGCTCGCCGTCCAGACCGAGCGCGGCAGTGGTGCTGGGCGTCGGGGCGCCGAGGGCCGGGCGTGCCAGGAGCTCGTCAGGCAGCCGCCGGCCGATCAGCGCGGGATCGTGCGGCTGGCGCGCCTGGACGGTCCCACTCTGGTCCACGATCATCAGACTGGCGCCGTCCGGGAGTGCCGCGTCCAGCGAGAGGTCGCCAAGCCAGGCGGAGGTGAGGGTGAGCAACAGGACGCTCTCGACGCGGCCGGCCGGATTGAGGACCGGGCGCGCCACTTCCAGGAGCGCCTGTCCGTTCGCGTCGGCCTCGCCATAGTCGCCGACGGCGAAGCCGCGCAGGGCGACGGCACGCTTGAACGCCGCGTGGTCGGCGACGCTCTCGACCGGGTTGGAGGCGGCCGAGCTGCAATGGACCGTGCCGTTGACGTCCGCCGCGATCAACGACTCGTAATCTGGGAAGCGGGAGTGGAGCGTGGTCAGCGCCCGCGAACAGACGCTCGGCGCCAGCTCCAACAGGTTCGGCGGCTGGCCGAGCCCGGCGAGCAGGTCGCTGGCTCGCTCGACCTCGCGCTCCTGTCCCCGCGCGACCTGGCGGGCGAGGCGAAGGGCGGTGTCGTAGGCGGCGTCGGCGGCGTGTGAGCGCTGCTGATAGGCGGACAGCAGCGCGAGCAGCACGGCCGGCAGCGATGCCAGCAAGACCAACGCGAGCAGTCGTCCTCGAAGACCTCGTAGCTCGCCCACGATCGCGGCTCCTACCTGTCCCACTGCTGTCGTCGAGGAGTTGCCACGCGACCGGTCATCCGCGGGGTGTACGGGCTGTGCACCAGCGCCCTCCGCCCGGCGCGCAGCCGCCCGACGACTCATCCACATCCTGGAAACGCCCGAAGTAGGGGTCCGGGGATGGCTCGAGCTCGACAGCATGGTACGCTACGACGCGCCATGCATGACAGCGTCCGTACGCGCGCGCCAGGGTGCGACTCCCAGGAGAACAGGACGCGACGATCGCAGGCCCGACTGTCCGCCACGTCGCCTGTGCCCAGCAGGTGGGCTCAGCTGATGGTGGGCGCCGGGCTGTTGCTGATGACGCTCGGGTGGGCGAGCGCGGGCGCGGCGCTGGCGGCGCCGGCCGAGAACGTCGCGGCCCGCGACCGGGACGAAGACGTCCGGGCCGAACGTCTCCTGCCGCCGGTGGCAGCCGTGGCTGGCATCGCCGGGGTGGTGCTCGGGCGACGGCGGCGCGACGCCCGGCTCGGGAGGGTCGCGCGGTTGGCGGCGCCGGTCCTGGCGTTGGCGCTGGCGCTGGCGCCGCTGGCGACCATCGAGCCGCGCCCGCTGAACAGACAGCCATCTCCGGACGCTCAGGAGTACGCCGATGCCGCGCGCCACCTGGCGGCCGGCGAGGGGTACGTGGTGACCGTTCGTCGTGGCGAGGTGCAGCCGCCCCGCTATCCGCCCGGCTTCTCGCTGGCGCTGGCGCCGTTCGCGCTGGCCGGGAGCTACCCCGCCAACGTCCAGCTGGGCGCGAAGCTGTACGCCATGCTCTATCTGGTGGTGACGTGCGCGGCGGCGTGGCTGGTGGCCGGGCCGCTGGCGGCGGCGGTCGCCGTGGCGTTGGTCGGGTCGTCGCCGTTCGCGGTGCGGTACGCCTCGCTGGTGATGTCGGACGCGTTCGCGGCGGCGCTGGTGGTGGCGCTCCTGCCGCTGCTGAGCCGCCCGACGACGGCCCGCCTGACAGTCGGCGGGCTGCTGACAGGCGCCTCGATCCTGGTCCGGCTGAGCGGCGTGGTCACGGCGGCGGCGCTGCTGGCGGCGCTCGTCACGCCGACGCTGTCGTCGGGCTGGCGGCGACTCCCGTGGCGGGCCTGCCTGCTGGTGGCTGTGGGCGGGGCGCTCGGCGTGCTGCTGGTGGCACTCCAGCAGTGGGGGACGTTTGGCACGCCGTTCATGACCGGCTACCAGTACTACCTGCCGGACGTGCAGTCGTTCAGCCTGGCGTACCCGTTCGATCTCCGGGTGCGGCGCGACGGCTCTGGTATCGTGGCGGACTCGCTCGACGGCGCGCTGCTGCGCTGGGCCTGCCCCTGTCCCGAGGACGATCCGATCTTCTCGTTCCGGGCGGTGACGTTCTACCCGCTGATGCTGCTCGGCATCTTCTGGATCTTCGTGCCGCCGCTGACGACGATTCCCGGCATGGTGGAGGTCTGGCGGCGCCGCCGCGAGCCGGGGCCAGCGTTCGCGCTCTGGCTGACGGTGCTGACCGTGGCGTTCCACCTGTTCTACTGGTACCTCGGCGCCCGGTTCATGGCCGCCCCGACGACCTTGCTGGCGATCTACAGCGGCGCCTGGGTGGCCCGCCTGGTCGAGCGAGCTGACGAAGTCACGGCCAGACGCGGAGTGTCGGGCCGAGGAGATGACGGCGCGGTGCTGGCGGGAGCCGGCGCGCCCGGGGCCGACCGCTCCAACACCGCCTGATCCCAGCCTGCCGGCGTAGAATGGCTGCTTGGAGAGGCGTGGCGCGAATTCGGCGCTCTCGCGAGGGGGGATGCGACGTGCGGATCATCGACACCCACTGTCACGCGGCGCTGGGCTGGTACGAGCCGATCGAAGTGCTGCTCGGCCAGATGGACCGGAACGGCGTCGAGCTCGCGGCGTTGATCCAGATCAACGGACAGTCTGACAACAGCTACCAGGCCGCGTGCGTGAAGCGGTACCCGGACCGACTGCGCTCGGTGGTGATCGTGGACACGGACAGCCCTGGCGCCCCGGCCGAGCTGGAGCGGCTGGTGGCCGAGGGCGCGACGGGGATCAGGCTGCGGCCGGGCGTCCGCTCGCCGGGCGACGACCCGCTGGCGATCTGGCGGAAGGCGGCGGAGCTGGGGATCACGGTGAGCTGTGGCGGTGGCCGTGACGCCTTCGCGGACGACGCGTTCGCGGCGGTCTTCGAGGCGTTCCCGACGCTCCCGATCATCGTGGAGCACCTGGGTGGGCTGAAGTGGACGGACGTGCAGGAGGTGCCGCCGGGCCAGAAGCCGAAGATGTTCGACCTTGCGCGCTTCCCGAACGCCTATATCAAGATCCACGGGCTGGGCGAGTTCTCGCAGCGCGCGATGCCGGTCCGCGAGCCGTTCCCGTTCGTGGAGCCGATCGCGCCGCTCCTGGAGATGGCGTACGAGGCGTTCGGCGCACATCGGATGATGTGGGGCAGCGACTACCCGCCGGTCAGCATGCGCGAGGGATACGGCAACGCGCTGAAGCTCACGATGGAGCGCCTGGCGGACAAGAGCGACGAGGAGAGGGCGTCGATCTTCGGCGGAGTGGCTGCGAAGCTGTTCGGTTTTGAGGGATGAGGGGCGAGGGATGAGGGACGAGGAAGCCCACTCGTCCCTCGTCCCTCATCTCTCGCCCCTCGTGTGGAGGGTGTATGGACGACGGCGAGGTGATGGACCGGTGCATCGAGCTGGCGCGCGAGGCGCTCGAACGGGGCGACCATCCGTTCAGCGCGGTGCTGGTGCGGGACGGCGAGATCTTCGCGGAGGGCCAGAACCGGGTCAACTCGAAGCTCGATCCGACGGCGCACGCTGAGACCGAGGTGATCCGCGAGGCGTGCAAGGCGCTGGAGACGCTCGACCTGTCCGGCTACACGCTTTATGCAAGCGGCGAGCCGTGCTGGATGTGCTCGATGATCGTGCGGGTGTCGCGCATCGAGCGGGTGGTCATCGGGGAGCTGTCGCGCTGGCCGACGGGTGGCTATCGGTCGCGCTTCCCGATCCTGACCGAGGACGTGCCAGAGCGGTTCGGTCCGGTCCCAGAGGTGGTGGTGGGCGTGCGCGGAGCGGAGCTGGCGGCGCTGCTGGACGAGGCCGGCTGGTCCACGCCCCCGCGCTAGGTGCTCATCGCCTGGGATCGGTGGCTACAACTCCGGCTCCCAGAGCGTCGAGACAGCTATCTCAAAGCCTGGCAACTGCGGCGATGTGAGCACGTCGTCGTCGCCGAGCGTCGCGGCCAGTTGAAGGGCTGATCCCTGTCGTCGGAAGATGTCCACGACGTGCCGTTGCCAGTCCAGAATCCAGTATTCGTCCACGCCTCGTCGGGAGTAGAGACCCAGCTTAGCCTGACGGTCGCGGCGCGCATTGGTCGAGCCAGGGGAGAGCACTTCGATCGCCAGCTCCGGCCCAACCGTGATGTGCCCTGACGCATCTCGCCCGATGCGCAGCCTATCTTCACCGATCCACACGAGACCGGGCGTGCCATACGCTCGGCCATGACCTATCGTTTTGCACCAGATATGGAGCGCTCCACCGAGCTCGATACAGACATACTGATGCTCGAGTTTGGGCTGCTTCGACACAAAGAGCTCTCCCTCGATGATCTCGTAGCGGACGCCCTCGACGTCCGGCAGGCTGTCGAGATCGGCGGAGGTGTAGCGGCGCTGGACGCTCATCTGGGCCTCGCAGGGGACGTGGGCTTGTCGCCAGTATACGGCGCAAATCAGGTGTCGAGTGCCGTCAGTCGCGTCCGTGGACTGAAGTCCACGTCTACCATTGGTGCGTGGCTACGCCACGCCGGGGCAGGCTCGTTCGTCGCGGAGCGACGGTGTGAATGTAGACGTGGGTTTCAACCCACGGCGCGCGATTGGGCATACCGGGCCAGCGCCGACAATGGGATCGAGACCCAATCTGGGCGGTTGCCGAGCTCGTAGGCGAGCTCGTAGAGGGCCTTTTCCACTTCGAGGGCCAGGAGCGCCTGCGAGAGCTGCTCGGGGCTGGCGGGGATCAGGGAGACGCCGCTCCCTCGGATGGTGGCGACGTACGCGGCCAGCAGCGACTCGCGGCAGGCCGCGAAGAGTGCCGTGAGGTCAGTCGGGGGAGTGCCCTCACCCCCCAGCCCCCTCTCCCTACCGTGGGAGAGGGGGGGAGAGGCAGGGGGCTGGCGGGCGGCGGTGGCAAGTGCGTAGTCTAGCGAGCGGAGGACGCCGGCCACGTCGCGCAGGGGCGTCTGTTTGGCGCGGCGCTCCTCCAGCGAGCGCAACGGCTCGCCCTCGAAGTCGATGACGATCCAGCCGTCCGCCGCCACCAGGGTCTGGCCCAGGTGGAAATCGCCGTGGTGGCGGGTCTTGACGAGGCTGCCGCGCGCCAGGACGCCGAACCCGTCGATGGCGGCGCCCAGTTGCGTGGCGCCAGCCAGGACGCTTGTCCCGTACGCTCGGTCCTGGGCGGACCAGCCGGTGTCGGCCGGGCCGTCCTGGAGGCCGCGCCGGAGCCGGGCCACGATCTCGTCCAGGCTGGCGCGGGTCCGCTGTTGCCAGGCGGCGACGTACGCGGCGTCGATCGGCTCGGGGGCGAAATCGGACTGGTCCGAACGAGAGGCGAGCGCGAGATGGAGGCCGCCGAGGGTCCGCCCCAGGTCCGCCATGTCGCGCACCAGCCGCGTCGTGTCTGACTCGTGCCTCCTGGCTCCTGACTTCTGATGGCCGACGGCTGACGCTTGCTGGAGCACGTACGACCAGCCGTCGCCTTGGTTCGGCACGAAGCGCTGGAGCACGCCGACGGGCGCCGAGGCGCCGTCCGGGGCCACGTATTCGGCCCAGCCGAGCAGGGCCGGGACGCGGTCGAAGGTGGTGTACTGGCCGAGGAAGCGCGGGATCTCGATCTCGGGGTTGACGCCGGGGGCGAGCCGGCGGAGCGCTTTCAAGATGAACGCGCTCCCGAACACGATCGAGCTGTTGCTCTGCTCGACGCCGGCGTGCCGGACTTCGATGGTCTCCAGATCGGGCGTCGGCGGTGACACGCCGGCTGACCCGGAGAGGCGAGCGGCCGGCTGGAACACGAACCGGCCGCCGTGCGCGGTCGGCAGCGTCTGACCTTCCAGCATGCCCCGCAGCAGCGCCCGGCAGGTGTCTGGGTCGGCGATGGCGTCGCGGACGACGAGGTCGCCGTGGCGGGCGATGACCGCGCCAGGGGTGTCCGCGTGAGCGGCGGCGCCAAGGCCGAGTGGCAGGAAGTAGGTCTCGGCCGCCCGCCCGACCGCGTGGACGGTCACCACCGCGAGCAGTGTCCGCGGATGATCCGGGATGCTGGCCGTGTCGCGGATCTCGACGCGCTCGACGGCGTGCTCTTTGCCGCCGAACCAGCGCTGGGCCGGCAAGAAGGCGGGTAGGGCGGCGGCCACGGCCGGCAACGCCGCGCGCAGCTCACGTGCGCCACCGCTCGGCCCGGCTGCCGTCATGGGTTCGGCTGATCCTCTGGCCGGACCAGGCGGAACCACATGAAGTGGTGCGGTCCGAACGTCAGCATGTACGGCAGCTTGCCGATCCTGGGGAACGGCGTCTCGCCGAACAGCTCCACGGGCTGCCACCCCTCCAGAAACGACAGGTCGAGCTCGGCGGGCTGGCTGAACCGCGAGAGGTTGTTGACGATCAGCAGGGTCTCGTCCTCGTAGCGGCGCAGGTACGCGAGGATACGTTGGTTCGCCGGCTCCAGGAACTCGATGCTGCCCCGCCCGAACGCCTTGTACCGCTTGCGGATGTGGATGATCCGGCGCATCCACTGGAGCAGCGAGGTGGGCGTGCGCAGCTGCGCCTCGACGTTGACGCCCTGGTAGCCGTAGACGGGGTCCACGATGACCGGGCTGTACAGGCGCGCGGCGTCCGCGCGCGAGAAGCCAGCGTTGCGGTCGATACTCCACTGCATCGGGGTGCGGACGCCGTTGCGGTCGCCCAGGAAGACGTTGTCGCCCATGCCGATCTCGTCGCCGTAGTACAAGACCGGGGTGCCCGGCATCGAGAGCAGCAGCCCGTTGAGCAGCTCGAGCTGGCGCCGGCCATTTTCCATCAGCGGCGCGAGCCGGCGCCTGATCCCGATGTTGACGCGCATCAGCGGATCGCGGGCGTACTCGCGATACATGTAGTCGCGCTCGTCGTCGGTGACCATCTCCAGGGTGAGCTCGTCGTGGTTGCGCAGGAAGATGGCCCACTGGCTCTTCGGCGGAAGGTCCGGGGTCCGGGCCAGGATCTCGACGATCGGCGTCCGCTCCTCGCGGCGGATCGCCATGAAGATGCGCGGCATCAACGGGAAGTGGAACGCCATCTGACATTCGTCGTCGTCGCCGAAGTAGGGGCGAACGTCGGGCGGCCACTGGTTCGCCTCGGCGAGCAGGACGCGCCCCTGGTAGTTGGCGTCGATGACGGCGCGGACCTCTTTGATGTAATCGTGCGTCTCTGGTAGGTTCTCGCCGTTAGTGCCCTCGCGCTCGAACAGGTACGGGATGGCGTCCAGGCGGATGCCGTCTACGCCTCGGTCCAGCCAGAAGCGCACGCTCTCGATCATGGCGCGGCGGACCTCGGGGTTGTCGAAGTTGAGGTCCGGCTGCTGGCTGAAGAACCGGTGCCAGAAGTACTGGCCGGCGTCGTGGTCCCAGGTCCAGTTGGAGCGCTCGGTGTCGGTGAAGATGATCCGGACGTCTGTGTACCGGTCGTCCGTGTCGGACCAGACGTAGTAGTCACGGTACGGCGAGTCCTTCGAGGAGCGGGCGGACTGGAACCACGGGTGCTGGTCCGAGGTGTGGTTCATCACGAGCTCGGTCATCACGCGGAGTCCGCGCCGATGCGCCTCCACCACGAACGTCTCGAAGTCCACCAGGGTGCCCATGGTGGAGTGGATGTCGTGGTAGTCCGCGATGTCGTAGCCGTCGTCTTTGAGCGGGGACGGAAAGAACGGCAGCAGCCAGATGCAGGTGATGCCGAGCTCTTTGAGGTAGTCCAGCTTCTCGATCAGGCCACGAAAGTCGCCGATGCCGTCGCCGTTGCTGTCGTAGAAGGCGCGGACGTGCAGCTCGTAGATGATGGCGTCCTTGTACCAGAGCTCGTCGTCGTCCACGCGTCGGTCGTCAAGTCCTCTGCCTGGGTCTTCGATCGCCACGCTCGCCTCACACCGCTACGCTGATGAAATGGACTGGAATGAACCTCGTGCCCGCGGCGGTCGTCGCTTACCTCCAGCGCCAAGAAGAAGCCCTCACCACCCAGCCCCCTCGTTCTGCGCACGGGCGAGGGAGAGCCATCGTAGAGCGGCCAGGCCAACCCTGTCATCCTGAGCCTGCGAAGGATCTCACAACCTGTCCCCGCTCTCAGGGAGTTGCGCTGCTTTGGTGGGAGATCCTTCGCGAGCTCAGGATGACAGAAGTGGCTCAGGATGACAAAGAGGGCGCTCTCCCTCTGCTGTCCCGCGCACAGGGACAGTAGAGGGGGCTGGGGGCTGAGGGCCACACGCCGAAGTGAGGTCAGCCTGTAGTTGGGGACGGAGATGCAGATGGGGCGCTTGCCCGCTCCAGCCGACGTACCCGCAAGATGTGCGCCGGCTGCACCTTCGGGTCCAGCCTGACCCAGTTGTGGCGCCCGAACCAGGAGTAGACGGCGCCGGTCAGCAGGTCTTCGACCTCGTACACTTCGTCGTCGCGCAGGCCAAACTCGCCGGGCGGCAGGAAGACGCCGCCGTGATGGGTCTCCAACGGGTCCAGGTTCAACGCCACCAGGACGATGTTCGAGCCGTCTGGCGTGGCCTTGCCGTAGAAGAGGATGCGCTCGTCCTCGGAGCCGTAGAAGCGCAGGTTCGAGTAGAGGTGCAGGGCCGGATTGTCGTGGCGGATCTGGTTGACCTTCGTGACCACGTCGACGATGTTGCCGGGCCGGTCCCAGTCCCAGACCTTGTGCTGGTACATCTCGGAGTCGAGGTAGTACTCGCTGCCCTCGTAGCGCGGCGTGTTCTCGCACAGCTCGTAGCCGCTGTAGATGCCGTACGTCGACCCAACGGTGGCGGCCAGGATCAGCCGCATGATGAAGGCCGGCCGGCCGCCTTTGACCAGGATGTCGGGCAGGATGTCCGGGGTGTTGACGAACAGGTTGCCGCGGAAGTACTCCGAGACCGGCGGCTGGGTGATCTCGGTCAGGTACTCCTCGATCTCGTCGCGCTCGTTGCGCCAGGTGAAGTAGGTGTACGACTGCGTGAAGCCGGCCTTCCCGAGCGCCTTCATCACCTTCGGGCGGGTGAACGCCTCGGCCAGGAAGATCGTGTCCGGAAACTCCCGCTGGACTTCCGCGATCATCCAGGCCCAGAAGTCGAGCGGTTTGGTGTGGGGGTTGTCCACCCGGTACATCCGCACGCCGTGCCGCGCCCAGAACAGGATCACGTCCCGCATCTCGGCCCAGAGCTCGCGCCAGCTCTCACAATGGAAGTTGAGCGGGTAGATGTCCTCGTACTTCTTGGGCGGGTTCTCGGCAAACTTAATCGTGCCGTCCGGGCGGTGGTAGAACCATTCCGGGTGCTCCTTGACCCAGGGGTGGTCCGGCGAGACCTGGATCGCGAAGTCCATCACCAGCTCCATGCCGTGCTGATGGACTACCTCCTGGAAGTGCATGAAGTCGTCGAGGGTGCCGAGGGCCGGCTCGACGGCGGTGTGCCCGCCGGCTGCCGCCCCGATGGCGTACGGGCTGCCAGGGTCGTCCGGGCCGGCCACCAGGCTGTTGTTGGGGCCTTTGCGGTTGGTGGTGCCGATGGGGTGGATCGGCGTCATGTAGAGGACGTCGAAGCCCATCGCCGAGATGGCCGGCACGCGGGCTTCGGCCTCGCGGAAGGTGGCGCCGCGAGTCGGGTCGGTGCCCTGCGAGCGCGGGAAGATCTCGTACCAGGCGCCGAAGCGAGCGCGGACGCGATCGACCTTCACCTGCAAGTCGCGGTCGTAGCGGGTGACGATGGCCGGATCGACGCAGCTCGAGGCGAGATCGACCAGGACCGGGTCGAGCGCGAGGGCGATCGCGTCAGTCGGCGCCTTGACGTTGCCGACAGTCTCGGCGGCGTCGAGGAGGGTGCTCTTCTCGCCGTCCGCGCCCAGCTCGGCGAGACGGCGCAGCAGCCGGGCGCCTTCGAGGAGGTCGCTGCTCACATCCTGGCCGGCGTCGACCTTCTTTCTGGTGTCAGAGGCCCAGGATCGGTACAGGTCTGGGAACGCCTCGACGGTATAGGTGTAGAGGCCCAGCTCGGCGAGCTCAAACGAGCCACGCCAGCGGTCGTTGTCCCAGAAGGTGAGCGGTGCAGACTGCCAGACGTTGCTGCCGGGCGCGCGGAAGAGGATGCGCGCGCCGATGACGTCGTGGCCTTCTTTGAACAGGTCGGCCTCGACGACGAACGTCTGGCCGACTTCACGCTTGACGGCGTACCGCCCGTCGTCGAGCTCCGGCGTGACGCTTTCGACGACGACGGTCCGATACCCAGTCGGGACGCTCATGCCGGACATGGCTCCCTTCGGTGCCTTGCTCGTGCGCCCAGACCTCGACGTTCTACGCGGGGGTGCCGCCCGTGTCGTGTCGGATGGCGCGCTGGGAGCAGCCGTTGCGGCGCTCCTGGCAGCGATTGTAGCGGACGACGCGCGGGTGCGGGGCGCGGACCTCGGTCCAGGTTGGGGGGCTGGTGTGGTCATGCATTCAGGCTACCACCACCCTGTCCATGTTGTCGCGGTGCTCGTGGGGCAGATCGTCGCCACGGGTGAGTCCCCGGTGGGAGTGGGCGCCCCTGCGCGTGCCCTGCGCCCAGCCGGGCGCGCGGGTGAGCGCGTCGGCGAGCAGCTCGGCGCCGGTCCGGCCACTCTCGGTGCTCCGGGCGCTGCGCAGATCGCTGGCGTAGGCTGAGAGCAGGTCCAGGTGGTGGACGCGCTCGGCCTCGCGAAGCGCACGGAGACCGTAGCCGATCGCATTGCGCGGCTCGATCCGGTCGAGATCCTCGAAGAACCAGGCACAGCTCGCGAACATCAGGTGGCGGTAGTACTGGGTCTCCAACAGGGCGAAGGCGCGCCGCTGACCCCGCCGTGGGTTACGCGCGTGGCGCGCCCAGAAGTCTTCACGCGACATCGCCCCGAGGCGAACCCAGATGTACTCTTCCTCGGCGATCCACGGGTCAGATAGCACCTTGCGTGCCGCCGGCTCGTAGAGGGTGTCGATGCGGGCGGCCAGCCGGGTGATCGCCTGACGGAGGTACCACTTCCACTCACCGTCCTGAGCGATGCAGTCGCAACTGCCGCGCCAGCGATCCACACCGTGATGGCAGCTCCAGGAGGTCGCTTCGGCCAGGGTCACCTCGCGGCGGGGCGGGTGGGCGGCGAGATAGCGCCCGAGGCCGGTCACCTCGAAGCCGCGCGAGATGGCGCTGACTTCGAGCAGGTGGGCCAGGAACTTGTCGCGGTACGGCAGGTGATGGCCGTACAGCTCGCCGTCCGTGGCGATCAGGATGACCTGGGGCTCACCGCGGGCGGCACGGTCGCGATCGACGTGGCGGGGCAGGTCTTTGAGGCCGAAGACGTCGGCGTTGGTCGTGAAGGTGGAGTCGAACGAGACGCGGCCGGAGAGGTCGCCGTTGTAGAAGAACGCGGCGATCCGGCGGCCGTCTTCGAGCTTGACCCAGTACGGCTCGGATGGGTCGATCGGCTCGGCGGCCTGCCAGGGCGCCAGGATGGTGAAGCGAACGTCGTGGTCCAGCAGGACGCCGAGGCTGGCCGAGTCGGCGGCAGTCTCGGCCAGCCACATGCCATCTGGGGCGTGGCCGAAGCGGTGGCGGAAGTCGGCGAGGCCCCAGGCAACCTGGATCTGCTTCTCGTGGTCGGTGGCGAGGGGCATGATGGCGTGGCTGTAGACCTGGGCGAGGCCGTTGCCGTGGCCGTACCGCTCGAAGTGGTCGCGCTCCTGGCGCACGATCTCGGCGTAGGTGGCCGGCTCGTGCAGCTCCAGCCAGGATGCGAGCGTCGGGCCGAGGTCGAAACTGATCCGCCCGAAGTTGCCGAGCTCGGCGTTGGGGCGGTAGCACTCCGCCGCGATCTTCTCGTTGAAGTTGCGGTACGGATCGGCGCCGCGCTCGCGCGGAAGCTGCCCGCCGAACGGGTCTTCGCGGGGCGGCTGGTAGAAGTGCCCGTGTATGGAGAGGTAGCGCTGATTTCCGCCGGCCATGCCCCGGCACCTCACGTCCTCGGAAGATGCGACCAGGCCAAACACACGTCAGCCCGGATCTGGTGACCCGGGCTCGCACATCCGTCCGTCGATTATCCGAGGTTTGCTCGCCCCAGGGGGCGTGTCACCTACTCCGGATAACGAAACTGTGAGACGAAACGTGTCGCTCCCATGCGATTCTGTGGACTCGCCGGAGAGCAAATGCGCTCGTTCAGGGCGTTTGGGTCGCTGGCTGCGTCAGGGTACCATCCATGACGCCGGGCCGCAACACGACTGCAATGGAGATTCGGTGTGATTCGGGTGACCTCTGGTGCCGGTGACACGCGCCAGGCGGATTCAGGTCGCGATGTACAACCTGGGGTATGCTTTGGTGCAGCGGCTCTCCATGAATGCACCCATCGACCGAATCGCGGTCTCGTGTGCCTACGAGAGCCTATCGTCGTCGCCCGAGCTGGAATTGGAGGCGATCCGGTGGCCGTGACTCACGCTCAGGTTGAAGAGCAGCTCCGGCGACTCTCGCCCGAGCAGCTTGACGCCGTGTACGAATTTGTGTCCTTCCTCGCCGAGCGGCGGCGCGCATCAGAGTCGCTAGCCACTATGCTCGCCTCCGAATCCGTCCTGCGTCGTGACTGGGACCGTCCGGAGGAGGACGCCGCGTGGTCGGACTTGTAAAGGGAGACGTCGTCGTTCTCCCATTCCCATTCTCCGATTTGAGCGCGACCAAGCGGCGCCCTGCCCTCGTCGTGGCCACGCTCGATGGTGATGACGTCATCCTCTGCCAGATCACCAGTCAATCAACTCGTGACAGCAACGCGGTCTCGCTCGGAGCCAGCGATTTCAGCGATGGTTCGCTTCGGGTCGCGAGCATGATTCGACCCAATCGGCTGTTCACTGCCGACACACGGCTGGTGCTGTATCGTGTGGGTGGCATCTCACAGACCAAGCTGAATGAGGTGGTAGCGGCAATCATCCAGCTCTTCAGTACCTGACCTGACTGCAGGCATGCCGACGGTTCAGGGTTGCCGGTGCGTGATCGGTAGCTGTTCTCTCTTGTTGCCTGACGCACCGATCCGCGAGAATCGCCGCGAGTCCGGTTGAGCTGGACCGAATGAGGGGACGCTTGATCGTTTCAGAGGAGCCGGTGAGACATCGTCACTATTCACGGTTGCGCCGGAAGCTTCTGACCCGAGTACCGCTGGTGCTGGGGGGCGTGGTCACCGGCGGCCTATTCGTGTCGCTGCCATCCACCCAAGAGGCACTGGCGCAGACGCCTCGCTGTGACCCGGCGGCCTCGACGGGTTGCCCGCTCATGCTTGCTATGCCGCCCGGTCCGCCGGCATCGGTGCTTAAGAGTGGCTCCGATCTCCATCTCTGGCGGCTGACTGTGCCCACGTCTGGACGGTTTGTCGCCTTTCTTGGTTGGAGCGGAGCGGCAGACCTGGATCTGTACGTACAGGATCCCGGCGGTCAGATTGTCGGGGAGTCTACGCGAGACGGTGGCGTGCAAGGCGAGCGTGTCGAGGTGGAAGCATCTAGTCCCGGTGAATATCGACTCTATGTTCAGGTCAATCCATCGCGCGACCGCACGATTCAGAACGTCGGGTATTCGTTGATGTCGTGGGCCTCACGTGAGATCTGGGCCGCAGTTGCGCCGCCCGATGGCGGACGTATTCTGGCGTCACATCTTGACGATGTTGGCAGCATTGCCTTCAGTCCGGATGGTCAACTGCTGGCGACCGGCTCCTCTGACCGGACCGCGGCGCTCTGGCGAGTCCATGATGGGCAGCTCGTACGCATCCTGGCCGGTCACACGAGTTTCGTTCATGCGGTCGCCTTCAGTGACGACGGGCAACTGCTGGTGACCGCCTCGTCTGACAAGACTGCGCGAATCTGGCGGGTCGCTGACGGCGAGCCGCTGCTGACCCTGGCCGGTCACGGGCTCCGGTTGAATAGTGTGGCTTTCAGCCCCAATGGGTTGTTGGTGGCGACCGGGTCGTCGGACAAGACCGCTCGGATCTGGCGCGTATCTGACGGCGAGCTGGTGCGCACGCTGGCCGCACCTGAGGGCGCTGTATCAACCGTCAAGTTCAGCCCGGACGGGCAGTATCTCGGGGCTCGCGTTGGGAACAATCTGGTCCGAATCTGGACGACCTCTGGCGGCGACGAGGTACGGACGTTGACGGGCCCTGAGACGATCTCCTCCGATTTCGCTTTCAGCCCGAATGGTGACCTGTTGGTCACCGGTTCGACGACTCTGCCCCAACTTCAGGCAACCGTCCGCCTGTGGCGGGTGTCAAGTGGCGAGATGATCCGTGAGTTGTCGGGGCACCGGGCTGCCATCGTGAGCGTCGCCTTCAGCCCGGACGGTCAGCTTGTGGCATCCGGCTCATCCGATAGAACCGTACGACTCTGGCGAGCCTCGGATGCCGAGCCTCTTCGGACGCTGACGGGCGCCCGACAGTCTGTCTGGAGCGTGGCATTCAGTCCTGACAGCTTGTCAGTGGCCGCCTCGGCAGGCGACGGCGCCGTCCGCTTGTGGGGGTTGGCCTAGCGGCGGCCGCTGGGGGCAGTCCAGCCACCGCCATTCGCGGCGTAGTGGTTGGCGTACGCCTCGCGGCAGAGCTCTCGCAGCTCGTCCTCCGGCAGCTCGCGATCCGCGAACCGCTGAATGCCGATCTCCGAGAGATCCATCGGCGGCTCACCGGCCACGATCCACTGCGCCAGCGCCTCACCCAGGCCCGGCGAGATGCTGAGCCCGCCCACGCAGCAGCCGGTCAGCAGCCAGAAGCCGCGCACGCCGGGGACTGGCCCGAGGATGTAGCGGTCGTCCACGGTCATGGTGGGCAGGCCGCCGCGATGCTCGGCGATCTGTAGCTCGGGGTTCTGGAAGATCGGGAACTGGTCCTGGACGTCCCGCGCGAGGTCACGCAGCACCGACAGGTCCAGGTCCAGATCCGCGATCTGGAACGTGGGGCCGAGCGCGTCGAGGTCGTACTGCTTCGGGGTCGCCTCGTAGCCGCCGAGCATCAACCCGCCGCGTTCATGGCGGATGTAGACGTTGGCGTCGATGACCCGGGCGATCGGCATGGCCGGGGTGATACCGTCGATCGGCTCGGTGATGAACAGCTGGTGGCGGGTTGGGATGACGGGGATGCGGACGCCCATCAGGCTGGCGACGACCCGGACCCAGGCGCCAGCGGCGTCCACGACCTGGGCGGTGGCGATCTCGCCGTTCGGGGTGACCACCTTCTCGACGCCGTGCTCGCCGAGCACCAGTCCGGTGGCCGGCGTGTTCGCCAGGACGGTCACGCCGAGCTCCTCGGCGGCGCGGGCGTAGCCGACCGGTACCTGCGACGGCTCGACGTTGCAGTCGGTCGGGTTGTAGGTCATCGCCAGGATGCCGCGATCCTCCAGGACCGGGCACAGCTTCCGCGCCTCGGACGGGCTGATGAAGTCCAGCGGCACGCCGAGGGTCTGCGCCCTGGCGACCTCGCGCTGGAGCTGCTCCACGTGCTCGGGCTTGCGGGCGATCTTTAACGCGCCGCTCTGGGTGAAGCGCAACGGCTGGCCGGTCTCGGCCTCGAACGTCTCCAGCTTCTCGACGGAGCGGCGCGCGAGCTTCGTCAGGGTGTCGGTGGAGCGGACCTGGCTGGTCAGGCCGGCCGCTCTGGGCGAAGTCTGGGAGCCGGGCTCGAACCGGTCGAGCAGCACGACGTTGCGCATCCCGAGCTTCGCCAGATGGTACGCGGTGCTGGAGCCGAACGAGCCAGCCCCGATGACGACGACGTCAGCACGATCGATCACGACGGTCCCTCCGTGCGAGCAGTAGGCGACGGTCTGGCACGGCGGAACAGAGGCCGCCCAATCACCGCCTTCGATGGTAGCGTGCTGCGAGAATGTCGGGAACCCGCTGTACTGCTGGTGCGTGCAGTACGTGTCGATCGGCGCCGAGCCGAACGACGAGCGATGCGGAGAGCCGGACGTGAGCGTGTCGGAGGCGAAGCGTGCCTGAGAGGATCAGCCGACGGCGGGCATTGGCTGCGGGCATTGGTATGGCGCTCGGGCTGACCATCGGCGGGACAGTGCGTCTTGGGAGTGTCCGTGCCGCAGCCGAGGAACCGTCGACCTGGGAGCCCCTGGGGCCGGCCAGCACACCGATCGGGCGACTCTTCACCCCGGCGAGTGGCGCGCTGCTGGCTTCCAATCGTGATGCACTGTTCCGGAGTGACGATGGTGGAGCGACCTGGCGCACTGTGGACCGGCCAGCCGATACCAGTGTCATGACGGTCAGCCCGACGGATCATCAGCTGTTGTTCGCGGCAGGCGCGGCCGGCGTGCTACGGAGCGACGATGGGGGCGAGCGCTGGCTGCCCGTCTCCGCCCCGGATGGCGACTGGCTCCTGCTCGAAGTGAGTCCCGTCAATCCGACCGTGATCTATGGCGTGGTCGTCACCAGTCCGCCAGCGGAATACGGCACAAACCATTGGCACGAGTTTCGGGTCAGTCGCGACGCCGGCATGAACTGGGAGACCGTGCGCGTGGACCGCGAGCGCATCGTGCCGGGCACCCAGCCGTGCGCGTACGAAGTGCGGTCACTCCAGCCTCTCTCGGTCAGCGCGGCGCGAGTGCTGACTGTTGAAGGGTGCACCGGGCACGGCGACGCTCCACGACCGCACATGAGCGTCGATGAGGGTCGCTCGACGACGCCGTTCCCAAGCTCGTCCGCTGAGAACGGGCCTGCCAATGCCGTTGTCGGCGGCGGCGGGGCGAACCCGAATCGCTGGTACGTCGCGCAGTACTACGCGGGCATGGCGTACACGCGCATCCGTCATTCCAGGGTGCTCCGCTCGGATGACGGCGAGACCTGGACGACCATCTTCGAGGACGACGGTGGCCAGCCGGACCGAGGAACGGGCCGGCCAATGGATTTCGTCAGCCTGCTCGCGTACGACCCGCGACGACCGGACGACGTCTTCGCGCAGGTGACGCGCTACGAGCCGGACCCGGAGCCGTACAAGCTGCATCATGCAACTGGCTCCATCGTCCGGATGAGTCGCGACGCTGGGACGACCTGGGTGGAGCTCGGTGGCAGCCAGCTGCCGTCGGTGAGCCAGCTGGCCGTCGGAGTGGACGGCCGCCATCTGTTCGCGGCCACGTCGAACGGGGTATATCGACTTCTCCTTCCCCAGTAGGCGCGCTTCACCGTCGTGCCCGGGTGTCGGCTATCCTGTCGGGTAGTGGCAGACGGCGTCATGAGGAGGCGTGTGGTG
>JAXLXF010000066.1:0-25151 GCA_046328125.1 Chloroflexota bacterium
GCTTCGTGTCGGTGATCCTTGGGCTGTACCTGGCATCTCTGGGGTACGACACGGCGGCCATCGGCGCCATCTTCACGGCGGTGCTGGTGGGCGACGCCGCGATCACGATCCTGCTGACCCAGGTGGCGGACCGGCTCGGGCGGCGGCGGGTGCTGCTGGTCGGGTCGGGCCTGATGGTGCTGGCCGGGGTGGCGTTCGCGGCGACCGACAACCTCGTGGTGCTGACCGTGGCCGGGATCGTCGGCGTGCTCAGTCCTTCGGGGAGGGAGGTCGGGCCGTTCTCGTCGCTGGAGCAGGCGATCCTGCCGCAGACGTCGAGCGACGCGCAGCGGACCCAGGTGTTCGCAACCTACAACCTCGTCGGGACGTTCGCGGGGGCGGTCGGGGCGCTGGCGGTGGGGCTGCCGGCGCTGTTCGGTCTGGAGCCGACGGCGGCGCACCGAGTGCTGCTCTGGGCGTACGCTGCTACAGGAGCGCTGCTGGCGGTGGCGTTCAGCCGGCTGTCGGCGGCGGTCGAGGCGGGCGGCGGCTCTCACGCGGGTGTGACGGAGGGTGTGCTGGCCGGCGCGCCCTCACCGGCGGCGGCAAAACGGCCTCGCTTCGGGCTGCACCGCTCGCGGGGCGTGGCGCTGAAGCTGGCCGGGCTCGGCGCGCTCGACTCGTTCGGGCAGGGGTTCGTCGTTCAGGGGTTACTGGCGTACTGGTTCCACCTGCGGTTCGGCGCGGACGTCGAGGCGCTGGGGACGATCTTCTTCGGGGCCAACCTGTTCTCGGCGGTCTCGTTTCTGGCGGCGGCGCCGCTGGCGCGGCGGTTCGGGCTGCTGAACACGATGGTGTTCACGCACCTGCCGTCCAACTTCCTGCTGATGCTGGTGCCGCTGATGCCGAATCTGGAGCTGGCGGTGGTGGTGTTGCTGGCCCGGCAACTGCTGTCCCAGCTGGACGTGCCAACGCGGCAGTCGTACACGATGGCGGTGGTGGAGCCGGACGAGCGGGCGGCGGCGGCCGGGGTGTCGGCGGTGGCGCGGGGCACGGCGACGGCGATCGCGCCGGTCTTCTCTGGGGCCATGCTGGCGAATCCTGCGCTGGGAGTGCCGTTCTTGATCGCCGGCAGTCTCAAAGCGGTGTACGACGTGGCGCTGTTTTTCGTCTTTCGGAAGGTGCGCCCACCTGAGGAGCGCGAGCGGTAGGCGGTCCGGCAAAAGCCGGGTCGGGTGTGCGTCAGATCATTGGGGGCGCGATTCATCGCGCCCCCGGATCTGGATGGGCACAAGATTCTGACGCACACCCAGCCGGATCGTAACGTTTGCGTCACGATGAGCCGGGGTATAGCATGGTCGTATCTGATCTCCGACCCTGGGTGTGGCGGCCACCTGGCGCGACCACACGATTCCTTCTAGCCGACTGGCAATGGCGCCGGGCCTGGCCGCAGTTGCGACCGGGCGGTATGTCGAGATCCGATGCCACGCAACTCGTGGGCGAGACCGCCCGGACCGGCGTGGTCGTGGTGGCATCGGGCGACGACTCCGAGGAGGAGCGATGGGAGTAGCCCGAGGACGTGCACGCGGGATGTCGCGACGCGAGCTCCTACAGGGGGGCCTGATCGGGATCGGAATCATCGCCCTCGGCTCGGCCTGTGCGCCGGCACCGCCGGCGGCGCCGACCGCGAAGCCTACCAGCGCGCCGGCTGCCGCGCAGCCGTCGACGGCCGCACCAGCCACGAGCGCACCGGCTGCCGCACAGCCGGCGACGGCCGCGAAGCCCACCAGCGCGCCAGCCGCCGCCCAGCCCACCAGCGCGCCGGCAGCCGCCCAGCCGACGGCTGCCCCGGCAGCGGCCAAATCGAAGGGCTCGATCACGGTCGTGCTCGAGTCGGAGCCGGACACGATCCTGCCGAAGGACGCCACCACCGACAACGCGTTCTTCGTGATGGCCAACGTCTACTCGGCGTTGACGTACCGGCAGTTCGACCAGCTGGGCCAGCCGCCCAAGATCGTCCCGCACCTGGCCGAGAGCTTCGAGCAGAGCTCGTCGAATCCGAAGACCTGGCGCTTCAAGCTGCGGCAGGGGGTCAAGTTCCACAACGGCGAGCCGTTCAACGCCGACGCGGTGGTCGCCACCATCAACGCCGCGACGGACCAGTCGAAGCCGGGCCTGGGGCTCGACTCCTGGGGCCTCTCCGGGGGCGGCGTCGCCAAGGTGGACGAGTACACGGTTGACATCTCGACCAGGGCGCCGGATGCCATTCTGCCGAATCGGCTGGCGATCCTGGGGATCGCGGCGCCGAAATGGCTCGCCAGCATCCCGAAGGACGGCCCGGCCGATACGGCGGTCGGCGCCGGACCGTACAAGCTGGTCGAGTACGTCCGCGCGAGTCACTTCCTGCTCCAGGCCGACGAGGGCTACTGGGGTCCGACGAAGCCGACGATTGGCGAGGTCAAGATCGTCTTCCGCAACGAGCCGAGCGTGCGCGCCAACATGCTGCGAGCCGGCGAGGCGCAACTGGTGACGCTGGTGACGCCGGAGGATGCGAAACAGCTCCCGTCCACGTTCATCGAGCTGACGGGCGAGTCGGTCGGCGTCAAGATCAACCCTGAGCATCCGCTGCTGAAGGATCTGCGGGTGCGCCAGGCGATCAACATGTCGGTCGACCGCAACACGATGATCGACACGCTCTACGGCGACGTGGCCGAGCACCTGAACGGCATGATGGTTCGGAAGTCCTCGCTGGGCTGGAACCCGAACCTGAAGGAGTATCCGTACGACCCGGATCAGGCAAAGCAGCTCATGAAGGAGGCTGGCGGGGCAGGCCAGAGCATCGAGCTGATCAGCCGGAACAACGTGATCCCACGCGTGACCGAGGTGGTCGAGCTGGTCTCGAACCAGATCGGCCAGACCGGACTGAACGTGTCGATCAAGTCGCTGGAGATCGGCCAGTGGCGGATCGCGAACCAGTCGGTCAAGCCCGGTCAGCCCCGCCCCGACCTCCTGATCACCTCGGTGAGCGACCCGGTGCTCGACTCGTCCCGCGCGCTGATCTACTACTTCTCGTGTGGCGGGGTTGACTCGGAGTTTTGCGACCAGGGTTTCACGGACAAGCTGACCACCACGCTGGGCCTGACCGGCGACGCCCGGATCAAGGGCTTCCAGGAGCTGTGGCAGACCGTCCACGACCAGAACCTGTTCATCTCGCTGTTCGGCCTGAACTTCGTGCACGGGCTGACGCCGAAGCTGCACTGGAACAAGCCCCGGCAGGACTTGCTCCGCCTGTTCAACGAGTGGACGCTCGACGCCTGACGAGGTTCGTCGCCTGCCGGCACCGGCCTGGGCCGGGCCGGCAGGCTGTCTAGCCAGCGGAAGACCAACTCAGGCGGGCGTACTCGGGCCGAGTGCCGCGAGCACGCCCAGGGCGTCGCCTGCCAGCATGCTCGGGACGTGGAGACGGAGGCCGGGGAACCGGACACTCTCGATGATGCCCTCCGAGTCCGGAGCGCGCAGGACGTAGACGCCGTCACGGAGCTCGAACCAGTCGATCACCTTGTCGAAGACGCGCCAGACGATGTACTCGGGGACTCCGTTGCGGCGATACGCTTCCTTCTTTTCGTGCAGGTCATAGGAGGCGCTGCTGGCCGCGATCTCGACCACGAGCTGGGGTGCGCCTTCCAAATAGTGCTCTGTCGTGAGTCGCGGTCCGCCGGGCTCGTCAATCCAGAGGCAGGCATCCGGCTGAACTTCGTCGCGAATGCCCTCGGCGTTCAGGAGCACGGTAGCGTCAATGTGGCCGCGCACGCCTGAACTTCTCGCAACATAGGTGTAGATCCAGCCTGCGACCGCGAGGTGGGGCTCGCCATGAAGATCGGCCCGTACAGGAGACGGCACGAAAACGACTCCTTCGATCAGCTCGGCCTTTCTGATGTCCGGGCGCGCGCAGTAGCGCCGGTGGAACTCCTCGCGGGTCAGGTGATCGCCAGGTTCGAGGGTAACGGGCGCTTCCGTGTGTGTAGCCAAGGCTGACACCTCGTCCTACTGGCGTGCTCGACGGAGCCGAACGAGCGGAGATCAGTACTCGCTGAAGAACTCTTCGGCGTACTCGACGTAGCCGAGCGAGCGGCAGACCCGGGCTGAGGCCAGGTTGGTGCGGTCGTGGACGTAGAGCGCCATCCGGCCCTGATCCAGGATGTGCTGCGTCGCGGCCGAGACCACCTCTTTGGCGAGCCCCTGGCCCCGGAACGGCGCCTCGGTCACGACCGCGATCTCCCAGACGTCGTCCGACTTCAGCTTGATCGCCGACCAGCTCGCGATCTCTCCGCGAATCGAGAAGATGACGAAGATCTCGCCGTCGAAGCGGCGGCGTAGATCGGTGCCGCGCGGATCGTGCTTCTCCAGGCGGACGGCGCGGCTCGGGCGTGGCTGGAAGTGCTCGGCGTCGGAGTAGAGGACGTGGCCGCTCAGGCTGTAAGCGTACGGGATCGCGAGCCGGGCGACGTGGTGCAGACGGGTGAACTCGGTCACGCCGAGCGGACGGTCGTTGCCACCGAGACCTAAGCCGGCCTTGACGCGGTCCAGCAGGTCCGGGCGCGCCGAGACGATCCCGCCGGACGTCGTGGAGAGGGCCAGGATCGGGACGGTGTAGCCGCCCCAGCCGGGGCGGGTCCGACGCTCTGAGGGCAGGATGTGCAGGCCCGGCTCGCGGAACAGCGACGGGTTGCAGCCGAGCTCGAAGGCATGGAACGCGTCGATCCGCGCAACCTGCCCCACTTTGATGCGATCGTCGAGCACCACCGCGTCCTCCAGGGCACACGGCATTTGGGGCGCTGCGCCACGAACGAGCACGCGCCCCACCTCTGCGAGTATAGCAGCCGCCCCACTCGTCCCTGCCCCCAACGATATCTCAGGGCGATTGCATGAAGGCGCGCGACCGTGGGCTAAAGCCCACGTCTACAATCAATTGTCGCTCTGCGACAAGATGGCGCGCTTCGGCGTCGCAGCGCGACGCCATGATGGTAGGCGGGGCTTTCAAGCCCCGACACGGCGGAACGGAGCCTGAGAATGCTACAGGTAGTGGCCGGTCACCCTGGTATGATCGGGGGCAGTCACGGCGGAGGCAGCAGGTGGACCCGGTAGTGCCCATGGAGCGATGGCCGCGTCGGCGTGGACGGGGCGACTCGTACGTCGCGCAGGGCCGGCTCGCGTTCGTCGCCCTGGTCGTCGTGCTGCTGGTGCTCCTGACGGTCGGCGTGGACATCTACACGGACTGGCTCTGGTTCGCCAGCCTCGGGCTCACCTCCGTGTACGGGACAGTCCTGAGCCAGCAGGTGATCCTCTTCTTCGCGGCGGCGGCGCTGTTCCTGGCGCTCTACCTTCCAAGCGCGCTCCTTGCCCGCCGCCTCGCGCGGGGCTTCGAGCATCTCTCGCCGCCGGACGAGGACGTCCTGTGGGCGTACATCGCTCGCGTCGGCGCCAGGATGGGCGACCAGTCGGCGTACAGCCAGATCGTGTCGGCCGGGATCATGATCCTGGGCGTGCTGCTGGCGGTCATCATGGGCTCGGTGGCGTCCGGGCAGTGGCCGGTGCTGGCCCGGTTTCTGGAGCAGGTGCCGTTCGGCACGGCTGATCCGATCTTCGGCAAGGATGTCGGGTTCTTCGTCTTCACCCTGCCGTTCCTGCGGGCCGCGCACTCGTGGCTGCTCGGGACGGCGGTGCTGGTGGCGACCACCACGTTCGCGGTGTACGCCGTCGTCAGCGCCTACGAGCTGGGCGTGAACCTCGAACGGGTCATCTTCAACCTGCCGCGCTCGGTGAAGCTCCACATCGGGATCGTGACGGCGGCCCTGATGCTGCTGGTGGCCGGCAATCACCTGCTGGACGTCTACGAGCTGGTCTACTCGACGCGCGGCGTGACGTACGGCGCGAGCTACACGGACGTTCGAGCCGAGATGCCGGCTCTGTACATCATGGCGACTGTCGCGGTGATCTCGGCCGCCCTGATCCTGTTCAGCGCGCTGGTCAGCTCGATCCGACCGGCGATCACCGGGCTGGCGGCGTGGGCGCTGGTCGCGGTAGTCGGCGGGCTGGTCTTCCCGAACGCGGTCGAAAACTTCGAGGTGAAGCCGAACCAGCTGGAGAAGGAGCGCCCGTACGTCGAGAACGGGATCGCGCTGACCCGCAAGGCGTTCAACCTGGACGGGATCCAGGAGAGCTTCTTTACGGCGGATGATGCCGTCACCGCCGACGACGTGAAGAACAACCCGGAGACGATCCGCAACATCCGCCTCTGGGACCATCGGCCGCTGCTGGACACCCTGAACCAGATCCAGAGTATCCGTAGCTACTACACGTTCGCGGACATCGACGTCGACCGCTACAACGTGGACAACGGCTACCGGCAGGTGATGCTGGCGGTCCGCGAGCTGAATCGCCAGGGGCTGCCCTCCCAGGCCCAGACCTGGGTCAACCAGCGACTGAAGTTCACCCACGGCTACGGCCTCTCGATGGCGCTGGTGGCCGCCGTGGCGGACGAGGGCCGGCCGCGCCTGATCGTCCAGGACGTGCCGCCACGCGGCGACGAGATCCAGATCACGCGGCCGGAGATCTACTTCGGGACGCGCCCGACCGACTACGCAATCGTCCGGACGACGGAGGCCGAGTTCGACTATCCGAAGGGCGACGAGAACGCCGAGACGCGCCACGCGGGCGGCGCCGGCGTGAAGATCGGCAGTCTGCTCCAGCGGCTGGCGTTCTCGATTCGCCTGCGCGACACGAACCTGTTGATTTCAGGCGCGATCCGCGACGACTCGGAGCTGCTCTGGCGGCGCACCGTCCGCGAGCGGGTCGAGCGGATCGCGCCGTTCCTGCTGCAAGACAGCGACCCGTACGCGGTGGTGGCGGACGGCCAGATCTACTGGATGCTGGACGCCTACACCTACACGGCCTCGTACCCGTACTCCGAGCCGACCTACTGGCAGCCACGCGGCCCGCGTACGGCCGGCGTCTGGCTCAACTACGTGCGCAACAGCGTCAAAGTGGTGATGAACGCCTATGACGGGTCGGTGACGTTCTACGTCTCCGACCCGAACGACCCGATCGTCCAGACGTACGAGCGGGTGTTCACGGGTTTGTTCCGCCCGCTGTCCGAGATGCCGCGGGGGCTCCGACAGCACGTGAGGTATCCGGAAGACCTGTTCAAACTCCAGACCAACCGATACCTGGCGTTCCACATGCAGGACCCGACGGTGTTCTACAACCGCGAGGACACCTGGGCGGTCGCGAGCGAGAAGGTGGGGAGCCAGTCTACGCCGGTGGACGTGGACCCGTACTACGTGGTGATGCGCCTGCCGGGCGAGCAGCACGAAGAGTTCTTGTTGATGCAGCCGTTCACGCCGGTCAACAAGACGAACATGATCGCCTGGCTGGCGGCGCGCTCGGACGAGCCGAACTACGGGAAGCTGGTGGTCTACAAGTACCCGAAGGAGCGGCTAATCTTCGGGCCGCTGCAAGTCGAAGGGCGGATCGACCAGGACCCGACGATCTCGTCGCAGTTCACGCTCTGGAGCACGGCCGGCTCGCGGGTGATTCGGGGCAACATGCTGGTGATCCCGGTCGGCAACTCGCAGATGTACGTGGAGCCGATCTACCTCCAGGCGGAGAACGGCCCGATCCCGGAGCTGAAGCGGGTGATCGTCTCGACGGGCAACCGGGTGGTGATGGAGGCGACGCTGGAGGAAGCGCTGGCGAAGCTGTTCGGTAACCCGGCGGTGGTGCCGTCCGTCGGATCGACGGCCGCGAGCGCGCAGAGCGTGACGCAGGCCGGCGCGCAACCCGGCGCACAGCCGGCGGCCCAGACGGCACCTGGTGCCGGTGGGGCTGCCCCGAGCCCGGACGTGGCGGGGGTGATCCAGTCTGCCAACCAGCATTTCATTCGGGCGCAGGAGGCGCTCAAGGCCGGCGACTGGGCGAAGTACGGCGAGGAGCAGAAGGCGCTCGAGGCGGACTTGAAGCGGCTGGCCGACCTGACGAAGTAGCTACGCGCCAGGTCCGCGGCCGGTGAAGGTGGACCAGGCGCCGCAGCCGTCCACGATCACGAGGCGCAGCCACGAGCCCTGTGCCTGGTCCGGCCGCCAGAGGGTGAACTGAAGGGCTGGTGGCTGCTGGCTGGGCGGGAACGTCGCCGAGAAGGGCGCCGCGTGCGGCTGGCCGTCCGCGATGGTGACGACGGCGTTGGCGAGCGCCTGAAAGCCGATCTTGCGGATCCCCAGGCCCGGCCCGCTAGTGCTGAGAGTGACCAGCAGCGCATCGCGGCCCGGCAGGCCGAGACCCGGCTCGGGAAGCAGGGCCGGCTCCGCCCGGAGCACCACAGGCGGGCGTGGCGAGCAGGCAGCGCTGGTGCCCGGCGGAGCGGTCTCCGGCGGCATCGGCGACGGCGAGCTGGCGGGGGCAGTGACCGCGTGCGACGATGGTGCTGGCGCTGCAATTGCTGGCTGGCTGGTGGTGGAGTCGCCACGCCGCTTCTTCTTCTTGCGGAGGACCGGGAGCTCGGCAGTGGATTGGCCGAGCGGGGCTGCTTCGGCGATCGCTGCCCACCGCGCACTGCCTCCAGGCTCGGCCATGCCCGCCCCCCGCAGATCGCCCAGCGTGCCCATCAGCGTGACAAGGAGTGCGACCACGACGAGGATCAGACGGCGACGAAGGCGGCCGGCGCGGGGCGGATCTGACATGTCGGGTTCCCATTCTTAGACGAATTGGGCAGTCGGACGCCATTTTCCGACATTTCGTCGCGACATGCAACCCTCTCCGGCCCCGTGCGTCTCAGCCTGGGGCGAAGCCGCCGTCCACGGTGAATGGCTGCGCGGTGATGTAGACTGCGTCAGGCCCGGCCAGGAACGCGAACATGCCGGCGACGTCCTCCGGCAACTCGGGGCGGCCGAGCGGGATGGCGGCGACGCGCCGGCGCCACGCTTCGCCCTCCTCGAAGCCCTCCAGCTCGTTCCATTCGGCGTCGATCTGCGCCCACATGGCGGTGTCCACGATGCCAGGGCAGACGCAGTTGACGGTGATGTCCGGCGCCAGCGCCACGCCGGCGGACTGGGTGAGGGAGAGGACGGCGGCCTTGCTGGCGGCATACGGCGCGAACATCGGTCGCCCGCCGGGCTTGGCGGCGATCGAGGCGGTGTTGATGATCCGTCCGCGCAGGCCGTCGGCGCCCGGCTCCTGCTCCTTCATCTGGCGGGCGACCGCCTGCATCACGAAGAAGACGGCTTTGGTGTTCACGCCGAGCACGAGGTCCCAGTGCTCCTCGGTGACGTCGAGGAAGCGCTCGACGCGCACGACGCCGGCGTTGTTGGCGAGCACGTCGATGCGGCCGAACGCCCTGACAGCCTGCTCGATCATCGAGCGGATCTGGGCCTGCTCGCGCACGTCAACCTGAATGGCGAGCGCCTTCTGGCCGGCCGCTTCGATCTCAGCAGCCACGGACTTTGCGCCGCCGCCGTTCAGGTCGGCCACCGCGACGCTGGCGCCCTCGCGCGCGAAGCGGAGCGCGATGGCGCGTCCGATGCCGCGCCCGGCGCCGGTCACCAGCGCGATCTTTCCGTCGAGTGTGCCCATCATCTCCTCCAGGCACCAGATTGGCGCAGCCCGCCGCCCGTGCGTGCTGATCGCTTGCACATTGTGTCATGTCGCGATTCAGCCCGTTGGGGTACCTGACCGACTCCGCGCGTCAGACACCGCCGTCCGGGAGGCGGCTTGTGGGTGTACTTGCAACGGTAGTCCGCGCTCGCGAAGCCCGACATCAAGGAACAGCCGCTGTGTCGCCGTCAGTGCGAGCGCTCGCACGCCGGGAATGGGCAGGAAGAGAGACTCGACTTCATAGCCGTCGTCGAGCCGAGCGTCTGGCAGAAAGTGGTCGGCATCGGCGACGTAAACCACTTGCAAGAAATCGGGATACGGATAGCGGTAGCTCGGGGGTTTCGGCGTGAGGTGGGTGAAGTGCACAAATCCGACGAGCGCAGGATCGATCTTCCAGCCCGTCTCCTCAGGACTTCCCGCGGAGCGCGATGGCGCGTCCGATGCCGCGCCCTGCGCCGGTCACCAGCGCGATCTTTCCGTCGAGTGTGCCCATGATCGCCTCCCGATCTCTCAGGTGCTCTGTCACTGTGCTTGGACCTTCATGGTAGCCCGGCCGAGGCCACAGGTAGGCCGAGACACGATCGTAGAGCGCGGCCATCCTGGCCGCTCCGGCCTGGCGACGCGACGAGCAAACCTCAGGACAATACCGCGCGGCCGAATGACGAAGCGGCCAGGATGGCCGCGCTCCCAGGGTGTGTCTCGGGACGCACGTCAGCGTGTATCGTGGTGGGACGGGATGACAGGCAGGGAGGGGTGCGCGTGGAGATCGGGGTCGGGCTGGACCGCAATCTGGGGTTCTCGGTGGACGGCTTCCGCGAGCTGGCGCGGGTGGCGGCACGGCTCGGGTACGCGAGCGTCTGGACGAACTCGATGAACGGGCGCGAGTCCACCCAGATGTGCACCCAGTTCTGGCAGGCCAGCGCGGAAGTCGTGCCGGGCGGGCTGCGCACCGGTATCTCGGTGGTGCCGGCAACGTTCTGGACGGTGCCCTCGCTCGGATCGGCGGCTGCGACGACCGCCGAGATCACCGGCGGCACGTTCACGCTCGGGATCGGGTCAGGGGATATCCACGACCTGGCGCAGCGGAGGCTGTTGGGGCTTCAGGAGGTCGGGCCGCTGGCGCTGGCCCGAGACTACCTCGTGACGCTGCGGGCGCTGCTGGCCGGCGAGCGGGTCACCTACGACGGTCCGACCGTCAAGCTGGACAATCTGAAGCTGGAAGTGGACATGCCCAGGACGCCGGTGATCCTGGGGGCACTCGGGCCTCGGATGCTGCGGCTGGCCGGCGAGGCGGCTGACGGCGTCGGGCTGAACTGGTGTGCGCCGGAGCAGTTGGCCTGGAGCCGGGCGCGGATCGCGGAGGGGGCCGCCAGCGTCGGGCGCGACCCGAGCGAGGTGAAGGTGGTCGAGTACATTCGCGTCTGCGTGGACGACGACGAGGTGGCGGCGCGGCGGGCGTACATGCGGGCGCTGTTCCGCTACGCCATCGCGCGGCCGGGCGTGCCGAAGCACCTGGGGTATCGAGGGCACTTCGGGCGGATGGGCTTCGACGAGGCGCTCTCGGAGCTGGAGGAGCGTCGTGACCGGGGTGCCACATTGGAGGAGCTGTACGACGCGATGCCGGTCGAGCTGGCGCGGATGGTGGGCTATTTCGGGCCGGCGGCCGGCGCGGCCGCGGCGTTCCGTCGATTGAGCGATGGACTGGACGTGGCGCTGGTGCGGGTGGTGCTGGCCCGCCCGACGCTGGAGTCGGCCATCGCGGTAATGGATGCGTGCCAGCCGTCGAAGGTGTGGGCAGCGCAGTCCGTGGGTTGAAACCCACGTCTACCATTGGTGCGTGGCTACGCCACGCCGGGGATGGCGCTTTCGTCGCAGAGCGACGACTGATTGTAGGCGTGGGTTTCAACCCACGGACCTCTGGTGCTCGTCGATTCAGTTTGCGTCGTCGGACGATTCGGAGGCGGTGGCGGGCTCCAGCGGGATCACGCGCAACCGGGTGATCCGGACGCCATCGACCTCCTCGACCTCGATGCGATGCCCGTCCAGATCGACCACGTCGCCCACCTGGGCCAGCCGCCCGAGCTTCTCGACCACCAGCCCGCCGACCGTGTCCACGTCGAGCTCTTCCTCGCCCACGTCGATGCCGAGCTCTTCCTCCAGCTCGTCCAGGCGCAGGGTGGGGGCGACGACCCAGGTGCCGTCTGGCTGCGGCTCGACGCTGGGGGTCTGGCTGTGGAACTCGTCCGGGACATCCCCGACGATCTCCTCCACCACGTCGTCGATGGTGACGAGGCCGGCCGTGCCGCCGTACTCGTCGATGACGATGGCGAGGGTGGTGTGGGCGCGCTTGAACTCGCTGAGGAGGCGGCCGGCCGGCATCGTCTCGGGGACGAAGAGTGGCTGCCGCATGGTGGCGCGAAGCTCGAACGGCGCCTGCCCGAGCCGTCGGGCGGCGCCGATCAAGTCTTTGATGTGGACGACGCCCAGAACGTTGTCCAGGGTCTCCTCGTAGACCGGGAAGCGCGAGTGCGGGCTTTGCTCGCCTAGTTCGAGCAGGTCGTCCAGCGACATGTCGATCGGGACGCCGACCATCTCGCGGCGCTGGACCATCACCTGATACACCGAGAGGTCGGCGAAGTCGAAGACGTTGCTCAGGAGGTCGCGCTCGGTGTCTTCGAGGGCGCCGGCGCGGTGGCTGGTCTGAACGAGCAGCTCCAGCTCCTCGGCGGTGACTGCCGCGTCATGCTCGTTGGCCGGCTCGATGCGCAGCGCCTTCAGCGCCAGGTTCGTGGACCAGGTGAACAGGGCGATGAACGGGCGGAAGATCCGGAAGAAGACCTCGGTTGGGCCGATGGTGACGATGGCGGTGCGCTCGGCGTGCTGCAACGAGACCATCTTGGGCACCTGCTCGCCCAGCACGATGTGGAACATGGTGATGAGCGAGAAGGAGATCACGAACGAGGCGGTGTGCTGGACGGTGCCCTGGAGATTCTCGGGCAGGGCGGCGAAGAGCGGCTCGACCATCGCGGCGACGGTGGACTCGCCGATCCAGCCGAGGCCGAGCGAGGCCATCGTGATGCCGAGCTGGGCGGCCGAGATGAACCGGTTCGGGTCGTCCTTGGCGCGCAGCAGCATCCTGCCGAAGCGGTGCCGCTCCTCGACCATCTGCTCGATGCGACTACGCCGCAGGCTGACCAGCGCAAACTCGGCGGCGACGAAGAACGCGTTCAGAAAGACGAGAACCCCAACCGCCGCCAGTCGTATCGCAACGTCTGCGATGCTCAGGGCTCCCTCCGCGCGAGCAGGCTACCCACTGAGGCTTAGCCTACCCGTCTCGTGGCGATCCGTGAAGCCTCGACAGGTATCAAGGGTACCACAGTTCCGAGTAGTGAGTAGCGAGTAGCGAGTAGCGAGTGGAGATCAAGACCACTCGCTACTCGCTACTCGCTACTCACTACTCGCGTGTAGTGGTCGGGTGGCCGGGCGCTGGTGTAGATTGCAGCCGAAGGCCGTTTCCGAGCACACCGAGAGACGACCGACCGTACGTGAGGTCTCGCCGTGATCGATCCTTCTGATGCTGCACTTGAATACCATCGTGGCGGCCGACCCGGGAAGATCCAGGTCGTCCCGACCAAGCCGACGCTCACGCAGCGAGACCTCTCGCTGGCCTACACGCCTGGCGTCGCCCAGGCCGTCCGCGAGATCGCTCGCGACCCGCTGACCGCGTTCGACTACACCGCTCGCGGCAACCTCGTGGCCGTCATCACCAACGGCTCGGCGATCCTCGGGCTCGGCAACCGTGGTCCGCTGGCCGCGAAACCGGTCATGGAGGGCAAAGCGCTCCTCTTCAAGCGGTTCGCCGACATCGACGTGTTCGACCTGGAGATCAACGCACCGACCGTCGAGGAGATGATCGCGTTCTGTCGAATGGTGGCGCCGACGTTCGGCGGCATCAACCTGGAGGACATCGGCGCTCCCGCCTGCTTCGAGGTGGAGCAGCGGCTCAGAGAAGAGCTGGACATCCCGGTCTTCCACGACGACCAGCATGGCACCGCGATCATCACCGGCGCGGCCTTGATCAACGGCATGGAGCTGGTGGGCAAGAAGATCGACCAGATCAAGGTGGTCATCAGCGGGGCCGGGGCGGCCGGCATCGCCAGCGCCGAGCTCTACATCGACCTGGGCGTCAAGCCAGAGAACCTGATCCTCTGCGATTCGCAGGGCGTGGTGTACAAGGGCCGGACCAGCGGCATGAACCCGTGGAAAGCCCGCTACGCCGCCGACACCCAGGCCCGCAGCCAGTTCGACGCCATGCGTGACGCGGATGTGTTCGTCGGCGTCTCGGTGGCGGACAGCGTCTCGACCGAGATGCTGAGCGTGATGGCGAACGACCCGATCCTGATGCTGCTCTCCAACCCCGATCCCGAGATCAAGTACGAGCTGGCCGTCGAGGCGCGGCCGGACGCGATCGTGGCGACGGGCCGCTCGGACTATCCGAATCAGGTCAACAACTCGATGGGGTTCCCGTACATCTTCCGCGGGGCGCTGGACGTGCGGGCGCGCCAGATCAACCAGGCGATGAAGCTGGCGGCCTCACGGGCGCTGGCCGAATTGGCGCGCGAGGACGTGCCCGACATTGTCTTGAGCGCGTATGGGCTGGAGTCGCTGAGCTTCGGGCCGCTCTACGTGGTGCCGAAGCAGTTTGACCCGCGCGCGCTCGGGCGGCTGGCGCCGGCCGTGGCGCAGGCCGCGATGGAGACCGGGGTAGCTCGCGTCAATGTGGACGTCGAGGAGTACCGGCGCAGCCTGGAGGGGCGATTCGGACGCGGCTTCCAGATCATGAATCGACTGATGGAGCGCGCCAAGAGCGCCCCGAAGCGCGTCGTCTTCGCGGAGGGCGAGGAGCCGAGCATCCTGCGGGCCGCCGCGCAGCTGGTGGAGCAGGGGATCGCGGAGCCGATCGTGCTGGGCCGTCCCGAGGTGGTGCGGGCGCGGGCGGCGAGCATCGGGCTGCGCTCGGTGCCGAAGGTGATCGACCCGACCCAGTCTGACATGGCATCTCGCTACGCCGAGCTGTTCGCTTCGAAGCGCGAGCGCAAGGGGATGACGGTCCAGCGGGCGTTGGCGCGGATGATCACGGCGAACTACTTCGGGCTGATGATGGTGGAGAACGGCGAGGCGGACGCGTTCCTGTCTGGCCTGACGTACGACTACGCCTCGGTGATCCGGCCGGCGCTGGAGGTGGTCGGCGTCCGCCCCGGGGTGAAGCGGGCCTGCGGCGCCTACATCCTGCTGGCCCAGGAGATCCCGGGCAGCAGCTTGAAGTCGCGGCCGTTCTTCTTGACCGACGCGACCGTGAACATCGACCCGACCGCCGAGGATCTGGCCGAAGCGGCGATCCTGGTGGCCGAGCTGGCGCACCAGTTCGACATCGAGCCGAAGATCGCGATGCTCTCGTTCTCGAACTTCGGCAGCGTGCGCCACCCGCAGTCCGACAAGATGCGGCGGGCGGCCGAGATCGTGCGCGAGCGGCGGCCAGACCTGGCGGTGGACGGCGAGATGCAGGCCGACACGGCGGTGGTCGCGGAGATCGTGGCACAGCGGTACCCGTTCAGCCAGGTGTCCGAGGCGAACGTTTTGGTCTTCCCGAGCCTGGAAGCGGCCAACGTCAGCTACAAGCTGCTGGAGCGAATCGGCGGCGCGGAGGTGGTGGGGCCGGTGCTGCTGGGGATGGGCAAGTCGGTGCACGTGCTCCAGGCCGGCGACGAGGTGCAGAAGATCGTGCGGATGGCGGCGATGGCGGTGATGGACGCGCAGATCCGCCAGGGCGAGGCGCCAAGCCCGGAGGCGAAGGCGCTGGCGACGTCGTAGAAGGAGAGCCCGACCCCCTGACCCCCTCCCCATTGCGATGGAGAGGGGGAGCAGGCTTGAACGTCTCCCCCTCTCCATCGCAATGGGGAGGGGGCTGGGGGGTGGGGCTCTCCTGTCACGGCGGGGTAGCAACGCTTGCTCTCGACGGTCGATCCGCATAGACTACGGGCCAACGTCCAGGAAGATCCCGGAGGGGTTCACGATGCCAGTCATTACCGTGCAGATGTTCGAGGGCCGCAGCGCGGAGCAGAAGCGTGAGCTGGTCGCTGCGCTGACCGACGTGATGGTCCGGATCGGCAAGACCACACCCGAGGCGACGCATGTCATCCTTCAGGAGGTCTCGCGCGAGAACTGGGCCAGCGGCGGAAAGCTCAACTCGGACAAGTAAGCCGCGCATCCGACCGTTGGTCGTGCGCGGCTCTGCATGCGTCAGGAGCGACGGGGGCTGGCGCGGGTCAGCGGCCAGTGCGCGGCCTGGCGGCGCGGCGACGCTCTGAGGTCATGAGTCGGGTGCTCGGCAGGGCAGTCGGGCGGGTCGCCCAGAGCGCGCTCGCGACGAACATCGCGAGCAATCCAAAGAAACCAGACGCCACTATTGCACTATCCATCTCTCGGCGATCCTTCGCAAGTCTCCCCTGGGATTGGCGGAGCTCCCGGTATTTCGTCTAACGCAGGCGCTGTGCCACGAGGGGACGGGCTGGCTGGTCGGCGAGTCATCGGCGCGACGCAGCGCTCAGGTCGGACGCTGGTATGCGCTTTGCTCTTCAGCAGGAGTGGTTGGGGGACACGTCGTTGAACGAAGCAGAGTGGGTGCATGCTGAGCGGTTGGCCGAGCTGTTGCTGGAGCAGCTGGAATACTTGCAGTTGTCCGAGCACGCGGAGGCCTCGATCCTGACGGCAGTGGCGCGACGCCTGGTGCGGCGTAGCGTGGAGCTGGGCGAGGTCATCGAGAGCGAGGCGCGCGACTTGAACGACCTGAGCGCGCTCCAGATGGCGACAGCGCTCCAGGCGCTCGGCCCGTCGATCGACAGGACGCTGGAGATCGTGGCGGAGCACGGCCGGTTCGGCTTGATGCCCGGCCGCGAGCCGGTCCGGCTGCCGTCGCCGCCCCCGCCGCCCCCGCATGAGGCGACGGGCACGGACGACCCGCCACCGCCGCCGCGCCCGCTCTGGCCCCGTCGGCGCCGGGCCCGGTATCCGTAACCCAGGGGGTCAGGCGCCAGCGGTGGCGAGCTGGGCGGCCGGGAAGGCCGGCATGACTTCGCGGGCGAAGGTGCGGAGCTGCTCCTTGAACTCGGCGGGCGGCATCCCCTCGGCCCAGTGGATCAGCACCTGATCCAGGCCCGGGTACGCTGCTTCGTACGCTTTCAGGTCGGCGATGACCTCGGCGGGCGTGCCGCAGAGCCACGCTTTCTGGGCGACGCCGTCTCTGAGCGTCGGCAGGCGGGCCGGAGCGCCGGGCGTCCCCCAGGTCCGGCCCTGCTCGTCGGCGTAGCGCACGAAGCCGAACGGCGCGAACCACTTGTACCGCTCGTCGTGGTACGGCTCGGCGATCCGGATCGCCTCCTCGCGGCTGTCCGCGATGTACATGCCGAGGCCGACCGCCAGGTCTTCGCCGAGCTGGAGCCGCCGGCCGTGCTTCGCGGCGGCGTCCTGGTACGCTCTGGCGACCTGCTCGGTGATCTGCCAGCCGTTGAGCGTGACCATGCCTTTGATGCCGCGCGAGGCGATGTACTCCAGCGTCCGGCCGCTGGCGATCGGCTGCCAGATCTCGACCGGGCGGTGGATCGGGCGGGGCACGCAGGTGACCTCTTTGAGGTCGTAGCCTCGGTACGGCACGGCCGGCGGGATCGTGTAGCGCGGCCCCGTGTGCGACCACGATTCCTCGTCGAAGCATTTCATGAGGACGTCCATCTGCTCTTCGAAGAGGGCCTTGTTGGCGTCGTTGTCGAGCATCGGGGCGCCGAACGACTCGACCTCGCGGGTGTGGTAGCCCCGCCCGACGCCGAAGACGACCCGCCCGCCGGTCATGATGTCGGCCATCGCGTAATCCTCGGCCAGGCGGACGGGGTGCCACATCGGCAGGACGTTGAAGGCGCAGCCGAGCTTGAGGCGCTTCGTCTGGGTGGCGAGCCAGGTGGAGAGCAGGATCAGGTTCGGGAAGACCTCGTACCCCTCGTGCTGGAAGTGGTGCTCGGCGGTCCAAAGGCAGTAGTACCCGAGCTCGTCCATCAACTGGGCGACGTCGCGGGCGGTGAAGAACGCTTCGGCGAAGCGGTCGTTCGAGTAGCGGCGGTCGTTGGCTGGCGTGCCGTCGATGCCGACGTTCTCCAGCTCGATCTGGCCGACGTAGAGCACCGAGAACTTGGTGATCATGTAGCCCCCTACTGTCCCCCAACCCCTGCTGTCCCCCGTGCGCGGGACAGTAGAGGGGAGCAAATGAGTATCGTGGGCAGTTCGCGGACAGCCCCGGCGTCCGTTGGCAGCTAGCGGGCGGTCCAGCCGCCGTCGACGACGTGGGTCTGGCCGGTAATGTAACCGGCGTCTCGTGAGGCGAGGAAGGCCGCCAGCGCCGCCACTTCCTCGACGGTGCCGTAGCGGCCGGCCGGGATGATGGCGCGGACCCTGGCCGGGTCGCCGCCGATGCCGCCCATCGGCGGGGCGTCCGAGCCGAGGATCTGGGTCGAGTTGGTGCGGAGCGGCGTGGCGATGGGGCCGGGGCAGATGGCGTTGACGGTGAGGCCACGGTCGGCGTACTGGACGGCGAGCTGGCGGGTGACGCCGACGACACCGTGCTTGGAGGCGACGTAGGCCGGGCCGCCGCCGTCCCCGACCAGTCCGGCCGTGGAGGCGATGTTGACGATGCGACCGCCGCCTCTCGGCAACAGCTCGGTCAGGGCGCGCTTGCACGACCAGAACGTGCCGGTCAGGTTGATGCCGATGACGCGCTCCCAGACGTTCGGCGTGACGGCGTCGGCCTGGGCGTAGCCGTCGAGGATGCCGGCCGCGTTGACCACGATTCCGAGCGGGCCGAGCGCCGCGACAGCCTCACCGTAGGCGCGATCCACGTCCTCCCAATGGCGGACGTCCACCGGCACGAACGCGGCCTTGCCACCTGCCGCCTCAATCAGCGCGACGGTCTCCTGGCCGCCCTTCGGCTGGAGATCCAGCGCGGCGACGGGGGCGCCCTCCGCGGCGAGCGCCAGCGCGATGGCCCGCCCGATGCCAGATCCGCCGCCGGTGACGACGGCGGCGCCTTCGACGAGCCGGCTCATCGGCGCGCCTCCAACAGTGGGGCGCGTGGTCGTTCGGTCATCGGCTGCATCCTCCACGCCGGTGTGAGGTCGTGGAGTTATCGCGGGCGGTCGGCGCCCCGGTCAACCGGGGCACGGCACATTCGTGGACCGGCCTGGTCATCGCGTGTGCCATACTGGATGGAGTGGAGGAGTCGGACATGGCTCGTGAGGCGATATCCATCGACGTTGCATCGACGCCTGATGTGGCCGATCTGGCAGACGAAGTGGCAAGGACCGGCATTCCACACGTGCTCACCCGCGATGGCGAGGCACTGGCTATTATCAGGCCGGTCCCAAAAAGGAAGCGCCGACGATCCGCGTCGCCCACGACAGAGCCAACATCATTACACGAATGGTTTGGCGATCTCATCGGCATCGGCAAGTCCGATGGGCCGGGTGACGTCTCGGCCAACATCCACCGCTATGTGGCTGAGGCCATACTGGACGAGAGCCGCACGTCGAGCTCGCAATGAGCCCCAGACGAGCTCGTACCCGGATCTATCCGGAAACGGTATTCATCGACACATCTGGGTTCTATGCAGTACTCGATGATGGCGACTCGCATCATGCCGATGCGGTTCAAATCTTCTCGGAGCTTTCCGCTGCCGGCACCCGGCTCGTCTTCACGAACTTCGTTCGTGCTGAGGCCCATGCGCTCACGCTGAACCGACTTGGTCACGCGACGGCGAACAGACTCCTCGCACGGCTTCAGACCACGGCTGTGACGACGTTAGTTCGCGTCACCGAAGAGGATGAATCAGCTGCGCTCCAGCTCATTGCGCGCTACCACGACAAGGACTTCAGCGTCACTGACGCCACAAGCTTCGTCGTGATGGAGCGGCTCGGCCTACATCATGCATTGAGCTTCGACGACGACTTTCGTCAGTATGGGTGGACGCTTCTGACCGTTCGCTGACGCCTGGCCCGCCGCACAGCGAAGGGTTAGCCGAAGCGGCGGGCCGAGTAGAGGATGCCGCCGACCAGGCTCTGGCCGAGCAGCACCAGCCGCCGCAGGATCGCCACCGCGAGGGCGACCTCCGGATCGACGCCGAGCAGGCCGAGCAGCAGCACGAACGTCAGCTCGATGGTGCCCAGACCGTTGATCGAGATCGGGAGCAGGCCGACCGCCAGCACGACCGGCACCACGACCGCTGCCTCGGCGAGGCGGACGTTCGCGCCGACCGCCACCGCGTACCAGTAGATGTTGACGATGGAAATGCCGTTCGCCACCATCGAGATCAGCAGCGCCCAGAGCAGCAGGCCGGGCCTGCCGGCGTAGGCGCGCACCGCCCTGGCGGCGGTCTGGACCCGCCCGCTCAGGCGCTTGCCGACGACCGGCAGGCGCTCGAAGAGGGCCAGCAGGTGATGCGCTTTGTCGTGCCACGGCGTCCGCAACGTCAGGACGGCGACGACCAGCAGGCCGACGGCCAGCCCGAGGAACAGCACCTCGCTAAGCTGGAACGGGATCACGGACGGATTGACGATCACCGCGAAAGCGCCGAGCAGCAGCACCGAGATCGCGCCGATCAGTCGGTCCATGATGACGGCCACGGCCGAGCGGGTCCGCGAGGTCACGTTGATCGAGGCGCCGTACGCGCGGACCACGTCGCCGGCGAACCGTGAGGGCAGGACGTTGTTGAAGAAGCTGGCGATCAGGTACAGCCGGGTGAGCGTGCCGAGCGACGCGTCGTCACCCTGGCCCGCCAGCATCACCTGCCAGCGCTTGACGTTGATGACCATCGCGACGGTCGCCGAGACGGCCGCCAGGGCGACCCAGCGCCAGTCCGCGCCGGCCAGCGTCCGGAGGGAGTCGGCGAGGCCAGCCTGCCAGAGCACGTACGCCGAGACGCCGACGGTGATGCCGAGCTTGAGCAGGTTGCCGAGGCGGCCAGAGCCTTTCTTCCTGGGCTCGGCTGGTGCCTCCGCAGCTTCGGCGGCCGGCGCGTCGGCCTGGTTCAGCATCGGCTCGACTTCGACGCTCATGCTGTCGCCCGCCGACGTGCCAGGACGTCCTCGTAGAGGGCCACGTAGCGCCGCGCCAGCGCCAGCCAGTCGAACTCGGTGCGGACCCGCTCGCGGGCGCGCTCGCCCAGCTCATGCACCAGGGCGGGGTTGTCGGCCAGCCGCACCAGCGCGTCCGCGATGCCGGCCGGGTCCTTCGGGCTGACCAGGATGCCAGCGTCTCCGACGACCTCCGGGGTACCGGCCGCGTCCGCCGCCACCACCGCCAGCCCGGCGCTCATCGCCTCCTGGACGACGGTCGGCGAGCCTTCGCGCTCGGAGGGGAACACGAAGACGCTGGACTCGCGGTAGAGCCGCCACATGTCCGGCGAGCCGCGGTCCAGCCAGCCCCAGAAGCGGACCGGCTTGCCGATCCGGGCGGCCTGCGCTTCGAGGGTGGGGCGGTACGGGCCGTCCCCGACGATGTTGACTTCGAGATCCAGCGACAGGCGGCTGGCCGCCTCCAGCATGTACTGCACGCCCTTGAACTCGTGGAGGCGGGTCACCATCAGCACTTTCATGCGGCCGTTGCGGTAGACGCCTTCCGTGGGGCGCGCGCCGTCGTCGGCGGGACCGAGGGGGCTGCAGCCGTTCGGGATCGTCTCGACCGAGACGCCGGGCGCGTTCGCCTCGATCCGGCTGGCGAGGTGGCGGGAGACGGCGACCACGGCATCGGCGTCCCGCACGAGACCGCGCCAGATCGGGCGCAGCAGCTGATGGTCGAACCGGAACCGGTTCGGGTTGTGGCCGGGCACGTCTGAGCCGCGCGCGGTCAGCACGTACGGCAGGCCACGCAGGCGTCGGATGGCGTAGGCGATCGGGCCGGTCGGGACGATGAAGTGCGCGTTGGCGATGTCGTATTGCTTCTGGCCGGCGAGCTGGGCCGCCTTTGCAAGGCCGCTGAGCACGTAGGTGCCCATCTCATGGGTGTGGCAGACCTCGCGGCGCGCACGGATACTCGGCACCCGGTAGACTCGGATGCCGTCCATGGTCTCCTCGCTCGGGATGCCGCGGAAGCCCATCGTCACGACGTCCACCTCGTGCCCGAGGGAGACCACGTTGCGAGCCAGGTTGAAGGATGAGGTGGAGCCCCCGGCGCCGAGCGGCGGGAACTCGTAGTTGAGCATCAGGATGCGCACAGAGCCATCCGGAGCGGTCGATGCCGCTGGCGCAACGCCTGACCTCGACGCCGAACGAGCGTGGATGCGCGGTCTCTCGACGCGACGCGGGCGAGGCCGAGGGGCGGACGTGTCAAAGCGGAGCAGTGCTCCCTTCAGGGAACGGACGGGCCTCCGAGCGGCGCAGGATGCGCCGAACGGGCCGCCCGATTGTGGCACACGCTCGCGCGCGCGATCAAGGCAGACGCTCTGAGAACGGCGGCATTGCTGGCCGAACGTGGCGCCCTGCCAGGATGGGTCGGAGGCCGTCCGGGATCCGCGCGGCCATGTGCCGGCTGGTCAGGAGCCGTTGCCGATCACGGTCGGCCAGTCACCACACTCGTCCTTGACGTTCACGGACGCCGAGTACCCCGAACCAGCGGTGATCCGCTGGACGTAGAAGTGGACCGTCTCGGTGCCGGCGTCCAGCTTCACGAAGCCGCCGGGCGTCCGGATGACCGTGTCGCCGATCTCGAGGGCGGCGTTGGCGAGGCCGAGCGCGCGGATCTCCTTCAGCGAGTTGGTCTGAGTGAGGCGGTTGACCGTGCTCGCGACCGACACTCGGATGTGGCCGTCGCCTTCCAGCGTCGCGTAGATCAGGACGGCCGGACGCGGGACGCACTTTGGAATCACCGTCGGCACCAGGGTGGGCGTCGGGGTGGGCGTCAGGGTGAACGTCGGCGTTGCCGACGGAGTCAGCGTGAACGTGGGTGTTGGGGTCAGCGTGGGGGTCGGGGTGTTGGTCAACGTCGGCGTCAAGGTCGGCGACGGCGTGACCGTGGCGGTCGGCGCCAGGGTCGAGGTTGGCGCAAGCGTCTTTGTGGGCTTCGGCGTGCGGGTGGGCGCGGACGTCTCGGTCGGGCCGACGGTGGGGGTGAACGTGACGGTGGGCGTCGGCTCCAGGGTCGTGGTGGGAGCCGGCATGTTCGACGCCTTCGCCGTCGCGGTCGGGCCGGACGCACCTGGGGGCGGCGGAGGTGGCGGCGGCGCCAGCGACTGGCCGCTGCCGGCGTCGATCATCAGGCCCGAGACGTCCACGGCCTCGAAGCTGGCGCCGAACACGTCTTCGAGCTCGGCCAGGGACGGCTCGTCCCAGGCGGGGTCGGGCGCGCCGCTGAGGCCCCAGGCCGGCCCGGTGTCGGCCAGGAGCATGCCGTACCGCTGGAGCGCGGTCAGGATGACGCGTGCCCTCGGCGAGAAGGCGGCCGGGTTGACCGTGGCTTTGAGGCGGAAGCGGGTGCCGGCCGGCGGGAGGAGGGTCGAGTCACCCTCAGTCCCGTCGTGGCGAGCGGGCCAGATGCGGTCGCTGGCGATGCGCGGCGCGGTGAAGCGGAGGGCATGGGCGATCTCGCCGCGCTGGACCTCCTCGAAGCGGGTCAGGCCGGGGAAGATCGGCAGCCCGGCCTCGTCGGCGGAGATCCAGCCGCCCGGTCGCAGGTCGTTCGAGCCAAGGTCGAACACCGCGCCGGTGGCGGCGGTCCAACTGCCTGGTCCGACTCGCGTCGCGCCGCTCAGCTCAGCCAGCAGGCAGCGATCTCGATCCACGACCAGCAGGCGCCGTCCGTCACTCGCGACGGCGGCGTCATCCGTCAGCCGGTACGGCCCAGGATCGCTTTGCCCGGCGTCTTCGACGGTCACGGAGGCCGGGCTGGTGGAGCCGGCGACCACCTGATACGGGATGCCGTCCGAGGCGCTGAACAGCGCGCGCAGCCGCTCGCCGTCGCCAATGGCGCGGACCCAGCGGGCCGAGTACGGGTGGACGGGCAAGGTGTCCACCCGCTGGTTCCAGATGTTGTCCGCTGGAAACGACGGGCAGCGCGCAGTATCGGTCCGGGCTGCTACGGTCACGCCGTCGCCGGGGGCGTTTGGCCCGACCGGTCCGGCCTGACTATTGCCTGTGAAACCGAAAACGAGCAGAACAGAGAGCGCGGCCGACCCGACGAGCGCCCGAAGCGATCGCCAATGCACGGCCGACATCGACGACAAGGGACGGATCTTCACGCCCCCGGAAACGGCGACGCCTGGTCCCATGGTGATGGGCCAGAAGTACCGTCTCCAGGCAGCCGGATGGCCCGAGATGCCGGGTGGACGGATCGGCAGGTGGGTGCGGTAGGATGAGGCAACTCGGCGGAATCATGGAGAGCAGGGACGGCCGAAACGTCGTGTCATTTCGCGCCACTCGACTACACTGAAGGTGGCAAGGGGAGATGGTGTCTCTGGGCGTGCGAGCTGGCGTGCGATGAGTGTGACTCACGAGGCTGACCTGGACGAGGTGGTCCGGGCATCAGACCGGCCGCATTACAACACGGCGGCCGTCGAGCAGCGGACGGGGCTGAGGCCCGCGACGTTTCGGGCCTGGGAGCGCCGCTACGGTTTCCCGAAGCCACGCCGACTGCCGGGCAATCAGCGGCTCTATTCCGACCAGGACATCGCGGCGATTCGCTGGCTCCAGCGCCGTACGTACGAGGGGCTCTCGATCAGCCACGCGATCCGGCTGCTCCAGGAGCGGCTCCACGAGGCGCCGGCGGAGTCGCCGTCGTCTTCTGTCGAGAGTGGGCGCCCGCCTGCCGCGCTCGCCGATGGCCTGATTCGCGCGCTCGTCGCCTTCGACAGCATGGCTGCCGAGGCGGTGCTGCGCGAGGCGTTCGCGCTGTACCGCCTGGAGGACGTCTGCCTCCACGTCATCGCCCCGACGCTGGTCGAGATCGGCGACCGCTGGCACCGGGACGAGCTGGACGTGGCGACGGAGCATTTCGCGTCGAGCTTCGTGCGGCGCAAGCTGTTCGCGCTGTTCGACGTGTACGAGACTGGCCGAGGGCGCGGCATGGTGTTCGCCGGCTGCGCGCCGGACGAGTGGCACGAGGTCGGCCTGCTGATGCTCGCCGTCTTCCTGGTCCGGCACGGCGTCAGGCTGCGGTATCTTGGGCCGAATCTCTCCGTCAACGGCCTGGACGAGGCGCTACGGCGACATCAGCCGGACCTGCTGATCGTCTCGGCGACCTCGGAGGAGTCGGCGGAGCGGGTGGCGGAGCTGGCGGCCGTTCTGAAAGCGCTGCCAGAGCCGAGGCCGCTACTGGCGTTTGGCGGCCACGGCTTCGACGAGGCGCGCTGGCGCGAGCGACTGGACGGGACGTACCTGGGGCCGGACGCCGGGACGGCGGTGCAGATCGTGGAGCAGTTGCTGGACGCCCAGACGAACGGC
>JAXLXF010000067.1:0-24402 GCA_046328125.1 Chloroflexota bacterium
GCGCGCCACCAGCTCGTTCGACCTCGACGTGTTCAACGCGGGAGATTACACCCGCGCCGTCCACCAGAACACCCAGTCCGAGAACCTCACCAAAGTCCTCTACCCCGAGGACAGCACCCCCCAGGGCCGGCAACTGAGGCTAGAGCAGCAGTACTTCTTCACCGCCTGCTCCCTCAAGGACGCCCTCCGGATCGTCCGCATCATGGGCGTCCCCATCGACAGACTCCCCGAGAAGGTCGTCTTCCAGCTCAACGACACGCACCCCAGCATCGCCGTCGCCGAGCTGATGCGCATCCTGCTGGACGAGTACGACCTCACCTGGGAGGTCGCCTGGGAGATCACCACCCAGGTCTTCGCCTACACCTGCCACACCCTCCTGCCCGAAGCACTGGAAACCTGGCCGGTCTCCCTCTTCGAGCAAGTCCTGCCCCGCCACCTGGAGATCGTCTACGAGATCAACCGTCGCTTCCTCGAAGAGGTCCGGGCGAAGTATCCCGGCGACGATGCGAAGCTCGCCCGCCTCTCGATCTTCGCCGAGGGCCGCGAGAAGCGCATCCGGATGGCCAACCTCGCCGTGGTTGGCAGCTTCGCCGTCAACGGCGTCGCCCCGCTCCACTCCCGGCTCCTCCGCGAGCAGACCCTCCGCGATTTCGCCGAGCTCTGGCCCGAGAAGTTCCAGAACAAGACCAACGGCGTCACCCCCCGCCGCTTCATGAAGCTTGCCAACCCGAGGCTGTCAGACCTGATCTCCTCCCGCATCGACGAGGAGTGGCTGACCGACCTCGACCAGCTCCGCGACCTCGAGCCGCTGGCCGACAACGCCGACTTCCGCGCCGAGTGGCGACGCATCAAGCAGCGCAACAAGCAGCTGGTCGCCCTCATTGTCAAGGACCGCACCGGCATCGACGTGGACCCCAACTCGCTGTTCGACGTGATGGCGAAGCGCCTCCACGAGTACAAGCGCCAGCACCTCAAGCTGCTTCACGTCATCGCCCTCTACAACCGCATCAAGGCGAACCCTGGCATCGACCTCGTCCCGAGGACCGTCATCTTCGGGGCGAAGGCCGCCCCTGGCTATCGGATGGCGAAGCTGATCATCAAGCTCATCAACGACGTGGCGGCCGTCGTCAACAGCGACCCCGACGTCAACGGCAAGCTGAAAGTCGTCTTCCTGCCCAACTTCAACGTCTCGCTCGGCGAGCGCGTCTACCCGGCCGCCGATCTCTCGGAGCAGATCTCGCTGGCCGGCAAGGAAGCGTCCGGCACTGGCAACATGAAGCTCGCCCTGAACGGCGCCCTGACCATCGGCACTCTCGACGGCGCCAACATCGACATCCGCGAGCTGGTCGGCGACGACAACTTCTTCCTCTTCGGCATGACCGCCGAGGAGGTCGAGGCTCGTAAGGCGGCCGGCTACCACCCCCAGGAGTGCATCAGCGCCAGTCAAGAGCTGGGCGCGGCCCTGGCCCGGATCGCCTCCGGCCACTTCTCACACGGCGACGCCACCCTCTTCCGCCCCATCGTGGACAACCTGATGCAGGACGATCCGTTCATGGTGATGGCCGACTTCGATGCGTACGTCGCGGCCCAGGATCGCGTCGAGCACGCGTTCCGCGACCACGACCGCTGGACCCGGATGTCGATCCTGAACGTGGCCCGCTGCGGCTACTTCTCCTCGGACCGCTCGATCCGCGAGTACTGCGACGAGATCTGGAAGGTCAGCCCGATCGAGGTCGGCCACCCCGACCTGGACGAGCGCGACGAAGCGGTCAGGCGGCTCGGCCAGCCCGGCGCCGCGGGATCCGGCCAGGTGCCGTTCACAGTCGAGCAGACACAACTGCTACAAACACTCCCGCTCCTGGTGGGGCTCGACGTGATGCACGCGACAGTCAGTACCTCCCAGGGCACCCTGATCGAGCTGGCGACGGCCGTCGCCGCGCCGACTGCCACGGCCCGCTTCTTGATCCGAGGCCCGCTGGTGCAGTCGCTGGTCTGCTCCGAGCTGGAGATGATCGAGCTGAGCGAAGCGCTCGTCGACGGGCTGCGGCAGCAGTACGACCTCCGCACGCGGGACGGTCGCGCCCGCTTCCACGACGACGTGCTGAGTCAGTGCCGCGCCGTCATGGACATGCTGGTGAGCCGAGCCAACCGGAGCGATGCCGCCGAGTACGCCCGCTGGCTCCTGCTCGTCGGGCAGCGGGTCGCCGAGGCCGCCGTCGAGCCGCAGCCCGGCCGCCCCGAGCGCCAGGTCAGCGACGCCGAGGCCGCCGCCCTCCGCGAGATCGCCGCCGCCCTCCGCGTGGACTCCTGACGTCCGGACCACCGACACACGCCGGGCCGCTGCCAGCAACTGGCAGCGGCCCGTCAGGCTCTTCGTGCAGGCGCCCGGAGCTGGGTCAGGCGTTCTTCAGGCTCTCCGGCATCGGCTTGTCGATGGCGACTGGCTTGACGTGCTTCGCCACCAGCTCCTGGGTGTTGGTGGCGCCGAGCTGGTCCATCAGGAACTCGAACTGGTTCTGGAGGTCCTGTCCGATGCCCTCGGCCGCTTCCTTCGGCAAGTTCCAGACCTGCTGCTTGAACGGCCCCCACATCTTCTTGCGCGCCTTGTAGACGAACTGCTCCTCAGAGTCCTTCTCACTGCGCTCGGCGGCCAGGTTCTCGATGCACCACCGCCGGACCTCTTCCTTCAGGTCGGCCGGGAAGTGCCCGCCGTCCAGCGCGAGATTCTGGAAGCCGGTCGCCAGGTGGACTTCCAGCGTGCCGACCTTCGGGAACTCGCCGAACGCCTCATTCGGCAGGGTCGAGGCGCCGTGCTGGACGGCCCCGCCAAGCCCGTACTCGCGGGCCTTTTCCCCGAGGCTGCGCAGCGTCTCGAAGTCGATCTTGACCTGGGCGATCGAGCCATCAGGCAGGACGACGCCGCCATGGCTGGTGCCGGTCTGGACGCTGACCTTGCTGAGGCCACGACCGCCGCCAAAGTGCTCGTTGAAGCCGTCCAGGTACGTCGTCAGCTCCTCGATGGTGCTGTTGTACTTGCCGACCTCGCCGATCTCGCCGCCGATCGAGATGGTGACGCCGGGCGGCTCGAGCTGGCGGATCAGGGTGGCGAGCTCGGCCGTCCGCGTGAAGTTGTGGTGCTGCTGGTCGACCAGCTTCTCGGGCTCGAGCGTCACCAGTGTTGAGGTGTCGATGTCGATATTGCCGTAGCCGGCCGCGATGGCGTCGCGGATCAGCTGGCGCAGCCCCTCGATCTCCTTCTCGGGATCGGCCTTGTAGCGCCCGGCGTTCGCCTGGTAGTGATCGCCCTGGAGGAAGATCGGACCGACCAGCCCCTCGCGGATCGAGGCGGCAGTGACGATGGTGGCGAACTCTTCGCAGTTCTGCTCGGTGTACCCCATCTCGGAGCGGGCGAGCTCGAAGATGAAGGCGCCGCACTTCTTCGCCTGAGCGGCCCTCACCAGCGCACGTGCGGTGTCGTATGCCATGCCGCGCACGTTGACGGCCGGTACGGTGATGCGGTCGTACTCGCCGCGCGAGCGCGCCTGGTACAGGTCGTCGATCGAGGCGCTCTTGACGCCGACTTCCCAGGCGGACTTCCAGATCAGCCAATGCGCCGCGGCGGCAGTTTCCTTGTCGCCAAACGCGGCAGTGTGGGCCAGACGGTCGATGATCTCGGATCGCAGAAGGTTGGCGTCGGTGACGGTCACGCCCCCGTTTGCAAGCTGTATCGCACCACGTATGGCGGCTACCATTTCGGAGACACTGGCGTACTTCATAGCGAACTGCTCCTCCTGCGCGTCAGCGTCGGCGCGAGTGGTTCAGTTATAGCAAAGGAGTCAGGAGCCAGGAGTCAGGAGTCAGGAGGGGCAGAGTCTTCTCCTGACTCCTGTATTCTGACTCCTGTCTCCTGGCCCTGGTACACTGGCTGGGTCATGCCGAAGACGTTCACGCTCGCGGAGGCGACCGCGCTGCTGCCGACGATCCAGCCGATTCTGGAGCGGATCATCATGCTGCGCGCGCGCCTGGAGCGGACCGAGCGTGACATCGTGAGCCTGCACTGGAAGGCCCGCACGAACGGCCATGCCGACCACCAGGGCTCGTTTGGCGAGGGCAACACCGCGCGCACCGACTTGCTCGCCGAGATCAACGCCGAGCTGGTCAAGATCCACGACCTGGGCGTGGAGCTCAAAGACCCCTCCATCGGGCTGATCGACTTCCCGTCGCCGCGGGATGGGCGGGTGGTGTATCTGTGCTGGCGCCTGGGCGAGCCGGCCATCGAGTACTGGCACGAGACGACGACAGGCTTCGCCGGCCGCCAGCCGCTCTGAATGGTGCCGATACGCATGTCGTCGGTTGCAGCCCGCGATCCGTGGGTTGAAACCCACGTCTACAGTGATGGCGTCGCGCTGCGACGCCCCGTGGCCCGTCGCGTAGCGACGATCGACGGTAGACGTGGACTTCAGTCCACGGCCACGTTGACGACCTGTCCGACTGTTTGATGCACGTCGCGATTGACGCCCGCCTCGCCCATTACACCAGCGGCGGCATCACCCACTACACGCTCAACCTGGCGCGGGCGCTCGCCGAGATTGCGCCGGAAGACCGCTTCACGCTGCTCCGGAGCGTCAAGCAGCGAGGTGAGTCGAAGCGAGGACTACCGAGAGCGCGTAACCTGCGCTCGACGCCGCTGCTGACGCCACCGCACCATCCGCTGGAGCAGCTGAGCCTGCCGTTGGAGCTGCTGCGCGTCCGGGCGGACGTCCTGCACTGCCCGGACTTCATCCCGCCGTTTCGTCGGACGTGCCCGGCCGTGGTCACGGTCCACGACGTAGCGTTCTTGCGCTACCCCGAGACGCTGACGGCAGAGAGCCGGCGGTACTACGGCCAGGTCCGGTGCGCTGTCGAGAGCGCCGAGCGGACCATCGTCGTGTCGCAGGCGACCGCCGCCGACCTGGCTGAGCTGCTCGGCGCGCCGATGGAGCGGGTGCGGATCGTCCACAACGGGCTCGACCCGGCCTTCCGTCGGCCGGCGGTCCCGTCTGAGACCGCACGAGTCCGCGCCCGCTGGGGGCTGGACCGTCCGTACGTCATGTTCCTGGGCACCCTGGAGCCGCGCAAGGACGTCCCGACGCTGCTGCGGGCGTTCGCGGCGGTGCGGGCCGAGCACCCGGACCTGCTGCTGGCGCTGGTCGGGCGGCGAGGCTGGCTGTACGAGCCGATCCTGGCGGAGATGGAACGACTCGGACTGGTGGAGGCCGTACGACGCGTCGAGGATGCCGGGGACGCCGATCTGCCTCCGCTTTTCGACGGCGCGTTGGCGTTCGCGTTCCCCTCGCTGTACGAGGGGTTCGGGCTGCCGGCGTTGGAGGCGCTCGCTCGCGGGACGCCGACGGTCGTGGCGGACACGTCGTCGCTGCCAGAGGTAGTGGGAGAGGCCGCGCTGCGCTTCCCACCACGCGATCACGAGGCGCTGGCGGCCTGCCTGTTGCGCTTGCTGGAGGACGAGGCGCTCCGAGCCGATCTACGAGCGCGCGGCCCGGTGCAGGCAGCCTCCTTCACCTGGGAGCGTGCCGCCCATGAGACGCTGGCGATCTATCACGAGGTGCGCGCGGAACGCCGTTAGCCGCGCGTGGATGGGGCATCTACTGGCCCTCTGACGCGGTATCCTTCTTCTAAGACCATTGCGGAGCATGCGCCAGGAGCGACCATCATGGCTGTTGCCGATCAGACCACTGCCGCCGCGATGGTGCGCCGGTTCGCCGCCCTGCTGGCAGACGACCGGGCCGTCGAGCGGATCTGGTACCACGCCGTCCCGGGCCGCATTCACCCGGACCACCTCGCCCTGGACGTCTACGTGCAGCTCGCACAGCCCGATGACGACGCGGCCCAGCAGCGCGTCACGGATACCATGCTGCGTGTGTGGCCGATTCCCGACCCTTCGGACGACGCTGAGGATGACATCGACCTCGCCGTCATCTCATTTGCACTGGATGCGCTGATAGATCGGAACATCGCGGAAGTACTGGACCTTGACCTCGCGATTGAGATTCCCGTGCGCGAGTCATAGCGGTGTCTTTTCGGGCTCGCCGCGTGGCCTCCGAAGAGCTTCGAGCGGCCCTTCAAGATTGTCTCTCTTGCATCGCTCGATTACGGGTGACTGGGGCGGAAATTCGGCGGGCCGATCCACTTCGCCTCGAATTTCTGGCAACTGGCGAGACGTCGGGTCCGCTCCATCTTGGTGTTGACATGCGCATCCGAGCCCGACTCGTACCGCTCGACGACCGAGAGAGCCACTGGAGGGCGGTCATCACGGCGTACCAGTACGCCCTCTTGGATCGAGAGGGGCGGGAGTACCTGGCGTACCACTGGCATCCAGACGGCCAGTCGCACATGCTGGAGCCGCACCTGCACCTCGGGGTGGCGGCCCAGGTCGGCGTGCCGGAGATCGCCGCCGCGCATCTGCCTACTGGCCCCATCGCGTTGGCGGCAGTCGCGCGCCTGACGCTGACAGATCTCGGTGCGCGGCCGCTTCGCGCGGACTGGCACGGCGTACTCGCGTCTGCCATGCCCATCTTGTCCCCGGCCTGACGCGCGTTCGTCGGGGCATGACGCGGCCCAGACGCGACGAAGTGCCTCCGGTGACTGTCCGGCGCACGGCAGGTGGCTTGCATCTCGCAAAACAGCCGACGAACGGTGCAGGCGACGTTTCGGATAGATCGCTTGCGTGAGGGGTGCGTACCCTGGTATCCCCGTTCGCCGTGAAGGTGCTCTTTCTGACGCCACGCGTGCCGTACCCGCTGGACGCCGGCACCAGCTTCCGGAATTTCCGCCTGCTCCAGTCGGCGGCCCGCGAGCATGAGGTCCACCTGCTCAGCTTCGCCGAGCGCTCGCTCGCCGAGGCGCACCGGGAAGCGTTGCAGGCCGTCTGCCGCCGCGTCGAGACCCAGCCGGCGCCGCCCCATCCGGCGTATCGGCGGCTGGCGCGGACGCTCACTGCTCCGCTGCCGGACATGGCGTACCGGCGCTGGTCGCCCGGCTTCGCGACGATCCTGCGGCAGCTGTTGGCCGAAGAACGGTACGACGTCGTCCAGGTCGAGGGCATCGAGATGGCCCGCTACCTGCCGTTGTGCCGGGGTGCGCGACGGATCTTCTCCGAGCACAACGTGGAGTACGTGCTCCAGCGGCGCGCCTACGAAGTGGACCGTACGCGTCTGCCACGGTTGCCACAGGCGCTCTACTCCTGGCTCCAGGCCCGCAAGCTGGCGCGCTTCGAGGCCACCGCCTGCCGCCTCGCCGATGTCACCCTGACCGTCTCGCAGGAGGACGCTGCCGTCCTGGCGCGACTGGAGCCCCGCGGGCGGTACCACGTCGTCCCGAACGCCATCGATCCGGACGCCTTCCCCCAGCGTGAAGGGTGGCCGGCCCGCCCGACCGTCCTGTTCACCGGCACGATGGAGTACCGTCCGAACGCCGATGCTGCGCGCTGGCTGCTGGACGCGGTGATGCCGGCCGTCTGGGCCAAGGCGCCCGAGACGCGTGTCCTGGTAGTGGGACGAGGGCCGTCGGCGGATCTGGTGGCGCGTGGCCAGCACGATCCGCGTATCGCGGTGACCGGCCCGGTCGAAAGCGTCGATCCGTACTGGTCCCGCGCGACGGCGTACGTGCTGCCGATGCGTGGCGGCGGCGGCACGCGCTTCAAGGTGCTGGAAGCGATGGCGGCCGGCCTCCCCATCGCCTCGACGCCGATGGGCATGGAGGGAATCGCGGCGGTGGACGGCACGCACTACCTGGCCGGCGCTTCGGCTCAGGGGCTTGCCGCGAGCATCGTACGGCTGCTGGAGGACGAACCGCTCCGCGAGAGGCTCGTCGGCGCGGCCAGCCAGCTGGTGCGCGAGCAGTATGACTGGCAGGTCGTGGCGCCGCGCCTCCTCGACGTGTACCGGCGCCTCGGATGAAGGATGCCCTCACCCCCCGACCCCCTCTCCCTAACCGCGGGAGAGGGGGGGACGGCAGACTCGCTTCCCGCTCCCGTGCACGGGGGAGGGGGCTGGTGGTGCTGGTCGGGCTGCTGGTGCTGGTCGGGCTGCTGCTGGTGTTTCGGCAGCCGCTCTGGGACCGGCTGAATCTCGAAACGAGGCACAAGATCGTGGCGGTCTACTCGCGGTGGACCGCGCGCCGCGTCGAGACGGCGGACAACGTGCCGACCAGCCCCCAGGTCGGCAACAGGATCGGCGTCAATGTCTTTCTGGACCAGGAGGTGAGCGTCGAGGACCGGCGCCGAAGCCTGGAGATGATCCGAGCGGCCGGGATCGGTTGGGTGCGCCAACAGATCCCCTGGAAGGACATCGAGCGCGACGCAAAGGGCGACTACTGGGACCGTAAGTGGAACAAGGACGCCTGGGCCAACTACGACAACGTGGTCGATCTGACCCACGAGTACGGCCTGGAGATGATCGCGCGGGTGGACACCTCGCCAGACTGGTCGCGGCCGGGACGCGGCCCGGACGACAACTGGCACCAGGCGCCGCCCGAGCGGTTCGAGGATTACGGCGACTTCCTGTACGCGCTGGCGACGCGGTACAAGGGGAAGATCAAGGCGTACCAGATCTGGAACGAGCCGAACCTTGCCATCGAGTGGGGGCAGCAGGCGCCCGACCCGGCCGGCTACGCGCAACTGCTCCAGATCGCGTACACCCGCGTCAAGCAGGCCGACCCGGACGCCATCGTGCTCTCGGCGGCGATGGCGCCGACGATCGAGGAGAGCGACCGGGCGCTCAACGAGCTGCTCTTCTTGCAGCAGTTGTACGACGCCGGCGCGCGCGGCACCTTCGACGTGCTGGCAGTCCAGGCGTACGGCCTCAGGAGCGGCCCGGACGACCTGCGCCTCGCCAGCGGCGACGTGAACTTCTCGCGGACGCTGGCGGTGCGCGAGCTGATGGTGAAGAACGGCGACGCCGCCCGCCCGATCTGGGCGACCGAGATCGGCTGGAACGCCCCGCCGCCCGACTACACCGGCCCGATCCCGTACGGCGCGGTGGACGAGCGCCTGCAGGCGAAGTACACCGTCCGCGCCTTCGAGCGGGCGCGCGAGGAGTGGCCGTGGATGGGGGTGATGGCGGTCTGGTTCTTCAAGCTGCCGGAGCCGTGGGAGGGCCAGCCGTGGTACTTCTTCCGGATGGTCTCGCCGGACTTCCAGCCGTACCCGGTGTATGACGCCGTCAAAGCGTACGCCGGCGGCCCCCCTCCGCGACCCACCTCGCCCCCTGCAAGCGGGATCAGGGGCGCCTGAGTCCTGCTTGCCACGGTCGGACGTGTAGGATGGTGACGTGACAGGGAGGCAGTGGGGCTGGCTCGCGGGGGTCGTCGTGCTGGTGGGGCTGGGGCTGCGCCTCGTCCTGCTGGACGGCCAGAGCCTCTGGTACGACGAGGGCGTCAGCGCCTACATGACGCCGCGCACGTTCGCGGAGATCGCCACGGCGACCGCCGTGGACATCCACCCGCCGCTCTACTACTGGCTGCTCTCGGTCTGGGCGGTGCCGTTCGGGCAGGGCGAGATCGCGCTCAGAAGCTACTCGGTGCTGCTCGGGACGGCGATGGTCTGGTGCACCTGGCGGCTCGGGCGGGCGCTGGCCGGTGAGGCGGTCGGGCTGGCGGCGGCGGCGCTCATGGCGGTCTCGCCGCTGGCGGTCCAGTACAGCCAGGAAGTCCGGATGTACGCCCAGGCTGGACTGCTGGCCGCGGCGAGCAGCTGGGCCGGGCTGGCGCTGATGGCGTCGTCGCTCGACGAGGCTGCCTCGTCGAGGCGACGGCTGGTGCTGGCGGTGGCGTACGGGCTGCTCGCCGCGATGCTGCTCTACACCCACTACTACGGGGCGCTGGTGGTGGCCGCGCAGCAGCTCTGGGCCGGCCTGCTGGTGCTGCTGACCCGGCGCTGGCGGATCGTGCCGTTCTGGGCGCTGGGAACGGCTCTGGCCGGGCTGCTGTTCCTGCCGTGGCTGCCGGTGGCTCTGCGCCAGACGGGCTACTATCCCGGCCTCGGGACGCCACAGCCGGCCTGGGCGCTCGTGCTGGACACGGTGAACGTGCTGTCCATCGGCCTCGCCACGACGCGATTTGGGTTTCGGGCGGGGCTGGCGCCGTTCGTTGGGCTGGCCGTGTTGGGTGCCTGGAGCCTCGGCAGACCCCACCCCCCAACCCCCTCGCCACCGCGGTGGAGAGGGGGAGTAGGTGCAGCCTCGTCTCCCCCTCTCCATCGCAATGGGGAGGAGGCTGGGGGGTGGGGCTTACTCCTCCTCTGGCTGGTCGTCCCCATCGCCGGCATCGTCATCCTCTCGCGGAGTCGCCCACTCTACGAGCCGCGCTTCTTGATGCTGGTGCTGCCGGCCTGGACGATCCTGGTGGGGGCCGGGCTGGTGGCGCTAGGACGGGCGGCCGGGTGGCTGTTGGGACGCGGCCCCGGGTTGCCGCCGCTGGCTCGCCAGCTGGTCGTGATCGCGTCAAGTGTGGTGATGGCCGGCCTGCTGCTGATCCCGTCCGCGCGCTCGCTGGCGTCGTACTACGTCGATCCGGTCTACGCGCGGGACGACTATCGGGGGCTGGCCCAGACCGTCGCTTTGCGCGAGGAGCCCGGCGATGCCGTGGTGCTGACGGCGCCGGGCCAGGTCGAGATCTTCAGCTACTACTTTCGGGGGCACGCGGACGTCTTCCCGCTGCCGCTGCAGCGCCCGCTCGACCCTGCCGACACGCGCGGCCGGCTCGAAGCGCTCGGGGCGACGCACCAGCGGGTCTGGCTCGTGCTCTGGGCCGCCAACGAGGCCGACCCGGACGAGGTGATCCTGGGCTGGCTGGAGGGGCAGGGCCGCCGGATCGGAGGCCAGCAGTTCGGGCGGGTCGAGCTGCGCCTGTACGACCTGAACGCGACGGCCATGTATCCGGCTCCAACGGAGCGTGAGGTGGAATCTTGACTCGGGTGGCGTTGTGCCTGACCGTCCTGAACGAGGCGGACAATCTCGCGGCGCTGTTCGCGAGCGTCGAGGGGCAGACCCGCCCGCCGGACGAGATCGTGGTGGTGGATGGCGGCTCGACGGACGGGACAATGGAGATAGTGGAGGCGTGGCGGGTGCGCGGCCTGCCGATTCGGCTGTTGGTCCGGCCCGGTGCGAGCATCTCAGCGGGACGGAACGCGGCCATCGTCGAGACGAGCTGCCCCGTCGTGGCGGTCACGGACGCCGGCGTGCGGCTTGAGCCGGGCTGGCTGGCAGCGTTGACGGCGCCGTTCGACGAACCAGACCCGCCGGACGTGGTGGCCGGCTTCTTCCGCTCCGACCCGCGCTCGGCCTTCGAGGTCGCGCTGGGCGCAACGACGCTGCCGGATGTCGCGGAGATCCGTCCTGAGCGGTTCTACCCGTCCAGCCGCTCGGTGGCGTTCACGCGGCGCGCCTGGGAATTGGCCGGGGGGTATCCGGAGTGGCTGGACTACTGCGAGGACTTGCTCTTCGACTTTGCGCTGGAGGACGCCGGCTGTCGGCAGGCATGGGCGCCGGCCGCCCTGGTGCACTTTCGACCGCGCACGACGCCACGTGCGTTCTTCCTCCAGAATTACCGCTACGCCCGTGGTGACGGAAAGGCCGATCTCTGGCGGAAGCGGCACGCGATTCGGTACGCCACCTACGTCGGGCTGCCGGCCGGGCTGCTGCTCGCGCGACGCTGGCCCTGGCTGCTCGGGCCGCTGGGGCTGGCCGCTGCAGCGTACCTGCGCCGGCCGTACGTACGCCTGCTGCCGGCCCTGGCCGCGCTCTCCTGGCGAGACCGCCTGACGGCGCTGGCCTGGGTGCCGGCCTGCCGGCTCATCGGGGACGTGGCGAAGATGCTAGGGTACCCGGCCGGGCTGTGGTGGCGGCTGCTGCACCGCCAGGCGATCCCAGCAGGCCACCCCCGCCGGTAGCGGGAATCACGGCCAGGATCGTGAGATGGTATGGTTGTGGTGCACTGTGAGTGCGCCGGGAGGTTGCCATGAAGCGCGAGATCGTCGAGCTTGACGACCTCCTGCTGATCGAGGCGGAGCACGTCGCGGCCCAGAACGGCATGACCCTGAATGAAGTCATCGCCGTGGCACTGCGACAGTGGGTGGATGCCAACCGCAAGCCGAATCGCCTGTCCTTTGTGGGAATCTTTGAAGGCGATGGATCGTCGTCTGATCCTGAGGAGCTCGACCGGCAACTCCGTGAGGGTCTTCATCCTCATGAGGGCTGGTCGCATGAACGTACTGGCAGCGTGGCGAAGGACCCTCAAGAGGCGAAGCCCTGACGATGTCGATGCTTGTCGACACTGGTGGGCTGGTGGCATATGCTGACCGACGCGACCGTTGGCACAGTCGTTTCCGACGATTCTTTGACGTCGATGCCCTTCGCGAGACACTCATCGTACCGGTGTCGGTCCTGCCCGAGGTCGACTATCTTGTGGCTCAGCGCGCGGGCGCACATGTGGCAATCGACTTTCATGCGCGCATCTTGTTGGATGTCGATCTGCGGTGGGATTTTCTCGCGCGGAGTGACTTTCCCCGGATTCTCGAGTTGATGCGGCAGTACGCAGACAGCAACATCGGGTTCGTGGACGCCTCGATCGTGGCGGTGGCCGAGCGGCTGGGCATCCGCAAGATCGTCACCCTCGACCACCGGCACTTTGGAATGATCCGGCCTCGCCATTGTGAGGCGTTGGAGATCCTGCCATAGGCGGTCCGGCACGGGGAGCGCGTACGTCTCGCTCTCCTGGTGGAATCGGGCGCCGGCGCCAGCGCGGTGACACGGTCGCACTACTGCTCCCGTTTCGGGTGTCTCGGGCGCTTGCTGGCGACGAGCCACCGGCAGTATGCTCCGACCACATGGATCGCTCGACGCGGCTCGAACCTGCGCCCTCGGGCGCCACGCGCGCCGTGACGCAACCTCGCCCATCAAGGCGTGGCCGCCCGGTGCCGTGACCGATACGCTCACTCGCCCGCCCGAGGTCCAGGCTGCTCCGCCAACGGCTCCCGAGAGCGGCCCGGTGCGACGTTGGCGGCTGCTGCGAGCCATTCAGGTCGTCGCTCTGCTGACGGCGGACCTGGCGATGCTGCACGCCGCCTATCGGCTGTCGTACCTGATTCGCTACAAGGTGATGCTCCGTCCGGGCGTGGACATCCCACCTCCCGAGACGTACTTCGACACCGAGCTGGTGATGGCGGTCTGCCTGATCGGCGCGTTCGCCTTCTTCCAGCACTACATCCCACGTCGGGGCTTTTCGCGCATCGACCTGCTGTACGCGGTGTTCCTGGCGGTCAGCGCCACCTTCGTCATCGCGCTGGCCGCCACTACGCTTCTCTTCCGCGAGCTGGGCCTGCCGAGGCTGGTGCTGGTTCTCTGGTGGGCCGCTGCCATCGCGTTGATCTGGCTGGCGCGGGTTATTCTCGACACGGGCTTACGCCTGGGTCGCGCGCACGGCCTGGACTCGGCGAACGTGCTGATCGTGGGGGCCGGCGAGTCCGGCGAGATCATCCTGGACAAGATCCGCCACGCCCCGGAGCTAGGGTATCGGGTGGTGGGATTCGTCGAAGACGTCCACCTGGACCTGCTGCCGACCGGCGCGCCGGTCCTGGGGACGCTCGCGGACGTGCCGCGCCTGATCCGCGCGTACAACGTCGGCGAGCTGATCATCGCGGCGCCGAGGCTGGAGCAGCGCGACGTCCTGGATCTGGTGGCGAACTGCGCGCGTGAGCGCGTCAACGTGAAGCTGTTCCCGGACATCGTGCAGATCATGTCCAGCGAGGTCACGACCAGCGACCTGACCGGCCTGCCGATGGTCCAGATCCGAGACGTGGCGCTCCGAGGCTGGAACCTGGCGCTCAAACGCTCGATGGATCTGATCGTCAGCGCCATCGCGCTGGTGGCGCTCTCGCCGTTCCTGGTGGCCCTGGCGCTGGCCGTGAAGATGTGGGGCGGGGCCGGACCGGTCTTCTTCACGCAGGAGCGAGTCGGGCTGGACGGGCGACCGTTTCACGTCATCAAGTTCCGCTCGATGCGCGCGGACGCCGAGGCGGCGACGGGGCCAGTCTGGGCCTCGCCGGACGACCAGCGCCGCACGAAGCTCGGCACGTTCATGCGTCGCTGGAGCCTGGACGAGCTGCCGCAGCTGGTGAACGTGCTTGTCGGCGAGATGAGCCTGGTGGGGCCACGACCGGAGCGCCCACACTTCGTGGAGCAATTCAGCCGCGAAGTCCCACGCTACGGCGAGCGCCACAACGAGCGCGCCGGCCTGACCGGCTGGGCGCAGGTGAACGGTCTCAGAGGGCAGACCTCGATCACCGAGCGGACCAAGTACGACCTGTTCTACGTGGAGAACTGGTCGCTGGCGTTCGACGTGAAGATCCTGCTGAAGACGATCGGGGCGATCTTCCGCGACAAGAACGCGTACTGAGCCGAGAGCCGAGAGCCGAGAGCCGAGAGGGAGTGTGCGAGCTCTCGGTCGCTTCGACGAGAGCTCTGCTGCCTGCGACAGTGGAGGCGCGCTAGTGCAGACCCAGACGAGAGATTCGGGGATGCGGTGAACGTGCCCGTCGGAGCGCGACGCATCCTGGCCGCCCGGTGAAACAAGGCCGGAGCGGCCAGGATGGCCGCGCTCCACGACCTGCCCACGGGCAATCCCGACGACGTGTGCTGGCTAAGCATGAGGGATGAGGACTGGTGCGGACAGGGTGGGTGAGGCAGGCGGGATCGATGGTGTCACGTCGGGGTCGGGCGTGGGGGCTGCGATGGACGGCAGCGCGATGGTGAAAGTGGCCCCCTGACCTGGCGTGCTGCTGAGCGTAATGCTCCCCTGATGCTCCTCGACCAGCCAGCGGGCTATCGCCAGACCCAGGCCGGTGCCCTCACCTGAGCGCGAGCCGTGCGCGCGGTAGAACCGCTCGAAGATGCGGGCGTGCTCGCTCGGTGCGATGCCCGTCCCCTGGTCAGACACACGAATCGCCACCAGATCCCCGCCATCGGCCACGGCTGCGCCACAGGCCGCGCCATGTTCCGAGAGAGCGTCGCGCGGTGCGGTCGTCTTCGGGGCGGCGCTCTGGGAGACGCGCTCGGCAGTGAGTATGACGTGGCCGCCCGGTGGAGAGTGTTTCACGGCATTGTCCAACAGGATCATCAGCACCTGCCGCAGCCGGTCGGCGTGGCCGTGCACCCAGAGACCGCCGGGGAGGTCGCCGGCCTCCACCACCACGTCGTCGCGGAGGAGGCGGGCCGAGCGGGCGGCGTCTCGAGCGACCGGCGTCACGTCGAGTGGGCGCAGGGTCAAGTGCTGGCCGGCGTCGGCCTGAGCCAGGAGCAGCAAGTCGGCCACCAGCCGGCTCATCCGCTCGGCCTCGACGCTGACGTCGTCCAGGATGGCAGTCTCCTGGGTCTCGCCGTCGCCCAGGTCGGCGATCATCTGACGGAGGAGATCGACGTTGCCGCGCATGGTGGCGAGCGGTGTGCGGAGCTCGTGGCTGGCGTCGGCGACGAAGCGGCGCTGGGCGGCGAGGGCGCTCGCGAGCTGGTCGTGGGCGGCCTGGAGCTCGCCGAGCATCCGGTTGAACGCCGTCCCGAGCCGCCCGATCTCGTCAGGTCGGCCGTCCAGGACCGGCACGCGCTGGTTGAAGTCGCGAGCCGCGCCGATGGCGTCGGCGGTAGCGGCCAGGCGGTCGATGGGGTGGAGGGCAGTCCGCGCGAGCACCCAGCCGGCGACGACCGCCACCAGCGTGCCGGCCGCGCCGACCAGCAGGACCGTGGTCTGGAGGGCACGGAGGGTGCCTTCCAGGGAGCCGAGCGGCTGAGCCACCTGGAGCACGAGCGAGAGCGGTGGCTCGCCGGGCGCCCGCGTGAACCTGAGCGGCGTCACGATCTGCCGCAGGCGCTGGCCCTCGACCGAGACCTCGCCCAGCCACTCGTCGCCTGCCAGCGCGGCGTCCAGGGCGTCTGTCGGCAGGGGCAGGCTATCCGCCCCGAGGTTTTCGGAGCGGGCCTCGACCCGAGCGTCGGCGTTGGCGACCTGCACGAAGGTGCTGGTGCCGGCGAAGCGACGGAAGATCGGCACCACCAGCTCCGGCGGACCGAGCGAGCCGACCTCCGGCGGGACCGGACCGCCGGGGGGCGGCGGCCCGAAGGCCCCGAACCGGCCGCTCGATCCCGGCTCACCAGCCGGCCCGGATTGCCCGTTCGATCCGGCCTGAGATCCCGGTCCTGGCTGCCCCGCCTGACCGGACGGCCCGGGCTGCCCATTCGACCTGGGCGGCAGGCCGTTCGGGCCGGGCTGACCACCAACAGGCGGCGGTGGCGGAGCGACCTCTGAGCCGGTGACACCGGCGCCAACCGGGCCGCCGGTCCCACCGGGCTGCGCGCCGGGCGGGACCGGGCCGGGGAACCTGCGTGTCTCGCGGTAGAACCAGGCGCTGACGTCGGCGCCGTACAGGCGCGCCTGCTCGCGCAGCGAATCGTCGATCTGGCGCTGCAGGCCCTGGACCAGGATGGCGTAGACCGCCGCGACGAGCGCGCCACCCACGAGCAGCAGGATCAGGGTGTTGAGTAGCGTGAGCCGGAGCCGCAGGCTCACCGGGCGTCGTCCGCCGTTCCGGCCTCGCCGGGCTGCCGCAGCACGTAGCCGCCACGCGGCACGGTCTGGATCAGGCGCGGGTCGCCGGTCGACTCCAGCTCCTGGCGGAGCCGCCGCAGGGTCACGTGCACCAGATTCGCGTCACCCAGGTACGGGTAGCCCCAGACCGCCTCCAGCAGGACGCGCGGCTCCAGCACCCGGCCGGGGTGACGCAGGAAGTACGCCAGCAGCTCGAGCTCCTTGTTCCGGAGCGTGAGGCGGCGACCGCCCCGCGTCGCCTCGCGGGCGTCCTGGTCGAGCAGCACGTCCGAGAAGCTGAGCAGGCCGCGCCTGGCCTCGGCGACGGCGAGCGCCCGGCCGCGCAAGAGGGCACGCAGACGCGCGAGCAGCTCCTGGAGCGCGAACGGCTTGGCGAGGTAGTCGTCGGCTCCCGCGTCCAGCCCCTCGATGCGGTCGTCCAAACCTTCACGCGCGGTCAGCATCAGGATCGGAACGCCGCTGTCGGCGCGGAGCCGTCTGGCGACCTCGAGGCCGTCGATGCCCGGCAGCATCACGTCCAGCACGACGACGTCTGGCGCGCTCGCTTCGGCGCTGACCAGCGCTTTCTCGCCGTCGTCGGCCAGCACGACGCGGTAGCCGGCGTAGCTCAGGGCACGATCGAGGAAGGCGGCCATCCGGCGGTCGTCCTCGACGACGAGGATCGACGGGGCGCCGGCCTCGGTTTCGGCGCGGCCCGGCGCGGGATGGGCGGTTGCGGTCTGGGACGGTCGGGGCGCCTCGCCGAGTGTCACGGTACTCCACGGCGCCAGACAGGGTGTGATGTGGTGCTGGGGCCTCGTTTGAGTATAGGCGCACCAGGGTTGTATAGGGCCGTGGCGGGCGCTGACATTCGGCTGACACGAGTAGCGAGGGGCGAGGGGCGAGGGGCGAGGGGCGAGGGGCGAGGAAGTGATGGCTGCCGGGTGGATGGGGGAAGGGCTCAGGGCCAGAGCATCTGGGCGAGCAGCCAGACCGTGTATCCGGCGCCGACGACCCAGATACCGACGATGGCGACCATGGCGCTTCGACTGACCGGTCGGTTGCCGGCCAGCTCGACGGCGGCCCTGGCGCGGCACTCGGCCAGGACGTGGGGCGGCACCATCCGCAGCGCGAGCGCCAGCCCGAGCGGCACCAGGATCAGGTCGTCCAGGTACCCGAGCACGGGCACGAAGTCTGGGATCAGGTCGATCGGGCTGAGGGCGTAGGCGACGACGCCCGCGACGAACAGCCGCGCGTACCACGGGACGCGCGGATCGCGGGCCACGAGGTAGAGCGCCAGCGTCTCGACCTTGAGCGCGCGGGCTCGGCGGCGCAGCTCGGCCAGCATCGTAGGCACAGCTTTCAGTGGAGATCCCGGACGCAGTGGAGATCCCGGACGGGGGCGTCGGTCGTATCATCGCCGATTTCAGGTCGCCGGGGTGCCAGAGCCGCCAGGACGGTCAGTGGCGCCCCATCTCGCCGGGAGCGTGGATGACCGGTCTTGCGGTCTCAGATCCCGGCTCGCCAAGGCGTGCGGTGAGGAGAGACGCACTGCATAGGCAGGGCCGGTCCCTGTGGTGTGCGGCCGGCGTTTCCGCTGAGTGGCTCCACTCGTTAAAATGCGCGGCGAGTGGCCGTCCGAGCACTCGGGACGGTCACGCCGGGCTTGCCTGGAGGATGAATGCTGGACGGGTCACCTCACCTGCGCCTTTCGCGTCGCCGTGTCATCCAGTCGATCGTCGCCGTGGCGTCGGCGGCGGTGGTGCCGCTGGGAAGTATCGCCAGCGCGCAGTCGACGGACGCTCCCGCGCCGACCGCCACGCCGACGCCCCCGTCCAACCGCTTCGCCCCGCCCCCGCCGGCCGCTAGCCCGCAGCCAGCACCGGCCAGCCAGCCGGGTTCAGCTGCGCCGGCCGCGCCGTCCACCCAGGCCGCGCCGTCCACCCAGGCCAACGCTCGCTGGCTCCAGAGCCATCGTGCCACCGAGCTGTTCTCCGGCCCAGACGAGAAGGCGGTCAGCTTCGGGTATGTGGCCGCCCACAGCTACTTCAAGATGATGGCGCCCCAGAACGGGCCGCGCATTCAGGTGCAGAATCCGCTGACGAATGGCGTGGCGTTTGTCACGGCGCTGGACGTCGGGCCGAGCGGTCAGCCGCCGGACTGGTACGTAGCCCAGAAGGGGATCGAGAGCACGCCGGCCAGGATCATCGGCGGCGCGAACATCCGCAGCTCGGCGGCGGTCGAGGACGGCAATGTCGTCGGGAAGGCCGGTCACAACGAGGCCATCTCGGTGATCGGCGAGACGAAGGGCGCGGACGGCGACATCTGGTACAAGATCGACCAGAAGCAGTTCGTGCACAGCTCGCTGGTGCGGATGCCGGCGCGATACACGGTCCAGCCCGGCAAGCTGATCGTGGCGCAGTTGACCGACCCGTGCATCGTGACGGCGTACGAGGAAGGCAACTGGGTCTACTCGACGCTCGCGTTGAAGGGGACGACGGCCTGGCAGACGCCGACCGGCGCGTTCACGATCCTGCGGCGGGTGGCGAACGAGATCATGAGCTCCGAGGGGCTCGGCATCCCGCGGGACGCGCCAGGCGGCTACTACGTGAAGGACGTGCTGTTCACGCAGTACTTCACGAATGACGGCGCCTCGATCCACTACAACTGGTGGTCGTCGAACTGGGGCTACTCGGGGAGCCACGGCTGCCTGGGCATGAGCTACGACGACGCGGTCTGGTTCTGGCAGTGGGCGGACGTCGGGACGCCGGTGGTGATCGAGGAATAACCTGGGAGCGCGGCCATCCTGGCCGCTTTGAGGGGGCTACACCGCCCTGACGCGCTTGCTGTGCAGCTTCTCGGAGGGGCGGGCTGGCACGCCCTCGCGGGCCATCACCGCTTCCAGCAGGTACTCGAAGGCGAGGCGGTCCTGGCCGGTGACCACCGCCTGCTCGTGGGCGCGGGCCAGCACGTTCGGGTAGCCGAGCCCCTTCTGACACTGATCCAGGATCGCCGACTGCACGAGCGAGAGCCGGTCCGGGTCGTCGGCGGTCCAGGGCGGCACCTCGACGCGGGCGATCTCACTGCCGACGTTCAGGTAGAAGAACCAGGGCGCGTGGTCGCCGTAGAGCACCTGGAGTCCGCGCGGCATCGTCATCGCGAACAGGGCCGAGCGCTCCCCGACCGGGAGATCGCCGAACAGCTCGCGGTCCGGCAGCCGCTCGAAGACGCAGGCATCGTCGTCGTCGTCGCTGCTGGCGCAGGCCGAGCACTTGCCGAGGTCGCCCTGGCGGTCCGACTCGCGCAGCAGGGTGGCGACTTCGGCGCTGCGGGGACGGCTGACGTAGCTGGCGAGCGGCACCCCGAGCGTTCGGATGCGGTCCAGCTGGTGCACGTACTCGCCGACCAGCTCCTCGCGCAAGAAGTCGTCCGGGCGGTCTTCGAGCACCCACAGCAGCAGCGTGCCGTCCGCCAGCACCAGAGTGGTCAGCCCGGTCGCCTGCCACTCTGACGCCAGGCTCGCGGCCCGCCCCAGCTCCAGGCCGGCCCGCTTTGCGCTCAGCAGGTGGTCTTGAATCGGGACCCGGCGCCCCTGGTGGACGATCTGGGTCTGGTCCGGGCCGAAGTAGAGCGTCGGCTCGCTGGACAGCTCCGCGAACGGGCTGGTGCCGTAGCGGACGACCGCCCAGCCGACGTTCAGCAGGAAGTAGTCGGCGGCGCCGTGACGGTCTGGCTCGATCTGGGAGCCGTCCGTGGCGATGACGACGTGGTCCCGCTCGAGCTCCCGGGCCGGCGCGACGCGGGTGTCCAACGGCTCCAACGGTCGCGGGAGCCGCCGCTTCGAGTCCTGCGCGAGCTGGGCCAGGGCTTCCCAGTCCGGAGCGCGCTCGACCAGGATCTCACGGGCCTCGGTCAGGCGGTGGCGCAGGTCGCGCTGGCGGCGTGCGATGTCGCCCGCCATCGCGGAGACCCGTGTGCTGACCTTCAGCATGTCCAGCGTCATCGCACGCTCGCCGTCTTCCCCTAGAATCCTCTCATCGGCCGCCGTCGCCAGTATACGGCGGCCCGGACCGCCTGAGAAGCATCCGAGGAGTCTCCTCTGCTACCCGATCGCGACCTTTCGCGCCGACTCCGCGTGCTGGCAGTCGGCACCGACACCTCGCTGGTCCGCCCCGCGGACGTGGCGTTCGGCGACGCCCATCAGCGACAGGTCCGGTACGCCGGCATCCTGGATCAGTACCGGATGATCGTCCGCACCCTCGGCGGTGACCGCCGCGCCATCCGCCACGCCGACAATCTCCTCGTTCATCCCAGCGCCTCGCGCAATCGGGGCGCCTTCACCCACGACGCGTACCTGATCGGCAGCGCGCTGCACCGGCGGCTCGGCTTCGATCTCGTCTCCACCGAAGACCCGATGCTGTGCGGTCTGGCCGGCGCCCTGCTGCGGACCCGGTTCGGCCTGCCGCTCTCGGTCCAGATCGCCGGCGACATGATCGACAATCCGTACTGGCTCCGCGAGCGGCGGATCAACCCGGCCTTGAACGCGCTCGGGCGCTGGCTGGTGCGCTCGGCGGACAGCGTGCGGGTCGTCTCGGAGCGCGAACGGGCCAAGATGGTCCGGCTCGGGGTTGCGCCGGAGCGGGTGAGCAACCTGGGCTGGATCGCGGATTTCCGGCGCTTCGACGAGCTGGACGCCGATGACACGCGTGCGCTGCGCGCCGAGCTGCTCGGCGCGGACGGCACGCTGCTGCTGCTGTTCGTCGGGCGGCTGGTGCTCCAGAAGGACATCCCGACCCTGATCCGCGCGATGGCGACCGTCACGGCGAGCTGCCCCGGCGCGCGGCTGGTGGTCGCTGGCGACGGCCCCGAGCGCCCCCTGGCCGAGCGCCTGGTGGATCAGCTCGGCATCCGCGACGTGGTGCGGTTCCTGGGGATCGTGCCCTATCCCGACGTGCCGCGCTATTTTGCCGCCGCCGACCTGTTCCTGCTGCCGTCCCGCTACGAGGGGAATGCCCGCGTCCTGGCCGAGGCGGGCGCGGCCGGCACGGCCAGCGTCACGACCGACGTGAGCGGCGCCGACGACACCGTGATCGAGGGGGAGAGCGGCGCCATCGTGCCGGTCGAGCGGCCGGACCTGTTCGCGGAACGGGTGCTGGCGTTACTGGTGGAGCCCGAGCGGCTGCCGGCGATGGGGGCGCGGGCGCGCGAGCACGTCAGAAGCCTGTACGACGAGCGGGTGCTGCTGCCGGCGTTCGAGGCGTTCTGGTCGCGGACCGCGAGCAGCCGAAGGCCACACCGCTGAGACGACGCGGTTACAGGCCGGTTTCTGTGGGCGCTCGTGTTTCGTTGCCGTTTCAGCCTCTGTTGCAGATTCTCGACACGCCTTCTCTGACTCGACGGGTGCATGGTCCGGGCCGATACGATAGAACAACCACATTCCAGAGTGGGGCGAGATCGGCCGGCCGTGACCCGAGCACGTAGTACAGTAGAGCGTCTCGGCGCTATCCTCTGCCTGCATCTCCTAGAAGGCGCCAGCATCCCGTGTGCACAGGTGACCTGCGTCATCAGAGTATCCCTTCACACTTTCGCATTCGAGCGAGACCGTGGACGATCCGGACCTCCATCCTAACGGCGCCAGCGGGTGGCCCCATCTCGACGCGGTCGATTTCGCGGCCTGCGTGCTGGATCGCCGGCTCCGCTACCGTCGCGCCAACGCGGCATGGACGGCGTACCTGCAGGGGGACGTCTTCCGGTTCGGGCCGCAGCCGGTGTCGCTCGCGGATCGCGATCCACTGACCGACCTCGGCGGACAGCGGCCCGAGCAGTGGGCACAGGTGCTCGGCGCGATCCTCGATGGGCGGCAGGGCCACCACCTGGACCGGAGCGTCGCCGCGACCTCCGTGGGCGACCGTGTGGTCGTGACGACGGCCAGCCCGACGATCGACGCGAGCCGCAGGATCGACGGCGTCCTCTGCGTCCGCTACGACGTGACCGAGGCCCGGCGGTCGGCGGCCACCGAGGAGCGGCTGACCCAGGTGCTGTTGACCTCGCGCCGGCTCCAGCACTTTCTCGGGAACCAGCTGGCGCTCACGCTCGGGTACGTCGAGCTGCTGACGTATGACTCACGCCTGCCCGCGGAGCTGCGGGACCGCGTGGACGAGGCGCTGCGGGGGGTCATCGAGGCGACCGAGACGCTCACCCGGCTGCGGCGGGTGACGCGGCTGGAGCTGGCCCACGACGACCCGTCGCTGGCGGAGCACCTGGGGCACTCCCAGCCGCCGTAGGGGGCTGGGGGGTGGGGTGTATCCTTGGGCAGATCGTCCAGTGGTGGTCGTCGTGATTGACGTGAACGCTGGCCCGGACCGACACGCGCGGAACCGGGCCGCCTATCGCAACCTCGGGCTATACCTGGCTGGGCAGGGTTTCTCGAACGTTGGCGCGTTCTCGCAGATGATCGCCCTCTCCCTGCTGGTGCTGGATCGAACCGACAGCGGGCTCGCGCTCGGCGCGACGCTGAGCGTCCAGGCGCTCCCGTACATCGTGCTCAGCCCATGGGCGGGGCCGCTGCTCGACCGGGTGGCGTTGCGCCGCCTGCTGATGGTGACGGCGCTCGTCGGCGCGTTCCAGGCGTCGGTGCTGTCGATTCTGGCGTTCCTGGACGGGATCACGATGCCCGTCGTGGTCGGGCTGGCGTTCGTGCTCGGGTGCGTCCAGGTCTTTCAGCGGCCGGCCATCCAGGCGTTCCTGGGAGAGCTGGTACCGCCGGAAGCGATCCCGCGCGCGGTGAGCCTGGCGAGCTCGATCCAGGCGTTCGGGCGGCTCGGCGGGCCGGCGTTGGCGGCAGTGCTGTATTCCTGGCAGGGGCCGGAGCTGGTCTTTGCGATGAACGGCGTCTTGTACCTCCTGGTGATCGCGGTGCTGCTGCTGCTGCGCGCGGATGCGATGTACCCGCGCGAGCGACGCCACGGCCATCGCGGACAGCTGATCGTGGCGTTGCGCTACGCCTGGCATTCGCCGACGCTCTGGCCGGCCCTGCTCGGGAACGTCGTCGTGGGGCTGTTCGCCTTCAACTTCGGCAACTTCTTCGCGACGATCTCGACGCTCACCTTTCAGCAGCCGAGCCTGTTCGGCATCGCCGAGAGCGTCAACGCGGTGACGGCTGTGCTGGCCGGGCTGCTGCTGGCGCGCTACCTGCGCACGCCGACCGGCTTGACGGTGGGGATCGCCTGTACGGCGCTCGGGTGTAGCCTCGCCTGGGTGGCCCTCTCCCCGACGCCGTTCTGGTTCATCGCCAGCATGCCGTTCTTCGGGCTCGCGGTCGTCTCATACGGCGCGACGGCGCAGTCGCTCATCCAGCAGAACGCGCCGCGCGAGATGGTCGGGCGGATGATGAGCCTGTACACGCTCGGCTCGATGGGCACGACCCCGCTGGGCGGGCTGATCGTCGGTTTCGTGAGCGACTACGCCTCGCCACGGATCGCCATCGGCCTCGGCGCCACCAGCGCGATCCTGGTGGGCCTGCTGATGGTGGTCCGCTGGTGGCTGGAGGCTCGCGGTAGAGTCGCTGCCGAGGTCGAGGCGACGGCCCCGCCACCCTGACCGGCGACTCGGGCACGCGCCCTGCGTCCCAGGCTCCAGAGGATCGTGCCAGATGCCAGCGACACGCGCCGCCAACGAGGACATTCCCGCCACCCGGCCGTTCGAGATCGACCCGGCGGTCGAGCGGCTGCGCGAGGCGGTGCGGCCCTTCCCCAAGGCGGTCATGTTCGAGCT
>JAXLXF010000068.1:0-23922 GCA_046328125.1 Chloroflexota bacterium
CCCGCGCCGCCGCCATCCCGATGGTGCGGGTGATGCTGGTGGCGGTCGTGCTGCAAGGGCTGGCCGGCATCCTGACCGCGGTGCTGTACGCCAGACGGCGCGTGACGCTGCCGGCCTTCGCGGTGGCCGTCTACAACGGCGGCGTGATCGTCGGAGCGCTGCTGTTCCACCAGACGCTCGGGGTGTACGCGCTGGTGCTGGGGGTGGTCATCGGCGCGGCCGGCCAACTGCTGCTCCAACTGCCGGGGCTCGGGCGACTGCGCTACCGCCCGGCGCTGGAGCTGCACCGGCCCGAGATCCGCGCGATCCTCAGACTGTACGGCCCGGTCGCGCTCGGGATGATCGTCACCATTGTAGGCATCGTCATCGACCGCAACCTGGCCTCCGGGCTTGCCGAGGGCAGCCTGTCGGTGATGAACTACGCGACGCGCTTGATCCAGTTCCCGCTCGGGCTGGTCGCGACGGCGATCTCGTTCGCGGTGCTGCCGCTGCTGTCGAAGCACGCCAGCGCGCTCGCCACGGCAGCCCTGGCCGGCGCCGACGACCCGGAGGCCGCCGAAGGGTACCGCGAGACGCTCCGGTTCGGTGCGCGGATCGTGCTGCTGCTGATGCTGCCGGCAACGGTCGGGCTGATGGTGCTCCGCGAGCCGCTGGTACAGCTGCTGTTCGAGCGGGGCCAGTTCCGCGAGGTCGAGACGGCCCGCACGGCGCTGGTCTTCCTGGCGTACGCTCCGCAGCTGCCGTTCACCGCGCTCGACCAGTTGTTGATCGTGGCGTTCTACGCCCGCAAAGACACGAAGACGCCGGTCGCGGTCGGCGCCGCGACGGTGGTGCTGTACCTGGGGTCGGCGCTGGCGCTGATCGGGCCGCTGGACGTGGCCGGGCTGGCGCTCGCCAACGCGATCCAGAACAGCATGCACGGGCTGATTCTGCTGGTGATCCTGGAGCGAGCCGGTGCCCACCTGATCGACGGCGAGCTGGTCGGTTGGACGCTGCGTGTGCTCGTGGCCTCGGCGGGCATCGGGGTTGGTCTCTGGCTGGCCGAATGGGCGCTCCTGCCGATGGCCCACGGTGCCGCGACGCTGGCCGTCTTGCTCGTCGGCCTCGCGCTCGCGTCAGCCGCGCTCTACCTGCTTCTGCTGGAGCTGCTCGGCGTCCGCGACAGCCGCCGGGTGCTCGCCGTGGTCCGCGAGCGGATCGGAAGGTAACGCAGTCTACCTCGCGCGGCGCTCCCAGGCCCGACCGTCGTAGTACAGGATGAAGCCGTCCCCGGGCTTCGTCACCACCACGATGCCCTTCTCGAACAGCTGCCAGCTCGCGTCGCCGGTCGCCTCGGCCTCCGTGGCCCAGCCGAGCGGACCGTCCGCGCCGCCATACTGCTCGCGCCACGCCTTGCCGAAGCCGAGGATCGGCTCCTGGAGCGACGGCTCGGGCGGCGTCAGGCCAAGCTGGGCCGGCTCCGGCTCGCGCCAGGTGTTGCGCGTGCCGGACCACGTCCCGCCTTCGATCGACTTGCCAGCGGTCGAGGCCGGGCCGGCCTGGAGGACGTAGATGCCCTTCAGGTTGAGCATGACGCCGTTCTGGAATTTCTGCATCGCGGTCGGCGCAGTGAACATTGGAGCGGACGCGCAGCCGAGCGGCGACGTCGCCCGCTCGTAGATGCCGATCGTCTCGTCGCCGGCGGTCGGGCAGACGTCCACCGGCCGGACGTACCCCTCGTAGCCGGGCGTGAGCGTCCCGACGTTCAGCGTATCGACCACGCACTGACCGCCCGCCCGCACGAACCCCTGCACGTCGAGCGGCGTGCCGGCCTTGACGTCGAAGACTCGGTAGTACGACGCGCCGTAGGTGCTGTTGACCAGGACCGTGACGTCGCCCTCTGGGATCGATGTGTCGGGTACCAGGGTCTTCTCGACAGCCAGCGTCAGCACGAACTGGGTCGCGCTCAGCCGCTCGGCGTTCTTCGTCGCCTTGCCGATCCAGTGGCAGCGGGCCGGCTCGGTCGCCTGATCTGCGGGCACAGCCAGGGCGCGGCCGCTCGAACCGACGACGAGCGCGAGCAAGGAGAGCATTGTCAGGAGCGGGCGCCAGCGACGCTGGAGCATGGGCAACCTCCGTTCATGATGTGCCGGCAGCTCGGCAGACAGCGGGCGAGCAGCGCACCTGTCGACGAAGCTCATGGCGTCAGCCGCCTCGAGATGCCGCGCGGCCGGTCCGACAGGTCGGCGGCCGGCGATTCGTAGCCGGCCACGTCCACGTACACGTCGAACGACCGCTTTTTGCGGCCCTGCGCGTCCACCAGACCGTAGAACAGCCCGGCCTCAGGAACGTCCTGGGCGTGGAACCAGAAGGTTCGCGCCACGTACGGCACCTGCCGGAACGTGTCGAACGCGGTCACGATGTTGGCGGCCTGGGTCTCCTGCGACATGTCTTTGGTGGACCAGCCGATCTCGGTGATCTGGGTCGTCTTCCGGGTGTCGGCACCCTCATAGAGCAGGTAGGCGTCGCGGATCTCGTCCAGGTACAGGCGCAGCTTCTCCTCAGAGGTCGGGCTGCCGCCGTCGATGTAGATGTGCTGGCCAACGTCGTCGAACGGATAGGCGCCCGGCCGCCAGCCGGCCTGCGCGAGGCCCATCTCGTACGTCGCGCACAGGTAGTCGGCGCCGCTCGGGACGCCGGTCGGGCACGGATCGCGAGCGAACAGGATCGCCGGGTCGCCCAGGTCGTGCCCGAACAGTCCGCCCGACACCACGATGGCGTCCGGCCACGCCTGTTTGATCGCCTCGTAGGCGTGCGTGAGCGCCCAGGCAAACCCGGACGGGTAGATGAAGCTGCCGCCCTTCGGCCGCCCTTTGTCGTCGCGCTCGGTCCAGGCATTCGGCTCGTTCCAGATCTCCCAGGCGCTCACCTTCTCCTTGAAGGCCCGCGCCAGCACCGCCGCCGCGTCGTCGCCGAGGTGCTGCAAGTACGGGTTGTCGCCGTTGCCGGAGGTGTGCTCGGCGTTGTTGGCGGTCCAGTCTTCCTGGCCGCCCGGCCACGACTCGTGCCCGATCAGCCCGAGCACCTGGAAGCCGTTGTTCCGCGCGATGTCCACGACCTCGTCGTAGCTCTGGAGGGCGGTCCGGCCGTTGCAGCCGACGCTGACCCAGTCGTGGTAGCAGGCGCCGAGCCGGAAGTTGAGCCGCACCCAGCTGGCCTCGGCCTGGTACATGTACCGGCTCTGGAGCGAGAACGACGACGTGAAGTTGACGTTCCCGAGGTCGTCGATGGCCCAGCCGGCCTGAATGCCCTGGTGCTCGTCCTGGGCTCGCGTGCGCGTTGGGACGAGGAGCGTCGTCGCGAGCAGCAGCACGACGACCGCGATCCGAGTCGGCGTACAGATGATGGCTGGCGAACGGCGCAACAGGCTCGCTCCGACGACGAACTTCAGGCGCGGAGGCAACGCGGTCCGGCCCACATGACAGAACGGACGCTCGGTGCTCGGGTCGCGCGGCCTGGACCCGGGGGAGCGATGAATCGGGGCGCGATGAATCGGGGCGCGATGAATCAGGGCGCGATGAATCAGGGCGCGATGAATCAGGGCGCGATGAATCAGGGCGCGATGAATCGCGCCCGTACAAGGCAGGATCCCCTGGTACGGGCGCGATTCATCGCGCCCCCAAAGACCTGACGCACATCCCCTGCCTTCGCGAGCCTACGGATTCTGGCCGTCGTGGACGTATCCTTGTGGGGACAACAGTTGGAACGGGCGCGGCAGCTGGCCGCCCGGAGGCAGCATGAGCGTGGACGACCTGCCGATCCTCGGGATCACGATGGGCGACGCGGCGGGCGTCGGGCCGGAAGTCACCGTCAAGGCGCTGATGAACGACGAGATCAGGGCGAAGGCCCGCGCCGTCGTGATCGGCGACGCCAGCGTGGTGCGTGAGGCGGCCAGGATCGTCGGCTGCACCCTGCCAGTGAACGTCGTCGACCGGATCGTGCCCGAGCAGTTGGACGGCTCGGCGATCTGGGTGCTCGACCTCGGCAACCGGCCTGTCGATTCGCTGACGCGCGGCAAGGTGGACGGCGTCAACGGCGCGGCGGCGTTCGAGTACGTGGACAAGGCCGTGACCCTCGCGCTGAAGAACGAGATCGACGCCATCGTGACGGCGCCGCTCAACAAGGAGGCGATGCACCTCGGCGGCTACAAGTACCCCGGCCACACTGAGGCGCTGGCCCACCTCTGCGACATCGGCGAGGACGACATCACGATGCTGCTCGCCTCGCCCCGGCTGCGCGTCTCGCACGTCTCGACCCACGTGTCGATGATGGAGGCGGTCCGCTCGGTGACTGCCGACCGCGTGGTGCGGGTCGCCCGCCTGACTGCCGAGGCGGTGGCGCCCCTGGTGGACCGCCCGCCGAAGATCGCGTTGGCCGGCATCAACCCGCACGCCGGCGAGAACGGCCTGTTCGGCCCCGAGGACGACCGCGAGATCCGGCCGGCCGCTGCCGCGCTCCAGGCCGAGGGCATCGACGCCTACGGCCCGATCCCCGGCGACACGGTCTTCTTGCGGGCGTTGAAAGGCGAGTTCGACGCCGTAGTCGCGATGTACCACGACCAGGGCCACATCCCGTCCAAGCTGGCCGGCTTCGACGACACCGTCAACATCACGCTTGGCCTGCCGATCATCCGCACGTCGGTGGATCACGGCACCGCGTTCGACATCGCCGGGACCGGCAAGGCGCAGGCGGTGAACATGGAGGTCGCCATCGACCTGGCGGCTGGCATGGGTCGTGCGCGGCGGGCCGGGCGGCTATCCTGACGGGCACGCGAGCGCCGCTGCCTACATTGTGTAGAATGGGCACTTGCGCCTTCATCTTTTTCGTCGCTCGACGGGCCGGCCGCCCTGGCTGACCCGCGTCGAGATTCTTGCTGGAGGATGCTGCTTCTATGTGGATGTCGAGGGTTACCGAGGTCGTGCGCGCACGTGCACGACTCACGCGGCGCACCTGTCTGACGCTGGCGGCCGCCGGCCTGGTCGTCGCGAGCGCCTGCGCCAACCCGAACCCGCCGGCCAGCACGCCGCTGCCGACGCCGGCCGTCAAGCCGGCTGCCACCGTGACGCCCTCCCCGAGCCCGGCTGCCGCTGCTGGCGCCGCCGCGGCTCCCAGCCCCTCTCCAAGTCCCTCCCCAAGCCCCGCCGCGCGCTGAGAACAGGGAGACCCCACCCCGATGGGCGCAATTCATTGCGGCCTCCATGAGGGTGGGGTCTCCCTCTTGTCCGATCCAGATGGCCGCCCCTACACTCACCGTATGGTGATGTCCACGATCTGTCGCGCTAAGGGCGGCGCGCGATGCGCGATCTGACCGACCGTGCCCTCGACGCGGCGGTGGCCGCCGGCGCAACGTACGCCGATATCCGGATCGAGCGGATTGAGCGCCAGGTCGTCTCGGCCAAGAACGGCCGCCCGGACGGTCTGCTCGAAGATGAGAGCGTCGGGTTCGGCATGCGGGTGGTCGCAGGCGGCGCCTGGGGCTTCGCCAGCTCGTCGCGGGTTGACGGACGCGAGATCGAGCGGATCGCCCGGCAGGCCGTCGAGATCGCGCGGGCGAGCGCGCTCGTCCGCGCGGAGCCAGTCGAGCTCGGCGAGCCGATCCGCTCCATCGCGACGTACGCCACCCCCGTCCAGATCGACCCGTTCAGCATCGGCGCCGACCAGAAGCTGGCCGCGCTCCTGGACGCCGATGCCGCCATGCGCTCGGTCAAGGGCATCTCGGTGACCGAGGGCTCGTTCGAGTGCCTGCGGATCACCAAGACGTTCGCCTCCACCGAGGGCAGCTACGTCCAGCAGACCCTCGTCGAGACCGGGGCCGGCATCGAGGCGTTGGCGGTCGGCGACAGCGATGCCCAGCGGCGCTCGTTCCCCCAGAGCTTCGGGCGCCAGCACGCGACGGCCGGCTACGAGTACTTCCAGGCGATGCAGCTGACCGAGAACGCCGCCCGCATCGCCGAGGAGGCCGTCCAGCTCCTGACCGCGAAGCCGTGCCCCGAGGACGTCACCACCGTCATCCTCGATTCGAGCCAGGCCGCGCTGCAAGTCCACGAGTCGTGCGGCCACCCGATCGAGCTGGACCGCGTCTTCGGCACCGAGGCCAGCTACGCCGGCACCAGCTTCCTGACGCTCGACAAGCGCGGCAGCTACCGCTACGGCTCGGATCAGGTCACCATCGCGGCGGACGCGACCATCCCCGGCGCGCTCGGCACGTTCGGCTTCGACGACGAGGGCGTGCCGGCCCAGCGCACCGTGATCGTAGACCGGGGCACGTTCACGAACTACTTGACCTCGCGCGAGACGGCTGCCCGACTGGGTGAGTCCAGCAACGGCACGATGCGCGCGGACGGCTGGAGCAGAATTCCCCTGATCCGGATGACCAACGTCAACCTCGAACCGGGCGACTGGACCCTCGAAGACATGATCGCGGACACCGACCGCGGGGTCTACATGCAGACCAACCGCAGCTGGAGCATCGACGACGTGCGCCTCAACTTCCAGTTCGGCACCGAGATCGCCTGGGAGATTCGGGGCGGCAAGCTCGGCGCGATGCTGAAGAACGCGACCTACACCGGGATCACGCCGCGCTTCTGGGGCGCCTGTGACGCGGTGGGCCGTGAGTGGACGGTCTGGGGCACCCCGAACTGCGGCAAGGGCCAGCCGTCCCAGTCGATGCACGTCGGGCACGGGGCCGCGCCGATCAGGGTGCGTGGCGTCCAGATCGGCCTGATGCGGTAGAGTCTGGCAATGGACGAGCAGCTTCTAGGGCGCGCGGGGTTCGAGGCGCTGGCCGACCGCGTGCTTGCGGCCTCATCAGCCGACCAGACCGAGGTCGTCGTGCTCGGCAGGGACTCGTCGTTGACGCGCTTCGCCAACTCCGGCATTCACCAGAACGTGGCCGAGCGGAACGTCGAAGTACGGGTGCGGGCCATCGTCGGCAAGCGGGCCGGCGTCGCGACCACCAACGATCTCTCCGATGCCGCGCTGACGCGGGTGGTGGAGCGAGCATTGGAGGCGGCGCGCCAGCAGCCCGAAGACCCGGATCTGCCGGACCTGCCCACGCCGCGGCCAGCCCCCCGGGTGCCGAGCTTCGTGCAGGCGACAGCTGATTGCTCGGCGGAGCGGCGCGCGGGGATGGTCCAGCCGATCTGCGCCCTGGCGAACGAGCGCGGTCTCAAAGCGTCCGGCGCCTGCTCCACTGAGACCGGCGAGGTCGGCGTCGCCAACTCGCGTGGCGTGCGAGCGTACGAGGCTCGGTCGCGCGCGCACCTACTGACGGTGGTGCTGGACGACGAAGGCTCCGGCTACGCCGAGCGGATGGCGTCCGACGTGGACGCCATCGACGCCGAGGCGCTGGGCCGCGAGGCCGTGGACAAGGCGGTCCGGAGTCGCGGCGCCGTCCGCGTCGAGCCGGGCGAGTACCCGGTCGTGCTGGAGTCGTACGCGGTCGGCGAGATGCTGCTCTATCTCGCCTACATGGGGTTTGGGGCGCAGGCGCTCCAGGAGGGCACCAGCTTCCTGCGTGGCCGACTTGGCCAGCAGATCGTGGACCCCGGGATCTCGGTCTGGGACGACGCGTCTGACCCGGCTGGCCTGCCGGCCGGCTTCGACTACGAGGGCGTCCCCAGCCAGCGCGTGGACCTGATCGCGAACGGCGTCGGGGCCGGCGTCGTCTACGACACCCGAACCGCCGTCCGCGACCGCCGTGCCTCGACGGGGCACGCGCTGCCCGCCCCCAACACATTCGGGCCGTTCCCCTCGCACCTGATCGTCGGGGCCGGCGACACGCCTCACGCGGATCTCGCGAAAGGGATCGAGCGCGGCCTCTGGGTCACTCGCTTCAACTACGTCAACGTGGTGAAGTCGGACCAGGCGGTGCTGACCGGGCTCACCAAAGACGGCACCTTCCTCATCGAGAACGGCGAGGTGACCCGCCCGGTCAAGAACCTCCGCTTCACCGAGAGCGTGCTGGACGCCTGGAGCGGCTTACTGGCGCTTGGGTCCGAGCGCCGGCTGCTCGAAGGGTGGGACGACGCCGTCCTCGCGCCTGCGATGCGACTCGCACGTTTCAGGTTCACAGGTGTGAGTGATGTCTGACTCCGAGAGCATCCTGCCCCCCGAGCCTGACCTGGACGAGCTCGAACGCCGCCTCGGCGTGGAGTTCAAGGACCGGTCGCTGCTGCGCCACGCCCTGATCCACAAGTCGCTGACCAACGACCTGGGCGAGAGCGGGCTCGGCTCCAACGAGCGGCTGGAGTTTCTGGGCGACTCGGTGCTGGGGATGCTCGTCTCCGACCAGCTGTTCCGCGCCTACCCTGACCGCGACGAGGGCCAGTTGACGCTGCTGCGCTCGGCGCTGGTGCGGGCGTCGTCGCTGGCCGAGTGGGCGCGGGAGCTGGATCTCGGAGCGTTCGTGATGGTCGGGCGGGGCGAGATCCGGGCCGGCGGCCGAAACCGCGACGCCCTGCTGAGCAGCGCCTTCGAGGCCGTCCTGGGCGCCGTCTACATCGACCGTGGCTTCCGGGCGGCGCGCTCGCTGGTGACGCGCTTCCTGGGTGACGACCTGGCCCAGGTTGGCGAGCGCCAGGTGATCGACGCCAAGTCGAGGCTCCAGCAGGTCAGCCAGGCTCGCTTCTCGGTGACGCCGACCTACGAGGTGCTGGACGTGTCGGGAGCGGGCCACAGCCCGGTCTTCACGGTCAAGGTGCGGGCCGGCGGCGGCGTCGAAGCGGTCGCCGACGGGCGCAGCAAGCAGACCGCCCAGCAGACCGCTGCCGCCGAGGCGCTGGCGACCATCGAGGCGATGCCGGTGGAGGTCGCCCCGCCGGCCAACACGGTCGGAGAGGCGCTGACGGCTGACTCTGACGGGGCCGCGCTGCCTGACGACGCGCTGTCACCCGAGCGCGAGGCCGCCGAGGCGCCGGCCACCTGATGCATCTCAAGCGGCTCGATCTGGTCGGCTTCAAGAGCTTCGCCAACCGCACGACGTTCCTGTTCGAGCCGGGCATCTCGGTGCTGTGCGGCCCGAACGGCTCCGGCAAGAGCAACGTCTCGGACGCGGTCCGCTGGGCGCTCGGCGAGCAGAACGCGCGGGCGATCCGTGGCCGGCGCGGCGAGGACGTGATCTTCGTCGGCTCGCAGGGGCGGCAGCCGCTCGGGCTGGCCGAGGTCTCGCTGACGCTCGACAACGCCGAGGGCCGCATCCCGCTCGACTACGAGGAAGTGAAGATCACGCGGCGGCTGTACCGCTCCGGCGAGGCCGAGTACCTCGTCAACGGTGCGAAGGTGCGGCTGAAGGACATCCACCAGTGGCTGCTCCACGCCGCGCTGGACGCCGAGGCGTACGTCGTGGTGGGCCAGGGCTCGGTGGACGAGCTGATCCTCCAGCGGCCGGAGGAGCGGCGGGTGGTGATCGACAACGCCGCCGACATCCGTCGCCACCAGACCCGACTCCACGAGACCCGGACCCGCCTCGCCGGCACCGAGGAGAACCTGCTTCGCTGCCGGGCCGTCATCGCCGAGCTGGAGCCACACGTGGCGCGGCTGCGGGTCCAGGCCCAGCGCGCCGAGCGCGCCCAGGTGCTCCGCGAGGAGCTGGGCGGCTTAGCAGGGCGCTGGCTGCGTCACGCCCTGGCCGGGGCGCGCGTCGAGCTGCAAAAGGCCCGCGCCGACGCCGAAGCGGCCCGCCAGCAGGCCGAGCGCCAGGAGACCGAGCTGTCTGATCTGGAGACGCTGGCCCGCGAGGCAGACCGTGCCGCCACCCAGGCTGACGCCACCGTCTCCGAGCTGGAGCCGCGCCTCGCCACCGCCCGTGACGAAGCGGCCCAGATCGGGCGGGAGCTGGCGCGCGCCGAGGAGCGGCTGGCCGGCGCCGGCGAGGCCGAGACCCGTCTCCAGGCCGAGCTCGCCCGGCAGCGCGAGCGCATGGACGGCCTCGCCGCCGAGCGAGCGTCTCTCGCGGCGCAGCGCGACGCGCTCCTGGCGGCATCCCACGACGCCGAGCGGGCGGTCCTGGCCGGCGCGCGAGCCAGCGAGGCCGACGAGCAGGAGGCGAAGCGCGTCGAGGCGGCGGTGGCGGCGGCCCGTCAGCAGTTGAGCGCCCTGGACGGCGAGCTCCGCAACGCGACCGGCGCCGTAGACGAGGGCCGGGGCCGGATCGAGCGGCTGGAGCGCCGGCAGGCCCGGCTCGCGCAGGACGTGGAGCAGCTGGCCGGCGATCTGGAACGGGCGCGGGCGCAGGCCGCCGCCCGCTCCGCTGATGCGTCTCAGGCTGCTGCTGCCCTGACCGAGGCCCGACAGCGCCGCGATGCGCTCCAGGCCCGCCGCGAAGAGAGCCGCCAGCTCGTAGACCGGCTGCGCGCCGAGCAGCACCGGTTGGCCGGCGACCGCCAGCGCCTGGAGATCGCGCGGCAGGCAGCCCACGAGAGCGGCAGCAGCCAGAAGGGGAGTGGCCGCGATCTGGTGCTGAAGTCCCAGGAGGTCGGGGCGCGGGGGCTGCTCGGCGGCGAGCTCGCGGTGCCAGAGCGGCTGCGGGCGGCCATCGGCGCAGTGCTCGGGGATCGGGCGCAGGTGGTGGTCGTGGAGAGCGAGCGTGGCGCCGAGCGGGCGTTGCGGCTGCTCCAGTCTCGCGACGCCGACCGCACCGGCCTGCTGAGCGTGGACACCCCGCCCAACGGCCACGAGCGTGCCGACTTCCGCCTTGGCGCGACGCGTCTCCTGGCTGGCCTGGAGATCGTCGGGTACGCCGACGAGCTGGTCGAGCCAGCGCCCGATCTGGCCCACATCGTGACTGGCACGCTCGGCACGACGGTGGTCGTCTCGGACCTGGAGGCGGCCCGCGAGGTGGCCCGGCGGCTCGCCGAATCGCCAGACCTGCCAGCCGGCTGGCAGGTCGCGACGCTCGACGGCGTCGTGATCCGCTGGACCGGCGAGTGGTGGGCCGGCCGCGACCGCCAGACCGAGCGGCTGGTGCGGCGGCGCGGCGAGTTGGCGGCCGTCCAGCAGCAGCTCGATGCCGCGAACGAGGCGCTGGCGGCGGTCGAGCGGCAACTGGGCGAAGCAAGCTCCCGTGCGAACCTCATGGCCGGCGAGGAACGGGCCGTCCGCGACGCGCTCACCGCTGCCGAAGCTGCCGACCGTAAGGCGGCCCTCGCGGCACAGGCCGCGACCGTCCAGACGTCGCGGACCGAGCGCGAGCACCGCGAGGCCCAGGGGGCCGGGCCAGCTCTGGAGGCCGACCTCGCGCGGGCACGAGACCAACTGACGCGGGCTGTCGCGCGGCGCGGCGAGGTCGATCTCAGGCGCGCGGCCGGCGTCGCGGCGCTGGAGCAGGCCGAAGCGGCGCGGGTCGGGCTCGCGGATCGGCTGTCGGCGTCGCGAGCGTCGCGGGCGAGCCAGCAGGCCGACCTCGCGCGCTCGCGGGCCGAGCTTCAGGGCATCGAGGCGCTGGTCTCGCGGCTGGCGGCCGACCAAGAGTCGGCGCGGCGGGCGGTCGCGGAAGCCGAGTCCCGCCTGGCCGGCGAGGACCGCCGTCGCGCCGAGCTCCGTGCAACGGTTGACGAGCAGCGGCACCGGCTCCGGCAGGCTGAGGAGGCCGTCGAGCCGCTTCTTGCGCAGCTTGCAGCGGCCCGCGAAACCCGACAGCAGGCCCGCGCGAAGCGCGAGGCGATCGAGCAGCGCGCCGTCGAGCTGCGAGCGGTCGCACGATCTGGGCGGACGGTGGTGGAGGCGACCGCCATCGCCGAAGGTCGGGCGTCGGACCGGCTGGAGCGGGTTCGCCGCGAGGCGCAGGAGTACGTGGACGACCTGGCCGGCGCGGACGGCTCGTTGCAGCTGCGGCTCGACCTGGGCGACGAGCCAGCCGAAGTCGAGCAGTCCGCCGAGGACGATGCCGATCGGCCGTTCGATCCGGAAGCGGCCCGGCGGCGGATGGCCGTCCTGCGGCGCGAGCTGCGCCAGATCGGCGACGTGGGCGAGGCGACCCTGACCGAGTACCGCGAGCTGAGCGAGCGGCACCAGTTCCTCGTCGAACAGACCGCCGACCTCGACAAAGCCGGCGAAGAGCTGCGGCAGGTCATGGAGGAGCTGACCGAGCTGATGCGGTCGGCGTTCGACACGGCGTTTGCGAACGTGAACGCGGCGTTCGGGGAGTATTTCGCGCGGCTGTTCGCGGGCGGCCACGCCGAGCTGGTGCTCAGCAAGCCTGACGACGTGCTGGACAGCGGCGTGGACATCGTGGCACGACCGCCTGGGAAGCGATTGCAGCCACTAGTCAGCCTCTCGGGCGGCGAGCGCGCCCTGACGATGGTGGCGCTGATCTTCGCGCTCCTGAAGACGAACCCGGCCCCGTTCTGCGTCCTGGACGAGGTGGACGCCGCGCTGGACGAGTCGAACGTGCGGCGCTTCACGTCCGTCCTGACCGAGCTGAGCGACCGGACCCAGTTTGTGGTGGTCTCGCACAACCGGGCGACGATGGAGTCGGCGCGGGCGCTCTACGGGATCTCGATGGACACGGTGGGCGTGAGCACGGTCGTCTCGCTGAAGCTGCCCGAGGAGTCCCCCGAGCCAGCCGGCGCTCGTTCCAGGGCATAACGAAGCAGATACGCTCGACGTAAAACGACCGCCCAGGACAGGTGGTCTGGTACAGTCAGGGACACGCCCGGAAGGACTCTGACCACCTTGCCGTCACTCGTCGGACTGGCTCGAATCGTGCCCGGCTCGGACTGGCGGTCGTTCGCGTTGGCGAGGGGTGCCCGGCCCCGATGACCTTCCTCCAGCCAGCTGCGTTCTGGCTCCTGGGCCTGATCCCGCTCGTCGTCATCCTGCACCTGCTGCGTGCGGCTGCGACTCGGCAGCTGGTCCCGAGCACCTTCCTCTGGCGCGACCTGGGCCGCGACCCGGAAGTGGCCCGCCGCTGGCGCCCGCCGAGGCTGACGCTGGTGCTGCTGCTCCAACTGCTCGCCATCGCGGCGGCCTCGTTCGCGCTGGCGATGCCGCGGGTCACCACGCCGCCCGGCCGCCATCTCGTGCTAGTGCTGGACGCGTCCGGCAGCATGCTGGCGACCGACGAGCGGCCGACCCGGTTCGACGAGGCGGTGCGCCGTGCGCGGCTGCTGCTGGTCGGGTTGGGGCCGTCCGACGTGGCGACCATCGTGCGGGCCGGCCCGCGGCCGCGCCCGGTCGTGACGGCTGTGGACTCCCTCACGGCGCAGGGCGCGCTCGGCGACGTGCGGCCCGGCGGCGGCACCACGACCATGCGCGAGGCGCTGTTCGTCGCCTCGGACTTGGCGCGGCGCTCGGAGGACCGGACGCCGGAGATCGTCGTGTTCACGGACGGCGCGTTCGTCGATCCGGGCGACCTCTCGACGCTCGGCGTCTCGACTCGTTTCGACATGGTCGGGCGGGACGGGAACAACCGAGCGGTGACCGGCCTGAGCGTCGCCCGCCAGCCGGGCGGACCGGGCACCCAGAGCGCGGTGGCCAGGCTCGCCAACTACGGCGACCAGCCGGCGCGGGTCGGGTTGAGCCTGTTCGTGGACGACGTGCTCAGCGACCGTCGTGATGTGGACCTGGCGGCGAAGGGCTCGACCGTGGCGGCGTTCGAGGTGCCGGCCGGCACGAGGCGGGTGGCCGTCAAGCTGGCCGGCGGCGACTCGCTCCCGTCCGACGACTTCGCCGAGGTCAGCGTGGACATCGGGTTCGTGCGGCGGGTGCTGCTGGTGACCCGCCGGCCGGAGGCGCTGGAGCGAGCGCTCCGCGCCATCCCCGATCTCACCGTGGACACGGTCACGCCCGAGAAGTACGACGGCTCCGGCGCGGAGATCGTGGTGCTGGACGGCGTGATCCCGAACACCCTGCCGAGCGGCCAGCTGATCGTGGTGAATCCGCCGGCGGGCCAGAAGCTCCTGACCACAAAGCCGGAGATCCAGGGCGTCCAGTTCAGCGACTTCGACCCGCGTCACCCGCTGCTCCAGTCGGTTGACCTGTCGGCGGTGCGGCTGGCGAAAGCATCGCCGTTCCAGACGCCGGCGTGGGCGCGGGTGGTGGCCGAGTCGCCGGGCGGGCCGCTGATCGTCGAGGGGCGCGAAGAGGGCCGGTCGGTGATCGGGCTCGGCTTCGACCCGTCGGCGTCCGGCATCGACCGGATGATCGCCTTCCCGCTGCTGGTCGCCAACGCGATCTCGTTCCTGGGCGGTGGTGATCTGGCGCCGTCGTTGATCCCCGGGCGCACGGTGACGCTGCCGGTCGGACCTGGCATCAGCTCGATCTCGCTGGAGATGCCGAACGGCGAGCAGAAGCGGCTCACCCCCGAGCAGGGCTCGGTGCGGCTGGAGGAGATCGAGCTGCCCGGGCGGTACGTCATCCGCGAGTCTGGAGTCGGGGCCGGCGAGCCGCGCATCTTCGCCGTCAACATGACGGACGACGTCGAGTCCTCGATCGCGCCGAAGCAGCGGCCGGCCGTGACGGTCCCGCCGAAGCCGGGCAGCGAGTCGATCCTGACGCCGCTGGAGATCTGGCCGTACCTGCTGACCGGGGTGCTGCTGCTGCTCGTGTTCGAGTGGTGGCGGTTTGGGCGGCGCGGCGCATGAACCAGTTCATCAGCTGGCTGACCGACCTGCTGAACCGGCTGCCGAGTCTGCCGTCGGTGCGGGTGCCGTCCGAGCTCTCGAAGCTGCTCGGCGAGCTGAACGGCCCGCTGCGGTTCACGTTCGAGCAGCCGTACTGGCTCTTCGCGCTGATCCTGGTCCCGTTCATCTTGATGCTGGCGGCGCCGTGGCTGCGGCGAGCGTCCGGCTGGCGGCGCGGGACCGCCGCCATCTTGCGTACGCTGATCCTCTGCCTCTTGATCGTGGCGCAGGCCCGCCCGACCCTCTGGGCGACCGACGAGCACGTCACGGCGGCGCTCGTGATCGACCGCTCGGAGAGCATGAGCGGCCCGATCCGCGCCGCTGCCGATCAGTGGCTCCAGGGCGCGATCTCCGAAGTCCGGCCGGACGACAAAGTCACGATGGTGCGGTTCGGGCGGCAGGCCGTCGCCGACCGTCCGGGCAGCCCCGAGCAGCCGGTGGACGGCACGGCGACGAACCTGGAATCGGCGATCCGGCTGGCCGGCGATCTCTTGCCTGGGCGAGGCACGCGCCGCGTGGTGGTCGTCTCGGACGGCTGGGAGAACCTGGGCGACGCCGAGCGCGCCGCGTTGGACGCCTCGCGGGGCGGGCTGGAGATCGCCTACGCCGGCCTGCCGGCCGCCGCCGAAGCGCCCGAGGTGGCGATCCGCTCGGTGGAAGTGCCCGGCTTCACCCGCGAAGGCGCGATGTTCGAGACCGTCGTGGTGGTGGACAGCACCGTCGCCACGAAGGTCGGCATCAAGCTCTCGATCGACGGGCGCGAGACGGCGACAGATCAGGTGGACGTGGTGGCCGGCACGAGCCGTTTGACGCTGCCGGTCCGGGTGCGCTCCAGCGGGGCGCGCGTCATCCGTGCCGAGATCGCGCCCCAGGCCGACACCCGCACCGACAACAACGTCGGCGAGGCGGTGACGGTGGTGAAGGCGCCGGGCCAGGTGCTGGTGCTGGAGGGACGGCCGGGCGAGGGCGCGGCGCTGGCGAAGGCGCTCGGCGACGCCGGGATGCAGGTTGACGTGCAGCCGCCGACCACGATTCCGGCCCGTCCGGAGCAGCTGGACAAGTTCGACGGGATCGCGATGGCGAACGTCGCCGCCACGCAGCTCACCCTCGATCAGCAGCGGACGATCCAGCGTTTCGTCCAGGACATGGGGCGCGGGCTGTTCGTGGCGGGTGGCAACACGAGCTACGCGCTCGGCGGCTACCAGGGCAGCGTGCTGGACGACATGCTGCCGGTCTCGCCGGCCCCGCCGCCCCGCCGCGACGAGAGCACCATCGCGCTGTTCCTGGTGATCGACAAGTCCGGCAGCATGGACCTGTACCGGAGCGACGTCTCGAAGATGGCGATGGCTCGCGAGGCCGCGATTCGGTCGGTGGAGGCGCTGCGTCCGAACGACACGCTTGGCGTGCTCGGCTTCGACAGCCGCTTTGCCTGGGTGGTCAAGCCGTTCAAGATCGCCGGCGGCGCCGATCTCACCAATGCGCAGACCCAGATCAGTCGGATGAAGGCTGACGGTGGTACGAGCATCTACCCGGCGCTGGAAGAGGCGTACAAGGCCGCTGCCGCCAGCGACGCCAAGCTGAAGCACATCATCCTGCTGACGGACGGGCAGTCGTTCGACGCCGACTACCCGACGCTGGTCGCCAAGATGCAGGCCGAGCAGATCACCCTCTCGACGATCGCGGTCGGCAGCGACTCCGACACCAAGCTGCTGACGGCGCTGGCCCAGATGGGGGCTGGCCGCTACTACTTCACCGAGCGGTCGGGCGACATCCCGCGCATCACCTCGAAAGAGACGACCATCGCGACCCGTAGCTCGCTGGTCGAGGGCCGGATCCTGCCGCAGCTGACGGCGCCCAGCCCGATCATGCTCGGCTTGACCGGCTCGACGCTGCCGACGCTGGCGGGGTACGTGACGACGGCGCCCAGACCGCGCGCCGTAACGGCGTTGACCTCGGATCGCGGCGATCCGCTGCTGGCGCACTGGCAGCAGGGGCTGGGGCGGGTGGTTGCCTGGACGTCGGACACGAGCGGCCCCTGGACCCAGGAGTGGCGGAACTGGTCGGAGGGGCAGCGGTTCTGGGAGCAGGCAGTCCGCTGGACGTTCCCCGAGCCGACCCGTGCGACGTTCCCGGTGGACGCCGAAGTGGTGGGCGATCAGGTGACGCTACGTGCCCAGAGCGTGCGGCCGGACGGTCGGTTTGGCGACCTGCTGGACACGCGGGTGACGATCACCGACCCCAAGGGCACGGCGCGCGAGGTGAAGCTGCCGCAGACCGCGCCCGGCACCTACGCGCTCTCGACGACGATTGCCGATCCGGGCGCCTATCAGGCCCACTTCGTCCAGTACGAGAATGGGCAGGTCGCGCGCGAGGAGACCCTCGGCTTCACGGTGCTGGGCGGCGCCGAGCAGCGGTCGGTGGGGATCAACACGGCGCTGCTCGAACGGCTGGCGGCGCGGACGGGCGGCAAGCAGATCGCGGACCCGCACCAGGCGTTCGACCGCGATGCCGGCACGCGCGGCGAGCGCCAGACGCCGATCTGGTGGTGGTTTGCGCTGGCGGCGCTGCTGCTGGTGCCGCTGGACGTGGCGGTCCGCCGGGTGACGTTCGGCCGCCGCTGACGAGGTAACGGGTGTGCGTCAGAGTTTTGTGCTGAGCCAGACACCTGGGGCGCGATAAATCGCGCCCGTACCAGGGGACGATGCCTTGTACGGGCGCGATTTATCGCGCCCAGAAAGATTTGACGCACACCCCGAGGTAACCGGCGCCTGGACACCGACGCGGCCTGCCGGTATCATGACGGCGTTATGGCAGAACAGCTCACCGACCTCCAGCAAGTGATCCTCGAAGTTGATGCCCTCGACCTGACAGTCCGCGACAGCATTCGCCAGGTGTCGGCCAGAGTCGGGTTCTTCGTGGGGCAGCAGCGGTATCAGGAAGAGCTCGCAAAGGCACGAGCGACCGTGGCGGCGAACGCGGCGGAGTCCGAGACAGCCTCTGCCTGAGTGCCCTGGCCTGAGCCGCCTCGCTCCTGGCGTGGCGAGACGAGCGCGTCACAGTTTCCGGCGAGTGTCGGCAGATTGACACTTCGCTCTTGCTACTGGTGACAGCCGGCCCGCAACCACGGCGGTACGCTGAGTACAGCACACCTGACGAGATCCCCCGATCTCAGGACCGAGCTGTACTTCAGATGAACCGCACGCATCACAGTCACCGCGCGCTCACCATCGCCGGCCAGCGCCAGCGTCGCCCCCAGGCATCGCGGCGGCGTGTCGCCCGCCTGGGCAGAACGCCGCGCGCAATCCTGCATCTGCTGTTCGGCGCGCTGACACTCGTGACGGCGCAGACGCTCTCAACGCCACTGACAAGGTCACAGGAGGCCGTCGTGGGCCTGTCGATCGCGTACGCCGAGCAGCAGCACCCGACTCCCCCCGCCGTGTCCGCGCCCGCGCTCAGCGACGGCGGATCGTCCACGACGACGCAGCGAGCGCCGGTTCGCCCGGGCGTGTTGGGCGACCTCGGGGCGAGCATCGGCAGGATCGCGGTCCCAGCCGCCGCCACCAGCTGGCACGGCGTGGCGGGGCAGACCGCCAATCGCCGCTCCGAGCCAAACCGCGCCAAGCCGCCGGTTGGGGATCTGCTGGCGGGAACGCCGGTCCAGGTGGTGCGATGGGTGACTGGCGAAGAGGTCGAGCCGGCCAACGACACCTGGGCCGAGCTTGCCGATGGCACATTCGTCTTCTCGACGGCGCTCAGGCGCGATCCGGTGACCGCTCCGTCTGCGCTGCCGGAGAATGCCCCGACCGAGGGCCGCTGGGTGGACGTGAACCTGACCGATCAGGTCGCGACAGCGTACGACGGCCGGACCGCCGTCAGGACCGTGCTGATCTCGACGGGCAGGCCCGGCTGGGAGACGCCGGTCGGCGTGTTCCCGGTGCTCCGGCGCGTCGAGAAGGACACGATGGACGGCTCGACGCTGGTCGGCCAGGGGCCGCGTGGTGCTGGCGCCAGCTACAAGGTCGAGGACGTCCGCTACGTGCAGTACTTCACCGAGGACGGCGCCGCCGTCCACGAGAACTACTGGCGCCGCCCGGCGACGTTCGGGATGCCCGGCAGCCATGGCTGCATCGGGATGACGCCGTCGGACGCGGCCTGGTTCTGGGGCTTCGCAACGGTCGGCACGCCGCTGGTGATTCACGAGTAGGCGGTAGGCGGTAGGCGGTAGGCAGTAGGCGGTAGGCGGTAGGCGGTAGGCGGTAGGCGGTAGGCGGTAGGCAATTGTGACGAAGAAGACGGATGCGACTCATGTATCGTGAACGCCATGTCTCGGCTCGTACCGCCTACTGCCTACCGCCTACCGCCTACTCGTCCGTGTTGACGTTCGCGACGAAACCCCGTACCCTTTAGCGCGTGATGCGCTCCACCACGCCGACGGTCCGTCCGCAGCTGCACGGCACCGTACCGCCGGTGCGCGTCATGTGGTCGGTCCGTCGACGCCGGGCAGGCCGCATCCCCGCCACGGTCGCGTGCGAGGTACGGTTCTTGCGAATGCGCCTGCCGAATGCGATGACCGCTGGCTTCCCCACGAGGACCGTCGGCTCACGCGTCGAGTATCCCGGGCCGCGGCCGCTGAAGGTGCGATGTCGGCAGAGCTAGAGATCCTACTTCCCGAAACGCTCGAAAGTGTGCCTTGCAATCTCTGTGGTAGCTGGGACGCACAGGAGATCTACCCCGCCGCCGAGCGTCGGAACGGTCACGGACCATCGTCAGACGTGTACGCCTGCACCAGCACCGCGTACGGCATGTGCGGACCGATCGTCCGCTGCCGGCGTTGCGGGCTGGTCTACCAGAGCCCGGTTCCCTCGGCCGAGGAGATCATCGACGCCTATGACGGCGTGGTGGACACCCGGTACGAAGAGGAGCGCAGCGGCCGGATCGAGACGTTCACGCGGGATCTCGAAGCGGTCCACAAGCACGAGCGGACCGGCAAGATCCTGGACGTCGGCTGCCACCTCGGGATGTTCCTGGAGGTCGCCCGCGACCACGGCTGGGACGTGACCGGCGTCGAGCCGTCGCGGTACTCGGTCGAGCGCGGCCGCGAGAAGGGGCTGGACGTCCGCCACGGCACCCTCGAAGACGTCCATTTCGAGGACGAGTCGTTCGACGTGGTCACGATGTGGGATGTCGTCGAGCACCTGTCCGACCCACTCAGCGAGCTGAAGCGGATGCACCGGATCCTGAAGCCGGACGGGCTGCTGGCCGTCTCGACGATGAACGTGGACGCGCTGTTCCCGCGGCTGGCCGGGCGCCGCTGGCCCTGGTACATGCAGATGCACCTGGTGTACTTCTCGCGGCGCACGCTGCACAACATGCTGACCAAGGCCGGCTATCGCGTGGTCGAGGTGACGCCTCACCGCCGAGTGGTCCGGCTCTCCTACCTCGTGTCGCGAGTCGAGCCGTACTGCAAGCCGTTGTACAAGGTGCTGGACTGGGTCGTGCGGCAGGCGGGGCAGGGTGATCGCCTCGTGGCCGTGGACCTGGGCGATATCTTCATGACCTTCGCCCGCAAAATCGGCTGAGGTTTTCTTCCTCTGACGCGTCGATGACGGTCGTCCCTGAGCTCGAGGCCAGGCCACGCCCGGAGAGCCCTCCTGCCCCTCGAATCGAGGAGCTGGGGCCAGTCTCCGTGCGTCCTGAGCGGCGTCCGCGCAGCGCTCTCTGGGCGACGCTGCCGTGGCTGCGGCTCGTCCTGCTGCTGGCGCTGGCCGGCCTGACGGAGATCGTCTACGTCTTCATCTGGCCGCTCTCGTACTTCATGACCCAGGCGACGGACTACACCTACGAGTACCTGGTGGAGTACCCGGCCGTCTGGGAGCGGCTGCTCGTGCTGCTCACCCGCTTCGAGCAGTTCTGGCCGGGCGCGTCGCGTTCGCTGGACTTCCTGGTGGACGCCTTGATGCAGGCGTTCATCGGGGCGTTCGTCCTGTACATCGTGGCGATCCTGCTGGTGCGGGCCGGGCTGCCGCCGGTCGTCGGCGTCGTGGCGGTGGTGGCCCCGCCGCTGGCGTTCCACGCCACGCTGTTCGCGATGCCCGGCCTGTACACCACCGACATGTTCTCGTACGTCATGTACAGCCACATCGCCGGCGTGCTGCGCGTCAACCCGTACACCAGCGTGCCCTCGATGTTCCCTGACGTGCGGATCTTCAACTGGATTCACCCGCTCTGGCAGAGTGCGCCGTCGATCTACGGTCCGGCCTGGATCGACCTGACGATCCCGCTCGCGCGAGCGGTCGCCACCAGCAGCGAGGTGGACAAAGTCCTGGCCTACAAGGCGTTGGTGAACCTGGGGCACTTCGTGGCGGTCGGGTGCCTGGCGTACGTCGTCCACCGGCTGCGGCCGGGCCACGTCCTGGAAGCCGTGGTGATGTACGCCTGGAACCCGCTGGTGATCTTCGAGTTCGGCGGCAACGGCCACAACGACGCCCTGATGGTCGCGATGATGCTGTTCGGGCTTGGGCTGTACGTCTCGGCAGCGCGCTGGACCGGCATCGTGGCGGTGGCGATCTCGATGCTGCTGAAGATGACCAGCCTGTTCCTGCTGCCGTTCTACGCTATGGCCTGGGCGCGCGATCAGAAGAGCTGGCCGCGATTCTTCGGGGTCGGCGTCCTGTCAGTCGCGAGCGTCGTGGTGGTGATCCTGGCATTCTACTTCCCGTGGTGGAACGGCCCCGAGACGATCGCCCCGATCGTCAACTGGTCGCAAGGGCCGATGTACAACAACTACACGCCGGATATCCTGGCCCTCCAGTTCGCGAGTCGTCAGCTGACGCAGGCGCCGGGCACCATCGAGCCGATGGCGGCGCTGGAGCAGTGGCGCGACACGATCAAGAACGCGGCACGGGCGTTCTTCCTGATCTGGATCGCCGTCGAGCTGTGGCGGGTGCGCGGCGGACTTGGCATTGCCGGCGCCGGTGCCCGGGTCATGACGGTGTTCTTGATCGTTGTGAACACGTGGGTCTTGCCGTGGTACTTCAGCTGGCCGCTTGCGCTGGCGGTCGTGCTCGGCTGGGAGTCGACGACGGCGAAGGTACTGCTCGGTCTCAGTCTCTCGTCCGTGACGGTCATGTACTATCATCACTTCTGGCATCCGTACATGTCGGACACCACGTACCTTCTCTACCTCGCACCGCTCCTGATCGCACCGGTAGATTGGGGAGTTTCGTGGATCTCAACTGGCTGGCGCTGGCTACGACGCAAGAGGGCACTTCGCGCCGGGGCCGGCCGTGATGCGCTCGTCGCGGCCGACGTACGCCGCTGAGTGCATGCCGGTATGAGCCCTGAGGAGACCGAGCTCCACCACCTGCGAGCGCGCGTGCGCGAGCTCGAGGCGTCGCAGCGGCAGCTGGAGATCTACGCCGAGGATCTACGGCGGACGTTTGCCGAGCTCCGCCGCCAGCTCGGCTACATGAACGAGCTGCATCGGGTCAGCACGATGATCGGGTCGGTGCTGGAGCCGGGCGAGGTGATGGCCCGAACGCTCGAAGGCGTCGGCCGGCTGGTGGCGAACCAGGCGAGCTGTATCTATCTGGTAGACGGCGCCGATGCCGTCATGGCCGCGCAGCTCGGCGACGCGGCGCTGCTCCCGCCCGATCGCCTCGCGGTGAAAGACCCGCCCCTCGGCCCGGTTCTGGCCGGCTCGGAGCAGGCGACCATCCGCGAAGACGCGCGCGCGCTGCTGGTGGCGATGCGCGCGAGCGGCGTGGTCGTGGGCGCGCTCCACGTGGTCAGGTCACACGGCGCGCCGCTGGTGGACGACGACCGGAAGCTGGCCGAGCTGGTGGCCGCCGAGGCTGCCGCCGCGATCCACAACGCCCGCCTGTACGAGCAGACCCAGCGCCTCGCCGTGACGGACCCGCTGACGGGCCTGTCCAATCACCGCTTCTTCCGCGAGGCGCTGGCGATGGAGATCGCCCGCGCCAGTCGGCTCGGCTATGCGTTAGGCTTCTTGATGATCGACGTGGACAACTTCAAGCGCGTGAACGACACGTTCGGGCACCCGGTCGGGGACGACGTGCTGCGGAGCATCGCCCAGGTGCTCCGCACGAACCTGCGCCAGACCGACGTGGCGGCGCGCTATGGCGGTGAGGAGTTCGCCATCATCCTGCCGGGGCTCGGGCCGCGCGGCGTGCGTGCCGTCGGCGAGAAGCTCCGCCGCGCGGTGCGGGCGCTCCAGCCGCTGGTGACCGAGGGCGCGGCGCCGTTCCACGTCTCGATCAGCGTCGGCGGCGTGTCGGCAGCGCATCCCAATCTCAACGCGGTCGATCTCGTGCGGGTGGCCGATTCCGCGCTCTACGCGGCGAAGCGCCAGGGCCGGGACAGCGTCTGTGTGGCGGCAGACGACCAGGACGAGAACCAGTCTCCGCCGGAGTTGCAGCGTCATGAACAAGCGCACAGTCCTGCTCGCTGACGACGATCCCGGCCTGCGCCGGCTCGTCGGGGCGACGCTCGGCTCGGAGCATTTCCATCTGCTCGCGGCGGCGGACGGCGAGGAGACACTGACCATCGCACGGGATAGCCTGCCGTCCTTGATCCTGCTGGACATCAACATGCCCCGCAAGAACGGCCTCGAAGTGTGCCGGCTGCTCAAGGCGGACCCGACCACCGCCCACATTAAGATCGTGATGTTGACTGCCAGCGGCAGCGACGTGGATCGTACCCGCGCGTTCGAGGCGTCCGCCGACGACTATTTCGTCAAGCCGTTCAGCCCAATCGCGCTGCTGGACAAGGTGTACGCGCTGCTTGGCTGAGCGCCGCCTCGCGCCCGAGCGCCCCGCCCTCCTCCCCGTGCCGGACAGATGGACGCCCTGATCTCGCCGGTCGGCATTGGGCTGACGTACGTCTGGAATTTCGCCGTTCTGGCGAGCGTGGTGTTGACTGTTCGGCTGATCATGGCGTTCTCGGTGAGTCGGACGGCGCTGGCGGCACTCGTGCTGACGGCGGCGACGGTGCCGCTGAGTGTGGCGTACCTGCTGCTGTTCGGCCGCTCGTTGACGGCGATGCCGGCCGCGATGCTGGTGACCGCCGCTGCTGGCTTCGTGATCGCGGACCGCGTGCTCGGGTTTCGGCGCCGGCGCAGCTCCATCGTGGCCGCCATCGGCATCGGCCTGCTCTGCGCGCCGTGGGGCGTGCTGCTGGTGCGCCCACCGGGGTGAGGTTCTTTATCACGAGCGGCGTGACTCGGCTGACGGCGGCGTGAGAT
>JAXLXF010000069.1:0-20782 GCA_046328125.1 Chloroflexota bacterium
CCCGAACGTCCCGATCAGCGCGCCGATCCCGTTCGCCGAGAGCAGCAGCCCCAGGCCCGTCGCCCCGACCGCGAACACGTGCTCCGAGAAGACCGGCATGATCAGCAGGACCGGCGCTCCGAGCACCAGCAAGACGAACGCCGCTCCGAGCAGCCCACGGTGAATCGGCGAGCCGAGAATGTAGCGGAACCCCTCCAGCAGCGACTCCCAAACCGCGCTCACGCCACCCACCACCTGGGCTGGTCGGCGACTCTTCGGCAGCCGGAACAGCGACGCGATCACGATGGCATAGAGCACCACCATGGTCACGAACACCCCGGCCACGCCGATCCCGGGCGTCGCCAGCATGACGCCGGCCACGCTCGGCCCCACCACGCGCGAGAAGTTCGGGGCCATGCTGTTCATCGCGGCGGCGCTGCGGGTCAGGCGCGGCCCGACCACCTCCATCAGCAGCGACTGCCGAGCCGGCATATTGAAGGAGAACGCGACCCCCTGGAGCAGACCCAGCGCGCCCAGGTGCCAGACCTCCAGCATGTCCAGCAGGCTCAGGACCGCCAGCGCGATGGCGCCAGAGGCCAGCAGCGCCTGGCTGAAAAAGAGCACGTTCTTGCGCGGGAAGCGATCCGCGACGACTCCGCCAATCGGCGCCAACAGCAGCGTCGGCAGGCCGCCGAGGCTCGTCACGATCCCCAATGCCGTCGCTGATCCCGAGAGCGTCAGCGCCGCGTACCCGGTCGCAACACTACACAGCGACCAGCACATCGTGGACGGGAACGACATCGACCAGAGCAGGCGGAACTCGGGGACGGCCAGCGCCGGGTACACGCGCAGAATCGCGGCCCAGAGACCACCGGCGGTCTGGACGGGCGCCCCGGCATCGACCTCGATCTGCGAAACGTGCTGGCTCAACGCCCCCATCATACCCCGACACACGTGGTGCGTGATGCGTGGAGTAGGGTCTACTCAGCGTCTGCCGAAGCTCGCGGTGCGGATGACCCGGCGACCAGCTCGTCCCCATGCATCGCCGGCACGGCGTCGTAGACGTCCAGGCGGGCTGCGTGCTCGACGTCCTGGGGGAAGCCAGCCGCCCGGAGCTCGCGGCCGGAGCCAGACTCGAACAGGAACTGAGCAAGGTCGCCGTCGAGGTCACGAAACGATCCCTCGCAGAGCCGAGCTTCAGGCGACCGGGAGAACGCGGCCGGCACTCCCGCGATGATGGCTCCCGCCCCCAGGTAGTCCTCGATCGCGAACCGCAGCTCGCCGTCTTCGTTCGGCTCCCGCCAGCGTTCGCCGCAGGCCAGGACCGTCACCGCAAGATCGGTCGTCGCCAGCAGGTGCGCGACAGCCTCGGCAGTAGCTCGCGCGTTCACCAGCGCTCCGACCAGCAGGTGGGGCACCTCCCGGCCGAAGCGGCTGCACGTCGCGCCGTTCGGGGACGCCAGCACCACCCGCGTGCCCGGCTCGACAGCGGTCATCGTGGGCGGCGAGAGCGAGAAGCGTCCCCGCTGGGGCACCTCGTATCGGCTGACCGCCGCCTCGGCGCCGATCCTGGCCCCCAGCGCAGCCGGATCGTCGGACCAGGCGCACGGCACCACGATGCCGCCGTGCTGGACCGCCGTCACCGCCGCCGTCGAGAACGAGAGCACGTCGACCACCACCAGGACGTCCCCGCGCTCGGCGGCCACACGGGCGCCGCGCCGCCCCCACTCGAGCCGGCAACGGTAGCCGTCCTGGTCGTAGACACGGGACACCTGCCGGCCCGGGTGAATCATCGTGTCATCTCCCATGCTGCCCGGTGTTTCGCGTATCCTCGCCGATGCTCGCCGGCGGGCAAGAGCCCGGCCACGCTGCTGACGGACGGTCGGCGCACCGGCCGGGAATACATCGCGCCGTTCCGCTGGTTACAGTTCATGACTGAACGATCCGCCGCCAGCCGGGCGCCGAAGCACTCAGTCACCTGTCCGGACCGTGCCCCGGCAGGCTTCAGCTCGCGCCACCCCACTCGGCGTGTGTGCGAGCGGAGGCACCGTACCATGACCCTGACCACTCCCGTCGTCGACATCCGCCGCTCCGAGGACCGCTTCCACACCAAGATGCGCTGGCTCGACTCGCGGCACAGCTTCAGCTTCGGCCACCACTACGACCCCCAGAACACCCACTTCGGGCTGTTGCTCGTCTCCAACGACGACGTGGTCAAGGCCGGCACCGGCTTCGACACCCACCCCCACCGCGACATGGAGATCGTCACCTGGGTGCTGGAGGGCGAGCTCGAGCACAAGGACTCTCAGGGGAACCGTGGCCTGATCGTGCCTGGCGACGCCCAGCGGATGTCGGCTGGCACCGGCATCCTGCACTCGGAGATCAACTACTCGGCGAAAACAGACGTTCGCTTCGTCCAGATGTGGGTGCTGCCGGACACTAAGAGCATCACCCCCGGCTACCAGGAGACCAGCATCACCGACCTGCTCGATTCCGGCCAGTTGTTCCCGATCGCTTCCGGCCGGGGCCATGACGGCGCCGTCCGGATCCAGCAGAAGGCCGCCGCCTTGTGGGGCGCCCGCCTGAAGCCCGGCGCCAGTGTGGTCCTGCCGGACGCGCCATACGTCCACCTGTACGTCGCGCGCGGCCCGGTCGACCTGGAAGGCGCCGGCCAGCTGGCCGAGGGCGACGCCGCGCGGATGATCGCCGCCGACGACCGCCGCGTCACCGCTCCGGCAGACGGGCCGGGCGCCGAGATCCTGGTCTGGGACTTCCGCCCGTAACACGCCGCCCTCTCGTGGGGGCACGATGAACCGCGCCCCCACCCGGTCCGTTTCTGTAGGGGCGCGATCTATTGCGCCCCGCCGCATTGCGCCCGAAGCAGATGGGGGCGCCCGGCTGCTTCGCCGGCACGGAATCTGCATCCCCTGGCGGCCGAGGCCAACGGCCCGGTACGGCGGACCTCGTCAGCTTCGCACTGCTCGTGCAGCCTGCGCGAGACGCGACGGAGCGGGCCGCCCAGTTCCACCCGAGGAGATGCAGCATGGAACAGCAGCCACGCGACGAGTCCCGCGCCGCGACCGTCCGTACAGGGGGTAGCGAGTCCTGGACCGAGGCTGGTGAGCTCATCGACCGACCGACCAACCTGCCGACTGCCGCCGGCTCGCGCGAGCCGGACGGCGAGGTCCCGCCCGGGGGAGGCGAGGCCGCAACCGGCCACACCTCGACTGGCCGCTCCGCTCCGGTGACTACCACACGCCGCACCACCGGCCCATCCGCCAGTCACGTGGAAACCCGCTCTCCAGGTGGCGCGGACTTCAGCTCATCAGCCGCCCCGGCTGGCGTCGGCAGCAACACGCCGGTCGGCGGCGAGCCAGAAGGCTTTCGAGCCTGGGACGCGCGCCAGGACGAGCCCGGCACCGGCGCCTCAGGCGGCATGATGGGGATGATGGGGATGCCGTCGATGTCCGCTCTGGGCGGGCTGGCGGCAAGCGCAGCCATCGGCGGCCTCACCTACGCCTGGTGGCGCCGGCGGCAGGCCCGCCAGACCCGCGCCGCCCGCATGCGTGAGCTGTTGACGTCACTTGGCGCCACGTTCGGCACGTCGGCCAGCGGCGAGCTGCCGAGGATGGTCGGGCAGGCCGCGGCGCAGTCCAGATCGGCCTGGCTCCCGCTGCTTCTTCTGCCAGTGGCGCTCTGGCTCCGCGAGCGCGGCAAGGACGGCGAGCGCGCCAGCGAGCAGTTGCTCGAGCCACTCGACCTCGACCGGCGCAGCGAGCGGCTGGCACGCCAGGGCACCGATCTGCTCGAAGCGTATCGGCGTCGCCTCGTCGGCGACCTCGACCCGAACGCGCGGCGCGGCTGGCCGATGCCGTGGCCGCTGATCGGGGCGGTTGCTGGCCTGGGCATCGTCGGCTACCGGCGCGGCTGGTTCAGCTCGGCGATGTCGTCGAGCATGATGTCCGGCATGGGCGGCACCTCACGCACGATGGTCCGCGACGTGATGACCCGCCGCGTCGAGACCACTGCGCCGGACACCACCATTGCCGACGTCGCCCGCCGCATGCGCGACCTGGACGTCGGCTCGCTGCCGGTGACCGACGGCAACCGCCTGCTCGGCATCGTCACGGACCGCGATTTGAGCGTCCGCGCTACTGCCGCCTCCAAAGACCCGAATACCACCCGCGTCCGCGAGGTCATGTCGCCGGAGCTGGCCTGGATCTTCGACGACGAGCCGGCCGACGCGGCAGCGCGAGTGATGCGCGAGCGCCAGATTCGACGCCTGCCGGTCCTGGATCGCGGCGACCGACTGGTCGGCGTGGTCGCCCTGGCGGACCTCGCGACGGATCTCGGCGACGACCGCCTCAAGGGCGCCACCCTGGAGGAGATCTCCCAGCCGAGCGGGGCCGGCTCCCGCTAACCCGATCTTGTCATCCGGAGCCTGCGAAGGATCTCACAGCCAATTGCCGCTGGCGTGGGTGAGATCCTTTGCGAGCTCCGGATGACAAAACGGCGGTCAGCTCTTCTTTCGGTCCGCCAGCCAGCGCTTCGCCGCCATCACCTGGAACACCATCGGTTCTAAATCAGGGCGGCGTTCGCGCAGGCGGGCGATCGCCTCGTCCACCGAGCAGCCCTGCTGATTCGCATACCACGCCGCCGCGATCGCGCCGGTCCGCTGGACGCCAGCCCGGCAGTGGACGTACACCCGGCCGCCCAGGTGAAGCGCCGCGTCCATGAACGCCACCGACTGATCGATGTCCTCGGGCGTCGGCGTGCCCATGTCGCGGATGGCGACCTTGAGGCGCACCATCCCGAGCGCGTCGATCTCGGCGATGGCGGAGCTGCCACGGCGTCCCGGACCGTCCCACTCCAGATCCTCGCGCAGGTCCAGGATGTGGGTGACGCCGCGCTCTCGCAGGTGCCAGACGTTGCGACGGAAGATCGGGGCACGACCGGCCAGCACGTTCGGGGCGATCTCGTCCACGGTGAAGACGCGTAGGACCGGGATCTGATACCCGAGCGCGTCCGCCTCCTCGTCCGGATCGGTGGACGGCGGCGCCACCACGTCTTCCCGGAGCGGCACGAACGCCGCCAGCGTCGGCCAGCCACGGGTCTCGCCGGGCGGCCAGGTCGGCCAGGTGAACCGGCACTGCAACTGATCGATCAGGTGATCCGGCGGGAGTAGGCCGCGTGCTGCCAGCAGCGCTCCGGCAATCGCGGCCACCGTGTCGCTGTCGTCGCCGCGCGCCACGATTGGCAGGATGCCATCTATGAAGCTCGGGGCGAGGCTCGCCGCGACGACCGCCTCCAGCGTGTCGATCACGTAGCCGCTCTGGCTGCGCCACGCCCCGGTCAGCCCGTGCTCGACCGCCGACGTGAGGGCAGCGGTCGCCTCCGGCATCCGCTCCTGCACCAGCGCTGCCCGGTGCGAGCCGAACTGCGGGCTCACCACCTGTTGCGGGCGCAGCCGTCGGCCCTCGTCCAGCGCCGCCCGCCAGGCATCAGCCGGCTCCGCGCCGGCCAGCAGCGCCTCCAGCACCACCACCAGCAGCCAGCAGGCGCCCAGGCTGCGCGGGTCCGGGTGGGTCAGCATCGCCAGCTCGATAGCTTCTCTCCGGAGCGCGTCGCCCCGCCGCCCGGCCACCACCGACGCTGCCGCTCGCATCAGCGCGCCGTTGCCGGCCGCCGAGTAGCCGCTCTGCTCCCAGCCGACGAACCCTCCCGCCAGCCCGTGCCGCCGCGAGGCCAGCAGAGAGCTCTGGGTCGCGTTCCCGATGTCCGGCGGACGGGCCGCCCGCCACTCCTGGAAGCGGCGCAAGGTCGCGTCGAGCAGCGGCTCGCCGCGCAGCTGCATGTCCCAGTAGCCCCCGAGGGTGCAGAGCGCCATCTGGGTGTCGTCGGTAAACTCGCCCGGCGCGAAGCCGTGGTTGACCCCCTGGACGTAGCCATCCACAACGCCGTACCGCTCTCGGATCTGCTCCGGCGTCTGGAACTCGGTGCCGCAGCCGAGCGCGTCGCCCACGGCCTTCCCAAGCAAGATCCCCAGTCGGCGGTCAGTGGTGCGGGTCACGTCGGGAGGGCCAGTCCGTCGAGCTGAGCGACCAGCGCGTCCGCGTCAGCTATCCAGCCACCGACCAGCCGGCCAGCGTGCCATTCGATAAGGTTGACCGCCCCGACCCGGCAGGCCGTTCCGTCCAGGCTGTCCAGCGCCTGCCCCACGACCTCCTGGAACGGCGGCGCAACGTGCAGCGCCCGCAGGTCGAGCGGGCGTAGCGCCTCCACCACGTCCGGCACGCTCACGTCGTTGGGGACCACCAGCGGGACGGCGACCCGGTCCCGGTTGTCTGCACGTAGGCGCGCGTTCCAGTCGGCGACCACGGCAGCATCCACCGCCGGCACCAGCAGCCCGACCACGGCAGTCTGACGGCTGAGCGTGCGCCCGCCGTACACCGACAGCAGCTCCTGCACCCCGATCTGCCCCGGCGCGGTCCCACCGCCGCTCTCCAGCGCGCAGAACGTCAGCAGGCACGACGGGTGGCGCAGCGCCAGCACTCGCGTCGCGAGGCCGGCCGGCCCCATCGCGATGGCGATGGTCGGGAGCGTGGCATCTGACAGCATCCGTTCGACCGGCGCCACGTCACGAGCGTCGTGGGCCATCCCGACGACTTTGACCACGTCCGCGCCAGTCTCCGCGAGACGCTGCCACAGGCCGGGCAGGTCAGCTGGCATCGACGTAAAGTCGTGGCTGGACGCGATCAGGCGGCTCTGGCCTCGCTCGTGGATCTGGTGGATGGCGTCCGCTTCCACGTCCACGTACTCGGCCCCTAATTGGATCGCCTCGCGCAGCACGTGGAGCCGTGCGTCTTCGGTGCCGTGCCACTTCCCGCCCTCGCGGACCGCCCGACAGGTGACCACGACCGGGCAAGGCCGCTCGGCGAGCAGGCGGGGCAGATCGCACTCGTCCATCAGGTCGATGCGCAGCTCCACGATGTCGGCGGCCTCAGCGGCACGACGCAGCGCGGCACGTGCGTGCTCGGTCGTCGGCTCGTTGAGCGCGACGGCGATCGTGCCGCGATGGTGGGGCAGGGGCCTGGCAGCCTGGACGTTCATCCTTGATGCATTGTCGGTGGTAGAGGCCCATCTGGGCCAGTCCAGTCCGGTCGCGATTCGGTTCGCATGCTGTATCACCCGTCGCTGGCATTGAGACGATTTCTTCACCCGAAACTGCCGGTTTGCCCTTGACCGGCTCCATCCAGACCGTGCACGGTACATCGTGCTGGGAGAGATCCGGCCGGCGCTCACGGTTCGTACGTCCTCATACGACCACGGTTTCTGGACGAGCGCGTCAGGGCAGCCAGAGAGCCGCCATGCGCGCGACAAGTGTCCGCTCGCCGTCGTGTTAGAGCCCAGGAGAAGAAGGATGCCTGTCTCGATCGTCCGTCGATACGCCGTCCCGGTGGCGTTCGCGGCGACCGTCCTCGCACTCGTCGTCTTCGCGATCCCCCGCCTGATCGCCGCCGCCACGCCGGTGATGGCCTCGCCTGCCGCGCACGCGCCAGGCGCTGGCTCAGGCATGGTGGACCGTGCCCGCCTGGACGCCATCCGCCTCGACCTGCCGGCCGGCAGCAGCGAAGCTCGCTATCGGGCGCAGGAAGTGCTCTCCGGGCGGGGCTTCAACGAGGCCGTTGGCCGGACCAGCGGGGTCCAGGGTGCGATCCTGATGAGCCCTGACGGCGGCGTGCTCGCCGATCAGTCGAAGATCGTCGTGGACCTGACCACCCTCAAGAGCGACAGCCCGATGCGGGACGGGTACATCCAACGGAACACCCTTCAGACCGGTCAGTATCCAACCGCCGAATTCGTGGTGACCGGAGCATCTGGCCTGCCGTCACCGCTCCCGACGAGCGGCTCGACGTCGTTCGAGCTCGTCGGGGATCTGACGGTTCACGGCGTGACCCGCTCGACCACCTGGCAGGCGACCGCGACCTTCGACGGCGCGAACGTCGTCGGCACCGCCACCACCACTGTCCTGATCAGCGACTTCGGGATGGACCCTCCGAAGGCCGGCCCGGTCCTCAGCATCGAGGACAGCGTCAAGCTGGAGCTGGACGTCAAGGGCACGGTGGCGCCGTCCATCGCGGACCTGCTCACTCCTCCCAGCTGAGCCACGGCCTGGGGAGACTGCTAGAATCGGGCACCTACCGTGAAGGGGGCTCCTCATGGAGTACGTGCGCAAGGTCGATTTCGGGAAGTTCGACGCGGCTGGCCCGGACGACCGTCTGTCGCAGGCGCTGATCGGCCACGGAACCGGCGTCTCGACCTGCACCATCAACTACATTCAGACCCCGGCCGGCGGCGGCTCTCCAGCAGGCATGCACGTCCACGACGTAGACCAAATCTTCTACGTGCTCAAGGGCGTCATGAGCATCGAGATCGAGGGCCAGGAGCAGGAGTGCCCGCCCGGCTCGCTGATCGTCTTCCCCAAGGGCGTCCCGCACCGCAACTGGAACGCCGGCAGCGAGCCGACCGTCCACCTGGCGTTCAACACCCCGGAGCCAGACCCGGACAAGCCGTTCGCGCGCTCCGTCTAACGCCGATCTGTAGACCCACGCTTCTGCGCGCGGCGCTTCTGCGCTGAGCGCCTGTGCACACAGCGCTTCTGCACCGCGAGCGTCAGCGAGCGGACCTCCGGTTCTTGGGTCCGCCCGTTGACGCTGGTGTTGCCGACCACCTGCCACCTGCAAGCAGTGCCCGAAGCGGTCCGGTGCTGACTACCGGTTGCGCCCCCAGCCCGGCGGCTGTCGTCCGACGTCCAGCGTCTCGATGACGATTGGCCACACCTTCGCGAGGCGCTCCTCGTCGTCCTTCCAGTGGTCGAACGTGATCAGCGCCTGCGTGAAGTCGCGGCGCGCCAGGCAGGTATAGGAGCGAGCCTCGCGGTTCTGGGTCGGGTCGATCCAGCGCATCGACCGCCACGCGATCTCCAGATCGCCGCGCTTCTCCTCGACGATCTCGTCTTTCGCCAGAACCGGGCCGCGCTGATCCATGCCGCCGTCACCACCGTCCAGCTCCGTGAGGAGATAGCTGAGCGGCAGCTCACTCCAGTCGATCAACGCGAGGTACTGGACCGAGACTTCGAGGGTGCAGTCGTCGTCCGGCGGCTCCCTGTCGCACAGCTTGATCGAGCCCGAGTCCATGTTCGGCACGGAAACCCAGCCGTGCGGGAAGTCGAAGCGCACCGCCCCCCGGTCAGCCACAAAGATCTGGCAGCCGGGCTTCGCCTTCCACTTGTGATTCTGCTCGAGCTTGTAGGTCCGCTTCTCCCACCTGGGAGCATTGTCCCGCCTGGGCACGGCTCCGACCTCCGTTCGGCCTCACCAGCAGGATACACGCCTCGACCTGTACGCGGCAGTGATGGACTCTGGAACGGGTGCCCAGCCGCAATGCAGGACTCTGATGGATGTCCCCAGGAACGCGCTGGCAAAGGCACCCTGGTCTACGTGTTGCGTGTAAGAGCGTCACAGTAGACTGTTCACACGAGTCTGGCCTGACGGAGGTGCCGGATGTTGCAGGAGCGGGGCAAGACGGACGCGGAGCCCGACCACGCCGACCACCACGACCACGTCCACGACCACGCACACGCCGACGACCACTCCAGCCACAGCCACGACGACCACGATCACCAGCCCCGAGGCGGACCGCTCGGCTGGCTCGCCGAGCTGTATGGCGGCCACAGTCACGGCGCTCCGGTCGCGGACGAGGCGCTCGAGGGAAGCGCCGAGGGCATCCGGGCAGTCAAGATCTCGCTCATCGCGCTGTTCGTCACCGCTGCGCTGCAAGGTCTCGTCGTCGCCTTCAGCGGCAGCGTCGGGCTGATGGCCGACACGATCCACAACCTGGCCGATGCGCTGACCTCGATCCCGCTCTGGATCGCGTTCGTCATCGGGCGTCGGCCAGCCAACCGCCGCTACACCTACGGCTACGGACGCGCCGAGGACGTGGCTGGCCTCGCCATCGTGGCGATCATCGCGCTCAGCGCCGCGCTCGCAGCCTGGGAGTCCGTACGTAAGCTGCTCTCGCCGGAGCCGCTCCAGTACATCGGCTGGGTGATCGCCGCCTCGATCATCGGCTTCCTCGGCAATGAGGCCGTGGCGCTCTACCGGATCCGGATCGGCAGAAAGATCGGCAGCGCGGCGCTGGTCGCGGACGGACAGCACGCGCGGGTGGACGGGCTGACCTCGCTGGCGGTGCTCGTCGGTGCGCTCGGCGTGATGGCCGGCTTCCCGCTGGCTGATCCGATAGTTGGCCTGCTGATCACCGTCGCCATCATCGTCGTGCTCAGGGACGCCGTCCGCGAGATCTGGTGGCGCCTGATGGACGCCGTCGATCCGGCCCTGGTAAGTCAGTTGGAGTCAGCCGCGCGACAGGTGCCAGGCGTCCGGAATCTCGACGAGGTGCGGGTTCGCTGGATCGGGCACACCCTCCACGCCGAGGCGAACGTCGAGGTGGACGGCGCCCTCTCAACAGCCGAGGGCCACGCCATCGCCGAGGAGGTCCGCCACGCGATGCTGCACGCCGCGCCCTGGCTGCGCACCGTAACCGTCCACATCGACCCCCACCGCGACGACGGCCACGACTACCACGCCGTCACCAGCCACCACTTCCCGGCCCGTGCACCCGCTGGCCACCCCAACTCGCAATCCGTGGGTTGAAACCCACGTCTACAATCTGTCGTCGCTCTGCGACGAATGAGCCTGTTCCGGCGTGGCGTAGCCACGCACCAATGGTAGACGTGGGTTTCAACCCACGGCCCAGACTTCGCGCGACGCGCACCCACAGTCAGAGAGGCTCGCCGTCTTCGTCGGAATACAGATCCGGCTCGTCTTCCAGCCAGTCGAATGACCCACCGTGCTGAGCGACCTCGGCAAGGTCGTCGCTCGACACGTCATCGATGTCCATCGTTGCCGTCTCCTGGATTCATCCTCGGATATGATGCCTGCATGGAGACCACCGAGCTCACCATCGACACGCGGTCCCGGCGCTTCGTGGACCTGACCCCCGCCGTCCGACAGTTCTGCCGGCCGCTCGGGGATGGGCTCGTCAACGTCTTCGCGCCGCACGCCACGGTCGGGCTGGCGCTGATCGAGACCGGCTCAGGCTCGGAGCCCGACCTCGAAGAGGCGCTCGGGCGGCTGCTGCCCCGTGATGACCGCTGGACCCACCGGCACGGCAGTCCCGGTCATGGCGCGGATCACGTCGTGCCAGCCTTCCTGAGCCCGTCCCTGGTGATCCCGGTGCTGGACGGCAGCCCGGCCCTCGGCACCTGGCAGTCGATCGTCCTGGTTGACCTGAACGTGGACAATCCCGTCCGAACGGTGCGGCTCAGCTTCCTCGCCGGCTGATCCCGGGTCGGCGGGGCACAGCACCGGACAGGACAGTAGCGACGTACGGGGTTGTCAGGCGGCGCCGACCGTCTTGTCGGTCGCGGAGAGCGCGGCCAGCCGCTCGTTCAGCGTCCGAATTCGGCGCGCCAGCACCCGGATCAGCTCGATGGCGAGCTCAGGATGACGCCGCAGCTCCTGGAGCAGCTCCCAGCGCGAGAGCAGCGCGCAACGGGTCGGCTCAGAGGCCGTCACCGACGACGAGCGCGTCTCGTCGTCCAGCACCGCCATCTCGCCGAACACGTCGCCCGGCTCCAGCGTCGCCAGCGGGGTCGGCCGCCCGCCGTCGTCCGGCTCGCGGCTGACTTCGACCCGCCCTTCGAGGATCAGGTAGAGCGCCACCGCCGAGCTGCCCTGCCGGATGATCGTCGTGCCGGCGTCGAAATTCCGGATCGTCATCAGGTCGCCGATGCGGGTCCGCTGCCGATCGTCGAGCGTCGAGAACAGCGGCGCGACACGAAGCGCACTCTGAAGGTTCATGGAGCCACCTGCTCGATCTCACGAACTACCGTGAATTCTCGCCCGAAGTTCTGGTCTGGCGTCAGGTGCGGCACCTTCACCTGGGCCTCCGGCGCGCCCTTGCTCACCCGCTCCTGACGGTACGCCTCGAACGTCCCGGGCGCCACCACCCGCAACAACGGCGGCCCCAGTCGCAGCGAGTCGCGCTTCGTCTCGTACTCCACATTCTCGCGGAACAGCGCCTCGTCCAGGCGGCGCGCCATCGCCTGTAGGTGGCCGTCCGAGAGATCTTTGGTCAGCTCCAGGAAGAAGGCGTAGCGCGGCGGCGATCCAAACACCGGCACGGCTGCAAAGTGGCGGATCGTGTCCTCGGCGCCCAGCGAGTCGAGCGTGTTCATCATCGCCAGGGTGACCTGCTGCTCGGCCAGCTTCTCGCCGGTCAGCGAGGTCATGCCTCGGCCCTTCCGCACGAACTCGATCAGCGGCACGTCGCGGTAGAAGTCCGCCACTCGGATCACGTCGTTGATGTCGTAACGGTACAGCCCGCCCGAGGTCGTGAACAGGATGTAGTACTCGCGGTTCGGCTGGAGCTCGCCGCAGGTCAGGACGCGCGGGTTCTCGTTCTCGCGCTCGTCGACCGGGATGAACTCGAAGAAGCTGGTGGTGATCGCCAGCGCCCCCGCCGAGCCAGCATCGGTCAGCGGGATCGAGCCGCACCCCTCACTCGCCATGTACCCCCGGTCGCGGATCGGCAGGCCCGGGAACCAGCGCTGCAGCTGCCGGAAGTAGAGCGGCATCGTCCCGCCCTTCCAGCACAGCACGATCGCCAGGTTCGGCCAGATCTCGGTCGGGCGGAGCTCGCCGCTCGATCGCAGCAGGCTCGCCAGCTCGTCGGCTCGGCGCGGGTTCGGAGAGAGCTTCGGCGCGACCGCCTTCTCCAGCCAGTCCGGCAGCGGCCCGAGCGCGTTCGCGGTGCCGTTGCGCACGTCGCGGATCAGCTCCTCGCTGTACTGCTGGAGCTTCTGACACAGGAGCAGGATCGTGCTCGGGTTCAGCGAGGAGAGCGCCGACACGTCGGACGTCAGCGCCATCCGCAGCGTCATGTAGTACTTCAGCTCGACCTGGGTGATCGTGCCGACCTCGTAGGGCAGCGCGAACCGGCTGCGCACCAGGGCCGGCTGACGCTTCACGACGTAGCCGGACATCGCGCCGTACGGGATGCCCGCCGAGGTCCGCCCTTCCACGTCCTTGCTGGACGTGACCATGAACTGGCCGACCCCGGCCTCCGGGTGGTCCTCCAGCGCCCGCCAGGTGTGAGTCTGAACGGCGTGGTTGTACTCCGCCAGCGAGGTCGAGTTGACCGGGATCAGCTTCTGCTTGCCGGTCGTGCCGCTGGTCTGGGCGAACATCACCGGCGACTCGGCGGTCAGGATGCCGGGCTCGCCGGCCGCCATCCGGTCCACGTACGGCGAGAGGGTGTCGTAGTCGTTGATCGGGACGTTCCGCTGATAGTCGGCGATGCTGTTGATGCTGCCGAAGCCGTGCTCGCGACCGTACACCGTGTCACGGTTCGCCTTGACGATGCTCATCAGCTTCTTGTGCTGCGCGGCGGTGGCGTTGCGCGTGGCCTCCTCGAAGCGCCGCGCATCCGAGAACCAGCGCCAGAGCTGGGTCACCATCACCGTGGTCGACGCCCGCGCGGGCGCCCGCCTGCTGTCCATCAGCTACCACCTCCGACCAATGCCCCCGTGGTGGACCGTTGCCGAGCCGATGCGTCGACGACGGCCCGTCGGCGCGTGAGCTGATTGAGCGTGCGGTGACGGACTCGGACCCCGAGGCCGGGGCCGGTGAGGGCGTCGCCACGACCGCCCGGCCGGACCGTCAGATTCTCGAAGGTCAGGTCGTGGCGGAGCAGGAACAGGTTGTCGGCACCCTCGTGATGGCGGAACCCGGGATCGGCGAGCGTGGCGACGAGACGTCCGGCCGCGGTCAGGATACCGCTCTCGCCAACCTGCGCACCAAGCTGACAGACAAGCCCTGACCGCTTCGCCATCTCGACCAGCTCCAGCGCCGCCAGCGGCCCGCCGCACTTCGAGACGCGCACGTTCAGCACCGAGCACGCCTTCGCGCCAATCAGCATCCGGGCGTCGTCCAGCGAGCACAACGACTCGTCCACGACGATGTCCTCCGGCAGGCTGGCCGTCAGGCGGGTCAGCCCCTCCACGTCGTCCGCCGCGACCGGCTGCTCGTACGAGTTGAGCCCGAACGGGCGCAGCTTCGCCGCCATCTCGGCCGCCTCGTCGGCGGCCCAGGCGCAGTTCGCGTCCGCGCGCAGAGCGACGTTCGGGCCGAGGATCATCCTGGCCTTGCGGGCGGTGGCCACGTCCGTCTCGGCCCCCCGCCCGACCTTCAGCTTGACGTCCTTGAAGCCGTACAGGCGGAAGAACGCCAGCATCCCCAGCAGGGCCGGGCCGTGCGCGAACGGCGCCACGCCGCCGTAGCGGACCATCTGGCGGACGTTGCCGCCCAGCAAGTCCGCCGCCGAGCGGCCGGTCGCGTGGCCGATGGCGTCCAGCAGGGCCGTCTCGACGGCGCACCAGGCCGCGCCCGCCGGCTCGCCGCCGGCGTGGATCTCGTCGCGGAGCGCCCGCAGCCGCGCGGCCACGTCCGTCGTCGGCACGTCCCGCTCGAACAGCTTGCTCGCGTACTCCTCGGTGACGCGGATGATGGCGGTCTCGGCAGTCTCGCCGGTGACGTACTCGCGTGGGACGCCCTCGCCGTAGCCGACTGTGCCGTCCGTCAGGCGGATCGCCACCACGATGTTGAGGGTGCTGGAGCGCTTCGCCAGGGCGTGCCCGAAGCTGAACCGGAACGGCAGCTCGACGAGCTGGGCGGTCAACCGGTCGACGCGGAGCTGTGGATTGGACATCAGTTGCCACCTCCGGCCCTGCCCGTGCTCTGGCGACTGAGCCAGCCGATCAGGTCCGCCCGATACGAGTGGATCGTCGGCTCCGGCTCGAAGTCGAGGGTGTGCGCCCCACCTTTGTAGACGACCATCATCCGATCCGGCGCCTTCAGCGTGTGGAACCACCGACAGGTCGCCGGGGCGTCCATCATCGCGTCTTCCTCGCCGATCAGCAGCAGCATCGGCAGGGTCAGCCGCGCCGCCGAGCGATCCCGCGCCCGGTCCAGCCGACGCGTCTCCCAGAAGAAGCGGCTGGACGCCGTCATCAGCCGCAGACTGTCCTGACGGATGTACTCGCGGTACGTCTCGCTGAGGGTGTACTGCTCCGGCGTCAGCGGAATCCGGATCTGGTGCTCCGGCCGCACCGCACAGAACGCCGCCACCTGGAGCTTGCCCCCAAGGTTGAGATCGACGCGCGGGAAAAGGCCCGGACCGAGCAGCACCAGCCCGGCGTACCGACGCTGCGCGCGCTCGGCGCTGAGGATGGCGAGCTTGGCGGCCCAGCTCGATCCCCCCAGAAAGATCGGCAGGCCCGGATGGCGCTGCTCGATCAGGTCCAGGAAACGATCCACGTCGTCCAGCGCCTGCTCGTAGCGGGTCAGGTGGCCTCGCGAGCCCTTGCTCAGCCCGGACCCGCGCCGGTCTGGCGCGTACACCGCGATGCCACGGTCCGCGAGGTAGACCGCCGTCTGCCCGAACCAGGCGCCGTGGCTGGCGATGCCGTGCAGGAACAGCAGCGCCGCCGACGGCTGCCCGCCGACGCCGAGCCAGGAGCGATAGTGGAGCGGCACGCCGTCAGTTGCCGTCACGCTCGCGCTGCTCGCCAGGTGGCGGTCCGAGCTGGGCGGCGCGCCAGCCGAGAGATCGGCCAGATCCAGGGAGCCCGGCGCGGTCGGTTGAATCATGCGGTCCTGCCCCTCACACGACGGTCGCGGCCAGCCAGACCCGGCGGATCGGGCTGGTACGTACAGCATAGGAACGAATGACACACCTGGCTGCGGCGCCGGAAACAGCCAGGCGGTTAGCTCCCGAACACCGCCACGAGCCGCGCTCCGCGTCGCTCGCGGCCACAGCTTCCGAGGCGCAACGTCGGCTCACCAGATCGCCCAGATTGTGAAGGAGGAACGGCACACGACCTCATTGTATGCCGGCGGACGACACTGACTGGTCCCTTCTCACCACCTGTCAGCGCGAGCCTGCCGCTGGTACGAGCCGGCCCCCGGAACGAGCGTTCCGCCACGCTGTCACAGCGCTCGGCGCCGGTCTCCGGCCGCGCAGTTCGGGGCCAGACGCGCGCTTGTCAGAAGGCCGAGCCAGCCGGACCATCCGGCCCTGGCGGCGCTCCTGTATGATGGCGCCCACCAAGATGAGGCCCCTGATCCGCTTCTGGTGGCTGCTGCTGGTGCTGCCGGCCGCGTGTGCCGCGCTCGCGTACGGCTACGTGGCGTTCGCGGGGCGTACCTACACGGCCACGGCAGCACTCATGATCTTTCCGCCGCCGATGACCGGCTCGGACGGCCCGCCAGACGTCCAGACGGCGATCATGCTGGCGAAGTCGTACGGGCGGCTGGTCGCCACGTCAGACGTACTGGCGGCGACGGCGACCACGCTCGGGCTGCCGGAGACGGCCTCGACGCTGGCCTCGCGGGTCCGCTCCTCCGCCGAGGCCGACACCCAGGTCATCGACATCTTGGTCGAGGATCGCGATCCCGCGCGGGCCGCCGCCATCGCGAACGCCGTCGGCGTGACGTTCATCCGCTGGATCGGCCAGCGCAACGCCTCGGCCGGCGTCGAGGCGGCGCGGGTCGGGATGGTCGCCTCCGCCGACGTGCCGCTCCAGCCCAACGGCCCGAGCCTGTACGCGCTGCTCGGGACGGCAATCGCAACTGGCCTGCTGCTGGCAGTGGCGGCCGCGTACGTGCTGGATCGGCTGGATCGGCGGATCTGGTCCGAGCGGGACGTCGCACGCGCGGTGGACACGCCGGTCCTCGCCCGGCTAACCCGCCCAGCGGTATTCTGGCGTCGCTCGCGGCTGGTCGTGGTGACGTGGCCGCTCTCGCGGGCCAGTGACGCCTTTCGGACGCTCTGGCTGAAGCTCGGGCTGGGCGAGGCCGGCGCGGGCGGCGCGTCTGACGGCGTCGTCAAAGCGGTGGTGGTCACCAGCGCCGGGCCGGCCTCCGGCAAGTCCGCCGTCGCCGCCAACCTGGCGCTCTCGCTGGCCCAGGCCGGCCAGCGCGTGGTGCTGGTGGACGCCAACCTGCGCGCTCCGTCCCTGGACCGCCTGTTCAGGCTGCCGGCCCGGGCCGGCCTCGCGAACCTGCTGGCCGGCGCCGGCGGCTGGATCTCCGACCACCTCGTGGACGGTCCGGTGCCGGAGCTCAAGCTGATGCTGGTCGGCTCGACGCCGCCCGAGGAGCGCGAGCGCTTCGCCGTCCGCCCGCTGGAGCTGGCGACCGCCGTCGAGCTGCTGGTAGCGGCCCTGCACGCCTCCGGGGCACTGGTCGTCATCGACGCGCCGCCGATCCTCGAAGCGTCCGACGCGCTGGTGTTCACGCGGGTCGCCTCGCGGCTGCTGATGGTGGTGCAGGAGGGGCAGACCCGCCCCCAGGCGCTCGTGCAGGCGCTCGCGGACGCCCGCGCGACCGGCGACGCGCCGGTCAGCCTGGTGCTGGCCTCCGCACGCTGGTAGACGCAGGCGTCCACCAGGACGACGCGCCCGGTGTCAGCAGCCGAACCGGGCGGTCGTCGGCGCCCCGATATGACAGGAGAAGGCCGACCTGTAGACTGCGCACAGCTACTCGGCACACCCGCCGGGACGGTTGAGGGGCGAAGATGGAAAAGCAGATGGACGTCGAGTTGCCCGACAATCTGACGCTGAACTACCGTGGATCGGGCTTCGAAATCGTCAGGAAGTGGCTGGGATGGAAGACGATCCTTCTGACCGTCGCCGCCCTCTTCTGGGATGGAGTGCTCCTTCCCTTTTGGTACCGGGCAGTCTTTGGATCCGGCGATGTCACCATGGCAGTGGTGTTCTTTGCGCTCTTCCATGGGACCGCCGGCGTCGGCATGACCTACGCCGCGCTGGCCGGCTGGTTCAACACGACGCGGATCGTCGTGGACCAGGGGAAAGTCACCGTTCGGCACGGGCCGGTGCCCTGGCTCGGGAACAAGGATCTGGATGCCACGAGCTTCAAGAAGATCTATACGGAGGAAGTGGTTTACAGAAGCCGCCATGGCACGACGGTGAGCTTCACAGTCGGCGCCATCACCGTCACCGGCAAGGACGAGAAGCTGGTTGGCGGTCTGGAATATGAGCAGGCGTTCATCATCGAGCAAGAGATCGAGCGCCACTTCCACATCGAGGATGCGCCGGTTCGCGACCAGATCGCCTGACCTGGCCGCACCAGCCGGCCGCTCGTCGCCTGCACCCTCCCGCCCGGCAACGACCCGCCCCGTCTCATCCTTGCCGTACCACGGAGCGCCCGCGTGCGAGAACGACGCTCGAGCAGCGTATCGTAGGTCGTGGGGACAGCGATGACAGTCGTGAGAGGAGGAGCCGCGCTGGTTCGAGCGCGGGCGCGGTGGGGTGGCCCCCTGCTCGCCGGCATCGCCATGCTGGCGGGTTTCGGGTGTCAGTCAGCGGCGTCGCCGGCACCAGGCACGAGTACGTTGCCGCTCCCCTCGTCTACGCCGCCGTACGTCGTGGCAGTGGCATCGCCGTCGCCGGTGATGGTGGTCGCGTCGCCGGTCGCCATCGTGCCGCTCCCAACCACGTCCCCAACTGGGCCAGCTTCGGGGCCGTCGCCGTCACCATCGTCATCGCCCGTGCCGCTGCCGTCGCCAGGAGCCGCGTCGTCCCCGTCGCCGATGGCGCTCGCGTCCACGACGACGACGCCTCAGATCGTCATCACCTTCGAGCGAATGCTGCCATACATGGAGGTCAGTTTCCCGTCGCAAGGCACCGTGGACGCTGATGGCACGATCCGCGTCACCGCGCCCGATGGGGTGCGGACCACGCCACCGAAGCCCGGCGCCGCCGCTCGACTTCGCGACCTCGTGGCTCGACTCGCCCCCTATCAGGCACGAACGTTCGCGTCGAGCCCGTGCACCCTGACGTTCCACGGCCAGGGGCAGACGCCAGCGAACGGGCTGGAGCGCCAGGAGATCGCGGAGTTGGCCGGCTGCTGAGAGCCACCGTCAGGGAGACGGTGCACGTCAGGTATCATGTCTCCTAACGAGATCACGTCCGCACCTTACCTGACGATCCGCGCCCGGTGACCCGCTGACCGCTGCTCGCCGTCCTCGTGACGCGACAGACCAGACCCAGGCCCGCTCACCGGCGCCAGTACGACGATGCCTGGAGCCGCCCGATGTCCGTAGAGCCAGTCCCAGCCGAACGAGTGCCCGACACCGCTTCCCCTGCCGTACGCGACGACGCCCGCGGCCGGCGGTACCTCCCCACCGAGATCGAGGGGCCGTGGCAGCAGCGTTGGGAAGCGGATGGGCTCTACGTCGCCTCCACCGAGTCCGAGAAGCCGAAGTACTACGCGCTCGTCATGTTTCCCTACACCTCGGGCGACATCCACATCGGCCACTGGTACAACTTCGCCGTCGCGGACGCGCACGCCCGCTACAAGTCCATGCACGGCTTCAACGTCCTGATGCCGATGGGCTTCGACGCCTTCGGGCTGCCCGCCGAGAACGCCGCCATCGACCGGGGTATCCACCCGTACACCTGGACGATGGACAACATCACCAAGATGACCGCCCAGATCAAGACGATGGGCGGCATGTACGACTGGTCCAAGACGCTGGCCGCCTGCCTGCCCGAGTACTACAAGTGGAACCAGTGGTTCTTCCTGAAGTTCTTCGAGAAGGGGCTGGCCTACCGCGCGAAGGCGCCCGTCAACTGGTGCCCGAAGGACCAGGGCGTCCTGGCGAACGAGCAGGTCGTGGACGGTCTCTGCTGGCGCTGCGGCACGCCGGTGATCCGGCGCGACCTGGAGCAGTGGTTCTTCAAGATCACCGCGTACGCCGACGAGCTGCTCGACTTCTCCACCATCGAGTGGCCCGAGCGCGTCGAGACGATGCAGAAGAACTGGATCGGCCGCTCCGAGGGCGTCCAGTTCGACATCCCAGTCGACGGGCAGCCGGACACCAGCATCTCGGTCTACACCACCCGCATCGACACCGTCTTCGGCATCACCTGGGTCGTGCTGGCGCCGGAGCACCCGCTGGTGGACCAGTTGACCACGCCCGAGAACGTCGAGGCGGTCCGGGCGTATCAGGAGCAGGCCCGCCGCCAGAGCGAGATCGAGCGGCTCTCCACCGAGAAGGAGAAGAGCGGCGTCCCGCTGGGCAGCTACGCCGTCAACCCGGTCAACGGCGCACGCGTGCCGATCTGGATCGCCGACTACGTCCTGGGCACCTACGGCACGGGCGCCGTCATGGGCGTCCCGGCCAGCGACGAGCGCGACTTCGAGTTCGCGAAGAAGTTTGAGCTGCCGATCATCCCGGTCGTCGTGCCGGAGGGCTGGGACGGCTCCGCGCTGACCGAAGCGTACGTAGACCCCGGCGTCATGGTCAACTCCGGCCAGTTCGACGGCCTGCCCTCGCCGGAAGGCAAGGTCAAGGTCGCGGAGTGGATCGAGGAGCGCGGCATCGGCGAGCGCACCGTCAACTACCGCATCCGCGACTGGCTGATCTCGCGGCAGCGGTACTGGGGCACCCCGATCCCGATGCTCTACTGCGAGAAAGACGGCATCGTGCCGGTCCCGGAGAGCGAGCTGCCGGTCCTGCTGCCGGAGGACGCCGAGTTCAAGCCGACCGGCGAGTCGCCGCTCGCCTCGCACCCGACCTTCACCAAAGCCACCTGCTCAAAGTGCGGCGGCCCGGCCCGGCGCGAGACGGACACCATGGACACCTTCATGGACTCGTC
>JAXLXF010000007.1:0-233138 GCA_046328125.1 Chloroflexota bacterium
GAGAAGTATCGACCGTGGGTTCCGGTCGTCCTCGAAGATCGGACCTGGCCGAATCAACGGCTTACTCGCGCACCACTCTGGTGCTCGGTCGACCTGCGCGACGGCAACCAGGCGCTGATCGACCCGATGAACATCGAGCGCAAGCGCCGCATGTTCGAGGCGCTCGTGCAGATGGGCTTCAAGGAGATCGAGGTCGGCTTCCCGGCCGCGAGCCAGCCCGATTTCGATTTCGTCCGCTTGCTCATCGAAGAGGACCTGATTCCGGAGGACGTCACCATCCAGGTGCTCGTCCAGTGCCGACCGGAGCTGATCGCGCGCACCTACGAGTCGCTCCGCGGCGCGCAGCGAGCGATCGTCCACTTCTACAACTCCACAAACCCGCTCCAGCGTCGGGTCGTGTTCGGCCTCGAGAAGTCGGGCATCATCGAGATCGCGACCGACGCGGCGAAGCTCGCGCGGTCGCTCGAGCGCACCGTGCCGGGCACGGCGATTCGGTACGAATACTCCCCCGAGAGCTTCACGCTCACGGAGCCAGACTTCGCGATCGAGATCTGCGAAGCCGTGATGGGCGCGATCGAGCCCGACTCCGGCGAGCGGAAGATCATCCTGAACCTGCCCGCGACCGTCGAGTGCTACACGCCGAACGTCTACGGCGACGTGATCGAGTGGTTCCACCGCACGATCCGCGACCGCGACAAGGTCGTGCTCTCGCTCCACCCGCACAACGACCGGGGCTGCGCCGTCGCGGCGGCCGAGTTTGGGGTGATGGCGGGCGCCGACCGCGTCGAAGGGACGCTCTTCGGCAATGGCGAGCGCACCGGCAACGTGGACGTGATCAACCTCGCGATGAACCTGTTCGCGATGGGCGTCGATCCGGAGCTGGACATCAGCGACATCGACCACCTGCGCCGCGTGGCCGAATACTGCAACCGCCTGCCGGTGCATCCACGGCATCCGTACGCGGGCGACCTGGTGTACACGTCGTTCTCCGGCTCGCATCAGGACGCCATCAAGAAGGGCTTCGCGGCGCTGCCGAAAGAGTACGACCAGTGGGGCGTACCGTATCTCCCAATCGACCCGATGCACGTGGGGCGGTCGTATGAAGCGGTCGTGCGGGTCAACAGCCAGTCGGGCAAGGGCGGGGTCGCCTACCTGATGGAGACCGAGCACCACATGGTGCTGCCACGCCGCCTCCAGATCGAGTTCTCGCGCACGATCCAGACGATCACGGAGGACACCGGAACGGAGATCAGCCCGGAGGCCCTCTGGACCGCGTTCGAGGCCGAGTACTTCCCGGACACGGTGTCGATGGAGCTGGTGGGCCACGAGATCGTCACCGGTGCAAGCGGCACGAAAGTGATCGCACAGGTCGCGATCGACGGCGTGCGCAACGAGGTCGTCGGCGAGGGCAACGGACCGCTCTCGGCGTTCGTGGACGGGCTGGAGCGCGACCTCGGCATCGCGGTGAGCGTGCTCGACTACGCCGAGCACGCCGTGTCGGCGGGCACGGACGCGCAGGCGGTCGCCTACGTCGAGGCCGCCGACGCCGGCGGCACCGTGCGCTGGGGTGTGGGCATCGACGGCAGCATCGTCGCGGCGTCGTTGAAGGCGGTGGTGAGCGCGGTGAATCGCCTGCACGTCACGGCGGACCTGGCGGGTCGAGCAGAGCGAGCGCGGGCCTGAAGTCGGCCCTCGCCGCTCACACCCAGCACGAGGATGTCACGCTCCATGGAGCTCGCATGATCCAGATCGAGGTGATCCAACCGGTCCCCAAAGCGGGTCCGGCGGTGCGTGAACGGTTCCCCTCGCTTCCGTTCCTCTGGTGGGCGATCGGGCTGACGCTGACGGCCGGCTTCGGCCAGGGCATGCTCCTCTTCCTGCACCTCGCGGCCGGCCAGCCGTCCGGGCTCTGGTGGCTCGCGGCGGGGCAGGCCCACGGCCACGTCCAGCTCTTCGGCTGGGCCGGGATGTTCGCCCTCGGGATCGGCCTGTTCTTCCTGCCACGCCTGCGGGGCTGCCCGGCCCCGTCTGCTCGCGCGGTTCGGACGGCAGCCTGGCTCATGGGCAGCGGGCTGACCGTGCGCGCGCTCGCCCAGCCCACCGTCGCGGCGCTCGGCCCGAGCGCTCTCCAATCGGGCGCGGGCCTGGCATTGGCGCTGTCGGGACTGCTCGAGCTGGCCGGCGCCGGCCTGGCCGTCGGGGCACTCGTCGTCGCCGGGCGGCAAGGGCCGCCGCTCGCCGGACGGACCGGGCTCCTGGCCGTCATCCCGTTCGTCGTCACGTTCGTCGTGTCGCTCGTGTTGGCGCTCGTGGTCAACGCGATCGCGCTGGCGACCGACGCCCGTACGAGCGGGCTGGTTCCGGGCGCGGCGGACTGGACCATCGTCCACCTTGGACTCGTAGGTATGCTCGTCCCGATCGTGGCGGCCGTCTCGGCGCGCACGTTCCCCCTGTACCTCCGTCTGCGCGTCCCGACACCCCGCGAGCTCTACGCCGTCTTCGGCCTGTACCTGGCCGGCTTCCTGTCGCGCTCCACCTCCGCCTTCGATCTGCCGCCGGCGTTGCAGATGCTCCCGGCCCTCGGCTCCGTCATCCTCGGCCTCGCGCTGATCGGCATCATGGTGGCGGTGGACGTCCCGTTCAGGCGAACGCTGCGGACACGAGCGGGCCAGGAGTGGCCGGCGGTCTCAGAGTACCGGGCTTCGGACTGGGCGATCTTCTCGGCGTACAGCTGGCTCGGCGTAGCCGGCGTCCTGATGGTCTTCGAGGGGCTGGCGTGGTGGGAGCTGACGCCGCGCCCGCCGCTCGACGCCGAGCGCCACGCACTGGGCGCCGGCCTGGTCACGCTGTTGATCCTCGGCATGGCGATCCGGATGGTGCCGGGCTTTTCGGGGCGGAAGCTGTACTCAGCCCGCCTGGTCTGGGCCACCGTCTGGCTCGGCAACGGCGCGGCGATGCTGCGCGTTCTCCCCCTGTTCGTGCCATCGTCTCGGGTGACCATGAGCCTGCTCGGGCTGGCCGGGCTGCTTGGCCTCGCTGCCGTCAGCTGCCTGGGCTGGAACCTCTGGCAGACCGTCCACCGTCCCACGAGCAGCGATGGTGAGGCCGTGGCTGCACGCGCCCCTCGCTGCGCGCGCGTCCGATCCCGAGCCGGAGATTCATCGGTCCCATCGCAGAGATAAGGCCGACGCGCGCTGCCCGCGCCACGATCTGACCGGTGGGGGGCGCCATTCGAGCGTCACCGAGGGTACGCGCCCAGGTTGGTGCGGTTCGACGCGGCTCCAATCGCGGGGCTGCCAGGCTGAAGGTGGTAATCGCCCTTCGCCGGATCGACGAACCGCGGGTCTACCGCGCGGTTGCCCCGGCCGGACACGGTCGCGATCGAGCTCTCGACCGTGAACGTGCCCTTGTCCAACGTCTGAATCTCGCGGCTGTTGCCCCAGATGATCGTGTCTTTGACGGTCAGCTTGGAGAGGTTCTCGACCAGGATCGCCGCCCCGGCCGTGGCCGCCGCCGGGCAGTTGTGGTCGGCGATGGTGACGTGGTCGAGGGTGACGATGGACGGTCCCTCGCCGCCGTCCACGTAGAGCGCCACACCGGACGTGTCCTCGGTTGGGCAGCCGTTGGCGAAGAGAAGGTCTTCGCGCATCGTGCCCTTCGCGCCCTCGTCCCAGAACACGCCTGAGCCGTTCGTCGGCGCGAAGTTGCCGGTGATGACGTTGCCGTGCAGCTCGGCCTGAGCGGCGGGGATGATGATGCCGCCGCCGTAGCCGTACTTCACCGTCACGCCGATCTCGTTGCCACGGATCACGTTGTCACCCACGTCCGTGCTGGCCGTCGAGACGTAGACGCCGCCGCCGTGGTCGGAGTGTGCCCGGTTCGCCTCCACGACGTTGCGCACGATGGTGGCCTGGTGGCCCGCCACGTTGATCCCGGCCCCCCGTCCGGCCTGGTTGTTGTGGATCACGTTGTCCTCGATCCGGATGACCGGCTTCGAGCCGTCGAAGTCCTGGGCGTCGGCGTTGATCCCGCCGCCGCGATTCTCGTCTTCGAGCTTCGCGGTCCGGTTGCCGTAGATCTCGTTGTGTGAGATCAGCAGCTCGCCGTTGCCGATCAGCGCCGCGAAAACGCCGCCACCGCGCCCATTGCCGTCCTCAGAGTCGGAGCCGAGACCTCGGCCATTGGTGATCCGGAAGCCGTCCAGGACGTTCTTGCCGCCGGATTGAAGGTGCAGCTGGACGCCCGGTCCGGCGCCCTTGCCGTCGATGACCGAGCGGAACTGCGAGGCATCCCTGGAGGCGAAGTCCGGACTGAACCCACCCAGCAGCACCACCTCGGTTTCGGCAGGATCGTCGACCTTGCCCACGGCCACGTTCTCTGGATAGGCGCCCGCCGCGACCTGGATCACGTCCTTCGGGGCGGCGGCGGCCAGGGCGGCGTTGATGGTGGCGAACGGCGCTGCTGCCGTGCCGGTCCCGCCGCCCCCGGCGCCAGCTCGGACGCAGAGGACGGACGGCGAGCCGCCGCGTGCACCGGTGCAGGCCAGGCGCTGCCCGTTGTCGTAGCCGTTCGGGCCTTTGCCGAGGTACCGGAGCGGGCCGGACCAGCCGTCCGGCTTCGCCTGACCCGACACGGTTGGCCCGGCCTTGCCCGGGCCACCGGACGGGGCAGCCGAAGCCGTCGCGCCCGCTCCAGCCAGCGCGCCCATATCCCTGGCAGCAACGGCAGGTCGCGGCCGGCCCGACGCCGGGTGCACGTACTCGAAGTCTACGGTGGCCTTGAGGCGGATCGGCACCTCGTTCAGCGGCACCGCCACATCAGCGGCCGGGGAGCCATCCTTGAGGGTGAAATCGCCGCCAGCCTCGTTCGCGAAGCCGGGGTCGTTACCGCTGACGATCTTGTCGAGGCCGGTGATGCCGCCCTTCGCGGGAGCCTTGTCCGCCCGCCACTCCTTGACTCCCGGCGTCGCCCAGTTCGCACTCAGCACGAGCTTTCCGTCGTCGCGCATCCAGGTGAGCACGGTCGGCTGCCCGCCGGACGTGGCCGGCCGCACCACGATCACGTTGTTCCGGGCGTCCACCGTCTCGTCGGGTGTGGAGACGTCGAACAGCGCGGTGAGCGCGCGACCTCCCACGTCGGCACGGACGACGACCGTGTTGTTGTAGAAGAACAGCGTGCCCTTGCGATAGACGTCCTCGACGCCGCTGTCGCCACCGTAGTGGATCATGTTGGACGAGCCGGACGCGCCGTTGACCATGATGTTGCCGTAGACCAGGGTGGTCCGATACTCCGGCGACGGCTCGAGCACGGGGAACGACTCCTGGGCATCGACGAGGTCGAGGGTCCGAGCGCCGCCCTCGATGCGGTTGTAACGGATGACACTGCCGGCCGAGCGGTCCTTGAGCGCCGCGCCGCCCGAGCCCTCGCGCAGCGGGCCGATGTCGTTGAACTGGAACACCATGCCGGCCGCTTCGGTGTAGATGTTGTGGTAGCGGTCGGGGGCGACCTTGACGGTGCCGTTGCCGTACACCCGGGAGCGCTCCAGCAGGATGTCGCGCGAGACGACCTCTTCGGAATCGCCCGAAGCGACGAAGAAGCCGTTGCCGTTGCCCTCGATCTCGACGCCCCGCACGGTGATGTGCTCGCCGCGCTCGACGAAGATGCCGGCCGCGTTCTCGGCGTAGCTCACGACTTTGCCATTGGACGCGGTGAACGTGTACTCGTGGAAGGCGTTTCGGATGTGCAGGCCCTGGATCACGATGTACTGGGGCTTGTACCCCCATTGGTCGTTCGCGCCGAGTGTGACGTGGATCAGCCCGCGCGGCTCGCCTGCCCCGGAGTTTGGGTACGGCAATCCGGGCCGCGCCTTCGCGTTCTGGCCGTCCACGATGGGCAGTTCGCCGTTCGGGCCGGCCACACCACAGACCACGATCGGCTGATTCTGCGTGCCCTTGCCGCGCAGGAAGAGCTTCTCGCGATACGGCTCGGCGCGGAAGTGGATGCGCACCGTGTCGCCAGCGGCCAGGCTCTCCCAGGGCACCTCGCCGAGCGAGGCCAGCGCCTGGCCCGGACCGACTTCATACGCCTTGCCGGAGCCCTTGTGCTCGCACGCCAGCGGGCTCAGCGCCGCCTGCGCCGGTCCCGCCCCGGGCGCTCCGGCCGCCTGACTCGGCCCCGACGGCGCCCCCGGCGCCCGACTCGTGGCGGACGGCGTCTCGTATGCCCGACTGCTCTTGGACGGAGCCTCAGCAGTGCGACTTCTCCGAGCGGTGTTGTCCTCGTCGGCGACGCTGCTGTCGCCATCGCCTCCAAGTGCGAAGGTGTAGACGGCGAACGCGACGACCCCCAGCACGACGGCGCCGAGGATCGCGAAGAGCGGACCGTTGCTCCTGGACCTCGGCTGGGCTGGCCCGGGCCGGCCGGGGTATGGCGGCGGGTACGGCGCTCCGGGGCCACCGGTTCGCGGATCGCGGGGCTGGGCCGGTGGTGGCGGGGCCGTCGGCGCCGGCCGAGGCTGCCACGGCGCGCCCGGCCCGTCCGCCGGGCCGGCCTGACCCTGTGGGCCGGTCGTGGCGTTGGGGTCCACGCGCGGGCCGCCCGGTATGTCTGCGCGCACCCAGGCGCCGTTGGGCATCTGGATCCACCAGGCGCCGTTGTGCCAGCGCATCCAGATGCCGTCGTCCCGCTGCATCCACCAGGCGCCGTTGTGCTGAACCGGCTCACTGGGCATCGCCACGCCTCTCGCACAGATTGCTGCGCCAGCACGCCCAGGTTTTGGCCGACGCGTGTCGAGCACGTGTCAGTTCGACAGGTCAGTCCAGATTGCAAACGCCCCGAGGATCCCGCCGATCCCACGGGGCCCGCCCCGCCGCTACCACATTGACGCGAGTGCAGAATCGCAAATGTGCTGCCATCGGGTCAAGCGGCGTTTTCTATGATCTTGCCCTTATATAAGCTATCCATTATTATTGGCGCATGGATGTCTTCGAAGCCGTGGCCGAGCCGACACGCCGCGCCGTCCTCGATCTGCTTGCCGGGCACGAGCGCTCCGCTGGCGAGCTCGTCGCGGCGTTCCCGGCTCTCACCCAGCCGGCCGTGTCCCGCCACCTGCGCATCCTCCGCGAGTCCCAGCTGGTGGACGTCCGCCCGGACGGGACGCGGCGCGTCTACTCGCTGCGGCCCACCGCCCTGGCCGAGCTCGACCGCTGGCTGGAGAGCTACCGGCGGTTCTGGGATGCCCGCCTCGACGACCTCGAAGCGCACCTCGATGCGCAGGCACGCCGAGATCGGGAGGAGAGCGCGACGTGACCCACGCCGACGGGACGCTCACCACAACTGGCGGGATCGCCATCGTCGCGTTCGAGCGCCGCCTTGCCCACGCGGTTGACGCCGTCTGGGCGGCGCTGACGGAGTCGGATCAGCTCGCGGCCTGGCTCGGTCCAGGGACCCTGGAGCCGCGCGCTGGCGGCCGGGTCTCGATCCGCACCGGGCCTGAGGGCCGGCCCGAGCTTCGGCGAGCGATGTCGGGCCGGATTCTGACCTGGGATCCGCCACGCGCGCTCGAATACGAGTGGATCCAGCCCGGGCTCGACCTCTCGGTGGTGCGCTACGAGCTCGAAGCGGTCGCGGGCGGCACCATCCTCCGGCTGACGCATCGCCGGAGCGTGACGCCGGGCGCGATCGGCGGCCGGGCCGGCTGGCACGCCTACCTGGACCGTCTCGGCGCTCACCTCGACGGCCGGCCCGTCCCCGCCTGGTCCGTCCGGCGCGCGGAAGTCCAGGCCGCGTATGAAGAGGCGCCGCTGGGTGGCGCCTGAGAATTGGAGAGGCAGCATGGACCATTACGAAACGGCCAGCGTTCGCTACATGATCGACGACGTGCCCGCCGCCGTCGTGTTCTACACCACGCACCTCGGGTTCACGCTCGAAGTTGACGCCTCGCCGGCGTTCGCGTCGGTCGTGCGCGGGCGGCTGCGCCTGTTGCTGAGCGGGGCGCGCAGCTCCGGGGCGAGGCCGATGCTCGACGGCAGCAAGCCAGAGCCGGGCGGCTGGACGCGCATCCTGGTGCCGGTGGACGATCTCGAAAGCGAGGTGTCTCGCCTGCGCGCGGCCGGCCTGACCTTCCGCAACGACATCGTGAAGGGCGTCGGCGGCTCGCAGATCCTGCTCGACGACCCGTCCGGGAACCCGGTGGAGCTGTTCCAACCGGGCTGACGACCCGGCAGGCGCAGGGGGGCTCGTCAAGCTGGCCCGCTGGCCCGCTCCCGCGTCTGCACGCTCACGCACACCACGGCTCATGCCGGCGAGCGTCACCGCGCCGGCGGCATGAGTCACTCGGCGGCGGCGGCGGGCTGCCGCGTGAACGGCAACAGGCACAGGGCCACCACGATCGATCCAGCCATCAAGGCGAAGATCGCGCGTGGCCCGTGCAGGTCGGACAGCGTGCCGGCGGCGAGCGCCGCGATCGGCGCTGCGATCGACCCGGCCGCGGCCAGCATACCGGTTGCCGCCCCAATGTGGTGGCGCGGGACGAGGTCGGCCAGCAGCGGAACCGTCAGCACCATCACCGCCGCGTTCCCAACACCGCCGACGAGAAACGTCACCACCCCCTCGCCGGGCGTGGTGATGACCAGACCACTCAACGCGGCGCACCCGAGCGCGACGGCGCCGGCCGCCATCACCCGCCGCTTGCCCAGTTTGTTGCCCAGCGCGCCGACCGGGATCGCCATCGCCATCGTCGCGAGGAGCATCAGGCCGGGCAACAGCTGCGCCTGCCCGACCGTCCCGTGCAGGATGTCGCGCACGTACACCGAGACGAGCGGCATGACGGCGTTGACGCCGGACCAGTAGAAGAACATGACCAGCCCGAGCACGAGCGCGGCATGGTAGCGGCGGATTCCGTCGCCCGGCACGACGGGCGCGTCGTCGACGGCGCCGGCCCCGGAGGAGACGCGTTCGGCGAGCCAGGCGGACGGCGGCGGCTCTCTGACCACGACCACGGTGGTCAGGATCGCCAGGGCCATCAACCCGCCGGCGACCAGGAAGGCGTCGTCCGGCACCGATTCTGACCACCAGAGGTAGCCTACGACCAGGAAGCCGACCTGGCTGGCCATCTCGACGCCAACCATCAACGCCGACAGACCGTTACGCTCGTCGGGGACGGTCAGATCGGCCACCAGCGCCCGATGGATGTCGTCCATCGCGTTGAACGTGACCGTAAACAGCAGGACCGTGAGGATCGTCGTCACGAGCGCGCTGGCGTTGCCCGGCAGCCAGCCGAGATCGAGCGGCAGCGGCCAGCGGCCAATCGTCGGCGTCAGGGCCAGCAACGCTGCGGAGGCCAGCCCGCCAACCAGGATGAATGGACGGCGGCGCCCCAGCCAGCCCAGCCAGATCCGGTCCGACCAGGCCCCGGCGAGCGGCGAGACGATGGCGCCCTCGAAGGTGCGGGTGTTCCCGAGCAGTCCGAGCAAGAGGTAGGAGCTGGTGAAGCCGGTCAGCCAGAGCGGCAGGGTGAAGTTGTTGAAGGCGCTGAAGACGCCGACGCCGACACTGCAGGCCAGGAAACCGAGCCGCTGGCCGCCTGAGAGCCGTGGCGGCGCCGTCGTGGGCGCGGCGAGTCCGAGCATCTGCCGGCCTTCGCCGCGTCCTCGACCGGACCTATTCGCCCAACGAGACCGGCTCGCCGACGACTGCAGAAGCCGACCGTCGCAGCCGTTCGGCGAGGGCACGGGCCTTCAGAACGTGGCTGTAGTCGTACCCGGGGGCGTGGCCCAGCGCTCTGAGGCTGCGCTCGATGAGCTCCAGGTCCGCCTCGCTGACCGCGATCTGCAGCGTCGGTGTATCTGGCTCGTCGAGCGCCGACCTGGCGGACGACGGCACGTGCACGGCTTCCGCGCTCGGTCGCGTCGAGTCTGTCGCCTCAGCTTCGCCGACCGCCGGCGGGCGCACCAGCAAGAGCGGGACGGTGATGTGCCGCAGGGTGGCAGTAGCCACGCTGCCGAGGATCAGGCGGTTCAGGCCGCCATGTCCGTGCGTCGCCATCACGACGACGTCCACCTCGCGTTCTCGTGCGAGCTTGCCGATGACGTGGGACGGGTCTCCAACAATGACGTCAGTGGTGGCGGGCACGCCGTGCTCGGCAAGCTGCGTCGCAAGACCGTCGAGGTAGCCGCGGGCACTCGCGACTTCGGCATCCTCGTCGTACGGAACGTAGGCGAACCCGTCGCCGTAGAGCGGGTACGGCACCGGCTGGACGACCTGGAGCAGCGTGAGCGACGCGCCAAACGGCTCGGTCAGCAGCTCGGCGGCCTGGAGCGCACGCGTCGAGAGCTCCGAGCCGTCGAGCGGCACGAGCAGCGACTGTGGTCCCTCGGCCGGCCAGGCGTGCCCGACGATCGAGGGAATCAGCAGGACCGGCACGGTGGCGCGCCGCAGGATCTGGTCGGCGACGCTGCCGTACAGCATGCGGCTCAGGCCGCCGCGACCATGAGTTGACATGACGATCAGGTCGGCGTGCTGGCGGCTGGCCGCACCGAGAATCCCATGCACGGGATCGTCGTAGTAGACGTGCGTCTCGGTCTCGATACCAGCGGCGCGGAGACGGGTCGCAGCGGTTCTCAGATACTCTTCGGCCCCCATCGTGACGACGAACTGCGCCTCGACCGGGTCCATACCTGGGAGCGTGTGGGCCTCAACGGCCTGGACCAGGACGACTCGTGCCTGGCAGCGTTTGGCGAGGACAACCGCGTAGACGAGAGCACGCTCCGCCAGGAGCGATCCATCCAGTGGGAGCAAGATAGTTTTCAACACGATGGTCACATCCCTGGAGACGTGTTTTCACGCTGGCCGTCGATCAGCGGCCGGTCGTCGAGTGCCGCTGCGGCGGCAAGCCGAGGATCGTGGTCGCCTGCGATCTCATCCCAAGTCCCACGCAGTCCCAGTAGGTGGCGTACAGGGCGTGGTTCACGAGCCGCCGCTCCGCTGGCTCGAGGCCGGGCCGGCCGCTGAGTGCGACGAGGCGGTACAGGCGGCGCACCATGAACTGTTCGGGCGTCATCCGTCGCGCGACAGCACCGGCTTCGTTGGTGTCAGGTTCAATCTCTGGCGATCGTATCCACCCGATCATGGTCGTGTCCTCCGAGCTCCGTCCGCCCGACGTCATAGCGCGGGCAACGCGTCGTGGTGCCGTGATTACAGTCTCCACCCCGGCGCGACCCCGCCGGGAGGGTAGGTTGCCGCGAGAATCGCAGGACGGATGTCACGTTGACCGAATCGGCATCGCAGGGATGCCAGGAGCCTGGCGGCCCCCCGGAACCGTGACATCTGTCCCTGGCAGGTCCACGACGCGCGCGGTCTGATGAAGGCAGGGGGAGAGCCCGGCGATGAACGAGAGCGCGTACGCTCCTGCCGCGGGTCCGCCGAGTCGGGCGGGTCCGACGCCGGATGCTCGGAGCCCCTGGTCGTCCGAGCTGCCGTACCCGCTCCGCTCGGTCCTCCGGCGATGGCGCACCCTGATGGGGATCGTCGTCGGGGTCGGGCTGGCACTCGGACTGGCGATGACGCTGATGGCGACCAGTCGCGCGTCGGTCGATCTGCTGGCGGGAGACTATCGCCGCTCGTCCGCGGATCTGTACGTCCACGCCGAGGGCGGGACGCTCCTTTCGATCCTGCCAGGCGACGGCCCGGGCAAGATTCAGCACGCCCGCAACGTGCTGACCCAGATCCGTGGCCTGCCGGGCGTCCAGACCGCCATTGGAACGATCACGTGGGCGGTCGAGCGCGAGCGGGCGGACCGCGAGCGTCGGAGCGACGAGCCGACCGAGCTGGTGTCGGCTGTCGGCGTTGACGGCGACCCGACCGTGGTGCCTGGAGCGGTCGTGCTGCAGTCCGGCCGCTGGCTCCAACGCGCGGACGAGCTGGTCGTCGGTCGTCGGCTGGCTCACGAGAAGGGCCTGGCGATCGGCGACACCCTGCGCCTGAACGAGCGCGACTTTCGGATCGTCGGCATCGGGCGGCTGCGAGGGGTCGGCTGGGGCTCGGACGGGTTCGCCTACATGGAGTACCGGACCCTCCAGCAGCGCGCCGACCTCGGCGACGTCGTCAACCTCGCGATCGTCGATACGACCCAGCCCGAGCTGGCACGCGAACGGATCCCCGAGCTCGCGAGCCTCACGGTGAAGAGTCCGGCCGATCTGGTGCTCCAGGCCGAGAAGCTCATGGAGACCAGCGTCGTGATGCAGCAGATCCTGATCGGCCTGACGCTGGTGATCGCCGGGCTGTTCGTGGCCAACATGCTCGGCCGCTCGGTGACGGCGCGGCGGGTGGAGCTCGCGACCATGCGGGCCATCGGCATCCCCGGCCGCACCATCCTGCTGACCATCGCCGGCGAGGCGCTGTTCGTGATCGTGCTGGCGACTGTCGGCGGAATCGCGTTCAGCCTGACCGTCGGCTGGGCAATCGACGCCTATCTCGCCCCGCTCTACGGCATCGAATCGCTCTACGCGGCGGACGCCGATGTCTTCCTGACCGTGTTGCTCCTCGCGCTCGTACTCGGATTGCTGGCGGGGCTGGCGCCGGCACGACGCGCCACTCGCGTGGACCCGGTCGAAGTGCTGCGGGAGGCGTGACGTGCTGACGACGGGTCGGCTTCCAGCGGCCACGGTCGAGCCCGCGAGCACGGGCGGCGGCAGCGTGCTCGCGGACCTGCCCTATCCGGTCCGGGCGATCGCGCGGCGCTGGCGCGGCATGGTCGGCATGGTGCTCGGCGTGGGGCTGGCGCTTGGCATCGGCATGGCCCTGCTCGGCGTGAGCAACGCCTCGCTCGATCTTTACACGCGTGACTACCGGCTCTCCGGCGCCGACTTGCGGGTCATCACGCACGGCGGCACCCTGGTGCCCCTGCTGCCGAGCGACTCACCCGGCACGGTCAAGCACGCGACCAGCACTCTGAGCCAGATTCGCGGCCTGCCGAACGTCGCCGAAGCGGTCGGTATGATCTCCTGGGAGCTGGAGCGCGAGCGGCCCGGCCAGCAGCGGTCCGATCTTCCAGCCGAGCTTGTCGCCGTGATGGGCATCGACGGCGATCCAGAACGGATCCCGGGCACGGTCGTGCTCGACCAGGGCCGCTGGCTGCGACGCGGCGACGAGCTCGTCGTCGGGCCGAGGCTGAGCCGCGAGAAGCAGATCCGCCTCGGGCAATCGCTCCGGCTGGCCGGCCGCGACTTCCAGGTGGTCGGCATCGGCAAGCTCCGTGGCTTCACGTTCCAGGGTGACAGCGTGGCCTACCTGGAGCGCCGCTCCCTGCGCCAGCGCGCCGAGGTCGGCGATCTCGTCAGCATGATCCTGGTTGACACGACGACGGTTGACGCCACCCGCGCGCGCATCGAGGAGCTGGACTCGCTGGCCGTCTACGACGTCACGCAGACGATCCAGCTGGCCGAGGACGCGGTGGCCTCCGACCGGCTCGGCCACTGGATCATGACGACCTTGACGCTCGCGATTGCCGCCCTGTTCGTCAACAACATGATGAGCGGATCGGTCGAAGCACGCCGCCTCGAGCTGGCGACGCAGCGGGCGATCGGCATCCCCAACCGCACGATTCTGCTGACCATTGCCGGCGAAGTGCTGCTGGTCTGCTCCGCCGCCTGGGTGGTCGGCGTGGGCGTCAGCACGCTCCTGGGGTGGTACATCAACGCGTACATGGCGCCGGCCTTCGGGCAGGAATCGTTCTACGCCGCCGACGCCACGCTGTTCCTGACGGTGTTCGGGCTCGCGCTCGGCCTCGGGCTGGTCGCGGGCCTCGGGCCAGCCCGCCGAGCGACCGGCGTCAACCCGGTTGAGGTGCTCCGTGAAGCATGAACCGATGCTCGAATTGCGGCACGTCAGCCGCTGCTACGACACCGGCGAGACCCGCGTGGTGGCGCTCGACGACGTCTCGCTGACGATCGGCGCTGCCGAGCTCGTCGCCATCGCCGGGCCGTCGGGCGCGGGCAAGAGCACCCTGCTCCAGATCGTCGGCCTCCTCGACCGCCCCACCGAGGGGACGGTCACGCTCGACGGCCGGGACCTCGGCGCGCTGAGCGACGCCGAACAGGCCCGGCTGCGGCTGGAGACGCTCGGCTTCGTGTTCCAGCGCTTCCACCTGTTCAACGACCTGACGGCGGTCGAGAACGTGGAGCTGCCGATGGAGGCGGCCGGGGTGCCGCGCGCCGAACGGCACGCCCGAGCGGCCACGCTGCTGCGAGCCGTCGGGCTCGGCGACCGCATGGAGTTCCGTCCGTCGCGGCTGTCCGGTGGACAGCGCCAACGGGTCGCCATCGCGCGGGCGCTGGCGAACAACCCGCGCATCATCCTCGCGGACGAGCCGACCGGGGAGCTGCACAGCGAGGACAAAGCCCGCGTGATCGACCTGTTTCGCCAGTTCCACGCCGAAGGGAGGGCGATCGTCATGGTGACGCACGACAAAGAGGTAGCGGCCGTCGCCGAGCGCCAGATCGAGATCCGGGACGGTCATGTGACCGAGATCTCGCCGTCCACGGCCCTCCCGCCGGCCGGCGGGGCGCACCCGCAACCGACGCTCCTCCTGCCGGACGGATCGCCGTGTCCGCTGCATGCCAGCGGTCCGCCGTCGCTAGCCTCACCCGTCACCGCGCCGGCCCTGGTGACGCCGACCATGCCCGTGCTTGCCGTTCCGACGCGGCGGCGCCGGGGTCGGAGCTGGCGGTCCCTGGCGCTGGTGGCGGCGCTGCTGCTGGCAGCCATCCTGGGCGGATACGCGCTGCTCGGCGGCTTCAGCAGGGGGCAGCCGGCCGCGCCTGTCGAGCAGACTGCCACGGTGAAGCGAGTCGGCCGGGGCGAGATCCGCCCGGACAGCGAGGCCATCGTGCGGTCGCTGGCTGGCGGCGTCGTGACGCGCCTCGCCGTGGACATCGGGACGAACGTGGCGGAAAACCAGGAGATCGCGCGGGTGCGGGCGCCGGACGGCTCGATCTCGGTGGTGACGGCCCCCTGGAACGGCACGATCACGAACCTGCCAGTCCACGCCGGCGACAGCGTCACGGCCGGCGCCATCGTCGCCGCTGTCGGCGACCTGAGCCGGCTGCGGGTCGAGACCGACGACGTGGACGAGTTCATGGTGGCGAGCATCCACCCGGGCCAGGCCGTCACCGTGACAGTGGACGCGATCGAGGGGCGAACGCTCCAGGGGCGGGTGCGGACCGTAGCGCTGCGCTCGCAGGAGACCGAGGACGGAGACGAGCACTACCCGGTCGTCGTGGATCTCGAATGGTCGCCGCCCGATCTGCGACCCGGCATGACGGTGCGGGTCCACTTCCCGGAGGCGAGTGCGGCCCGATAGGAACGGACGTCGCTATCGGGCCGCGAGGTGTGCCCTGGCGGCCTCGGTCTTGCCTGTCAGAGATGCTGTGGCGGCTCGCTCAGTGGGGCTGCTCCAGACCCGGTGGCCGGACGAGCACGATCGGGACGTGCGAGCGGTGCACCGTGGTCGTCGCCACGCTGCCCATGGTCAGGCGGGCCAGCCCGGTCCGGCCGTGGGTTGCCATGACGATCAGGTCCACCTCCTCCTGCCGGGCGATCCTCGGGATCACGGAGGCGGGATCGCCCTCGTCTACCAGCAGATCGACTGGCCGCTCGCTCGGGCCGGGCGGGGCGGCGATGCCGTCCAGGTACTCGCGGGCCACGGCGAGGTCTTCGGCCTTCGCGGCTCGCATCGCGACGCCGATCGGATCGAGCTGCCAGACGAAATCGGCCTTCTGCTCCACGACCCGCAGCAGCAGGAGATCCGCGCCGATGGCCTGACCGAGGTCACGTGCCGGCCCGAGCGCCGCCTCAGACCGGTCAGAGCCGTCGAGGGGCACCAGGATCCTGGTCGGCCGGCCCTCTGGCAGCGGACGGTCGCACGCAGCCGGGATCAGCAGGACCGGCACGGTCGCCCTGGCCAGGAGCTGGTCCGCGACGCTCCCATACAGCCAGCGCCCGAGACCACCGAGACCGTGCGTGGACATCACGATCAGGTCGGCCCGCATGTCCGCCACGGCGTCGAGGATGACGTTCGCCGCATCGCCGTGGATCGTCCGCGCGGTGGCGTCGAGTCCGCCCTCGCGCAGGCGGGCCGCGAGGGCGTCGAGCCTCGTGAACGCGTCAACCCCCTGCTCGCGGTCGATCAGCGGCGGCATGGCCGGCAGCGCGTGCACGAGCCAGAGGCGGGCTCCGGTCGCGTGGGCAACCGACGCCGCGACCGGCAGGGCTCGCTCGGCACGCGCGGAGCCGTCGAGGGGAACCAGGATGTTGGCAATCATCTCCGTGTCTCCCTTCCGGGCCGCGTTCGAAGGTCGCCAGACTGCCCGCGCCGCTCATGTCACGGGGCCGAGCTCGACGGGCTCGTGGGCGCCACGGCACGCGGCCAGGAGGCGTCATCTCCAGTCCCATCGTCCGCCGGGCAGGTCGCCGAGTCGGTTGCGGAGGGTAAACGGGGCGTGTCGGCGTCGCGGTCGTCGTGGCCGTTTACGTGGGCGCTACCTTCCGCAACCTGCCCGATGAGCCGGGCGCGGGATGATTGGGTTGGAGCCGAGTGGGGCGAGCCAGGCTCGGCCGGCGTCGCATCGCCGCTCGAAGGTCAGAGCGCGCCGACGCCGATGGCCGCGCCCTCCGCGTGACCTCACTCGGCCACTCCCACCATCACGGCACAGCTGGAGGCTAGGAGCATGGCCGACCTGACACGAGAGCAGCTCATCTGGCTGTACGAGCGGATGAGCCTGATCCGAACGTTCGAAGACCGCGTGGCCGAGCTGTTCGCCGAGGGGCTGCTGCCCGGCTTCGTCCATCTCTACGCAGGGGAGGAAGCTATCGCCGTTGGCGCCTGCGCGCATCTCACCGACGCGGACTACATCACCAGCACCCATCGCGGCCACGGCCACTGCATCGCCAAAGGCGTGGAAGTCGGGCCGATGATGGCGGAGCTGTTCGGCAAGGCGACCGGCTCGTGCAAGGGCAAGGGCGGCTCGATGCACATCGCCGACGTGGACAAGGGGATGCTGGGGGCGAACGGCATCGTCGGCGGCGGCGGGCCGATGGCGTGCGGCGCGGGCCTGCGCAACAAGCTGCTCGGGGCCGGCGGGGTGGTGCTCTGCTTCTTCGGGGACGGTGCTGCCGAGCAGGGCACGATGCACGAGGCGATGAACCTGGCGAGCATCTGGAAGCTGCCGATCGTGTTCGTCTGCGAGAACAACCTGTTCGCCGAGAGCACGCCCTGGTTCTACCACTGCGCCGCCAAGGACATCGCCGAGCGCGGGGCTGCGTACAACATGCCTGGCCTGCTGGTCGACGGGACGGACGTGTTCGCGGTCCACGAGGCGGTGGGCGAGGCGATCGCACGGGCGCGGCGCGGCGACGGTCCGTCGCTGATCGAGGCGCGTGCGTTCCGCTACTACGGCCACTTCCAGGGTGACGCGATCCTGTACCGCACGCCAGAGGAGCTGGCCGAGTACCACCGTCGCGACCCGCTCTCCCAGTTCCGCAAGCGGATGGTGGAGCGCGGGCTGATCGGGGCGGAAGACCTCGACTCGATCGACAAACGCGCGGTGGAGGCTGTGGAGCAGGCCGTCGTGGACGCGAAGGCCGCCCCGTACCCGGCCCCGACCGAGCTGCTGACCGACGTCTACGTCAGTTACGTCTAACGGGAGAGCATCATGACGGACCGTGTGATCACGTTCCGCGACGCGATCAACGAGGCAATGCGCCTCGAGATGCGCCGCGATCCGAACGTCATCTTGATGGGCGAGGACGTCGCCGGCGGCGCTCGCCTGCCACACATCGAAGGCGAGGGTAAGGAGGCCTGGGGCGGCGTGATGGGCGTCTCCCACGGGCTCGTGCAGGAGGCCGGCCGAGACCGGGTGCTGGACACGCCGATCAGCGAGTCGGCGTTCATCGGCGCGGCCATGACGGCAGCAGCCACCGGGCTCCGCCCGATCGCCGAGCTGATGTTCGTGGACTTCTTCGGCGTCTGTATGGACCAGATCTTCAACCAGGGCGCCAAGCTGCGCTACATGTTTGGCGGCAAGGCGCGCGTGCCGGTGGTGATCAGGACCATGATCGGCGCCGGGACGCGAGCGGCCGGCCAGCATTCCGGCTGCCACTACTCGGTGTTCACGCACATGCCCGGCTTGAAGACCGTCGTCCCCTCGACGCCGGCCGATGCCAAGGGGCTGCTGGCCGCCGCCATCCGCGACGACGACCCGGTGATCTTCTTCGAGCACAAGGTGCTGTACAACGCGAAGGGGCCGGTGCCGGAGGGCGAGTACGTCATCCCGCTGGGGAAGGCGGACGTCAAGCGGACCGGCAAGGACGTGACGATCGTCGCCATCGGCAGGATGGTCACCCTGGCGCTCCAGGCGGCCGAGACCCTCGCCACCGAGCAGGGGATCGAGGCCGAGGTGGTGGACCCACGCACCCTCTCGCCGCTCGACACCGAGACGCTGCTCGCCTCCATCAAGAAGACCCATCGTCTGGTGGTGGTGGACGAGGACAACCCGCGCTGCAGTATCGCTGGCGACCTCGTGACGCTGGCCGCGACGCAGGCGTTCGACTATCTGGACGGGCCGCCGCGGGTGGTCACGGCTCCACATGCGATCGTGCCGTTCAGCCCGACACTGGAGGATCTGTACGTGCCGTCCGTCGCCAGCATTGCGCGGGCGGCGAGAATCGCCGTGGGACAGGAAGTGCCAGCCGAGGCTGCCACGCTGGCGACAGCCGCGAGGTAGCCGCCACCTACCCCCCGATCGGGGCCGGCGCCGACGGGCCAACCGGTGGTCCACCAGGACGAGAGGCGAGCCCGCCCGGCGCCGACCCCCTTTCTCCGTGACGGCCTCGGCGACGAGGCGAAGAGTGGAGGGGCCGGGCGCCTGCCCGGTCCAGACTACGATGAGCATCGGAATCATCGCCAACCCAGCCTCGGGCAAGGACATCCGCCGACTGGTGGCTCAGGGCTCGGTCTTCGACACCAGCGAGAAGACGAACATCTTGCGGCGCGTCCTCCGCGCCATCGACGCGCTCGGCGGCGAGCAGGTGCTCATCATGCCCGACACCGACGCCATGGGGGCGCGGGCGCTCGACGGCCTGCACCTGAGCCTGGACGCTACCGTCCTGAACATGCCGATGACCGGCACGGCCCAGGACTCGGCGGAAGCGGCACGACGGATGGCCAGCCTCGGCGCACGCTGCATCATCACCCTCGGCGGCGACGGCACCAACCGCGCGGTGGCAGCGGGCTGCGGCGACGTCCCCCTGCTGCCGATCTCGACCGGGACCAACAACGTCTTCTCGTCGATGGTCGAGGGCACCGTCGCGGGACTGGCAGCGGCGGTCATCGCGAGCGGTCGGATCGAGGTCGAGCGCGTGACGCACCCCGCCAAGCGGCTGGACGTGGAGGTTGACGGACGGTCAGCCGACCTGGCCCTGATCGACGCGGCGACGACCCGCGACCTGTTCGTCGCGAGCCGGGCGCTCTGGGAGCCGGGCAAGCTGGTGGAAGCGATCCTGACGCGCGCGCACCCGGCGACGGTCGGGCTGGCTGCCGTGGGCGGCTGCCTGGCGACGGTCGATGCCGACGATCCGTGGGCGCTGTACGTCCGGTTCGGCCCCGGGGGGCGCCGCGTGCTGGCGCCGCTGGCGCCGGGCCTCGTCGTGTCGATCGAGGTTGCCAGATGGCGGATCGTGGACATCGGCGAGACGGTGAGATTTGAATCCGGCGACTTCACCGTCGCGCTGGACGGCGAGCGGGAGCTGGAAGTGAGCCGCCTGCAGAGCGTGCGGGCGCGCGTCTCGCTGGACGGTCCCCGGGTGGTGGACGTGGCGGCCTGCCTGCGCGAGGGAGCCCGGCAGGGCATGTTCGACCTGAGAGTGCCGGCTCAGGCATCCGCCTGAGCGGCCCTTCCGACCCGGCTGTTCGCGCACGCGAGGCAGAACTTCGCCCAGGGCAGTGCCTCCAGGCGCCCGACCTCGACGTCGCTGCCACACCGTTCGCAGCTGCCGTAGCGCGCCTGCGCGATGCGCCGCAACGCCGCCTCGACCTCGGCCAGTCGACGGCGGGCCGCCTCTTCGAGGCCAAAGTCGAGCTCCTGCTCGGCAAGGTCGCTCGCGACGTCGGCCGGCGGGCCGAGCGCGGCGCCCTCCTCGGCCTGACTCGCGCCGAGCGTGCGCTCGGCATCGGCGAGTGCGTGGAGGCTCGCTTCGATTCGATCTCGCTCTCGTTCCAGCGCCGACGTCAGCTCTCCGAGCGTCGACGGCGACATGCTGCTGTTCATGGCGACACCCCAGTACGACTCGTCGTCGAGTCGTCACCAGCATTCTGTCGGCGGCCGGTTGCCAGCGGCGTTGCGCTGTGTAGACGGCAGGTGACCGTCTCGCGCCGCCGCTCTGGCAGCGACGTTCACGCGCCGGCTACCTTCGGCATCCAGGCGTGCAACGTGACCCGCCCATCATGAAACCGCGGGCGCAATCAGCGAAGCGGAGGGCGAAGATGGACGAGCACAGCGACTATCAGCGCGCTCTGGAGCGCGTACGAGCCCTGCGCGGATTCTACGTCCACCTCATGGTCTACGTCGCCGTGAACCTGGGCCTGATGGCCATCGACTGGCTGACCGACCCACCTGGCCTGACCTGGGCGTACTACCCGCTCGTGGGCTGGGGTGTGGCTCTCGCGATCCACGCTCTTAACCTCTTCGTCGCCGACGGCCTGTTCGGCCCACGGTGGGAGGAGCGCAAGGTCAGGGAGCTGTTGAGCCGAGAGCGCAGTCGGCGGGAGCAGGCCGGAGAGCATGGGCTGCCTGCCGAATCTGACGAAGTACTGGAAGACCTGGGCGGTCGCTCGACCGGAAGACCGCGATAACCCGGACGGCGCCAAAGCGGAGCGCGGCTTGCCGTGGTGGCGATCTCCTTCGCAGCTGCTTCCTTGCGATGACGGCCGCCACCGCGTTCGCGCTCGCGGCGCTGGCCGTCGTTGGGATCTGGGTGCCGGCCGGCTGGTGGCGCGGGCTTGCTGGCGCGGGAGCAGCGCTCGGGAGCTCCGGACGGACACGCACCCGTCCATCGAATGGAAGCCACCATGAAGTCGATACCAGAGTGTTGCGTGAAGAGACCGTATCTTGCTGCACTCACGTCGGTAACGCTGGCGACAGGGGGTGTGCCGGCGTCGCTCTCCCGCTGGCGCCGTCGCCTGTCATGTGCGCTCATCGCGACCATGACCGTGCTCACAGCCGCTCTGGCGCCTCCATCGCACCCGCTGCCGACTGCCTTCGCCCAGGCTCCACCGGATCTCAGCATCACGAAGTCACACGACGGCGCCTACTACGTCGGCAGCACGAACACCCGATTCATCTTCGACCTCCACAACGCCTATACGGCAGGCCCGGCCAACGGCGGGATCACGCTTCGTGATCCGCTGCCACCGGGGATCACCTTCAACTCGATCGTGAGCCAGAGCGGCGCCGGCACCTGGAGCTGTTCAGGCCCGTACGTCGTGATGTGCACCAATCCTGGCCCGATGCCGACCAATGGCTACAGCTACCTCGCCATCAAGGTTGACATCGGGGCGGCGGCTGTCGGGGAGCAGTCGAACAGTGTGACCGTCTCAACCCCGGGTGAGAGCAACGTCACCGACAATCGTGCGACCGACACCGTCACGGTCACCGCGCTGCCCGGACCGCCAGATCTGAAGCTCGTCAAATCTCACCAGGGGCAGTTCTACGTCAACAGCCCGAGTGCCGTCTACGTCATGCAGATCGTGAACAACGCGGGCGGTCCGACCACCGCGCCACTCAACCTCGAGGATCCCTTGCCGACCGGGATGACCTACAACTCGATCACCATGCAGTCTGGGGGCTGGACCTGCTCCGGCACCACGACCGTCTCTTGCACCAATCCCGGCCCGCTGCTCACCGACGGCAACAACTACCTCTTCGTCAAGGTCGACGTCGCGCCGGCCGCCGCCGGGCAGCGCTCCAACACTGCGACTGTCTCGACCCAGGGCGAGACGAATCTCGCCAACAACAGCTCGACTGACACGCTCACGGTTGCGAGCTCCCCGCCATTCCCAGATCTGCGCGCCGCCAAGTCTCACACCGGCGACTTCACTGTCGGCAGCGCCAACGCGCAGTACTACCTCGCCGCCAGCAACCTGGGCGGCCCGACCACCGGGTCCGTCACGCTCACCGACGTCCTGCCGACCGGGATCACCTACAACTCGATCGTCAGCCAGTCTGGCAACTGGGCCTGCTCCGGTCCCAGTACCGTCAGCTGCACGAACACTGGCTCGATCGCATCCGGCGCCACCAGTTGGGTCGTGATCCGGGTCAACCTCACGCCAGCCGCTGTGGGGCAACGGTCCAATACCGTCACTGTCGTGACCGCCGACGATGCGAATCCCGACAACAACACGTCGCAGCCTGATGTCGTCACGGTCGCCCCGCTGCTGTTTCCTCTGACGGTGACAAAGTACGGCGCCGGTTCCGGCACGGTTACCAGCACGCCGCCCGGGATCAACTGTGGCAGCGACTGCGCCGAGAACTACGTCGCCGGCACCGTCGTCACGTTGACGGCGAGCCCGATCGGCTCGTATTTCGCCGGCTGGAGCGGCGCCTGCTCGGGCTCCGGGACCTGTCAGGCCACGATGAACAGCTCGAAAGGCGTGACGGCCACATTCCAGAAGAACAACGTCGGCGTGCAGGTACAGCCCGTGCCAGGCATCCCGCCGAGCGGAGGCAAGACCCTCCTGGCAACGCTCACCGCGCGGGCCGGGTGCGGCCCCATTCAGCGCGTCGTCTTCGGCGTCGCGGGGCATCCGTTCGACAACGCGCGCGTCACGGTGACAACGCCGGGCGGTGGGCCTGCGAATCAGACCACCGGTTTCACGTACACGCCCCCGTCGGGGACGACGTCCACGTCGTTCACGATCCAGAGGGTCGCCCCATCCGGTGGCGCGACCGTCAACCCGATTCACTTCGTGGACGGTTGCGGCGACTGGGTGACCTTTGTGGGCGGCGGCCCCAACGCCTTCCACTGACAGCGGGGCACGCAGAAAGGCCGGTCAACTATGCGAGAGAGATCGATCGCCATCATTGGAGCCGGGGTAGCTGGCCTGGCGACGGGCTGCTACGCCCAGATGAACGGCTACCGGACCCGAATCTTCGAGATGCACGACGTGCCGGGCGGGGTCTGCACCTCCTGGCGCCGCGACGGCTACGTCTTCGACGGCTGCTTACAGTGGCTGATGGGCTCGCGCTCCGGCTCGCCGCTCAACCACGTCTGGCAGGAGCTCGGCGCGCTGGCCGGCCGGGAGGTCGTGGATCACGACGAATACCTGCGCGTGGAGGGGCGCGACGGTCGGACGCTGATCGTCTACGCGGACGCCGACCGCTTCGAGCGCCACCTTCGCGAGCTGGCGCCAGCTGACGCGGCTGTCAGCCACGCGCTGTGCGACGCCATCCGACGCTGCGCCGAGATCGACCGGGGTGACGGCTCGGAGCACGGGCTCGCCTCGGCGACGAGCTGGCTCGCCGCCGGCATCCATCTGCTGCCGGCCGTCCCGACGTTGGCCGGGCTGCTGGGCATCACCTGGCAGGAGCTCGCCGCCCGCTTCACCGACCGCTTCGTCCGCGACGCTATCCGGTCGATCGCCGACATCCCGGACTTCCCGGCCCTGCTCGGCCTGATGCCGCTCGTCTGGATGCACGCCCGCGACGCTGGCTATCCGGTGGGCGGGTCGCTGGCGTTCGCCCAGGCTATCGAGCAGCGCTACCGCGAGCTCGGAGGTGAGATCGAATACGGCGCACGCGTGGCGAAGATCCTGGTCGAGGACGGTCGTGCGGTCGGGGTGCGGCTGGTGGACGGCGCCGAGCACCGAGCGGACGACGTCGTCTCGGCGGCGGACGGGCACGCGACGGTGTTCGACCTGCTCGGCGGTCGGCATGTGACCCCGGCGCTGATCCGCGCCTACCGGACTCAGCCGGTCTTCAGGCCGCTGGTGCAGGTGTCGCTGGGCGTCGCGCGCGACCTCTCGGCAGAGCCGCACGCGCTCACCTTCCCGTTGCCCACGCCGACCGCCATCGCCGGCGAGGTCCGCGAGTCGCTGACCGCCCGCCACTTCGGGTACGACCCGACGCTCGCGCCGGCCGGCAAGTCCGTCGTCGAGGTTCTGCTGGACACGGAGTACGACCTGTGGGCTCGGCTGGCCCAGGATCCGGAGCGGTATCGCGCGGAGAAGGACATCATCGCCGAGGCGGTCGTCGCGGCGCTCGACGGGCGCTTTCCGGGCCTCGCGCGAGACGTCGAGGCGCTCGACGTGGCGACGCCGATGACCTGGGAGCGCATCACCGGCAACTGGCGCGGTGCGTACGAAGCCTGGCTGCCGACGCGGGGCAACTTGATCGCGAGCCTGTGTGGCGGCACCCGCGCGACGCTGCCCGGCCTGGAGCGCTTCTTCATGACCGGCCAGTGGGTGACCGGTGGCGGCTTGCCGGTCGTGGCGCCGGCGGCGCGCAGCCTCGTGCAGACGATCTGCAAGCGAGACCGACGACCGTTCGTGACGAGTGTGGCGACACGCGTGCCAGCGCGTGTCGCCACAGCGGGAGTGGCTAGATGACCGTCACCGTCTTCGCCGCCGGTCTCTTCGCATCGCTCGCCGCCGACTGATGCGCGGAGACCGAGCGCAGCAGCAAGAGTGGCGTGGTGGCGCGATGGAGGACGGACGTCGCCACGCTGCCCATCGTCAGCCGCGAGAGGCCGCCGGCGCCGTGTGTGGACATCACGATCAGATCCACCTTCTCGTCGCGGGCCACTGACGCGATCTTCGCCGCCGGGTCGCCGGCCGCGATGAGGCGCGTGATCCGCTTGCCGGCGATGCTCGGACTGGTGGAGATGCCGTCGAGATAGGCCCGAGCGTCGTCGAGCAAGCCCTGGCTCTGGGCCGGCAGGTACGCCGTTCCGAGCGCCGCGAAGCCGTCCGCCGGCTCGACCACCCGCATCAGCACCAGCTCGCCGTGGAGCGCTTCGGCGATCTCCCCGGCCAGCCCGAGCGCCGCCTCGCCAAGCGAGGAGCCGTCCAGCGGCACGAGCAGCCGGAACGGACCTTCGATGGACCAGTCCCGCCCACAGGCCGCCGAGATCAGGGCGATCGGCAGGGTGGTGCGACGGAGCACCGCGTCGGCAGTGCTGCCGTACAGCCAGCGGCCCAGACCGCCGCGCCCATGTGTGGACATCACGATGGCGTCGGCGTGCGCTTCGTCAGCCGCGCGCAGGATGGCGTCCGCGGCGGGACCGTGGATGACGCGGGTCTCGACGCGCAGTCCCATCTCGTCGAGCGACGCGGCCAGGTCCGTGATCCTGCCGACCGCGTCGGCAGCGGACGGGATGTCGTCGCGCTGGAGCGGGATCGTCTCGTCGTGGATCAGGATCAGCTCGCCCCCGAACACCTTCGCCAGACCGGCTGCGTACGGCAGCGCCCGCTCGGAGCGCCGCGAGCCGTCGAGCGGGACCAGAATCCTGGCAAACATCGTGGCCTCCTTCGGCTCTCGTAGGCCGCGCTACCGACCTGCGAGAGCCGGCTCCCGAGCGTCCTCGACGTCGAGCTGGTCGGCGTGATGAGCCGAGCCGGCCGGCGGCTGAGGCGTGACCGGCCGCCAGTCATCCGGATGGACGAAGGTGTAGCCGATGCCTCGCTCGGTCTCGATGTAGTGCGGGCCGCCTGGATGCTCGATCTTGGATCGCAGGCGACTGATGAACACTTTCAGATGGTCCGGGGTGTGGCCGTACTCGGCGCCCCAGACGCGGTCCAGCAGGGCGTCGTGAGGCATCAGCCGCCCGGCGTTGCGGACGAGGTGATAGAGCAGCTTGTACTCGACGGGCGTCAGCTTGACCGGCTCGCCGTGCACCGTGACGCGCCGGTCCCGGAAGTTGATGACGACGTCCCCGACCACGAGATCGGGGAGCGCCCGCGACGGCGGCAGCAGCTCGGCGCGCCGGAGGATCGCCTTGATCCTGGCGATGAGCACGAGGTAGCTGCACGGTCTGGTCACGTACTCGTCCGCGCCCAGCTCGAGCGCGCGCACCTGGTCGATGTCGTCCGTCCTGGCCGAGTACATCAAGATCGGGACGTCAGACACCCGGCGGATCTGGCGGAGGACGTCGATGCCAGACAGGTCGGGCAGGTCGGTGTCGAGGAGGATGACGTCCGGATCGCGGTCGAAAAACACCTGGAGGCCGGCTTCGCCTGACGTGGCCGTCCAGATCTCTGCATCATGCCACTGGAGCTGAAGCGCTGTGGCGGCTCCTTCGGAGGCTGCCGCGTCCGCGTCGACGACAAGGATCTTCATGATGACCTCCGACGAGTCCAACGCCCCACCGTCGGGTTTTCGAGGTTTCCCACTGTGAATGGTCCCGCCACGGAGGGTGCACGGATGGGGGCGAGCGTCCCGTCTACGGAGGGTCAGATGTCATCAATCCGAGGGTCCGGTGAACGGTGGGCGACGCGGTGACGATCGCCCCAGACAGAACGGGACAGTCGTCGGCTCCACCGTGCGACTTGGCATCCGACACTAGAAGAGAGGCAGGGGGATCGACGCGCTGGACACAGGGAGACGCAGGATGCAAGTCGGCGCCATCGTAACGGTCCCGTTCCCACCGGACTACAAGGGGACGCCAGTCACCGTGATCGCGGTCGGGAAGACCCGGGCGCTGGTCGAGCTGCCGAACGGGTCGCAGACCTGGATCGCGGTGCTGGACATGAAGGCGCGCAGCAGGAAGTCGAAGGCGGCTTGACGGCGTGTCAGTCCTCGCCTGACGCCGCCGCCGAGGCTTGCGGCGTACGTCCGTTGACCGCTCGCGCGGCCTCAGCGGTCGTCGACTCGATGCCGAGATCTTCGCGTGTGACCTCCTCGTGGTGGGCCGTGGTCTTGCCCTGCTCGAACAGGGACTTCAGCTCGCCCAGGTCGTGGTCCATCGCGCGCTTCGGATCGCAGCGGAACAGCACGGCGATGGCGTGGCCGATCGCCCCACCCGGCGGGTTGTAGGACAGCTTCACGTCGATTCTGGTTCCGCCATCCGGCGTCGGGTCGAAATGAACCGCGCCAGCGTGCTGGACCATCGACTCGGCGGTCGTCATCCAGGCCAGGAGCTTGTTCGGGACCTGCCGCGTGACGACGGCGTCCCAGCTGACGCGGCAGCCCAGCGGGCCAGCCACCAGCCAGCGGGAACGCGCCTCGGCCAGCCGCTCCACGTCGCGCACGTGCTCCATGATGAACGGGAGCTGCTCGTAGCGCGTCCAGAGCCCGAAGACCTGTTCGACGGGCGCGGCGATGGTGACCGTCTTCTGGACGTCGATGGCCCGCCGACCGGCCCCGATGCCGGTGAGCCGCGCGAGGCTGAGGCCCGTCAGGGCGCGCGCCACCAGCACCGTCCCGACCGTGGCACCGAGCGCGTCGTGACGGCGCGCACCGCCGATGGCGAGGCCGCCGCCGAGCAGGCCGGCCAGCAGCCGTGAGGCCGGCGACCAGTGCTCCTGGAGCAGGCCCGGCAGCTCACCGGGCGGCAGCGGCTCGGCCGGCTGGTCGGTCGGGTCGATTCCCTGAAGGTCGAGGTGGTCCTCCACGCGCGCCACGCCCGGCACCGAGGCGACGCGCTCCAGCAGACGATACAGCTCGTCCGACTGGACCGGGCCGCTGAGGGTGACGCAGCGGTTGTCCGCCGTGACCGCGATCTGATGCGGATGTCGCACGAGCAGGCCCAGCTCGGCGCGGACCCGGGCGACGAGGACGCGGTCAGACACGTACTCTTCACGGGTGCGGGCGGACAGCTCGGCGAGCATCCCCCTGGTCCGGTGCCTGACGTCCCGCGAGGTGACGTCCGCCGCGTACGACGCCCGGTGCGCCAGATGGGTCAGCTGGCCGACGAGCCAGGTCCGACGCTGCCGGCCCCGGTCGGGGTCGAAGAAGTACATCACGCCGGCGCCAAGGCTGGCCCCGCCAATCGCCGCTCGTCGCGCGTTCATGGCACCCTCCAGGGGTGGTTCGCTACACCGCCGTTACCGTCCCAGATCGACCTGTCTGCCACTCCCGAAGGATCCGCTCGACCTCGGCGTCTTCGGTCGGCTCGAAGTGCTCGTAGTACAGCCCGACCGCCCAGAACGACTCGAGCTCGTAGGGGCAGATGACCTCGTCGGCCTCCCGTCGCAGATCGGCACAGGTCGAGACCGGGCCGACGGGCACGGCCACGATCAGCCGGGCCGGCCGTCCCGCCCGGACCGAGCGCACGGCCGCCCGCATCGTCGCCCCGGTCGCCAGGCCGTCGTCTACGACGATCACCACGCGGCCGCCGACGTCCAGCCCAGAGCGATCCCCACGGAACCGGACCTCGCGGCGACGCGCCTCCTTGACCTGCTGCGCCGTGACGTGCACCAGATAGTCCAGCGGGACGCCGTAACTGCTGATGATCTCCTCGTTCAGGTAGCGGCAGCCGTCGGCGGTCACCGCGCCAATCGCCAGCTCCGGCGAGTCTGGCGAGCCCAGCTTGCGCGCAACCACGACGTCCAGGTCGGCGTCGAGCCGACGAGCCACTTCGGCCGCCACCGGGACGCCGCCGCGCGGGATCCCCAGCACCAGCGCCTTCGACCCCTGGACCGTGCGATACCGTTGGAGCCACTCGGCGAGCTCGGCGCCGGCGGCGACGCGGTCCCGGAACAGAGGGAGAAACTCTCGGTGCGCGATCTGGTTGACGTCCATGTCGGCCCCTCCCTCGTCACGTCTACCGTCGTGAGTGCGCCAGGAGGCGCAACCTCCACGAACAGGCTACGTCGAGCAGGAGCCGGGCACGGTTGCGGTGGGTGAACGGGGCGTTACAGTCGGCCCGCGCCGGAGGTGGCCGTCAACGAGGGGCGGGGGACGAGGGGCGAGGGGCGGGGGACGAGGGGCGAGGGGCGAGCGTTACAGGCGGCCAGCGCCGGAGGTGGCCTTCAACCGATCGACGACCTGCTGGATGTCGCAGGAGGCCGCCCGGTTGAACGGCAGCCTGGCGAGCAGCAGCCCCATCATGCAGGTGTCGGTCAGCGCCGCGAACAGCAGCCCCGCGCCGACGAACATCGACAGGTACACCAGGGGCTGCCAGAGGAGCACGCTGCCGACCGTCCCCAACAGCACCAGCGCTCCAGCGATGCCACGGACCTGGCGCTCGAGGCTCCAGACTGACCGCCCCCGCGTGACCGGCAGGCCGGCCCGCTCCCAGGCCGCCACGCCGCCGTCGAGGATGTGGGGCCGCCCGGCGCCGACCTCCGCGAGCAGGAGCTCGGCCTGCCTGGCACGGATGCCGGAGCGACAGATTAGGACGATCGGGACGTCGAGATCCCGTAGTGCTTCGCAATGCTCCGCGAGCCGATCCAGCGGCACGTTGGCGCTGCCATCGATGTGCATCGCCGCGAATTCGGCTGGCGAGCGAACGTCGATCGCGCAGACGTCACAACCCTCCTGCCGAAGCTGTCTGAGGTCCGAGGGCTGGATGGTCGGCGGCAGAACGACAGCTCCCGTAGACATGGCGCCAGAGCTCCCTTCAGGCTGGTGCTAACCATACCCTAGAGGGGTATATGCAGTCAAGGCGACTGCTGCTGTGGGGTGTGCGTCAAATCTTTGTGGGCGCGATGAATCGCGCCGTACAAGGCATCGCCCCCTGGTACGGGCGCGATTCATCGCGCCCCAGGTGTCTGGCTCAGCACAAAACTCTGACGCACACCCGCTGCTGCGGAGATCGTGCAGTGGGGGTTGACGTGCTCCCCGACAGCATCACTGGCCGGGGCTGAAACGATGGGGCACCTGTCAGCCCGTCAGGACACCCGAGTCAGCAGCTTGACGGTGCGCTGCAGGCGCGAGCGTGCCTCCTCGGGCGAGCCATCGGCCATGCACTCGTCGATGTAGACGCCGACGATCTCGCCCGCCGTCCGCTCCAGCGCGGTCCGCGCCGCCAGCACCTGAGTCAGGATCTCGTCGCACGCGCGGCCCTCGTCGATCATGCGCTGGATGCCACGGACCTGTCCCTCGATCCTCGCCAGCCGGTCCTTGATGAGTCGTTCCTGCGCGTCTCGTTCCGCCATCGTCGGCGACCTCCGTCGGCGCTGGCCACCAGTCCGAGCCCGGTACCGCGCAGCGCACTGATACGTACACAGTACCATACAGGGGTACGGCAAGCGGACGTGAGCCTGCTTCAAAGCGCGCTGGCGAACGCTCTAGCCCGAACACGTCGCGAGGCCCGGAGCAGCTCCGGGCCTCGGTGTGCCGTCTTGCGCGAGCGAGTGCAGATCCAGCCGAGAGTCTCGGGAATGCCCGGGGCATTCCCGACGACGTGTGCTGGCTCAGCACTAGGTCGTCGGGGTCGCGGTCACCGCTGAGGCCGCGATGGGCCGCCGCCCGGCATCATGCCCGGACCGCCACGGCCCGGTCCCATCCCCGGACCCCAACCCGGACCCATACCTGGCCCCATGCCCGGACCGCCACGGCCCGGTCCCGTAGCTGGGCCGCCCCGCCCTGTGCCCATCCCGGGGCCGTACTGGCCGCTCAGCATCGCCCGGACGTTCGCTTCCATGTGCGCGTCCATCCAGTCAGCCTGTTCGCGGGTCAGGCGGCCGGCCGCGACCTGCGCGTCGAGCGCCTTGTCGTGCGCGTCGAGCGCCGCCTTCACGACGGTCTCGAAATCGACGCCCTTCTCCTGGGCGATCTGGGCGACCGTCTTGCCGGAGCGCAGTGCCGCGAACAGCTCGTCGGTGCTCATGCCGAGCGCCGCCGCGATCGCCGCGTGCATCGTGCCGCCCGCGCCACCCGGCCCGACGCCCGTCGGTCCGCCGGACCACGGCCCCATGCCGGCTCCCATCGGGCAGGCGCCCGGCCCCCACGGCGCCTGCGGCGCCTGCTGAGCCGCGACCGTCCCGACGAACGCCCCGCCGAGCAGCAGCCCGGCCCCCAGTGCCACGAATCCTCGCCTGCTCAATTTCCCGTTCATAGCACGCCTCCTTGTCCCCGTCCGGCTCCGCTGTTCTGGGCCACCTCGACGGGTGTGATTGCGCTTCATCAGCTCGTGTCGATTGCGGGAGTATCAGCGTGAGCTTCCACCCTCATCATGCCGCGTCAAGGTCAAGCGGCCATGGGGTCTAGATCAAGCTCAGGTCAAGAAACCGTCGGGCCATCGACGCAGTCCAGCACGGGCCAGGGCGCCCGAATCCCACCGCGCACCGTCAGTCCGGGCACTCCCACCCGACAAACCCGGGACATCTGTCACGGGTCTGGGCCAGCCGCGCGGAGCTATGCTTCTATACCAGGGAGGGGTATCTTGCCGCTCCTGGCGGCGCGGGGCCCGGCGGCAATCCGAGCAGTGGAGCCGTCACGCGTCAGCGCCGCGCGAGCGGATGCCCGGTGCAAGCACGAGGAGCAACAATGAAAGTCGTCATCGTTGGCGGAGTGGCCGGGGGCGCGTCGTGCGCCGCCCGTCTGCGTCGGCTGGACGAGCACGCCGAGATCGTGATGGTGGAGCGGGGGCCGTACATCTCGTTCGCCAACTGCGGCCTGCCCTACCACGTCGGCGGGGTGATCGAAGAGGAATCGAGCCTGCTGGTGACGAACGAGCAGGCGTTCCGGGAGACGTTCGCCGTCGACGTGCGCTCGCAGTGCGAAGCAATCGCGGTCGCGCCGGCCGAGAAGACCGTGACGCTGCGCGACCTCGTCACCGGCGCGGTCACGACCGAGACGTACGACACACTGGTGCTCGCGCCCGGCGCGGTCTCGATTCGTCCGCCACTGCCGGGCATCGACCTGCCGGGCATCTTCCAGGTGCGGAGCGTCCCTGACGCTCGCGCGATCCGGGCCTGGATCGACCGCCGAGCGGCGGCGCTGGCGGGCGCACCGGGCCGTTCGAGGCTCCGGGCGGTCGTCGTGGGTGGTGGCTTCATCGGCCTGGAGACGGCCGAGAACCTGATCCATCGCGGCATCGACGTGACGGTGGTCGAGATGCTCGACCAGGTGCTCCCGCCGATCGACCGTGAGTTTGCGCGGCTCGTCGAGGAGCGTCTGGTCCAGCACGGCGTCCAGCTCGCTCTCGGCGACGGGGTGGCGGCATTCAAGCAGGCGGCCGACGGCGAACTGGTCGTCGAGACACGGTCCGGCGCGGCCTACCCGGCGGATCTGGTGATCCTCTCGCTGGGGGTGCGGCCGGACACGACGCTCGCAAGGGCCGCCGGTCTGGAGATCGGCGAGCGCGGCGGCATCCGCGTCGACGAGCAGATGCGCACCAGCGACCCGGCCATCTACGCGGTCGGCGACGCCGTCGAGGTGAAGGACGTCGTGACGGACCAGTGGAGCTTGATCGCCCTGGCCGGGCCGGCCGCGCGGCAGGGCCGGATCGCCGCCGACACGATCGCCGGGCTCCAGTCACGCTATCGGGGCACCCAGGGGACGGCGGTGGTCGGCCTGTTCGGGGCGACGATCGCCTGGACCGGGGCGACCGAGAAGCTGCTGCGGCGGGTCGGCGACGCCGACTACGAGAAGGTGTACCTCCACCCGAATTCTCATGCCGGCTACTACCCGGGCGCGAAGCCGATCGCCATGAAGCTGCTGTTCAGGAAGTCTGACGGGCGCCTGCTCGGGGCAGAGGCGTTCGGCGAGGACGGCGTGGACAAGCGGATCAGCGTGCTGGCGGCGTACCTCCAGATGGGCGCGACGGTCCGCGACCTGGAAGAGGCCGAGCTGTGCTACGCGCCGCAGTTCGGGAGCGCGAAAGACCCGATCAACATCGCCGGAATGATCGCCGGGAACGTGTTGAGCGGTGCGATGCCAGTCGCTCACTGGGATTCCGGAGCGGACGGCCTGCTGCTCGACGTTCGCGAGCCTATCGAGGTCGTGGCCGAGCCGGTCCCGAACGCGCTCAACATTCCGCTCAAGCAGCTTCGAGCACGCCTCGGCGAGCTCCCGCGCGACCGCGAGATCCTGGTGACGTGTCGATCCGGCCAGCGCGCCCACACCGCCACCCGGATTCTGCTACAGCACGGCTTCGGGGCGAAGAACGTCTCGGGCGGCGCGCTCTCCCGCGAGCACGAGCTTCCAACGTGGAGAGACGTCACTCGGACCACGGATCGGGCGACGGTCATCGGCAGCGGGAGATGATCTGAGGCGCGGTGCCGGTCTGGCGGGCGGCAAGAGCACGTCCGCCAGACCCGGCCGGCCGAAGGCCGTGGAGCTCGACATTGGCGGGCAGTTTCGGCCAGGATTCACCGGCCGCCAGTTTGTGGCCGGGCGGATGCTGGACGGTCACGTGGAGGATCACGCGGGCGCCGAGCGAGATGCGCTCGAGACAGAGCGCCGTCACGCCTTGGCGCCGACGACCGTTCTCTGACTGTCACCATTCACTCCGAGCTTTCACTTTCAGTTACTGTTCCGATCGACTGTTCGAGGAGGAGACGCGATGTGCCTGGTGCTGCCGGCCAGGGTGCTCGAAGTCCACGGCGAGACCGCCGAGGTCGAGCTGCACGGCGGGATGCTGACCACCGTCAGCCTGGCGATCCGCCCCGACGTCACAGCCGGACAGTACGTGATGGTGGATCGTGGCCTGGTGCTGGAGGTCATCGCGCCGGAGGAGGTCGAGGCGCTCCTCGCGCTGTACGACGAGATGGGACAGATGTTGACGGAATCGGACCTGGCGCCGGAACCGGCCCGGGTCCAGGGAGACGCCCGTGCCTGACGCGCCGACGTTGCTCCTCCGAGGCAGCCAGCCGGAGCCGGAGCAGCCGCTCTCCGGCATGCTGCGCTTCATTCGCTACGCCTTCATGCCGAATCGGCTGCGCTACTGCGGCAGCGACGACAACAGCACCCTGTTCGGGTACGGCGTCGAGGGGACGATCGACGGCGGCCTGACGCCGCTGCTGCGCCGGTTCACGGGTGCGCTGCCGTACTTGCAGCTGATCGCCCGCTCGAACGGCATCGCCGACCCGTTCGACGCACGGGTGGTCGAGGCGTACTGGATCGGCAACGAGCTCCTGGAGGGCGTCGAGGTCCGCCAGCTGTACGATTCGCTGGTGGAGCGGTTCGGCAAGCAGCTGCAGGGGCGCACGCGCGATCTGGTGCTCGGCAAGGCGCCGGCCGGCGCGCACCCGCACCACAGCTTCCACGTCCTGGACGTCCACAGCCGCGTCGGCGAGCTCGGCCACACCCTCCCGACGCTCGAAGGCTGCCGGGTGAGCTGGGGCACGGTGGTTAGCTGCCAGGGCAGCCAGTTGGAAGTCGAGCGGCAGCCGCTGGTGCTCCAGGACGGCAAGCTCGTCCTGGGCGAGGTCCGTCGGGACACCGTCTTGCGCCAGATCGACGGGCACGGCTTCGCGCAGGACGCCCAGCCCGGCGACGTCGTCTCGCTGCACTGGGGCTGGGCCTGCGAAGTCCTCACGGCGCGCGAGCGTGCAAACTTAGAGCGGTACACGCGTCACCATCTCGCCATCGCCAATCAGACCATTTGACCGAACCGTCCAGCCTGGGTGAGCCCACCATGTCGCGACCAGTTGTCGATGGCTCAGCTCCCGTCCCCCAATCGAGGCCCGGCTCGCCGAGCCGCCGAGCGTTCCTGTGCCGTGCCGCCGCGTTCGTCGCCAGCGTGCCCCTGCTCGGCATGGTCTCCCACGTCGGGCCGGCGCGGGCCGCGGCGCCGGCGCTGCGTGCGACAACCACGTCGCTCACGGTTGGCCTGCCGGCCGATCCGGCCAGTCTCAACCCGCTGATCCAGACCGGCCTCGTCGAGGCGAGCGTCCAGATGAACGTGTTCGACACGCTGGCGTTCCCGGACGCGGACGGCGTAGCTCGGCCGGCCCTAGCCGAGTCCTGGGAAGTACTCGACGACACGACCTGGGAGTTTCGCCTGCGGTCTGGCGTGCGCTTCCACAACGGCGAGCCGTTCGACAGCAGCGCCGTCCGCTTCACCGTCGAGACGATGCTCGACCCCGCCACGGCGTCGCCGGTCCGTGCGCAGCTGTCGGCCATCGACCGGGTCGAGACGCCGGACCCGTTGGTGGCGCGCATCGTCACCCGCCAGCCGTTCGCGCCGCTCCTCTCCGAGCTGACGGCGCTGGCGATGCTGCCGCCGGCCCACACGGCGGCGGTCGGCATGAGCGGCCTGGACCGCCAGCCAATCGGGACCGGCCCGTACCGCCTGACGGAGCGCGTGCGGGACGAGCGGATCGTGCTGGAGGCGAACGGCGAGCACTGGCGCGGCGCACCGGCCATCGACCGGGTGGAGCTCCGACCGATTCCCGACGGCTTCACCCGCGTCGCGGCGCTCCGCACCGGCCAGGTCGGGCTGTCGACCAACGTCCCGCTCCAGAACACCGACGAGATCTCGCGTGACGGGCTCCAGATGCTGGCTCGGCCGGGCATCCAGACCCTTTACGTCCGCCTGAACGCGCGCCGGCCGCCCCTCGACAACGTGCTGGTCCGCCGGGCTGTTGCCTCGGCGCTGCAGGTGGACGCGATGCTCGCGGCGGTGTACGGCGCGCACGCGCGTCGGGTGACGGCGCCGTTCCCGCCCGACGTGCTGGGCTACGACACCAGCGTGCAGCCCACCCCGTACGATCCGGACCTGTCGCGCTCGCTGCTGGCGCAGGCGGGACTTGCGGACGGCTTCACGGTGACCCTCGAAGCGCCCCAGGGACGGTATCCAGGCGACGCCCAGATCCCGCAGATCGTCGCGGGCTACCTCAAGGCGGTTGGGATCACGGCCAACGTCCGCACCATCGAGTGGGCGACCTATCTCCAGAAGGTCACGGCTGGCCAGGGTGAGGACCTGTTCCTGCTGGCCGGCACCAACCGGACGTTCGACCCCCACTTCACGATGGCGCGCCTGTATGCCAACACGTCGAGCTTCGGCCGCGATTATTACGGCAACGCCGAGATCGACCCGCTCATCACAGAGGCCGCCGCGACCCTGGACCGGGGGCGGCGCGAGGCGATCTACCATCGGGTGCTGGACATCTTGCGGCGCGACGTGCCGGCGATCTGGCTGGCCCAGCTCGACGACCTGTACGGAGCGCGTGCGGACCTGGATTGGCAGCCCCGCGCCGACAGCCTGCTCTGGCTCGGCGAAGCGTCGATAGGCAGCTGACCGTCCCAGAACGCGGCAAGCCACTGCCGGGACGAGCGCGGGTTCAGAGCTCCAGGAACTCGCGGACGGCCCGCGCGAATTCACGCGGCTTCGAGGCGTGGACCGCGTGGCGCGCGCCGGGGATCGTCAGCACGCGCCCATGCTGGAGCTGTGACCCGATTCGTTCGGCGACCTCCGCGCCCAGTGCCGCGTCGAGCGCCGGGTCAGCCGCGACGACCAGCGTCTCGACCTTGATGTTGGGGAGCGCGGCCACCGCCGCTGGAAAGCCCGGCTCGGCGCGCAGCACCGCCTGGAACGCCCCGTCGGCGGCTGCGCGGTAGAGCGACGCAATCGCCTTCGCATACAGCTCGCTTATGCCCGGCTCGAGACGCATCAACTCCGCTTCGAGCGCACCGGGCTCGGCGTGGCGCAACCGCTCCACGACCCCGAGCCGTTCGCGCGGGCGGCTCGCGTCGAACGGCGGGTCCACGAGGATCAGCTTCGTCATCAGCTCCGGCCGCTCGGCCGCCAGCAGCGCCGCGACCACCGCCCCTAACGAGTGCCCGATCACAGCCAGCGGACGCGACGGCTCGTGCGCCAGCAGCGCCGCGATGTCCCCCACGTAGTCGCGCGGCAGGTAGCCGGCGGACGGCTTGTCGCTGTCGCCGTGGCCGCGCAGGTCCGGCGCCACCAGTCGCGCGAACGTGCCCAGTATCCGCCCGATGCCCTGCCAGACCGCGCCCGAGACGCCGAGGCCGTGCAGCAGCACCAGCGGCGCTCCGTCCGTCCCGAACGAGCGGACGTTGAGCGTCAGGCCGCCGACATCCTCTCGTCGCCGGGTCCAGGTTGGCATACGCTCTGATTCTAGCGTGCGCCCACTACGCCGCGACGGTTTCCCGAGCGCGGTCTCGGCGCCGGCGGGCCAGCCCCAACCCCAGCTCGGCCAGCCCCACCAGCCCGCCGCAGAGCACCAGCGCGATGAGCGGCTCCTGTGGGAAGCGGTAGCGTAGCTCGCCGCCGACCAGCGCCGCCGATCCGCCGATGAGCGCGAGCGTGGCGAGGGCGGGCAGGAGCAGCCAGCGCTGGCGCGCGCGGAGCAGCGCCACCACCATCCCGAGCGCGAACAGGATCGGCACCGTCCAGCCGTATCGGGACGGGTCGTAGATCGAAACGAGCGGCTGGGCACGGGCGGAGTCCAGGGGGTAGACCGGCTTGCGCAGCGCGCCGCGCGCCCGCCGCTCGAAGTCGGCGTCGGCGAGCGGCACCCCCTCGCGGCGAATGGCGATCGGCTCGCCCAGCACGATCTCGGTGAACGCCTCAATGGTGCTGGTGACGAAGTAGATCGGGCGGTTGCGGATCGCTTGGAGGGCGAAGCCCTGCATCAGCGGGTACGCCTCGGCGTCGGACAGGCCGAGCTCGTCGCGGAACCGCTGCGCCACCGAGGCCGGCTTCGTCTTCGCCGCCTCCTCCTGCACGATCCGCCGCGCGGCGGCCTGCGTGCCGGTCTCCACCACGCCGGGCGGCGTCTCGAAGGTGAAGCCGCCCGGATCCATTTTGAGGGTCCGCGCCAGCAGGAATCGCCCACTGCCGGCGATGACGAACGCACCCTGGGTCTGGCGGTTGTACGCCATCCACGGCACGACCACCACCAGCGCGCAGGCCGCCAGCACGCCGAGCGCGGCCAGCCTCCGCGACCACGGCGCTGGCATCAGCAGCAGGAGCGTCCCGCCGATGAGCGGGGCCAGGATCTGGCCGGAGGGGCGGCAGAGCACCAGCAGCCCGAATAGCAGGCCCGTCGCCGCCGCCCAGCGCAGGCTCGCGCGGCGGGTCGCCAGGATCGTCGTGCTGAGCGAGGCGAGCAGCAGGATCGCGAACGGCACCTCGGTCATGACGTAGTGCTCGTAGAGCAGCAGCGGCCCCGACACCATCACCAGCACTGACGCCAGGATCGCGGTCAGGCGGGACGCCGCCAGCCGTCCGAGCAGATAGGTGAGCACCACCAGCAGCGGCCCGAACAGAAAGTGTTGGACCGTCACCAGCGCCTGGAGGTCTTCCCCGACGAACGAGACGACCGCCGCGACGAACAACGGATAGGTCGGGGTGCGGCGCAGCCCGAGGTCGAAGCCGTCGCCGTACACGAGGTTGCGGGCTGGCACGTAGTAGCCGGCACTATCGGGGTTGAGGAGCGGCGGCGCACTGGTAAAGAACGCCACTCGCAGAACGATGGCTCCGAAGAGGAGGAGCAGCAGCGGCATCACGTCGGCGCGCATGTCGTACCAGACGCTGGAGCGCCGGCCGGCACGGGAACGCGCCGAACGGGCAACCGCCGCACCGAATTCGGCCATCAGCGGGGGCTGGCCGACGTGGCGGCGGTCCGGGCCGCGCCACCGGCCGCGAACCGGCCGACCGCCGCCCACACGAAGCCCGCCAGCGCCGCGACGCCGCCGCCGACCAGCACGTTGACGAGCGGGTCGAGCGGGAACCGGTACCGCCACTCGATGCCGATCAGCGCCGCCCCGGCCAGCAGCATGAAGAAGACCAGCAGACCGACCAGCAGCGTCTCGGGGCGGCGACGGCGCAGGCCGGACATCGACCCGACCAGCGCCAGCACGGCCAGCAGGGGCGCCAGCCGGGCCGGGTCGTAGAGGGTCACCAGCCGCTCAGCCGCGCCGAAGCTGCGCTCCTCGACGGCGCTCGGGCTGGGCAGCAGGTGCCTAACACGCTCCGGCCAGGCGATGTTGCGCCACGGCAGCCAGTCCTGGCGCAGCCGGACCGGCCGCCCGACGAACGTCTGGACGAGCATGTCGGCCGTTCCGGACAGGTAGTAGCCGGGCTGCTTCAGGATCGCCTGCAACGCGATGGTCCGCATCAGCCGCTCGGCCTCGATCTCCGAGACGCCCAGCTCGTCCCGCAGCCGCGCGGCGAGCTCGAACGCCGAGCCATCCGCCGCCTCGTCGCGGTAGATCCGGCGTGCCCGCTGCAAGGTGCGGTCCTGGTCGCCGCCCGGCGGCTCACGGAAGTCGAACTTCTGGTCGTAGCGAATCGTGCGGACGGCCAGCCCCTCGCCGGAGCCGCCGGCGATGGCGAACGTGCCCTGCACCAGCTGGTTGCGGACCATCCAGGGCAGCACCACGATCCCGAAGCCGAGCAGCAGGGCCAGCGCGCCCAGCAGCACCGGGCGCCAGCGCGGCAGCAGCACCGGCAGCGCCACGATCAGCCCGAGCAACACCAGCTGCGCCAGCGGTCGGGTCAGCGCCGCCAGCGCCAGCAGCGCCCCGGCCAGCCCGAGCAGCCACACCCTTGAGCGCGGCCTCCCCGATCCTGGCCGCTTCGTCGCAACAACCCCCGCACAGCCGGGATCTGCGAAACCTTCTTCAACCAGACTATCACCACACCGCACACCGGCCAGGTACGCGAGCAGTCCCGCTGCCAGCAGCACCGTGAACAGCCCCTCGCTCATCAGGTACTGCTCGGTGACGATGGCCGGGCCGCTCAGCGCGGTCAGCAGCGCGCCGACAGCAGCTCCGGCCGGCCCGAACAGCAGCCGGCCGATCCCGTACGCCAGCAGCACCGTCACCACGCCCAGCAGGTGCTGCACCAGCACCAGTACTCGCAGCTCCTCGCCGAACGTGCTGAGCACCCCGCCGACGAACAGCGGATACAGCGGGGGGCGCTTCAGAATCGGGGCGAAGCCGCCGCCGTGCAACAGGTCGAAGCCCGGCAGCAGGTAGCTCAGGCTGTCATTGGTGACGAACGGCGGCGCCCGGAACGAGAACGCCAGACGCACCAGTAGCGCCAGCAAGCCGATTCCGAGGACGACCAGAAGCTCTGTACGACGCCCGGCATTCAGCCACAAAAGCCATCGCCCACGGCTCGCCGTCACGGCGGCCGGGCCGGTTACCGCTCCATCGGCGCGGGCCGGGTCGGGCGACGCGGCGGCCGAAGGAGCGGACGGCGCAACGCTCACCGGCAGCCTGCTACCAGATGCCGAGCTCGACCTTGGCCTCTTCGCTCGCCATCGTGCGCGGGTCCCAGCGCGGCGTCCAGACGAGGTTGATGTCCACGTCCTTGATGGACGGATAGGTGGTGGTCAGCACCGCGTGGGCCTGGGTCTTGATCAGCGGCCCGAGCGGGCAGGCTGGCGTGGTCAGGGTCATGTCGACGATGACCTTGTTCTCGTCGTCCACGGTGTTGACGCCGTACACCAGGCCGAGATCGACGATGCTGATGCCGAGCTCGGGGTCGTACACGGCCTTGAGCGCCTGCATGATCTCGTGCTCGCTCGGCAGCGTGGCGGTCTGAGCGGTGCTCTCGTTGTCCGGTGCCATCATGCGCCTCCGCACACCGCGCGGTGGCGGTGGTATTCGCTGGATTGTACCAGGGACCGACCAGCCATCCCCCCGACCATGCGCGGCGAACGGTCCAGGGCTGCCGGCCTACAATCGGCCACGAGCCGCGCGACCGTCGCACGAGCGCACACCAACACCACGAAGGGACCGACGCCGATGCCATCCCCTGATGCCCAGCCACCAGCCAACCACTCTCCTGACAGCCAGCACGGTCAGGCGCCGGGGAGCGCTGGACCGGGCGCGCTCAGCGGCGTGCGCGTCCTCGACCTGGCGACGTTCATCGCCGGGCCGTTCTGCGGTGGCCTGCTAGCGGAGTACGGCGCCGACGTGGTCAAAGTGGAGCAGCCGGGCGTCGGGGACTCGCTGCGGGAGCTGGGGCACAAGGCGAAGGGACGCGCGCTGTTCTGGGCGCTGGAGGCGCGCGGTCGGCGCTCGATCACGCTGAACCTCCGCGAGCCGCGCGGGCAGGAGCTGGCGCTCCAGTTGATCGCGTCCAGCGACATCGTGATCGAGAATTTCCGGCCCGGCACGCTGGAGCGCTGGGGTCTCGGCTACGAACGAATGAAAGCCGTCAACCCGGGAGTGATCCTGGTGCGCGTCTCGGCGTACGGCCAGACCGGACCGTACGCCAGCCGGCCGGGCTTCGGGCGGATCGCGCAGGCGTTCGGCGGGCTGACCTACCTGGCCGGCCACCCGGACCGGCCGCCGGTCAACCCCGGCTCGGCCACGCTGGCGGATTACGCGGCCGGCCTCTTCTCGACGACCGCGGCGCTGGCCGCGCTCGACTACCGCCGACGGACCGGCGAGGGGCAGCAGATCGACGTCTCGCTCTACGAGTCGATCTTCCGCCTGTGCGACGTGCTGGCACTAGAGTATGACGCCCTCGGGCTGGTCCGCGAGCGACGCGGCTCGGACGCCCACGCCGCGCCCCACAACCACTACCCGACCGCCGACGGCAAGTGGATCGCCATCGCCTGCACCAACGACCGCATCTTCCGTCGATTGAACGGCGTGATGGCCGCGGCCGGCTTCGGCGACGACCCGACGCTGGCGACGATGGAGCAGCGAGCTGCCCGTCGGGTGGAGGTGGACGCGCGGGTGTCGGCGTGGACCGGGCGCCACACGCTGGCCGAGCTCCGCGAGCTTCTGGACGCCGCCGAAGTCCCCAACTCCCCGATCTCCAGCATCGCCGACATCGTGGAGGAGCCGCACGTCCAGGCGCGTGGCACGCTCCAGACGGTTGACGATCCGGAGATCGGGCCGGTGCTGATGCCGGCCCCGGTCCCGCGCATGTCCGCGACGCCCGCGACGGTCCAGCGCCCGGCCCCGCGCCTCGGGGAGCACAACGCCGAGGTCTACGGCGAGCTCGGCCTCACCGCCGCCGACCTCGACCAGCTCCGCGCTGTCGGCATCATCTGATGACACCCCCTCAACCTGTACCATCGCCGCTGACCATGCGCTACTACAGGATCGTGCAGCACGGGATCGTGAGGCGCCGGGATTTTGCATCTTACGGTGAGCTCGGCGTCCAGCCAAAGCGCCCACTCTCTCCACGAGAGCAGGATCGATGGTGGGGCATCTCAGTGTTCTCGTCCGAGGAATTCGCTATCCAGCGCTCAGACGATTCGCCGTTTCTCGGCCGGTATCTCGCGGTGCTCGAAATCCCTCACAACGCAACGCCCAGGATCGAGCAGACAGGGCGACATCCGGGCCACTACACCATCTGGGCGCGCGCGGAAGACTTGCTCGGCTGGGTGATCTCCATCATCGACCTCGACGGCGTACAATGATCCCATGTACTACGAAGTCTGGGACGCGAATTCCAGGAACCTCCTGTACGAATTCGAGACGCTTGACGAAGCGCTAGAGGCCGTGCGAGAGCTTCTCGAAGTAAACCCCGAGCCGAGCCGATTTGACCCGGGGATCATTCAGATGGACGAGCACCACCGCGGCGTGTGGTCGGCGCACGGCGACGAGCTCCAGGCCCTCCTTCAACAGCGACCGGCAGTCTGAGCTCGCCCGGACAGGTCAGGACGAGACCAGGGCGCGCTCCACGGACGCCAGCGTCGCGGCGATCTCCACGGCCCGGCCGCCCTCGAACGGGAGCCAGCGCTGATCCTTCAAGCCGGTCCCGCTGACCAGCGCCACCACCGTCTGAGCTGAGCCTGAAAGCGTCGCGCGGTTTGCCATGACGCCGGCCAGCGCGGCGGCGCCGGCCGGCTCGGCCAGCATCCCGCTGGTGCGCGCAAGCGTGGCGATGGCAGCCTGCAGGTCGTCGTCCGACACCGCCAGCCACGAGCCGCCTGTCCGCGTCACCGCGTCCAGCGCCTGCCGCCCGAAGTACGGGTCTCCGACATCGATGCCGTCCGCGATGGTGTGGGTCAGCGGCACGGCCTCCCAGGTCTCGGCGCGATTCGCGTACGCCTGAGCGAGCGGCGCGGCGCCACTCGCCTGGACGCCCACGACGCGCGGCAATCGGTCCGCCACACCGCAGCGGATCAGCTCCTCGCAGCCGTGGACGAACGCCGCCAGCGTCACCCCGTCGCCGACCGGCAGGTAGACCACGTCCGGCATCCGCCGCCCGAGCTGCTCCCAGACCTCGAAGGCGACCGTCTTCTTCGCCTGGAGCGCCAGGGGGTTGCTGGCGGTGTTGCGGTTGTACCAGCCAAACCGCGCGCAGGCGTCGTCGCAGAGGCGGTACGCCTGCTCGTACGGGCCGTCCACCAGGAAGACCGTCGCCCCGAACGAGCGCATGAAGGCGACTTTCGACGGCGAGACGGTTCGGGCCGAGACGAAGATGTACGCCGTCAGGCCCATCGCGGCGGCCCCGGCCGCGAGCGAACAGGCCACGTTCCCGCTCGACGCGCAGGCGATCGAGGTGGCGCCCTGCCGCGCGGCGTCCACCAGGCAGAGCGCCGTCGCGCGGTCCTTGTTCGAGCCGGTCGGCGTGCGGGTCTCGTCCTTCAGGTACAGGCCCGGCACGCCGAGCTCGTCGCGCAGGCGGCCCGGCGCGACCAGCGGCGTGCCGCCGATCTGCAACGGGTAGACGCTTCGCCCGTCGAGCGGCAGCAGCGAGCGCCAGCGCCACATGCCCTCGCTCAGGGCATCCGACACCGTTGCGGCCGGCGGGATCAGGCTCGGGCCGTACGGGTACGCTCGGGGCTCGGCGGGCATCTCGGTCGCCGACCTCAGCCAGCCGCCTGCGTTTCGCCGACGGTCGCCGCCTCGCGGACGGCCGCGGGGTCCGGGGCCGGCTCCAGCACGAGATGGGCCGGGCGGCCGGTCCAGCTCCGCTCGAAGTCGAGCAGGGCCGCGAGCTGCCGGTCGTTCGGCGCCGCCTGCCAGCGCTTCGAGCGCATCAGGCGGAGCGCCGCGCTGCTGCTCTTGCCCTGCGCCACCAGGATCGCCAGCCCCATCAGCGGTCCTCGCCCGACCCCGTGCTTGCAGTGGGTGTAGACCTGGCCGCCGGCTTTCAGGTGCTCCATCGCCCACTCGACGCCGGCCGTCAATTGGTCCTGGCTGGCCGCGTAGCGGTCCGTGGCCGGCAGGTAGAGCAGCTCGATGCCGAGGTTCGCCAGCGCCTGCTCGTCGTCCTTCGCCTCCTCGCGCAGGTCGATCACGGCGGTCACGCCCATCGCCTTGAGACGCGGATAGGCGCGGACCGGGATCGAGCCGCCGACCAGCAGCTGGTCGGTGATCCGCGACAGGTTCAGGGTTCGACGGTGGAGCTTCGTGCTGTACTCGAGGATGCGGGCGACGCCGCGCAGCCACAATCGCCCGCCCAGGGTGTACCAGCGTACTGGGCCGCGCTCGTCGGCTGCCGCCCCGTACAGATCGAACTTTGGCATACCTCTCCTACCGTCTCTGCGTGCGGCCGGTCGCTGCCGGCACATCCCCGTGCATCCGCACACGAAGGTTAACGGTCTCGGCGCGCGCCGCGCGACCTATCTGGCGGTTCTGGGTGTGCGTCAGAGTCTTGTGCCCAGCTAGACCCAGGGGCGCGATGAATCGCGCCCGTACCAGAGGGTCCTGCCTGGTACGGGCGCGATTCATCGCGCCCCCCAAAGATGTGACGCACACCCGTCGATTCTGTCGAGCGGACCGCTGAATGCGACGCGCGTTCGACCGTCGCCCGCCTCGGAAACCGTACAGTACAATCCGACGCTTCGCGCGGACGCCACAGGTGGGGCCTTGCTCTCGTCTCTGCCTCATCCCGCATGGTGTCAGGCGCCACCGCGCAGTGCAGGAGCCCTCGATCTTATGCCGCCCGCCTTGCCCTCCTCCCCGATAGCCTCAGACGTAACGCCCGGCGCCGAAACGTGCGGGGCCGGGCCGCGAGCCGAGGGGCACGAGCTCGTCACCGAGATCCGCCCGGAGGGGCCGGGGCTTCGCGCGCTGGTCGTCGAGCTGTGGCGGTATCGCCACCTCTTCACCGCGCTGGTCTGGCGCAACGTCCGCGTCGAGTTCGACGCCACCCGGCTCGGATCGGCCTGGGCCATCGCCCGCCCGGTCTTCCTGACGCTGGTGTTCGTAGCGTTCCGAGGCTTCTCCGGCGCCAACACGCACGTGGACCTGCCGTACCCGCTGTACGTCTTCACCGGCCTGGTGCTCTGGACCTATTTTCTGGACGCGGCGTCGGCGTCGGCGATTGCGATGCGCAACGACTCGGCGCTCCTCAGCAAGGTGTACTACCCGCGCCTGCTGACGCCGCTGGTGCCGGTCATTGCATCATTGGTCAGCGTGGGCATCGCGCTGCTGCCGATCGCCGGACTGATGCTCTGGTACGGCGTTCGGCCGGGCTGGCCGCTCCTCTTACTGCCGGTCGTGCTGGTGCAGGCGATCGCGCTCTCGCTTGGGGTCGGCACCATCGTGGCGGCCTTCTCGGTCGAGAACCGAGACTGGGAGCGGGCGCTGACGTTCATCCTCAGCACCGGCCTCTGGATCTCGCCGGTAATCTACGCGCCGGACATGATCCCGAACGCCCTGCGTGGTGTGTACCATCTCAACCCGATGGTCGGTCTGCTGCTGGCGTTCCGCGCCACCCTTTTCGCCGATTTCCCGCTGCCCACCTGGGAGTGGGGCTACTCCGGCCTGGCAACGGCCGCGATCCTGGCGCTCGGGGTCTGGGCGTTCCGCCGTGTCGAGACCGAGCTGGCGGATCGGCTCTGATGCCAGGGACCGCCATCTCGGCCCGGGGCATCGCCAAGCAGTACCGGCGCGGCTCTGGCGGCGGCTGGTCGCTGCACGGCGGCGTGCGGGCGCTGGCACGGTTGGCGCGCGGCCAGCGATCCGGCTCGAATGGCAGTGCAGGTGACACGTTCTGGGCGCTGGACGACGTCAGCTTCGAGGTGCGCCGTGGCGAGCGGGTCGGGATCGTCGGGCGCAACGGCGCCGGCAAGTCCACCCTGCTCAAGGTGCTGTCACGGGTCGTCTATCCGACCAGAGGCGCCGCCACGATTCACGGTCGGCTCACCTCGCTGCTGGAGGTCGGCACTGGCTTCAACGAGAACCTGACCGGCCGCGAGAACGTCTACCTGAACGCCTCGATCCACGGGCTGAGCCGCTCCGAGATCGACGACCGCTTCGACGACATCGCGGAGTTCGCGGGGGTGCGGCAGTTCCTGGACACGCCGGTCAAGCGGTACTCCAGCGGGATGCAGATGCGGCTGGCGTTCTCGGTGGCGGCCCACCTGGACCCTGACATTCTGCTGCTGGACGAGGTGCTGGCGGTCGGCGACCTCTCGTTCCAGCAGAAGTGCCTGGAGCGCGTGGAGGGGCTGGTCTCGGAGGGGCGCACCCTGCTGTTTGTCTCCCACAGCCTGGACGCCATCACCCGCTTCTGCGACCGCTGCCTCTGGCTGGACAACGGACGCCTGCGCGAGGACGGCCCGGCCGAGCGGGTGGTGGAGGCGTACCTCCAGGAGCTGGCCGGCGTCCGCTCGGCCCGATCCTGGGTCTCGGGGCTGCCGCCGACGTTCGAGGGGCGGCCCGACGCGGCTCCAGAGTCGGATTGGCGGTCGGTGGAGGCCGAGGAGTCCCCGACAGCCGCGACGAGCGCACGAGCGGACCTGCTGGGCGACGACGATGCCCGCCTGGTCGCCGTCCGCCTGGTCGGGGCGGATCTCCGCCCGCGCGCCAGCATCGCCGTGGACGAGCCGCTGGGCGTCGAGGTCACCTTCGACGTGCTGCGGACCGGCAAGAACGTCCAGCCGGCGCTCCACTTCAAGGGCCAGACCGACCAGTTTCTGTTCGTGGCCGCGTACACCGATCCGGCCTGGATACGGGTGCCGCCGGGCATCGGACGGCACACGGCGACGGCCTGGGTGCCCGCGAACTGGCTGAACGTGGGCATTGTCTACGTGACGGTGGCGCTCCACACGCCCGATCCGTACGAGACGCACGCCCTCGCCGAGCGCGCCGTCTCGTTCAACGTCTACGAACGGTTCGACGGCGGCGACACGGCGCGCGGCCTGTACAGTCGGGCGCTGCCCGGCGCCGTGCGCCCACTTCTCCAGTGGGAGACCCGACGGGCCAGTGGCGAGGCGTCGTCATGTGCCGAGACGGTGGGCGAAACACCCACGCCGAGCGGAGCGGTGGCGCCGTGACGCCGATCCCACCTGGCGACCGGCGCTACCCAGCCGCGCGGTCTCGCGTTCGACGCTGGTCACCGGCTGGCAGCTACGCGTACCATACGCCCGTTCGCCGGCCCTGACCGCCACCGGCGGCATGGCGCCTGCCCTCGAGGTTTGCCGCTCGTGACTGTTCCGACCGACCCAAAGACCGACGAAGCCGGCGTGTCGCTCGCGCGTGCCGAGGAGCGCATCCGCGTGCTCCACGAGGTGCGCCACGAGGCACGGCTGCGGTCCGGCTTCGAGACGCCGTACGTCGAGTTCGTGCGGGCCTTGCGCGAGCAGCTCCATCCGCGCGGCGTCCGCGACGTGCGCACGGTGGGCATGGCAGGTGGCCTGACGTTCTCGGTGGATCTGGGCGACCGCCTGGGGTGTGACGTCTTCTACGGCTACTTCGACGAGCGCTTCGAGGCCGACCTGTTCGTGAACCTGCTCCCGCCCGGCGGCACGATGATCGACGTCGGCTCGAACTTCGGGTACTACGCGGTCCGCTGCGCCGAGGCGGTTGGCAGCCTGGGGACGGTGCACGCCTTCGAGCCCGATCCGGTGGCGTTCGACCTGCTGAGCGCCAACGTCGCGGCGAACGGCCTTGGGGGCTGGCTGCAGATTCACGGCGTGGCGGTCGCGGAGCGCGACTGCGAGGTCTTGTTCCACCTGGCCGAGGAAGCGGCGTTCAGCGGCCTCAGCTCGACCGGGCGCTCAGCCCTGCGCGGCGTCGTCACCGTGCGGGCCAGGAGCCTGGATTCGTTCGCCGACGAGCACGGCATCGACCAGGTGGACGCGCTCAAGATCGACGTCGAGGGGCACGAGGCGGAAGTCTTGCGGGGCGGCTCGGCACTACTCTGCCGCGCGACGGACCCGCTGATCATGCTCGAAGTGAGCGCCAAGAACCTGACGCCGCAAGGCCGCGAGGCCCTCACCGGCGCGCTCGACGTCCTGTTCGCGAACGGCTACCGTGGCAGACTGGTCGACCTGAGCGCGGCGGATGGGCTGCGGGAGATCGACTCGCCCGAGGCGGCGACGGCGCTGTTGGGCGCCAACCTGCTGCTCGTCCGCCCCGGCCGGGCGCTGGAACGGCGCTTGCGAGAGCTCGTGGCACGTCGATCCGGTCAGATCGACCGTTCATTGCACGCCGAGCCGATCGACACGGACGGCCGAGAGGTTCGCCTGTTCAGTGGACTGGACCCAGATCTGGTGAGCGCGGCCCTGCGTGACAAGGCCGCTGCTGAGAGCCGCGTGACCACCCTGACCGGCGAAGTCCACGCGCTCCGGAGCCAGGTCGGAACGCTCAAGGTTGAGAACCGACGGCTCCGATCTTCGCCCCTCGGCCTGGCGATGCGCGCGATGCGCCGAGTCATCAGGTCATTCGCAACGAGCAGGAGACGTACGACGTGATGGCTCGCCGCTCTGCTCTCCGACGAACGCAGACCGCGCTCGGGATCGGGACGCCGTGACGAAGACGGAAGAGCGTCCGCTGGTCTCGGTCGTCATCGGCAGCTTCGACCGCCGCCGGTTTCTGGAGCAGGCCGTCGAGAGCGTGCGCACGAACGGCTCGGCCTCGTCATACGAGGTGATCGTCGTGGACGGCGGCTCGACGGACGGCTCGGTCGAGTGGCTGGTGCGCCAGAAGGACGTCATCACCATCGTCCAGCACAACCGGGGAGCGTTCCGCGGCCGTCCGATCCGCCGCCGCAGCTGGGGCTACTTCATGAACCTGGCGTTCAAGAGCGCACAGGGGCAGTACGTGCTGATGATCAGCGACGACTGCCTGCTGGTGCCCGGCGCGATCGACGCTGGCGTCGCGCGGTTCCAGGAGCTCGAACGCGAAGGACGGCGAATCGGCGGGGTCGCGTTCTACTATCGCAACTGGCCGAACGAGAGCGTCTACTACGTGCAGCGAACGTTCGGCGGCAAGCTGATGGTGAACCACGGCCTGTTCCTGCGAGACGCGCTCGAAGCTGTCGACTGGATCGACGAGGATCGGTACGTTTTCTACAAGGCGGACGGCGATCTCTGCCTGAAGATGTGGGAAGCTGGCTACGAGATCGTGGACTGTCCCGGCGCATTCGTGGAGCACTACGAAGCGGCCAACCGGGCGGTTCGGATGACCAACCGCGAACTGCTGACCCGGGACCGTGAGGCGTACCGTCAGCGCTGGGACGGCATCTTCTGGGATCCGACCGGCCCGGAGCTCCGCGAGCGGAAGGATCTCGAGTACGACGACCCCCACCGCACCGTCCGCCTCTTTCCCGTCAACGAGCCACCCCTCGCCGACCGCCTCGCACGCCTGGCGCGTGGCACCGGCGAGTGGGCAGCCTCGCGCCTTGCGCGTCTCGGCGATGCCTGATTCGGCGGCGATGGGTCTGCTCCGCAAGGCGGTGCCGCCTGCGATCCGTCGGCGGGCGTTCAAGCTGGCGCAGCGCCGCTTCAACCGCTGGGGCTACTCGTTCGTGCCCTCGCCGCCGCGCCAGGGCGCCCCGGATTGGGACGTCTGGGACTGGGTCAAGCAGAGCAGCCAGATCCGCACCATCCTGGACATCGGAGCGAACGACGGCTCGTTCGCCGCGTTCCTGAACGACTTTTTTCAGCCGGCCGCCCTGCACGTCTTCGAGCCGCTGCCGTCCTGCCAGCCGAGTCTGACGGCCCTGAAAGCGCGCATCCCGCACCTGACCGTTCACCAGCTTGCGCTGGGCGAAGCACCGGGCCATCTGGAGCTATTCGAGAACGCGTTCGGCCCGGCCTCGTCGCTGTTGCCGGTCAGCGACGCCCACCGACAGGCGTTCCCGGACGCCGAACACCAGCGCACGTCGCTGGTGAAGTCGGCGCGCCTGGACGACGTGCTCGCGGCGGACGCGCTCGAACGGGACGTCATGATCAAGGTGGACGTGCAGGGCGTCGAAGACCACGTGATCCGAGGCGGGACGGCCGTGTTCTCGGTCGCGAGGATCGTGCTGGTCGAGATGTCGTTCGTGGCAATGTACGAGGGGCAGGCCCTGTTCGAAGAGGTCCACGACCTGCTCGTCGGGTGCGGCCTGCGGCTGGCCGGCTTCAAGAACCAGATCGACGAGCCGGGCAGCGCCCGACCGTTGTTCGCGCACTGCCTGTACCGGCGCTCAGACTCCCTCGCTGGAGTACCATCCTCATCGGACCACACCGAGGAGCAATCGTGACGCTGGTCAGCATCGTCGTGCCGGTCTACTACAGCTCGGCGACGCTGCCGGCGCTGCTGGAGCGCTTGCGTGCCGTCGCGGATCGGCGCACCGATCTCGACTTCGAGCTCGTCCTGGTGGACGACGGGTCCGGGGATCACTCCTACGCCATCCTGGAGGCCGAGGCCGCCGCCGACAGCCGCGTCCGGGCACTGCGTCTCTCGCGCAACTTCGGCTCCAACGCCGCGATCCTGGCTGGCCTCACCTACGCACAGGGCGACTGCTGCGCCGTCATCGCCGCCGACCTCCAGGATCCACCCGAGCTGATCTCAGACCTGATCCTGGAGTGGGAGGCCGGCGCGGACGTGGTTCTGGCCGCCCGCCGCACCCGCGACGACCCGTTCGCGACGCGCCTGTTCGCCTCGATCTTCAATCGGCTGTTCCGCAAGCTCGTCTTTCCCGACTTTCCGCCGAACGGCTTCGACTTCATGCTGGTCAGCCGACGGGTGGCGAAGCAGCTCGTCGTCATGAACGAGCGCAATTCGTACATTTTCGGCCAGATCATGTGGGTCGGCTACGAGCGCCGCATCCTCTACTACGACCGCGCTGCCCGCGAGCAGGGCAGCTCACGCTGGACCACCGCCAAGAAGATCAAGTACCTGATCGACGCGTTTACGGCGTTTTCGTACGTCCCGGTCCGCGCCGCGACGGTGCTCGGCTTCCTGCTGGCGACCGGTGGATTCATCTGGGCGGCCATCGTGATCCTGGCGCGCCTGTTCGGCTGGATTCCGGAGACTGGCTTCGCGGCGCTGATGGTGGCGCTGCTGGTACTGTCTGGCACCCAGCTCATCGTCTCCGGGTTGGTCGGCGAGTACGTCTGGCGCGTGCTCGAGGAGTCCCGCAACCGGCCGCCCTTCCTGGTCGCCAGGACCGTCAACATGGATCCATCGATTGCCGAGGGCGCCGCCCGTCTGGGCATCCCACGGCAGGCAGCCGCCGGGACCACCGTCGAGACGGACGAAGCGCTGACAGCGCCAGGGGCAGGCCGGGCACGGTGATCCAGCGCCTCTCCTCGTCGGGCCGCGGCGCGGCGTCGCCGATTCAAACTACCGAGGCTGCCCCGCCGGCCACGCCTGTCGAGCCGGCGCCGCTGGCGGATGGGGGCGCCCCATCGGCGGTGGCGTTCGAGCGGGCCGGCACCAGCGCTGCCGCCGGCAGTGTGGACAGGGTCTGGCTTGTCGTCGTCGGCTGGACGCTGGCCCTCTCTGCGCTGACGTTCGCCATCGTGCGCCGCCACTACTCGGAATACCCGCCCCACTACGATTCGATCGGCATCTACGGCGGGCTGTTCGAGCTGGTCAACACGGTCCAGCGGGACGGCGTCCTGGCGGCCATCCGGACCGGCTTCGTGAGCGGCACGTCCTGGCTCCAGCCGGCCTTCGTGCTCCTGCTCGCCTGGGCGCCGGTCAAGGCGCCGGAGTGGCTGGTCTCGCTCAACATGGTGCTGCTGGTCGTCGCGCAGGCTGCCATCGTCAGCTACCTGCGATTGTCTGGCGCGAGCAGGCTGCGGCAGGTCGTGGCGGCCACCCTGCCGCTGGTGCCCGGCGCAATGTACGCCTGGGACGGCGGCATCGAGGACTTGCGCCGCGACGTCCAGCTGGTGCTGCTCGCCACGGCGATCCTGTTCGCCTCACTGGCGTACGTCGCGGCGCCGAGCTGGCAGCGCGGCGTCGCGCTCGGCATCCTGGTCGGGCTGGCGCAGTGGTCGCGGGACAACGCGGCGGCGGTCGTCGTCATCGTGACCGTGCCGGCGCTCGTGATGGCCGTGCTGGAGAGCCGCCGACGGAGCTCGGTCCACGAGGACGGCGCGGCTCGGCGGCCGGGCGGCCTCTCCTGGCTGCTGGGGCTCGGCATCGTGCCGGTCGCCGTGTTCCTGCTGGCCGCGCTGCCGTACTTCTGGGTGACACTCCCGCTGACCGTGCAGCGCTACCAGACGAGCGTCTGGGGCGTCGGCGAGGACCGGCTGGCATCGTTGCTTGCGTTCTGGCACATGCCGGTCGAGGTGCTGCTGGGCGGCGACTCGCGGCTGAGCGGGCGGGTCCGGGTGGCCGTCGTGACGGGCGGGCTGCTGGTGGCTGCCGTGGCGCTCGTCGGCGCACTCTGGCGGGCGAAGGTCGTCAGCGCGGACCTGCGACGGCTCCGCGAGCCGGCTTCCTGGCCGCTGTTCCTCGGGGGCGCCTGGGTCGTGCTGGCGGTCCTGCTCTACAACACGCTGCTGCTCGGGTACGGCGCGCGCTGGCACGCCGTGCCGTTCCTCCCTATGGCGGTGGGACTTGTGGCGATGATGGTCGCGCTCAGCGGCACGGTTCGCCTGACGCCGGCCGCGAATCGTCGCCTCGCCACGGTCGCCGTGACGGCCGGCTGCGTCGTGCTGCTACTCTCGGCGCCGCTCCGCATGATCCTGAACCAGCAGCCGGCGCCCGGAGCGGCCGAGGTGCAGAACCTGCGCGCGGCCTCGGTCATCATCGCGCAGCTGGCCGGCGGTCGTCCGGTCATGCTGCTGGCGTACGACACACTGAGCCGCCATCATGCTCGATACTATCTCGCGCAGGCCGGCCTGCCACCGTTGACCGAGGTCGAGCCGGTCGCCGGAGCCCACGGCGACCCGATCGACCTCGACCAGCCGATCCGGGCCGGCGAGGACGCCCAGGTGCTGCGCAACCGTCTCGATCGCGCCCTTCGACGCTGGGCCGGGTTTGCGCTGGTGTACGCCGACACGGCACGCTACGACAATCCTCGCGAAACCCTCTGGCCGTACCTGCTCGGGCGGCCAGTCGTGGACAGGCTGTTGACTGACCCAGACTGGAAACAGGTCGCGCACTTCACCCTCCTGGAGCGAGAGCTGGTGCTACTCGAAAATGGTTCGGCGCGGGCGGATACGGACGGCGACGATGCCCTGTCCGCCGCCCACCTGGATGCCGCGAGGCTGCCCGTGCGAGGTGGCCGATGAAAGGGCTGATCCGGCGCGGGCGCTCGCTGGCCGCGCGGGCGCTCGGGCGGCCGGGGCGCACCGGCCCGAAGCAGGGCGATCCCCGCTATCCGGACTGGCGCTCGATCCTGGCCGCCGACCGCACGCTCTGGGAGGACGCCCGCCACCGCGCCGACCGCGGCCCGTCCGTGCTGGTCGCCAGCACTGTCGGCGGGTACGGGCCAGGCTCGATCTTCGAGAGCATGTTGGCCGTCGCGCTGACGCTACGCGGCGCCCGTGTCAACACCTTGCTCTGCGACCGCGCACTACCGGGCTGCCAGCGCGCCGAGTACGTGGACGTGCCCGATCCCGCCGTGCTGGTGGATTACCAGCTTCAGGATCGGCTCTGCGACCGCTGCTACGGCACCGGCCAGTATCACTTCGAGCCGCTCGGTCTGCCGATCCAGCGTCTGAGCAGGCTGACCGACCGTCAGGAGAAGCTCGAAGCGCGACGGATCGCCAGGGAGACGCCAGCCGAGAAGATCCGGACGTTCACCTGGGAAGGGTTGGCGATCGGCGAGCACGCCTACGCCGGGGCGCTGCGGTATTTCGCGCGGGGCGATCTGGAGGCCGAGCCGCTCGGGGAGGACGTGCTGCGGCGCTACCTGGAGGCGTCGCTGTTGATGGCGAAGGCGTCGCGGCACCTGCTCTATCGCGAGGCCGTCGAGATCGCCGCGTTCAACCACGGCCTGTACGTGCCGCAAGGGGTGCTGGGCGAAGTCTGCCGCGGCATGGACGTGCGGGTGGCAAACTGGAACCCGGCCTACCGCACCTCCTGCTTCATCTTCAGCCACGGCGACACCTACCACCACACCCTGATGGCCGAGCCGACCGACGCCTGGGACACCATGCCGTGGACCCCGGCGATGGAGGAGCAGATCCTGGCGTACCTCAAGAGCCGCTGGTCCGGCAGCCGCGACTGGATCTGGTTCCACGACGAGCCGGACGAGGACTTCGCGGCGTACGCGCGCGAAGTCGGGCTGGATCTGAAGAAGCCGATGGTGGCGCTCCTGACCAACGTGATGTGGGACGCCCAGCTCCACTACCCGGCCAACGCCTTCCCCAGCATGCTGGACTGGGTGCTGCGGACCATCGAGTATTTCAAGAGCCGACCCGAGCTTCAACTGGTGATCCGGGTCCACCCGGCCGAGATTCGCGGCACGGCGACCTCGCGCCAGCCGCTGGTCCCCGAGATCGAGAAGGCGTTCCCCCAGCTGCCGCCCAACGTGTTCGTGATTCCGCCGGAGTCGCAAGTGTCCACCTACGCGGCGGTGGCCGGCGTGGACGCCGCGATCATTTACGGCACCAAGACCGGCGTCGAGCTGACCTCGATGGGCATCCCCACCATCGTGGCGGGCGAGGCGTGGATTCGCAACAAGGGGCTGACCCTGGACGCCTCGTCGCCAGAGGACTACTTCGCGATCCTCGGCCGGCTGCCGCTCGGCGAGCGAATGCCTGAGGAGCAGGTGAGGCGCGCCCGGATGTACGCCTACCACTTCTTCTTCCGCCGGATGGTGCCGGTCACGAGCATCGTGCCGACCAAAGCCGTGCCGCCGTACAAGCTGGACATCCAGAGCATCGAGGAGCTGCTGCCGGGCCGACAGCCGGGCCTGGACGTCATCTGCGACGGCATCCTGAACGGCTCGCCGTTCATCTTCCCGGCCGAGACATTCGGCGTCCACGATGTGTAGGATCGTCCCCTCCCCCGTGCGCGGTGGAGGGGAGAAGGGCGGATGGCTCCCCCTCTCCCTCGCAAGGGGGAGGGGGTTGGGGGGAGGGGGCACTTCGTGGTGACGGTGGCGATCAACGCCCAGGTCAACCCGGACAACCCCGGCGGCGCTGAGTCGGCGATCCGGGGGCTGCTCGGGCAGCTAGCCGCGCAGCCGGAATCAGACGAGCACGTGGTGGTGCTCGCCACGCAACGGTACGCGCCCCAGTTCGAGAAGATCGCCGGGCCGGGCCAGGAGGTGGTGGCCTGGCCGTTCCCGCAGCTCGCCTACGCGCCGTTTCGGACGATGACCCGCAAGTGGCAGCGCGTCCAGCGGCGGGCCGGCCCGCTCGGGTTCGGGGTGGACGCCGCGCACCGGCTCTGGTGGCACGCCGACCGCGCCCTGACCCGCCCCCCGAGCGCCGCGCAAGCTGACCGGGTGCTGCGCGGTCGCGGCGTGGAGGTCGTCCACTTCCCGTACGCCGTCCACTTCCCGACGACGCTCCCGTTCGTCTACGAGCCGCTCGACCTGATCCATCGCCACCTGACAGAGCTGTTCAGTGAAGGCGAGCGGCGCTGGCGCGACACGGTGTACCGCCAGGGCTGCGAACGGGCCAGCCTGATCGTGACCGGCACGCGCTACACCAAGCAGGACATCGTGCGGCAGTTCGGGATCGACCCGCACAAGATCGCGGTGATCCCGATCCGCTCCGCGCTGCCGCCGACGCCGCCCACGCCGGCCGAGGTGGCGCGGGTGCGCGAGAAGTACGCGCTGCCGGAGCGGTTTGCCTTCTACCCGGCGATGGCGTTCCCGCACAAGAACCACCCGCGGCTGTTCGAGGCGCTCGCGATCCTGCGTGACCGCCACGGCCTGACCGTGCCGCTGGTCTGCACGGGCCGCGCCTACGAGTCCCACACGCCGGTGCTGGAGGCGGCACTCACTCGGCTCGGGCTGACGGGGCAGGTGCAATCACTCGGGCCGGTCCCGTCGGACGACCTGATCGCGCTATTCGGGGCAGCCTGGGTGCTGGTCTTTCCGTCCATGTTCGAGGGGATCGGGATGCCGGTCCTGGAGGCGCTCCAATACGGCCTGCCGGTCCTGTCGTCCAACGCGACCTGCCTCCCCGAAGTGGCAGGAGACGCCGCGCTCTTCTTCGACCCGACCAGCACCGAGGCCATCGTCGAGGCGATCCTGCGCGCCGACCGCCAGCCGGCGCTGCTGGAGAAGACCCGCCGGGCCGCGCCGGCCGCGCTGGCCCGCTTCTGCTGGCCGCGCGCCGCTCGGACCTACGTGGCCTGCTTCCGCGCGGTCGCCGGCGCGAGCCTGACTCCCGAGCAGCAGGCGCTCTACGACGAGGCAGTGGCGTCTTGAGGACCGACGCCGCGCCGACGACGCCAGAGCGCCGCACCGGCTCGCCGCTGACGGTGGCGATCAACGCCCAGGTCGATCCGCACCGCGCTGGCGGCGTCGAGTCGGCGCTGCACGGGCTGGTCCGCTACCTCGGCGAGCAGGCCGGCGACGAGCGGTTCCTCCTGCTCTCGACCGCGCGCTTCGGGCCAGCGCTCCGCGAGCTGGCCGGCGACCGCTACGACGTGCTGCCCTGGCCGTACCCGCAGAAGGCGCTGCCCGCCACCAGACGGCTGACCGCCCGCTGGCAGCGCTGGCAGGCCCGGGCCGGGCGCCTCGGGCGCGGCGTGGACGCGCTGCACTGGGGCTTGTGGCACGCCCATCGGCTGACCGCGCCCAGGCCGGATCCCGCCAGGAACGACGCCTTCTTGCGTGCGCAGGGCGCCTCGGTCGTCCACTTCGCCTACTCGATCCGCTTCGAGACATCGCTCCCCTCGCTGTACGAGCCGTGGGATCTCCAGCATCGCCACCACCCGGAGCTGTTCGAGCCGGCTGAGTGGCAGGCTCGCGACCGGATGTACCGCGAGGGCTGCGAGCGGGCCGCGCTGGTGGTGACCGCCACACGCTGGACGAAACAGGACGTGATGGAGCAGTATGGGATCGCGCCGGAGAAGATCGCGGTGATCCCGCGCGGGCCGTGGGTCACGCCCACTATCCCGAGCGACGCCGACGCTCGGCGGGTCCGAGAGGCTCTGGGACTGCCCGAGCGATTCGCACTCTTCCCGGCGATGACGTTCCCGCACAAGAACCATCTCAGGCTGTTCGAGGCGCTGGCGATCCTGCGCGACCGCCACGGGATCACGCTGCCGCTGGTCTGTACCGGGCGCCGGTACGAGCCGCACTATCCGGCGATTCAGGCCGGCCTCGTACAACACCATCTTGAAGGACAGGTCCAGATGCTGGGCGACGTGGCGTCCGAGACGCTGGCCGCGCTTCTGAAGTCGGCGAGCCTGCTGGTGTACCCGTCGTTCTTCGAGGGGCTGGGGCTGCCGGTGCTGGAGGCTCTCCAGTACGGCCTCCCGGTGCTGGCCTCGAACGCGACTTGCCTGCCGGAGGTCGCTGGCGACGCCGCCCTCTACTTCGACCCGCACGATACGGAGTCGATGGTCGAGACGCTGCTGACCGCCGAAACGCAGCCTTCCATCGTGGCCCATACGCGACAGACCGCCCCCGCCGCGCTCGCCCGCTTCTCGTGGCCGAAGGCCGCCGCGACCTTCGTGGCGTGCTACCGAGCGGTCGGCGGGGTACGGCTTTCGCCGGAGCAGCAGGCACTCTACGACGAGGCGATCAACTCATGACGGCTGCTCCGAAGCTCGCGGTGGTGCTCGGCACCTACAACCGCCTCCAGAATCTGAAGACGTGCGTCGAGAGCGTCTTCGCCGAGACCCGCACCCCCTGTGTGGTGTACGTGACCGACGCCGGCTCGACTGACGGCACCGTCGAGTACCTCCAGTCGATGGCCTCCGAGCGGCTGGTGCCGATCCTGGTCGGGAAGCGGCTGGGTCAGGCGCGCGCCTACAACGACGTCTTCGAGACGCTGACCACGCCGTACGTCGTCTGGATCTCGGACGACAACGAGATCGTGAACGGCGGCCTGGACGTGGCAGTCGGCATCCTGGACGAGCTGCCGAAGGTCGGGATGGTGGCGGTCAAGGTGAAGGACGTGGAGGGGCCGACGGTCGACGCGCCGTACCTGGGCGCCGTCTCCTCGATTGGCGTGCTGAACGTCAACCAGGGCGTCCTGCGCACGCCGGTCTTGCAGGCGGTCGGCGGCTTCAGCGAGCGGTTCCGCGACTACGGCATCGACCCGGACCTGACAGCGAAAGTGCTGTTCAGCGGCTGGGACATCGCCTACACCCGCTCCATCGGCATCCACCACTACCGAGCCTGGGAGAACGGCTCGGAGGCAGCGGCGGCCCAGCGCGCGCGGCAGCAAGGCTACGTCAAGCTGTACGCCGAGAAGTGGGGCGCGTACGCGGCTCCTGACCTGACCTGGCGTGGGCGCCGGTGCGCCTGGCGCTGGTTCCAGCGGCTGACTGGCCTCTCGATCAACTCGTCGCGGCGCATCCTCGGGATGAACGGGCGGGACTGGTGCAACGTCCTGACCGGCCGGTACGTCAGCCTGCTGGACCCGTTGCTGACGCGGGGCAAGCCGTACCACCTGATCCAGCACGCGCCAGCTCGGCGTCTTCCGCTCCCCGCTGACCCCCCATAACTGGCGCTCGAGTCGTTCGGAGCACGGCACCCTCGGCCCCTGGTATCCCGTTATCCACTCGGACGATGCTGATGGCGGTCTGTGCGTCGGGCGACGTTGCCCAGCTGGACGGGTGGAGAGCGACATGAACGGTGAAGAGCAACTCGGAACGCTCGTTCTGGTGGTGGCGGCGGCGGTCCTCGCCCCGATCATCGTGGATCTGCCGCCGCGCCTGCGCCTGCCGGCCGTGGTGGCCGAGACGGCGCTCGGGATCGCGCTCGGGCCGCACCTGCTCGGGATTGTGGCGCCGAACCCGCTACTCAACTTCTTCGGCACGCTCGGACTGGCGTTCCTGTTCTTCATCGCCGGCATGGAGCTGGACTTCGGGCGGGTCCGTGGCCGACCGATCGAGATGGCGGCGATGGGCTGGGTGGCGTCGATCGCGATCGGGCTCGGCGTGGGATATGGGCTGCAACAGGTCGGATTCGTAGTCTCCGGGCTGCTGATCGGGATCGTCCTCGCGACCACGGCGCTCGGCACGCTCGTGCCCATTCTTCGGGACACCGGCGAGCTGGACTCGAAATTCGGCACGTTCGTGCTGGCCGCCGGCACTCTCGGCGAGCTCGGCCCGATCCTGATGGTCTCGGTCCTGCTGACGCGCGAGCACACCAGCCTGACCCAGACGGTGCTGCTGCTCGGGTTCGCGGTGGTGGCGGTGCTCGTCGCGATCGTCGGGATGCGCTACCACCCGCCGCGCATCATTCAGCTGCTGTGCCGTACCATGCACGCCAGCGCGCAGCTTCCAGTACGGCTCTCGGTGCTGCTGCTGCTCGGGCTGACCTTGCTGGCCGGGCAGCTCGGGCTGGACATGATCCTCGGCTCCTTCACGGCTGGCATGGTCGTCGGGATGATCTCGAAGGGGCCGGCCTCGGAGCCGCTCCGCGAGAAGCTGGACGGGCTCGGATTCGGCTTCTTCGTGCCGATCTTCTTCATCGTCGGCGGCATGAAGTTCGACGTGGCCGCGCTGTTCTCCAGCCCGACCGCCATCATGCGGCTGCCGGTCTTCCTGGCGCTGTTCCTGGTCTGCCGGGGGCTGCCGGCCCTGCTCTACCGCCGCGAGCTGGCGGGGCGAGAACGAGCGTCGCTCGCGTTCTTCTCCGCGACGGCGCTGCCGCTGGTGGTGGCGATCTGCGAGATCGGCGTCTCAACCGGGCGGATGGTGCCCGAGAACGCGGCGGCCCTGGTCGGCGCCGGCCTGGTCTCGGTCTTCCTGTTCCCGCTGATCGGGCTGACGCTGCGCCAGAAGCCAGGCGTCGCCGGGCTGACGGCTCTGGAAGGCGAGGGTGAGGCGTCGCTGGAGGAGAGCGCGGCGAGCGTCGAGCGGGTCGCCTGACGTCGCCACCGGCGTCAGCAAGGGGCGTATCATCGGCGCATGTGCGCAGCGGATCGCTCCTTCACGAGCTGGCCGGGGCGGTCGGTGGTCGATCTCGTGCTCGGGATCGACCCGAGCCGGCCGGAGCCGCTCCATCGGCAGTTGTACGGCGGGCTGAGAACGGCGATCCTGGAGCAGCGACTGAAGCCGGGCGTGCGGCTGCCGTCCACCCGGGCGCTGGCAAGCTCGCTCGGGTTGGCCCGCAACACCGTCCACGGCGCCTACGACCAGCTGCTGGCAGAGGGATACCTGGAGACGCGCCACGGCTCCGGGACGTACGTGGCGGCGAGCCTGCCTGACGACGCGCTCCGCGCCGCCCGCGCGACGCAGCCAACGTCGGGACAGCAGCCGGCTCAGCCGGGACAGGCGGTCCAGCCACCGCCGACGTCCCAGATGCCACCAGACGCGGTGGTTCAGCAGCAGTTGTCACGCTGGGGGCGCCGCATCGCCGAGATCGCGCCGACACCGTACATGGCGCCGGCTCCCGATCTCCCCTACGACTTCCGCCACGGGCGGCCGGACGCGACCCACTTCCCGCTGGAGGAGTGGCGACGGGCGGCCGCACGGCAGTTGCGCCGCATCGACCGCGACGACCTCTGGTACGGTCCACCGGCCGGGTTACCCTCTCTGCGCGCGGCCATCTCCGAGTACCTCGGACGGGCGCGCGGCCTCCGCTGCACCCCTGAACAGGTCATCATCACGACCGGCACCCAGCAGGCGATCGACCTGATCTCCAGACTGCTGGTGGAGACCGGCGATCTGGTGGTGGTGGAAGACCCGTGCTACCCCGGCGCGCGGCGGGTGTTCCAGGCGCTCGGCGCGCAGCTGTTCGACGCCCCGGTGGACGAGCACGGCCTGGTCACGGACGGCCTGCCAGACCGGCCAGCGCGCGTACTGTACACCACCCCCTCGCACCAGTACCCGAGCGGCGCGACGCTGCCGGCCAGCCGCCGCCTGGATCTGCTGCGCTGGGCCGAACGCCATGGGACGCTGGTGATCGAGGACGACTACGACAGCGAGTTCCGCCACGTCGGGCGGCCTTTGGAGGCGCTCCAGGGGCTGGACCGCACCGGGCGGGTGGCCTACGTGGGGAGCTTCTCGAAGGTGCTGTATCCGGCCCTTCGGCTGGGGTATCTGGTGGCGCCGCCGGCGCTAGTCGGGCTGGCCTCCGAGGCGAAGCGGCTGGTGGATTTGCAGACCGCGACGCCCGGCCAGGAGATGCTGGCCGAGCTGATCGAGACCGGCCAGTTCGAAGCTCACTTGCGAAGGATGCGGCGGGTGTATCGGGGGCGCCGGGCCGCGCTGCTGGAGTCGCTGGCGCGCGAGCTCGGCGATCTGGCGGCGCCCGGTCCGAGCGACGCGGGCCTCTACGTGCGGCTCGTGCTGGCCGAAGGGCTGGACGAGGAAGCCGTCACCCGGCGCGCCGCCGAGCGCGGCGTGGCCGTCTATCCCGCGCGACCGTACTTCTCGCGGCCGGTCGAGCGACCGGGCCTGATCCTGGGCTACGCGGCGCTCGACGAGGGCGGCATCGTGGAAGGCATCCGGCGGCTGCGGCTCGCCATCGACGACGTCCGCCACCCGACAGCGCGCCTCATCGGCTCATGAGCCTGCCACGCGCAAGACCTCGTGCCTGTTGACAGACACGTACAATAGAAGCGCGCGTTCGGATGGAGGTCACGCTGTGAGCGTCGCGGTCTACCCTCGGCTTGGGGAGCTGCTGCAGGCTCGGAATCTGACGGTGGCCGAGCTGAGCCGCCAGATCGAGCGCCGATTCGGGCTGAACGTCGATGCCGAATCGCTGACGGCGTGGGCGCGTGACGTGCCTGTCCAGCGCGCCGACCTACAACTGGCCGGCGCGGCGGCGGCGGTCCTCGACGTGAGTCTGGCCGATCTTTTCGATGTGAACGCGATCCCCGATCTGCCTCCTGAGGAGAGTGTCCTCGACGAGGCTGACACACAGCGCCTGGAAGAGCTGTTGGATCTCCAGCAGACCCGGCCGTTGGTGGAGGCCGAAGCAACAGAGCTCCAGGCGTTGATAGCTGAGAACAATCGGCAGGTACAAGAGCAATTGTTAGAGAAGAGAGCTAAGAAGCAGGGCATCTCGGTGGAGCAAGCTCGCCGCGAGCGCGACCTCGCGGTTGCCGAAGCAGCCCGATGGTGGCAGGAATTCCAGGCGAATCCCCAGCTCCGCCGATCGGTGGTGTCGAGGCTCAAACGCCGTAGTCGCCGAAACTCGACATCGGCGTGACTTCAGGCTTCGTACCCGAACAGATTCTACAGCAGCTCGCGAGCCAGTCCCGCCATAGTGCGCGAGCTCCGCTGGTGCGTCTTGCTGTGCGCGCACGAGCCGGCGACGCGTGTGAATACTGCCTGTTCCCGACAATCGGGCAGTCCCATGTGGATCACATCATTCCACCGGGACTCTGGCAAACGTACGTCGCCGATCGCATCCGAGACGTGACGCCAACTCCCGGACGCGGCGGCCCGAATCACCTGGACAATTACGCCTGGTCCTGTGCCAACTGCAACGAGGCTAAGGGTCAACAGGTGGCGCGTCTTATTGGACGTCGCAGGCATCGCCTGTACGATCCACGCCGCGACGTGTGGTACGAGCACTTCGGCTTCGCCCACCGACATTTGCTGATTGTCGGTTTGTCCGCCATTGGTGCCGCGACCGTTGCGGCGCTCGGCACGAACGACTCCCGGATCGGCGGGCCGCTTGGATCGCGACACGATGCGATCGTGTTGGGAATCTATCCGCCGCCCCAGGTACGAAATGCGCGGGCGAATCAAGGCTGATCGGCCTGCTGGCGCTCCCACTCGTCGCGAGTGAGCGCGTACTCCACATCGCCCAGCTCGTCGCCCTCGATAGGGTCAGGCCAGTCCAGGAAGAACGTGCGCACGAAGCGCAGCCCGGCCTTCTCCATCACCCGCCGAGACCTGAGATTGACGGACATGGTCGTGGCGAAGACGCGCTGCGCGCCATGCTCCCTGAACGCCCGCTCCACGAGCGCCCGCGAGGCTTCGGTCGCATAGCCTCGGCCCCACGCCGCCCGTGTCAGGCGGTACCCCAGCTCCGGCTCGTCAGGCGCGCCATCCCCGGTCGGCCGGAGATGGACCCAGCCCAGGAAGTCGCCACTCGCCTTCTCCACGACGATCCAGAAGCCGTAACCAGCAAACCGCTCGTAGTAGTGGAGCCAGTGCCCGACCTCGTCCTCGACGACGTCGCGCGGGATCGGCTTGCCGCCGTTGATGAAGCGCGTCACCTCCGGATCGGTGTTGAGCTCCACCAGGGCGTCCACGTCCTCAGCGGTCGCGCGCCGCAGGATCAGCCGCTCGGTCTCCAGGAAGACGTGCATGGGTTAGTCGGGCAGAGCGGCCAGCTCGGCCTCCGCTTCGGGCAGCCAGTGGGTCATCCCCATCGAGAGGTACAGGTCGATGGCGACGTTCAGCTCCGAGCGGGCCTCGTGCCGGCGGCCGGTACGACGGTACAGCTTGCCCAGACTACGGTGAATGTGTGCCTGGAGCGGGCGCATCCCCAGCTCCTCCGCGATGGCGAGCGCGGCTCCGAAGAGCCGCGCGGCACGGTCCGCGTCCAGCGGCTCCGTCTGGAGGACGACCTCGCCGAGCCAGTAGTGGGCCTCAGCCTCGAAACCACGCTCCTGGCTGGCGCGTGCCATCTCGACGGCGCGAACGCCGGCAGTCTCGGCATCGTCAAGCGCTCCGGCCCCCAGCAGCGCCTGCGCCAGCCACCCCTGCCAGAGCGAGGCGCATGGCATGTGGCGCGTCACGTCTGCAAGATGCAAGCTGCGACGTAGCGAGTCCACCGCATCGTCGGGGCGACCGCCGAGGGCATACGCATGGCCGGTGAAGGCCAGCGACGACATCGCGACCGGCTCGATCCCGATCTGTCGGCAGATCGCGAGCGACTGCTCGAGCAGGACAGTCGCGCCGGCGACGTCTCCGCGCAGCGCAGAGACCAGACCCCGCGTGTCATTCGCCAGCTTGTTCGATTCGGGATGCCCCATCAAGGCGGCGATCTTGCCCTGCTCCTCGATCGCGTCCATCGACGCGTCGAAGTCGCCGCTCCACGCCAGGGCGAACGCCAGATACGTTCGGGCGTGCATCGCGGCCGGGATGTGATGACCGAAATTCTCGACCGCGCCTTCACTGGCGAGCACGTTGAGCGACGAGCGCAGATGGCCTATGGCCCGACCAAACTGTCCCGTCTCGAAGGACGATGCGCCGGCCACGTCGGCGGCGGCGAGGCGCAGTTCGAGATCGCCAAGCTCGTCGGCGATGGCGATGGCGCGCTCGCCAGTCTCGACAGCCTGGCGGTGATCGACGGCCGAGCGGAGATAGTGCGCCTGGCACGTCAACGCCCGTCCGAGACGCTGGCGATCGCCAGTTGTCTCGGCGAGCGCTACGGCCTGACGCGCACTCTCCCGGCTGTGGTCGAAGCGATGCACGGCGGAGTAGGCGCCGCACAGCGCGATGTGCACGTCAATGCCGAGCGCCATGCGATCCGGACTCGACTCCAAGCGATCCAATCCCTGAAGCGCCGCTTCGAAGAAATGGACCGCCTCGTCGCCAGCCGAGCGCGACATCGCGCGACTACCAGCGATGCGCGCATACTCGATCAGCTTCTCCCAGACCTGGCCCCGCACCGCGTGGTGGGTCAGCCGCTCGACGTGCTCGTCCAGGCGGTCTGGGTACAGCGCCTCCATCGCCTCCACGATCCGCGCGTGCAGCACGCGTCGCCGCTCCTGAAGCAGCCCACCGTACGCCACCTCGTGGGTTAGCGCGTGCTTGAAGGTCAACTCCAGCTCCGGAAAGAGGCTGACCGCGTACAGCAGCTCGCCGGCCTGCAGCCGCGAGAGCCCGGCCTGAAGCGCGGCATCGGGGGTGTCGGCGATGGCCTGGAGCAGCGCGAACGGCACGTCCTTCCCAATCACCGCCGCCGTCTGGAGCAGGCGCTTCTCCTCGGGCGGCAGACGGTCGATACGAGCTGCCAGGACGGCCTGCACGGTGGCCGGCACCTGAAGGCTCTCGACCGGCCGCGCGAGCGTGAAGCCGCCCCGCTCGCCAACCAGCGCCCCGGTCTCAGCTAGCGCCCGGACGCTCTCTTCGAGGAAGAACGGGTTGCCTTCGGTGCGTGCGATCAACAGCTCGGCCAGCCGCTTGACGGCGGCGTCGTCGCCCAGCAGCGCGTCCAGCAGCTCCGATGCGCTCTCTTGCCCGAGCGGATCGATCCGCAGCTGGGTGTAGAAGCTCTTGTTGCCCCAGGTGTGGCTGTACTCGGGCCGGAAGTTGACCAGCAGCAGAATGCGCGCCGTCGGCAGCGCTTCCACCAGGCTGTCGAGCAGCGCCTGGGTCTCGGCGTCGATCCAGTGGAGGTCTTCAAAGACCAGCAGCAGCGGCTGCTCCCGACTCTCCCGCAGCAGGAGTCGGCGCAGCGCGTCGAGCGTCGCCCGCCGCCGGCCCGAAGGGTCGAGCGCGGTCCAGGTCTCATCCTCTACGGGCAGGTCGAGGAGTGCCAGCAACGGCGGCAGGATCGCCGCGAGCGACGGATCGAGCGCCAGCACCTTACCCGTGAGCTTCTCGCGGACCGTTCGCGGATCGTCGCGCGGCTCGATCCGACAGTACCCCTTGAGCAGGTCGATCACCGGCAGGTACGACGTCGCCTTGCCGTACGAGACCGACCCGCTCTCCAGCACCAGCCAGCCGGCCGTCCGCTGCGAGTGGACGAATTCGTAGAGCAGCCGCGATTTCCCGACGCCCGGCTCCCCGACCGGCGCCACGATCTGCCCCTGGCCGTTTCGCGCCCGCTCCAGCGCCCGCCCGAGCGCGTCGAGCTCCGCCTCCCGCCCGACAAACGGCGTCAGCCCACGCCCGGCCGCGGCCTGCAAGCGGCGACGGCTCGGCCCGGCTCCGACCAGCTCGTACGCCGCGACCGGTTGATCCAGCCCCTTGACCGGGATCCGGCCCAGCGCGCTGGTCTCGACCAGCCCGTCCACCAGCCGCAACGTCTCGGCCGTCAGGCGTACGGTGCCCGGCACCGCCAGCTGCTCCATGCGAGCCGCCAGATGCGTCGTCGGGCCGATGGCCGAATACTCCACGTACAGATCGTTCGAGATCGCGCCGACCACCACCTCGCCGGAGTTGAGCCCGACCCGCGCCAGCACTTCGAGGCCGTGCCGCTCGCGCAGCTCGCCACCGTAGGCACGGATCGCCTCCTGCATGGTCAGCGCGGCGTAGCAGGCGCGGGCGGCGTGGTCCTCGTGCGCGAGCGGCGCCCCGAACAGCGCCATGATGCCGTCGCCCATCACCCGGCAGACCGTCCCCTCGAAGCGGTGGACGGCTGAGAGCATCGCGCTGACGGCCGGCTCCAACAGCGATCGGGCGTCCTCTGGGTCCAGGTCGCGGATCAGCTCGGTCGAGCCGACCACATCCGCGAACAGCACCGTGACCTGCTTGCGCTCCCCTTCCAGGCTCGCACGGCCCTCCAGGATGCGGTCGGCGAGGTGGCCCGGCGTATAGCTCCGCGGCGTGGGCTGCGCGACAGCTGGCTCTGGTGCAGCGGTCGATGGCGGGCCGCTTCCGCCAGCGCCAGCACCGAGCCGCGCGCCACACTCGCCGCAGAACCGATTGCTCGGCGGGTTGCGCTCGCCGCAGGCCGCGCACACCGCCACGAGCGCCGCACCGCACTCACCGCAAAACTTGTTGGTGCTCGGATTCTCGGCGTCACACGACGCACATCGCATGGCGCTCCCCCGGCGTCACGGACGGCGGCACGATACGCGCAGTATACGCGACCTCACCAGCCTGACATCGTCCACTTCACTTGCTAGCAGGGCGGCCGGGCTCGAGTGAATGCCAGAGCTGCTTGCTGAGCCAGACAGCTGGGGCGCGATTCATCGCGCCCATTCATCGCGCCCCAAATCAGACGCACACTCCAAGGCTCACGCGAAGGTTCGGGGCACGCCGGACATAGGCCACCCGCCCGGTCTGCTACCCTCCCGGTCCGCACGTATGGAGGGGCCACTGATGCCGTCACTTGGATTTGGCGTCCAGTTGCTTGCGCGGAGCGCGGGCGACCCTGCCACCACACCGTCCCCCAGCCACAAGCTGCTGCTGGAGGATGGCATTCGCGTCGAGCAGCTCGGGTTCGACGCCGTCTGGCTACCCGATCACTACTACTACGACCGGCCGTGGGGCATCGACACGTTCCCCGAGGTCTGGACCCTGCTGACCGCCATCACCATGAAGACCGAGAGAGTCAGGCTCGGCACCAACGTCCTCTCGGCGACCTTCCGCCACCCAGGCATGCTGGCGAAGATGGCCGGCGCGCTCCAGGAGCTTGCCGACGGGCGTCTGATCGTTGGGATTGGGGCCGGCAACCAGGTCCACGAGAACACCGCCTTCGGACACACCTTCGAACGGCGGGTCGGCGCATTCAAGGAGTACCTGCCGATCCTGACGAAGCTGCTCGCCGGCGAGACGGTCACCGCCGAGGGGCGCTACTTCCAGCTCCAGAACGCCAGTCTGCGCACGTTCGTGCCGCACGTACCCGTCTGGGTGGCCTCGGGCGGCCCGCAGATGTTCGAGCTCACCGCCCGCTACGCCGAAGGCTGGAACATGGCTGGCGGCGGCACCGACCCGGCCGCCACCCGCGAGAAGTACGAGGCCTTCGCGGCGGCCTGCCGCGCGGTCGGCAAGGACGCGAAAGATTTCGACGTCTGCAAGCAGACGTTCGTCGGGATTGCTGCCGACGAGGCCGCCAAGAAGCGGATGATCGAGGAGCTGGCGGCCAGGCATAAGGTGACCCCAGAGGAGCTGCCGAGCCGGGTCCTCGTCGATACCCCGGACGGCATGGCCGAGACGCTGCGGGCGTTCACCAGCGTCGGGGTCAACCACCACATCTTCGCGACATCCGCGTCCGTGGAGTGGCCGAACTACCAGGATGCCCTCGAGTGCATCGCCCGCGAGGTCGTCCCGCGCGCCCGCGTCTGAGGTCGGGCATCTGGTCCGTGGGTTGAAACCCACGGACCCGATCAGGCCGTACGCGTCCTCGGGCGGACCGACTCGCGGCGGCTCGGGGCCAGCACCGTCTCGCCGCTCGGGATCATGCCCTGGACATGCGGCACGTGCTCGAAGTCGGCCTCCACCACGTCCGCATCCACCCGCACGTTTCGACCGAGCTTGAGGCCCGGCGGGATCCGTACCCGCTTCCCCACCACGCTGATGCCGGTGGACAGATTCTTCGGCTCCATCCGGTTGAACGTCATGTCGTCGCCGTAGCCGACCACCCCGCCAGCCCCGATCACGACCTCTTTGTCGAGGATCGACGTGTCGATGACGGCGTTGCGCCCGATGATGGTGTCGTTCATGACGATCGAGTCACGGACCACCGCGCCCTCGGCCACGAACACGCCCGGCGAGAGGACGCTGTGCTCGACGGTTCCCAGAATGTGGCAGCCGTGCGAGATCAGGCTGTTGTTCACTCTGGCCGCGGCGCCGACGCGGGCCGGCGGGCGCTCCTCGCTGCGGGTGTGGATCACCCAGTCGTAGTCGTACAGCTCGAAGTCGGGCGGATCGGCCAGCAGCCCCATGTTCGCCTCCCAGTATGAGGCGATGGTGCCAACGTCCTGCCAGTAGTCCGTGAAGTGATAGGCGAAGACACGGTCCAGCCCGACCATCCGCGGGATGACGTCCTTGCCGAAGTCGTGCGCCGAGCCGCGCATCCGCGAGTCTTCGGTCAGGCGCTGGGTCAGGATCTCCGGGTCGAAGACGTAGATGCCCATCGAGATCAGGTTGCTGCGCGGCTCCGGCGGCTTCTCGTCGAACTCGGTGACGCGGCCGTCGTCGTCCACGATCATCGTGCCGAACCGGTGCGCCTCCTCGATGGGCACTTCCATCACGCCGACCGTCACGTCGGCGCGCTTCTCCCGATGGAAGTCCATCATCTTGCCGTAGTCCATCTTGTAGACGTGGTCGCCTGACAGGATCAGCGTCAGGTCCATCTTCCAGTCCGCCAGCATGGGGAGGTTCTGGAAGACCGCGTCGGCGGTGCCCTTGTACCAGTCAGACTCGCGCCGCCCGAGGTACGGCTGGAGCAGGCGCACGCCGCCGCGCGCTCGGTCCAGATCCCACGGCTTGCCCACGCCGATGTGGTCGTGCAATGAGTGCGGGCGGTACTGGGTCAGGATCGCCGTGTGGTAGATGCCCGAGTTGACGACGTTCGAGAGGGCGAAGTCGATGATCCGGTACTTGCCCGCGAACGGGACGGCGGGCTTCGCTCGCTTCACTGAGAGCACGGACAGGCGCTCGCCCTGTCCACCAGCCAGGATGACCGCTACGACACTCACGCCGACGTCCTCCAGCTCCAGGCGGCCCCGAAGCCGTCCCAAATCTCGCGCATGATGCCCGGCCGGGGTGCGCCGGGCCTGCCCGGGGGCATTATGGCAGACCCGCCGGTCCAGTTCGACCCCGCGGTCAGTCGCGTCTCGGACACGCACGATGCGCGCCATCGGACGCCCGTGCCCGACCCCACAGGCGTGTCACACCGGCTCACAGAACGTACAGGAGCAGGCCGTACAGCTGGCGCAGCAGGCGCAGAAGCTCCAGGTAGAGCTCCGCGTTTGTCGGCGCGCGGTTCGGCATCACGTGGTCGAAGAGATCGAACTCGGCGTAGCGCTCCACGATTGATGGCGGAGCCGCCGCCGCCATCCGGCGCGTCTCGATGTACGGGACCACGTGGTCGCCGTGGTCGTGCATCAAGAACAGCCGCGTCTTGACCCGGTCGATGACGTGCGACGGCGAGATCGCGTCGAGGCGTGCCAGCGTCTCTGGCGGCAACTGCGCCAGCGCGGCCTCAGTCTCGGCCGGCGGGAGTCCGTCCAGGAGACCGAGCGCCGCCCGGCCGGCCGGCGTCATCTTGGACACCTCTGCGCGGGCACTCGGGTCCGACTGGATGTAGAGCCGGTCCAGAACGTCGCGGTCGTGCGGGTCGGGCAGGGTGTCCACCATCTGACGGGCCATCACCTGCAGCACGAGCGGGTCAGGCTCCCACGCTTCGTCGATCCCGGCGTACATCAGGCTCCGGGTGGAGATGGCCCGCGCAAAATCCCGGGTGTCGAAGTAGCTTCCGAACGCGTTGACGAACGCCAGCTTGCCGTCGAGGCGCGGATCGGCCGCCGCCTGAATCGCCACCGAGCCGCCGACCGACAATCCGATGATGCCGATTCGAGTCGCATCCACGTCTGAACGGGCGCGCAGCAGCTCGACCTCGCCGACGAGCGCATCGACCTCGTGCGCCTGGATACGGCCCGCCGCCAGCCCCGACGAGATCGGGACCATCACGACGAGGCCGGCCCGGCTCATCCCTTCTGCAAATCGCACGAGGGGCGGCTCGTCACGGTCCACGGGCCGCGCACCGAGCAACAAGATGATCGCGCCGTGCCGGCCGCCGCGCCCCGGGCTGTAGACGTCGCCTTCCACACTCCCGCCCGGGTATGGAAAGGTGAAGTACTCCCGCGTCGGCTTTGGCGTCAGACTAACCAGCGGATCGAAGGGCAGCGACGGAACCGCCGAGGGCAGCACCGCGAGCGCCAGAATCGCCACGCGGACGGGGTGGGTGATCGCCAGCAGCACGAGCGCCGCCACGACGAGCAGCACCCACTGCCAGCGCTTCAGTCTGCCAGGTCGTCGCAAGCCCCCCTCCCCCAACCCCTCCCCCGTGCGCGGGAGAGGGGTAGATCCGGTGCTCCCCTCTCCCGCGCACGGAGAACCTGCTACGGGCTGAACGACGGCTCCTGGCCCGGCCGGTGAATCAGCACCTCGCTCAAGAGCGCCGTCGAGGCCGCGCTGGCGCCGGCCTCCAGCGCCTTGACCAGCACCGCCGTCGAGTCGAGCAGGCCGGCCTGCCACGGATCGACCCAGGCGCCCTTCCAGGCATCGTAGGTCTGACCCGGCACCAGGCGCTCGCCGGCCGCCACGATGGCCCGCCCGTCCAGGCCCGCGTTCGCCGAGATCGCGCGCATCGGCTCGCGGAGGGCGGCAGCCAGCGCCCGCCAGCCGACAGCTTCGTCGTCGCGGCGCCCGGCGACCGCCCGCTCGACCACGTTGGCGCAGGCCATCAGCGCAGCGCCGCCGCCGGGCACGACGCCGTCACGGAGGGCCGAGCGCGCCATCGTCACGGCGCCCTCGATGCGGGTGCGCAGCTCGTCGCGAGCCGCTTCCGACGGCGCCCCGACCACGATCGTCGCCGCGGATCCCGACAGCTTCCCAATCCGCTCTTGAAGGCGCTTCTTCAGCCAGTCGTTGTCCTTGACAGTGGCGAGCTCGGCGCGGATCTCGACGATACGGGCGCGGATCGCCTCACGGCTTGATTGCCCGCCGAGGATGCCGAACGAAGCCGGCCGCGCCCACGCCTGCCGCGCGTACCCCAGATCGTCCACCGTCGCCGTGGCGATGGACTCCCCCAGGTCGCTGTGAAAGCAGCGCCCGCCAGTGGCGATCGCCAGGTCTTGCAGGATGCCGATCCGCTGGTCGCCGTGCGAGGGCGCCTTCACCGCGACCGACTCCAGCACGCCGCGCTGCCGGTTCACGATCAAGAGCGACAGCGCGGCCTCGTCGATCTCCGGCGCGACGACAAGCAGCGACTGGACGCTCGCCCTGGCGCAGGCATCGAGGATGGGCACCAGCTCCTCAGGCTTCGCGATCGGCATGTCCGTCAGCAAGATGCGCGGGTCGATCAGGCGGACGGTCGCCTCGGTGCCGCGCAGGAACGACGGCGAGTGCCAGCCCTCGCTCCAGTGGATGCCCTCCTGGAACTGGTAGGATGTCTCGAAGCCGGCCGCGTTCTCGACCATCACCGCGCCGTCCTCGCCGATCCCCTCCACGACCTCGCCAATCATCTCGGCGATCTTCTCGTCGCGGACGGTGCCGAGCACGATGCTGGCGATCTCCTCGGGGAGGTCGATAGGCTTCGCCTGGGCCTCCAGCTCGGCCCGCGCCACCTCGACGGCCTGCTCGATGCCGCGACGCACTGCCACCGGCGTGGCCCCGGCCGCGACCACCCGCACCCCTTCGGCCATCAGCCGGGTGGCGATCACGGCGGCGGTGGTGGCGCCGTCGCCGATCTCCTCGTGGACGCGCCAGGCCAGGTGGCGCACGATCATCGCGCCGATGCTGTCGAACGGGTCGGTCAGCTCGATGGTCCGCCGCGCGATGGTCGCGCCGTCGTCCAGGACTTCGGGCTGGCCGTTGAGCAGCGAGGCGACCGCCACGGTGCGGGCGACCGGCCCGAGAGTCGGCCGGAGCAGCCTGGTCATCTGCTCCATGCCGTGGAGGAGCGTCGTCCTGGCGGCATCTCCATACCGCATGGGAGTAGGAGACTTGCGCTTCGCACCGGGCACCATTGCCTCCGCTGGTTGGTAACGTGACTTGAGGGGTGTTGACGGCCCGGCGAGAGCTTCGCGATCCCAGCGGCGCCGCCAGGAGTGTACCAACCGGAGTAGGCGGAGGGCAGTAGGCGGTAGGCAGTCTTGGTGACGGCCCGGTCAAGTGCCTGAGTGGCAGGCTGCGCCCAACCCCGTCTCCACTGCCTACTGCCCTCTGCCTACTGCCTACTCGGGTGGTACACTCCTCGGCCAGAGGGGGAGACCCATGCCACGCGAGGGGACACCCAGCATCGTCGGCCTGATCCCGGCCCGGGCCGGCTCGAAGCGCGTCAAGAACAAGAACATCAAGCCGCTGGACGGCCACCCGGTCCTGGCGTACACCATCTCGGCAGCGCTCGGAAGCGGCATCTTCGGCGACGTCATCGTCTCGACGGACTCCGAGCAGTTCGCCGAGATCGCCCGCCACTACGGCGCGTCGGTGCCGTTCCTACGGCCCGAGGAGTACGCCGGCGACCGCTCGCCAGACATCGAGTGGATCGAGTACACGCTCGGGCAGCTGCGCGAGCAGGGCAAGGATTACGACTGCTTCGCGATCCTGCGTCCGACCAGCCCGTTCCGCAAGGCCGAGACGATCCAGCGCGCCTGGCGGACGTTCCGCGCCGAAGAGGGCATCGACTCGCTGCGTGCCATCGAAAAGTGCAAGCAGCACCCCGGCAAGATGTGGGTGGTGCGCGGCCACCGGATGTTCCCGCTGCTGCCGATCGGCCCGAAGGAGCAGCCCTGGCACAGCAGCCAGTACCCGACCCTCCCCGAGGTGTTCATCCAGAACGCCAGCCTGGAGATCGCCTGGAGCCGAGTCATCTTCGAGAACCGGACCATCGCCGGCGACTGCTACGTGCCGTTCATCACCGAGGGTGACGAAGGGTACGACGTCAACGACGTGGCCGACTGGATCTACGCCGAGTACCTGCTGGCGAACGGCGAGGCGTCCTTGCCGCCGATCTCGAAGCCAGCGTTCCCCGTCGAGGTCTGATCGCCCCTCGCTCCAGGCCAGCGAGGGTGAGCCTCCAACTGAGGATGCAACCGCATGACCGAGCTTGTCTACGTTCCAGCGGCTGAGCTCGAGCGCATTCGAGCGCTACAGATCCCTGCCGTGGAGCGTGCCGCCATCTTCGCCGCCGCCTGCCGCGTCAACGCGCTGTACATGATCGGGCGGGCCGGCTCCGGCCACCTGGGCACCACGTTCAGCAGCATGGACATCGTGGCGTACCTCCACCTGGAAGAGCTCCAGCTGCCCGAGGACCGCGACGGCCCCGGCGACCGCTACTTCAGCTCGAAGGGCCACGACGTCCCCGCTCTGTACTCCATCTTGATCGGGCTGGGGCGGCTGCCGTTCGCGAGCCTGGAGACGCTGCGGCGGCTCGGCGGGCTCCCAGGGCACCCCGACGTGAGCACGCCCGGGATCGTGGCGAACACCGGCTCGCTCGGCATGGGCATCTCGAAGGCGAAGGGGATCGCGCTGGCGAACCGGCTGCGCGGCCGGCAGGGCCAGGTCTACGTCTTGACCGGCGACGGCGAGCTTCAGGAGGGCCAGTTCTGGGAGTCGCTTGGCTCGGCGGCGAACCACGGCCTGGACGAGATCACCGTGGTGGTGGATCACAACAAGGTCCAGTCGGACACGCTGGTCGAGCGCGTCAGCAGCCTGGGCGACCTGCCGGCCAAGCTGCACGCGTTCGGCTGGGCTGTCTCTCGATGTGACGGCCACGACCTGGCCGACTTCAAGCGCGCACTGACCGAGGTGCGGGCCGAGCGCGGCAAGCCGAAGATCGTCGTGGCCGACACGGTCAAAGGGCGCGGCGTGTCGTTCGCCGAGCACACCGCGATGGCGCCGTCCGACCGCCTGTACAAGTACCACAGCGGCGCGCCGGCCCCAGACATCCACGAGCGGATGGCCGACGAGCTGGTCGAGAAGGCGAACCAGCTGCTTCGGGCGGCCGGTCAGCCCGAGCTGGCCGTGGAGCGGGTGCCGTTCCCGGACCGCCCGGCCGCCGGCGAGGTCCAGCGGATGGTGCCGGTCTACGCGAAGACGCTCGTGGAGTGCGCCGCGGAAGACCCGAGGATCGTGGCGCTGGACGCCGATCTGGTGCTCGACACTGGCCTGCTGGAGTTCGAGGAGCGGTTCACGGATCGCTTCCTGGAGTGCGGCATCGCGGAACAGGACATGGTCTCGCAGGCGAGCGGCCTGGCCCTGTCGGGGATGCTGCCGGTCTGCCACTCGTTCGCCTGCTTCCTCTCGACCCGCCCGAACGAGCAGATCTACAACCAGGCCACCGAGCGCACCAAAGTCGTGTACGTCGGGTCGCTGGCCGGGCTGGTGCCGGGCGGCCCCGGCCACTCGCACCAGTCGGTCCGCGACATCGCGACACTGGCGTCCGTGCCGGGGCTGGTGTTGATCGAGCCGTCCTGCGAGGCCGAGGTCGCGCTGGCGACCCGTCACGCGCTGACCCGCGCGCGCGGCTCGGTCTACCTGCGCCTCGTCTCGATCCCGTGCCAGATCCCGTACGTGCTGCCGGATTCGTACGACTTCGTGGAGGGGCGCGGCGTGGCGCTCACCGAGGGCGACGACGCCGTGCTGATCGGGTACGGCCCGGTGCTGCTGCCGCAGGCGTTCCAGGCCGCCCAGCTGCTCCGCGAGCGTGGCATCGGCCTGAAGGTGGTGAACCTGCCCTGGCTCAACCGGATCGACTCGGAGTGGCTGCGCCAGACGGTGGACGGCTACCGGGTGCTGGTGACGCTGGACAACCACTACGTCTGGGGCGGCCAGGGTGAGTGGCTGCTGAGCCAGGTCTCGCGGCTCGGGCTGACGTCACCGCCACGCGGCGTCCCGCTCGGCGTCCGCGAGATCCCGGCCTGTGGCACCAACGACGAAGTGCTGCGCTACCACGGCCTGGACGCCGAAAGCATCGCCGACACCATCGCGTCCGCCCTGGGGGCGGTCTCCCCTCGGCGATAATCTCCGTCGAGGCAACCGGGGAGGCGTTGGGGCGTGCAGATGCAGGACGAGACCAGGGCAGCGCTGGCGGCGGCGGACGTGGCGCTCAAGCTGATGCGCCGTCGCGCGGGCGCCGACAAGATCACCTCCAAGGGCGGACGCGACCTCGTGACCGCGACCGACGTCGCGGTCGAGGACGCGGTCCGGGCGAGCCTGACGGCGGCCTACCCAGAATGGACGGTCGTCGGGGAGGAGCGCGGCGGCGAGGACCAGATCGGCGACCGCCCGTACTGGCTGGTGGACCCGATCTGCGGCACCCGCAACTTCGCCTCGAACATCCCGATGTACGCCGTCAACATCGCGCTGGTGAAGGACGGCCGGCTCGTGGCGTCGGTGGTGGGCGACGGCGGCACCGGCGAGCGGTTCGTGGCCGAGTGCGGCCAGGGCGCGTACCAGATCGCGCGCAACGGCCCGGTCCGCATCCACGCCAGCGCCGACGCGCCGATCCTGAGCCTCTCGCCGGGCACGTCCAAGCAGGGGATGCGGGCCGACATCGGCGCCGAGCTGATGCGAAGCCTCGTGATCGCCAACAGGTGGGATCTGCGCCTGCTGAGCAGCACGATCTCGCTGGCGTATCTGGCGTGCGGCAAGATCGCGGGGTACCTGCTGCTCGAGGTCTCGTCGCCGGTCCACATCGCGGCGGGGGCGCTGCTCGCCGAGGAGGCCGGCTGCCTGGTGACCGACATCGAGGGGCGGCCCTGGACCGTGGAGTACCCGTCGATCCTGGCGACCCCAAGCCCCGAGATCCAGCGCGACCTGCTCGCCACGATCGCGGCCACCGTGAAGTAGTTGAACGCGTGGACCCGCAGAATCTCTCGCTGACCCCGCTAACGCTGCTGCTGGCGGCCGGCGCTGGCTTCCTCTCGTTCGTCTCGCCCTGCGTGCTGCCGCTGTTGCCAGCTTACCTGGGCTACATGACGGGCATGACCGCCGACGAGCTCCAGGCTCCCCAGGATGCTCCCACGCGCGTGCACGTGCTGGGTCGGTCGGTAGCGTTCGTGCTGGGGCTGTCGCTGGTGTTCGCGGCGCTCGGGGCGTCGGCCTCGGCGGTCGGGCAGGTGCTGCTGCGCAATCAGACCATCATCCTGCGGGTCGCCGGCCTGCTGGTGGTGGTGCTCGGGCTGCACACGCTCGGGTTGATCCGCATCCCCTGGCTGTATCAGGAAAAGCGGCTGAACCTCGGCGGGGCGAACGGCACCTACGTCGGAGCGCTGCTGCTCGGGGCGGCGTTCGCGGCTGGCTGGACGCCGTGCATCGGTCCGTTCCTGGCCGGCCTGCTGGCCCTCGCGAGCCAGGAGCAGACGGTCGGTCAGGGCACCCTGCTGCTGTTCGTCTACGGCCTCGGTCTCGGCATCCCGTTTGTGATCGCGGGGATGGCGCTCAGCGCCTCGATGCGGCTGCTCGCGGTCGTGCGGGCACACATGCACCTGCTGGAGCTCGTGAGCGGCTTCCTGCTCGTCGGCATGGGCCTGCTGATCTTCAGCGACCGGCTCTCGCTGATCTCGGCGTGGCTGACCGCCGTCTTCGGGATCGGCCTGGCGACGTAGCGGACGAGATCTGAGCAGACGAGACGAGAGCAGACGAGGCGGAAGAAGGGGTCCTGCTCCTCTCTCGTCTGCTCGTCTCTCGTCTGCTCCCGCCCCGTGGCACGCAGTGTGCTTTAGGAAAAGTCAAGTGACACCCGCTACCAGGGTCAAGGAGGATCTCTGATGGTCTACATCGTCATGTGGCTGCTCGGCGTGCCGCTCGGACTCATCGTTCTGCTCTGGCTGCTCGGCGTCTTCTCCTGATCGCGTCTCAACTCCGCACAACGGCTTGTCGCTTTTCGATAGCAATCCTTCCTCAATCGACATTTTCGCTGAGGCATACGTGAGACGGCTGACGACACTGAAATCGTCAGCCGTTTCGCGCGTTCGGGGCCAGGTGCGTCAGCCGGGCATACGGGGCCTGACTACGCCAGCAGCCTGACCTGGGGAATCAGCGAGCGGTCGAATTCGGCCAGGCGATCCGGCCCGAGCGAGCGCACCTGCTCCAGACAGGCGCGCGACCGCGCGATCAGGTCGGCCACGTCCACCCGCTGACAGGCTGGCGCGAACCACTCCAGCATCTCGATGCCGGCCCCCACCTTCGCCTGGGCGCCGTGGAAGTTCCCCCGCTCCAGGTGGTAGAAGCCTACTCCCACCAGCAGAACGCCCTGGTACAGATACCGGATGTCGGACTCGGTGGCCCGCCAGAGCAGCTCCAGCGTCTCGTGCTGCTCGAAGAGCTCGCCCTCGTTGAACTGGTGGATGCCCTTCAGGAAGTCGGGGTGAGGGTCGCCGCCGCACTCGTTCGCGAGATACGGGCCGCGCCGGCGCTTGCGGATCTTCGGGAACGTGGGCGTGGCCGCCGAGCTTTCGGCTGTGCCGGGCGTTTCGACGGCACCGGGCGCTACGGCCTGCACGGCGTCCGGCGCCGCCTCAGACCGAGGAGCCGCCGGGCCAGTGTCGCTCACCGCGCTGCCCCCGGCTGGATGACCGGCAGCAATCCCCGCGGCAACGGGAACGAGACGTCCTCGGCCACGATCACCCGCTCCTCGACATGCGCGGCACCCAGCTCGCGGAGCCGAGCGATCGTCTCCTGCACCAGATACTCGGGGGCAGAGGCGCCGCTGCTCAACGCAACCGTCTTGACGCCGTTGAGCCAGGCCGGGTCGATCTCGTCGGGGCTCTGCACTAGATGTGCCGACCGCCCCCTGGCGCGGGCCGTCTCGACCAGCCGATTCGAGTTGGAGCTCGTCTTGGAGCCGACGACCAGGACCAGCTCGGCCTCGTTCGAGAGCTCGGCCACCGCCGCCTGGCGGTTGGTGGTCGCGTAGCAGATGTCCTCGGTCGGCGGCAGCTCCAGCTTCGGGAACCGCTCGCGCAGCCGTTCCAGGATCGCCTGGGTGTCCTGCACGGAGAGCGTCGTCTGGGTCAGCACGACGACCCGGCTGGGATCGGGCACCGTGACAGTGTCCGCCTCGGCCAGCGACTCGATCAAGGTGCCCTGGCCGGGCTCGATCTCGCCGAGCGTCCCGATCGGCTCGGGGTGGCCCCGGTGCCCGATGTAGAGCACGTGGTAGCCACGCCGCGCGTACCTGATCGCTTCGAGGTGGACCTTGGTGACGAGCGGGCAGGTCGCGTCGATCACCTTCAGCTTCCGCTCGTCGGCGACATCGCGATCCGAGGGCGGCACGCCGTGCGCGGAGAAGATCAACGGGCTGCCGGGCGGGACTTCGTCCAGACTCTCGACGAACACGGCACCACGGTTGCGCAGGTCCGCCACGACCTGATGGTTGTGGATGATCTCGTGCTTGACGTAGACGGGCGGCCCGTAGATCTCGAGCACGCGCTCGACGATCTCGACCGCACGGGAGACGCCCGCGCAGAACCCGCGCGGTCCGGCCAGCAGTACCTGCATGGTCGAAGTATACGGGCGAGTAGCGAGTAGCGAGTAGCGAGGGGCGAGTAGCGAGGGGCGAGGGAAGAGCGCCCGACACGATCTCACGCGCCAACCCGGGCCGTGGGTTGAAACCCACGTCTACAATCTGTCGTCGCTCTGCGACGAACGCGCCCCTCCGGCGTGGCGTAGCCACGCACCAACGGTAGACGTGGACTTATGAGGGTTGACGAATTAATGTGGTAGAAGGCCGACATAGCGGAGGAGGTCGGGGGAGCCGTCCTTGAAACGAGCGAGGAAGGCGAGGACGCGTGCGCGGAGGGCCGGGAGGTCGTCGGCGAGGCGATGGAGGTGGAGGACGTCCTGCTTGAGCCAGCGCCAGAGCTTCTCGATGGGGTTGAGCCAGGGGGAGTAGGTGGGGAGCGGGACGAGCTGGATGGGGAGGTTGAGTCGTTTGGCGGTGGGGCTGGGCTCGGCGGACCAGGAGCGGGGTCGGAAGAAGGGGAAGGGGGACTCCTGGGGCTCGAGGGCGGCGAGGAGGTCGGGATGGAAATGGACCGGCCAGTTGTCGAGGACGATGTAGAGGCGCTGTCCCGGGTAAGCTGCGACCAGGGCCTTGAAGAAGCGGAGCAGGGCCGGGACACCGATGCGGGTGGCCTGGTGGGCGATGACCCGGCCGGTGGCGGCATCGAGGGCGCCGACGACCCGGGTCGTGGTGTTACTCCGGGTGGAGCGCTCGGCGCGCGGGTCGGCCGTGCCGGCCGGGGCGTAGCCAGACGCCAGCGAGGGCTGGCGGTAGTAAGTGACCTCGTCGAGATAGAGGAGGACCGCCGTCTCCAGGGCGGCCGCGACGCGCGCCCGGATGGCCCGCAGGTGCGCCACCTTCTCCTGGTAGGCTGGGTCCGGGCTGCGGAGGTGGTCGCGCGCCCGCTTCCAGCGGAGCCCGTACGCCCGGAGCGTCCGCCAGATCCCCGACCGGCTCGCGCCGGCGAACCGGGCTACCACCGCCCCCAGTCCCACCAGCGTCCAGCGGCTCCGGTCGTGCCCGTGCTGGCGCGGGTCGCTCCCCAGCGCCGCGAGCACCTCGGCCCGATGCGCCTCCCGCTCGTCAGGCCGCTGGGGGGGAAAGCCGGGGCCTGCGGCCCCGGCCCGACCGGATCGTCAGCACCGCCAGCCCGTGCTCCTCGTACCGGTCCAGCCACCGATACACCGTGTCCGCCGCGCGACGCCGCAGCAGCCCGTGCTCCGCCACCCGCAGCCCCGACGACCGATCCGCCACCTTCAGCAGCGCCGCCGCCCGCTCACGCGCGTACGCCTTCGGGTGGTGCTTCACCGCCTCCTCCAGCGTGACCCGCTCCGCCTCCGTCAACGCCAACCGTCGCGTCATACCCCCACCCCGCGCTCATTCCAACTGACCACGGTTTACCATACTATTTCGTCAACCTTCATCAGTCCACGGACGCCAGCGGCAGCCGGTCATGGTATTCTCGCCGCATGAACACTCCGCGTCTGCCGTCGATCTCGATGTGCTGGCTGCTTGCTGTGCTGATGCTGTTGCCGTCGATGTCGGCGTTCGCCCAGAGCGCCACGCCCGGCCCGCTCCTGCCGCCAGCGCCGCCGGTCGCCACGCAGGAGAGTGCCCCGGCGCGGACCGTCGAGGTCTCGGACCAGGAGGTCGTGCGGGGCGACCCGACCCGGCCACGAATCTCACTGGTCGTCAACGTCGGCGCTGGCCGCGAGCCGGCCGTCTCGATGCTGGACACGCTCAAGGAGAAGGGGGTCCGCACGACCTTCTTCGTGCTCGGGTGGTGGGCCGACCGGCAGCCTGAGATCCTGAAGCGGATCTCCGACGACGGCCACGAGATCGCCAGCCACGGCCACAGCGTCTTCGACCTGACCGCCGTATCGGACGCCGAGGTCCGCAGTGACCTCGAACGCGCCGACGCCTCGATCGCGGCTGTCACCGGCAAGACGACCCGGCCGCTCTGGAGCGCGTCGGCTGGCAACCGCGATACCCGGGTCCATCGGATCGCCGCCAGCCTGGGGTACCGTCCAATCTACCTGACCGTGGACAGCTGGGACTGGATGGAGACCGCCACCGCCGACAGCGTCTACACGCGCGTCATGGAGCGGACCGTCAACGGGGCGATCGTGGTGCTCCACTTCGACAGCCCGACGACCGTCCGCTCGACCGCCGTGGCCCTGCCGCGCCTCATCGACGACCTGCGAGCCGCTGGCTTCACGCTCGTCACGATCACCGAGCTCCTGACGCAGTAGCGCAGACGGCCTCCTACCTCGCAGCATGTGGTGTAAGCCCGTGTGAGCGGACTTGGCGCGGCGGCCTCGCGCGCACCTCAAACAGTGAGAAGGCCCCCGACCATGCCACGAACAACCGATCAACTGACTCGGATCAGCAAGTTTCTGAGCCTGCACCTCCGCCACCAGCCCGAACGACTCGGCCTGACGCTCGGGCCGGGCGGCTGGGTCGCCGTGGACGACCTGCTACGCGGCGCGCAGCAACGTGGGTTCTCGATCTCTCGCGATGAGCTCGACGCGGTGGTCCGCGAGAACGACAAGCAACGCTTCTCGCTCGACGCCAGCGGCACCCTGATCCGCGCGAACCAGGGACATTCTGTCGAGATCGACCTGCAACTGGCGCCGCTCGCGCCGCCGGTGGTGCTCTATCACGGGACCGGCGAGAAGTCGGTCGGCGCGATTGAGCGGGAAGGACTGCTGAAGATGCAGCGCCACCACGTCCATCTCTCGGCGGACGTGGAGACGGCCCGGAAGGTCGGCGGTCGTCATGGGCGGCCGGTCATCTTCCGCGTGGACACGGCCACGATGGAGCGCGACGGCTTCCTGTTCTATCGCTCGGAGAACGGCGTCTGGCTGGTGGACAGCGTGCCGACACGCTACCTGGCCGTCCTGGCTTCCATTTCCTAATGCTTCGCCGGCACGCGTCCTCGGGAATGGCCGGGGCAGATCGTGATAGGGGTAGGGAGGCCGAATGGCCCCCCTCCCTCCGAACCGTGCGTGCGGATCTCCCGCACACGGCTCTCCGGTCGGTGGTTCACCTCATCGGGATTGGACCGCCAGCGTACGGACCGCGTGCAGACGAGCCGTCTGCATGGTGAACAGTCCGTGCCTGACAAAGTAGGCGTTGGGCCAGCGCTGATGGTCGGCGCCACGGCCACGGCCCTTCCCCTTCCGACGCCAGCGCAGGATGCTCCGCAGGCGCATCCTGATCCAGCCGTCCAGGGTGCCGAACGTGGTCCAATGGCTGTGCTTGAAGTAGCCGAACCAGCCACGGACGACCGGGTTGAGCCCCGCGATGATCTGGTCCAGGCTCCCGCCGGTCGTCCGCCGGGTCTTGGCGCGGATCGTATCGCGCAGCTTCCGCTCGCTTCGCCGGCTTGGCCACCGCGTCCCGCGTTCGAAGTGGTATCCCAGGAAGTCGAACCCGCCCCGCTCGGTGGCATCCACGATCCTGGTCTTCTCGGGGTGCAGCGTCAGCCCGTGGGCTGCCACCCACGCCCCAAGCTCCTCCAGGACCGCCGATGCCTCGGCCTGGCTCCGGCACAGCACCACCAGGTCGTCCGCGTACCGGACCACCTGATAGCCCTGTTCCGCCATCCGCCAGTCCAGCGGGTTCAGGTACAGATTCGCCAGCAGCGGCGAGATGACCGCCCCCTGGGGCGTCCCGCTCTCCGGCTGCCACCGCTCCAGCCCGTCCATGACCCCCTGGGTCAGGTACGCCCGCAGCAGTCGCAGCACCCCACCATCGGCGATCGTTCGCTCGACCTCTGCCACCAGGGCTCCGTGCGGGATGCGGTCGAAGTAGCTTTCCAGGTCGACCTCCACCACCCAGGTGGCGCCGCCGTCCAGCAGCTCCTGCACCCGCCGCGGCGCGTCCTTGCACCCCCGCCTCGGCCGGAACCCAGAGCTCTGCTCGGCAAATTCCGCCTCCCAGATCGGCTCCACCACCAGCTTCAGTGCCGTCTGCACGATCCGATCTTTGACCGTCGGGATCCCCAACGGTCGCCGCTCGGCTCGTCCTGGCTTCGGAATCCACACCCGTCGCACCGACTCGGGCCGGTACGTCCCCGCGCGCAGCGCCCCAGCGAGCTCCGCCAGGTACGTCTCCGCTCGGGCTCCGAACGCCTGCACGCTCTGCCGGTCGACCCCCGCGCTTCCGCTGTTCCGCTTCACCCGTTCCCAGGCCGCAGCCAGCGTCCGCTCGGCGTCCACCTTGTCCACCAGGCTGTACCACCGTCCTCCTTTCACCCCGGTCTCCAGGGCGGCCAACATGCGATCCGTCCACACCGCGGGTTCCGCCCAGCCCCACCGTTCCCGACGGCGCTCGGCTTCTTCGGCCTGCTTAGCCCCTCCGGGCACTCCGACCGATCTCGCGTCCCGCTCCGTGTCCGTCACCCATCCACCTTCCTGCGTCCCTTCGCTCCACCCGCATTACCGGGCTTCCTCGCTCCTACGGACGCTCTGTCTCCTGCCGTCCTCACCCGGCCGACAGGTCTCCCCGATTCAGGTACCCGACCTTCCCACCATTCCGTCTCCACCCACCCCTGGGCGCCACAGCGTCGCTTTCACACGCTACCCCTCAGCTCGCCGCGCTTCCTGTCCGTCGGCCTCGCTGAGCCCCTGCCTGGTCTGCCTGCCACGCAACCGCAGCCTCCGGCCTCACGTCCGCTCCGCTTCGTCTCCGATCAGGTCTGGACTTCGCCTTTCACTCGCAGGCTCGTCGCCCCCAAAGGCCGTATCGAGTTCGTCATCCTACGGACTGGCGGTTCACCTCCTGTTGCTTCCCACCCCGCCTCGCGGCGACGCAGTTACAGTCGGTTTCGGGCCGGAGAGCGCATACCCGACGGGGACTCTCACCCCGCTGACCAGGTACCCTCTCGGGCGCACGAGCGCGGCCATCCTGGCCGCTTCCGTGCTGACTGTCCCCGGACTCAGGGCAGCAGCATCGCTCGTCAACAACCGGGGGCGGCCAGGATGGCCGCGCTCCACGGGCACGTTGGCTGCATACCCGAATCTCTCGTCTGGATTTGTATTAGCGGCTGGTGTTGCCGCCGCAGACCAGCACGCCGACCCTGGCTCCTTCGGGAACACGCGCTTTGCCGCTGAGCAGCCCGGCCAGCGCCGCAGCGCCGCCCGGCTCGGCCACCAGTTGGACCTCGTCCCAGAGAAACTGCTGCGCGGCGCGGATGTCGTCGTCCGTCACCAGCTCTACGCGAGCGACGTGCTCGCGGGCCAGCGCGTAGTTGAGATCGCCCACCCGCCGGGCACCGAGCGCATCTGACGCGAACGAGTCGAGGCGCGGCACGTCGACCGGGCCGCCGGCCTGCCAGGCAGCGTAGAGCGTCGCGGCGCCCTCCGGCTCGATACCCACGACTGTCAGCCACGGCATCTCGCTCACCGCCGTCGCCATCCCCGCGATCAGGCCACCCCCGCCAATCGCCACCAGCAGGTAGTCGAGCGGTGGCGACCCGGCATCCTCCACGAATTCGAGGGCGACGGTGCCCTGTCCGGCAATGACCGGCGCATCGGCGTAGGCGTGCAGGTACGGCCGGCCGTGGCGCTCGGCGTGGTCGTGGGCGGCAGTCGCGGCCTCGGCGTACTCCTGGCCGACCAGCCGCACGTCGGCGCCCCAGGCGGCGATCCGCTCCCGCTTCACGGCCGGGGCCGTCTCCGGCACGTAGACCGTGGCGGGCACCCCGAGAGTCCGCGCCGCGTACGCCACCCCGAGGCCGTGATTCCCCCCAGAGGCCGTCACGACGCCGCCCTTGACGCGGTCCGGCGGCAGCGTGAGCAGCGCGTTGAGCGCCCCGCGCGGCTTGAAGGAGCCGGTCACCTGAAGGCTCTCCAGCTTCAAGACCACGTCCCAGGCCAGCCGCTGGCGCGTCGTCCGTCCGAGCTCCAGAAGCGGGGTGCGCCGGACGTACGGCTGAACGCGGCCGGCGGCGGCCTGAACGTCCGCCAGCGTGACCTGTGCGATCACGGCTCGACGACACCAGCGGCGCCGCTCGGCAACGCGGCCTTCAACCGCCTGGCCGCCATCCCGAGCAGCGCCTTGCCCGCCCGCGATGCCAGCGCCCCGCCCTTGCGCGCCAGCCAGATCGTCGTGGCTCGGATCGTCACGATGTCTCTTTCGAGGATCGCCCAGGACAGGCCGACCTCGTCGAGGCGGCGGTCCGCGACCTCGCTCGGGCAGCTCTTCAGCGCGGTCCGGACGGCGAGCACCAGAATCGCCAGATCGTCCAGTTGCCCGATGACCGGGATGAAGCCAGGCACCGGGTCGATCGGCGAGATCGCGTAGGCCAGCCCGCCGCCGAGCGCCGCCTTGCCGCGCCCCGAGACAGTCGGATCGTTCATCAAGAGCCAGCCCAGCCTGACGTACTTCGGGACGCGCGCCACCACCCCGACGAACCGGGTGACCACCTTGCGGCCGTCCAGCTCACCCGGGCCGCCACGACGGCCCCCCGAGACGACTTCGCCCTGGACGACGGCCGGGTCAGCTGTGTCCGACGGCCGGACTCTGGAGCGACGAAACCCGAACATGACGTGGGAAGTATAGGGCGGCGCCCGGTCGCGCCGTCCGTCCGGTTCCCGGTGTGCACCGTCTGACGTTCGCTTCTTGTCATCTGTCTGTGACGCGGTAGAATCCTCCTGGCCCAGGTGTCGGACCGGTCCCAGGTATCGAGGACGTGCGGGGGCGCCGATGCTCGGTCGATCCTGCCGATACTGGGGAGGAGCGCATGGCACTCTCAGACCTGATCGAAGGCAACGGCGGCTGGGGCCTGGGCGTCGGCCTGCTGGCCGGCGCGGCCATCGTCCTCAGCAAGAAGGGCCGGCCGCTGGTCAAGAGCGCCCTGGTAGGGTATCTGACGGTTGCGGATCGCGCGAAGGCGCTGGCCGCCGAGACCGCCGAGCAGCTCCAGGATCTGTACGCCGAAGCGCAGGCCGAGTACCAGGACCGCGTCGCCGCCGACGAAGAGGTCGAGATCGTGGACGTGGTCGAGGACGAGCCGCCGCCACCGCCGCCGAAGCGGCCGCGCGCCGGGCGGGGCAGCCGGGCGGTCGCGAGTAGCGAGTAGCGAGTAGCGAGTAGCGAGTAGCGAGTAGCGAGTAGCGAGAGGATGATCGCCCGCGCCGGGCTTGCTCAGGTGTGGCACGGCGCGTGCATTGAGAAACGGTGGGCGGACGTGGTAGGCGCAGAACCAGCACGTTCGCCCGCGATGTGGGCGGCCAGGCTGGCGATCGGTCGGGTCGCCCACTCGTCTACCCTGCGCTGGCCGTCGCCTTACAGGCCGGGCTCGCGGTGAGGATCGGCTCTACGTCCGGCTGGTCGTGAGGCGGTCCAGGTACAGCTTCAGGAACCGGTCGGCGTCAATGCCCACGCAGACGTCGGCGTTGGGCACGCGGCCCCAGCGGCCTCGGCGGTCGGTCATGACCATGCCCATCGCGCGGGGGCTGTCCGTCTCGATCTCGACGTACCAGTGCTCGGCCTGGAAGTAGCCCGGATCGACGGCGTAGAGCACCGCCGCCGAATCGTGCATCGGGAAGCCGTTGCGGCCGGTCCGACGCATGTAGTGGGCGCCGTAGTGGCTGCTGATGGCGTGGGTGAAGGCGCCGACCTCGCCGCCACGCTCGCGCAGGATCTCCACCTGCTCCGGCGAGATGATCGCCTGGAGCGTCACGTCCAGCCCGATCAGCGCCAGCTTGTAGCCGGCCGCCACGACGATGGCCGCCGCCTCCGGATCGTTGTGGAAGTTCGCCTCGGCGAGCGGCGTCACGTTGCCGGGGACGGTCGCCGCGCCGCCCATGATGATGAGCTCCTGGACGTGCTCGACGATGCGCGGCTCCAGGCAGGTCGCCAGGGCGACGTTGGTGAGCGGCCCGACGGCCATCAGCGTGATCTCACCTGGCGCGGCCATCACCCGCTCGACGATGAGCTCGGCGGCCCGCTGCGAGCCGGCCGGTCGCGACGGTAGCGGCAGCTCGGCCCCGCCGAGACCGTTGTCGCCGTGCACCACGGCCCCGCCAAGCTGGCGCTGCCGCTTCGGCATCAACGGGCGGCCGGCGCCCGGCGCGACCGGTACGTCCGAACGGCCAGCCACGTCGAGCAGGATCACGGCGTTGCGGGTGGTCTGCTCCACGTCGACGTTCCCGAAGACGGTGGTCACGGCCTCGAGCTCGAGCTCCGGCGACGCGAGCAGGAAGAACAGGGCCATGGCGTCGTCGACACCGGGGTCCGTGTCGAAGATGATACGTCTGGACATCGTCGGGAACACTCCTCGGCGCGAATACGCTGACCTGTCTGGGCGCTAACCTGATACAGTCTGCACGGGGGCTGTCCTTTTGGCCCTCGGAGCGGTATACTACCGCCAGCCAGTCTTGTCGTGATAGCGCAACAGATCCAGTATGGCGTTCGCCTGTTTGGGAGGCGATCTGCCGCAACAACAGGAGATCTCGCACACGTCGAGGTGCTTCGATGGCTGAGTCCGGCGCCGAGCCACGCCCATACCAGCGCGTCTACGCCGACCTTCGCTCGCGGATCGAGCAGGGGGCGCTGGCACATGGCGCGCAGCTCCCGAGCCAGCCGGCCCTGGCGGCGGAGTACGGCGTCGCGCTCCTGACCGTTCGCCACGCCATCGAGCTGTTACGGCGGGCCGGCTACGTCTCGGTCGAGCACGGTCGGGGCACGTTCGTCACCGATCCACGCGGGGCTGACACCGTGCTGGTGGTGGACGACGACGCGCGGGTTCGCTCGGTGCTGGTGGAGCACGTCGCGTACGCTGGCTTCCGGGTGCTGGAGGCGAGCAACGGCCTCGAAGCGCTCGAAGTGCTGTCGCGCGAGCCGGTCAGTCTGGTGTTCACCGACTTGCGGATGCCGACGATGGACGGCGTCGAGCTGCTGCGGCGGGCCAGGCCGCGCTACCCGAGCACGATCTTCATCGTGGTGAGCGCGTACCCGGACGATCTGGTGGCGCTGTACCGCACGGACGCCTTTCCGATCACGGTCATCCCGAAGCCGTTTCGGGCCGAGCAGGTTCGGCGGGCGCTGGCGCTGCTGCGCAGCACCGAGTCAGCGCCCGCGCCGGTCCCGGCCGCCTGGACCGAGGCGCGGGCGAATGGCGAGCGCCCGCCGAGCTCGCCCGAGCGACCGTTCACGCCAGCCTCGGTGCTGATCGTGGACGACGACGCGTTTCACCGGGCCACGCTCGGCGAGATGATGAGCGCGCAGGGACATCATGTCCGAGAGGCAGCGGACGGCTCCAGCGCTCTGGAGGCGGTGGCCGAAGAACGATTCAGTCACATCTTCCTGGAAGTCCACCTGCCGGGCCTGGGCGGCATCGAGATGGCGCGCCTGATCCGCGAGCGCGACCCGCGCACCGTCACGATCCTGATGAGCGCGGACGAGCAGGACGTGCTGCGGGTGCGGCAGGCCGGCCTCGGCCCGTCGATGACGCTAGTGAAGCCACTCAGCGCCACCCACGTGATGGCAGCGCTGCGGCTTGGCCGAGACTGACCGGCCTCCGGCTTCGCGATTCCGTCTTTCCGGCACATCCGCTTCGTGGTACCCTGCAAGAGCGCTGCCCGCACGGCTCCTGACGAGCTCGGGCCAGAGATCCCCGGCGGCGCGGGACGGGTTATCGTGAGCAGTGGCCCCCTCAAGGTGCTCTCCACGGACGGTCGCGCTACCGGCCGCCGACATGGTAACGGTGCTTCGTGGGCGTTTCGGCGCCTGGTGACGCTGCGACTCGCGTCGTTCGCGCTCGTGGTGCTCGCCACGGCCACGCTCGTCACTCCGGCCCTCGGCGCCGAGGTGGCCGTCCGCACCGCCGACAGTGCATCGTCCGCGCGGCTCGGCCAGACAGTCGCGCCCCAGACCGTCGCCCAGGACGAGACGAAGGACGCGACTGATGGCGGCTACACGCCGACGACCCGTCAGGTCGTGTTCCCGAGCATCGCGCTCGGTCTGACGCAACAACGGCCGATCCCGCTCGGGGTGACCTGCTCCTGCACCATCGACCGCGTCGGCCTGGTCAGCCAGTTCGACATCACGGTGCTGCAGGTCGTGCCAGACGCCTATCAGATGGTGCTCCAGCTGAACCGCTTCAACAAGCCACCCAGGAACGGGGCGCGGTACGTCGGGGTGTACGTCGGCCAGCAGTACGTGGCCGGCCCGCAGAACCAGGCGTACACGACCAGCGAGGCCGATTGGAAGGCGACCGCCACCGACGAGCGGCTGAGCGACGTGGCCCAGCTGTTGCATGTGGACCAGGAGTATCGTCCGCGCGCCGACGTCTACCCGGCCAACTACGTGAACGGCTGGCTCATCTTCGAGCTGCCGGTCAACCGCCCGGCCTTCATGGTCTGGAATTACAACTTCGTCGGCGAGCGCGGCATCTGGTTCGCCTTGCAGTAAGCGCTCCACGCAGCAGACCCATCTCCGGCGCCAGGGGTGATCGAACATCGTGCCCGACTCCCTACCGTTTCCTACCCTGTCTTCGTACGACGGCGTTCGCGTGGTCGAGCTGGCGGGTGGGCCGTACGAGCGAGGGCGGCAGCACGGCGAGATCCTGGGCGAGCGGATCAGGCACCTGCGGCACCGGGTGATCGACGACATCGTCTTCGGCAAAGGCCCGGCGATGGGCGCGGCGTTCCTGACGGTGCTGTACGGCATTCTGGCCCGGATGCACCCGAACATCCCGCGCGAGCTGCGCGAGGAGATGCGTGGCGTCGCGGACGGCGCCCGGGTGGCATACCGTGACGTCCTGCTGATCAACTGCTTCGACGACGTGCTGCACGCGCTGATTCAGCTCAACCCGTTCCTGGCGCCGATCCTCCATCACCGGTTCGTCAAGCCGGTCCTCGGCTGGATCGGCGCGCCGCCGACGCCAGCACCGGGATTCGCCTGCTCGGCGTTTGCGCTCACGGGGACGGCCAGCGCGACCGGCTCGCCGATCCACGGTCGCAACCTGGACTACCTCGTCAACGACGGCTTCGTGGACCCGGACGGCATCGTCCCGCGCGAGCTGCGCGAGAACGTGGTGGTGTTCGTCGTGCGGCCGGCACGCGGACGCCCGTTCGCGTCGGTCGCCTGGCCGGGGTTCGTGGGGCTGGTGACGGCGCTGAACGCGGACGGGCTGTCGCTCGCCTGCCTGACCTCGACGGTCTCGCGCGAGACGGCGAACGGCACGCCGCTGCTGCTGCTGTATCGCACGATCGCCCAGTACGCGGGCACGCTGGACGAGGCGGAGTGGCTGCTGCGCGGCACCCGCCGCACGATCGGCAACAACCTGACGGCGGTGTCCGGTCCGGCCGACGACGCGCGCGGCTTCGAGCTGACGACGAGCCACGTCCGCGCAAACCAGCCGACGGACGGCCTGGTGGCGGCGACCAACCACTTCCAGCACCCGACGATGGCCGAGCTCCAGGCTGGCTGGGTCGTCCCGAGCTCCGAGAACCGTCTGGAACGGCTGCGGGAGCTGTTCGGGAGCGGCAGGCACGGCATCGCCGAGGCGCAGGCGGCGCTGGTCGATCTGTGCCCTCCCGCTGGCGCCTCCGACGTCTGGGACTGCCTGAACAATCCTGGCACGATCTACAGCTCGATTGCCGATCCGGCGGCGTTGCGCTACTGGGTCCGCGCCCACGACCGGCCAGACCGCACCTGGGTCGAGCTAGACCTGTCGGAGCTGCTCCGCGCTGAGCGCCCCGCCGCCTGAAGTCCCTGTTCGGCTGGTACACTTCGGGCACGATCTAACGCGGTCTCGAACCGAGAGGAGATCCGGATGGCCCTGCCGACACAGCGCGAATCGTGGCCTCGGCGGGTCGTGCGCAATCCCCACGTCCTCGGCGGTGAGCCCACCCTCGAGGGCACCCGCATCTCCGTTCGGACCGTCGTCGAGGCGCTACGGTACAACGACACGATCGAGGACGTGCTCCGGGGCTATCCAATGCTCGATCGTCAGGCGATCGAACGAGCCCTTGACTTCTATCGACGCCATCAGGATGAGATTGACCGCTATATTCTCGAGAATCAAGACTCACAAGAGTGATGTATCCGGAGACGTACCTCGACGAATGTGTCCACACTGACCTTGCGGGACATCTTCGCCGACGCGGCATCTCCGCGACGACCGCTGTTGAGGCGGGCACCCTCGGCTACGACGACGAGTCTCAGCTTCTCTTCGCTGCCCATCACGGCTGGGTCCTGGTCTCGCACAATCAGCGGCACTTCTATCGATTGCACCAGCAGTTCGAGCAGGCCGGACGGTCGCATGGTGGCATCATCCTCGTTCCCAGTGGCCGCCACGCGCTTGTCGCGTTGCGAACCGTCCTGCTCGTGCACCGGCTCCTGCTCCTGGAGAGCGCCAGGTCACAGCTCATTCGCTGGCATGACCTCCAACAGGAGCTGATTGGGGGATTTCGCCTCGACGGATTCGACGAGACCGACGTCCGAGCGGCGCTTGGCATCGATCCGATCGAGCTTTGACACTTCGCGGAGATCGACGGCGAGGTGGACGAACGGACGAAGCAGCGACGTGTGGGGCGGGCGATCCTTCACGTGCACACGACGTTCAGCGACGGCACGGCCACCGTCGAGGAGATCCTGGACGATGCCGAGTGGCACGGCGACATCGATGTCGTCGGGATCGCCGACCACGACGACACCCAGGCGTTCGCGCGGGCCGTGCGCTGGAAGGCCGAGCACCCTGGGAGTCGCGTCGAGCCGATCTGGGGCGTCGAGCTGACGATCAGAGCGTTCAAGCATCTGTGCCTATACCGCCTGACACCGCCGTTCCCAGAGCAGCCGCCGCCGAAGTTTCTGTCGCTGTGGCAGGCCGTCGCCGCCGCGAAGTCCCTCGGCGCGTTCGTCGTGGTACCGCACGTGGACACCTTCTGGATCGGGTTGGGCCGCCACCGCCTCGCGCCACTGGCAGCCCCGCTCGGGATCGACGGCTTCGAGCTGCTCAACCCGTACCACGGCTCGCGGGCAAACGTGGCCGCTCTGCTCGATCTGAACCGACGCCACGAGCGGCGGCACGGACGGCCCCTGCTCGCAATTGGCGGGAGCGACGCCCACCACCTCGAAGACCTGTACCGTGTCGTCGTCCAGTTCCCAGGGCACACACCGGCCGACCTGGCGCAGGCGTTTCAGCAGCGGACCGCGACGGCCGTCTGGGGGCCGCCCAGCCCGCCGCCGTCGTTGCGCAAGCAGCTTCGGCAGCACACCCGCGCGCTGCTGCTCCACCCGGCCGAGCAGATCCACCGACACTTCGGGCGCTGACCGACGCTACGAGCGCCGGCTACGGGCGGTCGTCTGGGCCGGGCGCGCCGTAGACGTCGTCGCGGCTGCTGGATCGGGAGCGCGGAGTGACCGACGGCTGGCTGTTGGGACGCTGCGCCAGCTCGCGGAGCTGTGCTTCGTGCTCGGCGGTCGCCACATACGCACGCCAGCGGCCGTAGTTCCAGGTGCGCCAGTCCTCCTTCTGCCCGCTCTCCCAGCGCCGAATCAGGCGTTGGGCCACCATCACCCGCTGGTATTCCGGGATGTACGGCAGCGCTTCGATGACGGCCGGGCTGGCGTCGGAGCTCAGGAGCATCGTGTAGGCGCCGTCGAAGCGGGTCGGCGCGTCGTGGCGAGCCGCGTTGGTGCGGACGATCAGGTCGTCCGGGTTCATCATGTCGAGCGTGGCGGCGACGAGCAGGCCAGCCACCAGTCCGCCGAACAAGAACCGCTCGCGTCGATTTCGGAGCACCGTGGCGAGATACCAGCCGGCGCAGACCGTGATCCAGAGCATGAACGCGGTGGTGTAGAGCCGCAGCTCGGTCAGCCCGTACTCCTCGGTGTACAGCCGCATCCGCTGCAGCGCCGAGACGATCACCACGAACAGCAGCACCACCAGCAGGCCGGCCAGGATGCGGTAGACCAGCATCTCGCGGGGCGTCGTGAGGCGGCCGAGCCAATCGAGGAACAGGACGATCGGCAGCAGCAGCGCCGCTACGGCCACCAGCTCGAAGAAGCCGCGCCGCGCGTACTCGGCGTAGGTCAGCGATTCCGAGACCTGCACCAGCTCGGCGCCGCCGAACAGGTAGCGGAACTGCACGATCACGAACGCCAGGAACAGCAGGTCGAGCAGCCCCAGCACGATGCCGAGCTCGACCAGCCCGAGCAGCCCGATCCGGCCGCCCGGCAGCTTCGGCTTCGACGGAGGGAGTACGTCACCTCCCAACCCCGTCTCCGGCGCAGACAGAGGGAGATCGGGACTCGAATCGACCAGCTCCCCCTCTCCCGCGGCAGGGACAGCACGAGGGGGCTGGGGGGTGAGGGCAGTTTCAGGGGACTGAGGCGCGAGCATCTTCCCGGCGATCGTGCAGAACAGCGCCTGCCGCAAGAAGCCGGCCGTCAACCAGGCCCAGAACCCGGTCCAGAACACGTGCGAGAACGCCTGTCGAACGTCGATGGCGAAGGCGTTTCGGATCAGGCCCGAGAAGACGGCGTCGGCGGCCATGAACAGCCCGCCGAACACCACCAGCAGCGGAATGGCGATCAACATGCCGCGCAGCACGGCCAGCACCACCGCCGACCAGCCCGTGCGTGGGATTTCCTTCCAACGCACGTCGTAGCAGGCCAGCACGATCGCGCCACCGCAGGCGTGGAACCCGGCCGAGATCGCGGCGCCCAGGTACTGGGGCAGGCCGCCGATGACCGGCCAGCCGCCCGCCGCGCGGTGCGCCGCCAGCGCGAGCGTCAGCAGCACCGCCAGCACGTTCACCACCAGCAGCGTCTGCGAATCTCTGACAGCGATGGCCGCCGCGAACAGCAGGGCCGGGATCGCCAGCCAGCGGGACTCACCCAGGAGGGGCATGCGCGCCTGCCACAGCAGCAGCGCGACCCCACTTACCAGCGCCACGATCCAGAGCAGCGCGTTCAAACCCCAGGGCAGCTCTCCCAGCAGCAAGTCGCCGAGCAGGCCCAGCAGGCCGGCCGCGACCAGGGCCAGCAGCCCCAGGCGGGTCTCGTCGCGCACGTTCCCTCCAGCAGACGCCTCGGGTTGGACAGAAATCGGTCAGGTGAGATGACGCGTTCGCCCATCACAACGAGCATACGAGGCGAGAAGCGACGTGACGAGCACTCGCAGGCGGTCGACTGGCGCACCTGAGTGCGTGACACTCCGTCCCTGCGTGCGCGCGTTACTCGGCGAGGGCGCGCTTCAGGGCCTCGGCGGTGCGGCGGGTCATCCCGGGCACGGCGGCCAGCTCCTCGACTGAGGCTCCTCGGATCGCCTTGACCGAGCCGAACTGCCGCAGGAGCGCCTTCTTGCGGGCCGGCCCCACGCCTGACACCTCGTCCAGCTGGGAGCGCAGGCTCTTCTTGCCGCGCACCGTCCGGTGATAGGTGATCGCGAAGCGGTGCGCCTCGTCGCGGACCCGCTGCACCAGATAGAGCGCCTGCGAGTTGCGCGGCAGCAGCACTGGCACGGACTGGCCCTTCTGGAAGATCTCCTCGCGCTCCTTCGCCAGCCCGACGATCGGGATCTCGGAGAGCTCCAGGCTGTCCATCACCTCGACGGCCGCCGACAACTGCCCCTTGCCGCCGTCGATGATGACGAGGTCCGGGAAGATGCCCCATGCACCGGCCGAGCCGTTGCCGTTGCCGGCCGTGCCGTCAGGAGCGTGGGTATCCGCGTACGCCGCCTCCAGGCCACCGTCCATTCGCGACCGGGCGTCCTCACCGGCAGTTTCGTCATCCTCAATGGTCAGCAGGCCCTCACCCCCCAGCCCCCTCTCCCTGTGCGCCGGGACAGTAGAGGGGGAGCCAGGGTGGGTCGAGCCGTTCGGCGCGGCGAACGCGTCAGGCTCCGGCCGCGAAGTGCCCATCTGCTCGGTGCCGGGCGTCGCGGCGAGCGCCCGCGTGAACCGCCGCCGCACCACCTCTTGCATGCTCAGGAAGTCGTTGTTCCCTTCCTGGTGCTTGATCTTGAACCGCTTGTAGTCCGACCTCTTCGGCTTGCCGTCCTCGAAAACGACCATACTGGCGACCTGGCTGGTGCCCTGGACGTGCGAGATGTCGTAGCACTCGATGCGGCGGGGCGGGCGCGGCAGGCTCAAGGCTTCTTCGAGCTGGAGCGCGGCCTCGCTCGCCTTCTCGCCGTCGGCGGCCCATTCGGCTTTCTGCTGATCCAGCGTGTCGCGGGCGTTCTTGTTCGCCAGCTCCACGATCCGCCGCTTGTCACCACGCCGCGGGACTGTCAGCTCGACCTTGCGCCCCTTCGCCTGCCGCAGCCACTCCGCGATGTTCTCGGCCTCGTCCAGCTCGTCAGGGAGCAGCAGCTCGGCCGGCACGTCGGTGACGCGCGGGTAAAACTGCTTGACGAAGCTGGTCAGGACCGCGCGGTCGCTCTCGCCCTCGGCGTCCTGCATCAGGAAGGCGTCGCGGCGCGCGAGCTGGCCGCCCCGCATGAAGAAGAGCTGGATGCAGGCGTTGCCGTCGTCTCTCGCAAACCCGACCACGTCCTGATCGACCTGGGTGTGATAGGCCACCTTCTCCTGTTCGATCACCTTGCGAGCGGCGACGAGACGGTCGCGGAGGTCGGCGGCGCGCTCGAACTCCAGATTTTCGGCGGCGACCTCCATCTCGTGCTCCAGATCGGTGAGCACGGACTGGTTCTTGCCGTCCAGGAAGCGGACCATGCCGTCCACCAGCTCGCGGTAGCCGGTGTTGTCGATGGCGCCGATGCAGGGAGCCGGGCAGCGCTTGATGTGGTAGTAGAGGCAGGCGCGCGGGTCGGTGCCGGTGATGGTGCGGCTGCAGAGGATCTGCGGGAACAGCCGGCTGAGCGTGTCGAGGGTCTGGCGCACCGAGGTCGCGTGCGGGAACGGCCCGAAGTAGCGCGCGCCGTCCTTCTCGATGCGCCGGCTGACTCTGGCGACCGGCCACGGGTTCTGCACGTCGATCCGTACGTACGGATAGTGCTTGTCGTCTCTCAGCTTCGTGTTGAACCGGGGCTGCTCCTTGCGGACGAGGTCGTTCTCCCAGATCAGCGCCTGGATCGGCGAGTCGGTCAGGATGTACTCGACCGACTGCGCCTGGAGCGTCATCTGCTTCAGCTTCGGCTGATGGGTCTGGTCGAAGCTGGTGCTGGCCTGGAAGTACGAGCGGACCCGGTCCTTCAGCGACTCGGCCTTGCCGACGTAGAGCAGCCGGCCGCGCCCGTCCTTGAACAGGTACACGCCAGGACGGTCCGGGAGGTTGCGGAGCTGCTCCGCGAGCTTCGGGCGCTCCTGCGCGAGCACGCCACCGGGGGCGAACGGCGAGACGGTCATCGCTGAACGGCCTTTGTGACGACTTTACTCACCAGAACGACGGCCACATTCGTCATTATACCCAGTGAAATGCGACTCCTTGACGTAGTGCGAGACGTGCCCGGCGCGCGCCTCGTACAGGGTGGCCCCCAGCTCGACGCCCGAAGGGTCGTGCATGACTCGCGGCGGGTCCAACCCGGCGACCTGTTCCTGGTGATGACCGGCGAGAAGTTCGACGGGCGAGCGTTCGTGGCGCAGGCGCTGGAGCGGGGCGCGGTGGGCGTGGTGGCGGACGCGCCGCTGGCGCTGCCACCGGATCGCGCGATGGTAGTCGTGCCGGCCACCCGCCCGGCCCTGGCGGATCTCGCCGCCGCGTTCAACGGCCACCCCTCGCGGCAGCTGCGGCTGGTGGGCGTGACCGGCACGGATGGCAAGACTTCGACCACGCGTCTCCTGGCCGCCATCCTGGACCGGGCCGGTCAGCGGACCGGCTGGCTCTCGACGGTCGATGTCAAGATCGGCGATGAGATCCGCCCGAACGAGCTCCACCACACCACGCCGGAGGCCGACCGCGTCCAGGAGGTGCTGGCCGAGATGGTGGCTGGCGGAGTCGAGACGGCGATCCTGGAGGTCAGCTCGCACGCGCTGATGCTGGACCGGGTGCGCGGCTGCGAGATCGACCTGGCGCTGTTCACGAACCTGTCGCCAGAGCACCTGAACTTTCACGGCACGATGGAGGAGTACGCGCTCGCGAAGGCGCGGCTTTTCGAGATGGTCGGCGCCCCGTCGGCGAAGCCGTGGCCGAGGCTTGGCATCGTCAACGCGGACGACCCGGCCTCGGAGGTGATGCGGGCGCACTGCCCGGCGCCAGTTCTGTCGTACGGCATCGAGCGGGCGGCCAACGTGCTGGCACGAAACGTGCGTCTTGGCGCGCGCGGCGCGACGTTCACGCTCGTCACGCCACGTGGGGAGGCACAGGTGGCGTCGCGACTGCTCGGCCGGTTCAACGTCGCGAACTGGCTCGCCGCGATCACGGCCGCACTGGAGCTCGGCGCGGACCTCGATCACGTCGTGCAGGCCGCCGCCGAGATGGACGCCGTGCCGGGCCGCATGGAGCGCGTGGACGGGGGCCAGCCCTTCCTGGTCGTCGTCGATTTCGCGCACACGCCCCAGGCGTTGGAGAACGCGCTGCGCACGCTCCGGCCGCACACCGAGGGACGGCTGATGGTGGTGTTCGGGCACGCTGGCGAGCGCGACCCGGCCAATCGCCCGACGATGGGCCGCGTCGCCGCCGAGCTGGCCGAGTACGTGGTCATCAGCATGGACGACCCGCTCCACGAAGACCCCGAGGAGATCGCGCGGGCCATCGCGGCGGGCGCCGAGGAGGCCGGCAAGCGCGCGGGCATCGACTACGAGATCGACCTGGACCGCGCGTCGGCGATTCGGACGCTGGTGACACGGGCGCGGCCCGGCGACACGATCCTGCTGGCCGGCAAGGGCCACGAGCGCCGGATGCTGGTCGGCGACGAGCGCCGGCCCTGGAACGACCGCGAGGCGGCCGAGCAGATCCTGGCTGAGGCCGGCTTCGGAACGGCGCGGTGAGCGGAGCTGACGAACATGCCGTGCTTGCTACACATTCGAGACGGAGCACGGTCCGTGTGTAGCGCCAATGAGATCGGCGCTCGCCGGGCCTGTGTTACACTCGGTCCGCCAGGTGTCCCGAGGATGGGGGATGGAGGCCGCTGATGGCGGGTCTGTTCTTTTCCCGAAAGTCGAAGAATGGCGTCGGGACGCCGACCGAGCCGGAGCCCGTCTCCCCGGACTCCCAGGCCGTGTACGAGCCGCTGACGCCGGCCCTGCCGGACGACCCGCCCGACGCGATCCCCGGCATCCCTGACCTGTACGCCGTGCTTGGCGTGGACGCGCGGGCCTCGGACGACATCATCCGCTACGCCTATCGGAAGAAGGCTGCGAAGCTCCTGGACGCGCGCTGGCGCCCCGGCCGGGCGGCCCGCCAGCTGGCGGAGCTGAACGCGGCGTACGAGATCCTCGGCAAGCCGGACCGCCGCGCCGACTATGACGGTCAGCGAGCGCGGATGTACTACTACCAGCAGGCCACCCGCCGGCAGGAGCTGCTAGACGAGACCGGAACGCTCGGGGCGGGCGCATCTCGCGCGTCGCGTGGCACGCGCCCAGCCAGCAACTGGCTGCGACCACGGGCGCCGCGCGGCCTGCTCGAAGCGATCGCGATTCTCGGCGTGGTCGTCGTGGCGCTCTACGCTGGCTACACGGTGCTCGGCAACAGCAGCGCCATCGACCTCGGCGCGCTCCAGGACGCTGGCGCCGCCTGGGGGTTGCCGGTCCGCGCCCGCACCGTCCCGACGCCCTCGCCGGCGCCGGTCCTGGCCCAGCCGACGGCAACGCCCCGCCAGGTGATCGTGCCGGCCGTCGCCGTGCCGTCCCCAACGCCAGCACCGCCGACCGCCGCTCCAGCTCAGACCGGCGCCGCCTCGGTCAAGGGCGTCGCGCGGGTCAGCAACCCGACCCCGAATCGGCGCTCAGACCTTACGGTCACGCTGAAGCTGACGCGCAACGACCAGCCGGTCAAGGGCGTGCCGGTCTTCCTGGTGGCGCACTACCGGACAGTCGAGGAGCGCTTCCCGGCCGGCGACGGCACCGTGCCGACCGACGACAACGGCGAGGCCGCGATCACGTTCAACATCGGGGACGCTACGGCGGGCTTCCCGGTCAACGTGGACGTGACCGCGACGGTGGACGGCGAGCCGGTCCAGGTCCAGACGACGTTCCTGCCGAAGTAGGACGCTGGGACAGCAGGGGCGCAATGAATTGCGCCCCTACCGACGGCTCTGTAGGGGCGCAATTCATTGCACCCGTCTGGGGGGTGGGGTCTCCTTCCTACGGCGCGATGTTGTGGTTGAGGCGGAACAGGTTGGCCGGGTCGTACTGACGCTTCACGGCCAGCAGTCGATCGTAGTTGGGACCGTAGGCCGAGTGAACCCGCCCCGGCTCGTCGGCCGCGATGTGGTTCAGGTACACGCCGGTCGCGTACGGCTCGGCGTCGTTCCAGAAGCTGCGCGTCCACCTGACCTGCTCGTCGTCCAGCGACGAGTCGGTCCACTGCGAGATGATGCTGAAGTCCCACTTCGCGCCGCGCTGCCCGAACGCCGTCGCGGTCGGATCGACACGCGCAGCCGCGCCGTGCACGTAGAACAGCCCGACCACCGACATCGGCGAGGTCATGGAGGCCGCGCGATCGATAATCAGGTCGAGCGCGTCGTCGCTCAACTCCGGCATGAAGCCTGACTTCCAGTAGCGCCGAATGCCGTACACGCCCAGGTCGTCGATCAAGGTCTGGCGCTGGACGTACGGCATCGGCGACACCAGATCGGCGATCGGGCTGCCGAACTGTCGAGCCGGCGCCAGCACGCGCTCGCCCTGCGCCAGATCGCCAGTGTAGCCGAGCAGCATCGCAATCAACGGATCGCCGTCGGGCGAGGTGAGGAGCGCCGCGAACGCCTCGGCCTCGTCAGGCAGCGTCGAGCAGTACTCACGGTAGAAGCGCAGCACGTCTTTCGAGGCGGCGCGTGGATACAGCACCATCCCGCCGAGCACGGTCGGCCCGACCTCGTGCAGCTGAAACTCGAACGCGGTCACCACGCCGAAGTTGCCGCCACCGCCCTTCAGCGCCCAGAGCAGGTCCGGGTGCTCGTCGGCCGAAGCCGTGATGAGCTTCCCGTCGGCGGTGACGAGATCGGCGGAGAGGACGTTGTCGCAGGCGAACGCGTGCTTGCCCATGAGCCAGCCGAGGCCGCCGCCGAGTGTCAGCCCGCCGATACCGGTGTTGGTGACGGTGCCGCCGGTCGTGGCGAGGCCGAGCGCCTGGGTCTCACGGTCGAATTCACCCCAGGTGAGGCCGCCCTGCGCGATCGCGGTGCGCAGCCGCTGGTCGATCCTGACCGCCTTGAGGCCGCACAGGTCGATCACCAGGCCGCCGTCGCACATGGCGTGGCCGGCCGCGCTGTGGCTCCCTCCGCGCACGGCCAGTCGCAGTTGCTGGTCCCGCGCGAAGTTGACCGCCTCGATGACGTCAGCCACGCCGCTGCACTTCACGATGACGGCCGGTCGGCGGTCGATCATGCCGTTCCAGATCTTGCGCGCATCGTCGTAGGTCGGATCGACGGGGCGGAGCACCTGGCCCCGCACACTCGCTTTGAGCTTCTCGATGGCCGCGTCGTCCACGACGCTCTCAACAGTCCTGGTGTCCCCCACGTGCAGGCTGGTCATGACCTTTTCTCCCCACCTCTCTGTGGCGTCCGGCACGCCGTGGACGGAGCGTCCACGGCGCCTGTCGTCTCGTCGCTCCACGACGGCTGACGCAGCACGTCCATCGTACAGCGACCCATGCGACCTGTCATGACTTTTCATCTCGGCGCACTGAACGGTACTGAGGCTCCGGTCCACGGCGAGGACTTGGGAGGCGGGCGGTCCAGCCCCCATAATCCCCCTCCGTGCTCACCGTCCGCGCTCCCGCCACCAGTGCCAACCTCGGGCCAGGCTACGATTGTCTGAGCCTGGCGTTGGACGTGGCGAACGTGGTGCAGGCGTGGCCGGCTGAGGACGGCGTCCACGTCGAGGTGACGGGCGAGGGCGCCGGCCTCCTGCCCACCGACCAGCGCAACGAGGTGTACCGCGCCCTCAGCGTGGTCTATCAGCGGCGGGGCGAGCCGCCGCCGCCCTTGCGCCTGCGCTGCCACAACGTGATCCCACCGGCACGCGGGCTCGGCAGCAGCAGCGCGGCCCGAGCCTCGGGTCTGCTCCTGGGCAACCGTCTGCTGGGCGATCCGCTCAGCACCGAAGAGCTGTTCGCGCTCGGGGCGGAGATGGAGGGCCACCCGGACAACATCGCGGCCTGCTTCTTCGGCGGTGTGCAGGTCTGCGTGACCGGGTCTCGCGGCCTGGAGCACGCGCGGGTGCCGGTGACCGTGCCGCTGGCGGCGACCGTCTACATCCCGGATTTCCCGATGGACACCCACACCGCGCGCGGCCTGCTGCCGACCGAGGTCTCGATCCAGACGGCGGTCTACAACATCAGTCGGGCGTCGCTGTTCGTGGCGGCCCTGGCGACCGGCCGCGCCGACCTGCTGCGGACCGCCACCGAGGACGCCATCCACCAGCCGCCGCGCAGCACGATCTTCCCGGCCCTCCCGATCCTGGTGGAGGCGGCCGTCGAGGCCGGGGCGTACGGCGCGTTCCTGTCGGGCGCCGGGTCGTCGGTGCTGGCGCTGGTCGATCCGGGACGAGCGGAGCGGGTCGGGCCGGCGATGGCGGCGGCAGCGGCTCGGGCGTGCGTGCCCGGCCGCGTCGTCCAGACCGAGATCGGCGAGCACGGCGCGTCCGTCGAGTAGGACGGTCTCGCGAGAGGCAGACGGCCAGCGTGGGCTGGCTACTCGGCCAGTGGCCGCAGCTCGATCGAGGCGTACACACGGCGAGGGCCGAGCGCGCCAGGTGGCGCGCCCGAGTGCGGATCGAGCTCGACGTTGCAGAGCAGGCCCCACTCGGTCGGCGCGAGCTTGAGCACGGTGCCGGTCTGGCCGGTCGCGACCAGCACCACCCGCTCGCCGACGACCGGCCGCCAGTCAGGCTTCGACTCGCTCACCGAGGTCGCACGTCAGGTCTGCTCGAACGACCGGATTGTCTCGAGTACGCGCCCAAACTTCTCGATGCCGTGGGTCGTCCACGGGTCCAGGATGACCGTCATGTGGGTCACGCCGGCCTGGGTGTGGAACGCCCAGATCTTCTCGGCGATCTCCTGGACGGAGCCGCGCAGCGCGTTTGGCCCGACGTCCGGCGCATCGCCGGCGTCCGGCACCAGCACGGTAGTGCCGGCGGTGCGCTGGATCGAAGCCGGGTCGCGGCCGACCTCGCGGCAGGCGGCGTCCAGGTTCGCGAACCGCTCGATGGCCGGCGTGGGATCGCGGTGCCAGACCGAGTTGTAGGCGTCGGCGTAGCGCGCGATCAGCCGCATCATCCGTGGCCCCTTGGCGCCGATCCAGATCGGCGGGCCGCCGGGGCGCGGGCCGCGCGGGCGCAGCTCGGAGTCGGTCACGTGGTAGTAGGCGCCGTGGAACGTGACCTTCTCGCCTTTGAGGAGCGGGACGATGATCTGGAGCGCCTCGTCAAATCTACCCGCGAGATGGTCGAACGGGAAGCCGAACGCGGTGTACTCTGGCTCGTGCCAGCCGGCCCCGAGCCCGAGCAGCAGCCGGCCGCCGCTGACGTCGTCCAGAGTATCGGCCATCTTGGCGAGGAGGGCCGGCTCGCGGAAGCTGTTGCAGGCGACGAACGGGCCGAGCGTGATGCGGTTCGTCACGGCGGCGATGGCGCTCAGCACGGTCCACGCTTCGAGCGGCCCGCGCGATTCGCCCGGCGGCATCACCACCGAGCCGGCGTTGCGCATGATCAGGTGGTCGGCCATCCAGATCGTGTCGAAGCCGACCGCCTCGGCCATGACCGACATCTCTTTGACCTCGCTCCAGCCGATCGCTCGGCCAGCAGGACGCGCCTGCTCGCCGGTGCGCAGCAGGAGGCCAAGCTGGAGCCGACCGTTTCCATTCGCCATGAGCCACCCGTTTCTCCGGCGGCCCAGGAGGAGTCTGGGCCGCCGTGCAGCAAGTCAACACCCCGTCGTGCAGCGGACAGATCGTACCAGTCTCTCAGTCCAGGCCGAGCATGATCCGCGCGATCGTGAAGTACAGGAACAGGCCGGTCCCGTCCACCAGGGTCGTGATGAATGGCGCCGAGACGACGGCCGGATCGACCCTGAGCTTGCGGAGCACCAGCGGCAGCATGCCGGCCACCACCGCCGACCAGACCACCACGAACACGGCCGTCACGGCCACCACCGGCCCGATCTCGGAGCCGACTCCCAGGGTCCAGGCACGAACGAAGGTCGCCAGACCCATCGTCGTGCCGAGCAGCAGGCCGACGGTGAGCTCGCGGACGACGATCCGGCCCAGGTCGCCGAACTCGACCTCGCCGACGCCCATCGCCCGGACCAGCGTCGTCACCGTCTGCGAGCCGACATTGCCGCCGGTCCCGATCAGCAGCGGAATAAAGAAGGACAGCGCCACCATCTCCGAGATCGTGTCCTCGAAGTGGCGCAGGACCGTGCCGGTGTACGCCTCAGCCGCGAACAGCACCAGCAGCCAGATGACGCGCTTGCGGTACAGGTGGAAGACGCTGGCGCGCAGGTACGGCTCCTCCAACGGCTGCGAGCCGCCGAGGCGCTCGATGTCTTCGCCGACCTCCTCCAACAGCACGTCGGCGGCGTCGTCCGCCGTGATGATCCCAAGCACCCGGCCGTCGGCGTCCACGACCGGCAGCGCCAGCAGGTTGTGGCGGTCCAGCAGCTGGGCGGCCGTCTCCTGGTCGGCGTCGGCGCGGACGCGGGTGACCTCGGCGTTCATGACCTGGGAGATCAGCTTCCAGCGCGGCGAGAGCACCAGATTGCGCAGGGAGAGGACGCCCAACAGGCGATTGGTCTCCGGGGCGGTGACGTAGACGTAGTAGATCGTCTCCGCCTCCTCCGCGACCCGCCCGAGCTGCTCTAGCGCCTCGCCGACCGTCAGGTACGGCGAGATCGCCACGAAGTCGGTCGTCATGATGCCGGCCGCGCTCTCCGGCGGGTACGCCAGCAGCTCGCGGACGTCTGAAGCCTCCTCGTGCTCCATCTCGCTGAGGATCGCTTCGGCATCGTCGGGTGGCAGCTCGCCGACGACGTCCGCCGCGTCGTCCGGGTCCATCTCTTCGAGGACGTCGGCGGCTTCGGCGCGGGTCAGCTTCCCGATCAGGCGGGCGGCGTCGAAGGCGTCGATCTCGGCCAGCAGCTCGGCGAGCGTCTCGTCGCCGAGGGTGGCGAACAGGCGGCGGAGCTCGACCGGCTCCAGCTCGCCGAGAGCGTCGGTGAGATCTTCCGGCGGGCAGCCCTTGAGCTGCTCGCCGGTCAGTGGCCGGGCGCCGTTGAGGGCGTCGCGCACGGTGGCGCGCACGTCGAGGACGGGCATGTCCAATGTTCCACCTCTTGCGTGAGGTCTGGCACCAGAACGCCCTCCCGCCTGGGAGGGCGCTGACGCAGAGGTGGACGAGCCCCAGTCTCTGGGGGGCTAGCTCACGACGCTTGCAGCGTGCTCCCGGGTGAGATCGACGTCTGGCCCAGGTTGGCGACTAGCAGGGTCTGAGGTACTCATGACGGGCAAACCATACTCCATCCAGGAGAGAAGCGCCACCTCGCAGAAGACGCTCTATCGGGCCGGCTGGGCGATCGCGACGGGGCGCAGCCCGGCAAGCTCCCAGACGCGGTCCACCAGCGACGGCGACGGCTCGATCTCCTTGCGCTCGACTTCCTTGACCACCTGGACCAGCGCTTTGTGGGTCGGCGTTGGGACGCCAGCCTCGTCGCCCTTCTCGGCCACCAGCCCGTTCAGGAAGTCGATCTCGGTGCGGCGGCCCTTCACGATGTCCTGGCCGGTCGAGGGGCGGCCCTCGTCGGTCATGCGGGCGACGCCGGCCAGCATCCGCGCCTCGATCTGCTCGTACGCCTCGCGGTCGCCGGTGGCGGCGGCCCGCGCGACTTCCGGCGCGATCCCGCGAATCGGCTCGATGGTGAACCCGAGCGCCAGGCCCACGGCGACCGCCTCACCGGAGAGCTGGATCGTCAGGCGGCGGATCTCCGGGCTGAGCGTCATGTCCTTGCCGCCCAGGCCGGTGATCGCGGAGACGCCGTTGCTCGACGAGTTCGTCACCAGTTTGGACCAGCGCTCGCCCCAGAGGTTCGGGGTCGCTTTGGCGCTGTCGATGACGGTCAGCATCTCGGCCAGCTGTTCGACGCGCGGGGTGATCCGCCCGTGGACCTCGCCGATCCGGAACACCGTGTAGCCGGGGCCGCCCGGCTGGACCGTCCGCGTGACGTGGCCCGGCGCGTAGGCGTTCACGCTGATACTGCTGGCGATGCAGCCGACCACCCGGCCCCAACCGACGACGCCGGCGATCCGCTCCTCGTTGATGCTGTTCTGGAGCGAGACGATGAAGCCGCCGGGGGCGAGATACTGCGAGATCATCGTCGTCGCCCAGACCGTGTCGTACGACTTGGTGCAGACGAACGCGATCTCGACCGGATCCTTGAACAGGCTCTGGACCTCGTGGAGGTGGAGCGCCTTCGGGTGGACGAGGTACTCGCCCTGGGTGCCCTCCAGGTGTAGGCCGTTCTCCTTGATCGTGTTGATATGCTCCGGCCACGGGTCGATCAGCGTGACGTCCGCCCCGGCCCGCGAGAGGTGGCCTCCGACGTAGCTCCCAACGGCGCCTGCGCCCATGAACGCGATCTTCTTCGCCATCCCTGCTCCTCCCTGAGCTGCTGTCTGGGCATCATGGCCGGCGGACGGGCGGCTGGGCAACCATCCGAGGGCCGGTCCTGGCAAACTACGTGCATCTACTGTCCTGTGACGTGCTTTTCGCGCGGCGCTGACCTCAGCGTCGCCAGGTTCTATCTAGCTGGGGGTGTTGGATGTCGGCCTTCCGTCTCCATGCGATCGCCGTCGTCAGCGCCGTGACGATGATCGGACTGACGGCCGGCTGCGGCGACCTCCTGCGTTCGGGCACTGCCACGCCGACCACCGCCCCGGCCCCCGCCGCGCAGGCGCCAACCGCCGCGGCCGCTACGCCCGCCACGACACCTCAGGCGCCCGCGCCGCCCGCGGCCCAGCCCGCGCAGTCCCCAGGCGCCAGCCAGGGCGCGGCATCCCCCGGCGGCTCGCCGGTGACCACCGCCGCGAAGCCGGCTGACGGTGCGGTTGCGTCAGCACCGGTGGCGCCGGCCGCGCAGCCGGCCCAGGCAGCTCCAGGCGCCGCGCCAAACGCCGCGCCGCCCGCTCAGCTCGCCAATCCGTATGACGCGGCGATCAAGGTGTACCGCGACGGCCGCCCCTCGGTGGTGACGGTCATCAGCTCTGTCGTGCAGCCGGGCTTCCGTTCCGACCCGGAGCCGGCCGGGACCGGCTCTGGCTTCATGATCGACGACCAGGGCCACATCCTGACCAACAACCACGTCGTCGCGGACGCCGACAAGCTGGAGATCACCCTGGCGAACGGGACGACGCTGCCGGCCGAGCTGGTCGGGCGCGACGCTCGCTTCGATATCGCCGTCATCAAAGCGAACATCCCGCGTGACCAGTTGCGGGTAATGTCGCTGGGGGACTCGGATCAGGTGCAGGTTGGCGAGCAGGCGATCGCGATCGGCAACCCGTACGGCCTGGACGGCACCGTCACGACCGGCATCGTCAGCGGGCGGCGACCGCTCGTCGCGGAACCGAATGACGGCGGCCAGGGCGACGGCGTCCTGGTCAACGCGATCCAGACCGACACCTCGATCAACCCCGGCAACTCCGGCGGGCCGCTCCTGAACGCGCGCGGCGAGGTGATCGGCGTCAACACCCTCGGGCTGATGCCGAACCGCGCCCAGACCGGCTTGAACTTCGCGATCCCGATCAACAACGCGAAACGCATCCTGCCGGACCTGCTGTCCAAAGGCTCGTACTCGCATCCGTTCGTGGGCATCTCGACGGCCGAGATCACCAGCCAGGTGGCGAGCTCGCTCAGCCTGCCGGTCCAGGAGGGGCTGATCGTGCAGACCGTCGAGCCGAACAGCGGCGCCGGCCGGGCCGGGCTGCGCGGTGGTGGCCAGCAGGCCCGTGAGATCGGCTCGCGGCAGGTCGCCCCCGGCGGCGACATCATCGTCAGCATCGACGGGCGGAAGGTGCGGCGGCCGGAAGACCTGATCGCCTATCTGGAGCTCAACAAAAAGGCTGGCGAAACTGTAACACTGAGCATCTCGCGGGACGGCCAGCAGCGCGAGGTGCAGGTGACGCTCGGCGAGCGCCCCCAGCCGTCGGCGCGCCCGGCCACGCCAACCCGACGCTGACCGGCCGCCCTACCAGAGAGAACGGTTGGTCTCAGGGGTGCCGGAGTGAGGTCCGGAGCCCGCGCCACGGTCCGGCAACGCCCCTCGGTCGCCACGACCGACCACCCACAGCCCACCGTGCACCGGACCATCCGAACAGGTTTCCGGGTATTTGTACTAGGACTGATATGACGAGTGAGATGACGGGGTCCGACCCAAAATGGCATCATGCAAGCATTCGCATGGGCTAAAGAATGGTCGGCACCATGGCCCCCGGCTTGAGAGGGTCCCACGCATGGCGGAGCGCTCGCACTCCACACCGTCACTCGACGTTGGCTCATTGGAGCAATTGGTCGCACACTGGCCTGATGCCGTTCTCGTGTTCGACGGCGAACATCAGCGCTATATCATCGCCAACGACGCGGCCGTACGGCTCGTCGGCTACCAGCGGGAGGAGATCCTGGAGCTCCAGCCCAGCGACCTCTCCCACCCGGACGACGCCCGCGACATCCCGGCGGTCGTTGCCCAGGCTGAGCGTGAGGGAGCGGTTCGCCGGCCGTGGCGGGCAGTCCGCAAGGACGGGACGGTGGTCCAGACCGAGATGACGCTGACGCGCCGGCGGATCGACGGCCGCATCATCTCGCACGGCGTCTTTCGGCTGATGGAGGATGGCCACCCGACGGACCGCGATGGCATCGTGAGCGCCGAGGCACGCCTGAAGATCGTGGAGCGGACCAGTCTGGCGGTCGTGATGCTGGATCGAGACGGCGTGGTGACCTACTGGAACGAGGGCGCCAACGACCTGTACGGCCTGCCGGCGTCCGAGACCATTGGACGACAGGTCCGCGACCTGGCGCAGACGGACGAGGATCGCGCATCCCTGGAAACGCTGATGGGCCAGCACGAGCACCGCGACGAGTGGCTGAGCCGCCTGACGATTCCGCGCCCGGACGGAGAGCCGTTCGAGGCGATGGTCACCGGCTCGGCGATCCGTTCGGACGACGGCGAGTTGACCGGATTCTTCTTCGTCACCGCGCCGCTGGAATCGGCGGCTCGGACGTCGTCGCCCCGGATGCGGCGCGCGCGCGTCCAGTGTGCCGCCTGCGGGCGCGAGGTGGCCGGGACGATGCGCCGCAAGTATTGCTCCGAGAAGTGCCGGCAGTGGGCGTACTATCATCGGCACCTGGACGCGCAGCGTGCGCGCAGCCGTCAGCGCCACGAGCGACGCCGGAACGGCGACGATCAGCTGTCGGCGGAAGACGAGCCAGGTCTGACCTGAGGTGACGATCGCCCCCTGGGAGCTCGGCCATCCTGGCCGCTTCGTTCGTTCCGGGGCGGCGAAGATCGCCGCGCTCCCAGGGGAGCTGAGGGGGAGGGACGATGGCCTGGAGGCTGGCGCTTCACACCGGCTCGCTCGGGGCGAAGCCGCTCGACCTGGCGCTGCGCGTGGCTCGGGAGACCGGCTGGGACGCCGTCGAGCTGCGCTACGTCGATTTCACGCGAGGCCTGGAGGCCGGCTCCTCGGCGGACGAGCTGCTGGGGCTGGTCAAGGCGAGCGGCCTGCCAGTCTCGGCTGTTGGGGTGGAGCGGGGCTGGGTCTGCAGTGACGGCGAGGAGCACGCGCGGCTGGTCGGGATCATCGACGGGGTGTCACGCTGGGCCGAGGAGCTGGGCGCGCCGATCATCATGAGCCCGATGGACCCACAACCGGGCGACCTGGATCGTGCGGCGGCCAGCCTGCGCGAGGTCGGCGATCTGGTGGCGCAACGCGGCCAGACGGTGGCGCTGGAGCTGAACGTCGGGCTGGTGCAGTTCAAGAAGCTCCAACAGGTGCGCGACTTGCTGGCCAGGGCCGCCCACCCGAACGTCGGGCTGCTGGTGGACACCTACCACATCCAGCGCGGCGGCGACGGTCTGGAGACGTACGAGTCTCTGGCGCCCGGGGAGATCGCCTACTTCCAGTACAGCGACGTGCCAGATGGCCCGATGAACCCGCCGGGCAACACGTTCGAGCGGCTCCCACCCGGCGCGGGTGTGGTGCCGTTCGCGCAGATCCTGCCGATCGTGGCGGCGAAGGGGTACACCGGCTACCTGAGCTACGAGGCGCTGAACCCGGCCGCGTTCGATCGCGACCCGTTCGAGGTGGCAGCGGAGGCGCTGGCGGCCAGCCGCAAGCTGGGCTGAACGACGCCTCCTGGGAGGGCTGGCTACGCCCGAGGCACGACCGTCGGGGCGTCCGCGATGGCCGGCGCGGTGCCCGGCCCGACCAGCACCCGGAGCGCACCGGGCACGATCTCGATGGTGGCCGGCGTGGTGCCGAACGGCTCGCCGTCCACCTGGATTGGGAAGGCCGGACGCGCGGCGATCTGGAGCTGCCGCGCCTGGAGGTAGATGACCTCGGGGTCGTGCTCGTGGCGTCTGATGAACACGAGCAGCAGATGGCGGAGCTTGGTCAGGAGCGACTCCCCGGGGAAGACGCAGACGTCCAGCAGGCCATCCGCGGCCGTAGCACGATGGGTGATCTGGACGGCGCCGGCCCAGAGACGGGTGTTGCCGACAGTCACCAGGGCGGCGTTCGTCTCGAACGTCTCGCCGTCGGCGCGCAGCCGCAGACGGACGCCGCGGGTGCTGAGCGCTTTGAGCGCGCCGGCCGCCAGAACCGCGAGCGGCCCGAAGCGCCGCTTCGCTGGTCCCTGGATCGCCTGGACGGCCCAGGCGTCGAACCCGAGCCCGGCCATCAGCAGGAAGTAGCGCCCGTTCACCCGTCCGAGGTCGATCGAGCGGGTTTCGCCCGTCAACAGCTGGCGGACGGCCTCGGCCGGATCGAGCGACAGGCCGAGCTCGCGGACCCAGACGTTCATGGTGCCGAGTGGGATCGCCGCGACGGCCGTCTCGGTGCCGGCCAGCGCCTGGATCACTTCGTTGAGGGTGCCGTCGCCGCCGCCGACCAGCACGACTCCACGACCGCCGCTGGCTGCATCGGCTGCGAGGCGCGTGGCGTCTCCAGGGGCGCCCGTCTCGGCGACGTCGAGCCGCCAGCCGAGCTCGGCGAGAGCATCACGGATGCGCTCGACCGACAGTGCACGGTCACCGCTACCGGCGCGCGGGTTGAGGATCAGCAGGGCGGACGGAGAGAGATGGCGATTGGCGGCGGGCGTCATCCGAGCATGGCCAGCGGAAACACAACCGCGCCGGTCGGCAACGAGCTCCGCGGCATCGCACACAAACCGAGCCGGCCACAGAGGGGCGCTCGGCGGACAGCCGGGGACACAAAGAAGCTCGGGATCTGCCGACAATGCGGCGGACGAACCTTGCGACCCATCCGCTGCAACCTCTGCGCCGCGACTCTGCGCCTCACCGCCTTGCGGCTGTGAGCAGCGCTGCTGGTCTGTCTCCTCGGGATCGCTCCTCCGGAGTGCTGCGGGGTCGCCCCTGCCAGCGGCGCTGTTCGTGTCGGCTCACCCGAGCCACCATCACTATACACCCACTCCCCGACCTTGCCAACAGGCATCGCTTCCCATTCGGTGGCTGTTTGCGCGTATCTGCGAGATCCGCTTCGCCGGGCCGCGAACGAGGGGCGCCGAGACGTGTCGCGTGTCATCGCCGAGAGCGGGCCGCGACGGCGATCAGGCGCTCGCTGCCGCTGACGTACGGCGCCAGGTCGTACGAGCCGTAGAACGCCTCCGGCACGAAGTCAGCCTGCTGGAGCAGCAGCTCGAGCTCGAAGCGGCCGAAGTAGCGCAGATCCAGGCGGACGGTCGCGCGGCGCACCAGGCGGTCCTCGCCGATCTCGTCGTAGAAGTAGGTGTAGCGATCGACCTGCTCGGCGTGGTCGGTGCTTCGAGCGGTCCACTTGCTGAGCGGGCGCCCCGTCTCGGGGTCGGTGCCCTCGTACTGGAGCACCAGCTCGTCTGACGGCTCGGCGCCGCGACCGTTCCCGTTCGACACGTCGAGGATCAGCAGGCCGCCCGGCGCGAGATGGTGGTGGATGCGCCGCAGCGCCGCCAGCTGGTCGTCGATGCCGAGCAGCAGCCCGAATGAGTCCAGGCCGTAAATGGCGAGCTGGAAGCGCTGATCCAGGGCGAGCCGCCGGACGTCGGCCTCGTGGAGGGTGGCCCGCCCGAGCAGTCCGGCCGCGCCGAGCACCTGCCTGGCCCGGGCTAACATCGGCCCGGAGCTGTCCACGCCGACGACGCGCTCGCCGAGCTCCAGCAGCGGGGCCATCAACCGGCCGCTGCCGCAGGCCAGCTCCAGGATCGGGCCGCCGGTTCGGCGCGCGAAGTCCTGGTAGAGCGGGATGTCCACGTCGTAGTCGGCGTGCTCCCAGTCGTAATAGCGGGCGAGGGCGTCGAACGGGTTGCCTGATGCGGACGGTTGCAGCATGATGGGACGATTGTGACATACGGAATCATGTGACATACGGAGTGAGGAGAAGATCGATGACGACGTCCGGACACCCCGTGCTGCCGCTCTCGGTGGATCAGGTGCTCTCGACGACGCGGGCCGTGCGCAAGCGGCTCGACCTGACCCGCCCGGTCGACCGGAGCCTCATCGAAGAGTGCTTGCTACTGGCCCAGCAGGCGCCCTCGGCCTCGAACCGCCAGCACTGGCACTTCCTGGTGGTCAGCGACCCGGCGAAGAAGGCCGCGCTGGCGGAGGTGTACGGCAAAGGCCGCGCGACGATGCTGGACAACCGCATGGCCGCCGCCACGACCGATGCCGAGCGCGCCGACATCCAGACGCGGATGTTCGCACCGGACGACTTCACGCCGAAGCTGGCCCAGGTGCCAGCGTTGGTGATCCCCTGCATCGAGGGTGACCGAGACGCCCAGCCGTACGCCGCGCAAGCGGCGCTCTGGGGTACGATCGCGCCTGCCGCCTGGAGCTTCATGCTGGCGCTGCGTTCGCGCGGTCTGGGGACGGTCTGGACGACGATCCACCTGTATCACGAGCGCGAGGCCGCCGAGATCCTCGGCATCCCGTACGAGACGGTGATGCAGGCGGCGCTGATCCCGGTGGCGTACACCATCGGCACCGAGTTCAAGCCGTCGAAGCGAGAGCCGCTGGCGCGGATGCTGCACTGGGACGGCTGGTGATAGGCCAGGAGACAGGAGTCAGGAGTCAGGAGACAGGAGTCAGGAGCAGCTCAGATCCCTCCTGTCTCCTGTCTCCTGTATGCTGTCTCCTGGGGGTTCGATGCGCATTCTGACCATCGACGTGGGGACCGGCACTCAGGACATCCTGGTGTTCGACGCCGACCGGGAGCTGGAGAACTGCGTCAAGATGGTGATGCCGTCGCCCACGGCGGTCATCGCCCAGCGCATCCGCGCCACCACCGAGCTCGGCACGCCGCTGCTGCTGGATGGGGTGACGATGGGTGGCGGCCCGAGCCACTGGGCCGCGATGGATCACGTGCGGGCTGGCTACCCGGTGTATGCCACGCCGGATGCCGCCCGGACGTTTGACGACGACCTGGAGGGCGTGGCCGGCATGGGGATCACGGTCGTCTCGGAGGACGAGGCGGCCAGGTTGACGGGCGTGGAGCGGGTGACGTTGCGCGACCTCTGGATCGACGAGGTGCGGCTGGCCCTACGTACGTTCGGCGCCGACGACCGGTTCGACGCGCTGGCCGTGGCCGTCTTCGACCACGGGGCAGCGCCACCCGGCTACAGCGACCGGATCTTCCGCTTCGACTACCTGGCCGAGCGGGTGCGGCAGTCAGCCGACCTGACGGTGTTCGCGTTCCCGCGCGAGGCGATCCCGGCCAGCCTGACGCGCCTCCGAGCCGTCGCGGCCAGCGTGGACAGCGCCTATCCGCTGCTGGTGATGGACACGGCGCCGGCGGCGGTGCTGGGCGCCCTGGACGATCCGACCGTCGCGCGTGAGTCGGCGGCCATCGTGGCGAACGTCGGGAACTTCCACTGCCTGGCGTTCCGACTGGAGGGCGGGCGGATCGCCGGCCTGTTCGAGCACCACACCGGCGAGTTGTCCAAAGACGAGCTGGAGATGTTCCTGGACCGGCTGATCGACGGCACGATCACGAACCAGGAAGTGTTCGACGACATGGGGCACGGCGCGCTGATGTTCCAGCCGCCGGGCAGGCTGCCCGGGCCAGATGGGCCGTTTCTGGCGATCACCGGCCCGCGCCGTGGAATACTGGACGCCTCGCGACTCCGACCGTACCTGGCCGTCCCGCACGGCGACATGATGCTGGCTGGCTGCTTCGGGCTGCTGCGGGCGTACGCGGCGCACGACGCCGCCGTCGCCGAGGCCGTGACGACGCGCCTGGGACCACGCCCCGGCGTCTGAGCGCGGCTCCCTGACCGCCAGATGCGGGCGTGGAGGCCAAGGCGGCGAAGATCGCCGCGCTCCCAGGTGGGCCGTCAGGCCGAGGCGGCGGACATCGCCGCGCTCCCAGAGGGAAGTCAGGACGAGCTGCCGAGCAGCGCGTCGATCTTGCCGACCAGTCTGGGGAGCTCGATCGGCTTGGTGTCGTAGTCGTCGCAGCCAGCTTCGAGCGCCCGCTCGCGGTCTTCGGCCATCGCGTGGGCCGTGAGCGCAATGATCGGGATCGAGCCGGTGGCCGGATCGGCCTTGAGCTGGCGGGTCGCCTCCCAGCCGTCCACGATCGGCAGGCTCATGTCCATCAGGATCAGGTGCGGCAGCTCGCTCCGGGCCAGCGCCAATCCCTGAGCGCCGTCCGCCGCGACGACGAGGTCATGGCCGCGTCGTTGCAGGCGTCTGGACAGCATGTCCCGGTTCATCTCGTTGTCCTCGACGAGGAGGATCTTGGCCATCGTGGTCCCTCCACCGCGCCGGCCGCCCCAGGCCGGCGCCCCACCGTGGTCATTTCGTCAGGATTCAACGCTTGCCCAGATGCGCCCCACCTTCTGACACGTCTGTCATCGCAAAACACGCTCCCCAACTGTACGATATCCATCACGGCCAGTTGCGCGGCATCAGGCGTCAGGGCGCGGGCCGACTGTTGCTGCCGACGACCTGGGCAGCGTGACCGTGAAGGTGGAGCCAACGCCCGGCGTGCTGGTGACGGTCACGTCCCCGCCGAGCATCTGGCTGAAGTGCCGCACGAGCGTCAGCCCGAGCCCGGTCCCGCCGTAGCGGCTGCGAGTGCTGGCTTCGGCCTGGGCGAACGCCTCGAAGAGACGCCCGAGCTGCTCCTCGGTCATGCCGATGCCGGTGTCGGCAACGGCGAAGGCGAGCGATGAGGGGTGAGGGGCGAGGGGCGAGGGGATGGGCGCGTCGGCGGGCGAGGGGACGGGCGCGTCGGCGGGCGCAATGAATTGCGCCCCTACCAGGGTGGCCGCTGTACGGGCGTGATTCATCACGCCCCCCTCGCCCCTCGCCACTCGCCACTCGTCTCTCGCCACTCGCCCCTCGCCCCTCCCGACTCGTAGCTCGATGCGCCCGTGGTCCGTGAACTTGGCGGCGTTGCCAAGGAGGTTGAACAGGATCTGGCGCAGCTTGGTGGCGTCCGTCTCCATCTCCCCGAGGTCAGGGGCCAGATCCATGACGAGGGTGTTCCCGTTCTTCTCGATCAGTGGGCCGACCGTGGTCGCGACCTCGCGGACGAGCCGCGCGACGTCCACCCGCTCGACAAAGATCTCCATCTTGCCGGCCTCGATCTTCGAGAGATCGAGCACGTCGTTGATGAGGCCGAGCAGGTGGCGGCCGGCCGCGTTGATCTTCTCGACGTCTGGGATCAGCGCCAGCTGGTCGAGATCCTGCAGCTCCTCCTGCACCATCTCGGAGTAGCCGATCACGGCGTTGAGGGGTGTGCGGAGCTCGTGGGACATATGGGCCAGGAACTGGGACTTGTGCTGTGATGCCTCTTCGAGATCGCGGCTCTTTTCTTGAATCTGCTGGAACAGCCGCGCGTTTTCGATGGCGAGGACGGACTGGTTGGCGAGGGTCTGTAGCAGCTCCACGACCGGCTGGGGAAACTCGCCGGGCTGCTTGCGACGGATCACGAGCATGCCGATGATCCGTTGTTCGCGGATCAGCGGGACGGCGATCAGGGCGCGAAATCCGGTCCGGCGGAGGGCGCCGAGGGCGGTGATGTTCGGGCTGAGATCGTGGGTGGCGTCGAGGAGGTCCGGGATCTGAACGGCAGAAGCGTCGTGGGCCGCCTGCCCGAAGAGGGTGTCGTCGCCGAGGTGGGGGCGCGCGAGCTGGACGGTGGTGTGCAGGTCGTCCGGCATCAGGTAGGAGGCGCGCAAGACGAAGTCGCCGCTCAGGTCGTCCAGCTCGTAGATGGTGCCACCGTCAGCGTGGGCGAGGCGGGTGGCGTGCGAGACGATGGCGGTCAGCACTTCCTGAAGGTCGAGCGAGGAAGAGACCGCCGCGCCGACCTCGCCGAGGGTGCGCAGCTCCTCGACCGAGCGCGCCAGCTGGGCGGTGCGCTCCTGGACCGCCTCGAACAGGCGGGCGTTCTCTATAGCGATGACTGCCTGGTCCGCGAACGTCTCCAGCAGCGCAGCTTCCCGGTCCGAGAACGGTCGCACTTCGAGGCGCTGGAGCGCGATCACGCCGATTGGCTCGCCACCCTTGAGCAGAGGCACACCCATCGCCGAGCGTACCCCGGTCCGAGCCTGGGGCTCACGCGATGCCGGAAACTCCGTCAACACCGCCTCGGCCTGATCGTCAATGCGAATGGTCTGGCGGTCGACGTAGATCCGACCTCCCATCGACAGCCGGTCGATTCTCTGGCCGGGGATGCGCTCGAAGAAGTTTGGGCCGAACAGACGAGGCACGCTCTCCCTGGCGTGACCGGTCACGGCGTACACGGCCAGGAGACCGTCGCTCTCGCGGGGCCGCATGATGAGGCCGCCGGGCGCGTCACACAAACGGGCAGCTGCCTCAACGATGGCGTCCAGCACGCGCTGGAGATCCGTGGGCGCCGAGGCGATGACGCGCAGCACCTCGGCGAAGGCTGTCTGCCGTTCGAGCGCCTCGGCGACCTGGCGGTTACTCTCGTGAAGCTCGGCTGCGAGGCGAGCGCTCTTGGCCTTGGCTAGGGCGGCCTGCTCCTCGGCCGCAGCGAGCGCAGCCCGAGACCGCTCCAACTCGGTTCGCAGCCGCTCGACTTCGGGAGATGTGTCAGCCATCGCTAGCCTCTCGACCACCTTTCACCCGGGGTGCCGCGCCACGTCCCGCACCAGCGCGACGGCGTAGACGCAGCCCCACTCCACGACACCGCCTCGCTGTGACGTGCGCCCCTTGCACGCCAGCCCGACGTGTCGTGTTCCAGGCGAGGCCAGAATACCATCCCTTCACGTTTCTAGCCTGTGACCTCTGTCACACTCGCCGGATCTGAAGGAAGGCGATGACTCAAAACAACAGCGAGCTGCTGGGCCGCTGGCGTGGCTCACGAGAGACCGCACGCCAGTACAATCAGCGCATGATCGATTTTGGCGAGCTCTATCTGGCGAAAGCTCATGCCAGCCTTGCCGGTGCGCAGAGCGAGTTGGAGCAGCGCCGATTCGACAACGCGGCGAACCGGGCCTACTATGCCTGCTTCCAGGCCGCCGTTGCTGCCCTGACCTGGGCTGGATTTCGTCCGCCGGGCGGCGTGGGCACCTGGGATCATGGGTTCGTGCAGGCGCGGTTTGTCGGCGAGCTGGTCAATCGCCGAAAGCGCTATGCATCTGACTTACGCGACACGTTGAGCGTCGCAATGCGTCAGAGACACAAGGCTGACTATCAGTACGATAGCGTGACGGCAGATCAGGCAATCCGTGTCGTCCGACGAGCAACCCGCTTCGTTGACGACATCCGATCGAAACGAGGAGAACAGGGATGAGCGTCGCGCGAGATCTCCAAGATGATCCACGACTGCTGGCCGCCGCAGAGGAGTTGCGTGCGCTCATTGCCGTCCGCTATCCCGATGCCACCTTTGAGCTGTCGAGCGGCGACGATCCGGCCGGCCTTTACGTCATTCCGACCGTGGATGTGGAGGACACCGAGGAGGTGGCCGACGTTGTCGCCGACCGCCTGCTCGCGCTCCAGGTAGACGACGAGCTGCCGATCTACGTCTTCCCCGTGCGGCCGCTGGCTCGCGTCCTTGCCGACCTCACCATTTCGTAGGGTGCGCTGATAGACAGGGCTCGACCTCAGTGCCGTCGATCTCAGTGCGGGCGACTTGGCCGCATGCAAGCGGCGCGAGCTCATGGAGGACGAGCCCGGTCGTCCGCACCCGGACGCGGCCGTTCGCCCATGCCGTAGTTGGGGATGTGCTGGCTGGCCCCTTCGCCCCGTTGAGACGAGGGGCCAGAGATGGTCAGGCGGTGGGTGAGGACGAGGGGACGGGGGCGTGGCGGAAGGCGAGCTTGCCGCCCTCCGCGTCCGCCAGGATCGCGTCGCCGTCGCGGAAGTCGCCCCGCAACAGCGCCATCGCCAGCGGCTGCACGATCTCCTTCTGGATGGTCCGCTTCAACGGGCGGGCGCCGTAGACCGGGTCGTACCCCTCGCGGGCCAGGAGCTGCTGGCCCGCCGGCGTCAGCTCCAGGCTGATCTTGCGCTCGGAGAGCCGCTTGCGCAGCCCGCCAAGCTGGATGTTGACGATCGAGGAGATCTGCTCCATCCCGAGGGCGTGGAAGATCACCACCTCGTCGATGCGGTTGAGCAGCTCTGGGCGGAAATGCTCGCGGACGGCGTCCATCACCCGCTCGCGGACCTGCTCGGCAGACGGCGGCGCCGAGAGCAGCGGCACGCCGCCGTCCGAGCGCATCCGGCTGCCGAGCTGGTAGGCGTCAGATCCCAGGTTCGAGGTCATGATGACGATGGTGTTGCGGAAGTCCACCGTCCGGCCCTGCGAGTCGGTCAACCGGCCGTCGTCCAGCAGCTGCAAGAGGACGTTCAAGACCTCTGGGTGGGCCTTCTCGACCTCGTCGAACAGGACCACCGAGTACGGGCGACGCCGGACCGCCTCGGTGAGCTGGCCGGCCTCGTCGTAGCCGACGTACCCTGGAGGCGCGCCAATCAGCCGCGAGACGGTGTGCTTCTCCTGGTACTCGGACATGTCGATGCGGACCAGGGCCGCCTCGTCGTCGAACAGGAACTCGGCGAGGGCGCGGGCGGTCTCGGTCTTGCCGACGCCGGTCGGGCCGAGGAAGAGGAAGCTTCCCAGCGGCCGGTTCGGATCCTGGAGGCCGGCTCGCGCGGCACGGACGGCGTTGGCGACCGCCTCGACCGCTTCGTCCTGGCCGACGACGCGCAGCCGCAGCTTCGACTCCATCTGGATCAGCTTCTCGACCTCGCCCTGCATCATCCGAGACGCTGGGATGCCGGTCCAGCGGCTGACCACGTCGGCGACGTCCTCCTCGTCAACCTCCTCCTTGACCAGGGCGCGGCCGTCCTGGCTACGCTCGCGCAGGGCCTCGGTGGCGGTCTGCAGCTCGTGCTCCAGCTGGGCGATCTCGTACTGCTGGCGGGCGGCAGCCTCCCAGTCGTAACGGAGCTTCGCCTGCTCGATGGCGTTGCGGGTGGCGTCCAGCTTCTCCTGGATCTGGCCGACCTTGTTCAGCTCGTCCAGCTCGCGCTGCCAGCGGGCCTCCAGCTCGGTCGCCTGCTCCTTCAAGTCCGCCAATTCCTGCTCGATGCGGGCCAGGCGGTCCTTCGAGGCGGGGTCTTGCTCCTTGCGCAGCCCCTCGCGCTCGATCTCCAGCTGCATCACCCGGCGGCGGACCTCGTCCAGCTCGGCCGGCATGCTGGTCGCTTCCATGCGCAGCTTCGAGGCGGCCTCGTCCACCAGGTCGATCGCCTTGTCGGGCAGGAAGCGGTCGCCGATGTAGCGGTTGGACAAGACGGCGGCGGCGACCAGCGCGGCGTCCTTGATGCGGACCTTGTGGTGCTGCTCGTACCGCTCGCGGAGGCCGCGCAGAATGCTGATGGTGTCCTCGACGCTCGGCTCGCCGACGAAGACCGGCTGGAAGCGTCGCTCCAGGGCCGGGTCCTTCTCGATGTGCTTGCGGTACTCGTCCAGGGTGGTGGCCCCGATGCAGTGGAGCTCCCCACGTGCCAGCATCGGCTTGAGCATGTTCGACGCGTCCATCGCGCCCTCGGCAGCACCCGCCCCGACGACGGTGTGGAGCTCGTCGATGAACAGCACGATCTGGCCGGCCGAGTCGGTGACCTCCTTGAGGACTGACTTCAGGCGCTCCTCGAACTCGCCGCGATACTTTGCACCAGCCACCATCGAGCCGAGATCGAGCGAGACGACCCGCTTGTCCTTCAGCCCCTCGGGGACGTCGCCCCTGGCGATGCGCTGGGCGAGCCCCTCGACGATGGCGGTCTTGCCGACGCCAGGCTCGCCGATCAAGACCGGGTTGTTCTTGGTGCGGCGGGAGAGCACCTGGACGACGCGTCGGACCTCCTCGTCCCGACCGATGACGGGGTCGAGCTTGCCCTCGCGGGCGTTGGCGGTAAGATCGCGACCGTACCGCTCCAGCGACTGGTAGGTGGACTCCGGGTTCTGGGAGGTGACGCGCTGGCCGCCTCGGACCTGCTGGAGCGCCTGGTACACCTTGTCGCGGGTGACGCCGGCGGCCTTGAGGAGCTGGCCGGCCTTGCCGGTCTGCCGGGCGGCCGAATCGTCGGCCAGGGCGAGCAGGAAGTGCTCGGTGGAGGTGTAGTCGTCCTTGAGACGCTCGGCCTCGGCCTGGGCGGCGTCCAGGATCTTGATGACGCCGTCCGAGACGTGGACCTGGGCCGGGCGGCTGGTCATCCTGGGAAGGGTGTTGACGGCGGCCTCGGCCTGCTGGAGCAGACTACGGGGGTTGGCGCCGAGCTTGTCGAGGACGGCCGGCACCACGCCGTCCTGCTGGCCGACGAGGGCGACGAGCAGGTGCTCCGGCTCGAGGAGGGTGTGCTGCTTCTCCTCGGCGAGGCGCTGGGCGGAGATGATGGCCTCCTGGGCCTTCTCGGTGAGCTTGTTGGCGTTGAAAGCCATGGGGAGACCTCCATAGCGTTGTAGACTTGACAACAGTGTATCAAGGTTTGTGTATGGCTCTTGTTAGCACCGTGTACGAGGTTCATAAGAATTGTGTTTGCGCCGGATTGTCCCTCACCCCAAACCCCCTCTACGGTCTCACAAGCAGAAGAGGGGACAGGAGCAGGACCGGTCACTCCTCGATGGCGCCGCCGATGGCGCGCAGGTGCTCGCGGAAGGTCAGGGCCGGGTTCTGCTGGCGGCGGGCGAGGTAGGTGGAGAACTGGAGCTGGCTCCGGAGCGAGACGCCAGAGCGGATAAGCTCGGCCTGATGGCGCTCGGCGTCGCGGATGGACTCCGCGAGGGTGAGGACGGCCTCGGCGTGGGCAGCCGGCACGAACAGGACGCCGTCGTCGTCGCCAAATACAAGGTCGTTCGAGGTGACGGACCAATCGCCGACCGTGGCTGAGGTCAGCGCATCGTCGGATCGAGGATCGAGGCGAAGCGGGCCTGTCGGGAGCTCGCCGAGGCTGAAGACCGGCAGGCCGATCGCTCGGATGTCGGCAGAATCGCGGTGGAGACCCCAGATCGCGATGCCTGACAGGCCGGCCATCGCCGCCTCCAGCACGATGAGATCGCCGACGCACGCCTCGTCGAGTCGGCCGCCGTTGTCCACCACCAGGACGTCGCCGGGAACCGCCGTTTCGAGCGCTTCGAGGAAGACGTCCACGCTGCCAGCGTGCCGCGCGGGAACGACCCGCCCGGCCAGCCGACTACCGGCCATGACGAGACGCAGGGAGGCGGGCGCGCATCGGACCGGAATCTGCGCGCGGATGCAAGCATCTGCGAGATGGGCGGTGGTCAGGGGGGCGAACCGCTGTTGGAGTGCCTCGTGATCCACTGGGGTCTGTGCCTCCGCTCGTCCTGCGCCTGGGGAGCTGCCAGGAAAAGCACTGGACTCGGACGTGGGGCGCGACACCGTGGCCGGACTGGCGAGATCATTCCAGAGCACTGTTCGTGGCGCTGGTTGGTGCTCTCGAAGCGGCCAGGATGGCCGCGCTCCACGATCACGTGCATGACTTTCCTGACTCTCCCGGGCGGGTCGGGACCATGCTGGCACGGACTCACGAGTATGGCGAGAGCCATTGGACGGCCATAGCAGTCCATTGCCACAAGACGCCGTCTGGCCGCATCGAGCGCGCCCGCCGGGCCAGAGCGACGCGTGACAGGACGATCGGAGTGCTGGCCTATGCTGGCTGAGAGCGGAGCAGGGCGTAGGTCCGCTCGGAGCTCTCGCCGGACGGGCTGTAGATCGACGCCGCGAAGTCGGTGACGCCGGCCGCGCGCAGCTCGTCGAGGCCGGCCTGGACGCTCGCTTCGTTCCCGATCAGCGCGACCTCGCCGGGGCTGGTGCCACTCGACTGGCGGTCCAGGACGGCGCGGTAGGACGGGAGCTCGCCGTACCGCTCGAAGTCGGCGTTGCACTGGGCTCGGACGGCGGTCTCGTGGTCCGTGACGCAGATCGGGAGGCCGGCCACGATCCGGGGGGCAGGACGGCCGGCCTCCTTCGCGGCAGCGGTGATGGTCGGGACGGCGTGCTCGGCGATGTAGCGCGGACCGCCCATCCAGATCGCGGTGCCGTCGGCGAGGCGGCCAGTGACGCGCAGCAGCTGCGGCCCGAGCGCGGCCACCAGGACCGGCGGCGGAGTGACGCCCGGCACCGATACCTGGGCCTCGTCCAGTTTGTACTCCTCGCCGGCGAACGTGGTCGGCTCGCCGCGCAGCAGCGGCCCGAGGCAGGACAGGTACTCGCGGAGGTGGCGGACGGGGTGGTCCCAGTCAAAGCCGAGCCGCCCCTCCATCGAGACGCGGTGGCTCAGGCCGATGCCGAGCGTCAGCCGCCCGCCGGTCGCGGACTGGGTGGCGAGCGCCTGCTCGGCGAGGGCGGACGGGTGGCGCGGGAAGGTCGGGATGACAAACGAGGCGAGCTCGATGGTGCTGGTGGCACGGCCGGCCAGCGCGAAGACGGTGAGGGTGTCGTAGGCGCGCACGCTCGGCATCCAGACCGAGGCGAACCCACGCGCCTCCGCCCGCGCGACCCGTTCCACGATGGCGTCGATAGTCGGTCCGCCGGTCGGATAGATCACCACGCCGATCTTCATGCTTCCCTCTCACCGTGAATCGGTCTGGTGGGAGTGGTACTGCATCACGGGGCGCTCTCACCAGAAGGGCCGTCCAGCAGGCGAGACCGGAGGGCGGCGATCTGCTCCGGGCTGAGACCGGCCGCCTGGAGGTAGGCCGGGGCGTCGAGCTCGGCGAGGGTCGCGAGGATCACGGCGCGAGCGGTCGTGCCGGCCTCGCGTAGCTGCTCCTGGGCGCCGTGATCCTCGTCCGGGCGGCCCTCGTGGGTGAAGCGGGCGCGCAGGCGCTCGGCGCTCAGAGCGTAGTCGTCGGCGATGTCGTCGGGCGAGACGCCGTGCAGCGCGAGCAGCACGAGTGTGACCAGGCCGGTTCGGTCTCGGCCGGCTCCGCAGTGGACCAGCACGCCACCCGGCTTGGCCTCCGCGATCGTTGCGAGGACGACCGCCATCCGCTGCGCGGCGTGCTGGAGAAACGCTCGATAGTAGAGTGGCGTGCCGGAGCGGGAGCGCCACTCGTCCCAGAACGCCGTGTCGGCCAGGTCTTCGAGCGCGATCTCGACGGTGGTCAGCTGCGCTGGACGCGGCGCGGCGTCGGGCGCGCGCTCGTGGGGGTGGCGCAGGTCCACGATAGTCCGGACGCCGTGGGAGACCAGCGCGTTCCAGCCGTCCGCCGTGAGATGATCCATCCGGTCGCCCCGCACGACGGCGCCTCGGCGGATCGGTCGGCCGTCGATGGTGGCGAGCCCGCCGAGATCGCGGACGTTGAAGCAGCCGTCCCAGTCCAGGTGTCGATCGGCAGTCACGCCGGCGCGCCACTGGCCCCAACCCGGGCGTCCCAGAGCTGGCGCTCGGCATCGAAGGGGGCGTCTTCGGGGTGGCAGGTCGGGCCGAGGATCATGGTGGCGCGGCAAGCGGCGCTGTACGGCGCCCAGCCCGTGAGCGCCGGCGTCCGGGGGCTGCCGGTCCGCGCGAACGCGATCCAGGCGTCCTGCATCTGCGCCGGCAGCTGCCCGACATCTGAGCCGGCCGGCACCAGATCCTGGGCGTCCCGTGCGTCGAGCGTCCCGAGCACGAACGGCACGTCTACCACGTGGCCGGCCCCGAGCTTGCCGCCCCAGCCGGGCGACTGCCAGGTGAACAAATAGGTGTAGGTGTCCGGCGTGTGGGCGGCGTGGAGCTCGGCGAGGCGCATGCCGGGCACCCGGAAGCGGCGGTCTGTCATGATCGCGAACCAGAGCTCCGAGGCTGCGGTGCTCTCGCCGCGGGCCGCCCTGGTCTGACGGTACAGCGCGACGGCCTCGGCCGGATCGACTCGGGCGTCGTCGCCGGCCTGGACGCCGATCTGGGGGCTGGCGAGGCGGGCTAGCAGGGCGTCGTCGGTCAGGGTGTCCACGTCGGGGTCCAGGCGGCGGAAGAACTTGTACTCGTCGCGGGTGGTACCCACCATCAGCGGGATGCCGGCCGCGTTGCCAGCAGCGACGACCGACTCCGGATCGGACGGCACGGTGACGCCATCGCAGGTGGGGCCGTACGCCACGCCGGCCGCGCGCGGGGTGACCCGCAACTGCACGTCGAGCAGCTGGTCGGCCGGGAGCTCGCGCAGGCGGCCGGCCTCGTGGGGCTCCAGCGCGAGGTCGGCCAGGATCGCCTCCATCACCCGGTTGGCGCGGGCCGACGGCAGCGCCAGGGCCGGGCCGCTCTGCAAGATCGCCTTCTGGAACAGCTCGCGCGGGCTGGGCATCGCCAGCATCATGGCGATGCTGCGCGCCCCGGCCGACTGCCCGAAGACGGTGACATTGTCCGGGTCGCCGCCGAACGCCGCGATCTCCTGCTTCACCCAGCGCAGCGCCGCGATCTGGTCCAGCAGGCCCTCGTTGCCGGTGGACGGGAGGGCGTCGCCGCAGACGTCGATGCCGCGCAGGTAGCCGAACAGCCCGAGCCGGTAGTTGAGGTTGACGACGACCACGTCGCCGCGTCGGGCGAGGGCCGCGCCGTGATACATCGGCATCGACCCAGATCCCGTCACGAAGGCGCCGCCGTGGAGGTAGACCATGACCGGGCGGCGGGCGTCATCCAGGGCGGGGGTCCAGACGTTGAGGGTCAGGCAATCTTCGCTCGACGGAGTCTGAACGTTCAGCCCCTCGGAGAGGGCGCTGGCAGCCTGGATGGCTTTTGGCCCGAACGCCGTCGCCTCGCGGACGCCGATCCAGCCGTCCGGCGGCTGGGGCGGGGCAAAACGCAGCTGTCCGAGCGGCGAGCGGGCGTACGGCACGCCCCGGAAGATCGCCAGGCCGTCCTCCGCGACGCCGCGCAGGGCACCGAAGCTCGTGGCCGCGGTAGAAGTGCCGCGAGTTGACGACATCATCTCACTCCCCGGGCCGTCAGTCGAAGTGGACCTTACCACTGTAGGTGCGATTGACGACGCCCGAGTCGTCATCGACCGTGCCGACGAGGGTGCCACCGCCATGTAGCTTCGCGTAAGCACCTGTGCCGTCGACGATCTCCCAAACTCCGGTATCGGCGAAGACCTGGGGATTGGACGTCGGCGTCTCGCGGATCTGCGCTTTCACGGTGAACGAGCCATTGTCGCCCTTGAAGCGAAGCGTCGGATGCGTGATCAAATGGTCTGGCGCTGGGATGGCACTAAAGTGGAGATTCAGGGTCGTGAGGACGCCAACGTCCACGAAGGCGCCTGATGTCGCAAAGCTGCCGTCAACTGGACCGAGCGGCTTCAACGTGGTGATGGTGATGGTCTCGGACACCGAAGCGTGCGCAACCGGCATCGGCGCCAGCGCAAACAGAAGAATACTGACGACCAGGACGATTCGACGCATATGCGACTCCCGCAATGAACGCGAGTCGTTCCACGACCCGGCTGTACTACGGCACTACGCACGTCCCCATCGGTCAGGGTAGCCCAGGATACACGGTCAGCCCTTCACTGCAAAACTCTTGGCGAAGAGTCTCGCCAGGGTCAAATCGGAACCCTCTCCTGCACTCACACGGCGTCGTTACGAGACGGCGACCCTGGGCCGGAGCAGGCGGACCAGCGCGTAGACCAGCCCGGCCGCGATAGCCAGCATGGTCAGGAGCATCACCACGTCGTCCAGGTAGTCCAGCAGCGAGACCCAGTTGGTACCGAACATCCAGCCGAGCGCCAGGAGCTCGCCAGTCCAGATCGCCTCGCCGAGGACGGCCCAGATGAGGAATCGCGCGGCCGGGTAGGTGCTGCCGCCGGCGACGAGATTGATCGGGAGGGCGAGGCCGGTCAGCAGGAAGCGGGTGACCAGGACCGCGAGACCGCCCCACCGCTCGAAGCGGTGCTCGGCGGCCAGGACGCGCTCGCGGGTCAGGCCGACCTTCGCGCCGAGCCGCCCGAGGACGAGGTGACCGGCCCAGCGGCCCACGCTGTAGCTCCCGAAATCGCCGACGACCGCCGCGACGAGGATGATGCCGAACAGCGTGAACGGGTCCGGGTCGCCATCAGTGGTGAACGAGCCGGCCGCCAGCACGACGACGGCGCTCGGGAGGGGCACGCCGAGCGAGCCGACCAGCACGGTGAGTGCCGCGACCGGATAGGTGTAGACTGAAAGCCAGGCGACGAGCGAGGTGGCGAGGCTGCTCACGGGCCGGCCGGGCCGGGCGGGGTATTCGGGGCGGGCGGACCGGGCGGTTTCGGCTCCGGATGATTGGCCTGCCAGCTGGTGACGGTTTGACGGACGATCGCCACGGTCTCGTCGGAGCTCCGGCCGGTCTCGGCGGCGATGTCGCGGAGCGGGCGCATCCGCCTGCCTGTCGGCTCCACGCCCAGGGCGCGAGCCAGCTCCCCCTCGGGCACGCGGTAGGCCCGGCTGACGTACGGCAGGCTCATCCACTCGGCGATCTGGGAGACGTCGGTCTGGCGCGGCGGGGGCGGCGGCCCGAGCAGGCGATGTCCCAGCCGCCAGGCCGCGCGCCCGCCGAACGCGAGCACGACCAGCAGCGCGAGTGAGATGGCCGCGATCAGCCAGGGCCGGCGACGAACGAGAGTAGCCACGTCAAGATGATACGCCGTGCTCCCAGGGGGTTACGGCGCGAGCGGCAGGCGGAGGGTGAAGGTGGTGCCGCGGCCGAGCTCGCTGGCGGCTTCGATGTCTCCGCCGTGCAGCTCGACGATCTGGCGGGCGCCGGCCAGCCCGAGGCCGGTGCCAGCCAGCTGCTCGCCGACGTTGCTGGCGCGGTAAAACCGCTCGAAGATGCGCGGGAGGTCGGACGGCGGGACGCCGATACCGTGGTCCCGGACTTCGACAACGCCCCAGCCGCCGGCCTCGCGGCGGACTGTGAGCGCAATCTCGCCGCCGTCCGGACTGTACTTGACGGCGTTGGTGAGCAGGTTGAGGAGGACACGCTCCAGCCGGCCGCTGTCCAGCTCGCCGACGATGGACTCGTCGGCGGCCGAGACGACCAGATGATGGCCGCTGGTGGTGCGTTGGAGGTCGGCGGCGATCTTGCGGACCAGCGCGACGAGGTCGCACGGCTGGCGGCGCAGCTCCAGCGGCCTGCCTGCCTGGAGCCGGGCGACGTCCAGCAGGTCGTCGATCATCTGGGCCATCTGGACGGTGTGCTCCTCGATCCGCGCGAGGCGCTCCGCGAGCTCGTCAGGATCGAGGCTGACGCCGCGACCGATCCGCCGCCGCAACAGCTGGGCGGTGCCACGGATCGACGTGAGCGGGGTGCGGAGGTCGTGCGAGATCGTCGCCAGGGTCTCGTCGCGCGCCCGGAGGGAAGCTTCGGCCTCGGCGCGCTCGCGGGCGAGGCGGGCGCGCTCGTCCTCGGCGTGCTTCCGCTCGACGGCGTAGCGGATCGAGCGGGTCAGCGCCTTCGCGGTGGCCTGTCCTTTGACGAGGTAGTCCTGGGCGCCCTCACGGACGGCGCGAATCGCCATCGCCTCGTCGTCCAGGCCGCTGAGCACGACGATCGGGATGCCACGCGCATGGCGCGACAGCCGAACGAACGTGTCGAAGCCGTGGCTGTCCGGCAGCGAGAGGTCGAGCAGGACGATGTCGATCTCGCCGGTCGTCAGGCGTCCGAGCGCCGCCGAGAGCCGGTCGACGTTCTCCAGGTGGAGGGCCGGGCCGGCCAGCGTCGGGTCGAGGGCGCCCTCCTCGAGGGCGTCCTGGATCAGGTCCACGTCCGCGAGGTTGTCCTCGACGAGCAGGACGCGCACCATGGCCTGGGAGATCGACGAGAGCGTCATCTAGGCATCACGAGCGATCGGTCCATCCCTCTCTGGAGGGTCGGGCTATTCGGGTGGCAGCTTGACGATGGCGAGCCAGAACGTGTCGATGGATCGGACGACCTCGATGAAGGCGTCCAGGTCGACCGGCTTTCGGACATAGCAATTTGCGTGCAAGTTGTAGCTTTCGAGGATGTCCTGCTCGGCGCCGGAGGTCGTGAGCACGACGACCGGGATGCGCCGAAGATTCGCATCGGACTTGATCTCGGCCAGCACCTCGCGGCCGTCTTTCTTGGGCAAGTTGAGGTCTAGCAGGATCAAGTCCGGGTGAGGCGACTCGGCGTACTGGCCCTCGCGACGGAGGAACGCCAACGCCTCGACGCCGTCCGTGACGACGTGCAGGTTGTTGTGCACTTTGGTGTCGAGGAGCGCCTCACGAGTGAGGTCGATATCCGAGGGGCTGTCCTCGACCAGCAGGATCTCGATCGGCTGAGCGCAGCCAACGCTCATGTGGCGTCTCCTTCGGCATCCGGGATCGTAAAGTGGAACGTCGAACCACCGCCCGGGGTCTCGTCCACCCAGAGCGTACCACCGTGGCGCTCGACGATCTTCTTGCAGATCGCCAGACCGATCCCGGTTCCAGGGTATTCGTCACGTCCGTGCAGCCGCTGGAACAGGAGAAAGACGCGCTCGCGGTAGTCGGGCGCGATGCCGATGCCATTATCGCGGACTGCGAACAGCCAGGCATCCGCTCCATCCTGACGGGTTGCCGAAATGTGGACAGTGGGCGGCGCCTCGCTTCGGAACTTGACAGCGTTGCCGATCAGGTTCTGGAAGAGCTGTGCGAACTGGCCGGGGTCGGCCACGACGGTGGGGAGCGGATCGTGGGTGACGACGGCGCCGCTCTCTTCGAGGGCGACGCTCAGGTTGGACAAGGTTCGCTTGAGGATGGCTTCGAGGTCTACGGGGACCGGCGAGATCTCGCGGCGGCCCACGCGTGAGTAGGCGAGCAGGTCGTTGATGAGGTTCTGCATCCGGCGACCGCCCTCGACGGCGTGGCCGATGTAGCGATGGCCGCGCTCGTCGAGCTGCTCCACGTAGCGGCGCTCCAGCAGCTGGAGGTAGCTGACGACGGCGCGGAGCGGCTCCTGAAGGTCGTGCGAGGCGACGTAGGCGAACTGCTCCAGGTCGGCGTTGGAGCGGGCGAGATCGCGGTTGCGCTCTTCGAGTACGCGCTGGGCGGCCAGCCGCTCGCTGACGTCGCGGAAGGTCAGGACGGCGCCGACGACGCGGTTGCCGCCTTGAATTGGCGCGCAGGCGAATTCGACCGGGACTGGCGCGTCGCGGTTCGCCCGGGCGAGCTCGCCGTCGCCGCGCTGGACGGCGCCTCGCTCCAGGACGGTGACCAGGGAAGGCCGCTCAGTGCAGGCGGCGGCTTCGGAGCCCTCACCCCGGCCCTCTCCCAGCGGGCGGTGCTCTCCGTTCGACCCGTCGGCCACGGACGCTGAGGGAGTCAGGTCCGTCATGGCGAGCCAGCGTGAGATTGGCTGGCCTTCGAGCGCCGAGGCCGGCTGTCCGAGCAGCCGGAGCGCCGCCTGGTTGGCGAAGGTGATTCGGCCGGCCGAATCGATGCCGACGATCCCCTCGACGACGGTGTCGAGGATCGCCTCGCTCTCACGGATGTTCGCGGCGAGTCGTTCGGTCATGCGATCCACGGCGTCCGCCGCGACGCCGATCTCGTCGCCGCGCCGGAGCCCGATCCGGCGGTCGAGCTGGCCGCCGGCGATCTCCTGGGCGGTGGACGCCAGCCGCCGGATCGGGCCGGTCAGGTCGGCGCTCAGGAGCGTCGCCAGAATCAGGCCGAGCGCGATGGCGGCGATCGAGCCGACGATCAGCATGGTCTCCAGCACGAGCCGGCGGGAGGTAGCCTCGTCCTGGCGCTGCTCCAGGAGCCCTTGCTCGACGCCGACGGCCTGCTGGATCGTCGCGCGGATCCCGCTGGTGCGGCGCTGGCCCTCACCGGAGACGACCCAGCGGGTGACGTCGTCGATCGTGCCGCGGCCGGCGGTGACCTCGCGTCGGAGCCGGATGCCTGGCGCGGCGACATTCGTGCGCCAGTCCAGAACCTGGAGCTCCACGGACTGCCAGCGCTCGGACTGCGGCGGGTTGTCGACGGTCAACTCGTGCAGCTCTGCCAGGTTGTCGTCGATCTCGTCGTTGGCGGTTCGGTACGACTGCAGCATCGCCTCGTCGCCGCTGAGCAGAAACCCGCGATAGCTGGTCTCCATGTCGAGCACGTTGGCGAGCGTCTCGTCCGCCAGGTTGATCACCTGGAGGGTGTGGGTGACGGCGTCGGTCGCCTCCTGATTCATCACGGTGGTGCGGTACGCAATGCTCGAGAGGAGCACCAGAATGACCAGCACCACGCCGAACGCCCCGAGGAGCTTGGCACGGAACCCGATGTTGGCGAGTCGGGACATCGTCTGGAGGCGACCTCGCAGTCAGAGAGAGATGGTCCGGGGGTCCGCTGTCGCGCGGGCGGGCAGCGGACCCCCGGCGGCCGGTCAGCGCTGGCTGGCCCGGCGGAAGGCGTCCATGGTGATGAAGAGGGAGGACGGCCAGCTGACGGGGTCGTTCACGTCGGCGCCGATCATCTGGGCGACGGACGTGAACTGGGCCGGGTCGTTGGGGCGGTCGGCCGGGACGGCCAGGGTCGGGGCGATGGTGGCGAGCTGATCGGCCAGGTCGGCGCTCTCGCGGAGCATCGCGATGGCGGCGTCGCCGTCCAGGATGTTCTCCTTCGCGACGCGGTCGGCCCCGCCGAAGCGGTGTCCCATGTGCAGGCGCGCTGGTCGAACGTCCTCGATCAGGCGCTTGAGGCTGGCCCGGTAGCCGTTCGGATGCTCGATAAGGGGGAACCCGACGCCGGCGCCACAGCCCTGGATCGAGTCGCCGCTAAACGCCCAGTTGGGGCCGTCCAGGATGAAGGTGACGGCGCCGGCCGAGTGGCCTGGGGTGTGGACGGTGGTGAGGGTGATCCCGCCGCCGAGGTCGATGCGGTCGCCGTCCGCGAGGGGGTGGTCGGCGGCCATCTGACCGGAGAGGTTCTCCAGGAGCAGGGCGTCATGAGCCGCGTAGAGGGCCGGGTCCTCGATGAAGCGGAAGCGGACGCCCTGGTAGCCGCGAATGTGGGACGACGGGTCGGCGAGGAGCTCGGCGTCGGCGGAGTGCAGCGCGATTCTGGCGTCGGGGGCGCGCTCCTTGCCGGTGCCGGCGCCGCCGATGTGATCCCAGTGGCCGTGACTGGCGAGGATCCACTTGACGTCCGAGAGCTTGATGCCCTCGGCGGCGAGGGCTGGCTCGATGGCGCCCTCGGGCGAGCCGGCGACGCCGATGTCGATCAGGGCGGGCTCGGGCGCGTCGATGTAGTAGACGTAGACGACACCGGCGGGACCAAAGGGGCAGGCGATCGGGATGATCCGTGCTGGCTCGGGCACAGCGCTCTCCTCCATCTCGGCCGGGTGCGTGGGCCCGTATGCAATTTTGGGACCACGGCTGGCTGCGCCGGCAGTATGGCGGCGCGAGATAGCCGATGCCAGCAGCGTGGTCCGGCATACTGTGGAGTGAGGATGGCGGGCACGAGGAGGCTATGAGCGGCGAGTTGTACCCCTTCGAGCTTGACGGCGTGACGGTCGTCGGCGAGAACGAGATCGAGTACGACGGCAAGCGCTGGACGGCCGGTCAGGGTCGGCTGTTGGGCCAGTTCACGCTGCGGCCGGGCTGGCTGCGTCAGGGCGGCGTGGTGGAGGCTGAGACGGAAGGAGAGCTGTGGCAGGCCGGCGAGGAAACGCTGGAGCCGAGCGTCGGGCCAGCCTGGGCGGGTTGCCCGTACATCCCGACCCCGTCGTACGTGAAGGAGCAGGTGATTCGACGCCGCGCCGGGCTGCCAGTACGTGAGCGGCGGTGGTTGGATCTCCGTGGCCGTCAAAGGACAGACGGTCGAGGGCGATAGGGGGACCGTGGACTGAAGTCCACGTCTACCAGTGGTGCGTGGCTACGCCACGCCGGGATGCCGTCCGTCGCGGAGCGACGGTGTGACGGTAGACGTGGGTTTCAACCCACGGCGCCACTTCACTCGCCCTTCTTGTGGTGCTCCTCGCGGTGGTGCTTCAGCACCGTGCGGGCCGCCACCTCCTCGGCGCGCTTGCCGTAGCGGTGGTCGTCCTTCGCCTCATCGACGATGTGCTCGTACATCTTCTGCTCTTTCTTGCCGACGCCGCGCAGATGCTTGCCTTCTGGCATCGTGGGGCCTCCTTCGTCGTGTTCTGCGGTCTGACGGGGCGCAGAGGCCGTGCCCGCGGCGCGACGGCGTGACGGATCTGGCGCTGATGACTCGGAGCGCCTGAGGCCGGCACGCACCCTGCGACGACTCGTCGGCGGACGGCAGCGTCTTCAACGTCTCATGGGGCGGCTGCCATTCCACGCCCGAGATCAAGCTGAAGGAGGACAGCGTGTTCGACCAGAGCAAGATCAAGGAGCACATGCCAGTTGTCTGCTCGAACAACGGTCAGTTTGGGACCGTGGACCACATGGACGGCGACTACGTCAAGCTCACGAAGGACCAGCAGGGCCAGCACCACTGGATCCCGACTTCGTGGATCACGCGCGTCGACGACAAGGTGCACGTGGACCGTCCGGGACAGCAGGCGATGAAGGAGTGGTTCACCAGCCCACCGGCTGGCGCCGGGACGCAACCCCGGCGGTAGGACACGCTGCTTCGCTGGCTGACGGCAGGGTCGCCCCGCGGGGCGGCCCTGCCGCGTCGCGACCCATGGCAGGTAAAGGGGGAGGTAAAGGCCGATGGAGACCTGGGACCTCTGGTATCCGGACGCCGGGGCGACCGGCATCTCGTTTGCGCGTGGTCGCCTCGACCCGACCGACGTGCTGTGGGTGCACGCGGCGCCACCCAGCCTGTCGGCGACGGTACGCGACGAGGCCGAGCGGGTCGTGGCGACTGGGGAACAGCTCCAGCGCACGGGTAAGCGCCTGCCGTTGACGCGCCTGTCACGGCACGGATCGGCGATACGGCGCGAGGACCGCTGGCCGACCGATGCCGACCTCGGCGCGTCGGTGATCCTGCCGGGCGGCGAGGTCGGTCAGCTCGTCGCGTGGTGGAACGCCGAGGACGGGAGCGAGTGGCGCTGGCGGGTCGAGTTTTACAACCACGCGTAGTCGTCCGTGCAGTCCACCCGATGCTTTGGGGCGGCGGGCCTCCTGGAGAGGTCGGAAGCCGCTGGACGAGTGGGGCGCTGGGCGACGGGCTACTTCGCCCAGCGGAGGATCATCGGGTCCAGGCGGCGGGCCAGCTCCACGAGGCCAGCCCGCGTGCCGGGGTGGAGCGGCGGCGTCGGGTGGCGGACTGCCTCGCTCGCGATGATGCCGCCCTCGTGCATCAGCGCCTTGGTGGCACGCAGGCCGCACTGCTTGTTCTCGTAGTTGATGAGCGGCAGCCAGCGCTCGTACACCGCGATGGCAGCGTCACGCTGGCCCATTCGGTAGCGGTCGCAGACCAGGCGGAGGGCATCGGGGACCATCGCGCTCGGCATCGTCCCGGTGGCTCCGGCGTCCAGGTCCGGGATCAGGGTGATCGACTCCTCGCCGTCGAACGGGCCAGCCAGGGCGTCGCCGGCGGCCTCGATCAGCGCGCGCAGCTTGTTGGCAGCGCCGGGCATCTCGGCCTTGATGTAGTCAACCTGGGGGATCTCCCTGGCGAGCCGTGCCAGCAGGTCTACCGAGAGGTTGACGCCGCTGATCGGGGCGTCCTGGATCATGATCGGGATGTCGACGGCGTCGGCGACCGTCTGGAAGTAGGTCCGGACGCCGGCGTCGTCGGCGCGGAGGGTGGTGCCGTGGTATGGCGGCATCAGCATCACCATCGCGGCGCCGGCCTGCTGGGCGCGGCGGCTGCGCTCGGCGGCGATCCGGGTGCCGAAGTGGGTGGTGGTCACGATAATCGGGACGCGGCCGGCGACGTGATCGAGGATGGCGGTAGTCAACTGCTCGCGCTCGTCGTCGGTGAGGGCGAACTGCTCGGAGTAGTTGGCGAGGATGCAGATGCCGTTGACGCCAGCGTCGATCATGAAGTCGATGGCGCGCAGCTGGCTCGCGACGTCGATGTCGCCGTTGTCTGAGAAGGTGGTTGGGGCGATCGGGAAGACGCCCGCGTAGGCAGTGCCGGGCATGCTCGGCCTCCTCGGAATCAGATTGGCTGGTATCGAGCGGTCAGGACGCGGGCGGCTGGCGAGGCTGGCCGGTCGCGCGAGTGAGGGGAGCGTACCGGGCAGTCAGCCAGGCCGGCCACCGAATCGTGCCGAGCTGGAGGATCAGCACCGCCGCCACGACCAGGATACCCCCAGCGATCTGGGTCGGCAGGAGGCGCTCGCCCAGCAGCAAGATCGACCAGGTCACGGCGAGCGGCACCTCGGCGGTCAACAGGACGCTGGCGGCGGTCGGGCCGATACGGGCGACGCCGGCCAGCGAGGTGACGAACGCGACGATGGTCGAGAAGACGATGGTGCCGACGATGGCGACCCAGCCGGCCAGCCCGAACGAGAGCTCGACGCCGTTCAGCGCCAGCCCGACGCCACAGAGCGTCAGCGCGGCGCCCGTCGAGATCAGCGCCGAGACGGTCAGCGCCGGGATGCCCTGGAGAATGCGGTCGCCGATGGAGATCCAGAGCGCGCAGCAGAACGCCGAGCCGAGCGCGTAGACAATCCCGAGGCCGTCCGCCTGGACCGGGCCGCCGCCGAGCATTGCCAGGGCCGTCCCAAGGATCGCGACCAGGACGGCGGCGATCTTGCGCAGGCTCAGCGGCTCGCGCCCGGTCAGCACCGAGCCGACCGCGACCATTGCCGGGAACGTGTAGAGCAGCAGGACGACCAGTCCGGCCGAGAGGCGGGCCAGGGCGAGATAGATGAACAGCGCCTGGGGCGCCACCACCACCGCGCCGAGCGCCAGGGTCCGGAGCAACCCCCGCGGGCCGGGCAGCTGCTGGCCGGCGAGTCGGACCAGCAGCCAGAACAGCGGCGCGGCAGCGCCGTATCGGAACACCAGGATGCTGGTGACGCCAGCGCCGTCTTCGAGCGCGACGCGCCCGAAGATGGTGCTGCTGCTGAACGCGAGCGCCGAGAGCAGGCAGAGCAGCAGGCCGGCCTGCTCTCGGGTGAGGCGCGAGCTCAGGAGACGCCGCCGAAGCTGAGAGCGCGAATCCGGAGGACGGCGTACACCGTGTCGAAGATCGGGGTGGCGACGCCGACCGCCTTGCCACGCCGGATGACCGTGCCGGCCAGGTGCTCCAGCTCGACCCGGCGCTGTCCGTCGTAATCGCGCTGCATCGAAGTGGTGTGCGTTTCGGGCAGGTTGAGGAAGAACTTCTCGACGTTGGCGGCCGACTCGTCCGGCAGATGGACGCCGTTGGCGCGGCCGACCGCGTGGACCTCGTCCATCAGCTGCTTCCAGAGGGCGCGCCCCTCGGCGGTGCCGTTCACCTTGCCGGAGGCGACGTTGGCGGCGCTGGTGGTGCTGGCGAGCGGGGCCAGCAGCATGAACTTCTCCCAGACAGCGCGGGTGATGTCCGGGCTGGCGGTGACGTCGTCCAGGCCGGCCTGACGGAACGCCTCGGCGATGCTCTCGACGCGCTCCGAGATGCCGCCGGCCGGCTCGCCGAGGGTGACGTTGCAGAACGGGCTGAACCGCTCCACGACGCCCGGCTCGTTGATGCGGGCGCCGATGTTGGTGGCGCCGCCGAGCATCCGGTCCGCGCCGACGATGGCGCCGACCTCGTCCACGGCGTCCACGCCGTTCTGGAGCGGCAGCACGGCGGTCTCCGGGCCGACGATGGGGGCGATGGCCTGGGCCGCGCCGATGGTGTCGTACGTCTTGACGGTGAAGAGGACGAGGTCGAAGGCGCCGCCGGCCTCCTCGGGCATCCGGACGGCCTGGACCGGGCTGAGCAGGGTGGACTTGCCACGGTCGATAACGATGAGACCATCCTTCTGCATCGCTTCGAGGTGGGCGCCGCGCGCCGTGAAGACGACCTCGTGGCCGGCCTCGGCCAGCATTCCGCCGAAGTAGCCGCCGACGCCGCCGGAGCCCATTACCAGGACACGCATCGTTGCCTCCCCATGCGCCAGCCGGGCCGGCAGGCTGGCGCTCCGTGTTGGATGTCGAAGTCGTCGCACGCGACGCGCGCCCCACTCCGAGAGGAGCGCGCCCTCACGGGGGAGGATAGGGGTTGCGGTCCACCCGGTCAACGCCCGCGGGGGCTCGCCACGGACGCGGCTGTCCTGGTAGGCTGGAGCGATCCATCTCGACCGGTCGGACGCACCGTGCCAGATCGCCAGTTGACAGGCTCGTCTCGACAACGTGGGAACCTCTTGCGCGATCGTGCCGGGAGCTAGCGGTGCTCTTCCCGACGTTGAGCTTCACCGCCTTCTTCGCCCTGGTCTACCCGCTCTACTGGGGGCTGCTCGGGCGACGGCGCACCCGGCACGTGCTGATCCTGGTGGCGAGCTACCTGTTCTACGGGGCCTGGGACTGGCGGTTCGTCTTCCTGCTGATGCTGTCCACGCTGGTCAACTGGACGCTCGCGCGACAGCTGCACCAGTGCGCCGAACGCTGGCGCCGCCCGATCCTGGGGGTTGCGATTGCGCTGAACCTGACGGCGCTCGGGCTGTTCAAGTACCTCGGGTTCTTCAGCGAGACGGTCAACGGCGTGTTCCGGACGGTCGGGCTGACGGCCAGGGCGCCGCTCTACGAGGTGGTTGCGCCGGTCGGGATCTCGTTCTTCTCGTTCATGGCGATCAGCTACGTCTTCGACGTCTACCGCCGACGGACCGAGCCGGTCGGGCTGCTCGACTTCGCGGTCTACCTGGCGTTCTTCCCGCATCTGGTGGCCGGGCCGATCGTGCGGGTGGTTGAGTTCGTGCCGCAGCTGGCGGATCTTCAGCCGCTCAGCCGCGAGAACGCGAGCCGGGCCGCCTGGCTGATCGGGCAAGGGCTGTTCAAGAAGGTCGTCATTTCGAGCTACGTCGCGACGACCATCGTCGATCCAGTCTTCGGGGTGCCGTCCAATTACGGGGCCGTCGAGGTGCTGGTCGCGATCTACGGGTACGCCGTCCAGATCTACGCCGACTTCAGCGGCTACACCGACATGGCGATCGGGATCGCGCTGCTGCTGGGGATCAAGTTCCCGCCAAACTTCGACCGCCCGTACCGCGCCACGAGCCTCCAGGAGTTCTGGCGACGGTGGCACATGACGCTCTCGCGCTGGCTCCGCGACTACCTGTACGTGGCGCTGGGCGGCAACCGGCACGGGGAGCTGGCGACGTACCGAAACCTGCTCCTGACGATGGCGCTCGGCGGGCTCTGGCACGGCGCAGCGGCGACGTTCGTGGTGTGGGGGCTGCTGCACGGCGGCGGTCTGGCGCTGGAACGGTGGCTGCACGGTCTGCGACGGTCAGATGAACGCCGAGGCAAGGATTCAGGTGGAGGCAGCGCGGCGACGGGCGACGCCGAGAGCACTCGCGATCTTCAGGGCGTGCTCTGGGCTGGCCTGGGGTGGCTGCTGACGTTCCACCTCGTCTGCCTGGCCTGGGTCTTCTTCCGGGCCTCGACAGTCGAGTCCGCATTCGAGATACTGTGGCGAGCAATGACGGCATGGCGCGTCGGCTCGGCGGTCGATCCGTTGCTGGTGGTGACGATCGTCGGGGCGATCGGGCTGCAGCTGCTGCCGGCGGGACTGGCGGCGCGGCTGGAGGATCGCTTCGCGAGGCTGCCACTCTCGGCGCAGGCGGTGGCGATGGGGATCTTCCTGGGGCTGACGGTGATCCTGGGTCCGGCCGGGGTGGCGCCGTTCATCTACTACCAGTTCTGACACGAGATCTGAGCGCACGCATTTCCGAGCACGAGGGGCGCATGCAAGCAGTCGAACGAGAGGCGGCGGCGACGGGTGGTGAGGCGCGGTCGCCGACGCGCGAGCTGGGGCGGGGGATCGGTCATACTCTGGCGCGGGTCTGGAGCGCCGACGACAGCCGTTCTGGGGTCGTCTGGCCGGTGTACGTGGCGATGCTGCTTAGCCTTGCGATCAGCGGCCTGCTGACGACCGGGCGGCTGGTGCGAAGCGCCGACACCCAGCCGTACGGTCCGCGTCGGGACGCCGCGCTGACGGTGGCGCGAGCGGCGGACGACGTCGCCCGGACGCTGGGACTGGACCGGCTCGCGAGCGCGGCTGACATCGCCCTCGGTCGCAACACCGACCTTGCCCGAGCGCCGGCGGTCGCACCGGCCGCCGCCGTCCCGGGCCAGGTCGCGACGCCGCGGCCGGTGTCCCAGCCGGCCGCGACAGTGGCGACGACTGGCAGCCTCGCGGCGAGGCCGGCCAGCACCGTCGTGGCAACTGTCGCTGCGCCATCGACCGCCCCGGCCACCTCGACAGTCGCGCCCGCGCAGGCGCCGACCGCGCCGCCGACCTCAGCCGCGACCAGCGCCCCGACCTCAGCCGCGACCAGCGCCCCGACCTCAGCCGCGACGAGCGCGCCGACCGTGGCACCGACGACCGCACCGACGGGCCTGCCGACGAGCGCCGCCACGCCGGCGCTGGCAGCCGCGCCACCGGCGGGAGCAGCGGCAGCGGTAGCGGCGAGCCCGGACACCGTCGCCGTCGCCGCGCCGGCTCCGGTCGAGGCTCCCGCGCCCGAAGCGAGTCCGGTCGCGCTGGCATCGCCCGCGGCAGCAGCTCCAGACACCAGTCCGGTCGCCGAATCGACGCCGCCGGCTGTCGCGCCAGACCCGGTGCTGGCGGCAGCAGCGGCGCCCCCCGTGGCCGAGACGAGGCCGGACGATGCCAACCAGCAGCCGTCAACCTCGACCCGCGCGGTGACGCCCGAGAACCCGCTGCGGGTGTACTTGATGGGCGACTCGTTCGTGAGCTGGCTGGGGTACGACCTGCAGCGGTACGGCGGCGAGACTGGCCTGATGACGGCGTCCATCGACGCGCAGATATCGTCCGGGCTGGCGCTTCCGCAGTTTTACAACTGGCCGATGCGGCTGGCGCAAGTGATGAAAGAGGAGCCAACACCGGAAGCGGTCGTGGTGTTCATGGGCGCCAACGACGACAAGCCGGTAGTGGCGGCGGACGGCTCATTGGCGCAGCTGCCGAGCGACGAGTGGGTGGACGAGTACTCGCAGCGAGCGGGCACGGTGATGGACCTGGCGCACCAGGGCGGGGCGCGGGTCTACTGGATTGGGATGCCGGTCATGCGCGATCCGCGTCGGCACGAGGCGGCCGACCGGCTCAACGCGGCGGTGGCCCGCGCGGCGCAGGGCCGGCCCTGGGTGCGAATCGTCGATACCTGGGTGCTGTTCGCGAACGAGGGCGGCGCCTACGATGCGTACCGACCTGACCCGAGCGGCGAGCAGATCCAGGTGCGTCAGGCGGACGGGGTTCACCTGACGCAGATCGGGACGCGCTGGGTCTCGGACAAGGTGTACGCGGCCATCGTGGAGGACTGGAAGCTGGTCGCGCCGTAATGTCGATATGATGAGGATGCGGCCCGTGGTCGCGGCCGTGGGTTGAAACCCACGTCTACATTCATATCGTCGCTCTGCGACGGGGGACGAGGGGTCGGGGCTATTTGAGGCCGAAGCCGACGAGCGCCTGACCGGGGATGTGGATGCCGTCCGGCCCCTGGAACTGGAGCATGGTCTCCTCGATCTCGGCGAGGGCGACGGCGCGGCCGGACTCGCCGAGCTTTGCCAGGGAGTCGCTGAGCGCCTGGGTGCCGCCGACCAGGAACGACCTCATCGCGGAGGCGTCCCGGAAGACGCGCGGGGCGGAGACGGCCTGCACGCGTACGTCCTGGAAGCCTGCGTCAGAGAGTGTCTGGTTCAGGAGGCCGGGTGCGCCGAGCGCGAACATGCCGGGCGCGCCTGGCGTGGGCGGTGGCAGCTGGGCGTGGCGGCGGGCGATTGAGACTGGCAGGAACGTTCCGAGGTTCCGCTCGGCAGTGCCCCAGACGACGACGGCCAGCCTGCCGCCGGGTTTGAGGACGCGCCGCATCTCGGCCAGCGCGCGGTGGCGCTCCGGCATCAGCATGATCCCCATCCGCGAGATGACGGCGTCGAATGACGCATCTGGAAGGTCGAGGGTGCGAGCGTCCATGACGCGCGTCTCGACGTTCGAGAGGCCGGCCTTCTGGACCTCCTCGGCGGCCACGGCCATCATGCTCTCCGAGAGGTCTGTCGCCAGCACGTAGCCGCTCGGCCCAACCTGCTCGGCGGCCAGGATCGCGGTATCGCCGGTCCCCGCCGCGATGTCCAGCACCCGCTGGCCGGGCTCCAGCTGCGCCCACGCGAACAGCAGGCTGGTAGCTTCGGCGTAGGTCTGGCCGCGCACGGCGGCGGACCTGCGCCAGCCCTCGGCGGCGCCGGGCTGCGAGAAGGCGTTGCCGGCCGCCGGGCCAGCACTCGAGTCAGAACCGATCTCGTTCGCGGTCATGGTCCCCCCTTGCTGAGGATACCCTTCACTCCCTGACGCCTTCTACTGTCCCGCACGAGAACGAAGGGCAAGACGTCGTCGGGGCTTGAAAGCCCCGCCTACACTCATGGCGTCGCGCTGCGACGCCGAAGCACGCCAGCCTGTCGCAGAGCGACATCTGACCGTAGACGTGGGTTTCAATCCACGGCACGCGACGGCGTCTCGCAATCTCCCCATGGAGGGGCCACGGGGAGCCGCGGCCGTCGCCATCTGCCTCCGGCCGCGCGCTATTCGGGCGGGACGACGGCAAATGTCGGGAACTCGCCGGGGATGTTCTTGACGTCGCCGAGGATGCCGGCGTCCTCGGTGGCGAAGGCGTCCCCGAGGCGGGCGCGGGTCGAGGCCGACACGATGATCTCGCCCTTGCCAGCCCGGTGCTCCAGGCGGTTCGCGAAGTTGACGTTCGGGCCGACCGCCGTGAACTGGTCGCGGGCGCCGCTGCCGACGTTCCCGACCAGCACCTCGCCGGTGTGGATGCCGCAGCCAAGCCCGACGTCGATGACCTGGGGCGTGTAGAGCGACCATTCGGGCGTCCAGCGCTCCAGCAGCTGGCCGAACACACCGCGCAGGCTCTCGGCGGCGGCGACGGCTCGCCGGGCATCCTCGACGCCGGCGTCGGTCGGGGCGTCCAGGGCGCCGAACAGCCCGAGCACGCCGTCGCCCATGAACTTGTCCAGCACACCCTCGTGCTCGAAGATCGCCGAGGCGGCGGCGTCCAGGTACTCGCGGAGGAAGTCCGAGACGAGACGCGGGTAGTGGGCCAGGCTCTCGCTCAGCTTCGAGAAGCCGCGAATGTCCCAGAAGGCGACGGTCACGATCTGGGGCCGCAACGACATCAGATCCGGGTTCTTCGTGAGCTGGTCGAAGACACGGGGGTCGAAGTACCGCTTGAGCGAGGCCAGGTGATTGCTGGTGGCGACCTGCTCCTTCGCCAGCTCGCGGAACTTGAGCGCGGACTTCGCCTTGACCAGGATCTCCTCGGCGGCCACCACGTTCGGGTTGTTCTTCTGGATGCAGTCGAAGGCGCCGGCCTCGAACGCGGCGTAGCGGTCCAGCTTGCGCTCGAACGCCGTGAACACGATCACCATCGTCAGCGGGTCGATGCTCTTCGCGAGCTTCAGCACCTCGATGCCGCCGGCGTCCTTCGTGATGACCAGATCCGTCAGCACCACGTCGATGGACGTCGCGCGGAGGATGCCGAACGCCTCTTCTTCGCTGTACGCGACGTGCATCTGCCAATCCGGACCGCGCCGGGCGAGGTAGCGGCTGAGCGACGAGACGTTCTCGCGCTCGTCGTCCACCAGCAAGACGTTAGCCATCGAGAACGTGCTCCAGCAGGCTGTCGGCGGGGAACGGATCGGCGGGCTCATCGTCAGCGCCGTGCCCGTACCTGGCGGCCGAGAGATCGTCGTCGTCGGCAGGCGTGGACCCGTCCGACGCTTCGGCGATGGGCAGGTACATCTCGAAGATCGCGCCACGCCGCTCGCGCCCGACCTCGCGGATGACGCCGCCGTGTCCCTCGATCACGCTGCGGATCATGCTGAGCCCGAAGCCGGAGCCGCTGCTGCGAGTCGAGAAGAACGGCGTGAAGATCGAGTCTTTGAGGCTCCTGGGCACGCCGCGCCCGTTGTCTGAGACCCGCAGGCGGGCGTACGCGCTCGCCTGGAGCTGCGCCGCCAGCTCTTCGGGGACCGAGACGGGCGCGGTGAGGGTGACGGCCAGCCGCTTACTCGGCTTGTCCAGGAAGTGGTACGCGTTGCCGATCAGCTCGTCCAGGCAGTGGGTGACGAGAGACGGATCCACCAGGAGCAGGACGCGGTCGCGAGGGGCGCTGACACGGGTCTTGACGCCCATCGCGCGGGCCGGCGTGACGGACGCGCGGATCAGGGGCACCACGTCGGTGGGGCGAGGCGCGATGTTGCGAAACCGGGTCAGCGACTTGAAATGCTCGATGATGACCTTCGCCTTCTCGACGGAGGTCGAGATGTCCGAGATGATGTCGAGCACGTCTTTGTCGGCCGCCTCGGTGACCTCGATCAGATCCTGGAGGTTCGTCTCGATGGCGAAGAGCGGGTTACCGAGCTTGTGGGCCGCCGTGAACGCGACGTCTTTCCAGGCGGCCTCGCGCTCCGCTTCGATGCGCAGGGCGCGCTCGTGGTTCAGCTGCTCCAGGATCGCGTTGAGGCCGGGCTCGGGCAGGCGGTCCTCGCGCGCGGCTGGCCGCCGGTCCGGGTGGTGGTCGTCGTTCGGCTGGACCGACGCGCCGGTCGTCAGGTCGAAGTAGCGGGCCGCGATCTGGGGGTTCGCGCGCAGGATCGCCAGCAGGCGCGGGCGGTCGTACACCTCGACGGCGATGGGCGTCTCGATCTGAGCGGCGAGCTCGTCGAAGCGGAGCCGCAGCTCGCCCAGCAGCTCGCGCTCGCTCGGGTCGTCGCCAGACGCGAGGAACGGGAGCACCAGGATCACGCTCAGGCGGGACGGGAACGGCAGAAACTCGGGCGGCGGGGTAGGCGTGCGGCGAGCGCGCTGCAATGCCGCGCCAAGGGCCGGGACGTGGTGCTGGAGGATGCGCGGGAGGACGCCGGGCCGGTGCGAGGACTGGAGCGCGATCAGGCAGAGGCTCTCGCCGGCCGCGCCGCGACCGTGCAGGTACGGCGGCTCGGCCAGCAGGTCCACCAGGGGCAGGCCGCTGGCCTGTCGCAGCTGACGATACCCGAGGTTGCGGAGGACGTCCTGCACCAGCAGCTCGAGGCGGTGCGCGGGAAGCTGGTCGAACTGGTACGTCTCACCCAGGAGTGCCGTGTCGGAAGGGGTGCGCCAGCGGTTGCGCGGCGGCCGGCGCTGGCGTAGCAGGGTCCGGAACGCTGCCTGGAGGCGGCGCAAGCCAGGCTGGCTGCGCTCGTACTCCACGTACGGCGGCGTCGAGCCGCCCGGGGCGTGCGCGACGCCGTCCAGCTCACGGTCGACCAGGATCAGCGGCGCGGTGCCGAACGCCTGGGCCAGCTGGGCCGCTTCGAGGAAGTCCGGGCGGCCGTCGCTGACGTCAACCACCAGCAGGTTCGCCCGGCCGGTGGCGGCGAAGCGGCGGCCGAACTGAACGAGGAGCTGGCGCGGCTCGCCCTGGAAGGTGGAGGCGCCGAGATCGCTGGCAACCGACTCCAGCGCGTCCCGCACGACCGCCGACGCGCTGGTCTCCGGGAGCATCAGGAAGCAGGCCGGGGAGGATGACGTTCGTCTGGCCACGCGGCACGCCTCAGAGGGAGCAGGTCACGCCTGTGAGTATGGCATAGAACAGATGCGCTGGTGCTGGCGCTCAGCCCCGGAACGAGAACATCCCGACGCCGACGGTCCGGCCATCCACCGAGAGGCGGGCCTCGACGAAGGAGGCGAGCCGCCCCCGCCGCAGGACGGTCGCTTCGCCGTGGAGCAGGTCCCCGTCGGCGATCCGCAGGAACTGGTAGTGGCCGTCCACCAGCTTCGTCAGGGGCACGCCGAGCGCCTGGGCCGCCACGATGGCCGCCGCGCCGTAGAGGGCGCCACCCTGGATGTGCCCGACTCGGTTCGCCAGCTCGGGGCCGTTGGCGAGCTCGCCGGAGGCGTGGTCCCTCGGTGCCTCGTGCCAGCGGAAGTGGAGCAGCTCTTCGGAGATCGAGGTGCCGTGCTGCTGGGCGCGCTCACCGGCCGCGCGAGCCGCCGCGACGGCCGCCAGCTCGGAGACGTCGAGATCGGCCAGGGCCGGCACGTCTATCTGGGGCAGGACGTCCCACTCCCAGGGCAACGGCCGCTGGACCCAGCCGGGAGGGGGCGGCAACGGCGCGAACCAGCCCTGGGCGTAGCCGACCGGCTTCCCCTGGGGGTCCAGGAGGACGCAGCGCCCGCTCAGGTGGTCGCCGGGGGCGGCTTCGGCCTCGCCACGGCCGGTGACCGGCCCCATGACCGGGCCGATCGGGTGCTGGATCGAGAGGGTGGCGGTCGCCATGCGGGCGCCGACTTCGAGATGGGAGCGGATCGCAGAGCCGACGGCGAGGTCCGCGACGGTCGCGAGGGCCACGGCGGAGACGCCTGGCGCGCCGATGCCGGGCGGCTCGCCGTCGATGGTGAGACGGGAGGTGCCGAGGCCAGCCGGCGCCCCGCCGATGCCGACGAAGTTGCCGTAGAAGTGGAGCCCGAGCGCGCGGGTCCGGCCGACCGCCAGCAGCGCCCGCTCCAGGACCGGGTCCGCGATGTGTGCCACGTCGTTCACGGCGGCAGTGTAGCGAGGGCCGTGGACTGAAGTCCACGTCTACAATTAGCTGTCGCGCTGCGACAGGATGGCGTGCATCGGCGTCGCAGCGCGACGCCATGACTGTAGGCGGGGCTTTCAAGCCCCGACGAGGCTGTGCGGAGATGTGGATCAGGTGAGCAGGCTGGAGCCGGGTTCGGTACACTGCGGGGGTGATCGCACTCAGCGTCCTCGATCAGTCCCCGATCCGGAGCGGCCGCACGCCGGCTGACGCCATCCGCGAGACCGTCGAGCTGGCGCAGGCGGCGGACCGGCTCGGATACCGGCGGTACTGGCTGGCCGAGCATCACTCCAGCGAGGGGCTGGCCGGATCTGCGCCGGAGATCCTGATCGGGCAGGTCGCCGCCCGCACCAGCCAGATCCGGGTCGGGTCGGGCGGCGTGATGCTCTCGCACTACAGCGCCCTGAAAGTGGCCGAGAGTTTTCGGGTGCTGGAGACGCTCTATCCGGGACGGATCGACCTGGGGATCGGGCGGGCGCCCGGCAGCGACCGCCAGACGTCGATGGCGCTGGCGCACGGCCCGGGGGCGCTCCCGATCTCGCAGTTCCCGGGCCAGGTGCGGGACGTCATCGACTGGCTGCACGACGCCGTCGAGCCGGGCCACACGTTCGCGGGCGTCAAGGCGATGCCGGTCGGGCCGAGCGCGCCGGAGGTCTGGCTGCTGGGGTCGTCGGCGGACAGCGCGACGTACGCGGCCCACTTCGGGACGGCGTTCTCGTTCGCCCACTTCATCAACCCCAACGGCGGCGACGAGATCACCCGGATGTATCGCGGCTATTTCCAGCCCTCCGAGTGGCTGGCGGAGCCAAAGGTGAGCGTGGGCGTGTTCGTGATCTGCGCGGACACCGAGGCCGAGGCGCTGCGGCTGCGCAAGAGCCGAGACCTCGCGATGGCGCGCCGATACACGGGAGGGCGAGGGCCGTTCCCGACCGTCGCCGAGGCGGAGAGTCACCTCTGGACCGATCATCAGCTGGCGATCGTGGAGTACCAGTCGCAGCGAGTGATCGCCGGCTCCCCCGAGCAGGTCCGCGAGCGTCTCTTGACGATGGCCGACGAGTACGAGGCTGACGAGTTTGTGGTGGTGACGATCACCGAGGACGAGCAGACGCGGCTGCACTCGTACGAGCTGCTGGCCGAAGCGTTCGAGCTGCCGGGGCGCGAGTAGCGAGGGGCGAGTAGCGAGGGGCGAGCAGTCAGCACGACGGTGCCGGGCACTCACATGTTGGGTCGCGGCGTGACCGTTGCGCCATGACGGGGCCATCGCAACCTTATGACGCCCACTTCGTTACGTATGCGCGGCGGAGGCTGGTATTTTCCGCTCTTCTCGCGTACGATGAGGGCGCTGAGTCTCGCGAGATGGCAGTCACGTGACAAACGACACACTGGTTGGCCGGGCACTCGGCCCGTACGAGATCGAGAGCAGGCTCGGCGGTGGCGGCATGGCCACGGTCTATCGTGGCGTGCATCGCGCGCTCGGGCTTCCGCGCGCCATCAAGGTCATGTCGTCGAGCCTGTCCACCCACGACAGCTTCGTGCGGCTGTTCTATCGCGAGGCGAAGCTCGCGACCGGCCTCCGACACCCGAACATCGTCCAGGTGTTCGACATCGGCGATCAGGACGGCCTGCACTATCTGGTGATGGAGCTGCTGGAGGGCTGCTCCCTCCGCGACTCGATCCGCAACGACGGGCCGATCCCACCCGCGCGGGTCGTCAACCTCGTGACGCAGCTAGCCGAGGCGCTGGAGCACGCCCACGGGCGCGGCGTCGCCCACCGCGACGTCAAGCCAGCCAACGCGTTCGTCAGCCCGGACGACTTCCTCACCCTGGTGGACTTTGGCATCGCGCGGGCCGCCGACGCGACCCATCTGACGGTGACGCACGGCATTGGCACGCCAGAGTACATGGCGCCAGAGGTGTTCGAGGAGCGGCTGAATCCCCGGGACGCCGACGACCATGAGATCGGCGCCGGGATCGACCTGTACAGCCTGGGCGTCGTGGCGTACGAGCTGGTGACCGGCCGCGTCCCGTTCACCGGGCGGACGCCGCAGGCGATCGCGTACGCACACGTGAACCGCCGCCCACAATCCCCGAGCACGCTCCGTCCCGAGGTGCCAGAGGAAGTTTCGGCGGCGATCCTGCGACAGCTCGCGAAGAAGCCGGGGCACCGCTACGCGTCTCCGATGGCGTTCGCGAACGCGCTCCGCGAGGCGTGGGGAGCGGAGCTGGAGAAGTCGCCGGCCGGCGACACCTACCTGCTCGCGGCAGGGTCACGGGTGAAGCTCGCCACGTCGGCTCCGCCGGAGCGTCGGGCGGTGCGCGCCGCCATCTTCAAGGAAGACACGGTGATGGGCTCCCGCCCGAGGATCGGGGCGGACGCGACCGTCGCCGGGGCCGGAACGTCGCGGCGGGCCGCGTGGCGACGTCCGTTGTCGGCGTCGGCTGGCCGAACCGCCCTCATCGCCGGTGCATTCGGGCTGGCCGGGCTGCTGGCCGCGCCGATGATCGGCTCGCTGACGGAGAGCTCGCGCGCGGTCGTCGCCACCCCGACGGCCATCGCCCGAGCGCCCGAGCCGACCGCGACGGCGATGCCGCTGCCGACGGCGGCGCCCACCGTTGCGCCGACCGCCCCGCCGACGGCCGTCCCCACCAGCGTGCCCTCGATCGCCGTGCTGGCGTCCAACCCGGAGCTGGAGCGGCAGATCACCCAGGTGTTGACGGACATCTTGCCGCTGCTGGACCCGAGCAACCCGAATGTGGACCTGGCGGTCGAGAAGCTCGAGATCGTGATGAGCCAGCTCGATCCGAACAGTACGCTCCGCCCAGCGCTCGAAGACCTGGCGGTGCGGGGCCTGTTCGAAGAGGGTCAGCGACGCCTGAACGTGGCGTTCGTGCAGAAGGGCGCTGACCAGGGCCGCGAGTCGAAGCGGATCCTGTCCGAGGCGATTCAGCATTTCGACCGCGCCGCCCGGTTCCGCCCGAACGACCCGACGATCCAGCAGAAGATGGCGCAGGGCCACCAGCAGGCCGAGATGGCCACGTTGTGGGTGGACTTCGACGTGGCGTACCACGAGGGCCAGAACGACGCGCAGATCTCGGCGCTGACGCAGTTGATGGCGATGAACCCGGACTACTCCACGCCGGAGGGGTCAGCCAGGGACAAGCTGTACGCGGCGTGGATCGCGAAGGCGGTCCAATCGTGGGCGGCGCAGCATCCGGACGAGGCGCGGGCGGCACTCGCCGAAGCGAACAAGGTGGTGCCCGGCAATCCGAAGGCCGCCGAGCTCCAGGCGCTCTGGTTCTCGCCGCAGATGGCCCCGGTTCGGGCGGCGGTCCCACGGCCGCCAGTTGGCTGGACCCCGCCAGCACAGATGCCGCCTCAGGTGGACGCGGCGCGCGGTATCGCACCGGTCGTCAACGCGGCGCCGGCCGACCAGAGCCGGTCCTCGACATCTGGTCCGTCGTTCGAAGCGAACCAGGAGATTCGCTGAGCGGGGTGGAAAGCCGGGCCGTGGACTGAAGTCCACGGCCCGGACAGCTACGCCCGACGTGCCGAGGGGTGGTCCCGACTCTTCGGGACCGCCCCTCGGCAATCCTCCTGACTCCTGCCTGCTCGTCTAGGCGGCGGCCGGGGCCGGGCCGGCTGGCGGACGCCTGGTCCGGCGACCGAGCCGTATGCCGACGCCGCCGACCGCCAGGACGGCCAGCCCGGCCACGATCGCCCAGCCCACGTTCAGCCGTGACCAGAAGCTCTCGGGCGGCAGGCCGGCCAGGGCGTCGATCTCGGCGGCGCTGAGGCTGGGGAGCGTCACGCCGGCGCGGCGCGCCCGCTCTTCGAGGTTCTTCGTCTGGGTGTCCAGCGCGGAGACCCGCAGTTTCGCCTGGATCAGCGCCTCGCGGCTCTCGGGCGTGCCGCGCTGTTCACGGGTCAGCCGGTCGACCTCCAGGTCAGCCAGGCGACGGTCGCCACGCAGCTGCATGTACTCCTTCAAGAGATCCTGGTCGTTGGTGGTGGCCGCGACCGGGTCGTCGGCGGGGGCGGAGGGCAGGGTGATGTTCGCCGTCTTCGCCTTGTTCTGCAGGTCGGCGATGCGGGCGTTCAAGCGGTCCATTTCGAGGTTGATCTCGCCGAGGCGGTCGCGTAGGGTCGCCTCTTCCTCCGGGGTCTTGGCGGCCTGGATCGCTTTGATCGTCTGGTTGCGCTGCGCCTCCGAACGGCGGAGCGAGGTGCGCAGCGTGCTGTAGGTGCGAGCCAGCACGTCCTCGGCGGGGCGCGCGTTGACCGTGACGGTCGCCAGATCGCTGCTGCGCTGGAGGAACGTCTCGCGGCCCTTGAGCCGGTCGATCTGGACCTTGGTCTGGCTGACCTTCTCCTGGATCTTCAGGATCTCCTCGACGGTGGTCGCCTTCTTGAGCAGCTCCAGGAGCTGGGCGTGGGTCGCCTCCAACGAGGCGAGCTGAGTCTGGACGTCGCTGAACTCCTCGGTCACGTCCTGGGTGGTGGCCTTCTCGCCGGTGACCTCGACGGCGAGCGCGCGGATCTGCTTCATGGCCGCCTCGTACCGGTCCGGCGGCACCTTCAGGCGGATGGTGGTCAGGGCGATGCCGCCGTCGTCCTTGTTCTCGACGCCGGCCACGTAGCCGCCGGCCTGCGTCGCGACATCGCCGAGCGAGTTGACGAGCTGGGCGGGGCTGGTCACCAGCAGCGAGATCTCGGTGGTGTAGATCACCATCCGGCCGGCCTGAGCCGGGGCAACCGGAGCCGGGTCGGCGGGGCGAGCCGGGGTTGGCCCGGGAGCGGGCGGCACGATCGACTGGGGAGCCGGAGCCTGCGCTGACGGCGCTGGCTGCGACGCGGGACGCGCCAGCGCGGCCGGGGGAGCCGGGGCTGCCGCTCCAGCGCTGCTCGGAGCACGGGCGTCGGCTTCGGCAGGTTTGGCGGCGGCGACCGGCGCGACAGCCGTCGCGGCCGGCCTCGGCATCGAGGTGGGCGCGACGGCCGGCGCCTGCGCCACATTCGCCGGCTTCGCCGATTCGGACGCCTTCGAGCTGTCCACCGCGCTTCCGGCTGGCTTCGCGGAGGCGACGGTCGCGGACGTCTGGATCGTGCCGCTGCTGCCGGACCCTGATGTTGGCGCGGCAGCCGAGCTGCACGCCACGAACGTGAAGGTGGTCAGCGCCACCGCCGACACGCCGGCGGCGAGCATGTAGGCTCGGCGGCTACGCAATCTGGTCTGCATCGGTGCTTCCTCCAGACGGCTGGGTCCGCACACCGGGCGGGGTCGAATTTCCTGCCTGCACTGACGCCGACGCTCGCCAATCGGTTCCCAATTCCGTTGACGCGGCTGTCGCTCGAAGGCGTGCGCGGGCGCATCGGACGGCACACTCCCTGGCGGCGGCGGTCGCCGAAGGGGCATACCTCCGCGCACCGGCGCCGACGCCGTGACATGTGGAGGCTACGACGCGATGACGGCCACCCGCCGGCTCCTGTTCGGCTACAACCCGCCCACCGGCGACCGCCTGTTGGAGCCGGTCAACCCCCGGACGTACACCAGGGATCTCCAGGGCGTCCTGGACATCGCCTCTCAGAGCTTCTCGTCGCTCTGGATCTCGGACCATCACATGACCGGCGACCGCTTCCGGCTGGAGTGCTGGAGCGTGCTGATGTGGGTGGCAGCCCGCTACCCCGGCCCGATGCTCGGGACGTGCGTGATGGCGAACTCGTACCGCCACCCGCCGCTGTTGGCGAAGATGGTGGCGAGCCTCCAGTACCTCAGCAGCGGGCGCTTCATCTTCGGGTACGGAGCCGGCTGGACCGAGGAGGAGTACCTGGCGTACGGCTACGAGTTCCCGTCCGCACGCGTCCGGATCGCGCAGCTGGACGACGGCGTGCGCGCGATCAAGGCACTTTGGACGCAGTCACCGGCGACATACACGGGACCGTACTATCAGGTCGAGAACGCGTACTGCGAGCCACGCCCGGACCCGATCCCGCCGCTAATGCTGGCCGGCGACGGCGAGCGGTACATGCTGCGGGTGGTGGCGGAGCACGCCGACTGGTGGCTCTCGTACTCTCGCCGCCCCGAGATCCAGCGACGGAAGCTGGCGGCCCTGGCCGAGCACTGCGAGACGTTCGGCCGCGACCCGGCGACTATCAAAAAGTGCGCGCCGCTGACGGTGTTCTTGGACCGGGACCGGGCGTCAGCACGCAATCGGGCCGGCGCGAAGCTGGAGGGCGAGAACCCGGCCTTCGCGGGCGACCCGGCCGAGTTTCGGGAGCACCTGGCGCAGCTCCAGGAGCTCGGGTTCGACATGGTGCAGTTGTCGTTCGCCGGCTTTCCAGAGACGGACGACCTCAAGCTGTTCGCGGACGAGGTGCTGCCGGCGTTCGCGTAGCCAGGGGTCAGGAGCGAATCGTAGCCGGTCATGTGCGCTCCCGGCTCGGCACCCCGTCACGATGGCGGCGCGGCCGGTCGGCTATCCTCTGGTCGGTTGTCAGGCACCAGATCTCGCGAGGGGTGGCTCCCAGGCATGCGTTACCGCGTGGGCATCGACATCGGCGGTACCTTCAGCGACCTCGTGATCATGGACGAGGTCGGTCGTGTCAGCACCCTCAAAGTCCCGTCCGCGCCGGACCGGGTGATCGCCGCGCTGGTGGACGGCCTGCAGGTGCTCCAGCGACAGGCCGGGCTCGCGTCGGAGGACGCCATCGCCGTCGTCCACGGCACGACCGCTGCCACCAACGCGATCCTGGAGTATCGCGGTGCCAGAACCGGCCTGATCACGACGAAGGGGTTCCGCGACATCCTGGAGATCCGGCGGCTGCGCGTCGGGCGGCTGTACGACCTGGCCTGGGACAAGCCGAAGCCGCTGGTGCCGCGTCGTTTGCGCCACGAGGTGCCGGAGCGGCTGGACGTCAACGGCGCGGTCGTCGAGCCGCTCGACCTTGCCGCCGCCGAACAGGCCATCGAGGCGCTGCTGGCTGACGAGCCAGAGGCCATCGCCGTGGTCCTGGTGCACGCCTACGCCAACGGCGAGCACGAGCGGCAGCTGGGCGCGTCGATCGCGAAGCGGGCGCCGAACGTGTATCTGTCGCTCTCGCATGAGGTGCTGCCAGAGATCGGCGAGTACGAGCGCACCTCCACGACCGTGGTGAACGCGTACGTCGGCCCGATTGCCGACCGGTATCTCGGGGAGCTGGAATCTGGCCTGACCGGTGCTGGAGTGCAGGCGCCGCTGCTGATGATGCAGTCGAACGGCGGCGTGATCCGGGCGAGCACGGCACGCCGGCGGCCGGTCCAGGTGGTGGAGTCCGGGCCGGCCGGCGGGGTGGTGGCGGCGGTGCGGCTGGCGCGTCAGTGCGACGCCCCCAACCTCATCACGGTGGACATGGGCGGCACGACCGCCAAGGCGTCGATTGTCGAGGACGGCCACCCGTTCCAGGTCGCCGAGTACGAGGTCGGGGCCGGGATCAGCGTCGGGAGCCGGATGTTCAAGGGGGGCGGCCACACCTTGCGGGTGCCGGCCCTGGACATCGCGGAGGTCGGCGCGGGCGGCGGCAGCCTGATTCGAGTGGACACCGGCGGCGGCTTGCGGGTCGGGCCGGAGAGCGCGGGCGCGGTGCCCGGACCGGTCTGCTACGGCTTCGGCAATCAGCAGCCGACCCTGACGGATGCGAACCTCGTGCTGGGCTACCTGAACCAGACCCACCTGCTCGGCGGCACGCTGCCGATCGACGGCGCGGCGGCCCACGCGGCGCTGCGGGAGCGGGCGGCCGAGCCGCTGGGGATGGACATGCTCGGTGCCGCGTACGGCGCGCACCAGATCGCGGTCTCGAACATGGTGCGGGTGGCGAGAGCCGTCTCGACCGAGCGCGGGCGCGACCCGCGACGGTGCGTGCTGGTGGCGTTCGGCGGCAACGGCCCCGTTCACGCAGCGGAAGTGGCGCGCCAGCTCGGCATCTCGGACGTGATCGTGCCGCCCTGGCCGGGGCTGTTCAGCGCGTTCGGCCTGCTGGCCGCCGAGACGCGCCACGAGATCTCGCAGGCGCGGCGGATGCAGCTGGCGGGACTGGTGCCGGCCGACCTGCTGGCCGGCTTCGCGGAGCTGGAGGAGTCCGCACGGACCACGCTGCGGGGGGAGGGCCACGCCGACGCCAGCATCAGCATCGACCGGCTGCTCGACCTGCGCTACCGGGGCCAGTCCTCAGAGCTCCGGATCGCGACGCCGGGCCTGGAGGAGCTCGAAGACGTGGCCGAGATCGCGGCGGCGTTCGAGGACGAGCACCAGCGCACGTACGGCTACCGTGACGGTCCGGAGCGGGTGGAGGTGGTCAGCTTCCGGGTGGTGGCGCGGGTGGCGCAGCAGGTGCCGCCGCCGGTGGTGGAGCCGCGCCGGAGCGGCACGCCGGCATCACGGTCGGCCTACTTCGGCGCGGAGCATGGGACGCTGGAGACGCCGGTGTTGGATCGCGGCGACCTCCCGCTCGACCCGCTGCCCGGACCGCTGATCGTCGAGGAGTATGACGCGACGACTATCGTGCCGCCGGGCTGGAGCGCCCGCCTGGACGAGCACGCCAACATCCGCCTCTCGTCCGCGAGCTGAAGTTTCAGGCGAGCAGGTGTCGAGACGCCTGGCCGCCTTCGCCGACCAGGGCGGCGAGTGAGTCGCCCATCGCGACCGTACTCATTCGGCCGTCAGCCGAGATCTTGGTCAGCGCCAGCGCGTCCGTGCATGACGCGCCATTCAGTGTCACAAGCTCGCGCACAGCCTCGAACGCTTCGCGCTCACTGTCAAAGTCGTACAGCAGATTCTGCGACGCAGTGTCCCACAACTCGTAGCCAACGACCTGCGATTCACTCATGATATGAGTGTAGCGCGGTATGGATTTCGACAGATGAAGATTGACCAGGCGATTGCGTGCTCGGGAGGCCGTGGGCTGAAGCCCACGTCTACAGTCAGCTGTCGCTCTGCGACAGGATGGCGTGCATCAGCGTCGCAGCGCGACGCTATGACTGTAGGCGGGGGATTCATCCCCCGACGCGGCACCAGGGTCGCGATCGCGAAGTCACCCTGCGAGTCCAGCCTGGGCGAATGAGAGAGCGTCAAGCCTGGACGATCTGGAAGACGTTGCCTTCCGGGTCCAGGCCGTCGCAGGCGCCCCAGCTCCGCGGCTCGGACATGACGGCCCCGTGCGCGATCAGGTGCGCCCGCGCGGCCTCGAGGTCCGGCGCCTCGAAGACCAGCTTGATCGTGGTGCTGCTGCGTGGCTTCGGCGGAGTAGCGATCTCGATGCTCTGCGCGATGTGAGGCGGGATCGCGTGGAGCGCCAGCCGCGCGCCACCAGCGTCCAGCTCCGACCAGCGGTCGGTCGAGCACTCCGGCACGAAGCGGAGGCCGACGCCATCCCGGTAGAACGCCGTCATCCGCTGGAGATCCTTCGCGAAGATGATCGGGCGCCGCAGCTGCATCACGCACCCCTCGCCGATGCCGTGTCCTCGGTCCTAAATCCGGGACGCGGTCAGCCGGGGCCAGTCTACGGCCGTTTCGGCGCGCCGGCCGTCACAGTAGAATGCCGAAGCACAAAACCGCCTAGAATCGGATGTGTGCGGGCCGGCTCCAACCGAGAGCGGGCAAGCAGGAGAAAGGGGAGTCTCGTGACCTTCGCCAACCCCGGCTACCTCGTCGAGACGGACTGGCTCGAAGCGCACCTCGGCGACCCCGACCTGCGCATCCTCGACTGCACCATCGACCGCAAGACTGACGAGAACGGCGTCGTGCGGATGGCGAGCGGGCGCGGCATCTACGAGCAGGGCCACATCCCTGGCGCGGCGTACGCCGACTTCGCCGAAGACCTCTCGCATCGGGCGAGCAACCTGCCCAACATGCTGCCGCCGGCCGAGCAGTTCGCCGAGGCGATGTCGCGCTACGGCGTCGGCCCGGGCACGCGCGTTGTCATCTACGATGGCAGCAAGGGCAGCTGGCCGCACATGTGGTCGGCGCGGGTCTGGTGGATGCTCAAGGTGTTCGGGTTCGACGACGCCGCGATCCTGAACGGCGGCTGGCACAAGTGGACGCTCGAAGGGCGGCCGGTCTCGACGGCTCCCGCGACGTATCCGCCCGCGACGTTCGTGGCGACGTATCGCCCCGAGCTGATCGCGGACAAGGCCGAGGTGCGGGCCGGCATCGACGCAGACGGCGTCAGCCTGGTCAACACGCTGCCGCGCGACATCTACGCCGGCACCTCAGACCAGAGCTTCGAGCGGCCCGGCCACATCGCGAGCAGCGTCAACGTGCCGATCGTCGAGCTCGTGGACCCGGAGACGCACGCCTACCTCCCGGCTGACCAGCTTCGCGAGCGCTTTCAGGAGGTCGGGGCGCTCGACAGCGAGCGGGTGATCACGTACTGTCGGGCGGGGATCGCGGCGAGCGGCGGCGCGTTCGTGCTGGCGCTGCTCGGGGCGCCAAACGTGGCGATCTACGACGGGTCGCTGGCCGAGTGGACGGCGGATCCTGACCTGCCGATGGAGTCGGAGTGATGGCCCGCACCGGGGGCGCGATGCCCGGGGGCGCGATGCTCGGGGGCGCAATGAATTGCGCCCGTACAAGGTCCGTCCTGGTAGGGGCGCGATTCATCGCGCCCTCCGAAGAGTGAGGGGCTGATGGCGACAGATCCGGTCACCCTGGAGCTGGTCAAGAACGCCGTCGAGTCGATCGTGGACGAGATGGCGCTGACGATCATGCGGACGGCGTATTCGTCAAATCTCAAATCGTCCAACGACCTGTCGAGCGCATACTGCACCCTCGACGGCGAGCTGCTGGCGCAGGGGTTCACCCTGCCGATGCAGCTCGGCTCGATCCCGGACGCGATGGCGACGGTGATCGCCAAGTACCGGGGCACCTTCGAGCCTGGCGACGTGGTGATCCTGAACGATCCGTACGAGGGCGGCACCCACCTGCCAGACATCTTCCTGATCAAGCCGCTCTTCCTGGGCGACGAGCACGTGGCGTACTGCGCCACCATCGCCCACCACACCGACATCGGCGGACGGGTGGCGGGCGGCAACGCCTCGGACTCGACGGAGATCTATCAGGAGGGGCTCAGGCTCCCGCCGATCAAGCTGTACGACGCCGGCAAGCCGAATCAGGCGGTGTTCGAGATCATCGCCAAGAACGTACGGGTGCCCGAGAACCTGCTCGGCGACCTGCGCGCGCAGTTGTCCGCCATTCACATCGGGGAGCGCGGCTTGTACGAGCTGGTCGAGCGCTGGGGCAAGGAGCGGCTGCTCGAAGCGCTGACCGACCTGATGGCGTACACCGAGCGGCTGGCCCGCGCCGAGATCGCGCAGTGGCCGGACGGCCGCTACGAGTTCACGGACTATATCGACGACGACGGCATGGACCCGGACCCGATCCCGATTGCCGTGGCCGTCACCGTGGCCGGCGACAGCCTGGAGGTCGATTTCGCCGGCACGGCGCCCCAGGTGCGCGGCGCGATCAACGCCACGGCTTCGTTTGCCAAGTCGGCGGTGTACGCCTGCGTCCGCGCCATGATGAGCGGCGGCATCCCGAACAACGGCGGCTACTTCCGCCCGATCTCGGTGAAGGTGCCGAGCCGGAGCGTCATCAACCCGGACCTGCCGGCGCCGGTCGCGGCGCGCGGGCTGACCGGCTTCCGCCTGACGACGGCGATCATGGGCGCCCTCGCGAAGGTCTCGCCGGAGCGGGTGCCAGCCTGCGAGTCCGGCGGCGACACCGGCATCACTATCGCTGGCTACTACGCCGACGACCGCGCGTTCGTCTTCCTGGAGTTCCTGCACGCCTCCTGGGGCGGGCGGCCGGACAAGGACGGCATTGACGCCTGCTCCAGCATCAGCGCCAACTTCTCGAACAACCCGATCGAGTACCTGGAGGGAGACCACCCGCTGCGAATCGAGGAGTACGCGTTCGTGGCGGACTCGGGGGGACCCGGCAAGTACCGGGGTGGGTTGGGGATGGTGCGCCAGTACCGGTTCCTGGAGCGCGAAGGGCAGCTGCAGCTGCGCACGGATCGACAGCGATTCTTGCCCTGGGGGCTGCACGGTGGCAAGCCGGGCGCCCCCTCCGCGAACCTGCTGATCCGCGACGGCCAGGAGGAGGTGCCACCCTCGAAGGCGTTCCGCATCCTGCACCACGGCGACGTGCTGCGGCACACGCTGGCGGGGGCTGGCGGCCACGGCAACCCGATCGAGCGCGACCCGGCACTGGTCGCGGAGGACGTGGCGGACGGGAAGGTCAGCCTGGAGGCGGCCCGCTCGGAGTACGGCGTGGTGCTGGATCCTGTCAGCCTGGTGGTGGATCAGGGTGCTACCTCGGCGCTTCGCACGGAGCGGTTCGGCGCTGCAATGTGACCTGATGGACGTACCGGACATCCGCGCGGAGCGGCTGGATCTGGTCTCGATGTCGCCGGACTTCATGCGGGCGTCGGTGGCGGGTGATCTGGAGACGGCAGAGCAGGTGTTAGGGGCGGCGCTGCCGCCGGACTGGCCCGGCGACCGCGCACGCACGCTCCGGATGCGGCTGGAGCAGCTGGAGGTGGACCCGGCGGCCCAGCCGTGGCTGCTGCGCGCGATCGTGCTGCGCGAGCCGGAGCGGCGGCTGATCGGCCACATCAACTTCCACGATCCGCCCGGCCATGAGCGCAAGGTTGAGGTCGGGTACTCGGTCTGGCCGGCGTACCGTCGGCGAGGGTACGCGCAGGAAGCTGTCGAGGCGTTGTTCGCGTGGGCCACAACCGAGCACGGCATCCGTCACTTCGTCGCCTCGATCGGTCCGTGGAACGCGCCGTCGCTCGGGTTGGTGCGAAAGCTTGGATTCACCCAGACTGGCGTCAGGATGGACGACGAGGACGGCGAGGAGCTGGTGTTCGAGCTGCTGCTCGCCGACGCCTGTCCTGGTTCAACCGCTTCCTGAGCGCGTTGGACGGCCTCGCATCGGGCTGGCTCGCTGTAGCCGCCTGACGCTCGACGGCGAGGGGTCGGTTAGGGTTTGATGAACCAGCCGCTCGAAATGACGACGCCATCGCGAGGGCGCAATATACTCGGAGGTGGACTCGTTTCGTTAGACGTGTGAGGGGCATTCTTCTCGCGCACATGGGGAACACCCTACGGAGGCATCGACGATGAGCTTCGAGCCGATGGATTGGACCTATAACCGCTCGATGAGCCAGGCCCGGCGGAGCACCATCGCCGGCCAGGTCATGGGGCTGCTCGCGTTCTCACTCTTGTTCACAGCGGGCGGCTACCTGTTCGGACGGGTGCTCGGCCCGTTGGGCATGATGCTCGGCATCGTCGGGTCGCTGGTCTGCGTGCTGGCGCTCAGCTTCGCGCGAACCAAGATGTCGTCAGGGCTGGCGCTGGGCATCTTCTACCTGTTCAGCGTCTTCGAGGGGATGGCGCTCGGGCTGGTCATCGACAGCTACCTGACGCGCGGCATGGGCATGGTCGTGGTCAACGCCGCCGCCACGACGGCCGGTCTGGTGCTGATGTTGAGCGCCTACGCCTGGACCACCAAACGTGACCTGAGCGGCATGGGCGCCTACCTGATGGCTGGCCTGCTGGCCGTGCTGCTGGCCGGCGTGGTCATGATGGTGCTCAGCTTCTTCGGGATCTACTCCAGCCTGTTCGGGTTCCTGCTGTCGGTCGTGACGGCGGTGCTGTTCTCGGGCTTCGTGATGTACGACATGCAGCGCCTGCGGAACGCGCAGATGGGCGTGGACGACCCGATCATGCTGGCGATCAGCATCTACCTGAGCATCTACAACCTGTTCCTGGCGATCCTGCGAATCTTTGGCTACTTGAGCAGCAGCGACGACTGACGCGCCACTCGGTCCCATGCCCGCCGACCCGGGCGCGGGTCAGAGAGGCGCAGCCGGCGTGATGAGGGGCGGCTCCAACAGGAGCCGCCCCTCGTCACGTTCGTGTCCGACCGCGCGAACGGCGCTCGCAAGGGCCGCCTCGGATGGGGTACGATGCGCGCGGGGAGCGCTCGGGCCGATACGGCTTCACGAAGCGCGGTCGAACGAGCGGGCCAGAGACGGGAGCGGGCAGCGGACGTGGCGAGCGGGCAGCATGTCGGGAGGGGCGGACCGTCTCGGCTGATCTGGCAGCTCGCGACGCTGCTTGGCGTCTCGATCGCGCTCTCGTGCGTGTTTCCCTCGACCGGACCGGCGAACGCGGCGATCTGGACCCAGGGCACGTTCACCACCTCCGCGACCGTCTCGGCAGTCAACGCGTCAGCCGGTGACACGGTCACCGTCACGGCCCGCCTGACCAGCACCGCCGCGACCAGCGTCCTGGTCGATCTCGAGCTGTACGACCCAGCCGGCGTCAGGCGCTCCCAGACCGTATACGACGACGAGCCGTTTGCGGCCGGCGTCGAGCGCGTCTTCACGACGACCTGGACGCTACTGAACGATGCCGCGAGCGGCGGCTACACCGTCAAGGTCGGCGTATTTCGGCCGAACTGGGGCGTGAACGTCCATTGGAACGACGCCGCCTCGTTCTTCACGGTCGGGATGGGGACGCCGCCGCCCGACCTGCCGGTCCGGATCATGCCGCTCGGCGACTCGCTGACCGACGGGTTCGCCGTCGAGGGTGGGTATCGGATCGATCTCTGGACGTCGTTGACGAGTGCGGGCCACAGCTTCGACTTCGTCGGCTCGAAGTACAACGGCCGCCCGGCACTCGGCGACAAGAACCACGAGGGACACTCTGGCTGGCGCATCGACCATCTCGCAGGTGCGATCGACCCGTGGCTGGCAGCATACCGGCCACAGATCGTGCTGTTGATGATCGGCACGAACGACATGATCGAGAACTACAACGTCGGCAGCGCGCCCACGCGACTCGGCGCGCTGATCGACCAGATCCGAGCCTCGCTGCCAGACGCGTACATCGTGGTCTCCTCGATCCCTCGAAACCTCGACACGGCAACCCACACACGCATTCAGACGTACAACGCCGCCATACCGGGCGTGCTGGCAACGCGTGGCAGCAGGGTCAGCTTCGTAGACGGCTACCTGGCGATCCGTGCGACGGACCTCGACCCCGATGGCACGCACCTGACGGCAACGGGCTACAGCCACCTCGCCGGCGCCTGGTACCCGACGGTCCATGCACTGCTCAACACACTCTCGCCGCCACCAGTCAGCTGCACGCCACGGCCACGGGTCGCGGTCGCCGTGGCAAAGGACGGGGCCGGCCACCTCACCGCCACCATCGCCGCCACCGGCGCCAACAACACGCTCCGCGAGATCCGGATCGGGGACGCGCGCAATGCTCGGGTGGACGTCGGCGGGCAGAGCGGCATCGGCGGGTTCACCGTGCCGCTGCCTGCCAACCCGACCAGCGTCGCGCTGACCGTCTCGCGCCTGACGGCTGGCGCCGGGGTCCACGTCCCGCTGACGGTGGTGGACCGGTGCGGCGACTGGCCGACGTTCGTGGGAGCTGGCCCGGCCGCGTTCTGACCGACATCCGCCAACCCCGGGATGGAGTGCCCGCCGGGCAGGGCCGTGGACCACGGCGCGGGACGGTTCTGGTACGTGACAGATGTCCCGGATGACCGGGACATCGGCCTCATGCTCCCTGGTCGTGCGCTCGCTACGATCCGCCGAGCAGGAGTGTCTCAGCTTCCTGCAGGGACACCGTGGGTGAAATTGGCGACCGTGAGGGGCGACGCCGCACCGGTGCACTGGCCCAACGCGGAGCCGGAGCGCCTGGACAGGCTCGCAACGCTCCCGCGCGGTTGCCACTCCACGAGTCCAGTACGCACGACGTGGCGCGTCGAAGCCACAGCATGGCAGCTGGGAGAGGTAGCGCGATGCACGATATGGAAGGCGGCGTCGTCGTCGGGATCTTCGCGGCCCCCAGACCGGCGCTGACCGTCCAGGAGGATCTGCGTCGTCTCGGGCTGACGGACCGGGACGTCGAGGTCGGCGTCCCGGCGTCGGGTCGGTATCGGCTGGACGTCCGCGAGGCAGAATCGCTCGGCAGAGGTGTCCTGGACGGGATAGTCATCGGCACGATCGTCGGGGCGTTGCTCGGCGTGGTCCTGCTCTTCCTGGCGGCGCCGAACGCGGCGACGGAGAGCAAAGGCATCATCCTCGGCCTCTTGATGGGAGCGTTCTGGGGCAGCTTCTTCGGCGGCCTGGGCGGGATGGTCGCGAAGTCCGTGGCCCACGAGGGCGGGCAGTGGTGCGAGATCCCCGAGCACAGTCCGGCCGTGCTCGTCGTCGCACATGCTGGAGCGGCGGCCAACGCGGCACGCGCGCTGATGCGCCGACGCGGAGCCGAGACGTTCCTGAGCCAGACGCCCCCCATCGCCGAAGAGGTGACGACGGACGGCTCGGGGAGCGCCGCCGAGAGTGACACGTCGAGCGGACACCACGCCGAAGGTGGCGATGGCGAGATCGCGATTCCGCGCGGGGCGTACCTGCTGCTGATCCTGTTCCTGATCGCCCTGTCTGCGCTCTGGGCGAACGTCTACCTGCGGGTCGTGTGGAGGGCCTGAGCGATGCGGATGACGCGCGACCAGATGATGGAAGCCGCCTGGATCGTGCCGAGCACGGTGATCCCGGCCATCATGCTGGTGCTGATCCTGTACGCCACGTTCGCGGTTGGCGCACACGTCCCGACCCACGAAGAGATCGTCGATCCGAAGCTGATCGACCAGACGAAGCCGTTCGACGCGCCAGGGGTCTTCGACCGGGGCGGCGGCAACTACGAGGTCGTGATGGTCGGCCAGACGTGGTCGTTCCGGCCCAACGAGATCCGCGTGCCAGTGGGGGCGCGGGTCACGTTCACGGCGACCAGCCAGGACGTCATCCACGGCCTTCGGGTCGAGAAGACGAACGTCAACATGATGTTGATCCCGGGCCAGGTCGGGCGGGCGACGGCGCACTTCACGGAGCGCGGCGAGTACCTGCTGGTCTGTCACGAGTATTGCGGCCTGGCACATCAGACGATGTACGGCAAGGTCATTGTGGAATGAGGGTGAGGTAACGCTGTGGCAACGGTTGCTGTCGATCGTCCCCCCGCCGAACGTCCCCCCGCTGCCGAGGCGCCCCACGGGCGGCTGCTCCAGCTCTCGCCGTACGCGCGTGAGGAGCGTCTGACCGCCTGGTTTGTCGGGATCGCCATCACGGCCATCGCACTCGGCATGCTGATCGGCTTGCTTCAGGCGCTGGAGCACGCCGGCATCAATCTGTATCCGTACCTGACGCCGTTCATTCATTCGTACTACCAGGGCTTGACGCTGCACGGCGTCCTCAACGCGCTGGTCTGGACGACGTTCTTCATCAACGGCTTCCTGATCTACATCGTGGTGCAGGCGTACAAGCGACCGCTCGCGCACCCGGAGCTGGCAGAGCTGGCCTTCTGGCTGAGTCTCGTCGGGCTGGTGATGGCCGCCATCCCGATGCTGACCAACGACGCGACGGTGATGTTCACGTTCTATCCGCCGCTGCTGGCAAGCTGGTCGTTCTACCTCGGCCTGACGCTGGTGGTGATCGGCACCTGGATCGTGACGTTGGTGTTCGTCCTGACGCACCGGGCCTGGCGCGCAGATCATCCGACCGCGCGCATCCCGTTGCCCGCCTTGATGTCGCTCGTCACGTTCCTGATGTGGTCGCTCGCGAGTACCGGCATCGCGGCGGAGATGCTGATCTTCAACATCCCGCTCTCGCTGGGCGTGATCGACCAGACCAACCCGACCATCGCGCGGACCCTGTTCTGGCTGACCGGCCACCCGATCGTCTACTTCTGGCTGCTGCCGGCCTACGTCTCGTGGTACACGCTGGTGCCGCGCCAGGTCGGCGGCAAGCTGTTCAGCGACCCGATGGCCCGGCTGTCGTTCGTGCTCTTCTTGCTGCTGTCGTCGCCGGTCGGCCTGCACCACCAGTTCACCGATCCTGGCATCTCGTCCACCTGGAAGCTGGTGCACGCCTTCATCACGTTCGCGGTCTTCTTCCCCAGCCTGCTCACCTTCTTCAACGTGGTGGCGACGCTGGAGAACGGCGGACGGGCGCGCGGCGGCACCGGCTGGATCGGCTGGATCTGGAAGCTGCCCTGGAACGACCCGACGGTCACCCCCCAGATCCTGGCGATGATGATCTTCGCCTTCGGCGGCATCGGCGGCCTGATCAACGCCTCGTACGACGTGAACCTGGCCGTGCACAACAGCGCCTGGATCGTCGGTCACTTCCACCTGACGGTCGGCTCGGCGGTGACCCTCACGTTCATGAGCATCAGCTACTGGCTGCTGCCGAGGCTCTGCCGCCGGGAGCTGTGGGCGCCGAAGCTGGCGATGGCCCAGGGCTGGCTCTGGTTCGTCGGGATGATCATCTTCTCGAATGCGCTGCACCGGCTCGGGCTGCTGGACATGCCGCGCCGGACGGCCATCGGCGAGGCGACCTACGTCACGCAGATGGCGACGCCGGTGATCGAGCAGTGGAAGGCGCTGCTGCCGCTGGTGGCGGTCGGCGGGACGCTCCTGGCGATCAGCGGGATGATCTACATCCTGATCTGCGTGATGACGCCGCTGGTCGGGAAGCGCGTGACGACGCCACAGCCCGACCTGGAGTTCACCGAAGCCCAGGCTGGACCGGAGCACGCACCGGCGCTGCTGGATCGGCTGGACCTGTGGTTCATCGTGGCGGTGGTGCTCATCGTCGTGGCGTACGGCCCGACGCTGCTGGAGCTGGCGACGACGAATGGCCTCACCACGCCCCCACGGCGTGTCTGGTAAGCCGCACATCCCTTCACTTCGCCGTGGACGCTGGCCCTGACAGCCAGTCCACGGTGGAGCGGAGGCTCGGCGAGCGTGGGAGAGGAGCTCCCGCCTCGAGGAGCAGGAGAAGATGCAACCCACATTCAGAGGTGTGCTGATCGTCGCGGCGCTCACGGCTGCCGTGACGCTGGCCGACAAATTCGCGCTTCCCGCGTCGTCCACCCAGCCCGCTCCAGGCGTGGCCCAGGCGAGCGCTGCGCCGAAGGAGGGCGCGGCCCAGGCGAGCGCGGCGTCGAAGGAGGGCGCAGCCCAGGCGAGCGCCGCCCCGAAGGTGGCCGGGAACGCCAGTTCTGGCAAGACGCTGTTCGCCAACAAGGGGTGCGTCGCCTGCCACGTGGCGCAGGGAGTACCCGGCGCCGTGGGCACGGTCGGTCCGAGCCTGAACGGCCTGGGCGACCCGGCGAAGCGGCCGACCCTTGCCAGTGGCGATCCGAACGACCCGGCCAACATCAAAGTCTGGATCAAAGATCCCACCACCAAGAAGCCGGGCACGCTGATGCCGAACCTCGGCCTGTCCGACAAGGAAGCCGACGACCTGACGGCGTTCCTGGTCACGCTGCGCTAGCCGGACGATCGAGCCGAGCGCGGGGAGAGCGGGCGAGCTTGCACCCATGAACGCCTTCTTCGACGTCAACTACGCCATCCTCGCCTCGGCGTCCGGGCAGGCGTTCTTCGTGATCGGGCTGCTGGCGGCCTGGGAGTTTCGTCGCTACAGCCGGTTGATGCTGGCGCGCCCACTCTGGATGCTGGCGGCGTTCGGCCTGCTGTATGCACTGGCGGAGTGGGGGCGCCTGTTCATCCCGATTCAGGAGCGCTACCTTCCGCACGCGGTCACCGAGACGCTCTGGGTGTTTCGGGTGCTGCTGATGGCCGCGTCGTTCGGGGGACTGCTCCAGTTCGGGATCGAGCTGCTGCCGCCGCGCTCGCGCCACCGGCTACGGATCGCAGCACCGGTGGCGTTTCTGTTCTGGCTCGGGATGACCGTGGGTGGCGGCAGGTCGGTGGGCGACCTGGACACCGCCATCGCGATTGGTGAGCTCCAGGCCCGGCTTTTCCTGGCGCTGCCGGCCGGCCTGGTGGGCGGGCTTGGACTCTGGCTGCAGCAGCGCAATCCGCGCTCGATCGGCGGGCTCGAGCACACCCGGTGGGTCCGCGTCGCCAGCCTCTGCGCGGTGCTGACCGGCCTGACGCTGGGTCTGATGCTGCCCGGCGTCGGCATCTGGCCGGGCACGGAGCGACTGCTCGGCATGCCGGCTGAGGTCTGGCGCGGCTTGAGCGCGGCCTGTTTCGCCTTCGGGCTGGCTCGCATCCTGGCCGAGCTGCAACTGGAGCAGGACCGGCTGCTAGAGGAAGCGGAGCGTCAGGTCATCGACGTGCAATGTCGCGAGCGACTGGCGCGCGAGCTGTCAGACAGCGTCATCCAGCGCCTGTACGCGGTCGGACTGCTGCTCGGCGGCGTGGTCGGCGACCTGCCGCCAGACGATCCCGCCCGGCGCGCGGTGCGCGAGCTAGACGAGAGCATTACGGCGCTCAGGAACGTGATCCTCGACGGGTCGGAAGCCCCTCACCCCCCGACCCCCTCTCCCGTGCGCGGAAGAGGGGGAGCCTAGCGGAGATCCACACGAGAGATTCGCGAATGCAGCGAACGTGCCCGTGGAGCGCGGCCTCCCCGATTCTGGCCGCTTCCGTGCTGACTGTCTCCGAATTCAGGGCGGCAGCATCGTTCGTCAACAACCGGGGCGGCCAGGATCGGGGAGGCCGCGCTCCACGATCTGACCGGGCATAATGCCCTGAATCGAGGACGGGGAGCCGGGCCAATGGCGACTCAGGTTCCGGATCATTCCGCGCAGTCGGAGCCCATCGTCCAGGAGCAGCCGGAGGCAGCCGAGTCGGAAGTCGTCCGGCTGCGGCGAGAGCTGGCCGAGGCACTGGAGCAGCAGACGGCCACCGCCGAGGTCTTGCGTGTGATCGCGACCTCCCCGACGGACCTGACCTCGGTGTTCAGGATGATTGTCGACCAGACCGGCCGGATCTGTGAGACAAACCTGGTCGCCCTCCACTTGAGAGATGGCGACGACTACGTGTTGACTACGGTCCTCGATCCGAATGCCGGCCAACTGCCAGAAGGATCACGAATCCCACTCGGCAGCGGCCGAGCCCCGGCGCTCGTCATCCGCAGTGGCACGCCGCTCGTCAGCGACGATCTCCTGGCCGAAACGGACGAACGCCTGATCGTCATCCGCGAGCACGCGGCGGGACTAGGATACCGTTCCTCGGCGGCGATCCCACTCATGCGCGACAACCTCGGGATAGGCGCTATCACGATCATGCGTCGCGAGGTCAGACCGTTCACGGATCAACAGATTGCCCTACTAAGGATGTTCGCGGACCAGGCGGTCATCGCCATCGAGAACGCCCGCCTCTTCCGGGAGTTGGAGCAGCGCAACGCCGACCTCCATGACAGCCATCGCCAGGTCAGCGAGGCGCTGGAGCAGCAGACCGCTCTCGCCGAAGTGCTGCGCGTGATCGCATCATCGCCGACCGACGTCCAGCGTGTTCTCTACGCCATCAGCGAGAGCGCCGCGAGGATCTGCGGTGCGGACAGCGCCTCGATCAATCTGATTGACGGCGGCCATTTCATCCGAGCCGCGAGCTTCGGATCCTCCGCGAGTCCGGTCGGGGAGCGGTTGCCGATCGACCCGGACACTCCGTCAGGACGTGTGATCCTCTCCGGCCAGACGTTGGCGATCGACGACATAGCGGCCGTGGCCGTGCAGGAGTTCCCCAGCCGGGCTGCACTCTACCTTCAGCGCCCCGCCCGTTCGGGCGTTTGCGTGCCGCTGCGGCGGGACGCCGTCGTCATCGGCACGATCATGCTTCGTCGGGTGGAGGTCCAGCCATTCGCCCAGCAGCAGATTGCGCTGGTGGAGGCATTCGCGGATCAGGCCGTGATCGCGATCGAGAACGCCCGTCTGTTCCAGGAATTGCGGGACCGAACCACCGAACTGGCTGACCTGAATCACACGCTGGAAGCCCGTGTCGGCGAGCAGGTGGATCAACTGGAGCGGGTGGGTCGCCTGCGCCGCTACCTCTCGCCGCAGTTGGCCGAGCTGATCGTCTCATCGGGCGACGAGTCGATCCTGGCGAGCCACCGCCGCCAGATCAGCGTGGTGTTCTGCGACTTGCGTGGGTTCACCTCCTTCGCCGAGATGGCGGAGCCAGAAGAGGTGATGGCCACCCTGGGCGAGTACCACGCCGCCATGGGCGAGCTGATCCGACAGCATGAGGGGACGTTCGGGCACTTCGCCGGCGACGGCCTGATGATCTTCTTCAACGACCCGCTGCCCCAGCCGGACCACGTCGAGCGGGCGGTACGGATGGCGTGCGCGATGCGCGAGCGGGCGGCCGACCTGGCGCGCGGCTGGCGTCGGGCCGGCTACGAGCTGGGCTTCGGGGTCGGCGTGGCTGTGGGCTACGCGACCCTCGGCCGGATCGGCTTCGAGGGACGGTACGACTACGACGTGATTGGGACCGTCGCGAATCTGGCGGCGCGGCTGTGCGCCGAGGCGGTGGACGGACAGATTTTGATTCCTGCCCGCTTGCACGGGATGATCGAGGACCTCGTCGAGGTCGAGACGATCGGGGAGCTGACGCTCAAGGGGCTCCACCGGGCCGTGGAAGCGTTCAACATCACCGGACTTCAGATAGGCGAGTCGCTCCCGCTCGACCGGGCCGCCGAGCCACCATCGGGGGACGCCTGACCGAAGCGGTGACTGGCCGATGGGCCGGCCCACTCGCGCCCGTCAATGCATGGCTGACCGGGCACTCGCGGCGACAACCCGGGATTTCGGGCGTTGTGGGAGAGGAGGCCATCACTCGCCCGCTGGTCCGCGCTGCGATTCGCCGTGGGATCGTGACCGCGGTCACACGATCGTGCCCGCGCGTGGTGTACGGTTAAGGCCGTTCCAGAACGACTGAGACCGGAGGACACCAGCGTGCAGATCGGGATCATGGGCCTGCCAGGCTCGGGGAAGACCACCGTCTTCAACGCGCTCGCGCACGCCCGCGCGGCGGTGGGCGGCTACTCCGCGCCGAGCGCGGAGCCGAACCTGGCCGTCGTCAAAGTGCCCGACCCGCGCCTGGATCAACTTGCGCCGCTCTTCGAGCCACAGAAGTTCACCCCGGCTGAGGTCCAGTACGTGGACGTGGCCGGCATCGTGCGGGGCAGCGGCAAAGACAGCGCCGGCGCCCTGTTCGCCCACCTGCGCAACACCGACGTCCTCCTCCAGGTGATCCGGGCGTTCGGGAGCGCGGCCAGCCAGGGCACGGACCCGACGCCACTGGACGACGTCGAGGGTCTGAACCTCGAACTGATCCTGGCGGACCTGGACGTGGTCGAGAAGCGGCTGGACCGGCTCCAGAAGGAGGCGAAGCTGGCGCGCGGCACGCCGGCCGAGCGCCAGCAGCGCGAGCTAGAGCTGGAGCTGTTCACCCGGCTTCAGACGACCCTGGCGGCCGAGCGCCCGGTCCGCGAGCTGGAGCTGACCGCCGCCGAGGAGCGCTCGCTGCGTGGCTACGGCCTGTTGACGGGCAAGCCGCTGCTGGTGCTGTTCAACGTGGACGAGCCCGGCCCGGCCGCCGATGCCCTGGTGGAGCAGGTGAAGGACACGCTCGGGCCGCACGCCGAGGCCGCCAGCCTCGCCGGCAAGCTGGAGATGGAGCTGGCCGAGATGCCGGCCGAGGATGCCGCCGAGTTCATGGAGATGTACGGCATCGAGGAGTCCGGGCTGGCGCTGGTGATCCAGATCTCGTACCGGCTGGCGCGGCTGCTCTCCTTCTTCACGGTCGGTCCGGACGAATGCCGGGCCTGGACGGTGCGCGCGGGCAGCACCGCGGTGGACGCGGCCGGCGCGATCCACAGCGACCTTGCACGCGGGTTCATCCGCGCCGAGGTGATCCACTGGGACCAGCTGCTTGCAGCCGAGACGTACGCCGAAGCGCGCAAGCGCGGGCAGCTGCGTTCAGAAGGTAAGACCTATCTGGTTCAGGACGGCGATGTCCTGAACATCCTCTTCAACGTGTAACGTCCGCCGCGCCTGACCTGCCTTTCTCTGGTCGAGCCGCGTTGACCGCCCGGATGGTCGGTGGTACAGTGAGCGGCGGTGGCCCACGTCGAGCGTGACGCTGGCGTGGCGTTGCCTGGACGGGGTGAGTGTGTGGGGGATCGGCCTCAGCGGTCGTGACGTGCGGTCGTGACGTGAGGTCGTGAGAGGCTCGCGCGGGGACGAAGGCGATGATGACGGACGTCTGGACGAAGCGAGAAGCCGGGCCGCTCGCCGTCTACTGCCACGAGGGCTCGTACGCGTTCGACACGTGCGACAGTGTCGTCGAGCGATACTCCAAGGCGCTGGACGACGTCTGCGCCTTCCTGGACGTCAAGCGCGACGCCCTCCCGACGATCTCGGTGTACCTTTGCGAGGTGCTGGACGAGGATCCGACCGGCCGCCAGTCAGACAGCCAGACGCGCCTCGACTTCGACAACGCGACGATGTGGACGGTGGTCACGTCGGAGTCGGCGGGCTCGTATCCCGAGTACGACCTGACGCTGCTGGTGCTCCATCTGACTCAGGGTCCGGTGGCCCCGGACGGCCGCTTCTGGGAGGACGGCATCGCCGGCTATCTGGCTGGCAAGGGTGGCGCGGCCTACTACGCCGAGGCGCCTGACCGGGTCAGCAAGCTCCGCGAGGAGGGCCAGTTGCGCCCGCTGGCGATCGTCACCCGCCAGTACGCCGGCCACCGCTCGCCGGTCGCCACCACGATGGCGGTCGCGTGCGCCACGTATCTGATCGACTGGCGTGGCGGCGAGCGGTTCCGACGTTTCCTCGCGAGCGCCCGGACCGGCGACCCGGAGGCGATCAGGCGGACGTACGGCCAGCCGCTCGGCCAGCTCGAACAGGCCTGGAACCGACGCGTCGAGCAGACGGCGCAGGCCGGCGGCGGCAAGGCGATGGCGGCGATCAAGGGGACGATGGACTTCTACCGTCCGTACTCCCTGAAGTTGATCGGCATCGTCGTCACGATCTTCCTGGCGCTCGGCTTCGACCTGTTCATCCCGCAGGCGCTGCGTTTCGTCATCGACAACGTGCTGGGCACCGCCCCGTCGCCGGTCTCGGTGCCGGGCCTGTTCTCGCGCGGCGCGCCGATTCCCCACGACCAGAAGGTCGCGGCGTTGCTGGTGCTGCTGGTCGTGATGATCGTGATGTTCGGCATCAACGCGTATTCACGGCTGATGCAGGCGCTCTGGACGGCCCAGGTGGGCCAGGGCGTCGTGTTCGACATCCGGATGAAGTTCCTGGAGCACATTCAGCGGCTGCCGCTCTCGTTCCACTCGCGGACGCCGGCCAACGACGTCGTCCAGCGGTTCCAGACGGACATCACCTACGTGGCGGCGGTGCTGTCAGCCGGCCTGGTGCCGATGCTCTCGAACGGCATCGCGATGTTGCTGTTCGGCTTCACCTTGATCTCGCTCAACCCGCTGCTCTCGATCGTGGCGCTGGCCGGGCTGCCGATCTTCGCGTACTCGTACCGGCAGGGGCGGGCGACCCTCCGCTCGAACCAGCGCGAGACGGTCCGCCGCAATCAGGAGATCCAGCAGTCCGTCATCGAGAACATGAACGCCCAGCCGCTGTTGAAGTCGTGGAACCAGCGGCCGAGCGTGATGGAGCGATTCCGCGAGAAGCTGGACAACAACCGCGAAGTGAACATCCGGAACGCGATGATCACCCAGACGTTCGCGCGGGTCAGCGTGCTGATCACGAACGGCGTCCAGGTGGCGGTGCTGGTGGCTGGCGGACTGGTGGTCATCTGGTCGAACGGCCAGGATTTGACGGCTGGTGGCCTGATCGCGTTCTACGTCCTGCTGATGCGCCTCTATGCACCAGCCGGGCTGTTCGCCGGCGCGTTCCAGACGCTGACCCTATCCGCGGACGGCCTGGACAAGATCACCGCGATCCTGAACCGCAAGGCCGAGGCCGACCCGCCGGACGCCGCGACGCTCGGGCCGCTCCGGCAGGCGATTCGCCTGGAGACGGTTGACTACGCGCCCACCAAGGGGAAGTACCTGCTCAAGGATGTGAGCGTCGAGATCCCGCGGGGCTCCAAGATCGCGTTCGTCGGGCCGACCGGCGCTGGCAAGGCGACGCTCATGCAGCTGCTGCCGCGTGTCGCGGACCCGACCGAGGGCAAGATCACCTGGGACGGCGTTGACCTCGCGACCGCCTCGCGGGAGTCGGTCCGCGATCAGATCGTGGTGCTCCCTCAAGACACGTTCATCCTGAACCTGACGCTCTACGAGAACATCCTGGTCGGCCGGCCATCCGCGAACGGCGAGGAGGTGCTCCAGGCGGCGCGCGGGGCGAATCTCCACACCTGGATCAGCGGCCTGCCGAACGGCTACGACACGATCGTCAGCGACCGTGACACGGCGGTCAGCACGCCGAATCGCCAGCGGATCGCGGCGGCCCGGGCGTTGCTGCGCAAGGACGCCTCGGTGGTGCTGATGGAGGACGCGTTCTCGGCGCTCGACGCGGCCGAGCAGCGCGACGTCGAAAGCCTGCTGCGCGGCCCGAACGGCGACCGCACCGTCATCAAAGTGGCCCAGCGCCTCGGCGCCATCACCGACGCCGACGAGATCATCGTTATGGACGCCGGCGAGATCGTCCAGCGGGGCAAGCACGACGAGCTGCTGGAAGAGGGCGGCCTGTACGTCCAGCTCATCAAGGACGAGCTCGGCGAGGCCGCGGTGAGCGGCGCCCGCCAGGCCGTCCGGCGCCTGAGCAAGCTGGAGCCGTTCTCCAGCCTGCCGCCAGAGGTGCTGGAGGAGACGGCGCGCCTGCTGCTCTACGCCGAGCGCGCCCCCGGCGAGATCCTCTGCCGCCAGGGGAGCACCGGCGACGAGCTGTTCATCATCGGGCGCGGCGACGTGGACATCGTGGTGAACGACGAAGAGGGGAACGAGCGGATCGTCGGGATGCTCCACGAGGGTGACTACGTGGGCGAGATCAGCTTCATGCGGCCGCACGTCCCCCGGACGGCGACGGTCCGCGCCCAGACAGCGGTCGAGGTGCACATCCTGCGGCGCCTCGACTTCGACGCGCTGTTGGAGCGGCTCGGGTCGGTGACGCTGACCCACCTGGAGGACACGGCCCAGGCCCGCATCGAGGACACCCGCCGGAAGCTGGCCGCCGCCTCGGCCGGTCCCACCAACGGAGCAAAGATGGAGGACGCTCGGCCGAAGGTGGCGCCAATCGCGGGCGGGGGCAGCTAGCGGCGCTCCTCCGCACCCGCTGGATCTCCAGGCCGGAATGGGAATATCAGGACGGTTGCCGGTGGTTCCCACTGATGAAGCGGTCGGCCAGGCACCTACCCCACACGCCTGGCCGCCGCGAGGTTGCCGTGCCGATTGTGACCGTCCTGCCGGAACAAGGGTATAGTCAGAGCGTCATGACGCTCTCTGAATCTCCCCGCCAGCCACGAACGGGCGTCCCCGCCGAGGAGCGCGAGTCGTTCTTCGAGCGCGAGGTGATGCAGCACCTGGATGCGCTGTATCGGACCGCCCTGCGGATGACGCGCAACCCCCAGGACGCCGAGGATCTCGTCCAGGAGACGACGCTGCGTGCGTTCCGCTTCCTGGACCGGTTCGAGCCGGGCACGAATCTCCGCGCCTGGTTGTTCAAGATCCTGACCAACACGTACATCAATCGGTACCGCAAGGCGTCCTCCGAGCCGCGCGTCGATTCGCTCGACGATTCGGACGGGGAGCTCTCGCTGTATCGGTTCCTCGACAGTGAGGCAGCCTCGCGCGGTGGGAGCGTCGAGGCGCAGGTGCTGGATCGCTTCGCGGAGCAGGACATCAAGACTGCGATCGAGGCGCTCCCGCCGCAGTACCGGATCACGGTGCTGCTCGCGGACGTCGAGGGGTTTTCCTACAACGACATCGCCGAAATCACCAATGTCAAGAAAGGAACGGTGATGTCGCGCCTGTTTCGAGGGCGGCGCCTGTTGCAGAAGGCGTTGATCGAGCAGGCGAAAAGCGCCGGGTTTGCCGGGGGGAACAGTCATGGCTGAGGATGCGAAGACGCGCTGCGTAGAGACGGTCAAGCTGCTCGGGGAGTTCCTCGACCGCGAGCTGACCTCCTGCGAGGTTCAGACGGTCCAGGGACACCTGGATCGCTGCCCCCCCTGTCTGAAGGTGTACCGCTTCGAGGAGCGGGTCAGGCGCCTGGTCCGGGTCCACTGCGAGCGCGAGTGCGCGCCGAGCGACCTGAAGGCGCAGATCATGGCCCGCCTGAAGCGCCCGTCCTTTTCCTGACCCCCGGTGCCCCTCGTCTCGACGCCCTGCCACCGCGTGGCAGCGCCACCACCGTGTTAGGACGCGCTCGTCAGTCTCCGTCGAACCACAGGTAGGTGTGGACGTGATCCAGACAGTAGAGCGCCATTCCTCGGATCGTCGCGATGACGGAAAGTGTTTGCGGGTCCGACATCGTGTTCTGCAGTTCTTGGAGCTCCACGACGAAGCGCTCTAGCTGCAGGCGGTTGAGCAGCGTCATTCCATACGGATCGACGTACTGGAGCATGCTCCAGCTCTCGTACAGCTCGCTGTTGCCGCGCCAGACCGATCCGATGGCGTGACAAAATCGCTGGTGTACATCGAGGTACCGAACCAGCATCTTGCCCTCTTCATCTTGAGCCTGGACAGTCATGCTCACAACGTACACCCACAGATACCTAGTGCTGAGCCAGCACACGTCGTCGGGAATGCCCGGGACAGATCGTGGAGCGCGGCCATCCTGGCCGCCCCGGTTGTTGACGAACGATCCTGCTGCCTTGAGCCCGGGGACAGTCAGCATGGAAGCGGCCAGGATGGCCGCGCTCCACGGGCACGTTCGCCGTATTCCCGAATCTCTCGTTTGGATCTGCACTAGCAAGCAGCCCGCTCCGACTGATCGGAGCGGGCTGCTTTCGTCTCGATGAGGGTGAGGTGGTCGGAGTTAGCGCCCAGCCCCCACAGGGATCGGGAGGTCGATCTGGGCAGCTGCCAGCGCCGCGTCCAGCGCTGCCGCCGTCTTCTCGTCCGGCTCCACCAGCGGCAGCCGCAGGCCGCCCACGTCGAACCCGACCTTGCGCAGGCAGTACTTCAGCGGGATCGGGTTCGTGGTGATGAACATCGAGTTGAAGAACGGGCGCAGCCGCCGGTGGCACGATGCCGCCTCGCTCACCCGACCGGCCACGAAGTGCCCGATCATCTCCTGGATCTGCTTGCCGACCAGATGCGAGGCCACGCTGACAATGCCGTAGCCGCCGACCGACATCAGCGGGATCGTCTGAACGTCGTCGCCGCTCCAGACCTTGAAGCCGGGCGCGGACTCCTGGACGATCTGGGCGGTCACCTGGAGGTCGCCGCCAGCATCCTTGATCCCGATGATGTTCGAGATCTGGCTGAGCTTGATCGTCGTCTCGGCCGACATGTTCGTCGCGGTGCGGGAGGGCACGTTGTACAGGATGATCGGCAGGTCGACGGCGTTCGCAATCGCCTCGAAGTGCGCGTACAGGCCGTTCTGGGGCGGCTTGTTGTAGTACGGCACCGTCCCGAGGATGCCGTCAACGCCGGCGTCTTTCGCTTCGAGGCTCAGCTCGATGCTCTCGTGGGTGTTGTAGTTGCAGGTGCCGGCCACGATCGTGCCGCGTGTGCCGATCGCCGAGCGGATCTCGCGGAAGAGGCGCAGCTTCTCCTCGGAGGTCAGGGTCGGGGACTCGCCGGTCGTGCCAGAGACGACCAGGCCGTCCGTGCCCGACGCCAGCAGCGCCTCGGCCAGCTCCTGCGCGCGCCGGTAGTCCACCTCGCCGCTCTTGTCGAACGGGGTGACCATGGCCGTGAGTACGCGTCCGAAGTCGGTCATGCAGGTCCTCCACACCTCGTCGTGCGCCGGGCGGGCCGGCTGATCGAACGGCGATCCGAAAGGCTCGTCGCCGACGATGTTGAATGGCTCATCGAGCCGTCACCGTCGCCCGCTCTGCCTGAGCGGACGACTCCGTGCCGTAGAGCAGCTCCGCGATCTGGACCGCGTTCAGCGCCGCCCCCTTGCGGAGGTTGTCGGCAACCACCCACAGCGCGATCCCGCCAGGGTTCGAGACGTCCGCCCGAATCCGGCCCACGTAGACCGGGTCGCGCCCGGCCGCGTGTTGGGGCTGAGGATACTCCTTGTTGAGGGGATCGTCCACCACCTCGATGCCGGGCGCGTTGGCAAGGATCTCGCGGGCCTCAGATGGGCTCATCGGGCGCTCAAACTCGATGTGGAGCGCTTCGGAGTGGCCGACGGAGACCGGCACCCGCACGCAGGTGGCCGAGAGGCGGAAGTCGGGCAGGCCCATGATCTTCCGGGTTTCGACCAGCATCTTCCACTCTTCCTTGGTGTACCCGTCGTCGCGGAAGCTGTCGATGTGCGGGAAGATGTTGAAGGCGAGCGACTGCGGGTGGTTCTCCGGGGCCGGGCGCTCGCCGGCCAGGTAGCGGCGGCTGTGATCCACCAGCTCGTCCATCGCGGCCTTGCCCGCGCCGGACGCCGCCTGGTAGGTGTCCACCACCACGCGGGCGATCGGATTCGCCTGCTGGAGCGGCTGGAGCACGACCACCATCTGCGCTGTCGAACAGTTCGGGCCGGCGATGATCCCCTTGTGCTGGCGGGCAGCTTCCGGGTTGACCTCGGGGACGACCAGCGGCACGTCCGGGTCCATCCTGAACGCCGAGCTGTCGTCGATCACGAGGGTGCCGTTGGCGGCGACCTGGGGCGCAAACTCGCGGGCCAGCTCGGTGGAGATCGAGAAGAGGGCGATGTCGAGCCCCTTACACGCCTCGACCGTAAACTCTTCGACCGGCAGCGACTCGCCGGCGAACGTCATCCGCGAGCCGACCGAGCGCGCCGAGGCGTAGAGCCGCAGCTGGCCGATCTGGAGCGGCGAGTGCTCCAGTATTTCGAGGTACTGTCGGCCGACCATCCCGGTCGCCCCGATGACCCCGATCTTGAGACCTGACATCAGACCGTTCCTCCCTGCCTGTGACGCAGACTGTGTCGTCACGTCGTCGCGCGTGGACATCAGACGCGCGCCTGATGTCCACGGTCTGATGCCCTGCTCGCTAGGCCAGACCCATCAGGCGGTCCAGGCCGTACACGAGACCGCTGCGCTTAGTGACTTCCTTGACGGCCAGAATGACGCCAGGCATGAACGACTCGCGCGTGATCGAATCGTGCCTGATCGTCAAAATCTGCCCGAGGCCGCCAAAGATGATCTCCTGGTGGGCAACCAGACCCGGCAACCGGACGCTGTGGACGTGGATGCCGCCCTCGACGGCGCCGCGCGCGCCTTCCATCAGGATGGTCGGCGTGTGCGGGTCGTCGAAGTCTTCGCCGCGCGCGGCCCGCATCTCGCGAGCCGTGGCGGTCGCCATGCCGGACGGCGCGTCCACTTTTTTGTCGTGATGCAGCTCGATGATCTCGGCCGCGGACATGAACTTCCCGGCGATCCGCGCGAAGTGGAGCATCAGGTTCGCGCCGACCGCGAAGTTCGGGATGACGGCGGCGCCGACTCCGGCCTGCTCGGCCAGCGCGGCGATCTCTTCGAGGTCAGCCGGCTTGATCCCGCTGGTCCCGACGACGGGCGAGACCTTGTGGGCGAGCGCAATCCGGACGTTCGCCATCGCGGCGCCGGGGTGGGTGAAGTCCACCATCACCCTCGGGGCGACGCGCTGGATCAGCGATTCGAGATCCCTGGCGATCGGGATCAGGCCGCCGCCACCGGGCAGATCGAGGTACTCCTCACTGGCGCTGGGCGCAACGCCACCGGCCAGGTCGAGCTCCTCATCCTTCGCCAGCGCCGCGACGGTCTCGCGACCCATCCGGCCAAAGGCGCCTGTGACGATGACTTTTGTCACGCTGTCCCGCTCCAACGCACGCGCGCTTGGGACAGTGTACCAGACAGTTGAGCCTTCCGCCAGAGGTCTAGCCCATGAATCTTAGGGGTGCATCCCGTGTTAACCTGCAAGAGCCTATGATTCTTAGGTCATCTTGCCGAGAATGGCATCCCGATGCGCCTTCCTGACCGCTCTAGCTCCGTAGCGTGTGTGGCAATCTCATTGCTGGACGACCGATTCTGCCTACGAGCCGGCACTTACTCTGCGCCCAGTTTCGCGACAGTGTGTCGAGCAAAGGTCGGCTGCTGCCGAAATGGGGACTGCTGGATGAGGGGTGGCACGGTGTTCAACGTCAACTTCACGAACAATTACTTCTTGCTCGTGGTGGGCCAGTTCATGACGGACCAGGCGCCTCCGCCGAACGGCGGGTATCAGGTGTTTCCGGTCCAGCCGGGCGGCGGCAAGCTGACGGTGGAGAACCTGGGCAATTTCAAGATGAGCATCCCGGGGATGGGGGACGTCGTCTTCCTGGACATCGCCGCCCAGAAGCTTCCCGCCTACACCAACCCTGCGATTCCGTGGACCGAGGCTACCTGGGGAGGCGTCATCCGCTACCGAGGTGACGACGCGTATTTCCGCTACGAGGGGCAGGGTCAGGTCAACGTCGTGATCGACCAGTTCGGCTCGATCAGCGTCAACTTCCCGGCCGGCGGCATGCAGATCAGCCTGTCGGAGATGTCCGTCGTGTAGCCCACAGCCTGGACGCGCCCGAGTGACGTCGGGCACGTCCAATCTGGCAACATCACCGGGCTGGCTGCCTCGTCGCATAGTTGACGTGCCGCGCAAGGACATGTGTGCGGCGAAGAAGCCATGTTCTGAGCGCAAGTGCATCGGACTCTGTAGAATCCGAGCAATGAGCGCGGATGCAGGGGAATCTCAAACAGAAACTCGCGGTTGGCGGACCCTTTTTCACGTTGTTGACGAAGATCCGCCGAGTATCGAGGACTTTCGGTCAAATCAGGATAAGGGTCGCGTGCCACGCCGCCCGCTATCTGAAGCGGAGCAAGAGCTCTGGGGCGGTATTTCGGCTTACGAGTCGTGGGCCTTGGCGAGGCGAAAAGCTGGTCGGTCCCCGTGGCTCGGCAACTTTGTCGCCGAGTTCCGCATCCCAGAACAGTCCGGCATCCGAATGCGACGCACCACAAGCAGCCGCGGGCATTGGACGCTGTGGGGCAACCCGGCAGAGATCCTGGCCTGCGTCGTGGCAGTAACGCCTATGCGTCCACCTGGCACTACTTGACAAGCCGTGCCCTCGTCGCCAATCTCGCTCCCCGAGCTATGAGCGTTGACTCGCCGTCGTCGTCCTCGAAGACGAGCGCGAGAGCGCCCGGATATGCGGGGGCGTTCAAGACGATGAGCTCGCGGGCAGCAGCCAGCGCGTCGGACTCCGAGTCAAACGTCTCGACGATGTTTTTGGTTTCTGTGTCCCAGAGCTCGTAGCTCATGAGGCGATTGTAGACCAATTCGCTGCTCTATGGGCTCAATCTGCTCGATCCGCCTCGCCGTGCGCTAATCGGGCCGTTCTGCTCTATCCGCACGAACTTCTTCAAAAGGCACGCGCCTGCTTCGCAACTCAGCCCTGATCTACACTCACTACGCATCTTGAGTCTGTGAGCCTGATGTAGCGCAGGGTATCGCGGGCCGAATCATAGGTAGGGGTACGATCTCTACAGAGAAGATTGTCGGACGCGACCTCGGGAGGTCCGGTGAAGGTCTACGCGGTGGTCGGCGTGCCGCCTGAGGTCCAGGCGTACGCCATGGCGAAGTACTCGCGCTCGGCGCAGTCGATGCTGGAGAGCATCTCCGAGCTCTCCGTGCAGCGCGCCGAGCAGTTCCTCAATACCTTCTACTTCCAGTACGGCCACCGCTCGATCGCCGACCTCGCGCATCTGGTGATGGGCGTGGAGGACGTCTCGATCCTGGCCGCCATCAAAGTCGTGGACGAGCAGCTGTGGGACGGCCAGGAGCGCTCGACACGGTACCAGCCGTTCAAGAAGACGGGCTATTTCACCCCGCCAGAGCTCCAGGGCGACGCGCGGGAACGGTACCAGCAGGCAGCCGACGCGCTGTTCGCGGCGTACGACGATCTCACAAAGCGTTTGCTGGCGGAGCTGGTCGAGCGTGTAGAGCGGCCGGAAGGCATGGACCCGAAGGCGTTTGAGCGGACGCTGCGTGCACGGGCGTTCGACGTCTCACGGGGGCTGCTACCGCTTGCGACGATCACCAGCCTCGGGCAGGTGGTCAGCGCGCGGGTGCTGGAGCGCCAGATCTCGCGTCTGCTCTCCGACCCGCTGCCAGAGGTTCAGCGGATCGGCGCGGAGCTGAAAGCAGCGTGCTCGCGGCCCGCCGAGCAGCCGCTCGCAGCCCGGAGTGCCGTCCTCGCAGCAGCCGGCGCGTCGGCGAACGGCCATGACGCCGATCATGTCGGGCTCAACGGCAATGGGCTGAACGGGAACGGCAAGCACGCCCGCGACGGCGGGTCGTCGTCGGACGACGTGCGCGCCGCGCCGACGCTGGTGAAGTACACCGCTCCGAGCGAGTACCAGATCCGGACCCGAGGCGACCTTGAAGTGCTGGCCGCCGAGCTGCTGGCATCAGTGGGCGAGCCGGATCGCTCGCGGGCTGTCGAGCTTGGCGAGCCGTCCACCCCCGAGGACGAGGCCGTCGCCACCCTGCTCTACCGCCACGTCCGGGCCGGCCACAGCTTCCGCCAGGTGCAGGCGGTCGTGGCCGCGCTGCCGGCCGAGCGCAAGCAGGAGATCCTCGACGGAGCCGTGGCGCATCGCGGCCCCCACGACGACCTCCCGCGCGAGCTCCAGTCTGGCTACGGCTTCGCGTTCGACCTGCTGATGGACGTCGGCTCCTTCCGCGACCTCCACCGTCACCGTCGCTGCGTCCAGATCGTCCAGGAGCCGACCCCCGAGCACGGGGCCGAGCCGGCCCGCGAGGTGTTCCCGCGCGCGTTCGGGTCCGAGATCGGGCGGGCCGCGCTGGACGCCGGTCTCGGCGAGGCGTACGACCGTGCCGTCAACGTCGGCCTGGACGCCGCCCGCGGGCTGGCCGCCACCGACCCGGACGCCGCCGCGTACTTGCTGCCGCTCGCGGCTCGGGTCCGCGCCCTCTTCAAGATGGACGCGGCCCAGGCGGTCTACATCGGGGAGCTGCGGACCGGCGAGGGCGGCCACTTCTCCTACCGACGGATCGCCTGGGAGATGTACGAAGCGCTCCGCGAGCGCGCCCCGTCCCTGGCCTCGCTGGCTCGTCCTACGCCACTCGCGGACCCGCCAGACCTCCTTCGCCGCTGACCCGAGCAGGATGGGCCGTGGACTGAAGTCCACGTCTACCGTTGGACCGTCGCTACGCGACGGGGGACCGAGCCTGGGGAACGTGTCGGGGGGCATCCGCCCCCGCCCAACGTGGCGTAGCCACGCACCGATGGTAGACGTGGGTTGAAACCCCAATGCCGTTCAGTGAGGCGTCTTGTTGGCAGCGAGGCGTCATCGGCACCGCGAGCGTCAGCGAGCGGACCTTCGAGACGGGGGTCCGCTCGCGGTGCCGATGGACACCCTATCTGAATGGCATTGGGGTTTCAACCCACGGCGTGCCGCGGGGTACCGGCTTCAGACTGGAGCTATCTAACAACCGAATAACGGAATTCTCGGCAACATCTGACAAAGACAGATCGCCCTGACCGCTGTACTCTGGAGGCCACAGCGCACCAGTTCGGCCTCGAGGCAGCGCCCATGTGCACCACTTATCGCGCACTCGTCCGCCGCGACACGTATCGTGATTCCGTGGAGTTGATGCGCGTCGCGGCGGAGCTGGAGCTGTTGGCGGGCGTCACGCGAGCGGCCTTGTTGATGGGCACGCCCGCCAACCGCGCGATCATGGAGGCGGCCGGCCTGCTGCAGGACGAGGCCGCCACGGCCGGGCCGAACGACCTCGTGGTGGCCGTCTCGGCAGCTGACGACGCGTCGGCGAACGCGGCGATCGCGACGGCCGAGCAGCTGCTCGCGAGCCAGCCGACCGCCCCGACGGGAAGCGCCGTCGAGCGCGCGCCGGCTCGCACCGTCGCCGAGGGCGTGGCCGAGCTGCCATCGGCGAACCTGGCGATGGTCTCGACACCGGGAACGTACGCCACCGCCGAGGCGCTCAAAGCCCTGAAGCGCGGCCTGCACGTCTTCCTGTTCAGCGACAACGTCAGCGTGGCCGACGAGATCGAGTTGAAGCGGCTCGGACGGCAGAAGGGCCTGCTCGTGATGGGGCCGGACTGCGGCACCGCGATCCTGGACGGCGTGCCGCTCGGCTTCGCGAACGCCGTGCGGCGCGGCCGGATCGGGCTGGTGGGCGCGTCCGGGACCGGGCTGCAACAGGTGACCTGCCTGATCGACCGGCTGGGTGAGGGGGTGTCGCAGGCAATTGGGGTGGGCGGACACGACCTGTCCGAGGCGGTCGGCGGGGCGATGATGCTACTTGGGATCGAGCTGCTGACCGCCGACCCGGAGACCGAGGTGATCGTGCTGGTCTCGAAGCCACCGGCTGAGAGTGTCGCACGGCGCATCTTCGAGGCGGCGCGCGAGAGCGGGAAACCCGTGGTCGTCAACTTCCTGGGCGCCGACCCGGCGCTCGCGCGGGCAGCCGGCGCGCTCCCGGCCTCGACGCTGGAGGATGCCGCGCGAGTCGCCGTCGCCGTAGCGAACGGGCGGATGCCGGCCGGCGGCGAGGTGGACGCCATCGACGAGGGGCTGGCGGCAGACGCCGACGAGGCCCACCGCGGGCTACGACCCGATCAGCAGCTGGTGCGAGGGCTGTACAGCGGCGGCACGCTCTGCTCGGAGGCCACCTTGCTGCTTCGGTCGCTGCTCGGCGACGACCGCTTCAGCGCCATCGACTACGGCGACGACGAGTACACGGTCGGCCGGCCTCACCCGATGATCGACTTCCGGCTGCGGAACGAGGAGATCGTGGCGGCGGCCGCCGATTCGAGCACGGCGGTGATTTTGCTGGATATCGTGCTCGGGTACGGCAGCCACGCCGATCCGGCCGGCGCGGTGACGCCGGCTCTGGAGCGCGCCCGTCAGGTGGCATCCTCGGCCGGGCGCCCGCTCACGCTGGTGGCGTCCGTCTGCGGCACCGAGACCGACCCGCAGGGGCTGGCCGCGCAGGAGGCCGCGTTACGAGCGGCCGGCGTCCTGCTGGCCCCGAGCAACGCCCAGGCGGTCAGGCTGGCGGCGCGGGTGGTGACCGGCGGCACGGCGAACGGTGCAGCCGGCCGACCGTCCCATGAAGCGCGCGGGCAGGCGGTCGCGGCGAGCGTCGGGATGGGCGGCGGCGAGGGAGCGAGCTGATGTCGATCCTCACCTCCCCAGCGGCGATCTTGAACGTCGGCGTAGCCGAGCTCGCCGCTGGCGCGATGACACACGGTGCGCAGGTCGTCCAGCTGGACTGGCGCCCGCCGGCCGACGGCGACCGCGAGCTGGGGCTGCTGCTGGCCCGGCTCGAAGATGACGCGGACGATCCCGTTGGGGCACGGGTTCGAGCCGCGAACGCATTGGCTGTCGAGCGGATTCTGTCCGCGCGGCCGATGCTCGTCGGCGTGCGGCCGGCGTCGGAGGTGGTGCCTGGACTCGGCCCTCGCACGATCCTCCACGCCGGCCCGCCGATCGCGTGGTCACGGATGTGCGGCCCAGTCCGAGGCGCCATCACCGGCGCGATCCTGTTCGAGGGGTGGGCCGAGACGCCCGAAGCGGCCGTCGAGCTGGTAGAGCGCGGCGAGGTCACGTTCGCGCCGTGCCACCATCACGGGGCGGTCGGGCCGATGGCCGGCATCCTCTCGCCGAGTATGCCGGTGGCGGTGGTGGAGAACGCCCCTGGCGGCACCCGCGCCTTCGCGACCATGAACGAGGGGCTGGGCAAGGTGCTTCGCTTCGGGGCGTACGACCAGGAGGTGCTGGACCGCCTGCGCTGGCTCGCCTCGACGCTTGGGCCGACGCTGAACGCGGCGCTGGCGCTCCACGGCCCGGTCGATCTCCGGACGGTGATCGCGCAGGCGCTCCAGATGGGCGACGAGTGCCACAACCGGAACGCGGCGGCGACCTCGCTGCTGGCGCGCCGGCTGGCGTCGTCGGTCGTGCGGTCGGCGCCGGGCTTCCTGGCCGTCCAGGCGCTCGACTTCCTGGCCCAGAACGACCATTTCTTCCTGAACCTCTCGATGGCGGCTTGCAAGTCCACGATGGACGCGGCGCACGGGATCGAGGGGAGCACCGTCGTGACGGCGATGGCCCGCAACGGCGTCGAGTTTGGGATCAGGGTGAGCGGGACCGGGGACCATTGGTTCACGGCGCCCGCGACGGTCCCGGAGGGTCTGTACTTCCCCGGCTACGGCCCGGCCGACGCCAACCCGGATCTGGGCGACAGCGCCATCACCGAGACGCGCGGGATCGGCGGGTTCGCGATGGCGGCGGCACCGGCCATCGTACGGTTCGTCGGCGGCACGGCTGAGGACGCGCTAGGATACACCCGCGAGATGCAGCGGATCACCCTGACCCGTGACGCCGACTTCGCGCTACCGCCACTTGGGTTCGTCGGCACCCCCGCCGCCATCGACGTGCGTCGGGTGGTCGAGACCGGGACCGCTCCCGTCATCAACACTGGCATCGCGCACAAGGAGCCGGGCGTCGGGCAGATCGGGGCCGGGATCGCGCGGGCGCCGCTGGCCTGCTTCGCGGAGGCGCTGCGGGAGTTGGGCCGACGTCTGGGAGTGGGAGGCGCATGATGGTTGACCGTGGAAGCCCCCTCCCCGCGGCGGGCGCAATGAATTGCGCCGCTACAGGGTCTTCGCTGGTAGGGGCGCAATTCATTGCGCCCGCCGGGGGTGAAGTTCTCGACCGGACGGCGGTCATCGCGGTGGGCGGCAATGCGTTGATCCAGGACGGCCAGCGCGGCACCATCACCGAGCAGTTCGGAAACGCCCAGGCGACGGCCCGGCACGTCGCGGCGCTGGTCAAGGACGGCTGGCGGGTGGTGTTGACCCACGGCAACGGCCCCCAGGTGGGGTTTATCCTGCTGCGCTCGGAGCTGGTCAGCGAGGACGCGCCGGTCCCGCGCCTGACCCTGGACATGGCGGTGGCGGACTCGGTGGGCGGTGTCGGCTACATCATGACCAACTCGCTGGTGAACGAGCTGGGGAAGGTCGGGCTGGCGGACCGGGTCGTCTGCGTGATGACCCAGACGGTGGTCGATCCGGCCGACCCGGCGTTCCAGCACCCGACCAAGCCGATCGGGCCGGCGTACTCGGCAACTGAGGCCGAGCGGCTCCGACGCGAGGAGGGGTGGTCGATGGTGGAGGACGCCGGCCGCGGCTACCGGCGGGTCGTCGCGTCGCCGCGCCCGAAGCGCATCGTCGAGGCAGGCGCCATCCGCGCGCTGGTCGAGGCCGGCTTCGTGGTGGTCGCCTGTGGCGGCGGGGGCATCCCCGTGGTGGAGACAGAGCCAGGCGTCTACCAGGGCGTCGAGGCGGTGGTGGACAAGGATTTCGCGTCGGCGCTGCTGGCGGCATCGCTCGGCGTCGAGACGTTCGTGATCTCAACCGGGGTCGAGAAGGTCGCGGTTCGGTATCGGCAGCCAGACCAGCGCTTCCTCGACCGCATGACGCTGTCCGAGGCCCAGTCCTACCTGGAGGCCGGGGAGTTCCCGGAGGGGAGCATGGGTCCGAAGATCCGGGCGGCGATGGAGACGATCTCGCGAGGCGGAAAGGAGGTCATCATCACGTCGCCTTCCCATTTGGAGGAGGCGATGGCCGGTCGCACCGGCACGCATCTGGTCGCGGACTAGCGGCCGTTCATTGAGGCTGGGCGAGGGAGAGGGCGCCCGGTCACCTGCCTGTCTGGGGGACACATGCCGACTGTACAGGCCGAGCCATACGAGTTCGAGCTCGATTTGAAGACGACCGCGCTGCTGGTGATCGACATGCAGCGCGATTTCGTCGATCCCGGTGGCTTCGGCGAGGCGTTGGGGAATGACGTCTCGCTGCTACGAGCTGCCATCCCTCCCACCGAGCGCGTGCTGGAGACGGCGCGGAAGCTGGGGATGCTCGTGATCCACACCCGTGAGGGCCACCGCCCGGACCTGACCGACCTGCCGCCGGCCAAGAAGGCGAGGGGCCGCCTGGACAACGGCATCGGCGATCCGGGGCCAATGGGGCGGATTCTGGTGCGCGGCGAGTACGGCCACGACATCGTGGACGCGCTGAAGCCGCTGCCCGGCGAGCCGGTGGTGGACAAGCCCGGCAAGGGCTCGTTCTACGCCACCGACCTGGATGCCATCCTGAAGATGCGCGGCATCACGCACTTGATCGTTTGCGGCGTCACCACCGAGGTCTGCGTCCACACCACGGTCCGCGAGGCGAACGACCGCGGCTACGAGTGCCTGGTGCTCTCGGACTGCGTGGCCTCGTACTTCCCGGAGTTTCAGCGGGTGGCGCTGGAGATGATCAAGGCACAGGGCGGCATCTTTGGCTGGGTCGCGCCGTCGGAGGCGTTGCTGACGGCCCTGGCCGCCGAGCCGATCGCGGCAACCGCCTGAGACGTCCAGAGGAGGAGTAGATGGCCACGGCAACCTCGCAGGCGACTCCGGTCCGCTGGTGGGTCGGCGGAGACTGGAACGCCTTCTTTGGCTTGTTCACCAACGTCATTTTGAACGTGCTCGTGTTGAGCGGGCTGGTGCTCGGCGTCATCGAGATGCCGGGCGACGTCGTGTTCGGCCGAATCCTGCCGGCGCTGGGGATCGCGCTGCCGCTCGGGAACCTCTGGTACACCTTCCTGGCGGTCCAACTGGCGAAGAAGGAAGGCCGGTCTGACGTCACGGCGATGCCGTACGGCCCGAGCGTGCCGCACATGTTCATCGTCGTGTTCCTGATCATGCTGCCGATCAAGCTGGCGAACCCCGGCCCGGACGGCTGGCGGCTGGCCTGGCAGGCCGGACTGGCCTGGTCGTTCGTGATCGGCGTGATCGTGCTGATCGGAGCGTTTATCGGCCCCACCATCCGCAAGTACACGCCGCGCGCCGCGATGCTCGGCACGCTGGCGGGCATCTCGCTGACGTTCATCTCGATGCGGCCGGCCTTCCAGAGCTGGGAAGCGCCGTGGATCGCGTTCATCACCCTCGGCATCATTCTGGTGAGCTGGATGGCGGGCGTGCGCCTGCCGATGAACCTGCCGGGCGGCCTGATCGCGGTCGCCATTGGGACGGCGATTGCCTGGATCGCGGCGCTGCTCAACCTGAGCGGCATGATGCAGCCGACTGAGGTCGGGAAGGCGTTCGGGAGCCTGGGTCTGCACATACCGAACCTTTCACTTGATGTGGTGACCGGCCTCGCCGGGATCGGACCGCTGCTGGTCACGGCGATCCCGCTCGGGATTTACAACTTCACCGAGGGGATGAACAACGTCGAGAGCGCCGAGGCGGCTGGCGACAGCTACAACCTGCGCCAGATCCTGCTGGCGGACGGCCTCGGCGCGGTGGTCGGCTCGTTCCTGGGGAGCCCGTTCCCGCCGGCGGTGTACATCGGGCACCCGGGCTGGAAGGCGATTGGCGGTCGGATCGGCTACTCGCTGGCGACGGGCATCGGGGTAGCGGTGGTCTGCTGGCTGGGACTGGTGGCGCTGCTGCTGGCGGTAGTCCCGCTGGTGGCGGTCCTGCCGATCCTGCTCTACATCGGCATCGTGATCACGGCGCAGGCGTTCGAGGCGACCCCGATCCGGCACGCGCCGGCAATCGTGCTGGCGCTGGTCCCGAACCTGGCGGCCTGGGGCCAGAATCTGGTGGACAGCGCCCTGAACGCGGCCGGCACAAACGCCGCCAAGCTGGGCGCCGAGGCGATGGGCAAGGCCGGCCTGGTCTACGATGGCATGGCGATGCTCGGCGGCGGCGCGATCCTGGCCGGCATGGTGCTGGGGGCCATCGCGGCGTTCGTGATCGACCGTGACTTCCGCTCGGCGGTGATTTACTGCGCGGCGGGAGCGGTGCTCTCGGCGATCGGGTTCATCCACGGCACGCAGCTGGAGGTCACGAAGACCACGCTGACGATGGCGCTGGGGTACCTCGTGCTCGGCGCGGTGATCTGGGTGCTGACGCGCGGGGAGGCGCCGGCGCCGGTTGCAGCCGAGGAGGAGACGGCGGTCGCCGCCGAGGCGTAGGTCATTGACCCCTCACCCCCAACCCCCTCTCCCTTGCGAGGGAGAGGGGGCTTTCGTTGGAGACGAACGAGTGCCTGTCGAGCTGTTCGTGAATGGCACGCTGATGCGCGGCCTCGCTCTGCATCCGAATCTGGATGGCGCGGAGTTTCTCGGCGAGTTTCAGACGATTCCGTGCTACCGCATCTACTCGATTGGGGACCGCCACCCTGGCATGTTCGAGCTGAATGAGGGCGAAGAGGGCGGCGTCTCGGTGCCTGGCGAGATGTACCGGCTGCCGGACGAGGTGTGGGCGCGGGTGGAGGCCGGCGAGCCGCCGCACCTGTACAAGGGGCCGGTCAAGCTCTCCGACGGCAGAACCGTGGACGGCATTCTGTACCCACGCGAGCTGGCCGAGGGCCACCACCGCGACATCTCGGAGTACGGCGGCTGGCGGGCGTACGCCGCGGCCAGGGACAGCAGCTCCTGATCGAAGGCTCGGCGTTCGGTGACCGTCTCATGCGGAGGTTGGCGCGGCTTCCGCGATGCTCGGCTGGCGTGGTACACCAGTATGAGCGCGTGTGTCGGTCGCGCTGGAGGCCGCTATGGCACTGCCGCACGAATCAATCGAAGACGGGTCGCATGCGCCGAACGTCATCTTCATGGAAGATGATGATGAGGCGCACGCCTACTTCGACAAGATGGCTCGCGATCTGGTCGGGATGAGCGGCGAGGAGTTCTTACGCCGCCTCGACTCTGGGGAGTGGACGAGGTGATCGACGACGGCGAACACCGCGACCATCTCTTCCTCGCGAGTATGCGCTCGTTTGGCGAGTAGATCTCCTCGCTCAGCTGTCCTGGACTTCATCGCGCCGTACAGCGATGTCCTACGATGTGTGACGAATGTCGGGTTCGTCGCGCGTGGCAGCCAGCCCGGTGGGCCGTACGATGCCTGTGCAGCTCCAGGTCGGCGTTGCCGTTCTACGCCGAAGTCGCGGCCTGGACCCGATTCGATTCGAGGTGTCCATCACCTACACCGCTCGATCCAGCGACGGAGCGGCGAGGCTGGTGGGTCGCTAACCTAGCAGGCTGGGTGTACGAGATCAGCACCCACGCCGGCGCTCCGATCTTTGACTTCCATTGGCATCCGACATCAGTGGCAGGTGACGTGGCCGCATGTCCATGCGTATGGGACGCATGACGCCGTCGAGATGCACAAGCTGCACCCGCCGACCGGGCCAATCGCGGCAAGCCATGTGGTGCGCTTCCTGATCGACGACCTCGACGTGCTGCCCCACCGGTCGGACTGGCTCGCCGTGTTGGATCGCCACCCCGCAATGTGAGAACCTGACGGCGACCCACTACGCGAGTCAGGGAGGATGACGTGGCCGAGGCAACGTCGTTGGCGGGGAAGCTGGCGCTGGTGACCGGCGCCGGCATGGGCATCGGGCAGGGGATCGCGCTGGAGCTGGCGCGGCAGGGCGCGGACGTGGCGGTCCACTACGCCGGCAGCGAGCAGGGCGCCCGCGAGACCGTCAAGCAGATCGAAGCGATGGGACGGCGCTCGGTGGCGATCCAGGGGCGGCTCGGCGAGGTCGAACAGTGCCGCCGGGTGGTCCGCGAGGCGATCGACGCGCTCGGCGGGCTGGACGTGCTGGTGAACAACGCCGGCGTCACGCGCGCGCTCGACTTCCTGGAGACGCCCCAGGAGGTCTACGACGAGGTGTTCAACCTCAACATGCGCGGCTACTTCTTCTGCGCGCAGGACGCCGCGAAGAGCATGCTTCAGCGTGGCGGCGGCTCGATTGTCAACATTACGTCGGTGCACGGCGGCGGCGGGTTCCCGCGCCACGCAGCCTACGCGGGCACGAAGGGCGCGATTATCGCCTTTACGCGCGAGCTGGCCATCGAGCTGGCCCCACACCACATCCGGGTGAACGCCATCGGCCCGGGCATCATCGAAGTGCCCCGCTACTTCGACATTCCGGACTACACCCGCGAATTCGGCAACAGCATGGTGCCGTGGGGCCGCGTTGGGACGCCGGCCGACTGCGGGCACGCGGCGGCGTTCCTCGCCTCGGACGCCGCCGACTTCATCACCGGCCAGACCCTCTACGTGGACGGCGGCACGAATGCCCGCATGGGGCTCTGGTGGGACCAGGGGGATAAGGCCCAGTAGCGAGGGGCGAGGGGCGAGGGGCGAGGGGCGAGGGGCGAGGGGCGAGGGGCGCTGAATCGTATCTACTCGTCGCCGTGGTACCCTGCCGGCGCACACAGAAGCGGAGGTGGCTGACCGTGAAGGTCACCGGAGTTGAGACGTTCATCGTCCATCCGAACGGACGAGGCAAGAACCTGCTCTTCGTCAAGGTGAACACCGACGAGGGTATCCACGGCTGGGGCGAGGCGTACACCCAGGCCGACCGCGACCGCTCGATCGAGATCTCGGTCCACGAGATGGCCAACTATCTGGTGGGCCGCGACCCGTTCGCCATCAAGCACTTCACCCAGTGGGCGTACCTGGACTTCCTGGGCAAGCGCGGCTCGATGGAATGCTACTCGGCGATCAGCGCGCTGGAGCACGCGATGTGGGACATCGCGGGCAAGGCGTGCGGCCAGCCGGTCTACAACCTGCTCGGCGGTCCCTGCCGCGACAAGGTCCGAGTCTACGCGAACGGCTGGGGCGACGGCGGCAAAGACCCCCACGCCACCGCTGCCCGCGCCCTGGAGATCATCGAGCAGGGCTTCACGGCGCTGAAGTGGGACCCGTTCCCGAACCCGTGGCGCGCCTACATCGACAAGGACCAGGAGCGGGCCGCCATCGAGGGCGTACGAATCATGCGCGAGACGGTCGGGCCGAACATCGACCTGATGGTGGAGGTCCACCGACGGCTGGCCCCGATCAACGCGATCCGTGTCGCGAACGAGATCGAGCAGTACCGCCCGTACTGGTTCGAGGAGCCGGTTTCGGCGCGCAACTTGGACGCGATGGCCGAGGTCCGTGGCAAGATCAACCTGCCGATCATGACCGGCGAGGAGCTGTACACCAAGACCGAGTTCCGCGAGGTGTTCGAGCGCCGCGCCGCCGACATCCTCAATCCCGACGTCTGCAACGTGGGCGGAATTCTGGAGCTGAAGGAGATCGCGGCGATGGCCGAGGCCCACCTCGTCGCGATGTCGCCGCACAACTACAACAGCACCATGATCGGGCTCGCCGCGACGGTCCACGCCGCCGCCACGATGCCGAACTTCCTCATCACCGAGTATTTCGTCAACTTCGAGGGACTCGGCAAGGAGATCGCGCGGCCGCCGCTGCTCCAGAAGGACGGCTACGTGGCCCTGCCGACGACGCCCGGCCTGGGCATCGACCTGGACGAGGACGCGCTGCGGGCGCACGCCTACCAGCACTTCCGCCCGCGCAGCATCCGCCAGTACGGCGACGAGCCGTAAGTCCTACCCGGTCGGCCGGGTCATACGCCCCGGCCGACCGTCGAGGCTCGTCAGGCGTGACCCAGGCGGGCACGAGCGGAACGCCACCGGGCTGGATCAAGGAGGATCTGGACATGGGCGACGGAACCCGACCGCTTGACGGTATCCGCGTGTTGGATCTCGGCCGGCACCAGGCCGGCCCCCGCTGCGCCCAGGTGTTGGCCCGCCTCGGCGCGGAGGTGATCAAGATCGAGCGCCTCGAAGGTGAGGAGACCCGCGCCCACGGACCGTGGGCGAACGGCCAGAGCGCGTACTTCGTCCAGTACAACAGCGGCAAGAAGTCTCTCGCGATGGACCTGCGACAGGAGCGGGCCAAAGCTATCCTGCGCGATCTGGTGAAGGTCTCCGACGTCTTTCTCCAGAATTTCCGCCCTGGCACCATCGACAAGATGGGCTTCGGCTACGACGTTCTGACGGAGCTGAATCCCCGGATCATCATGGTCAACGTCTCGGCGTACGGCCAGTTCGGCCCGTACAGCGAACGGATCGGCTACGACCCGATCGGCCAGGCGATGTCCGGGATCATGATGGTGACCGGCCAGGAGGGCATGCCGCCGATCCAGACCGGCGTCCCGATCATCGACCGCACCACCGCCCTGCACGCCGCCATCGGGACGCTTGCCGCCATTGTCGAGCGCTCGGTCTCCGGCAAAGGCCAGACCATCGACGTCTGCCTGGCCGACAGCGGCTACAGCCTGACCGAGATCCCGATCACGGCCCAGCATGGGGGCGGCACGCTGCCGCCGCGCGGGGCTGGCGGCGGCGCACCTCCGAGCGGCGTCTATCCGTGCCGCGATGGCTGGGTGCTCATCTCGGCGGGCGACCAGCACCAGTGGCCGCGCGTGTGCCGGGCGCTGGGCAAGCCGGAGTGGCTCGACGACCCGCGCTTCACGGAGCGGAGGGTCCGCCAGCAGCACGGTTCCGTCGTCGCCGAGGCCGTCAAGGCCGTCCTCGCCGATCTGACCATGCAGCAGGCGATCGACCACTTCACGAAGCACGACATCACCGCCGCGCCGGTCAACACCATCGCCCAGGCCGAAGCCGATCCGCATCCCTGGGAGCGGCGCGTGCTGGTCGAGGTGCCTGACCCGATCGCCGGCACGATCTCGGTCTCCGGCGACTTCTGGCACTTCGGCCGCAGCGAGGTCGTCGTCGGCTCAACCCCAACGGTCGGCCAGCATACTGAGGAGCTGCTGACCGACCTTCTCGGCCTCACGCCAGACCAGATATCCGAGCTGCGGGAGGCACGAGTCGTCGTCTGAGGCACCTGAGCGAACGGTTTCGGCCGAGCGAAGCTACGCGTTGAGAGCGACCCAGTTCGATGGAGAACGCCGATGGTCATCTATCGCGGAAACCCGAGCCGACTCGTCTGTCATCTTCGGCTGTGCATGACAGTGCTGGTTGTCATCAGCCTGCTGACCGCCTGTGCGCCAGCGCCGCCCGCGGCGCCGACGGCTGCTCCCGCAAAGCCCGCCGAGGCCGCCAAGCCTACCGAGGCCGCCAAGCCTACCGAGGCGGCGAAGCCGGCCGCGCCAGCCGCCACGACGGCCCCCGCCGCCACGACGGCCCCCGCCGCCGCCGCGCCCGCGAAGCCCACCGAAGCGGCAAAGCCCGCTGAGGCCGCCAAGCCCGCTGGGGGCGCCGCGCCGAAGGGTCAGCTCGTGATGGTCGTCGAGTCCGAGCCGGACACGATCGTGACCAAGAACGCCAGCACGAATATCGCCTATCTGGTGCTGGACAACGTCTACGACCACCTGACCTTCCGCGACTGGTCCTCCGGCGAGCCGAAGATCGTCCCCGAGCTGGCCGAGAGCTGGACCAGGCCAGACCCGAACACCTGGCGCTTCAAGCTTCGCCAGGGCGTCACGTTTCACAACGGCGAGAAATTCACTGCCGACGCGGTGGTCGCCGCCGTCGAGGACATCGTCAACCCGGCTGAGCCAGGCACGTCGCTCGGCGAGTACGGCTTCCTGAAGTCTGCGACGAAGGTTGACGATTTCACCGTCGAGATCATCACCAGCCAGCCAGACGCGATCTTGCCGGCCCGGATGACGCGCTTCCCGATCCCGGCGCCCGGGTGGCTCAAGAGCGTCGATCCCCAGAAGCGCACGGTCACTGCCGTCGGCAGCGGGCCATACACCCTGGTCGAATGGCAGCAGGGGAGCCATCTCCTGCTCAAGGCCAACCCGAAGTATTGGGGGCCGAAGAAGGCGACGATCGACGAGATCAAGATCCTCGGCCGAAAGGAGGCCGCCGTCCGGGCCGGCATGGCCCAGACTGGCGAGGCGACCCTCGCATACCTGATCCCGGCCGAGATGCGGCAGCAGATGCCACAGACGATCATCGAGCCGACGATGGAGTCGCCGAGCGTCCGCCTCAACCCGCAACACCCCGTCCTGAAGGACATCCGGGTGCGGCAGGCGATCGTGAGCGCCATCGACACGAAGGGGATCATCGATGCGCTCTACCCGGGCGGGGTCGCGGTGCCGCTCAAGGGTCAGCTCATCCGCAAGGGCTCGGTCGGCTACAACGCCAGCATGCAGGACTACCCGTATCAGCCGGACCTGGCCAAGAAGCTGATCCAGGAGGCCGGCGCCACCGGCACCAAACTCGAGATTGTCACCCGCCCGAATTACTTTCCGAAGGCGAGCGAGGTGACCGAGATCGTCGCCAACTCGCTCAAAGAGATCGGGCTCGAGGTTTCGATCAGACCGCTGGAGATCGCGCAGTGGAATGAGGCGCTCCGGGCCGTCAAACCGGATCAGGCCCAGACTGACCTGCTCCTGCGCAGCCCGAGCAACCCGGTCCTCGACAGCTCCCGTGTGGTCGACCAGTCGTACATGTGCGGGGCGCGCTTCTCGCTGATCTGCGACCCGAAGCTCGACCAAATGCTGAAGGATGCCGGCGGGCAGACCGGCGAGGAGCGCGACAAGACATACCAGGCGGCCTGGGCCTACGCCTACGATCAGTACTGGTTCATCCCGCTTTTTGGGCTCGACTACGTCCACGGAGCCTCGACGAAGCTGAAGTGGACCCCGCATTCCGACGGCATCACCCTCTTCACCGACATGACCCTGGCGGACTGAGCGGCGGACACTTCACTACGCGAACACCAGCAGAGAGTGAGAGTGGATCATCCCCGCACACTCTCACTCTCTGCTCTCTACTCTCCGCTACGCCTTCAGCTCCGTCTCGACGAAGACCACCTCAAAGGCGTTGTCGTTGACCACCTCGTGCTCGACGCCGGCGGTCCGGAAATACGCCTGACCGGTGATCAGCTCGCCGGCCATCTCACCGGTCGGCGTCAGGATGCGCAGGCGCGCGGTGGTCATCGGCACCACCACGTAGTCGTACTCGTGGCGGTGGAAGCCGGTCGTCGTGCCGGGAGGAAAGCGCCACTCGGTGACGCGGACCCGGTCGTTGTCAATTTGAACGGTCGGGATGGCCGGCGGCCGGGACGGAGCGGACATCGGTATACCTCGCGTTTTTCGGCACGATAGCCGAAACGACGAAGGAGCCGGAGCGGTGTGCCCTGGCTCCTTCGTCTATCGTTCGATCGTCCTCGCCCCTTGGAAGCGTGTCCGGTAAAGAATCGCTCCTCCTGACTCCTGACTCCTGACTCCTGACTCCTCGTCTCAGCGCCCGCGCGGTCCGACTGGCCGCGAGCCGCTGTTCTGGTTGACGGTCACGTCCCCATCGTCGTCACGCGTCACGCTGATCGACTCGGCGTACCAGACGCCGTCCTCCTGGTAGACGACGATGGCGCCGCAGGCGTCCGCCGTGGTGGCCGGGTCGTAGTCCGGAATGGCCGCGGTCTTGACGTGGATCACCCGTCCAGCCCCGCCGACGCCGGTGCCACTGACCCGGAACACCACTTCGTCGTCGCCGGCGGTGATGACGCACCCGTGAAGCACCATGCCCTGCGCCTCAGCGGGAGCGGCCAGCGCGGTGCCGCCGACCGGGACCAGGGTGCCAACCGCCAGAAGAAGACCGAACGCCGCGCTCGTGAACTGCCGCTTCATCGTCGTAACTCCCCGTATCGTCGATCTCGTGTGTCTCGGTGGCGTCGGTGCCCGCCGACCACCTGAGATCAGGATACGGAGCGACTACGACGGCTTTTTCGCGGATCTGTCACGGAGCTGTGAACATTTCCGCGACAACTTCTGCGTCGGCCTCCATCAGGCAGAGAGACACGGTCCGGTTTGCGAGACACGCTTCGGTTTGCCGAGCCGGCCTCGCCGACAACTCGAAGGCGCTCACATCCCCCTGTCATCCCGAGCGGCCGCCCAGTCCCCATTCCTGCGACATACCGCCGCGAGGGATCTCACGCTGCCCTGCTCCGAAGCGTGAGATCCCTCGGTCGCCGGGGCTCCCTCGGGATGACAGCGAGGACGCGGGGTGACGGCGAGGACGCGGGGTGACGGCGAGGACTCAGGGTGACGGCGAGGACTCGGGGTGACGGCGAGGACTCGGGGTGACGGCGAGGACTCGGGATGACGACAGGGATTCAGCAGTACGCCTGGCCCTAAAAGACGGCGATCGGGTTGACCGGCGAGCCGGTCACGGTCGGCATCCGCAGCGGGTTGATGCTGATCAGGAACTCCCAGCGGTTGCGAGCCGCGCACGCCTCGGAGAGATCGTCCAGCCAGGCGTTGTCCAGGATCCAGAGCCCCAGCGCCACGATCCCGATCTGGTGGACCGGGTTGGAGAAGCGCGGGTACGTGTTCGGGGCCACGTCGTTGCCGGTGTCGGAGCCCATCACGGCGATGCCGCGCTCCTTGAACAGCGGCAGCAGCTCTGGCTGCGGCCCGGAGCTGCCGGCGACGTTCACGTCCACCGCGCCGTGGCGGTCGCGGTGCCCGAGCTGGCCGGTCCGCAGCAGCAGGACGTCCCCCTCCTGGATCGTGAAGCCGCACTCGCGCTCGGCCCGCTCGACGTCGTCCAGGCCGACGCCGTCGCCGCGTGCGATGGCCTCGACGCCGCGCAGCCGGGCGGCGTCCACCAGGACGCCGCGCGTCAGGATGCCCAGCTCGGCGGCGGTGACGTCGTGGCTCTGGGCGCCGTCACGGCTGTCGATCAGGGTGGAGGACGCGCCGTTGTACATCTTGCCGTCCCACATGAAGTGACAGAGGCTGTCCACGTGGGTGACGGTGTGCCCGTGGAAGACCATCCCGATGTAGTCCGAGACGGCCTGGCGGTCTGGCCCTTCGCCAGGGCGGTACTTGTCGCCGCCGCCGCGCATGTAGTGGGTCGGCGGGATCGGCGTGTCGGCGGCGGCCTCGAACGTGACCGGCCGGGCACAGCTGACGCTGACGCCCTCCCGCACCAGCCCGAGCGCCCGCTTCGTGGTCTCGGGCGTGACCAGATTCAGGGTGCCCTTCTGGTCGTCCTGGCCCCAGCGGCCCCAGTTGGAGAGGCTCTGCATCCACTCCAGGAGTTGATCCTGGGTCGGCTTGCGGGTGCTGGCGGAGGTGGTCATCGTCGCTCCCTTCCGTGGCGAGGTCGTCAGCCGGCGAAGGCGTCAGGTCGGGATCAGGCGCGCAGGCCGAGCCGGGTCAGCTCCTCGTAGTACTCCTCGCTGGCGACGGCGATCGCCTCGATGGAGGCAATGAGCTCGGCGGGGTCGAGGTCAGAGGCGAGCTGCTCGTCCAGCAGGATGACGTCCCCCTCCTCGTCCACGGCGAACTTGCAGCTGTTGAGGATCCAGTTGAGCTCCAGCAGCCGGCGGTGCATGGCCGCCTCGTTCTCGGACGGGTTCCGACCGACGATGTGCGAGATGACGACCCACTCCTCGGTGACGATGACGCTGACGCCGAGATGGTCGCGGACGCTCGTTTCGAATTCGAGCGTAAACGTGTTCGGGTCGTCTTCGTCGACGGCGTACTCCCAGGGTGACCCGTCCAGCATCTCTCGGACCCGAGCCGTGGTCTCCGCAACGTCGGCCATCGCCTGCTCCCTCTGTGTTCGCTCGATAGGCTTACCGCTTGAGTCTACCTCAGGCATTCTAGGCGACGGCAGGAGACCGGCCAAACCAATCCAGGCCGCGTGGCGCTGAGATAGTCGATACGCGCCTTGCCAGAGGTGCGAGCGTCCGTATAATGGCGGTCACGAAGCTCAACCGGGGGCGGGGCGGACTTCGCAGGGAGCTGGAGTGCGCGTGAGCGATCACGTGGCAGGGAATGCACCCGACCGAACGGTGATCGTCCTCGAGGACGATCCGGCCATCGGCAACATGCTGTCGACGCTGCTGACCGTCGAGGGGTTTCGTCCGATCCTGATGGTGGACGGCCGCGAGGGGCTCGAGCTGGCGCGTGCGATCCGGCCGGCGCTGATTACGCTGGACCTGTCGCTGCCGACGCTCGACGGCTTCCAGGTGCTGAACCAGATCGACGACGACACGGACGTCAGGACGCCGGTCATCATCGTCTCGGCGTACACCGACCGCCTGACGGCTGCCCACCGGGCGCGCGTCTCGGCTATCCTGACCAAGCCGTTCGAGATCGACACATTGCTGAACTGCATCCGCGCGGCGATTGGGAGAGCTTGACACGGCCCCGTGCGACACTCCCGCCGGGATCGCCGTGGTGTGCGCGCTATCTTCGACGCATCTGTGGGGTGAGGGCATGGTCCAGAAGATCGACACGACGATCGCCCGCCTCAGGCTGTTGCTCGCCGACGTGACGGCCAAAGAGGCCCAGTACACGGGTGTCAGACAACAGTTCCGCGACCAGTTACGTCGGGCGGTCGAGTACAGCGTCTATGGGGACAGCTCGCTTGACGGGACGCTCGGGTTGATGGCCGAGATCCAGCAGCGGATCGGGGTGGCCGAAGCGACGTTGCGCGACCTGGGGCTGATCCGGGCACGGGCCGAGCGCGAGCTGGAGTCGTTGCAGCTGACGAAGCGGATCGAGGCGGCGAAGGCGGAGCTCGGGGAGCTGGTGGCCCGCCAGCGCGAGCTCGAAGCGGCCGGCGTCATCATCACGAGCGACGCCGAGATCGTGGTCCAGATCCGGCAGCTGCGCCAGCAGATCAACGAGGCGAGCGAGCAGGCGGCCCGGACGCTGGGCAGGCGCTGAGCGGGGCAGGCTGACAGAAAGACTTACAGTCTCGCCACCGGACGGCGAGAGGCGCCGATCCTGGGGTCCACAGACGACGCACGGTCCGCTACACTGGTCTGGCCTGGGGCAAGCTCGCGCATCGCGACGGCTGACGGTGAGGCCGGCAGAGGTGTCGGCTGGCTGGCGACTGGATCGTCAGCCTACCCGCGGTCCGGATCGTGTCGGCTGGCTTCGTCAACCGGGACGCTGCTTTCATGGGAAGGGGGCTCTCGATGCTCTTTGAGCGAATGATGCGGGCGGCCCGTCTGGATTCGAGCCTCTTCGAAGAGGTCGAGGCCGACCTGAGCGCCACCAGTCAAGCGGCAACGGTGGTGGGGATCGTGGCGCTGTGCGGAGCGATCGGCGGCGCCGTGCGATTCGGAGCGGCCGGCCAGACCGGCAGCGCGGTCCTGGCGTTCGTCGGCGGGCTGGTCATGGCGTTCGTCGGCTGGGTCGCCTGGTCGTACATCACGTATTGGATCGGCACGTCGATCTTCAAGGGTCAGGCGACGCCCGGCGAGCTGCTGCGCACGATCGGCTTCGCGCAGACGCCCGGTGCGCTCAACATCCTGCAGTTCATCCCGGTGCTGGGCGGCATCGTCTCGCTCGTCACGTTCGTCTGGCTGATCGTCGCGGGCATCATCGCGCTGCGGCAGGCGCTCGACATCTCGACCGGCCAGGCGGTCATCACGGCGATTATCGGCATCATCCCGATGTTCCTGCTGTACTGCGTGATGGGCCTGATCATCGGCGGCGGCAGCTTCGCGATGGGGCAGTAGCGCTCAGGGAGAAGCGGCCCCACCCCAGCCCCCTCTTCATCTCGATGGAGAGGGGGTTTTTGTCTGCATGACGCGAGCGCGGCGCGCGGTGGGCTCACGGCGTGGTAGGCTGATACTGCTCGGTCGCGCAGCGGGAGACCCTCCATGACGACACAGACGAACCGGACGGCGAGCATCGGACGGGACGATCTCTGCGATCCCAGAACGGCGCCAGACTACCTGCCGCCCCCGCCTGCCCCGGTTGCCTGGGAAGACTTCCTGGACTGGCTCGACGAGGACGTCCACGCCGAGTGGGTCGATGGAGAGATCGTCGAGATGTCGCCTGCGACAGATGAACACCAGCGTCTTGCCGGATTCCTGTACATCCTGCTGACGCTCTTCGTGCAGCGTCATGGCCTGGGCGAGGTGTTCCAGGCACCGTTCCGAATGCGGCTCCCGTCTCGTCCGAGCGGTCGAGAGCCGGACGTGCTGTTCATCAACGACGCCCACGCCGACCGGGTCACGCACACGTTCGTGAATGGTCCGGCCGACCTGGTGATCGAGGTCGTCTCGCCGGAGAGCGTCAGCCGCGACCTGGGCGAGAAGCTGGCCGAGTACGAGCATGCCGGCGTCCCGGAGTACTGGGTCGTCGATCCGCTGCACGGCGATGAGCGGTTCTACCAGCTCGGCGACGACGGACGGTATCGGATGGGCGTCGTGGACGAGGACGGCATCTACACGTCGCGGGCCGTACCGGGATTCCGGTTGCGGGTCGCCTGGCTGCGGCAGCGCCCGCTCCCAACCGTCGACGCGGCGTTGGCCGAGCTCGCCGGGTAGCGCCGACTGCGAGCCGTGAACGTGGGTGTGCGTCAATCCTTCGTGGGGCGCGATGAATCGCGCCCGTACCGGGATCCTGCCTTGTACGGGCGCGATTCATCGCGCCCCCGGGTCTAGCTGGGCACAACTCTGACGCACATCCCGTCGACGGCTTTCTGTTGACGGAGTCCAGACGGTGCGCGAGAATCGAGGGGCGGTCACCAGACGATGACGTCCCGGGGCACGTGCGCCGTCATCGGGCCGCGACGAGGAGGAGCAGCGATGACGGTGGAGAGCACCCAGCCGGCGCCCGCGCAAACGACGGCGACGCGGCCGATGACCGGGGCGGAGTACCTCGAAAGCCTGCGGGACGGTCGGGAGATCTGGCTGTACGGCGAGAAGGTCAAGGACGTCACCACCCACCCGGCCTTCCGCAACACGGCGCGGATGGTGGCCCGCCTGTACGACGCGATCCACGACCCGGCCACGAAGGACGTCCTGACCACCGAGACCGACACCGGCTCGGGCGGCTACACCCATCGCTTCTTCCGCGCGCCGACGAGCGCTGAGGAGCAGCTCGCCAGCCGCGACGCCATCGCGGCCTGGGCCAGGCTGACCTACGGCTTCCTCGGGCGCTCGCCCGACTACAAGGCCGCGTTCCTGGCGACGCTCGGCGCCAACTCGGACTTCTACGCGCCGTACGACGCGAACGCTCGCGCCTGGTACAAGCGCGCCCAGGAGCAGCTGCTGTTCCTCAACCACGCCATCATCCACCCGCCCGTTGACCGTGACCGCCCGATCCACGAGCGCTCCGAAGTCTGCGTCCACGTGGTGGACGAGAAGGACAACGGCATCGTCGTCAGCGGCGCGAAAGTCGTGGCGACCGGCTCGGCGCTGACGAACGCGACGTTCGTGGCCCACAATGGCCTGATCCCCCTGCAAGACAAGCGGTACGCCTGCATCTTCATGGTGCCGATGAGCGCGCCCGGCGTGAAGCTGATCTCGCGCGCCTCCTACGAAAACACCGCCGCCGTGATGGGCACGCCGTTCGACTACCCGCTCTCCAGCCGCCTTGACGAGAACGACGCCATCTTCGTGCTGGACAACGTGCTGATCCCGTGGGAGGACGTGTTCGTCTACGGCGACGTGGACAAGGCGAACAACTTCTTCCCGCAGACCGGCTTCCTGCCGCGCGCGCTGATGCACGGCTGTACCCGGCTCGCCGTCAAGCTGGAGCTCCTCGGCGGCCTGATGATGAAGGCGCTCGAAGCGACCGGCACGAAGGACTATCGCGGTCAGCAGGTGCGGACCGGCGAGATCGTCGCCTACCGCAACCTGTTCTGGAGCCTGTCCGAGGCGATGGCCCGCAACCCGACCCCCTGGGTGAACGGCGCGGTGCTGCCGGACATCCAGGCCGGCACGGCGTTCTGGGCGTTCGGCCCGACCTTCTACCCGATCGTCAAGAACCTGATCGAGCAGAGCGTCGCCAGCGGCCTGATCTACCTGAACTCCAGCGCGAAGGATTTCCTGAACCCCGAGCTGCGCGCCTACCTGGACACCTACGTGCGCGGCACCAACGGCTACGACTCGGTCGAGCGGGTCAAGCTGATGAAGCTGCTCTGGGACAGTATCGGCAGCGAGCTGGGCGGGCGCGGCGAGCTGTACGAGATCAACTGGGCCGGCTCGACCGAGGAGACGCGCATCAGCACGCTCGGGATCTCGCAGGCGATCGGGCTGGCGGACCGCATGAAGGGGATGGTCGAAACCTGCCTCGGCGAGTACGACCTGCACGGCTGGACGGCCCCGGACCTCGTCAACCCGGACGACGTGAGCTGGCTTCCGCGCTAGCTTTCTCGCGCGTGGTACCATCGGGCCAATGACGGGCGCCGCCGTGCGACGGCGCCCTCGACAGCCGTGCCATGCGCCCTGGCTAGACTCGTCCCGGTCACGACGGCCGGGTCCCGATGGAGTGTCCCAATGGAGCCGTTGTCCCACATCCGTGTGCTCGACCTGACTCGCGCTCGCTCCGGCCCGACCTGCATCCGCCAGCTCTCGGAGATGGGCGCCCAGGTCGTCAAGGTCGAGATGCCCGGCGAAGAGGACGACAGCGTCGGCGGGCGCCACAACTTCGACTTTCAGAACCTGCACCCGAACAAGCGCAGCATCGAAGTTGACATGAAGAAGCCAGAAGGCAAGGAGATCATCTTCCGGCTGGCTCGCGTCTCCGACGTGCTGGTCGAGAACTTCCGGCCGCGCGTCAAGCATCGCCTCGGGATCGACTACGAGACGCTGAAGAAGATCAACCCGCGTCTGGTCTACACCAGCATCTCCGGCTTCGGGCAGACCGGGCCGTACCAGGATCACGCCGGCCTGGACCAGATCGCGCAGGGTCTCTCGGGGTTCATGACGGTCAACGGCTTCCCGGAGCACGGTCCGCTGCGGGCCGGCCTGCCGATCGCGGACCTGACGGCCGGCATCATGGCAGCGTACGGCACCGTCTGCGCGCTGCTGGAGCGGGAGATCTCGGGTGAGGGCCAGTGGGTCCACACCTCGCTGCTCCAGGGCATGATGCGCCTGATGGACCTCCAGGCAGCGCGCTGGCTCCAGAACGGCGAAGTCCCGCCCCAGGCCGGCAACTACCACCCGGTTGGCGTCCCGACCGGCGTCTTCAAGTGCCAGGACGGCAGCATCATCATCCAGGCGTCCGGCACGCGGCTGTACCAGCGGCTGTGCGAAGTGCTGGAAGCGCCGGAGCTGCTGACCGACGAGCGGTTCTCGACCACACCGGCCCGCCAGAACCACCGCGAGGAGATGACGGTGGAGCTGGAGAAGCGGCTGGTGAAGCAGGACCGGGCGTACTGGCAGAAGAAGTTCCACGAGGCCGGCGTGCCGGCCGGTCCGATCCTGAACACGCAGCAGGCGTTCGAGAACGAGCAGGTAGAGACGCTGCCGGCCTGGCGCCCGGCCGTCCACCCGACGCTCGGCAAGCTGAAGCTGACCGGTCACGGCGTGAACCTCGAACGGACGCCCCCCTCGATCCGGTCGGCTGCCCCCGAGCGCGGCGAGCACACCGACGAGATCCTGAAGGAGCTCGAGTACACCCCCGAGGAGATCAAGGCGCTCCACGAGCAGGGAGCGGTCTAACGAAGTAGGCGGTAGGCGGTAAGCAGTAGGCGGTGGGTGTCCGCTTTCTGCCTACCGCCTACCGCCTACCGCCTACTGGAGCGAAGCGACCCATGGCTGACCAGACGATCTTCGAGCGCGACGGCGCGGTGGCGGTGCTGACCTTCAACCGCCCCGAGGCGCGCAACGCGATGACCTGGGAGATGTACGAGGCGCTCGGGGAGACCTGCGAGCGCGTAGACGCGGACGACTCGATCCGCGTGCTGGTGCTGCGCGGCGCTGGGGACAAGGCGTTCGTCAGCGGCACCGACATCCGCCAGTTCCTGGAGTTCAAGACCCGCGAGGACGCGCTCGGGTACGAGGCGCGGCTGGAGAAGTCGATCGGGCGGCTGTACGCCATGAAGACGCCGACCATCGCGATGCTCCAGGGCGACGCTGTCGGCGGCGGCCTGTTCATGGCGATCTCGTGCGACATCCGGATCGCCGCCGAGCACGTCCGCTTCGGGGTGCCGGTGGCGCGGACGCTCGGCAACTTCCCGCAGCCGGCCAACTACAGCCGGCTGGTGGCGGCCATCGGGATCACGCGGGCGCGCAACCTCGTGCTGACGGCGCGGCTGATGCGGGCGAAAGAGGCGCTCGACGTCGGTCTCGTGGACGACGTGGTCTCGCTGGACGACCTCGAAGCGAAGGTGATGGAGCAGGCCCAGCGGATGACGAAGTACGCGCCGCTGACGATGGCGGCCATGAAGGAGGCCGCCCGCCGCCAGACCGAGACGTTCGCGATCCGCGACGCCGAGGAGCTGATGCTCTCCTGCTACCTGAGCGCCGACTTCCAGGAGGGCGTCCGGGCATTCCTGGAGAAGCGTCCGGCCGAGTGGCAGGGGAAGTAGGTCGAACCGAAGGCGCCTGACGAGAGAGCTGGTCGTGCGCGCCTGCCTGGCGGCAGGCATGGTGGCCGTGGCGGCGGTGGCCGTGGCGATCCGCGGCTGGCACCTGGCGGACGTGCCACGCCTGACCGACGAGACGGCCGAAGTGCTGCGTGCCGTCTCGATCGTGGACGACCACGTCTACCCGCTCTCGAACGTCGATCCGTATATCGGGCCGCACGTGAACTATCTGGTGGCCGGGCTGTTCGCGTTGTTCGGTCCGGACCCCTGGCTGCCTCGGATGGTGTCGCTGGCGTGTGGCGTGGTGACCGTGCTGGCCGCCGAGCGGCTGGCGAGCGCCATCGCGCAGCCGACCGACGAAGGACACGGAGCGGCGCCTGATCCGATCGACTCGGCGGCCGGGGTCTGGGCTGCGCGAGTGGGCGGCCTCGTCGCGGGCGTGCTGGTGGCGGTCAACCCGCTGCATGTGGTCGTCAACTCCCATGTGGCGTGGTCCCACGCAACGACGCCGCTGTTCACGGCGGCCGGGCTGTGGGCGGTCTATCTCGGGGTGGAGCGGCGGCGCGGCGCGGCGGTGGCCTGGGCCGGACTGCTGTTCGGGCTGGCTGTCGCCACCCATCCGACGGCGGTGTTCGTGGTAGCGGGCGCTGGCGTGTACGCGCTGCTGCGCGGCCACCATCTGCTGCGCACCCCCTGGCCGTGGATCGCGATCGGACTGCTGGTGCTCGTGAACGCGCCCCTGCTCGTGTTCAACGCGATCACGAGCGGCAGCTCGGTCACGAACGGGCTGTCCGTGATACGTGACTACGGGCACGGGCGTGAAGGTACGGTCGGTCTGGCGTCGTACGCGCGGTCGCTGGGGAGGCACGGCCAGTTGTTGGAGCAGATGCTGGCGGGGCCGCTCGACCTCCGGCCGCCGACGCTGGAAGCGGCCGTCGATCCGCTGCTGCTCCTGTACGCCGGTGTCTCGCTCGTCTCGCTACTGACCTTGCCGAGACGGGCCTGGAGCCTGCTGGTGCTGCCGTTCATCGGGCTGCTGTGCGGGATGGCGTACCTGAACACCACGAAGTACGAGCCGGTCACGGACGGCCGCTACCTGGCGCCGCTCGTCCCGATCGTGGCGGCGGCGGTCGGCTGCCTGACGAGCGGCCTGCTGCGACGTGCTCGCCAGTTGACGCTTCGGGTGGCAGTGGGCGTGATTGCGCTGACGTTCGTGGTGGCACCGGCGGTCCACGCGCTCGACTACGAGCGGCGGTTCGCCGAAGCCGAGCCCGGTAACGTCGAGATGCTAGCCGAGGCCCGGCGGGCAGCGGCAGCCGCGCGACCGGGCGAAGTGATCGTGGTCGACCTGCGGATCAACGAGGTGGCGATTCGCTCGCGCGGTCCGGGCGACCAGTCGCTACGCCACCGGGCCATTCAGTACGCGCTCGGCCTCGCCAACGTCCCGTACATCATGTTCCCGGTCCGCCTGGAGGATGACCGTCCGGTCCTGGTGAACGACGAGCCGGGGATCGGGCGACTCGTAGTCGTGTCGGCGGAGACGGCGCGCGGGCGGACGCTCGGCGGGCTGCGCGCGCGGGGGTTGCGCGCACCGGACGACGGCCCGTTCGAGACGCCGGGCTCCGGGGCCGGATTCGCGGTGTATCGGGTCGATCCGCCGCGCCCCGGAGGGAGCCGCGCGGGCCAACCGTAGCTCCGGCGGCGCGTCAGGGCGTACAGTCCGTCTCCACGAACGTCTCGAGCCTGTCCATCGCGGAGAGCTGGATGTCGCACCCAAACGCCATCACCCGACCTGAGAAGTCCGCCTCACGGGCGGCTGACGCATCGTCACACCGTGGATCCCCAGCGCGCACGAGGCAACCAGGATGGTGGGGGGCTGGCTGGGTGCGCGGGTGGGCGCTCATGCTGGGTATGGCGGCGGCGATGCTGCTGGTGCTGGCGGGCGCTGGCCCGGCGGCGGCCCAGCAGTCGGCCCAGATCGAGGTACTCGTGTCCGGCCTGAACAACCCGCGCGGCCTGACGATGGGACCGGACGGCGCGGTCTACATCACCGAGGCCGGGCGAGCCGGGGACGAGGCGGTGAAGGCCGGCTTCTACCACGTCCCGTTCAACATCGGGCGTTCGGCGCGCGTGACGCGGGTGCTGCCGGATGGCACGTGGCAGGTGGTGCTGGACAACCTGCCATCCGTCAAGACGCCGGACGACGTGTTCGGCGCTACTGGGGTCGCGTTCGTGGACGACACGCTGTACGTGCTGACGGCGGCGGGCGGGCGCGACGTGGGCGACCCGAGCTATGACAACGCGATCCTGCGCGTGAGTCCGAGCGGAGCCGTGGACACGCTGGTCAACATCACGCAGCTGAACTACCAGAACCCACCGCTGGCCCGCCTCCGCGACCTGCGCGCGGATGTGGAGGGCGGGGTGCCATTCGGGCTGACGGCGATGGGCGGGCGGCTCTACGCCACGGACGGAAACCTCGAAACGGTCACCGAGGTCAACCTGGACGGCACGACCCGGCGGCTGGTCGAGCTCCCGGCCTCGAACCGGGTGCTGGTGGGGCTGACTGGCGCGCCGGACGGCTCGCTGTGGGTGGCCGAGTACGGCCCGTTGCCGCATCAGCCGGGCGCCTCGAAGATCAGCCGGCTGACCCTGGACGGCGAGATGACGGTGGCCTGGGCCGGGCTGACCGAGGCGATTCAGGTGGCGTTCGGGCCGGACGGCTCGGCGTACGTGCTCCAGTTCGCCTCTCGCAGCCGTGTCACGTCCAGCGGCAGCCTGATCCGCCGCTGGCCGGACGGGCACCTGGAGACCCTGGCAACGGGCCTCAACTACCCGACCGGGCTGGCGCTCGGGCCGGACGGCTCGTTCTACGTCTCGGAGAACGGCCACAAGTCGGAGAACGGGACCGGGCGGGTGCTGCGCATCCGGCCCGCGTCCTCTTGATGCCACGTCGGGAGACGAGCCGCCGCGATTGGCCGACCGAGCCGTGGATCAGGAGGCAGGCCCCGCGCACTCCACGAGCTGAATTCCCTCGTCTTCGAGCCAGTCGCGGGCGCGGGCTTCGAGACGCTCCTGCTGGAATGCGAACCAGCGCTCCCGTTCGACGGGAGCATCGAGGAGCTCGTCTTTGAATCGTCGGAACGCGCCACGCCCCCGAATCGCGCGATCGAGTCGATTGCGTAGCCGTGGGTCCGCGACTTCGGTGTCGATGAAGAGCTCCATGTCGCGGTAACCAGCACGCGAGTCCTGACCGGGGAGTTGGACGTAGCGGGTACCAAACCCGTTCTCCACGGCGTCGGCTTCCAGGATCTGCTCCTCTTCGGTACGGACGTGTTCCAGGTCCGAGATCGCTTGCTGAAGAGCCGTGCGACGTTCGTCCTCAGAGGCGTCCGCGAGATCATCGGTCAACGATTCCCACGCCTCTTCAAGGTCACGTCGGGCGCCGGCGCTCACGTAGACGATCTCGCCGGCCTCCAGGTCCAGATAGGCGGTCATCTCATCCCAGGACTCCTCCAGACTCTCCGCGAGCGCTTTGAGCGAGATGCGACAGGTTCGGACCGGTGTCGGCGCGGGATCGGGGCGGTCGGCTGGGGTCACGATGACAGCTCCTTCGCCAGGGCATCGCCGAGACTGCACTGAGTGTAGTTCGAAGGCGTTCCGACGGCTCGCGTCGTCGGCGCGCACGATCTTTCACGCAAGCTTAAGATTGGAGATGGGCTGGGCGGCGCTAGACTAAAGGCGCCTGTGGCCACCGGAGATCGACGCGGTTGTCATGACCGTCGGTTTCCACGCGAGGGTAGCGCGTTCGTGGTCCGGCGGCCGGCTGCACCAGGTGTCAGCCGTTCCGCGCCGGCATCGCAGCGGAAGCACCAGCGACACGCCGTGGGACCGGAGATCGCCGATCTTCCGGTAGCGAGTCTCTCACGTGCTGGAGTGCTGGCGTATGTGCATCTCTGCTTCCAACGTTCGCAGGAGCATCGCCGCGGCGTTCGCACTGATGCTGGCTGGCGCCATCCTGGCGCTGGCGCCCACGCCGACCAGCGCGACCGCCCAGCGTGGCGATTTCGACGTGGTGGCGTCCGGCCTGAGCAACCCGCGGGGGCTGGCGTTCGGGCCGGACGGGTCGCTGTACGTCGCGGAGGCCGGCAAGGGCGGCGAGCGCCTGGTGCAGGCTGGCTACGACCGGCAGCCGTACCACATCGGCACGACGGCGCGCGTCACGAAGATCTCCTGGACCGGCCACCTGATCACCGTGCTGCCGCGATTGCCGTCCGTCGAGACGCGTGACGACATCTACGGCGCGGCCGGTGTGGCGTTCATCGGCGACAGCCTGTACGTGCTAACGGCCGCTGGTGGCCGCGACGTGGGCGACCGCTCGTTCGACAACGCGATCTTGCGCGTGTCAGCCACGGGCAGGGTCACGCGGGTCGCCGACATCACCGAGATCAACTACTTCTCGCCGCCGCTGGCCCGCCTGAACGACGTGCGCGCGGACGTCGAAGGCGGCGTGCCGTTCGGGCTGACGGCGATGGACGGACGGCTCTACGCGACCGACGCAAACCTCGAGACGGTGACCGAGATCGAGACGGACGGCGCGTGGCGGCGGCTGGTCTCGCTGCCGTACTCGAACCGGGTGCTGGTCGGATTGACCCCAGCGCCGGACGGCTCGCTCTGGGTCGCGGAGTACGGCCCGCTGCCCCACCCGCTCGGCTCGTCGCACATCAGCCGCCTGACGCTGGACGGCGAGCTGTCGGAAGCCTGGATGGGCTTGAACCTGGCGATCGGCGTGGCGTTCGGGCAGGACGGCTCGGCGTACGCGCTCCAGTTCGCGGAGACGAGCCGCACTCCCGGCGTCGGCAGCATCGTGCGGCGCACGCCGGACGGCGGCTCCGAGACCATCATCAGCGGGCTGTCGTTCCCGACCGCCATCACAACCGGGCCGGACGGCAACCTGTACGTCTCCGAGTTCGGGCACAAGTCGGAGAACGAGTCCGGGCGGATCATCCGGGTGCACGTGCCGACGCTTGCCTCGGGGCAGTGAGGCTGTCGCTCGCGTCATGACGCGAGCGCACGCAGGCCAAAACGTTCATCTGACTTTTACACCACATGCCCTACCGGGCTGTCATCGTGGTCGTTTAATGTCCGAGGCAATCTGAAGGCGAACCGGCGTGGCCGCTCAGCGCTTTCGGTGCTGCCGGTGACCTGGCACGCGGGGACTCCCCAACCCCACGTAGTCCACGACGTTGGCCGCTCGTGTTCGTTCGACAGGGGCGCCCCAACGCGTCGAGGTGTGACCGATTCTCGCTGTAGAGACCCACGCTCTTGCACGCGGTCAGCGTGCGCGGACCCTGTCAGGTCTTGGCGCCTGGAGCGGTCTGGCCGTGGAAGTGCTCGCGGTCGGCGGGCTGTTGACCGCGGCCACGCTGGCACGTCTCCCCAACCTGCTGGTGATCCCGGCCTTCACGGACGAGGTCGAGGAGGCAGCGCTCGGCCTGGCGATCCTCCGCGACGGCGCTCGGCCGCTGACGAACGTGGACGCGTACATCGGGCCATTCTGGAACTACCTGCTGGCCGGGCTGTTCTGGCTGCTCGGCCCGAGCATCACCATCCCGCGAGCCGTGGTGCTGATCGCGGGCGTGCTGACCGTCCTGCTGACGTACATGCTCGGCCGGGCCTGGTTCGGGCGGCGCGTCGGGCTGCTGGGCGCAACGCTGCTGGCGGCGTCGGCCTCGCACACCGCCGTCAACAGCCACGTCGCCTGGTCCAACTGCGTCACGCCAGTCTTCACGACGGCCGGACTGCTGGTGCTGGCGCACGCGCTCCGTCGTGACCGGCCGCGCTGGCTGCCGGCCGCTGGCGTGCTGTTTGGGATGGCGTTCCACACCCACCCGACGGCGGTGCCGGTGCTGGCCGGGGCGGCCCTGGCCGTCCTCGTGACGCATCGCCGCTGGCTGGCCGGGCCGTGGCCGTACGTGGCGGGGGCGCTGGCCGCGCTGATGAACGCCAACCTGATCGTCTTCAACATCCTCACCCGGGGGCAGACGTTCCGGTACGCGCAGCAGATCCAGGACTCGTACGTGCGCGAGGTCGGCGAGTCGAGCAGCTATATCGACCGTCTGACAGACCTGCTGATCGGCCTGGTGCGGGCGCTCGGAGCCGGCCTGGACCGCCAGGCAACGCTCCTCGACTATGCGAGCAACCCCCTGCTGGTGCTGGCGTCGGTGCTGCTGGTGGCAGGACTGGTGCTGGCCGTGCGGCAGCGCGCCTGGCTGCCGCTGCTGGTCGTGGTGGCGTCCGTCCTGATCCTGCCGATGGTCAACCCGAAGTACGACCCGATCCTGAACGTGCGCTACCTGGCGCCGATCCTGCCGATCTGTGTCCTCTGGATAGGGCTGGCGCTCGAATGGCTGGCGTGGCGCCACGTGGGCGACCTGCGAAAGCGGTTCGGCGCATTCGGCACGCTGGCACGGGCGGGCAGCGCGAGCGGCGTGGTGCTCGCGGCGCTCCTGGCGACGGTGCTGGTGGTCGGCTCGCTGACGGCGCTGGCCCGCTACTACGACGACGTACGCGAGAACGCGCGCACGGGGACGCGCATCCTGGAGATCGCCCAGCTTGCGAAGCAGCGCGGTCCGGCCGCCTACCCGGTCATACTGGACGAGCGGCTGGACCGGATGGCGCTCGGGCCGGGCGCCGGGATCGTGCTGCGGGTGCTCCACCTGACACTGACGCTCGAAGGCGTGCCGACCGAGGTCGAGTGGCTCGGCGAGGAGCGTCCGCCGGACGTGCGCGCAGGCCAGCTGCTGGTGCTGGCGGCCCGCTCGAAGCCGCAGTTCACCGCCGAGGCCGTGTCGGCGCTGGGCCTGCGCGATCTCAGCGGCAAGACGGCGCGGCCGCACTCACAGGCGTCGCGCTACGGGTTCTATCAGTTCGGCCCGGCTATCGTAAGCGCCGAAAGGCGCAGCGGAGCACTGACCACGGGAAGGGATGCCGAGCGAGATGATGACCCGGCGCCCACAGACCAGGACGCGGCTGAAGGCGCCCCCCGAGGAGCAGTCAGCAGCCGCCGCTAGACTCCGGACAACGTGGCCCTGCTGGCCGCTGCTGGCGGAGCCGGTCCTGGTGCTGGCGCTGGTCGTCCTCGCGCTGGTCGTGCGTCTGCCGTACCTGTGGGACATGCCCCGGTTCACGGACGAGACGGCCGAAGCCGAGGTCGGGCTGCGGATCGCGCGCGGGGAGCTCTTCCCGCTGACCAACGTCGATCCGTACATCGGGTCACTCTGGAACTGGCTGCTCGCGGCGACGTACCGGATCGGCGGACCGAGCCTGTTCTCGGCGCGAGTCGTCATCGCCGTGCTCGGCGCGCTGACGGTGGCGCCGACCTACCTGCTCGGGCGCAGCGTGACCGGATCGTGGGTGCTGGGGGGACTGGCCGGGCTGTGGCTGGCGCTCTCGCCGGCCCACATCGTGGTCAACAGCCACATCGCCTGGTCGAACTGCCTGACGCCGCTGTTCACGACGTTCGGCGTCTGGCTGACGCATCGTGCGCTCCAGCAGGAGCGGCCGCGGGGGCTGGTGCTCGGCGGGCTCTGCTTCGGGCTGGGGGTCCAGACCCACCCGGTCGGCGTGCTGCTGCTGCCCGGGGTCGCGGCAGCGGTCGCGGTCAGCCGCCCGCGCTGGCTGCTCGGGCGGTGGCCGTGGCTGGCAGTGCTCGCGGCGATGCTCGCAGCGGCGAACCTGCTCCTGGCGAACGTGATGGGAGGGCTGGACGGCCTGACGCAGGGCGGCGAGGTTCAGGCCCGCTACACCGGTGGCGAGATCCTGACGTTCTCGGTGTACCTGGATCGGCTGCGGCAGACGATCTGGCTGCTCTCGGACAGCCTGAGCGGCGCAATCTCCGAGCTCGGACCGCTGGTCGGGCCATTCGACGCGCGGCTCGGGCTGGTGCTGCTGGCGCTGGCGGCGGCCGGCCTGGAGGGACTGGCCCGCCGCCGCGACAGCCTGTTGTTCCTGGCGGTCGTCTCGTACCTGCTGCTGCTGCCGGTGGTGAATGGCCGGTACGCGTCGTCGGTGCCGAAGGCGCGGTACGTGGCGCCACTGGTGCCGCTCTACTACGCGGCGATGGTGGCAATGGTGCTGGAGGTGTACGGCTGGATCGACCGACGACTCGACATGGGAGGGGTCGGATCGACGGCCAGACGGCCGGACCTGCCACGCGCGCTCGTACGGAGCGGCTTCGGAGCGGTGGTGTTCGCACTGGTGTTGGCGCCGCTCTCCGGCGCGATCGACTACTACACCAACTCGCTCCAGGCTGGGCGCACCAACGCCGCGTACTACCGGCTGGTCAACGGCATCCTGTCGGTCCGCAAGCCGGGCGAGCGCGTCTACGTCGAGCGCAACGCCGCGCTCACCTACACCATCGGCGGGGGCCAGTGGCGCGAGCACATCATCTTCGCCGGGCGGGTGTACGGCTGGGAGGTGCAGACGCTGGTGGTGCCAAGACCAGAGGTCGGCGTGGTGCCGCGCGTGGTCGGGCCGCTGGTGGCGCGGGCGTCGTCGCTGCCCCAGGTCGCGGCGCTGTTCCGGATCGACAACGTGAGCGGTGGCCCGACCGAGGGCACCCTGCTCCGGCTGGTCTACTCGATGGGGCCGCGGCCGGGCCTGCTGGCAGCCGGGCGCCAGGACGCGCGCGACGACATCCCGCAGCCGCCACGCCCGCCGCGCGTCGAGGTGTTCGTGGCGGGGCTCAGCTACCCGTCAGCGCTCCAGTTCGCGCCGGACGGGCGGCTGTTCTTCAACGAAGTGCGCGAAGGGCGCGTCCGGATCGCGAGCCCGGACGGCCAGCTCCAGGCCGAGCCGTTCGTGGTGCTGCCGACGACGAAGGGGCTGGATCAGGGCGCGCTGGGGCTTGCGCTCGACCCAGCGTTCGCGCGGAACCACTGGGTGTACGTCTTCTACTCCGAGGCCAACGCGGAGAACGAGCCGATCCGCAACCGGCTGGTGCGGTTCACCGAGCGCGACGGCCGCGCCACCGAGCCGACGCCGATCCTGGACGACCTGCCAATCAACGACACGTCGTACTTCGACGGCGACCACAACGGCGGACGGATCGGGTTCGGGCGGGACGGGATGCTGTACGTGTCGCTGGGCGACATGGCGCAGCGCAGCCAGGTGGCGGACCACTCCACGCAGTTCGGCAAGATCCTCAGAGTAGCTCCGAACGGCTCGATCCCGGCGACCAACCCGTGGCCCGGCTCGGCGACGTACGCGCTCGGCTTCCGGAACGTGACCGGGATCGCGTTTCACCCGAGGACCGGCCTGCTGGTCGCCGCCGACAGCGGCGAAGAGGGCTTCGACGAGCTGAACCTCGTGCGGCCGGGCCACGATTACGGGTACCCGCAGATCCCAGGCGGGCCGGCCGGCATCGCCGGCCTGGACGATCCGTTCTGGGATTCGGCTGAAGAGAGTATCGGGATCAGCGGGCTCACCTTCTCGATGGGCTGGACCTTCCCCGAGTACCGAGGCGACCTGTTCTTCTGCGCGTCCGAGACCGGGGCGTTACGTCGAGTACGGCTGAGCGGGCCGCTGGGCGATCAAGTGGAGTGGGTCGAGACGATCTCGCACGACTGCCGCCTGGACGTGGCGGACGGCCCGGACGGGACACTCTACTTCTCGGACCTGGAGCGGATCTTCCGGCTGGCCCGGTAACGAAGTAGGCGGTAGGCGGTAGGCGGTAGGCGGTAGGCGGTAGGCAGGTGGTGGAGCCCAACTGCCTACCGCCTACCGCCTACCGCCTACCCGTTTCAGCCCTTGACGCTGCCGGCCGTCAGCCCGGCCACCATCAGGCGCTGGCCCACCATGTAGACGACGGCGACCGGCACCGCCGTCAGCAGCGAGGCCGCCATCAAGAGCCCCCACGGCTGGATGTCGCCCACGATCAGCAGCGAGAGGCCGACCGGCAGGGTGTACAGCTCGCGGCTGCGCAGGAACGTGAAGGCGTACAGGAACTCGTTCCACGACGCCGTGAAGGCGAGCAGCGCCACCGCCAGCAGGGCCGGCCGCACCAGCGGAAGCACCACCAGGAAGAACGCCTGGAGCCGGTTGCAGCCGTCGATCATCGCGGCGTCCTCGACCTCCTCGGGGATCGAGCGGTAGTAGCCCATCAGCATCCAGGTGGCGAACGGCAGCACGAACGTCGGATAGGTCAGCAGCAGCGACCAGTGGGTGTTGATCAGGTGCAGCTGGGACAGGATCAGGTACATCGGGATGACCATCAGCGCGCCGGGCATCAAGTTCGCCACCAGCACCACCGTCGCCAGCGTCGAGGCGCCGCGCCAGCGCAACCGGACGAGCGCATAGGCGCCCAGGCTGGCCGCCAGCACCGAGACGACGGTCGTCGAAATCGCCACGTACGCCGTGTTGCCGTACCACTCCACGAATCTGGTCCGTGTGAACAGGAAGCTGAACTCCTCCAGCGTCCACGGCGCGGGCCAGAACATGCTCGCCACCCGCTGGATCTGAAGCTCGCTCTTGAAGGCCGTCACCACTACGAAGTAGATCGGAAACAGCTCGAACAGGACGAACAGCCCGAGCGCCAGGTACATCAGGGTCACGCCGATGCGCCGGCTCGTCGGGCCGATCAGCGGGTTCGGTGCGCCGGTTTCTCCCCCGCGCCACGACCGAAGCGTTCGGCTGGCGGCGTCGGCGGCGCGCTCGAGGCGGTCGTTAACGACCCAGAACAGCGCAAGCAGGCCGCGCACCAGCATCCGGATCGGCCAGACGACGACCATCAGCGCGCGCCAGACGATGCCGTCCTGGTGCGTACCACGAGCGATCTCGTCGCGCCAGAGCAGGTAGCGCGCCATCACCAGCGAGAGCCCGAGCATCACCGGCGCCACGATCATCGCGACGGCGATCCCGGCGCTGGTGCGGAACCCGAGCACGGCGTACTCGACCGCCAGGATCGGGTACATACGGGTGGCGCCGTACGGCCCGCCGCTGGTCAGCAAGTAGACCAGCGTGAACCCGTTGAACGTCGCGATGAACGCGCCGAGCGTCCCGACGATCAGCACGTAGCGCAGCCCTGGCAGGGTGACGTGCAGGTAGCGTCGCCAGGCGCCGGCGCCGTCCACCGAGGCCGCGTCGTACAGCTCGGCGTCGATCGCCTTGAGGCCGGCGACCAGCATGATGATGATGAACGGCAGCCCGCCCCAGACGTTGACGGTGATGACGCTGGGCAGCGCGAGCTGGGGGTCGCTCAGCCAGCCGACGCCCTTCTGGATCACGCCGAGCTCGTGCACCAGGATGTGGTTGAGCCCGCCGAAGATCGGGTCCAGGATCAGCCGCCACGCCAGCGCCCTGACCACGTCCGGGATGATGAACGGCAGCAGCAGCAGTCCGCCGAAGACGGCCCCCCAGCGCGGCACGTTGTGCAGCAGCAACGATGCCGACATACCGAGCGCCAGTTTCGCCACCACCGAGATCGCGGTGAAGGTGAGGGTAGTGCCGATGGCTCGCGTGAAGCGGTCGTCACCCCAGAGCGCGATGTAGTTGTCCAGGCCGACGAACGCGCCGACCCTGAACCCGATCACGTTGTGAAAGCTGAACCAGAGGGCGCGGAGGAATGGGTACGCCTTGATCGTGCCGAGCAGGATCACGGTCAGGCTGACGAACAGGTACGCCGTGAGCCAGTCGCGACCGAGGACGCGCTGGGAGCGCTTGTACCAGCCGCGCGAGGCGAGCGGCTGTCGGCCGACCGAGCGATACGGCGTCGTCGTGGCGCCGACAGCGTGGCGCGACGGTGCTGCCAACGGGGCTCCTCCAGACGCCAGAACGACGGCGTTGGCCTGGGTACTGCGCGGGTAATGGTACTGGCCTGCTCCACAACAATGGAATGGCGGGGGAGCCGTCAGATGAGGCGGGGAGATATCGGAAACGGCAGCATCCGAGAGGCGAGTGCCCCTCGGATGCCGAGAACCGGATCGGCTGTTACGCCGTGGCGGAATCCGGTGTCAGTTGCCGGTCCCGCATTTGGCGGTGACGGTCAGGCCGTTGTTGTCGAGGTTCGCGTCAAGGGCATCCTTCCCTGTCACGAGCGTGACGGCGAGGGTGTGGGCGCCCTTCTTGAGCTGGACGTCGCCGAAGCGGACCTCGCGCTCCTGGCCGGCATCCAGGCCGTTCACCTGCTGCTCGATCGCCGAGCCGTCGGCGCCGTCCACGACGAGCCGGGCGGTGAACCCATCCGCCTTCCCCTTGCCGGCGTTCTTGACCACCGCGACGACGCCGTTCTTGCCTTCCTTGCAGTCGTTGTTGCCGTCCGGCGCCTGCCCGTTGAGCTTGATCGCGCGGACGGTCAGGTCGGCCACCGGCTTGTTCTGGCCCTGGTTGCCCGTCGAATTCTGGCCCTGATTGCTGGGCGGAACCACGCCGGTGTTCGCGCTCGGGGCCTGGCCCTGGTTCTCCTTCGGCGGCTGGCCCTGGCCGTCCTTCGAGGGCTGGGTCGGCTCCGTCGTGCTGGGGACGGTCGGCGGCAGCTGGAGAATGGCGGTCTGCTGGTCGTACGAGTTGTTCGCCTCGTTGTATTCGATCAGCCGCTGGAACGGATCGACGACCGCCGTGAGCTTGTGGGGGCCGGCCGGCAGCTCGGCCTCGACGCAGACGTCGGTGGCGTCGCCGGAGCTCAGGCCGATGGAGACACCCCGACCGTCCGGCAGGGTGTTGTCGTCCACCTGCAAGATGACTTCGAACTGTCCAGCCTGACCGAGCTCGACGTTCTGGACGGCCGTGCAGACGCGCTTCTTCGTGCTCCCCGCGATGTCGGTCACCTTGATGTTGACCGGGCGAAGGTCCGGCAACTGCATCCGCTTGACCTCGATGTTGACGATGTAGTCGCCTGGGGAGCCGTCATCGTGGGTGCTGCGCACACTATGGCTTCCGATGCCCCAGCCGTTCTCTGCACGGAGGTCGATCTCGCCTCGGCCCATCCGCTCGTACTCGCTTGCCGCGTCCGTCTCGATCATGGCGAAGTTCAGTGTGTACCGCTGCCCTTCGCGCATCGGATAGCCACCGGCGGCCGAAGCGTCGTAGTCGGGGTGGCTGTACGAGCTGTCAGGCATGAAACGGTTGTAAAATCTGGTCTCGCCACTGCCTGCACTGAACTTGTCGTCGAATACGTCCAGGCTCGCCGAGGTGGTACCGCCCACGCACGGCGCCGACACCTGGATGCAGATGAGCTTGAGGTCAAAGGTCATCTCGCCATCTCCCGCTACCCAGCCGTCGCGGTCGTCGATGATCTTGATGGACTGGAGGATGACCTGAAGGCGCGCGACTGGCGGGGCGCCGTTGCGATGGTCGTGGACGATCGGCCCCTGGGCAGCCGCGGTGAGCGGCGCCCCGAGGGACGAAGCGAGCACGGCGGCGGCCAGTCCGAACGCCGGCACGGTGCGGCGAGCCTTCGAGGCGGCTGAAGCGAGGTACCTGCTGAGCACGGTCTTTCTCCTTGACGCCCCCGGTCGGAGGCGTGCGTCTAGGGGTGGGATGGTCGAAGGGGCTGCGCCGGATCGGTCCGGCGCCGATGGGTGGCTGGGGTCAGGTCGGCTACTGGGTTTCGACGGGCTGGCCGTAGAACACGTAGATCGCGGAGTACTCGGCGTTGCGTTGCGAGCCGAGGGTGGCGCGGTCGCAGCCGTCGGTCGGTGCCTGGCCGCCGACCGTGTCGAGCCGCTGGATGTAGGTGACTCGCCCGAACGAGCCGGTCCCGGTGGTGGCGCTTGCCTTCAGGAGGAGCCAGGGGATCGCGCCGCTATCCGGCGCCTCGGCCCGCGCGACGACCTGGCCGGTCACCGTGCTGCCGTCGATGCCTTCCCAGGTCGGGCCGGCGTAGTGGACGCCAGAGAGCTCGCCGCTCGCGTTCCAGAGCTCCGCGACCGGCGCCTTGAACGCCCACTCGAAGGCGTCGGCGTCGTCCTCGCGGGCCTTGCAGACGTAGATCTGGATGCCGGTCGCGGACGCCTCGAAGAGCGGCACGCCTGGCTGTGGCACCTTCAGCTGCTCCGGCACGGCGCGTGGGCCGGGGTGGGCAGTGGCGGCTGACGTCATCGCGAGTGCCCACGTCAGCACGCAGAGTGTTCCGATTCGCTTCCACATGGTGATGTCGATCCTGCCTCTCACGTGGGCGCCGATCCCGTTCGGGCGTTGATGCCCTGTCCGACACGGGGGGTGCCCCGGCCTCTCGGCCCTGGTGTCATCCGACATCAACAGCGTAGGGGGCGGCCGGACCGCGAGACATCGACAGACCTGGACATCTTGCAACTGCACGCATGGCCCCTCGGAACGCGGAGCTGCATAGCCAGTCCTGGCTAGACATGAGGCTCGCCGGCCGCTCGCGAAAGAGGGCCAGCGTGGGACAGGCGAGGCCACGGATCGGCGAGCACCGGACAGCTGCCGTCGCTCTTGGAGGTGGCGGAAGCCGTCGTGAAACGCGGTCCGGGCCAGGCGCAAGGTGCCGGCTGGACGCAAGAAGAGGTGGCCGAAGCCACCTCCACAAGCAGGTCTGCGAAGCGCGCGGTCAGATCACGATGGTCAGCACGCCCGTCAGCACCAGGACGCCGGCCCAGATCCGGTCCAGGTTGAGCCAGGCCGAGCGCAGGATCTTGAGCCCGACCCGCTCGTAGACGACCAGCGCGACGGCCGCCATGACCGCGAACATGACGACCGTGTGGACGAGCACCGCCAGGACGTCCTGAACCGCGGCGCTGCCCACTGGCTGAAGCGCCGCGGCTGCCAGGCTGGCGGCGTGGGCGGTGTGGTCGTCGCCGCCCGCGTGCTGGCCGAGCAGGAGCGGCACGAGCATCAGGCCGGCCCCGTGCGCGGACGCCATCAAGAACGACCAGACGGCCAGGTCGCCTGGACCGACCCGCATCCCGACCCAGCGCGGGTGCGAGAGCGGTCTCAGCAGCTTGTACAGTCCGAAGGCGACCAGCGCCGCCCCGCCGAGCGCGCGCAGCACGGCGCCGTCAACCCAGAGCTGGGCCGCGCCGAGCAGGGCGACGACCACCGCCACCGACGCCGCGTGGCCGGCGGCAATCGGACCCATCGCCCGGATGACCGCCCACCGCCGCCGCTCCTGGAGCCCAAGCGCGACGGCGAACAGCCAGCCCATGCCGGGGTTGACGCCGTGATAGGCGCCGAGCAGCCCCAATGAGAGCCAGGGAAGGAGCGCGTCCATCTCTGACCCTCAGCTGGGGTAGCAGAAGGAGTCAGAGGAGGAGTCGCCGCCCTGGAGCCGGATCTGGTGCGGGCGCTCGTCGCCGAAGTCCACGAAGAAGTCCGGGTCGGCGCTCATGCCGCCGCTCGGGTCGGCGTTCAGCTTCGTTGCCCAGCCTTTGACGCCGGCCGGGTAGAACTGGGCGTCCCAGGCGGCATACAGCGAGTTGGTCAGGTAGACCCGCTTGCCGTCGCGGCTGACCTCCACCATCTGCGGTCCACCGGTGAGCCGCCCCGACTTCGGGTGGGCGGCCTTGCGCACGATCCCGCCCAGGTGGACCGAGCCGGTCAGCTTCGGGTGGAACGGGTCCGAGACGTCGTACTGCTGAAACTCGCCGGTCCCCCAGCAGGAGACGTACAGCTGCTGATCGTCCAGGCTCAGGTTGATGTCGGTCACCAGCGGCGGCACGGCCCCGAACCCCTGCAAGAGCGGTGGCAGCGCCGAGGCGTCGGCCGGCTCGGCCGGGATGGTGATGACCTTCTGGATCTTCCACTGGCCGTTGTCGCGGTGCCAGAGCCAGACGGAGGCCGACAGGTCCGCCAGGCTGGTGACCACGCCCACAAACCCGTACTCCTTGTTCGGGTCGTGCGAGGGGCGCAGCTCCAGCACCATCTGGTTCTCGGACCCGAGGTCGAGCGCCTGGACGTGCTTGCGGGAGCGCAAGTCCCAGAGGTGGATCTGGTGGCCGTACTTCGCCCCCATCAGCAGCTCCGGGTTGACTCCGTGCTCGACCATGTTGGGGGTGCCCCACTCACTGGTGATCATCACATCGTGCCCGAGGTGCCACCAGAAGTCGTAGGCCAGCTGCTGCGGCCCCCGGTTCGCCTCCCACTGGCCGGTGATGTTGAAGTCGTGGTCCATCTGGAAGATGCCGCCGGGGCCGTTGCCGTCCGGCGCGCCCAGCGCGCTGACGTAGATGGCGTCTGGCCCGCAATGGATGGTGTGGGGCCGGCTGTAGCCGCTCTTCGCCATCAGCTCGTCCGGCTCGATGGTCTTGACGATCTTTGGATGCTTCGGGTCGGGCTGGGTGTCCACGATGTACATCCGCGAGGAGCGAAGGCCGGGGATCAGCAGGTAGCGGCGCTCGACGTGCGGATGGGGCATGTTGGGACAGAGCGCGGCGCTGCAGGCGTTCCAGCCGAAGTGGTGGAGCTCGTCGCCGAGGTTGGGCAGGTCGAGGCGGCCGACCGTCTGGGTGTACGACGCGGACGACGGGTTCACGTCGAGGACGGCCAGCGCGTCGGGCGTGCCGTCGTTCAGGATCGCGACGTACGCCAGCTCCTCGCGCGGGGCGTCCATCGCCATCTTCGCCGAGGGGTAGAAGGTCGGGTCCGGTGTCCAGGTCGCCATGATGGGTGTCCTCCCAGTGCCATTGTCAGCCCCATATCTGTGTTCAAACCGATGCGCGATCCACCGTCATTTGAGGCCGAGAATCTCGCGGGACTGCACGATTCAGCGTAGCACCGTGCATGAACACTGTCATGTCCAGAAATGGGTATCTTCTGGGATACCTATGGACATACCGGCTGAAATGGGCCACGGATCGCGTACACGACGTCCCGGGATATCAGGGTGTCAGGACGCGGCGCGACTCAGCAGCCCCTTCGCGACGGCCCAGGTGGCGATCTGGACCCGCGAGTCGAGCACCAATCGCGTGAGGATGTGCTTCACGTGGTTGGCCGCGGTGCCCTCGGCGATCACCAGCTCGTCGGCGATCTGCCGATTGGTGAACCCGCGCGCCACGAGCGCGGCGACCTCGACCTCGCGGGGCGTCAGCGGGCCAGCGTCGTTGCGAGGCGGTATCGCCCCGACGGTCACCTGATGGGGAGGGTGCCGGTCGGGCGCGGTCTGGGCAGAAGCGGGCGGAGCATCGTGCACGGACGGATCGCCCACACCGAGCGCGTCCTGAATCGCGTCGGCAAGCGGCATGGCCCGCCCGGCGGCGTAGGCATCGGCGCTGGCTTCGGCGCCTAGCAGCCGACGGGCCGGCATGAGCCAGCGGTCGGAGCGGGCACGCCACGCCGCCGGCGAGGTCTTGCCGATGGCGTCACGCAGCTGCATCGCGGCCCCGGCCAGGCGCAGTGCGCGCTCGGCCTGTCCCGAGGCAGCGGCAACCCCCGCCAGCGCGGTCAGCGTGACTGCGACGCGCTCGCGGTCGCCGATCCGGGTCGCGAGCGACAGGCTCTCCCGTTCGAGGGCGCTCGCCTCGGCGAGGTCGCCGAGCTCGAGTGCGACCTCGCCCAGATTCGAAAGCGCCACGGCGACGCCCTGGCTGTTGCCGAGCGTGCGATAGGTGGTCAGGCTCGCCTCGAAGAAGCGGCGCGCCTCGCTCAGGTCGTCCGTCGAGCAGGCAACGACGCCCAGACAGATCGAGGTCTCGGCCACGGCCTGGGTGTCGCCGAGCAGCTCGAACAGCGCGCGTGCGCCGTGGAGGATGGTGCGCGCCCGGCGGTGGTCGCCGCGCACGCGAGCCAGACAGCCGAGCCCGTGCAGGCCAGCGGCGAGGCCGGACTGGTCGTCGTGAGCACGGGCGACTTCCACAGCCCGGGAAAGAAACGCTTCCGCCGCCTCGTAGTCGCCGTGCTTGGCGGCGAGGCGTCCGGCTGCCTCCAGGGCTTGCATCTGGAGTGACGACGTCACACCCGGCAGCTCGTCTGGCCGCTGGAGCAGCTCGGCCAGCCAGCGGTGCCCCTCACGGAAGCGGCCACGGGTCAGCCAGAAGCGGAGCAGCGAGGCCGCGAGTCTCAGGCCCGGCTCGATCTCCCCCAACTCGACGGACCATGCGAGCGCCGCGCGGAGGTTGTCGTACTCGGCGTCGAGGCGGGCCAGCCAGAGACCCTGCTGTGTCCCCGCGAGCTCCGGCTCGGCACGCTCGGCGAGCGCCACGAACCAGTCACGGTGGCGCATCCGCAGCAGGTTGGTCTCGCCAGCTTCCGCGAGCCGCTCCTCGGCGTACGCGCGCAGTGACTCCAGGAGACGGTAGCGGACACCCTCGGGATGCTCGTCGGCGAGCACCAGCGACTTCGCGACGAGCCCAGACAGCAGGTCCAGCACGTCGTCCGGAGCGAGCGCCTCGTCGGCGCAGATGCTCTCGGCTGCTTCGAGGCTCCAACCGCCGGCGAAGACCGCGAGCCGGCGCAGGAGCGTCCGCTCGGCGTCGTCGAGCAGGTCGAAGCTCCAGTCGATCGTGGCACGCAGGGTCCGATAGCGGGGCAGTGCCGACCGGCTGCCGCCAGTCAGCAGGCGGAAGCGATCGCGCAGCCGATCCGCGATCTGCTCCGGGCTGATGACGGCGACCCGCGCCGCCGCCAGCTCGATCGCCAGGGGAATGCCGTCCAGCTGACGGCAGATCTGCTCGACGGCCTGGACGTTGCGCTCGGCGAGGGCGAAGGCTGGCACGGCGGCCTGGGCGCGCTCCACGAAGAGGCGGACGGCGTCTGATTCGGCCGGGACGGGGCCAGAGGAGACGTGCGACGCCGGCCCGACTCCGGGCGACAGACAGCCCCCGCGCCCGGCGGTGAGCGGCGACGGCTCGTCCGCGTCCGGAGGCAGCGACAGCGCGGGCACCCGATAGGTGGTCTCGCCGGCGATGCCCAGCGGCTGACGGCTGGTGGCCAGGATGCGCAGACGCGGACAGGCGCGCAGCAGCGCATCGGCGAGGGCCGCGCAGGCGTCGATCAGATGCTCGCAGCTGTCCAGCACGAGGAGCAGCCGTCCGGCGTCGAGCGCGTCGATCAATGACGACAGGATGGGCCGCTCGGGAGTCTCGCGCAGGCCGAACGCCATCGCGACGGCGTGGGGCACGAGGGTCGGATCGGCCAGCGCCGTGAGATCGACGAGCCGCACGCCGTCGGGAAACTCGTCCAGAAGGGTCGCGGCGACCTCGTGACCCAGACGAGTCTTACCGATCCCGCCCGCCCCGGTCAGCGTGAGCAGGCGGGTGGTGCCGAGCAGCTCGCGGGCCTCGGCGACCTCGCGAGCGCGTCCGACGAAACTGGTCAGCGGCTGGGGCAGGTTGTGGGCCGGTCCGCGCCCGCTGCTCGACGGCGACCGATCGTTCGCGAGCGAGCGTTCGCCCGGCCCGGGCACCAGTTGAAGCGGCGAGACGCGGGGTGGATCGACAGACCGCGCCATCGGCTCGATCGCGAGGTCGTAGACCATGGACGCCCCCTCTTCTCCCCATATGCTGGATGACCCGTACGACGAGTGTGTCACACGCGGATCGAACCGTCTGTCCGCTGCGGGACATTTCGGGATCGCGGCTGGCCGGGGCGCCATCTGGCCGGGGCGCCTTGCAGGATCGTGCAGGCCGCCACGAGCCGTGGGGGTAGCGGCGCTGTCGCGATACACGCCGCTCATCGGCGCCCGCTGAGCAGAGGGATCTGGGGAGCGAGACCTTCTCTGGGATACCCTTCCAACCACTCGGCCCACTCGAACGACGGTGAGGTGCCCGATGCGTATCCTGGTCATCAACCCGAACGCCAGCATCGAGATGACGGACGTGATCCGCGAGCAGCTCCTGGCTGTCGCGCGGCCGGACGTCACCGTCGACGTCGTCAACCCGCCCGGCGCCCCACCCGCCATCGAGTCCGCGCTGGACGAAGCCGCCTGCGTGCCGCCCATGCTGACACTTGTCCGCGAAGCCCAGGAGCGCGGCTACCACGCCGTCGTCATCGCCTGCTTCTCCGATCCCGGTCTTGACGCCGCCCGCGAGGCGACCGATCTCCCCGTCGTCGGTATCCAGGACGCCGCCATGCACCTGGCCGCCCAGCTTGGCCATCGCTTCTCGGTCCTCACCACCCTGAAGCACCGCGCACCCCACCGCGAGCGCGCCGCCCTTCAGGCCGGACTGGATCGCCGCCTCGCCTCCTGCCGCCCGCTCGACCTCCCGGTGTTGGACACGGTCGTCAACCGCGAGGAGGTCGTCCAGAAGATCGTCCGGATCGGCCGGCAGGCCGTCGAAGAGGACGGCGCCGAAGTGCTGATCCTCGGCTGCGCCGGCCTCGGCGACCTGGCGGCGCGCGCCAGCCGCGAGATCGGCGTCCCCGTCGTCGACCCGAACGCCGCCGCGCTCAAGCTGTGCGAGACGCTGGTCGATCTCGGCCTCGCCCACAGTCGGGTCGGTCTGTACCACGCCCGCCCCCGCGCGGAGGCACTCGTATGAGCGACTCCGCTGCGCCCCGCTACGATCTCGTCGTCATCTCGGATCAGGTCGTGCTCGGCGACCGCGTCGTGCCGGCCGGCATCGCCATCACCGGCGAGCAGATCGCCGCGATCCTGGACGCCGACCACGCCCATCAACCCGGCCTGAGCGCCCGCACCATCGACCTGACCGGCAAGGTGATCCTGCCCGGCCCAATCGACGCGCACGTCCACCACCGCACCCTCAACGCCTCGGTGGACTCGTGGGAGAGCCTCACGAAGGGCGCCGCGCTCGGCGGCATCACGACCGTCATCCCGTACATCCAGGTGCCCGACAGCATGGCGCTCGGCGAGGGGCTCGCCTTCTTCCGCGACGAGGGTGAACGCGAGTCCGTCACCGACTTCGCGATGCACGCCCGCCTCAACGGCCCGTCGGACGCCGTCCTGGAGCAGATCCCGGACGCCTTCGCGCTGGGGGTGCCGAGCTTCAAGCTGTTCATGGCGTACCGTAAGCGCGGCATCATGTGGGATGGCAACCCGCTGATGCGCGTCCTGGAGCTCCTGTCAAAGCACGGCGGCATCTGGTGCTGCCACGCCGAGAACGGCGACCTGATTGACTACCTCGAAGACGTCTACCACGCCCGGGGCGAGTACACCGCCGAGAACTACCTCGCGATCCGCCCGCAGCTCGCCGAGGTCGAGGCCGCGTTCCGGGCCATGCAGCTCGCGAAGCAGTTCGACTGCAACCTCTACCTCGTTCACACGAGTGCCGCTGGCGTGTTGCCCCTCTCGCGGGCCGCCCAGCGCTCGGGCCAGCGCGTGGTGGTGGAGACCTGCCCCCAGTACCTGACCCTCACCGCCGACATGGCACCGAAGTACGGCGGCCGGATGAAGTTCGCGCCGCCGCCCCGCACGACCGAAGACACCGAGGCGATCTGGGCCGGCCTCGTCAACGGCGACGTCCAGGTGGTCGGCTCGGACCACTCGCCCTGGCCGAAGGAGCAGAAGCTCTGGCCCAAAGAGCGCTTCTTCGAGATCCCGTTCGGCGCGCCCGGCACCGAGACGCTGCTACCGGTCCTCTGGAGCGAGGGCGTCGCCAAAGGCCGGATCACGCCCCAGCGCCTCGCCGATCTGGTGAGCACCACCCCGGCGCGCGTCTTCGGGCTGGCTCCCAGAAAGGGCGCCCTCGCGCCGGGCGCGGACGCCGATCTCGTCGCCATCGACCCGGCCATTACCTGGACCCTGGACGAGACGACCCTTCAGACGGAGGCCGGCTACAGCAACTGGAACGGCTGGCAATTGCAGGGCAAGCCGGTGCTCTCGCTGATCCGGGGGACCGTCGTCCTGGAGGATGGCAAGCTGAACGTCGGTCCCGGCCACGGCCAGCACCTGCCCCGAGGCCGCCTCGACTGACCCACGGAGAGCTTGACGGAAGACGCAAATTCGCAACGTGGGCCATCCTTCCGTCGTTACACCCTTGAGCAGCCGCCACCGCGCGTTCGCCAGCTTTTGGTATCTCACAGACCATCAGCGCCCCGGCGACCATCCCCACCGGCGGCTCCAGGGAGGCGACGATGTCGCTGCTGCGTACGCTCGCGCTCGCCGTGCTCGCCCTCGTCCTCCTCAGCCCGATCGTCCCGGCGGCGGCCAGCCGCCTCACGGTCTCGCCAGACGACGTCAACTCGGCGCCGCCCCGCCCCGACCTGGCGAACAAGACCTCGAGCACTCCCACTCCCACGCCGAAGCCGACGAAGAAGCCAAAGTCGGCCCGTCAGCGGCAGGCGACCGCGACCCCAACACCCTCGCCAACGCTGACGCCGACCCCGACCGGCACGCTGCCAACCGCCACCCCGACCCTGACCCCGACAGCGACCCCGGTGCAGTGGACCGAGTCGGGCAAGAGCAGGAAGGGCGTCACCAAGAAGTCTCCCGCCAAGAAGCCGACGCCCGAGGGGCAGAAGAGGCAGGATAACGAGGTCACCGCCGGGCGCGGCACCCTCGACACCATCGGCACGCTCACGCGCGGCCAGACCGTCGAGATCAAGGGAACCGCGAAGAGCGGGGGTCAGGTGTGTGCGCTCCAGATGTACTACGCCGACAAGGCCGCCCCCGCCATCCGCGACGTCAAGCCGGACGCCAAGAAGCGCTGCGTCTTCACCGTCACCGTGCCAGACCGTCCGACCGCCGTCGGCGAGGGGAAAGCGAAGCTGATCCTGACCAAGGAGACCAGCGGCAAGAAGGCGGCCGAAGCGAGCCAGACATTCACGGTCAACTGAGCGCCGACGGATGACGGCCGGGGCGGGCGGGTGGGTGCTACCCTCCCGCCCATAGTCATTTCTTCACCGGAGGGGCATCGTGGCCGTCTTCCGCGACGAGCGGTCCGAGGAGTATCCGCGCTACAGCAAGCGCGCCATCGACAACTACCGGGCGCTGGGCCTCGGCGACTCGATGATCGAGTACCTGGACGTCATCTACGGCCTGGACCCGGAGTGGTGCGAGCTGTTCATGCAGTACACCCGGGCCGGACTCTACACCCGCGAGGTCGTCTCGCAGGCGACCCGCGAGATCTGCGCTTGCGCCACGCTGGCCGCCCTCGACAAGCAGGCCCAGCTCCGCCAGCACCTGCTCGGCGGCGTGGCGGCCGGCGCCACGAAGGAGCAACTCCTCGAAGCGGTCTTCCAGTCCGTCACCTACGGCGGCTTCCCGGCCGTGATGAGCTCGATTCGGACCTACGCCGAGACGTTTCCCGAGATGGTGCAGCGCGACCGCCCGGCCATCCCGGCCAGCGAGGGCGAGCCACCCACTGGACCGCGCTTCCCGCTCGCCGTCGAGACCGCCACCTATCTCTGGGGCGAAGAGCACACGAAGAACATGATCGGGCGGTACGACCGCTGGGACCCGGACTTCTCGATGCTGGCCCAGAAGTTCGTGCACGGCGGGATGTACGCGCGGACCGTCGTCAGCTTCGAGCTGCGCGAGCTGATCGCCATCGGCTGCCTGACCGCTCGTAACGCCCTGCCGCAGCTGGAGACGCATCTGGTCGTCGGCTTCCGGCTCGGCATCCCGCGCGCCGAGATGCAAGAGATCATCCTGCAGATGACCGCGTACGTGGGCTACCCGTACGTGATGCAGGCGATGGCGCTGTTCGAGCGGGTCGCCGCCACCGCCGAGCAAGCCTCACCGACCTGATCTCGGAGCCTCACATCACGGCCTCCGTTCTCCTCGCGTGCGATACACTCCTGATGCATGTGGATCGACGATCGTGCGTGCGTCAGGAGGGCGCGTTGGAGATCTTGAAGCTGCCCGGGATCGGCGAAGCGAAGATCAGCACGCGAGGTAGCGTCAAGCTGCCGTCCAAACTCTTGCGTGAGGTCGGGTGGAAGCCGGGTGACCGTCTCTGGCTCAAAGTCGATGATGCTGGTCGGATCGTGCTCTCCCGACGGCCGGACGACATCGTCGAGTACTTTGCTGGCTGCCTGACGCACCTGTATCCAGACCCGGAAGACACGCGACGTTTCCTCGCCGAGGGACGCGGATACGTTGAATCGTCGGACCCTGACACCGAAGCCTGATCCGTGACTTCTGCCTCGACTGTCTAATCGCTTCCAGCCGTCTACAGCGGATTGCAGAAGCCTTGAGCCGTCATCCGGAATGTCATCCCGAACCGAAGCGAGCTTGCGAGCGCAGGGAGGGATCTCACGTTGACCAGATCGGGAGCGTGAGATGCCTCGCGGCGGCGTGTCGCAGGAATAGGGACCAGGCGGCCGCTCGGGATGACAAGGATAGTGACTGCTCAGTACTCGAGAACGGCGCTGTAGGATCAGAGTTTCCAGATCGACTGAGCAACGTAGCCGAGGAGTATCCCGAGGCCAGCCAGGGTCGCCACTATGCCGATGACGCGGATTACTGCTTCGTTTGTGTCGGTATCTGCGTACGGCTGAGCGGCTTGATCCCAGAAGCGATGTTCCCAGCCGGACGTGGCTCGGCGGATACCATCATGCATGTGGGTCTGCCAGTCGGCGAGCGCCGCGCTAAATCGAACCATGCAGCCGCCAACCACGCACAAGAAGATGCCGCCGATGACGTAGGGAAGTCCCGCGGTGTCCACAGTGGTTCAGGAGCCCGACGTCACCGCGAGGCGGTCACCGTCCCCTGCTTTGCCAGCATCGGCTGGACGACCATCTTGCCGACGCGGATCGCCTCATCCAGGTACGGCGTGTCGGACAGGATGAACTTCGTGATCCCGAGCGCCACGTACGCCTCGAACGACGCGATGACGTCCTCCGCCGACCCCACCAGCCAGGTCGAGGCCGCGCCCGTCCCGAACTTTGCCGGAGCCGTCCAGAGGCAGCGGTCCAACACCTCGCCGACGTCCATCAGCTCGCGCAGCCGGGCCTGACCGACCGAGCCGATCCCGGTCACGTTCTTCTCGACGCGGCGGTCCAGCGCGCCCTCCCAGCCACCCAGCTTCGCCCGCGCGGCCTCCCACGCTTCCTCGGTAGTGTCGCGGACGACCACCGTGATCCGCAGACCGAACTCCAGCGGCTTCGGGCGGTCCACCTGCGCGCTGAGCCTCTTCAGCCGCTCGATCCGCTCCTCGGCCAGCGCCAACGGCTCGCCCCACATCAACTGCACGTCAGCCTCGGTCGCCGCCACCTGCTCGGCGGCCGCCGACGCTCCCCCGAACCAGAGCGGCGGCCCGCCCTGGCGGTACGGCCTCGGCAGGCACGTCGAGTGCTCCACCCGGTAGAACTGGCCGCTGTAGGTCACGTCCTCCTCGGTCCAGAGCCGCCGCACGATCTGCATGAACTCGCGCGTCCGGGCGTACCGATCGGAGCTCTCCTCCTGGAAGTCGCCGTAGGCGCGGTTGTCGTCCTTTCCGGTCACGATGTTGATCAGCAGCCGGCCCTGACCGAGCTGGTCGAGCGTCGTGGCGGCGCAGGCGAACGGCCCCGGCTGCGAGTAGCCCGGGCGGATCGCCGCCAGCGGCATGAACCGCTTCGTTCGGGCGGTCAGCGCCGTCGCCAGCGTGAAGGTGTCGGTCCGTCCCCAGCCCGATCCGATCAGCGCCCCGACGAAGCCGTGATCTTCGACTGCCTGGGCCATGCTTGCGCTGAAGTCGAGCGTCCCCCACCCCTCGGCAGTGTCGTCGCCCCGATGCCCGCTCTCGACCGTGTTCGGGATGTACCAGAGAAACTCCAGCGGCATCGAGACCTCCCAGTCGCGGACCGTGCTGACTAGGAGGATACCGCCGGCCTCGGTCGCCGGCAAAGCGGACGCGCCGTGGAGGGGGTGTGCGTCAGAGTCTTGTGCCCATCCAGATCCGGGGGCGCGATGAATCGCGCCCGTACAAGGCAGCGTCCCCTGGTACGGGCGCGATTTATCGCGCCCCAAGCGTTTGGCTCGGCACAAATCTCTGACGCACACCCCGCCGTGGAGGCGAGCGCCGGCCTCACCACGGCGACCGGCATCCCGTCCGCGCGGGTGCGCCCGCTACACGACGAGCCCGAGGTGGTCGTGCGCGTAGCGGGCCAGCTCCTCGCGGAAGGCCGGGTCCGCGATGCCGATCAGGGCCTGGGCGCGCTCGCGGATGCTGCGGCCGTGCAGGTACGCTACGCCGTGCTCGGTGACCACGTAGTGGACGTGCGCCCGACTGGTCACCACGCCCGCGCCCTCCTTGAGAATCGGCACGATCCGCGTCACGGCCCGGCCTCTGGCGGTGGACGGGAGGGCGATGATCGGCTTGCCGCCACAGGAGAGCGCCGCGCCGCGCATGAAGTCCATCTGCCCGCCGACCCCGCTGTAGAACCGGGTTCCAATCGAGTCGGCGCAGACCTGACCGGTGAGATCGACCTCGATGGCCGAGTTGATGGTCACCATCCGGTCGTGGCGGCGGATGATCGAGGTGTCGTTGGTGTAGTCGATCGGGTGCAGCTCGACGCCGGGGTTGTTGTGGACGAACGAGTACACGCGCTTCGAGCCGAAGACGAACGAGCTGATGATCTTGCCGCGATGGAGGTTCTTGCGCGCCCCGGTGATGACGCCAGCCTCGACGAGGTCCACCACGCCGTCGGAGAACAGCTCGGTGTGAACGCCCAGGTCGCGACGGTCGCGCAAAGCCGCCGCCGCCGCGTTCGGGATGGCGCCGATGCCGAGCTGAAGCGTCGAGCCGTCCTCCACCAGCCCCGCGATGTGGCCGCCGATCTTCTCCTCCTCCTCGCTGGGCGGCTCGGGGGTGTCCTCGTACGGTGGCAGGTCGTCGATGACCGCGTGGGTGATCTGGTCGGCGTGGATGAAGCTGTCGCCGAGCGTGCGCGGCATCGCGGCGTTGACCATCGCCACCACGATGCGCGCCCGGTCGGCCGCCGCCTTCGCCACGTCCACCGACGTGCCCAACGAACAGTAGCCGTGCTCGTCCGGCGGCGCGACGTTGATCAGGGCCACGTCGATGGGCAGTGCGCCGTTCCTGAACAGCGGTGGGATGTCGGAGAGGAAAATCGGTACGTAGTCGGCGAGCCCGGCGTTGACCGCCGCCCGAACGTTCGCGCCGATGAACAGGGCGCGATGTCGTACGTGTCCGGCCAGCTCGCTCGACGCGTACGGAGCATCGCCGACGGTGTGAATGGAGACCGTCTCCACGTCGGCGACGTCGTGCAGCCGCCGGCCGAGCGCCTCGATCAGGGGGCGGGGCGTCGCCGCCGCGCCGTGGATGAACACACGGTTTCCGCTCTGAACGGTCTGGAGTGCCTCGTCGGCGGACACCAGCTTCTCACGCAGTCGCTCAGACCAGCCCACCCTGCTACCTCCGTTGCCGAGAGCCCGTTCTCTGCTGGGGCTCTCGCTCTCTGTCAATCTGGCGCGGGGCACGCGGCCACGCTCCCGTTCAGTGAACGGTATATGGCGGCCGCACGCAAAGGTGCACCTGTTACCAGTTGAGAGGGACCACTGTCACGCGCGGTTGATCGACGGTGCCTCGGCACTGGGTGCCGTCGCCGCGCCGGGGCTTCAGCCCACGGGGTGCCCTTCAGTGGGCGACTGGTCCGCCTCCCGGCGCCACGCCCCGACGATCACGAGACGGCAGGTCGCTCCCGCCGCCGCTCACCACATCACGCGCATAGTTGCGGCGTAACGATCACTTATGAAGCATCCTCATCGTTACACGGGCATCATGCCGTGCGCGGGGGCGCACCGGAGGGGAATCATGCGTGGACTGATGCGGATCGCTCTGGCGCTGGTCGCATTCCTGGGTGCGACTGTTCTCGAGGGGCCGCCAATGGCGTCGGCGGCAAGCTGCTTCAGCTTCCAGCAGGTGGATGTCACGACCGTCGGCGACGGTCCGTCGGCTCAGACGACGATCGCCTTCCGAGTCGCCAACACCTGCAAGTGGGCCGTCAGCTATGTCGCGTTCAGCACCCAGGGGCTGGGCCGAGTCGCGCCGGCGAATGGAGCGGTCTACACGTCGCCGAGCGGGGCGCAGTACCGCGTCGAGTACACCGGCAACCGGGGCAATCCGGGGTTCGAGTCGATCAAGCTGACGCCGATCGGCGAAGGGTACGCCAACGGCTCGGACGTCTTCTCGATTACGGTGACGGGTTTCCAGGACGATTACGCCTTCAAGGTTCAGGGGCACGCCGGGCCGGTCACCGAGACGGTCCGCGCATCGAGCGGCGGCGGCGAGTAGCGAGCCGCCCGGGCACTCATCACCACCAGGCCCGCTGTCGTCGTGGGGCGGATCGGCTGGCCGTTCGGCCGGCCGGTCCGCTATCGTCACCACTCGTGACACAGCAAGGGGACACCGTCGATCTCTCAGACCTCCGTCAGCGGATGGACGATCTCGACACCCAGATCGTCGAGCTGCTGGCCCAGCGCTCCGAAGTCTCGCGTGACGTCGGCCGCCGCAAGGGCGCCCAGAGTGGCGCGCCGGTGGGCGCCGTCTTCCTGCCCGCCCGAGAAGCCGAGATGATGGAACGGCTCGGGAAGCTGGTCGAAGGCCGGATGCGCGGCGACCACGTCCGCGCCATCTACCGGGAGATCATCTCGGCCTCTCGCGATCTTCAGCGTCCGCTCCGGGTTGCGTTTCTCGGCCCGCGCGCGACGTTCGGGCACCAGGCCGCCTTGCAGCGCTTCGGCCGCTCCTCCGTCTACGTGCCGGCTCCCAGCCACTTCGACGTCGTCACCGAGGTCGAGCGCGGTAACGCCGATTACGGGGTCATCGCCATCGAGAACTCGACCGGCGGCCCGGTCGAAGAGAGCCAGGACCGCCTCGCCGAGACCCGACTTCAGGTGTGTGACGAGGTCACCATCCCGATCTCGCAGTGCCTGCTTGCAAAGGGCGCGCTGGATCAGATCACGACGATCTACTCGCACCAGCAGTCGATCGAGCAGACCCGGCGCTGGGCCGCTCAGAACCTCGTCGGCAAGACCATCGTCGCCGTCGCCAGCAACGGCCTGGCCGCCCAGCGCGCCAGCCAGGAAGAGGGCACGGGGGCAATCGGGCCACGCCTGGCTGCCGAAGAGTACGGTCTGAACGTCCTGGCCGAGAACATCCAGGACAACCCGAACAACTTCACTCGCTTCTGGATCGTCGGGCCGACGATGAGCGAGCGCCCGACTGGCAACGACAAGACCGCCATCCTCGTCAGCATCCACGACCGCGTCGGCACCCTCCGCGAGGTCGCCAACGTCTTCGCCGAGCGGGAGATCAGCCTCAGCTCGATCCAGTCGCGGCCGGCCCGGCACACCGGCTGGGGCAGCACCTGGGACTACGTCTTCTTCTTCGAGCTGCGAGGCCACGCCAGCGAGCCGCACGTCCAGGAGGCGTTCAAGGCGCTGGAGCCGTTCACCGTGTTCGTCAAGGTGCTCGGGTCCTGGCCGCTGCCGCCGACGGAGTAGGCGCACGGGCACGACTGTCAAACTGGTGACAGTTTGCCCGAACCGCGTCCCCAAAGCAGGTTGCCCGACGTACAACCGACCAGACCGACGTACTTGGAACGTATGTCATGGTCGGTGCGTTTAGAGAAGGACCGACCGTTCTGGCAGGCGGTGTGCTGGAGTCGCGGTGTCAGCAGGCGTGCGCCAGGTCGAGCCGCTGACAACTGGTTCACGGCAGCGCCGGCGCCACTCGGGAGGCTGGCACGCGACGTGCGGCTTTTGCGCCATCTTCATCTGTCAAACAGACGCAACAGCGGGAGACACTCGGCAGTCACGAGCGGTTTCTGGTGAGCGCTCAGAATTCGGGGCACGCGACGGAATAAAACCGCGACCGCCGCGTGTTAATCACGTTGAGAAAGCATGAGTGGAGAGCGGGCCGCGCCAGGAGGCGTGGCATGGGTACAGGTGGCGCCTGAGCGTCAGCGCGGCCGGGTCAGCCGGCAGGGAGGAGCAGCCGTCGGCACGGGCTCGTCGGAATATTAGCTTGACCTGGAAGACGGGCACTGCTATGATGGCCCTGCCCGCTGAGCCAGGCTCATGCGGGCCCTTTTTGCGACCCGACGGTACGGCACCTATTCGAAGGCACCAACATGGATGCAGGCATGACGCGGCTCAAGGTCGAGCAGCAAAGAAACCCCACGGCCGGTGCGTGGGAGGCCAGGTCAGGCGACTGATCTCGATCGGTCTCACGCCCCGCCGGCCGCTCGAAGGACCCGATCGAGCGGCTTTTTCGTGGCCCTCCCCAGGGAGACAGAACGTGGCGTGAGGGCGGCAGGAGGAACGAGATGGCTATCAATCTGGACTACGATATCGACCTTCAGCTCGAGGCCGCGGCGACCGAGGCTGAGATCGCCGCGACCTCTGAGCCTGAGCAGCATCAGGAAGACATGCTCGCGGGGACGCCCGAAGATCTTAGCGCGGCTGCCCTCTATCTGCGCGAGGTGGCTCGGAACCCCCTGCTCACGCCCCAGGAGGAGATCGACTTCGCCCAGCGCAACGAGAACGGCCGGGCCGCTCGCGAGGAGCTCCGGAACGCCGACGACACGCTGCTTGCCGAGCGCCGCCTGGAGCTCGAGCGGGTCGCTGTTGACGGCGCCTGGACTCGTCGCCGGCTGGTCGAGTGCAACCTCCGCCTCGTCGTCTCCGTCGCCCGCAAGTACATCGGTCGTGGCCTGCCGTTCCTGGATCTCGTCCAGGAGG
>JAXLXF010000070.1:0-15734 GCA_046328125.1 Chloroflexota bacterium
GGCTGAAGCTGACCGAGCTCTGGGCCGCGATGGTGAACACTGGCATCGTCGGGCCAAGCCCCAGGCCGACGATCATCATGTTGCGCACGACGATCCAGTACGGCGTGTCACGCGTCATCGTGCTGAGCAGGAACATGCCGAGCGCGGCGGTGCTCAGCCCGAACAGGGCCACCAGCTTGTAGCGCCCGGTCCGGCTGATCGCCTGGCCGCCGATCAGGCTCCCGAGGATGATCGAGAACATCATGGGCATCATGACGGTGCCGCTCTGGGTCGCGCTTGTGCCGATGACGCCCTGGATGAACAGCGGCACGAACAGGATCGTGCCGAACATGCCCATCGTGACGCAGAGCATCGCCAGGGTGCTGATTGACACGATCGGGTTCTTGAACAGCGAGAGCGGAATGATCGGCTCGGCCGCGCGCATCTCGACGGCCACGAAGACAGCGGTCATGACGGCCGCCACGGCGAACATCCCGAGCACCAGGGGCGAATCCCAGGCGTACTCGGCGCCACCCCAGGAGAGCGCCAGCAAGAGCGGCACGACACCTGCCACCAGCGCCGCGGCGCCGAGGAAGTCGATGGGGCGGTCGGTGCGAGCCGGCCGGATGTTCGGGAAGCCGTACCAGAGGACGGCCAGCGCGACGGCGCCGAGCGGCAAGTTGACATAGAAGACCCAGCGCCAGCTCAGCGCATCGGTCAGGTAGCCGCCGAGCAGCGGTCCGACGATGCTGGAGAAGCCGAAGACGCTGGTGAAGATGCCCTGAACCCGGCCACGCTTGGCCGGCGGGAAGATCGACGAGACAGTGGTGAACACCATCGACATCAGGATGCCGCCGCCGATGCCCTGGAGCCCACGGAACGCGACGAGCTGGAGGAAGCTCTGCGAGAGGCCGCACAGCGCGGAGGTCAGCACGAAGAACGCGGCGCCTCCGACCAGGAACAGTTTCCGACCGTAGATGTCGGAGAGCTTGCCGGCGATCGGGACCACGGCGGTGCTGCCGAGCAGGTACGCGGTAGTCACCCAGGCGTAATGGTCGAAGCCCTGGAGCTCGGCGATGATGCGGGGCATGGCGGTGCCGACGATAGTCTGGTCGAGGGCGGCGAGGAGCATCGCCAGCATCAGACCGCCGATGGTCAGGATCAGACGGTCTCGGGGTAGCTCGTGGTAGCCGGTCGGCATCGCGCGGGGCGGTGCCTGGACGGTCTGGGCCATTCGGTGCAGCTCCTTGTCTGGTGCGAGTGTCGGGACGCGCGGGCCTGGGTGCGGGTCTGGCATGGCGAGGCGAGCGTGAGATGTCGAGAGGAGAGACGGGTCTCAGGCGCTGACTGTTGGCAACGTCAGCGCGTCGCCACACTGCGCGGGTATCACGCTCCGGTCGGTTGCAGTTTCGACTTCATCTTCGACTTCATCGGGGCGGCGCAGACCACTGGTTTGGTCGTCGCACGGGCGGGGTCTTCGGCCGCCGCCCGCTGAACGCCGACGTGCACCAGCTCGAACGCCCGCTCCACGAGGGCGAGCTCGTCGGAGTCCAGACGCTGCAGCACTTCGGCTAGCACCTCGCGCCGTCCGGCCGCCATCTGCTGGACCACGGTCAGCCCGGCCGGCGTCAGGATCAGGCGGGTGATCCGGCGGTCCACTCGGTCCTCCTCGCGGCGGACGTACCCGTGGTCTACCAGACGGTCCACCAGCGGTGACACCGCCGACGGCCCAACCCCGAGCACCGCCGCGAGCTCGCGACCGCTCATACCGGCCTCGCGCCCTGCCAGCAGGCTCAGCACACGAATCTGGGGAAGCGTCACGTTCGCCTCGTTCCAGGCCAGACCCGAGCTGGCGCGGACGTGAAGCAACGCGCGCATCATCATGCCGTAGCGGTCGAGGCAAGCGTCGATCGAGTCGTCCCGGGAGGTTGCCAAGTCCAGTCCCTTCATGTCAGGTGATTGATTCAGTTCTCATGAATCATACAACAGACGTGACGGTTCGTTCATTCCCACGCCGTCACACGTCATGCCGTGAATACAGCGGTTCGCAGGAGGCCAGGGCCGTCCTCTGAATTGTCATCCCGAACCGGTGAATTGTCATCCCGAACCGGAGCGAGCTTGCGAGCGTAGGGAGGGATCTCACGCTCCCGATCTGATCAGCGTGAGATCCCTCGCGGCAGGATGTCGCGGGAAGTGTGACTCGACGGCCGCTCGGGATGACAGGGATGTGGACAGCTCAATGCTCGTGCATGGTGCTGGAGTCCGAATGGCTTGGAACGGGCGACTGTCCGTGACGCGCTATAGTCAGGCGATCCCTCTGAGGTGACCGCTCATGGACCCCCTGGCTCGGCGTGCCCTCGGGCAGACCAGCGTGCAGGTAACGTGCCTCGGCTTCGGCGGGGCGACCCTCGGCGACATCCGCGAGCGAATCGACGAGAACCGCTCCGAGACGACCATCGAGGTCGCGTACGGCGCCGGCATCGGCTACTTCGACACGGCGCCCTGGTACGGCACCGGCAAGAGCGAACGGCGCTTCGGCACGGTGCTCGGGCAGAAGCCGCGCGACTCGTTCGTCTTGAGCACCAAGATCGGGCGCGTCTTGAAGCGGCCGGCCGACCCCGCGACGTTCACCCAGGAGCGGTGGACCTGGGGTCTGCCGCACGTCGTCCACTTCGACTACACCCGCGACGGCGTCCTCCGCTCCTACGAGGACAGCCTGACGCGAATGGGTCTGAGCCGGATCGACGCCTTGCTGATCCACGATCTGGACGCTGGCTATCACGGCGACGAGGCCGGCGTGACGGCGCGCCTGGACGAGCTGGACGCTGGCGGCGGCTACACGGCGCTCCGCGAGCTGAAGGAGCGCGGCGAGATCGGCGCCATCGGGGCCGGCATCAACGTGACCGGGATGATCCCGCGCTTCCTGGAGCGATTCGACCTCGATTTCTTCCTGGTGGCGATGCCGTACACGCTGCTCGACCAGGCCGCGCTCGACGCGGAGCTGCCGCTGGTGCAGTCGCGCGGGGCGACCATCGTGATCGGGGCGGTGTTCGCGTCTGGCATCCTGGCGATTGGCCCGGTCCCCGGCGCAACGTACGGGTACCGCGCCGCCACACCGGACATCCTCGAAAAAGCGCGCAAGATCCAGGAGATCTGCGCCCGCTACGACGTGCCGCTTGGGGCGGCGGCGTTGCAGTTTCCGTTCGGGCACCCGGCCGTCTCGGCGGTGATCCCCGGGCCAAACGCGCCGGAGCAGGTGCGGGGCAACCTCGGCTTCATGCGGCACCCGGTCCCGGCCGACATGTGGGCGGAGATCAAGGAGTTTGGGCTGCTCCATCCGGACGCCTCGACGCCGACGTAAACAGCGCGGGTGCATGACGAATAAGGCTGCACGAACCGCGCGCCCTGGTGTGGAGAGCGCGGGGAAGGGCTTTCAGATGAGCGGGTCGGTCGACGGGTTCTCGACGGCCACGGCGATGCTGCGGGCACTCCAGGCCCGCGAGATTTCGTCAGTCGAGCTGCTGGAGCTGCACATCGCGCGCATCGAGCGGTTGAATCCGCCGCTCAACGCCATCGTCGTCCGCGACTTCGAGCGGGCGCGGATGGCTGCCGTTGCTTCCGACGACGCGCGAGCGCGGGGTGAAACGGGTGCGCTGCTCGGGCTGCCGATCACGATCAAGGACGCCATCGACGTGCAGGGGCTGCCGTCCACGGCCGGCCTGACCGAGCGCGCCCAGCATCGCGCCGGGGCCGATGCCCTGCTCGTCGCCCGGGCCCGGGCTGCCGGCGCGGTCATCGTCGGCAAGACGAACGTCCCGCCGCTACTCGCGGACTGGCAGGCCGACAATCCGGTCTATGGGCGCACCAACAACCCCTGGAATCTGGAGCGGACGCCTGGTGGCAGCACCGGCGGTGGGGGAGCGGCGCTGGCGGCCGGCCTGACCCCGCTGGAATTCGGCAGCGACATCGGCGGCTCGATCCGGGTGCCCGCGGCGTGGTGCGGCGTCTACGGGCACCGCCCGAGCAGCGGCATCGTCCCGAAGAGCGGTCACTTCCCCGGCTCGACGCTCTCGAGCCCGGTGGAGCATTTCGGCGTGGTCGGACCGCTGGCCCGGAGCGCGGACGACCTCGACCTGGCGCTCGGAGTCGTGGCCGGTCCCGAGGTCGGCGAGGAAGTTGGGTGGCGCCTGGAGCTGCCACCGTCGCGTCATAGCCGTCTGGCAGAGTTTCGAGTCGCGGTGCTTCCTCGCATCCCCTGGTTGCCGGTCGGCGCCGAGATCCAGGGCCCGCTGGACCGGCTGTGCGACGTGCTCCGCCATGACGGCGCCCGCGTCGAGGAGGCGCAACCGGCCGGCTTCGGCGATTTTCTCGAGCACCACATCGTGTACATGACGCTGTTGACCGCGATTCTGAATCGACGCAGCCCGAAGGAGAGTCGGGCAGTCGCGGCTGCGATCCGCGCGGCCGGCGGCACATTCGCCGAAGCGCACGCCCGTGGGATCGAGGCGACCGTCCAGGACTACGTCGGCTGGCACGAGCGGCGCGAGCGGTACCGGGCCAGCTGGCGGGCCTTCTTCCGCGAGTGGGACGTGGTGCTGGCGCCGATCGTGGTGTTGACGGCGCCGCCCCACTCGACCGTGCGGTCCAGCCAGCGCGTGTCGGACGTGGACGGCCGGCAGGTTCACTTCGTCCAGCAGTTGGCGTACGCGGGGCTGTCCGTGCTGAGCGGCCTGCCCGCGACGGCGTTCCCCCTTGGACTCAGCGTGGACGGGATGCCAGTTGGTGTCCAGGTCGTCGGGCCGTACCTGGAGGACCGGACGACGATCCGATTCGCCGGCCTGGTGGCCGAAGAATTGGGCGGGTTTCAGTGCCCGCCGGGCTACGACTGAGGCGGCGTGTACGGCGAGTAGACCGGATTGGCGAGGTTGCGGGGGCGCTCCCAGAGGCTCATCCGTCCGACCTCGCGATACCCCATTCGCTCGTAGACCGGGCGGCCGTCGTCGCTCGCTTCGAGGACGGCCGGCAGGCTCGGCTCGCAGAGGGTCGCGGCCCAGGTGACCGCTTCGCCGTATCCCTTGCGTCGATGCTGGGGCTGGGTCGCCACGAACGCCACGTCGACATGGTCCGGGCCGACCAGCGCCGCCGCGACGCTCGCCATCTCCTGTCCGACGTAGCCGGCCCAGAAGCGGAACGGACCGCCAAGCAGCCCGGGTGCGAACACGGCGCCCGGCAGCAGCGCCTCGACGCCGAGGGCCGGGTACCCCTCAACGAACGTCCGCTCGAACGCGGCCAGCTCGTCGGCGTCACGGACTTCGACGATCCGCAGCTCTGGCGGGACCGGCGGGCGCTCGCCGCCGGCCGGCCGCACCATGATCGGCGGGTGGCCCCAGAGCACGTAGCCGAGCGGCGCCAGGTCGGGCGTCGGCCAGGCGCTCCAGAGCAGCCACGAGCCGCCGCTCGGCGTCTGCTTGAAGAACGCCTCCAGGCGCGCGGTCAACGCGGGCGCCTCCGCCTCCTGAAGCGGCCTCGAGAGCGTGGCGGCGTTCACGAACGGATTGGGCGAGCCCGCGTCGGCGACCCAGACGCCATCCCAGGTCTCGGCCGGACGGCCCATCGCGCGCACCAGCGCCTCCCAGCCGGCCGCCAGGCTCTTGGCGCTACGCTCGATCCAGATCTCGTTCGCGGTTTCGGGTGTGGCTGGCATCGTGGCATCCTCGGCAGGCAACGTCGTGTCTGGCTCTCGGTACGACCGTGACGGTCGGTCGGATCACGGTTCGGGATCGGGTGGCTTGGGCCTTGAGACGCGCTCAGAGTCGGTAGAAGCGGCGGGCGTTCTCGTTCCAGAGCTTGCGCTTCGCGGCGTCTGAGAGACCGTCGGTGATCTCGTCCAGCGCCTCGGCCCAGCGGCGGTACGGCGACGCCATCAGCACGACTGGCCAGTCGCCGCCGAACATCACCCGGTCCTCGCCGAACGACTCGATCACGTGCTCGACGTACGGGCGCAGGTCCGAGACGGTCCAGGTGAACGGCTCGGCCTCGGTGACCATGCCGCTGACCTTGCACAAGACGTTTGGGAACGAGGCCAGCTCGCGGATCTCGGCGCGCCACGGATCCTGGACGTGCCCTTTGATGTCCGGCTTGCCGATGTGGTCCACCACGAAGCTGACCTCGGGGCATTGGCGGACCAGGGTGATGGTGTTCTTCAGGTGCTGGTGGAAGACGCCGAGATCGCACGAGAGGCCGTACTCGGGCAGGATCTGGACGCCCCGAACGAAGTCCGGACGGATGCAGAACTCGATATCCGGCTCGCCCTGGTACAGCCGGCGGATGCCCTTGATGCGCGGATCGACAGCCACCATCGCGTCCAGGAACGAGCGGGCGCGGTCGCCGTCTTCGAGGGGCGCCCACGGCACGATCCCGAGGATCGGCGGGCCGTCGGGCGGGAGATCGGCCACCCATCGAGCTTCCAACAGGGCGTACGGCGGCGTCACCTCGACCTGGAGGTAGACGATGCCCTCGACCTCGATGCCGGCCGAGTGCTCTCGGAATTCTGTCAGGCCGAACGGCTTGCCGATGCGCTCGTTGCCGTCGAGCCAGGGCATCCGAAATCGGGTCGGATCCCAGAGATGGACGTGCGAATCGACGATCGGACCGAGTGGCATGACAGCTCCCCTCCTGGCGCGATGATAGCGGTCGCCGAACGATGTCGAGTCAGGCTACCACGGATCGGGGATCTGGCAGTGCCGGCGACGCTGCCGAGCGGTCAGACGCGGGCAGTCTCAGGAGCGGGAGAAGGTCGTGTGCGAGCAACTGCACCGCTGTGCGAGACGGACGGCGACGAACGCTCCATCCGCGTCCTCCGGCTGCGCCTCGACTTCGTCAAGACTGAACGGCACCATCGCGATACGCGCCGGCGGCAGCGTCGTCCGGCCCGCTGGTGGATAGCGCGTGCTTTCTAATCGAATGCGGGCCGATAAGCTCCGCTCGAAGTCGGTCAGGATCATGACGCCGGCCTCCAGTGCTACATATAAGGAACGAACAGGAGGCCCGGCGGGTCCGTTATATTTGCGTGAAAGCTCCAGAACGCGCGGCGAAAGGCGCTCGAACGCGCCGCCGTGGATCGTTCCACATTCGCGCAACGCCGCCTGTCGGCCTATCATCTCGACCGAGCTATCCGGCGAATGAAGGGATGAGCGATGGCGTTCAGAGTGGCGGCGACGCCGAATCGACCGGGCTACGCGTTCGAGCTGGAGCGTGAGGCGCTCGATCCGATCGGCGCCAAGCTGGTCGAGGTCGTCTGGGAAAACGAGGCGCAGTACACGGCGGCGGTGGCAGACCTCGACGCGATCATGATCGGGCGTGGCGTCAGCATCACGGCGGACGTGGCGAAGGGCCTGCGCAACGTGAAGATCATCGCCCAGGGCGGCGTTGGCGTCGACCGGATCAACGTAGATGCCTGCTCTGAGGCTGGTATTCTCGTCGTCAACGTGCCGGACGTCTGGCTGCACGAGGTGGCCGATCACGCGGTGATGCTGCTGCTGGCGATGGTGCGCAAGCTGCGCTACGCCTCCACCATGGCCCACACTGGCAAGTGGTCCCAGGTGCACTCTGGCCTGGCGCCGGTGCCGCGCCTCCAGGGGAAGACGCTCGGGCTGGTCTCGTTCGGGAGCATCGCGCGGAACGTCGCGAAGCGAGCGCAGGCGTTCGGGCTGAACGTGATCGCCTACGATCCGTTCGTCTCGGCGGACGTGATGGAGGGCCTGGGCGTCGGCTCGCGGACGCTCGAAGCGATGTTGAGCGAGGCGGACTTCGTCTCGGCGCACGCGCCCCACACCAAGGGGACGCATCACCTGATGAGCGACGCGCAGTTCGCGCTGATGAAGCCGACGGCGATCTTCGTCAACACCGGGCGAGGCCGGGTGGTGGACGAGCCGGCCCTGATCCGCGCGCTCCGGGAGGGGAAGATCGCGGCGGCCGGGCTGGACGTGCTGGAGGACGAGCCGCCAGATCCGAATAACCCGCTCTTCTCGATGGACAACGTGATGGTGACGCCGCACACGGCGTTCTACTCGGACGAGGCGTTCATCGAAAGCCGGCGGCGGGTGGGCCAGGAAGTGGCGGCAGTCCTGACCGGGCATCGACCGCGCAACTGCGTGAACCGCGAGGTGCTGGAGCGCACGAGCCTGAAGTAGCGGGAATGCCCTCACCCCCCAGCCCCCTCTCCCTGTGCGCAGGGAGAGGGGGAGCAGCTACCCGAGCGACAGGCGCTGAAAAGCGGCGCGACCGTCCGCGTACAGCTGGAGCAGGCGGTCGCGCTGGCCGGAGTCGTCGAAGCGCCCACGCGTCGAGATCCAGTCGCGGGCGCTGTCGATCTGCTGGGCGAAGGTGCCGGCCGCGCCGCGAACGACGGTCTGACCGGGCCGGTCGCGGAGGTAGACCGGGCTGGTGTGCGCCCAGAGCGGGTGGGCGTACGTGTTGCGACGGCTGCCCCAGCACCGGGCGGCGACCCAGCCCGCGTCCGTGACGTCAAGGTTGAGGGTGAACCGTCCGCTCAGCGCCGCGTCGGCGTTCTCGTGGACGTGGGCGACGACCCCGTCGCGGATGATCTGGACGCGATCGACCGGCTGGGCGCCTTCCCACTCCACGACGACCTCGACCGCGCCTGTCTGGGGGGAGAGATCGAGTCTGTCGTTGCCGGGGCTGTGGCCAGCGACCTGGATGCGGAGGACCGGGCCGTCGGTGATGAACGTTCGCCCGGCTCGGAGGGCCGCCAGCCAGCGCTCGTACGAGAAGTCAGACCCGACGTCGGCGTAGACGCGATTGCTGGAGCAGAGGTACCAGTCCGAGCCGGTCGAGGCGGGGAGCTTCAGGCCGCAGTTGAGCAAGCGGTACCAGACGTCGTAGTCTGGATCGCGCCACCACGGGTCGAACAGGTTGATGCCGTCCAGCTTGCCCAGAACGGCCGCCACCGGCGCTTCCATGCCTTCGGCGTTGTGGCACCAGAGAACGGTGCCGCCCTGCTCGTGGGCGCGGTCGCAGGCGTCGATCAGGGGCGGATAGTCGGGGTTGGCGTCGTCCACCAGCACGCCACGGCTCATCGGCTCAACCAGCTGCTGAATGCCGATCAACATGATGTGGCCGTAGCCGATCTGCCAGGGCTGCTGGTTGTGGCGGCTCTCCTCGCCGACGTCGATCGAGTGCTCGGGCGTGGAGAGCGCGTGGCGGCCGATCGGGAAGACGTTGGAGGCGTAGGCGAGCTGCCAGCGCTGGAGCCGGCTCACGATGAAGACCGGCAGGTCTTCGACGCGCGGATCGAGCTGGAGCCGGTCGAGGGCGCGGGTCTCTTTCTCGTCGTAGTGGATGTGGGTGTTGCCGGCGTAGAGGCCGCGCTCGGCAAGATGCGCCCACCGTTCGAGCGGGAGATCGACTTCGACGGTGCCGCGCTGAGGCGCCTGGACGACCAAGCGAAGCGGACGGTACTCGGTGCCGCGCTCGACGACGAGGTCGGTCGGGCCTGACGGCACGACCACCGCGAACGTGCCGTCCGCGTAGAAGAACGGGTCGCCGGTCCCAACCTTCAGGATGCTCTGTTCCGGCGTGCGGAGCGAGCCGTCCGATGCGAGCACCTGGACCCGTGCCGCCAGTGGCCGCGACGTCGCGCGATCCCAGACCCGACCGACCAGTGTCGCCATCTCAGTCCTCCCAGGCGGGCGGCCCGGCGACGAGGGCCGGGCCGCGACCTCAGCTCGTCACCTGAGGCGTTCAGCCCCAGTGCGCGCCCTGAACGTTGACGTACAGCGCGTAGAGCGACTGGCTGGCCGCCATGAACAGGCGGTTCCGCTTGGCGCCGCCAAAGGCGATGTTGGCACACCGCTCGGGCAGCAGGATCTGGCCGATCCGCTCGCCTTCTGGCGTGAAGATCTGGACGCCGTCGATGCCCGGGCCGCCGGCCGCCGCCGACCAGACGTTGCCGTCGCGGTCCACCCGGATGCCGTCGGACATCGCGTTCTTTTTCTCGCCGTCCACGGTGATCGACAGGTCGGAGAACTGCCGGCCGTTCGCCAGCTTCGTGCCGTTCTCGACCACGTCGTAGACGCGGATGTCCTTCGGGTCGCCGGTGTCCACGACGTATAGCTTCGAGAAGTCTGGCGAGAAGCAGAGTCCGTTCGGGCGGTCCATCTCGCCCGCGGGGAGGACGCGAGTCACCTCGCCACTGGAGCCGTCCACGCGGTAGACGAAGCAGTCGTGGTAGACGGTGCCGCCGGGCGTGCCCTCGTAGCCGCCGGCCGCGACGGTGCCGTACGGCGGGTCGGTGAACCAGACGCTGCCGTCGGCGTGGACGGCCACGTCGTTCGGGGAGTTGAGCGGCTTTCCCTCCCAGGAGTCGGCCAGCACGGTCTGCGAGCCGTCGAGCTCGTAGCGGACGACGCGCCGGTTCAGGTGCTCGCAGGAGATCTGGCGGCCCTGGGCGTCGAACGTGTTGCCGTTGCTGTTACCGGACGGGCTCCGGAACACCGAGACGTGGCCGTCTTCGTCCAGCCAGCGCAGCTGTCTGTTGTTGGGGATGTCGCTCCAGACGAGGTACCGTCCGTTGGCGCTCCAGGCCGGGCCTTCGATCCAGAGCGCGCCCGTCCAGAGGCGCCGAATCGGCGTGTTGCCCTGGCGGTACTTCGCGAAGCGCGGGTCCAGGACGACGACGTCGGGATCGGGGTAGCGGAGGGGGTTGGCGTTGGGACCGTAGTCACGGCCGGTCATGTTCTCTCCGAGCGTGCCGAGTGTGTCGCTGTGGGACGTGAGCCAGCGTACCCCGGACGCTCCGAGCCGCTCAACCAGTGTTCTCGCTTGAACGGTCAGGAGACGAGGTCGTGCAGGGCGTCGTGAGCCTCGCGGATGGCGTCCGGGACGCTCTGGCCGGGCTGGAGCGGCTGGTGGACGCTGAACCAGCCGTCATAGCCACAGTCGCGGAGGGCGGAGACCATCTCGGAAACGTCGATGGCGGAGTGGTCCCCGATGGGCGCGTACTCGGCCTCGACCGGCCCCCGACCCATCGGGCGCCAGACAACCGGGCCGCCGGGCACGATCTGCATGTTCTGGAAGTAGGCATTGAACAGGTACGGCGCCAGCCGCTCGATCGCCCGCCGCCCGTACTCGCTGCCGCAGATCAGCAGGTTGGCCGGCTCGAAGGTGACCCCGAAATTGGGGCGGTCCACCCGCCGGACCACGTCCAGCGCCTGGTCCACCGTCTCCAGCGGCGTGTTCCAGTGGGTCTGGTGCGCCAGCTTGATGCCGTGCTCGGCCACCACGTCACAGGCGGCCTTCAGCAGCTCGATCTCGTCGTCGGAGCGGAACATCACCCGGAGCAGGTCGCAGCCGAGCGCCTGCGCCAGCTCGACGTACGGCATCGGCTCGCGGAGGATGCGCGCCACGTCGCCCCGGTTGGCGGCGAGCGCCACGTCGCCGGTCACCATCGAGGTTTGCAGCTGGTGTTCGTCCAGGACGCGGCGGACCTCGGCGACGCGCTCGGGCGGCGAATCGACCGAGACGACCGACGCTCGCATCGAGAGCCCGGCAAACCCGAGCTCGTGGGCCATCGGCGCCAGTTGCTCGATCGGCAGGAAGGCGCGGTCCTTCTGGCTTTCGAGCTCCGCGATCCGGACCGAGAGTGCCAGCTTCATCGGTTGCGACTCCAGATGACAAAATCCCCCTCGACTGAGGGGGATTCTACTCTGGTCACGCTGGTGAGCCCCCAGGGACTCGAACCCTGAACCGGCTGATTAAGAGTCAGCTGCTCTGCCAATTGAGCTAGAGGCCCGGCTGGCGAAGTGTACCAGAGCGCGCGGTTGACCTGCCAAAGGTCACGTGTGCTTCGGCGTCGCAGCGCGACGCCATGAGTGTAGGCGGGGCTTTCAAGCCCCGATCAGGCTGGCCCGCGCGAGCAGACCGGTCACAGTCCGCTCACAACGCACGGGAGTGCAACCTCCCGGTTTCCGCACGCTCAACCTTCTCAGCCTATGCTATGCGGCGTGAGGAGACGCGAGCCAGGCTCGGCTCGCGTCGGGTGTCAGGGATGACTGTGTCGCGTACTCGTCAACACGTCCTGGTCGTGGACGACGATCCCGCCTGCCGCGCGCTGCTGAACGCCATCTTCGACCTGCACGGCTTCGAGGTGACGTCCACCGACTCCGTTTTCGGGCTGAGCGAGCTGATCGCTCGGGTCCAGCCGTCCGTCATCGTACTGGACGTCGCGCTGCCCTATCGCTCTGGCGCCAGCTGGCTCGTGCAGCTCAAGGCCAATCCCGCGACGTCGCGCATACCGGTCGTGATCCTCTCGGCCGTGCCGGATGTGCTGCCGAGAGAGCGGCTCGAACTGGCCCAGGCGGTTGTGCGGAAGCCGTTCCGATCCCGTACGCTGGTGCAGGCCGTGCAGGCCGCCTGCGACGGCGCGCGCTTCGCCGAGGCCGCCCTGCCGTTCGACCGGACGCTCAGGATCTACTCAGGGAGTAGCCAACGCCTGGGATCGCTCTGATCGAGCCTGGGCCGGTCGCGCCGATCCGCAGCTTGGACCGGATGTGCGACATGTGGGTCTTGAGCAGGCTGGAGTCGCCGCCGTCGTACCCCCAGGCGTACTCCACCAGGCGGTCGTACGGAATCACCCGCCCCTCGTTCATCGCCAGCATGTAGAGCAGCCTGAACTCAAGCGGCGTCAGCTGTACGACCGCGCCGTTCTTGCGGGCCTCGTGGGACTGGAGATCCAGCACCAGCTCGCCGGCCCGTAGCTCGCTGACCGGCTGGCGGTACGGATCGCCCTGACAGCGCCGGATCACCGCTTTGATGCGGGCGATCAACTGCTTGGCGCTGAACGGCTTGGTGACGTAATCATCGGCGCCCAGCTCCAGCCCCTGGAGCACGTCCTGCTCGTCATCCCGGGCCGTCAGCATGATGACCGGCGTGGTGGACGCCTGCCGGATCCGCCGGCAGACCTCGAAGCCGTTCATCTTCGGCATGTTGGCGTCGAGCAGCACCAGGTCCGGAGTCTCCCGCTCCCAGCGCTGGAGCGCCTGCTCGCCGTCCACGGCCTGAACGACGGTAAACCCTTCGCGACGGAGCGCATACCCCGTCAGATCGAGCAGATCGACGTCGTCGTCGACGACCAGGATCTTCACGCCAGACGTTCCCTCAGTTTGATGTCCAGGTGCTCGGTCTCCGGTGCGGCGCTCCCGGCATCGGAGATCGGCAGTTGGACCCAGAAGACGGCGCCGCCGCCCCGACGCGGCACCGCGCCGACCGAGCCGCCGTGGAGATCGACGATCGAGCGGACGATGGCGAGGCCGAGGCCGGCCCCGTCGATGCCAGCTGGACCGGCGTCTGCTGCCCGAGTGTACGGCGCGAACAGGTGATCTCGGGCGCCGGGCGGCAGGCCCGGACCGCGATCGGCGACGCTCAGGCGCACCACCGTGCCCCGACGCGCCGCCATCACGTCGATGCGCGTACCAGGGCGGCTGTATTTGCTGGCGTTCGCGATCAGGTTGATCAGGACCTGGCCCATCCTGCGACCGTCGGCGGCCACGCGCGCGCCGCCCACCCGATCCACGATGCGCAAGGTCTGATCTCGCTGGCGAAGCAGCGGCGCGACGACCGGCACCACGTCGCGGGCCAGCTCCACGAGATCCAGCTCGCGCGGGTAGATGCGGACGTGTCCCTCCGCGACGGTCGCCGCGTACAGGACGTTCTCGATCAGACCCTGCAGCCAGATCGCCCCCCGGTGCATCGTCTCGACGATTCGCTGGAGGTCGTCACGCGTCATCCGGTCCAGGTCGTCCAGCAGCAGCTCCGAGCCAGTCGCCAGGGCCGCCACGGGCGTCCGCAGCTCGTGAACGAGGCTCGCGAGCAGCGCTGAAGTCGAGAGCTCAGTTGGCAGCGCCGAGAGGATCTGTCCGATCTCGTCGTCAGGCGCGGCAGCGGGCGGGTGTCCGTTTGGGTGACTGGAGGACGGGTGGGAGCGGTCTCTTGCCGTTCTCTCGTCGATCGTCGCCCCGCCTCTGCCTGACATCTACAACCCCTGGCCGCGTGCCTGACCGTGTATCGTCCGTGAGCCTGGAGCGCCGCCCCTGATAACCTGCCAACAGGCCATCAGCGTCGGTTGCGCTGCCGACGCGACTGTGATGATACGCTGATTTCAACCTTCAAGACTAGACGGTCAAAATCAGGGTGACGTGGGACGGTCGAAAGCTGCTAGCCTGACGGTATACTGGGCGCGTGCTGAGGCGGATTTCGGTCAGAGCCCTGCTGGTCGGCGGTCTGTTGTTGACCTGGAGCGCGGCTGCCCCGCATGTGGCAGCTGCCAGCGCGCCGGCGGCCCTGCCGATGCAGTCGGCGGGCGCCGCGGTCGCCGGCCCAGTGCTTCGCCTGGTGGAGGCGCCGGTCTTCCGGCTCCAGGTGCCGTTCCGGACCCAGAAGGACGGCAGCCGCTGGCAGACCTCGAACTGCGGACCGGCCACGCTCGGGATGCTGCTCGACGGGTTCGGGATCGCGGATCAGGCCACGGACGACCTCCGCTTGCGGGCGCACACCTACCAGGGCACGGTCGGGATGCGAACGGGGACCGGCCTGGATCACGTGGCGCACGTGGCCGACGATCTGGGCCTCACGACGTACGGCCTGTTCGACCCTGACGGCGCGTTCCATCACTGGTCGGTTCCGGAGATCACGGCGCACCTGCGTGACGGTCATCCGGTCATGCCGCTGGTCCGCCTGTACCTCGTGCCGGGCTACGAGGGGCTGGCGCCGCGCTGGGGACACTACATCCTGCTGACCGGCCTGGCGCCGGACGGGTCCTACTTCAGCGATCCGCTCAAGACGGACCCGCTGGCCGGCACGACCGGCGTGATCTCGGAGCGGCAGCTGACCGCCGCCATCGAGAACAGCCACATCCCCGGGCAGGCGGTCGCGTATTCGGGTCCGCGCCCGCTGGACGTCTGGCTCCCGGACCGCTAATGCCAACAGGCCAGGCCGGGTGTGCGTCAATTCTTTGTGGGGCGCGATGAATCGGGGCGCGATGAATCGCGCCCGTACCCGGTTTGCCGCCTTGTACGGGCGCGATTCATCGCGCCCCACAGGGTCTGGCTCAGCCCAAAACTTTGCCGGACACCCGGCCAGACCGCCCGGCGACCAGTAGTGCCGCCGATATCTGCTATCCTTGCTCGCCGCGTGGGAGGATGGGCGTGGAAGACGGCTCGCAGAACGGTCACCGGTCCGGCGACGAGGAGACTCCCGACGAGCATCGGGCCGGGCATCTCCAGAACCTGCTCGACGAGGTGCTGACGCTGCTGGTCGAGGAGGCCGGCGACGACGACGAGGTTGAGGACGTCGTCGAGGACGTGCTGATCTCGCTGCTCGAAGTGGTCGGCGTGCGGGTGCAGCGCCTGCCGCGCCCGCTCGTGGACGCCATCGCGGCCTGGGTCGGTACGGACCCGCGCGGCTACCTGCGCAGCGTCTACACCGATCCGCGTGGCCGTGTGGCCGAGCACACGCCCGAGTCGATCGTGCGGTACCTGAGCCAGACGGACGAGGAGTACTGGCCTGACGCCTGAGCGCGGCCAGATTCGCCGAGGTGGCTGCTACCGCAAGTTGCGGTTCAGCACGTCCATGATCAGGCCCATCAGCAGCATCGCGACGATCGGCGTGATGTCGATCATCCCGATGCGCGGCACGATCCGCCGCAGCGGCGCCAGGACCGGCTCGGTGATCTCGTAGAC
>JAXLXF010000071.1:0-14615 GCA_046328125.1 Chloroflexota bacterium
AGAATCGCCGCGACCTGCGATCTCTGGAGCGATGGTGGCGACGAGCCTCGACGAGCGGATCTACTGGGTGCTGCTGACGATGGTCAAGCAGATCGGGCCGGCGCGCTTCGGCCGGCTGCTGGACCGCTTCGGCAGCGCCGAGGCCGCCTGGCACGCCTCGCTGCTCGACCTGACCGGGGTCGGGCTGGAGCGGCGGGCCGTCGAGTCGTTGGGGAAGCTGCGCGCCAGCCTCGATCCTGAGGCGGAGTGGCGGCGGTTGGAGCAGCAGGGGGTCTCGGTGGTGATCCTGGACGACCCGACATACCCGACGGCGCTGCGCGAGATCGCCGACCCGCCGCCGGTGTTGTACGCGCGGGGGGAGCTCTCGCCGGCCGACGACTGGGCGATCGCGGTGGTGGGCACGCGCCGCGCGAGCATCTATGGCCGGCAGGCGACCGAGCGGATCGTGTCGGACGTGGCGCGGGCGGGCGTGACGGTGGTGTCCGGGCTGGCGAAGGGCATCGACACCGTCGCCCACCGGGCGGCGCTGACGGCCGGCGGCCGGACCATCGCAGTGCTCGGGAGCGGCCTGGACCGGGTCTATCCAGAGGAGAATCGTGCTTTGGCCGATCGGATCGCGGCGAGCGGGGCGGTCCTGACCGAGTACCCGCTCGGCACGCCACCCGACGCGACGAACTTCCCGCGCCGCAACCGGATCGTTTCCGGGCTGGCGCGGGCGACGCTGGTGGTGGAGGCGGACCACAAGAGCGGGGCGATGATCACGGCCACCCAGGCCGCCGAGCAGGGCCGCGACGTGTTCGCGGTGCCGGGCAGCATCTTCAGTCCGCTCTCGGCCGGGCCGCACCAGCTGATCCGCGAGGGCGCAAAAGTGGTGACGGACGCGTCGGACATCCTGGAGGAGCTGCACCTGACGGCGGTGGTGGAGGAGCGGGCCACCCGCGAGGCGCTCCCCGCCGACCCGACCGAGGCCGCCCTGCTGCGCCTCTTGTCCGATGAGCCGACCCACGTGGACGATCTGACCCGCGGCGCGCAGCTCGCCTCCGCCACCGTGACCGCGACGCTGACGATCCTGGAGCTGAAGGGGCTGGCCCGCCAGCTCGGCCCGATGCAGTACGTCCGCGCCTGACGGGCTCTCGATTGTGATAGAAGCCTGTCTCAGACGCCGCTGGTCTCTGCTACGCTGACGGCACGGATCGAGGCGCGCATGCTGCTGTCAGGGCGAGCGTCAGGGAAGCCTCGATAGGCGCGAGATGGCCGATCTTCTCTACCACCTGGAAATGGCGAGCCTCTTTGCCGCGCTGAGCCTGGGCAGCAGCTGGACCTGGCTCGGGCTGGTGCTGGCGGTGCCGGTCGGCGGCGTGGTGCGGGCCATGACCTCGCGCCGGACCGTGCTGCTGTACGGCCTGGCGCTCATCGCGATGACCGCCACCCTGGACACGGTCGCCGTCGCGCTGGATCTGAGCGACGATCCCGACTTCGCGCAGCCGATCTGGCCGGGCTACTTCCTGGGCCTGGTGCTGACGCTCGCCTGGGTGCTCCGTCTGGGCATCGGGCTGGCGACGTTCTACGCCGGCGCCTGGCTGACCGACCGCGCCATCACGCGGCGGGCCGCGCGTCAGGCGCCGGCTGTGTCACCGGCGCCGCCACGTCCGAAGCGGTCGCGGTCAGGGCGGCGCCGACGCTCTGGGCGGCGCTGACCCGGCAGAGGGTGGGGCTTCCCGGCTCAGCCGACGGCGACCGGGGCTGTGCTCGACGACTTCAGGATGGCTGGCATCACCTCGGCGGCGAACCGGCCGAGCTGATCCAGGATCACCTGCTTCGGCGTGCCGACCGGGTGGCCGATGTTGATCTCGGTCAGGCCGGGCCAGCGGTCCTGAATGTCCAGGATCGTGTCTCGGACGTGCTCGGGGGTGCCCACGACCCAGGAGCCAGCTTTGATCTGGTCGCGCATCGTCGGGAGGTTGCCGGAGCGGGCTCGCTTCGGATCGGCGGCGGCGGCAACCTGCTCCTCGTTCAGGCCGCGCACGAACCCGAGCGGCGCGAACATCTTGACCCACTCTTCGTAGTACGGGGTCGCCTCGCGGATGCCCTCTTCCTCGCTGTCGGCGATGTGGACGGTCAGGCCGAGGATCAGGTCACCGCCCAACTGCGTCTCCCGGCCGTGGCGGGCGAGCGTCTCCTGCCACACTTTCGCGACGCGCTCGCTGCCGCCGCCGATCGCCGCGCCGCCGCCCATGATCCCCTTCATGCCCATGCGTGCCATGAAGTCGAGGCCGCGCTGGGAGGCCGAGACGATCGGCTGGTAGCAGTCAACCTCGCGGTAGAGCGGGCGCGGGACCAGGGTGATCTCCTCGACCTCGTAGCCACGGTACGGGACCGGGGGCGGAATGGTGTACGCCTTGCCCTTGTGCGAGAACGACCGTGATTTGAGCGCCTTCAGGATCACCTCGACCTGCTCCTCGAACAGCTCGCGGTTGGCGTCCTGGTCTTGCATCGGCGCGCCGAACACTTCGACCTCACGGGTGTGGTAGCCGCGCCCGACGCCGAAGATGACCCGTCCCTTCGTCAGGATGTCGGCGGTGGCGTAATCTTCGGCCAGCCGGACCGGGTGCCACATCGGCGCGATGTTGAAGCCGCAGCCGACGTTCAACCGCTCGGTGAGGTGGGCGAGGTGGACGGCGAGCATCAGGACGTTCGGGATGCACTCGTACCCTTCGCGCTGGAAGTGGTGCTCCGCGAACCAGAGGGTCGAGTAGCCGGTCCGGTCCATCAGCTTCGCGATGGCCTCGGCCTTGTCGAAGACGGTGGCGAGGTGCTCGTCAGAGAGCCACCGGTCGTTCACCGGGGTTGCCTCATAGCCATAGTCTTCGAGATCGACGGCGCCAGCGTACAAACTGCCAATTCGTGCGATCATAGAGCGCCCCCTTGCGCCAGGGTGAACGGCGCGGCCCGAGCCGCCGGGGCTGCGAGCCGACCAGCGGTCCGACATGTTGGCTGGCCGGACCTTCCGCGCGTCTCGAGAGCTACTATGGCTGGCTTCGATGGTCGCGTCAAGCCGATGGGGCGAAAGCCCTTCATTCCTGATGCATCCCGATCGGAGAACGGCCTCCCCTGGCCGGCATCGGTAGATCCGAGATGGTCAGCCTGTTCGTAGAAAGACCGAAGCTTCATCCGTGTCCGGTGCACCGCTGTCCTTGTAGCTGTCCGCGCCAAAAATATGTGCTCCTGGAGGACGGATGTACGTCTCGTCTAGCAAGGCGCTCGCCCTGTTGCGCATCGGCTTCGGCCTCTATTTCCTGTCGTACGCCCTGGACAAGACGATGGGCGGCTGGCTCACGTCGGCCGGCCCGATCACGAACTTCATTTTCGGCAACCCGAACGCGACGCCGCCGACGCGGGGCGCGATTCCGAACGCGACGCCGTTCTACGCCGACTTCCTCACCAGCGTCGTGCAGCCAAGCCCGCAGCTGTTCAGTCAACTGGTGGTGATCGGCGAGTGGACGGCGGGCATCCTGTTGCTGCTCGGCCTGCTGACGCGGCTTGGCGCCATCGTCGGGCTGCTGCTCAACCTGAACTACATTTTCATGAAAGGGCTGCCGTCCAACGGCGGCTCGATCGACCGCCTGTTCGGACTGTCTGAGCTCATCTTCTTGCTCGCGGCGGCCGGTCTGGTCTGGGGGCTGGACGGGATGCTCCGCCAGCAGCTCGCTGGCAACGCGGTGACTCGCTGGCTGGCGGGGCTGAACGGCCGCGCCGCCGAGGAGGAGCCTCGGGTCCACGCACACGCCTGACGGGTGCGCGGGCGCAATGAATTGCGCCCCTACAGATCATCGTTGTAGGGGCGCAATTCATTGCGCCCACCGCCATTGCACCCACCACCTGCATCGCACCCACCGACGATGAGGTCAGCGCTCCAGCGTTGGGGCGCGGAAGCAGCTCTGCACGTGGTCGTTGACGACGCCGGTCGCCTGCAAGTACGCGTAGACGATGGTCGAGCCGACGAACGTGAAGCCCCGCCGCTTCAAGTCCTTGCTGATGGTGTCGGAGAGCGCCGTCTTCGCGGGAACGTCGCCGAGCCCCGAGCGGGCCTGGACGACGGGCTGGCCGTCTACGAACGACCAGAGGTAGGCGTCGAACGAGCCACGCTCGTGCTGGATTGCCAGGTACTGCTGTGCGTTGGCGATCGTGCTGCGAATCTTGAGGCGGTTTCGGATGATGCCGCTGTCCTGGAGGAGCGCCGCGGCTTTCGTGTCGTCGTAGCCGGCCACGAGAGCGGGGTCGAAGTTGTCGAACGCGCGGCGGTAGTTGTCACGGCGGCGCAGGATCGTGATCCAGCTGAGGCCGGCCTGCGCGCCCTCCAGGATCAGCATCTCGAACAGTTTGCGGTCGTCGTGCTCGGGCACGCCCCACTCATGGTCGTGGTACTCGACGTAGAGCGGATCGCTGGTCGCCCATCCACAGCGTTGGATCATCAGCTCTGTCCTCGCTCGACACGGTTTCGGCCACGTCAGCGGTCGGGCGGCACTCGTCCGATCGTTCACCGGACGGGATCCACCTGTTCGCCGCGCAGCCATGCGTGCGCCTGGTAGACCCGCCAGCCAGGGTGAAGCCGGTCACCACGGCCAGAGTAGCATGTCGCCCCACGTCTGGCAGGGGGCTGCCAGGGTGCAGGCGAGGCGCTCGCCGCGAAGCTGGGCTGTCGATCGTGGCGCACAGATGGCGCACCTGCCGTTGATGGCCGTACGCGAGCTCGAAGCCCTGGAGCGCTCCGGAGATCATTGTGCGCGCTTCTGCCGGCGAAGACTGTGGATTTCACGGATGCGACGTCCGCGCTCTGACCGTACACTGGTCGCATCGCCGTGGCACCGGCGGACCGGCACGGGATCGTGAGAGACGGGTTCCGGCGGCAGGGCGCCGCCGAGGTGGGTGGCGTGGTATGCGGTGTGAGCTACGGGGCGCGCTTTTCCTGGTCGCGGTCTTTGCTGGCCTGACGACGATGCTGCTGACGCCAGGCAAGGCGCAGGCCGTGCTGATCGAGGTGGACAACACCGACGATTTCCCGGACGAAGATCCGGGTGATGGTGTCTGCCGGGGCCGGCTCATCTACGGTGCGATCAGGCGATGCTCGCTGCGGGCGGCGATCCAGGAGGCGAATGCGACGCCGGGCGTGGACAACATCGTCCTGGAGGCGAAGACCTACAGTCTCGTGCAGGATCCCGAGGGCACCTCGGGGCCGGAGCCAATCGCCCGGGATCTCACCATCACTGGCGTCGGCCGGACGAGCACGACGGTCGAGCTTGGGACAAATCCGTTCCGGAAGTGGCAGGTCAACGGGAACGTCACGGCACGCTTCGTGGGGTTGACCGTCTCTCACGGCATCGGGATGCTCGTTGCTCCTGGCGCGAACACATTCCTGACGTCCGCTCGTGTGGACGGCGCCACAGGCACCGCGCTGTCCATCTCTCAGGGCGCCACCATGACCGCGACCAATTCAATCGTCTCGAATACCCAGAACGGGTTGGCCATCTCGAATCAAGGCAACCTGACCATCGACACGACCACGATCTCCGATAACCGTGGCGTGGTCGTGACCGGTCTCGCCAACTTCGCCGGGGCGTCCGCGACGATCACCAACTCGCTCTTCGTGAACAACGTCGGGAATAGCTCCTCTGGCGCCACGCTGCGCACCGACGGGGCGCTCAACGTGGCGAACACGACGCTCTCTGGGAACAGCGGCCCTACCGCCGGCGGCATCCAGTTCGGCGGTGGCAACGTGGCCCTGGTCAACGTCACCGTTGCCAACAATACCGGCCCCGGATTTCGCACGCAGGGCGGCGGCATCTTCCTCCAGAACGTCCTGCTCGCGAACAACACAGGCGGCAACTGCAACGGTGCGCCGAATATCTCCGGGCAGGCGCCGAACCTCCAGCAGAACTTCGACAGCGACGGAGCCTGCGCCTTCCCGGCCGGCTCGAACCTGACGGGCAACCCGCATCTCGGGCCACTGGCGAGCAACGGCGGACCAACGCAGACGCATGCGCTTCAACTCGGCAGTCCAGCTATCGACGTGGCCAACTGCTCGGCGGCTGCGCCAGCCGATCAGCGCGGCACCTCCCGGCCGCGTGACGGCAACGGCGACACTGTCGCCCAGTGCGATATCGGCGCGTTCGAGCGCACAGTGTCTGACTTCAGGCCGCCGGTGGGAGTGCCAGGGCTTACCCCACATACCGCCACCGTCCGCGTCGACGAGCCATTCACCCAGACGTTGACCTGGGACGTCCCCAACGTCGAGGCCTGGCGCGCATTGCAGTCGATCGACTATCGGCTGCGTGGCCCGACTGGGATCGTGTTCTGGCTGCGCTGGGATCAGGTGACGAACCTGTTCCAGGTGCTGGACGCGAACGGATCGCCCGTCGGCCCCGCCTTCCAGGGTGGGACGCCGTTCACGCTCGGTACGCGGGTCGTGACGCTCGATCTGAGCCGAACATCCGCCACTGGCTCGGGGCCGACCGGTCAGCGTGTGACGTTGACCCTGTCGCTGACGTTCGGACGGGGGCCGTTGGGGCGGAGCCTGGCCGTCGAGGCTTCCGCGACCGACGATCTGGGTACGGTTGACCCATTCCGGCAAGTCGGGACGCTGCTGGTGGATCACGGACGGGGACCGGCACCTCACGCCTTGACCCCGAAGATGAGCGCCGTCTAACCGGACTGGGGCGACGGCAGGAGGCTGCCGGTTCCGTCAGGGAGTGCAGGCTGCGCCTTCGGTCGTGCCGGCCGACCCGCTGTTGCCGCAGCCGATCCCGCCGACGGCCGGATCGCGGTCCGAGTACTTCGCGACCAGCCGGTGGTGGATCTCGTCGGGGGTGACGCCCTCGCCGGCCCAGGCAACGGCGTCGAGCGCCTCTTCCTGGCAGGTCTCGCAGAAGGCGCCGTGCGGGTCGATCTCGCCGGAGGCCGGGTTGACGAAGCAGTCTTTGAGGCCGGCGTGCGGCTGCTCGAAATTCATGCAGCCGCAGAAGCAGGGGAGCGGCGTCAACAGGTCGGGGTTGGCGAGCGCCGCGGCGTAGGCGTCGCCACCGCGCGGCATCGTGTAGACCCAATCCGGGAACTGCCGCTCTGGAAGGACGCCCATCAATCGCCGGGCCGGTGCTTCCGCCGCCAGCATCAAGCCGGCCGCGCCCGCGCCGACGAGCATGAAGACGGCGGCTCGTCGTCCGAGACGGAGCCGGGACCATGGGGCGGGGTGCTTCACCCCAACATCCCAGTCAGAAGCATCGCGATCGTGCGTGGGGTCGTTCATCTGTCGCACCAGACCTTTAGCCGGACACAGCCACCACGGTCAGCGTGACGCTCGGCGCCACGGGGCTGTCCGTGGTGAGGGTGATCTCGAAACGGTGTGGGCCGCCCATCCCGGCGTGCATCAGGTACGGGTAGCGGACCGTCATGCGCCCGCCTGGAGAAACTGCCGTCGAACTGACGGCTGGCGTGGCCGGTCAACAGCCCTCCAGCATCCGCACGCGGGGCGGCGCGGTGAGGCGGACGACCGTGCCGCCGCTGTTCTCCAGGTCGAAGCGGGCCTCGGTCGGCGTGTCGAAGGCGACCCGGCCCAGGTCTACCAGCGTCTGTCGTCCGACCAGCCTGCCCGATGCGTTCGGATCGAAGGCGACCGGCTCGGCGCTCTGGCGAGCCAGCCCAAAGCCGAGTGCGATCGCGAGCACCGCGCCCGCGACGGTCAGACCACCGACGATCCAGCGCAGCAGAGGCCGTCGCTGGCGCGAGCGGCTTCGTGGATGTGACATGGTTGGCGGTCTCCGGGAAGGGCGCCGGCCGATCGCGTTCGATCTCGCATCGGCCGGCGCACTGGAGAATACGGAGATCGGGGTGGTGAAAGGTCGGGGCGGATGTCCCGGATGTGACGGGACCGGCGCGCAGCCTGGGCCGGAGCGGCCGGCGGTTGATGGCGGCTGACGGCGGCCGGGACGCCGTCAGCGGACCTCGAGAGCGCCGACCTCGACCAGTCCGAGCGGCGCACGGTCCGTGGCGTCTGGATCGCGCAGGCCGGCCAGCAGGCGATATCGGCCGGGCGGGACGTCGTTCGGGATGCGCAGGAGCAGCGTGTCCGGCACCAGCTCGCCGACGATCCATTTGCCAGTCGGGGTGCGCTCGCGGTTTGGGCGTCCCCACCGCTCCGAGACGAGCTTGCCGCCGTCGGCGGTCAGGAGGCGCAGGCCGGTCTGAAGATCGCGGCTGGTGTACGTCGTGGCCTGCCAGAGGAGCGTCACCGGCACCAGCTCGCCGGGCCGGGCCGGCCGCTCCGCCAGCTCCAGTCCGACGACGCGCGCCGAGGGCGTGACGTCGGCGTTGACGGCGCGGACGGCCGGGCGCTCCGGCGCCTCCAGGCGATCGTGCATCAGGCGCGGCACCCCGACGACCAGTAGCAGGACCGCCACGCCGAGCGCCAGCCGCCGCGTCCCGAGGCCGCGTGCCAGGACCAGCAGCAGCACGACGAGCGTCGCCACGCTGATGCCGGTCGCCGCGAGGCGCAGGGGCGTCTCGCCGAACCAGACTCGGACCAGATGCTCGCCAGGGGGGACGGTCAGGCTGACCAGTCCGAGTGGCCCGGACGGGCCAACGGTCAGGGGGGCGCCGTCCGCCTCGGCCTGCCAGCCGGGGAAGTAGAACTGGTGGACGACCAGCGTGGCCGACGTGTCCGATTGCGAACGCAGGGTGGTGCTGAGGTAGCCGCGCTCGACGAGCTCGACGCGCGGCACTGGCCCGCTGCTGGCCGAACGGTACGCTTCGGCTCGATTCGAGGTGGCCGGGCGGGTGATCTGGCCGGCGTCTTCCTCCACCCAGATCGGGAAGTAGTCGTCGAAGGCGCGCCGCTCCGAGAGGCGCCGCTCGGCCACCGTCCCGATCCCGACGTCGTCGTTGTCGATGACGTGGCTGCCGGCGACGGGATAGGTCCAGTAGATGCCCGGCAGGCTGCTCGCGCCGAGCACGACGGCTACGGCGGCCCAGGTCAGCATGGCGGCGGGCTGGCCGCCACGCCGGCCGAGGATCTGCCCCACTGCCCACGGTGCGCTCCCGAGCACGACCGCTCCGGCGAACGAGCCGAAGACGAACAGTCGCTGCGGGAACTGCACGAACGAGATGAGCGGCACCGTGTCCCAGATCATCGCCGAGGCGCGCAGCTGGAGCAGCAGGACGCCCACGAAGCAGAGGCCAAACGCCGTGACGAGCAGTCGGTCTGGTCGGCCGAGGTCGGTGGGGGTGGTGTGGCGCTCGCTCGCGGCTGGGCGCTGACGGCAGCTCCGCGTCGAGGCCGCCACGAACAGCACGAGCGCCAGCAGGGTCAGGATTGCCGCCGTCAGGCCGTAGCGCGGCACGGCCTCGACGTAGTAGTCGAAGACGGCGAGCGGCTGGAGCAGGTCGAGCGGGGCGACGAGGTAGCGGGTGACGGTGAACTCGCCGGAGCGCTGCTCCGAGACGCGGGTGTACGACAGCTCCAGGAGGGCCGGCAGCCAGTAGATCGCGGCGAGGGCCATCGCCAGGAGGACGGCGGCTGCCGCCCGTATGAGGGGCCAGAGAGCGAGATGGGCCAGAGTGGACATGGAGCCGGTCGCCAAGTCCCGGCCATCCTGGTCGCTCGGGTTGAGTGTTAGACCGGGGCGGCCAGGATGGCCGCGCTCCACGGGCGCGTTCCCCACATTCCCAGGGTGCCTTTGGGGTTCGGCTCCGGGGTGCGGCGGTCGTGCGCCGGCCGCCGCGAGGCGCAGGGCCAGCAGCAGCGCGTACAGGCTCGCCAGCCCGACGAAGAAGAGGGCGGTGATGTTGTGGCCCAGGACGACCAGCGCCAGGGCGCCCGCACTCGCGCCGAAGGCGCCCCATCTGCCGGTCCGGACCAGCCGGTCGAGTGACAGGAGCGCCCACGGCATCAGCGCCATCGCGACAGACTCGCCGAGAACGCCGCCTTTGTGGGCGTCCAGCAAGACGTACGGCGCCCAGAGGAAGCCGACGGCGGCCAGCGCGGCGGACCAGCGCCCGTCCAGGATGGTCAGGCCGAAGCGGTACATGCCGAAGCAGCTGGAGATCAGGCAGAGCGAAAAGGTGGCGCGGGCCGCGTCCACGAACCCGAGCCCGAGGGTGTGGAGCCAGGCTGCCAGCTCGACGCCGAACGGCGGGTACAGCTCGTGCAAGAGCCGCCCGTACCCGAAGCCGAGCTCTGGCGCCAGCCGAGGGTAGAGGACGCCCCAGTGGTGGGCGAGATCGGTGTGGAAGGTGCGAAACAGGGTGGGAAGCTGGTCGTCCTGGTACCAAACCGGCGTCCAGGCCGGCGCGACGGCCAGCAGCAGCGCGCCGACCAGCACGAGGAGGGGGCCGGCGGCGGTCGCGCGCTGGAGCATCGGGCTCGGACCATACCATCAGCCTGTTCGGCGCGTCGAACCGTCACCCGAGTCGCCTGTGCCGCCGTTGTACAGATGAGATGGTGACGAGTCGTTCGGTCGGTCGGGCAATCCAGTACAATCCGTGCCAGCCTGCGTGGAGGGGACGTCGTTGGCGCGGCACCGCCCGCACGAGAAAGACGAGGGTGACGTGCTGAGCATATCGGCAGTGCTGCCGGCGTACAACGAGGAGCAGGTGATCGCCGCCAGTGTGGCCGCGATGGTGAAGACCCTCGAATCGTTCGGCGCCGATTACGAAGTCATCGTGGTGAACGACGGCAGCCGGGATCGAACGGCCGAGATCCTGACCCGGCTCGGCCAGGAGAATCCGCGCGTGCGGATGGTCACCCACGAGCGCAACCAGGGGTACGGCGCGGCTGTCTGGACCGGGTTCACCAGCGCCCGAAAGGATCTCGTGTTCCTGACGGACGGCGACAAGCAGTTCGACGTGGACGAGATCAGCCTGCTGCTGCCGATGCTCGACGGCGCGGACATGGTGATCGGCTACCGCGCGAAGCGGGCCGATCCGCCGCTACGGCTGCTGAACGCCTGGGGCTGGAAGCAGCTGGTCAACCTGCTGTTCGGGTACACCGCGCGCGACATCGACTGCGCGTTCAAGCTGTTCCGCCGGAGCGTCCTGGACCGCGTCGACGTGCATTCGCGCGGGGCGACGATGAGCGCCGAGTTTCTGATCAAGGCGCGCCGCTTCGGCTACGTGATTCGCGAGCGAGCCGTCAGCCACTACCCGCGCCCGGCCGGTCAGGCGACCGGTGCGAAGCCGGCGGTGATCCTGCGGGCGTTCCGCGAGCTGATCCAACTGCGCCTGAATCTCGAAGCCGACCTGGCTCGGGCCAGCCAGTCGCGCGAGGCCACGCGGCCCGGCGTCTGACCGGCCGCCGCGCGCTCGACCCGCGGGGCAGTGTGGCCGGTCCGCACGGGCCGGCTATCAGACTCTGGCCGGGCATCCGTCTATGAGGCTCTGGTCGGGCGCCCGCCTATGAAGCCGGAAGACCAGTTGCCGGGCTGGGAGCGCGCGCACGCCGGCGAGCGGCTGATCGGGCTGGGGCTGATCCTGCTCGGCGTGCTCTGCTTCGGGCTGGTCTACCTGCTCTGGCGGTACGCGCCGGCGCTGATGCCGGCGCCGGCGAATCTACCCCGCACCCTGCTGCCGATCGCCTCGCCGCTCAACTGCATGCTGCCGGTCGCGGCGATTACGGCCAGCGTGCTGGTGCTGATCGGCATACGGCGCGTCATCTTCCCAGACGACTGAGCGTGTCCCTGGCGACTGGCGCCGTCCCGGGGAGCGTTACTCCCCGGGCTGGACGTCGTAGGCGTACAGGTTGTAGCGGTCCATCAAGGTGATGAGGGCCGGCGCGTAGCCGGGGTCCGTCGCGTAGCCGGCCGCGCTGATGGCGCGGGCGAAGGCGCGTGGATCGTCCTTGACGGCGAGGGCGCCGTGATACCGACTGTTGTCGTGGAACCAGTTGCCGTGATCCACGATGGAGTCTTCGAGCGTGGTGTACGCCTTGAAGGACGCCATCACCATCGTGCTCCCGCTGCCGTACACCTCGCGGGTGGCGATGTCGTAGGTGCCGGCCGTGCCCGGCACACTGAACGCCTTGATCCCGAACAGGTTGTTGGCGTCGCGAGTCAGCTTGCTGCGGCCCCAGTCCGATTCGAGGATCGCCTGGGCGAGCGTCACCGAAGCCGGCACGCCGGTGGCGCGCTGGGACTCGCGGGCGCCGCGCGCCACCGAGAGGATGAAGTCGCGCTGCCAGGAGCTGGCGCCGGGCGGGTCCGGCAGGGTCTCCTCGCGGGGCGCGGGAGCCGGGACGGCAGGCGGGGTCATGGTGAAGCCGAGGTCCGGCACCGGCAGCGCCGCGACCGCTGCCTGGGCCGCGCCGATCGCCACCTCGAAGCCGTGGCCGGTGATGGCGAGCGGCATCGGCACGCTGCCGCCGGCGACGACGATGACCCGTCCGGCCGGCAACCGGTCTGGCCGATCCAAGCCGTTCGCCGCGATGACGTCGTCAGCCCGGCTGCCGTACCGCTCGGCGATCGATGCGGCGGTCTCGCCGTCCTTGACGAGGTGGAGGACGCCACGGACCGGCAGGATGGTCAGGCGGGCGCCGGCCTCCAGCTGATCGGCGCTGTCCAGGCCGTTGTTCCAGAGCAGGGTGCTGACATCCGTCCCGAACCGCGTCGCGATGTCCTGAAGGCTCTCGCCGGGTTTGACCTCGTACTCGAACGGCTGCACCGCCGAGCGTCGCTGCTGCGTGGCCGAGACTGGCGAGAAGCGCCCGCGCGGATCGACGATCCAGGCGAGGCCGGGATCCATCGCAGGGCGGTCGGCGGCGTCCACGTCGAACGCGACGGCCTGGTGATCGACCAGTCCGTCGAGCGCGGCGCGGGTCAGCTCGACCACACTCTCTTGATGCCAGAGGCTGGCGGTGGACAACGCCAGGAAGCCGGCCGCTGCCAGGAGCGAGAGGCGCGAGGGCGGCCCAGACTCGAACGGGACGGCCATCTGAAGGGAGACGGCTTCCTGGGGTGCGGGCATTCGGACGGCCATCTGGCGGGCCGGCCGCCGCCGCGCCCACCGACCGCCGAGACCGGAGAGGCCGCCGAGCCTTGACGCCGCGCCGAGGCGGGCGAGCAGGCGGGACGAGATCGGGCGAAGACCGGATGCCAGCGGGACGCGTAACGGGGGCGTCGTGCGGAGCGCTCTCAGCACGGACAGCACAGATGAAGACCTCCGTAGGACATGGCGATGCACGGTGTACGCAGCAGCAGAGCACGGCCTGCGCGATCTCACGACGGCGGAGCGTCGAGCTGCGCGGCACGATTCGTGAAGCCCAGGTGTCAGCGCCGACGAGATCCGTTCGTGAGGAGCTCGTGACGCATCTGTAACGAGTGTCAGCCCCGATGGACGCGCCGCCCGAGCCTGGGTGAGCATCCGTTTGTAGACAAAACGTCAGGCGGGGGGCTGAGGGGACCATCGTACGGGATACCGTTCTCTGAGCGAAACAGGGCTGCGCCGCGCCCACTGGCCGTTTTGGGCGACAATTGGCATCACAGGGGCGCTACGTGGGGGAACAGCCCCATCACAATCGCGAACGACGGCGTCACAGCAGGCCCGGAGCACGTCACAGCACCCGGCAGCGGCGCTCGCGCACGGCGAACGCCGGAGTGCTCGTTCGGGAGCGGCGGGGAGGAGGAATCGGTGCCTACCATCGTGATGCGGATTCCGAAGCGGCGGGAGATCGCGCTGGACGGCCGGCGTCAGGTCTCCGAGGCGCTCCGGGAGCTGGGGATCGTGCCGGAGACGGTGCTGGTCATCAAGGGCAACCGGCTGCTGACCCGCGATGCCTGGATCGAGTCGGACGACGTGATCGAGGTGCGCCCGGTCATGTCGGGCGGGAGCTAACGTCATGAAGTGCACGCGCTGCCGCGACGAGGCGTGGGTGGAAGTGCGCCGCCACAACGCGGCCTACTGTGGAGACTGCTTCCCGCGCTTCTTCCACGATCAGGTGGAGCGGGCGATCCGCCACGACACGATGTTCGGGCGGGACGATCGCGTGCTGGTGGCGGTCAGCGGCGGCAAAGACAGCCTGGCGCTCTGGGACGTGCTGCTGGAGATGGGATACGAGGCGGACGGTCTGTACATCGACCTGGGGATCGGCGAGTATTCTGGCACCTCGAAGACGATGTGCGAGCAGTTCGCTGCGGATCGCCAGCGGAAGCTCCACATTTCTAGCCTGGACCAGAGCTTCGGCGTGACGGTGCCGTTGATCGCGGAGCAGACCAGGCGCGCGCCGTGCTCGGGCTGTGGCCTCGCCAAGCGGTACCTGTTCAACCGCGAGGCGGCCGACCTGGGCTATGACGTGGTGGCGACCGGCCACAATCTGGACGACGAGGCCGCCACCCTGCTCGGGAACGTCTTGCACTGGCAGACGGGATATCTGGCGCGGCAGGCGCCGGTCCTGGAGGCCGAGGACGCCGGGCTGGTGCGGAAGGTGAAGCCGCTCTATCGCCTCTCGGAGCACGAGACGGCCGCGTACGCGGTCATCAAGGGCATTGAATACGTGGTGGAGGAGTGCCCGAACGCGGTCGGCGCGAAGTCGATCCTGTTCAAGGACGCGCTGAACCTGCTGGAGCAGCAGTCGCCGG
>JAXLXF010000072.1:0-14176 GCA_046328125.1 Chloroflexota bacterium
GCGTGGCCGCGTGGCCGAGCACACGCCCGAGTCGATCGTGCGGTACCTCAACCAGACGGACGACGAGTACTGGCCCGAAGCCTGATCGCGGCCGGATTCGCCGAAGTGGCTGTTACCGCAAGTTGCGGTTCAGCACGTCCATAATCAGGCCCATCAGCAGCATCGCGACGATCGGTGTGATGTCGATCATCCCGATGCGCGGCACGATCCGCCGCAGTGGCGCCAGGACCGGCTCGGTGATCTCGTAGACGAAGCGGACGATCGGGTTCTCCAGGCTCGGGTTGAACCAGGACATCAGCGCCCGCACGATGATCGCGAATTGCAGCACGGTGAACAGGTAGTACACGAAGTTCACCACGAAATCCATCATGTCCATTTAGTCGCGCTCCCCAAAGATCGCTCGTCCCACTCGAATCATTGTGGCCCCTTCGAGGATCGCGAGCGAGAAATCTTCCGACATGCCCATCGAGAGCTCGGGGAGCGACAGATGGTGCCGGTCCTGGAGCTGGTCGCGGAGCTCGCGCAGTTGGCGAAACGCTGCCCGCGTCTGCTCGCGGTCCAGCCCGAGCGGGGCGACAGTCATCAGGCCGCGCACGTCCAGGCTGGGCAACTGGGCGATGGCCGCCAGTGCCTCGCCGACGGTGTCAGATCGAAAGCCGGGCCGCGCCGCGTCTGTGCCGAGGTACACCTCCAGCAAGACGTGCACCTGCCGTCCTTCGGCGCGGCTGGCGAGCGCTTCGGCCAGCCGCACCGAATCCACCGAGTGGATGAGGCTGAACAGGTCGAGCGCCTGGCGGGCCTTGTTGCGCTGGAGCGTCCCGATCAGGTGCCAGGTCGGGTCATGGCCCAGAAGCTCGCGGACGCGATCGACCTTCTCGGCCGCCTCCTGGACGCGGTTCTCGCCGACGTTCTCGACGCCGGCTGCGACCGCTTCGGCGACCGCCTCGGCTGGGTGAGTCTTGCTGACGCCAATCAGCGTGACGGACGACGGGTCGCGGCCCGCGCGCGTGGCCGCCTCGCCGATCTGCTCGCGGACGCGAGCGATCCGGGCGCCGATGTCAGCCACGGCCGGGCAGCCCAATCGCCGCGCCGAAACGGCCAGCCGGGTAGCCGAGCGCGCGATGCGAGAAGAACGTCTCGGGCTGGCAGCGGGTGCAGGCGCCTGCCACCTCGACGCGGTCGGCCGGCACGCCGGCGGCCACGAACTGGCGGCGGTTCAGCTCCCAGAGGTCGAGATGGGGCCGTCCGCGCGAGCCGGTCGAAGAGGCGCCGCCCACGTCGGGAAACTGCGCCACGACCTCCTCGCCGACCTCGAAGCAGCACGGGCCGATGGATGGCCCGATGGCAGCTCGGAGGGTGGCGGGGCTGCCGCCCAGCTCGGCGGCGGCCTCCACGAAGCGACCGGCCACGTCCAGGACGGTTCCGCGCCAGCCCGCGTGCGCCACGCCGACGACGCCGGCCGGCTCGTCCCAGAGCAGCAGCGGCACGCAGTCCGCGAAGCGCTGCATCAGCAGGAAGCCGGGCTCGCGGGTGACCAGGATGTCGGCGCGCGTCTGGAGCGCGTCTGGGGCAGTGTGCCGATCGACCACCAGCACGCCGTTGCCGTGCACCTGCGGCGTGGTGACCATCCGATCTGCCGCGAATCCGAGCGCACCGGCTAGCCGAGCCTTGTTCTCGGCCACCGCGTCAGGCTCGTCCCCGACCGACATCCCAAGGTTGAGGCTGGAGTACGGGCCGACGCTGACCCCGCCGGCCCGCGTCGAGACGCCGTGCTGGACGCCGGCGAACGACGCGAACGTCATCAGCGGCAGCGCTGGAGTAGCCATGTGTTGGTCGGGGGCTAGCGCTGGCGGCGCCGCTGATTGCGCAGGAAGGGCGGGATGTCGATCTCGGTCTCGTCTTCGTCGAACGGCGAGGACGCGCCGGTCGGCGGCTCGTCCAGGTAGCTGCTGGACGGCCGGCGCGGAGGTGGCGGTGGCGCCATCTGCTCGGTGCGGTCCGGGCGGAGCGGCTGCGGATCGTCGACCGGGTAGCGAGACGGGCGAGCCGCGCGCGGCGGTGCGCCGTACTCGCGGCCTCGGCCGGGCGCGTAGCCCGGCTCGACCTGGTCGAAGCCGGTCGCGATCAGGGTGATCTTGACCTCGTTGCCCATCGCCGGATCGGTGACGGTGCCGAAGATGATGTTGGCGTCGTGATCGGCCGCCTTGTTGATGATCTCGGCGGCGTCGTTGATCTCGGCGAGCGTCAGGTCCGGACCGCCGGTGATGTTGAACAGGACGCCGCGTGCGCCCTCCATCGAGACGTCCAGCATCTGGCTGGCGACCGCCTGGTTCGCGGCGTCGATGGCTCGCTGGTCGCCGCTGCCCCGCCCGATCGCCATCAGGGCGTTGCCCGGCTCGGACATGATCGCCTTGACGTCCGCGAAGTCCACGTTGATCAGGCCCGGCTCGGTGATCAGCTCCGAGATGCCCTGGATGCCCTGGCGGAGCACGTCGTCCACCACGCCGAACGCCTGCTCCAGCGAGGTCCGCTTGTCGATGACCGAGAGCATCTTGTCGTTCGGGATCGTGATGAGGGTGTTGACGCGCTGGCGGAGGTTCGCGATCCCCTCTTCGGCCGCGGCCATCCGCTTGCGGCCCTCGAAGGTGAACGGCTTGGTCACCACGCCGACCGTCAGCGCCCCCAGCTCGCGGGCGATGCTCGCCACTACCGGCGAGGCGCCGGTGCCGGTCCCGCCGCCCATGCCGGCCGCCACGAACACCATGTCCGCGCCCCGTAGCAGGTCGTAGATCATCTCCTGCGACTCTTCGGCGGCGCGCTGCCCGACCGCCGGGCTGCCGCCGGCGCCGAGGCCGCGCGTCAGCTTTTCGCCGATCCGGACCCGGTGCCGCGCGTCTGAGCGTGCGAGTGCTTGCGCATCGGTGTTCACCGCGACGAACTCGACGCTGTGCACCCCGGCCTGGATCATGCGGTTCACAGCGTTCGAGCCACCGCCGCCGACGCCGACGACGACGATCCGCGCCGAGACCTCACCTTCACCGTTCACCGCCGCCTCCTGACGCGCCCCACCTGGGACCCGAGCTCCAGACGCTAGATGATTTCTAGAAATGCTCGGGGAAGGGTATCACTCCGGGAAGAAGCTTCGCAGCCACTCTTTGAACCGAACGAGCGCTCCATCGCCGCTCGGACCACCAAAATCGTCCGCCTGGGACAGTCCCCACTTCAACAGGCCCACGCTGGCGGCGTAGGCCGGGTTGGAAATGGATTCGACCAGGCCGAACATGCCAGTCGGCGTGCCGATCCGGACCGACGTGTTGAACACCTCGGCGGCGAGGCGACGGATGCCTTGCAGCTGCGCCGTCCCGCCCACCAGCACGATGCCTCCGGGAATCCCGCCGTCGCGGCCAGAGCGCCCGACCTCGAAGCCGCCACGCTCTAGGCTCTCACGCACCAGGTCGAACGTCTCCTCCAGCCGGGCCTCGATGATCTCGGCCAGCACCTTGCGGGAGACTGGCCCGCCGTCGCCCGCGTCGTACGAGGCGATGTCGATCACGCGGTCCTCTTCGATCGCCTCGGAGATCGCGTAGCCGTGACGGATCTTGATCTCGTCGGCGGCCATGAACGGCGTTCGGAGGCCCACCGCGATGTCGTTCGAGATGTGGTTACCGCCCACCGGGACCGCCGAGATGTACGAGATGCTGCCATCCACGAAGACGCCTGCATCGGTCGTGCCACCGCCGAGATCGACCAGGGCGACGCCCATGTCCTTCTCTGCGGTCGTCAGGACGGCCTCGCCGGCCGCGATCGACTGAACCACGAGCGCGTCGATGCCCACGCCGACCTGCTCGATGCAGCGCGAGAGGTTGTGGATCGAGGTCTGGGTGCCGGTCACCACGGTCGTCTCGACTTCGAGGCGCCGCCCGAGCATACCGGCGGGATTGTTGATCCCCTCCTGGCCGTCGATCACGAAGTGACGGGGGATGACGTGGATGACGTCACGGTCGTGCGGCATGTTGACGACTCTGGCCGCCTCCAGCGCACGCTCGATGTCGTCGTCGGTGATGACGTTGTCGGTGCGGCGGACCGCCACGACGCCGTGGCTGTTCGTCGAGCTGATGTGTGCGCCCGAGATGCCGACGAACGCGCTCATGATCTTGTAGCCGGACTGCTGCTCGGCTTTCTGGACCGAGGCGCTGATCGCCTGGACCGCGTCGTCCACGTCCACGACGACGCCGCGCCGCATCCCGCGCGACGGCGTGATGCCGGCGCCGATGATCTCGAGCTGATCCTCGGGCGAGACGGCAGCGATCAAGGTACACACCTTGGTGGTGCCGACGTCGATCCCGACTACGATTCGCTCTCGCGCCATCTACTGGACCTGGCTCACTTTCCCGATCTGTCCGTTCCCGATGAGGGCTCCGTGCCTGGCGGTGCGCCGTGTGCCGCGTAGCTTAGCGCACATACGGTCGATCTTTGAAACGAACGTCGATGACCTCTGGACGCTGTCCGAGGCGCTCGATCTCTCTGCGGATGGCCACCAGTGCGCGGACCTTCCATTCCAGATCGTCGTCGCCGCCGAAGCGGATGCGAGGACCGGCGTCCTGGACCACGGTGACACCCGTGTCCGGGCCGTACTCCAGCTCGCGCGGCGTGAGGCCGGCGACCCCTGGCAGAAGCTGTTGCAGATGAAACATGGTGGCCAACGCCGACCGATCGACGATACCGCCGGGCTGGATCGGCTGTGCGCCGACGTCATGGATGGTCGGCAGCGCCACCGCCTGGTCGATCGAACGCAGGACGCGCCCCTCTGCGTCGACGAGGTACGACATCCCACCATTCTGCCAGACGGCCACAGGCGCTCGCTCGACGATCCGGACCTCGAGCCGGTCCGGGAGCACCGTTCGCGCTCGAGCCGATTGGACCGCTGCGATTGCCTGCAATCGGTGGCCGACCTCCTCTTCCCTGACCCAGAAGATGTTCAGTCCCGTTACTGCCGCCGCACGCTCGATCTCGGCCGACGGGACGAGCTGGGAGCCGACCACGACGACCCGCTCGATGCGGAAGCCGTCTGAGGCGGCCACATAATACAGCAGCCCGGAAGCACCGAACAACAGGATCAGCGCTAACAGTTTGGTCACCACCCAGGCCAGCAGGCTCGGTCCGCCGGACTGTGGCGGGGTCGGAGGCGGCGTCGAGAGGCCGGTGGAGCTCGACGTAAAGCGATGCCGTCCCACACTCATGGCCGCTCGGCTCCTGCTGGCGCGGCCAGGGCGGCGAGCTCGTCCGGGGACCAGCGCCCGACCAGCTGCACCTCGGGGCGGAGCCAGACGCCAAATCGCTCCCAGACGGCGATCTGCGCCGCGCGGATCAGCGAGTAGACGTCGCGGGCCGTCGCGCCCCCGGGGTTGACGATGAAGTTGGCGTGGTGCGTCGAGATCTCGGCGCCGCCGACGCGGGTGCCCTTCAGCCCGGCCGCTTCGATCAGGCGCCCGGAGTAGTCGCCGGGCGGGTTGGCGAAGATGCTGCCGGCGCTCAGCTGCCGGGGCTGGCTGGCGGTCCGCTTCGCCTGAAGCTCCTGCACCAGGGCGACCGCGTGGGCCGGATCGGCGCGGCGCGCTCGGAGACGGGCCGAGGTCACGATGGCCGGCCCGAGCTCGCCGCGCTTCAGCACGCTCGCGCGGTAGGCGTAGGCGAGCTCCTCGGCGGCGAGCGTGCGGACGGCTCCCGCGCGGTCCACGATCTCGGCCTCGATCAGGTGGTCGGCGACGCAGCCGCCGAAAGCGCCCGCGTTGTTGACCACCGCGCCGCCGACCGTGCCGGGCACGTTGGCCGCCCACTCCAGCGTCCCGACGCCGTCGCGGGCCAGCCGCCGCGCCAGGTTGGAGAAGCTGGCGCCGGCCGCCGCCCGCACGACGAGGGTGTCGGCTGCGCCCGCCTCGACGCGGTGACCGGTGGCGGTGTACTTCAGCACGGCGCCGTCGAAGCCGTCGTCGGAGATCAGCAGGTTCGAGCCACCGCCGAGGATCAAGGTCGGCAGGCCGTCCGCTGCCGCCACGTCGAGCAGGCGAGCGAGCTCCGAGGCGTCCGCGCTCGCCAGGAACCAGCGGCCCAGCCCGCCAACGCGGAGCGAGGTGTACCGCGCGAGCGGCACCTGCTCCAGAACGCCGGGCGCTGGCCGTACGAGCGGGGTCATCTTGCCACCCCCGCGCCAGCCACCGAGGTGGTGGAAGCGGTTTCGGCCACCGGCTGGAGGGACGCGGCGCGGTCGCGGACGGCCTGTGCGAGCCGCGCCGCCACGGTCGTCACGTCGCCCGCGCCGAAGACCACCACCAGTGTGCCCGGCCGCAGCTCGCGCTCCGCCAGCCGGTACGCGTCCACCAGCGACGACGCGACCACCACGTCGGCGTGCTCGATGCGCGCGGCCAGCTCGGCGGAGGTGATCTCGGGCGGTCCGCTGGAACGGCCGGTGGGCTGGTAGATCGGCGTCACGATCACGCGGTCGGCCGGTCCGAAGGCAGCCGCGAACTCGTGGAGCAGCGACTTCGCGCGGTGGGTCGTATGGGGCTGGAACACGCACACGAGGCGGCCGCCGTGCACGTCCCGTGCCGCCGCGAGGTTCGCAAGGACGGCTGTCGGGTGGTGTGCGTAGTCGTCTACGACCCAGACGCCGTCGGCTCGGGCGAGCGTCTCGAATCGGCGCCGGGTGCCCCGAAACGTCGCGAGCCCCGCGCGGGCGGCGTCGTCAGGCACCCCGAGCTCGTGCGCGATTGCCAGCGCCGCGACCGCGTTCGCGGCGTTGTGACGACCGCTCAGGAGCGTCTGGTAAGTGGCTTCGCATCCGTCTGGACGGCGCACCATGAAGTGCGCGCCGCCGCCTTGCACGGGCTCGAACCGCTCCAGGCGCCAGTCGGCGTGACCGGCCCAGCCGTACCTGATGCGCCGCCGCGCCAGCGCGAGCCGGGCCAGGTTCGGCTCGTCCTCGCACGTGACCACCGCCCCGTCCGGAGCCATCCCGTCCACGAACTGCTGGAACGCTGTGAGCACGGCCTCGAACGAGCCGTAATAGTCGAGGTGGTCTGGCTCGACGCCGGTGATGATGGCGAGGCGCGGGTGAAGCTCCAGGAAGCGACGCCCGAACTCGTCGGCCTCCGCCACCAGCTCCGGGCCGTGTCCGAGCCGCGCATAGCCCCCGAAGTCGAGGGCGTCGGCGCCGCCGGCCAAAGTCGGGTCGCGCCCGGCGACCGCCAGCAGATGCGCTACCAGCGCGGTAGTCGTGGACTTGCCGTGGGTGCCGGCCACCGCGATGCCGTCACGCGTGGCCATCAGCGCGCCGAGCGCCTGGGCATGGCTCAGGATCGGTATGCCACGGGCGCGGGCCGCCGCCAGCTCCGGATTGTCGGCCGGAATTGCCGCCGAGACGATCAGCAGGTCGGCGTCGGCGACGTTCTGGGCGTCGTGGCCGTGGGTGGCCCGAATGCCCTGATTCGACAGGACGGCCAGGTCGACCGCCGAGCCGCTGTCGGAGCCGCTGACCTCTCGTCCGAGCGCCACCAGCAACGCTGCCATGCTCCGCATCGCCGCGCCCGCCACGCCGACCAGATGCGGTCGGCGTGACCTGGAGAGCAGCTCGGCAGAGACGGCAGTGTCAGGCATGGGCGCGACTGCCGGCGAGCGGGAGCGCCGCTGGGGCGCGCGGGTGTTTGTCGAGGACGCGCGGCGGGTTGGTGGGCGGCGGGTTCAATCTCGTCATGGCCGGGGTCGTCTGGGCGAAGCGCGACACGCTGAGCAGCAGCCCCACGCCGATCATCGTCATGCAGAGCGAGTTGCCGCCAAAGCTGACGAACGGCAGCGTGACGCCGGTGTACGGCAGCGAGCTGGTGACGGCGCCGATGTTGATGATCGCCTGCCAGATCACCTTGGCGGTCAGGCCGAGCGCCAGCAGCCGTCCGAACGGGTCCGGCGCGCGCAGCGCGATTCGCAGCCCGCGCCAGCCGATCACCATCAGCAGGATCACCACCGTCAGCGTGCCGATCAGCCCGAGCTCCTCGCCGATGATCGCCAGGATCGAGTCGGTGTGGGCGTTCGGCAGGAAGTACGCCTTCTGGCGGCTCATCCCGAACCCGACGCCGGTCAGGCCACCCGAGCCGAGCGCGATGAACGTCTGCATCGCCTGCCAGCCCTTGCCGAGCGGGTCCGCCTCCGGGTTCCAGAAGCCGGCCAGACGGTCGGCGCGATAAGAGGCCATGAAGATGACCAGGCCGGCGACGGCAGTGCCGCCCGGGAGGAAGCCGATCACGAGGTGCCAGAGGTTGGCGCCGGCCACGAAGAAGACCGAGAAGGCGACCGCGCAGATGATGACCGCGGTGCCCATGTCCGGCTCGACCAGCACCAGGCCGGCGATCAGGCTCAGGATGATCAGGAACGGTACCGACCCGTGGAAGAAGCCCGAGACGCCGCGTCCTTTACGCGCCAACCAGTCCGCCATGTAGATGACGACGGCGACCTTCGTGAGCTCGCTCGGCTGGAACGAGGGCAGCGGGCCAAGCTTCAGCCAGCGCGACGAGCCGTACTGAGTCGTCCCGAGGCTGGGCACCAGCACCAGCACCAGCGCGATCACGGTCACGATCAGCAGGGCGAGCGACACTTTCTGCCAGCGGTGGTAGTCCACGCTGGCGGTGAAGATCAACGCCAGCGAGCCGACCGCGATCCAGGTGAGCTGACGGGTGAAGAAGTAGGTCTCGTCTCCAAACTCGTTGTGGGCGATCACCACGCTGGCGCTGTAGACCATCTGGGCGCCGATGGCGAGGAGGAGGGCAACCGCTCCGATCAGGATGTAGTCGACGTGGCTGCCACCTTTGACCTGATTCACCCGTTCCTCCCCTTCGCCGATGCTCGGACGACGGCCGCGAAATGGTCGCCGCGCTCCTCGAAGTCGTTGTACTGGTCGTAGCTGGTGCCGCCCGGCGAGAGCAGCACCACGTCGCCGGGCCGCGCCACGCGCCGCGCGATCTCGACGGCCCGGTCGACGGTGCCGGCCGCGTGAATCTGCTGAGACGGGAGACCCGCCGCGCGGACCGCCCGCTCGACCAGCTCGGCCATCTCGCCGAACGTGACCACCTCGCGGGCCGTGCCGACGATCTGCTCGGCCCAGGTCTCCATCGGCAGGTGCTTGTCGCGCCCGCCCGCCAGCAGCACGACCGGGGTGCCTTCGTAGACGGCGAGGCCGGCCATGCTGCGCTCTGGCGCCGTCGCGATCGAGTCGTTGACGTAACGGACGCCGTCGATCTCGGCGATCGTCTCCAGGCGATGACGGACGCCGGTGAACGCCGTCGCGGCCGTCCGCATCGCCTCCACGTCGATGCCGGCCGCGTCGGCGATTGCACACGCGGTCAAGACGTTCGCCACGTTGTGCAGTCCCGGTGCCTGGAGATCGCGCCGACGACAGATCGTCTCATGGCGGCCGTCCCGGTCGAGGACGAGCACGTCCCCGTCGAGGTAGGCGCCGTTCACCTTCTGTCTCAGACTGAAACGGATGACCTTGCCCGGCGGACGCAGCCCGGACGAGCCCGGATCGTCGGCATTGAGCACGGCCCAGTCATCGTGATGCTGATGTGCCACGATCTGGGCCTTGGCGGCGGTGTACGCCTCCATGCTCGGGTGGCGGTCCAGGTGGTTTGGGGTGATGTTCGTGATCGCCGCGACGTGCGGGCTGACGTCCAGCGGCTCCAGCTGAAAGCTGCTGAGCTCCAGGACGACCCAGGAGTCCGGGCGAATCTCGCCGAGGCGCCCGAGCAGCGGCACGCCGATGTTGCCGCCGACGAGCGTGTGCCGGCCGGCCCGCTCGAAGATCTTGCCGACCAGGGTGGTGGTGGTCGTCTTGCCGCTCGAGCCGGTGATCCCGACGATTGGGGCCGGGCAGCGCTCGAAGAGCAGGCGGATGCTGCTGGAGATCGGGATGCCGCGCCGCCGCGCCTCCACCAGCAGCGGCAGCTCCGGCGGGACGCCCGGGCTGACGAACAGCAGATCGGCGTCGAGGGTCGGGGCGAACGGGTGGCTGCCGAGCGCGTACTCGACCGTGAGGCCGTCGAGCGCGGCCAGGCGGTCGGCCAGCGCCTCGGCCGGCCGGGCATCGTTGACGAGCACCCGAGCGCCCTCGGCGACCAGGAACCGCGCGAGGTCGGTGCCCTCGCGCGCCAGCCCGATGACGCTGACGCGCTTGCCGCGAAGCTCGGTCTTCTGCATGGAGGTGCCCCCGATCTGGCCCGTTAGACGAGCGCCAGCGCGACGCCGAGCATCGCGGCCAGGACGCTGACCAGCCAGAATCGCTGCGTGACGTGGGTTTCGGACCAGCCGCTCAGCTCGAAATGGTGGTGGAGCGGCGCCATCTTGAACAGGCGCTTCCCTTTGGTCAGCTTGTAGTAGCCGACCTGGAGGATGACCGACATCGCCTCGGCGACGAACACGATCCCGATGATCGGGAGCAGGACGACCTGCCCGACCATCAGGGCGACCACCGCGAGGGTGGCGCCGAGCGCCAGCGAGCCGGTGTCGCCCATGAACACCTGGGCGGGGTGGGCGTTGAACCAGAGGAACGCGGCGACCGCCCCGGCGACCGTGAAGCAGAAGGTGACGAGGTAGAACTGCTCGTACAGGTAGGCGATCACGCCGAACGCGGTGAACGCCACGAACGCGGTCCAGCCAGCGAGGCTGTCCAGCCCATCGGTGAAGTTGACGGCGTTGGCGGTGCCGACGATGGCGACCACGGCCAGCGGAATGAACAGGTAGACCGGCACCGTCAGCTGCTGCTTGATCGTGGGCAAGAAGATGTAGTCGATGCCCAACACTTGCGGGTGCCAGAGCGCGAATGCCGCGATGGTCCCGATGGCGAACAGCCAGCCGAACTTGACTCGGGCGCGCAGCCCCTCGCTCCCAACGCCCTGGATCGTCATTCGGTCGTCGATGGCACCCAGGACGGCGCAGCTGACCAGCACGAAGAGCGGCAGCAGGATCGAGCGGCCGACGTTGGCGTAGAAGGTGAACGTCAGCAGCGCGGTCAAGAGGAGAACGGTGCCGCAGATCAGCAGGCCGCCCATCGTGGGCGTGCCGGTCTTCTCGATGTGGCTGCTCGGGCCTTCGACGCGGACCTTCTTGCCGAGGCCGCGCCGCCGCAGGAACCGTACGAACGGGTACCCGGCCGCCAGCGCGACCAGGCAGGCGACCACGCCGAAGGTGAGCGAGAGGGCCATCGGCTGCACGCTCACGCCGGCCTCCAGTCCAGCAGACTCGTCATCGCGAGCATCTGGCCGGCGCAGTCACCTCGTCGTCTCCATCGGGATGACGCATCGCTGCTTCATCTGCTCGCATCATTACGGAGTCCCATTCACGTTGGTCGGGATTCTATAGTACGCCGCGAGCTCGCTGCCGACCCGTTTCAGCACCGGCGCGGCCACGACGCCGCCGTAGATTGCCTCCGGCGCGTCCAGCCGGACCAGGATCGCCAGTTTCGGCTGATCGGCCGGAATCAGCGCCACCATCGAGGCGAACGTCTTGCCCGAGGTGTAGCCCAGGTCGGTCGGGAAGTCGGCGGTGCCGGTCTTGGCCGCGACATGGATGCCCGGAATGCGGTACTGCTGGAGGGCCGGCTGCTCGTCCACCTGGACCATCATCTCGCGGAGGGTGCGGGCGGTCTGCGGCGAGATCACCCGTCGCACCTGCTTCGGCTCGACGCGGCGCGGTCCGTCCGGCCCGTCGATCTCCTTGACGATGGTCGGCTGCATCAAGACGCCGTCGTTGCCGATCGTGGCGACGGCATTCAGCATCTGGACCGGCGTCACGGCGATCCCCTGCCCGAAGGCGTTGGTCGCCTGATCCACCACCGTCCAGGCCGGATTGTCCGGGGTCCGGATCGTGCCGGGCACCTCGCCGGGCAGCTGGATGCCGGTCTTCTCGCCGAAGCCAAACTCGTGGAAGTAGTGGTACAGGTTGGTCTTGCCGATCCGCTGGGAGACCAGCGACGTGCCGACGTTGTTCGAGAGGATCAGGATCTGGGTCATGGTGATGGTGCCGTTGGCGCCCTTGTCCCAGTTCCTGATGACGGTCGGCGGCTGGCCCTTCGCGTTCTGGAACGTGACGGCGCCGGTGTCCACGATGGTCGAGGTGGGCGTGACGAGGTTGAGCTCCAGCGCCGTCGCCATCGTGACCAGCTTCATCACCGAGCCGGGCTCGTACTGGTTGGTGACGCCGACCGCCTTGTGGAAGTTCTGGTCGCCCGGCTTGATGACCATCGGGTCCGAGATGCCGACCGTCGGCAGGCTCGCCATCCCGAGGATGCCGCCCGTGGACGGCTCCATCACCATGATCAGGCCGCCGGACGCCTTGTTCGCGCGGACCGCCTCGGCCAGCTCGCGCTCCAGGGTCCGCTGCACGAACCGGTCGATGGTGAGGACCAGATCGACGCCGTCGCGGGCCGGCCGGACGATCCGGCGGGCCAGGATCATCTCTTTGTCGGTGGTGTCGGCTTCGGTCTCGATCAGGCCCGGCTCGCCGGTCAGCTCGCTGTCGAAGTAGTACTCCAGGCCAGCCAGTCCGTCGCGGTCGCGGCCGAGGAAGCCGAGGATCTGCGGGGCGATTGAGCCCTCCGGGTACTGCCGGACCGGCCGAGGGTCGATGCTGGTGCCAGGCAGCTCGCCGTCCTCGATCGCCATCCGGATCTGGTCCGCCAGCGCGGCCGGCAGCTGATCCTTGACGACGATTGGGTCATCGCGGTTCGGATCGATCAGCGCGGTGATCTGCTGGGGCGGCATCCCGAGCAACGATCCGAGCCGCTGCGCCGTCACGTCCGCTTTGGCCGGCTCCTTCAGATCCTTGCCAGTGATGCTGACGGCGTCCATCTGGATCGAGACGGCCAGCGGGTTGCCGTTGGCGTCGAAGATCGAGCCGCGCTGGGCCGGCACCGTGATCGTCCGCTGATGGTTGCGGGTGGCCTTGTCGCGGTACTGCTCGCGCTCCAGCCACTGGAACTGGTAGAGCCGGTACACCAGCAAGCAGGCGCAGCCCAGGAACAACGCTCCGAGCAGGAAGATGCGCGCGTGGAAGGTGCCGTTGCCGGGCATGGCGCTCAGTCACCCCACCCGAGCGACTGCACGACCGCCGACACGGCCTGCACGAAGCTCGGGCCTTCGTCGGTCGGGGTGGCCGGCACCGGCTCGCCGCCGCGCCGGAGCAGGCGAGTCTCGGACGGGGGCGGGATCGGCGTGTCCACCCGGATCACGACGTGCTGGGTCGGCCGCTGCATCCCAAGCCGGTAGACGGCCTGGTTCTCGACCCACGGCAGCGAGCGCGCCCTGGCGATCTCGACTTCGAGCTGCTGGTTGCGGTTTAGCCAGATGGCCCGCTCGCGCTCCAGCTTCTGGATCTCGTAGCCGGTCGTCAGCGCGCCGCCTGTTTGCAGCAGGTACAGCGGCGGCGCCATGCCGAGCAGCGCCAGGATCGCCAGCAGCAGGCGGCCCGGCCGGCGGACGCGCGGCGTGGAGAGCATCCGAGCCGACGCGGATCCTGGGTGACCGGGTGCGATGGCGCTCATGAGGGCGAACCTCCGATGGGAATCCGCTCGGCGACCCGCAGTTTGGCGCTGCGGGCACGTGGATTGCGCGCCACCTCGTCCGGCGAGGCGACGATCGGCTTACGGGTGAGCTCGGCGAGAGGGGCGTCAGGCGCGCCGCCCGCCCGGAAGAACTGCTTGACCTGGCGATCTTCGAGCGAGTGGAACGAGATGACGGCGAGTCTGCCACCCGGCGCGAGCGCGCGAGCCGCCGCCGGGAGCGTTTCGGCCAGCGCGCCCAGCTCGTCGTTGACGGCGATCCGGAGGGCCTGGAACGACTTCGTCGCGGGATGAGTCCGCCCGCGCTTCGGGCCGAGCGCGGACTCGACCACCCGGACCAGGGCGTGGGTGGTCGCGATCGGGGCGCGCTCGCGCTCGCGCACGACCGCGCGCGCCACCCGACGAGAGCGATGCTCTTCGCCGTACTGGTAGAGGATGTCGGCGATCTCGCCCTCCTCGGCGCGGGCCAGCAGGTCGGCGGCGGACTCGCCGCGGGTGGGGTCGAAGCGCATGTCCAGTGGCTCGTCGTGGCGGAAGCTGAAGCCACGGCCACCGGCGTCGAGCTGGCGGGACGAC
>JAXLXF010000073.1:0-13931 GCA_046328125.1 Chloroflexota bacterium
GGCGCGTTCGCCATCGTCCTCATCTCCTTCCTCTACGACACCCCCAGCATCGCCAGAGCGTGGCTGCTGATCGTCTGGATTTCCGCGATTGCGCTCGTCTGGACGGCCCGCTTCGCCGCCCGCCGGATGATGCAGCGGCTCCGCACGCGGGGCCACCTGCTCGCCCCCACCCTGATCGTCGGGGCGGACGGCGAGGGCGCGGCGCTCGCGGCCCAGTTGTCCGACGACCCCGGCGCGGGCGCCAGCCTGATCGGCTTCGTGGAAGGCTCCGAGCCCTCCGGCAAGCTCGAAGTGGGCGGGCTGCCCATCGTCGGCCACGTCGGCGACCTGGCCCAGCTGGTGGACGACTTTGGCGTCGAACAAGTCATCATCGCGAACGGCGCCCTCAACCGCGACGACCTCCAGGAGCTGTACCGCCGCTTCGCCCACCGCGACGACCTCGAATTGCGGATCTCGTCCGGCCTGTTCGAGATCCTCAGCACCGGCGTCCGCGTCGAGCGGGCCGGCGCGATCCCGCTGGTGGTCCTGGACCGAATCCGCATCACCGGCCTGGACGCGATCCTCAAATCGCTGCTGGACTACAGCCTGGCGCTCGGCGCGCTGCTCGTGCTGAGCCCGGTCCTGCTGGTCCTCGCGCTGGCGGTCTACTTCGACGCCGGTGGCCCGGTCATCCACCGCCGCCGGGTGCTCGGGCGGGGCGGCAAGCCGTTCGACGCCTTCAAGCTCCGCACGATGATCGCGGACCGCCGCCTGTCCCGGATCGCGACCACGTTCCCAGACCGCCGCACCCCCGACAACAAGGTCCAGACTGACCCACGGATCACCCGCTTCGGGCAGTTCCTGCGCCGCTCCAGCCTGGACGAGCTGCCGCAGCTGTTCAACGTGCTGAAGGGCGAGATGAGCCTGATCGGGCCGCGGATGGTCAGCGCGGACGAGATCGGGCGGTACGGCAAGTGGCAGGTGAACCTCCTCACCGTCAAGCCCGGCATCACCGGTCCGTGGCAGGTCCGTGGCCGCTCGGACATCCCCTACGAGACCCGCGTGCAGCTCAGCACCGAGTACATCCGGAACTACAGCATCTGGCTCGATCTCCAGATCCTGCTCCAGACGGTGCCGGTGGTCTTGAAGGGGAAAGGTGCCTACTAGGATGCGAGCTCAAGGATGGCGTTCTGGCGGGCGCGCAGCCCCCGACAAGGTGACCTGACCATGCTTGGCGACCTTCGCTACTACACTCAGGGCCAGGCTTCGACTCTCGGCCGGTACCTGCTCCAGGAGACGGTGACCGGCCTGTTGAGCGGCGTGCCGGGGCTGCTCGGGATCGGGCTGCGCGGCGTCGCGTATCGCGCCATCGCCCGGATGACCGGCTTCCCGGCCATCGAGCGCAACGTGCGCTTCGCCTACGCCGAGAACATCCGTCTCGGGCGCAACGTCTACCTCGACCAGGGCGTCTACCTGCACGCCTGCCCCGGCGGCATCGACATCGAAGACAACGCGTTCATCATGCACAACGCCGAGCTGCACGTCTTCAACTTCCGCCAGCTGCCGCACGCCTTCATCCGTGTCGGCGAGCGCAGCTTCGTCGGCGAGAGCGTCATCATCCGGGGCCAGGGCGGCGTAGACATCGGCAAGACCGTCCTGATCGGGCCGGCCGCCCAACTGCTGGCCGTCAACCACAACTACGGCGACCCGGTCACCCCGATCCTGGATCAGGGGATCACCGCCAGGGGGATCGTCGTCGAGGACGGCGCCTGGATCGGCGCCGGCGCCCTGGTGCTGGACGGAGTCCGCATCGGCGGGAACGCCGTGATCGGGGCGGGCGCGGTCGTGACGAAGGACGTGCCAGCCAACGCCATCGCCGTCGGCGTCCCGGCCCGCGTCGCCGATACCGTCCGCTCGGACGCCGACATCGTCGCGCGGGAGATCGCGCGCCTGACCGAGCACCAGCTCAACGGGCGCAACGGGCACGCCGCGCCGGCCCGCGTGGGCCGCTTCTAACCACAGCTTCGCGAGTGGGCGCGATGAATCGCGCCCCTACCAGGACGGACCTAGTACGGGCGCAATTCATTGCGCCCCCAACGTCCGGGTATGTCGCATCGACTGCTACTAGCCGCTCTACTCCTCACCGCCGATCTTGCTCCCCTCTCCACCGCGGTGGGGAGGGGCTGGGGGTGGGGCTTCACTTCCGAAGGACCAGAGCTACTATGGCCGTTCAGAGAATCCGCGTTGGCGTCATCGGCGCGGGCCGGATGGGCGAGCGCCACTGCCGCGTCTACGCCAACATGCCCACCGTCGAGCTCGTCGGCATCAGCGACCAGCGCCCCGAGCATGGCCGCCAGATCGCCGACCGATACGAGACCGCCTACTTCCAGGACTACACCGACCTGCTGGGCAAGGTGGACGCCGTCAGCGTCGCCACCCCCACCGACACCCACTACGCCGTGGCCGTGGACTGCATCCATCGCGGCGTCGGCCTGCTGCTGGAGAAGCCGCTCACCCACACCCTCGCCGAGGCGCGCAGCCTGGCGACGCTGGCGGAGCGGTCCAACGCCGTGCTCCAGGTCGGCCACATCGAGCGGTTCAACCCGGCCTTCATGGAGCTGGAAGAGATCCTCGAGGACATGGACGTCATCGGGCTGACGGCCCAGCGCCTGAGCCCGTTCGACACCAGTGGCACCGACGCGGACGTCGTGTTCGACCTGATGATCCACGACATCGACCTGGCGCTGACCCTGATCCCGCGCAAGATCCAGTCGCTTCAAGCGACCGGCCGTGCCGCCCGCACCGACAGCGTCGATTACGCCGTCTCGACCCTCTCGATGCAGGACGGCCCGATCGCCTCGCTGATCGCCTCGCGGATCACCGAGCAGAAGGTCCGCCTCCTGGAAGTGACCACGGTGGGTGCGTTCGTGACCGCCGACCTGCTCAGCAAGAGCATTCGCGTCTTCCGCCGGGCCGTACCCGAGCTCATCACCGGCGGGCAGCGCCCACTGCGCTACCGCCAGGAGAACCTCGTCGAGCTGATCCAGATCCCCACCGCCGAGCCACTCCAGCTGGAGCTCCAGGACTTCCTGCGCTGCGTCCGCGAGCACGACACGCCGAAAGTCTCGGCAGCCGAGGGCCTCCGGGCGCTGACCGTTGCCGCCGAGATCTCCGAGTCCATCGTGACCGCCGACGACGTCGCCGCCGGCCGCCGCCGCGACCGTCGCGCCAAGTATCTGGCCGACGTGCCAGCGCCGCTGGCCGCCGTCTCGGGAGGGCTCTGATGAAGATCGTGTCCGTCATCGGCGCACGGCCCGAGTTCGTGCAGGCCGCCCCCGTCTCGGAAGCACTGCGCGGCCGCCACCAGGAGATCGTGGTCAACACCGGCCAGCACTACGACTACCTGATGTCCCGCGTCTTCATGCAGGAGCTGAGCATCCCCGAGCCAGACTACAACCTGGAGGTCGGCTCCGGGCCGCACGGCAAGCAGACCGGCGACATCCTGGCCCGGATGGAGCAGGTGCTCCAGGCCGAGCGCCCAGACTGGGTGATCGTGCGCGGGGACACCAACTCGACGCTGGCCGGCGGCCTGGCCGCCTCCAAGCTGGGCATCCCACTCGCCCACGTCGAGTCCGGCGCCCGCAGCTTCGACCGCGCGATGCCCGAGGAGATCAACCGCGTGGTGGTGGACCACATCGCGGACCTGCTCTTCTGCATCGCCCCGAGCGGCGTCGAGAACCTGGCCGCCGAGGGCATTCGACAGAACGTCCACTACGTCGGCGACGTGATGTGCGACGCGCTGCTGGAGCACCAGCCGCTCGCCCGCGCCCAGTCCGACATCCTGGCTCGGCACGGACTGGCGCGCGGCAGATACGTCCTCGCCACGTGCCACCGGGCCGCCAACACCGACGACCCATACCGCCTGCGCGCCATCGTCGATGCGCTGTCGATGGCCGAGGGGACCGTCGTCTTTCCGGTCCACCCGCGCACCCAGGCCGCGCTGGAGCGCCATGGCATCGTGCTGGGCGGCAGCATCCTGGCGATCGAACCGGTCGGCTACCGCGACATGCTGGCGCTGGAGTCCGATGCGCGCGCCATCGTCACCGACTCCGGCGGCGTCACCCGCGAGTCGTACCTGCTCGGCGTGCCGTGCATCACCCTCCGCGCGGAGACCGAGCACGTCGAGACGGTGACCCACGGCTGGAACCAGCTCGTCGGCGCCGACACGGACCGCATCCTGGACGCCATCGCCCAATTCCGCCCGTCCGGCGCCCGCCCCCCGATCTTCGGGGACGGCACGGCGGCTCGTCAGATCGTGGACATCCTGACCGACGCGCCGATGAGCCATCGCGCGGCCAGCCACGCCACACCCACCGCCACCACGCCGACCACGCGCGAGCCGGCTACGGCCGGGGTCTAACCCGAAGAGAGCTCCCTCCCCCAGCCCCTCCCCCGCGCACCGGGGGACAGTAGGGGCTGGGGGAGGGGGCTTCTGCGCCAGAAGGGAGCACCGATGCACGGCGACGTCAACGGCAGACCGGCGCCCATCACCTCGCGCAAGCCAACCAGTCAGGAGCGCCAGCCGCGTGTGGACAGCGCGAGCCGCTGGCGGCGCATGCCCTCGCGTGGGCTGGTGGCGCGGCTGACGTTCCTCGCCGTCGCCGTCCTGCTGTCCTTCTCGACGCTGTATCGAGGTGACAGCGGAGTCTCGCTCGCGCAGACTTCCTCCACGCCGATCCTCCTCATTACCAACAGCGCCTCCTCCAACCCGTTCGGGCCGTACCTCGGGGAGATCCTGCGCACCGAGGGGATCACCACCTTCGACACCGCCCAGCTGAGCGGCGTCACGGCCTCGCAGCTCGGCGGCTACGCCATCGCGATCCTGGCGGAGACGACCCTGACCTCGACCCAGGCCAGCATGCTCTCCAGCTACGTCAGCGGTGGCGGCTCGCTGATCGCGATGAAGCCGGACAGCCAGCTCAACTCGGTCCTCGGCCTCACGACGGCCTCTGGCACCACCACCGACGGCTACTTCAAAGCCTCGTCCACCCACACCCTCGCCAGCGGCCTGAACCAGTCCACCCTCCAGATCCACGGCGCTGCCAACAACTACACCCTGAACGGCGCCAGCTCCCTGGCGACCCTCTACAGCAACGCGACGACTCAGACCTCGTTCCCGGCCGCCACCGCCAGCACCTTCGGCTCCGGGCGGGCCGCCGCGTTCACCTACGACCTCGCGAAGAGCGTCGCCTACACCCGCCAGGGCAACCCGGCCACCGCCGGCACCGACCGCGACGGCGACGGCGTCGCCCGCACCACCGACGCCTTCATGGGCGGCTGGCTCAACATCGACCGGGCCACCATCCCCCAGGCCGACGAGCAGCAGCGCCTGCTCCGCAACATCATCACCTCGTTCAGCAGCCAGACCGTCCCGCTCCCGCAGCTCTGGTACTTCCCGACCGCCGCCCAGAAGTCCGTGCTGGTCGTGACCGGCGACGAGCACGGGCAGGCATCGTCGGTGTACACCCAATACGCCAACATCGCGGCGAGCCACGGCGGCCACTTCACGTTCTACCTCTCCCGGTACGGCCAGCTCTCCCAGGCCACCGCCACTACCCTCAAGAACCAGGGCCACGAGCTCGGCGTCCACCCGTACGGCAAGGCCGACAACCAGACCCTGACCCAGGGCTACGACTTCGCCATCAACTGGTTCACCAACCTCGGCGCCAACAACCTGGGCGGCTACGGCACGCCGTCCCGCACCGAGCGCAACCATCAGGTCGAGTGGCAGGGCTGGGCCACCGCCGCCAACATCGCCCGCAACCACGGCATGGAGCTGAGCGTCGACTTCTACCACTGGGGGTCGTGGCTCAAGAACAGCAGCAACCAGCTCGTCTGCTCCGGCTACCCGACAGGCAGCGGCCAGCCCACCAAGTTCGTGGACACCAACGGCACCATCTACCCGATCTACCAGCAGGTCACCCAGCTGGTGGACGAGCAGATGATCGTCTACGCCGACGGCGCGCCCTGCGCCATGTCCGAGGCCCAGGCCACCACCGAGTCGAAGGCGCTCATCGACCGCAGCCTCGCCGGCGACTACGCCGCCGTCACCATGCAGGCGCACCTCGACTACGGCGCGACGACCTGGCTGGACAACATTACCGGCTACGCCCAGCAGCAGGGCATGCCGATCTGGACCGCCGAGCGCTGGCTCGACTTCACCAAGGCCCGCCAGGGCGCGACCCTCGCGCCGCTCACCTGGACCGCCGCCTCTACTACCCTCGCCTTCTGCGCCACCACCCCCTCTAGCGAGGGCACCCTGACCCTGATGGTCCCGGCCTCGTACGGCGCCAACGCCATCGGCACGATCACCGTGGACGGCACAGCGGTCACGAAGACCGCGATGACCGTCAAGGGGATGAGCTACTCGACGTTCCCGATCGCCGGCGGCACCCGCGCGGTCGCCGTCAAGTACGGCGCCGGCACGCCGGCCACCCCAGCCTGCAACGTCACCCCGACTTCGACGCCGACCAGCGGCCCGACCAGCACCGCCACCCCCACCAGCACCGCGACCACCGCCCCGGCGACGAACACGCCGACCCCGAACCCGAACCAGGCCACGGATACCACCGTCGCCGACTTCAGCGCCTGCACGATCCTGGCCGGCCTGGTGGCCTCCGACCTGAGCGGCGGCGAGCTACGGCTGGCCGCGCCCCTGGACGAGTACTTCTCCGGTTCGCTCAGCGCCTCGAAGTGGGCCTGGGGCTCCTGGACCGGCGGCTCGTACACGCCGGCCCCAGCCGGCGGCAGCCTGACCGTGGACGGCGCGAACGGCGCCTGGATCCACTCGCAGGCGACCTATACCGCCCAGACCCTTGAAGGTCGCGTCACGTTCGGGGCCGGCCCCTGGCAGCACGTCGGGTTCGCGGACGACGGCTTCGCCTCGCGGTACGCCATCCTCAGCACCGGCTCGACCTCGAACACCATCATCGCCCGCACCAATGCCGGCGGCGGCGAGACCCAGACCACCATCGCCGGCGCCACCCCCGGCACCCCGATGGACGTCAAGATCGTCTGGCAGTCCTCGAAGGTCGACTACTACCTGAACGGCACGCTGGCGGTCAGCCACCCCATCGCCATCTCCCAGTCGATGCTGGCGTACGCCTCGGACAACGGGTCGTCTGCCCTCGCGGTGGACTGGCTGCGCGTGCTGCCGTACACCGCCGGCAGCGCCCAGTTCGTCTCCTGCACCAAGGACGCTGGCGTCAACAACTGGAGCGCCGTCTCCTGGAACGCGACCACCCCGGCCGGCACTGCCGTCCAGCTGGAGACGCGCACCTCCGCTGACGGCGCCACCTGGACCTCCTGGACCGCCCAGACCAACGGCAGCCCGCCGGCCAGCGCCGGCCGCTACCTCCAGTATCGCGCCACCCTCAGCACCACCGACACCACCCAGTCGCCGATGCTCCAGGACGTGACGGTCACCACCGGCGGCGTCGCGCCCACAGCGACCAACACCCCGGTCAGCACCGCGACCAGCACGCCTACGGCCACCGCCACCAACACCCCGGTCGCGACCGCCACGTTCACCCCGACCGCGACCAGCACCCCGGCCAGTTCCGGCCTGACCGACACCGCCACCACCGACTTCGCGGCGTGCACCGTCCCGAGCGGGATCACCGTGACGAACGTGAGCGGCGGCGAGCTCCGGCGAACAGCCGCCCTGGAGGAGTACTTCGACGCCGCGCTTAGCTCCGGCAAGTGGGCCTGGGGCTCCTGGACCGGCGGCTCGTACACCCCGGCCCCGGCTGGCGGCAGCCTGACGGTTGACGGTGCCAACGGGGCCTGGATTCGCTCCCAGACCTCGTACACCGCCCAGACCGTCGAAGGGCGCGTCACGTTCGGAGCCGGCACCTGGCAGCACGTCGGGTTCGCGGACGACGGCTTCGCCTCGCGGTACGCCATCCTCAGCACCGGCGCCACCAACAACACCATCATCGCGCGGACCAACGCCGGCAGCGGCGAGACCCAGAACACCATCTCCGGCATCACCCCTGGCACCCCGATGGACGTCAAGATCGACTGGCAGGCCACCAAGGTTGACTACTACGTCAACGGCACGCTGGTGATGACCCACAACATCACCATCAACCAGCCGATGTTCGTCTACGCTTCAGAGAACGGCACGTCCGCCCTGGCGGTGGACTGGCTGCGGGTCGCCTCGTACACCACGGGGAGCGCCCAGTTCGTCTCCTGCACCAAGGACTCTGGCGCGACCGGTGACTGGTCGGCTCTCAGCTGGGACGCCACCGTCCCAACCGGCGCCACCCTGACCGCCGAGATCCGCACCTCCGCGGACGGCACGACCTGGGGCGCCTGGACCGCCGCCGCCAACGGCGGCGCTATCGCCCAGCCGAACCCGCGCTACCTCCAGTACCGCCTGACCCTGGGCAACACCAGCACCGGCGTCTCACCCGAGGTCCGCTCCGTCACCGCCAGCACCGGCACGCTGCCGACGGCCACGCCGACCAGCGTGGCCACCAACACTCCGACCGCCACGCCGACCAGCGCGGTGACCAGCACGCCAACGACTACCCCAACCGCGACCGCCACCCCGGCGGCGCAGACGGTGGACTCGACCTCAGCTAGCATCGTCTGGGGCGGCACCTGGACCACCTCCAACAACGCCAGCTTCTTCGGCGGCAGCGAGCGAACTGCCAACACGACCGGCCGCACCGCGACCCTGGCGTTCAACGGCACCCGGATCACGGTCGTCTTCACCAAAGCGTCGAATCGGGGGATCGCCACCGTCAAGATCGACGGCGTGACCCAGAGCTCGATCGACCAGTACCGCGCGACGACGGCGTTCCAGCAGATCGCTACCTACACCGTGGCAGCCGGCTCGCACAGCATCGTCGTCACCGACTCCGGCACCAGGAACCTGTTCTCGCTCGGCACGACGGTCGGAATTGACGCATTCGTCGTCAACGGCACCACGCCCTAATGCAACAGATCACCCGGTTACCCCACACCTCAACCACGAAATGACCGGCCCGCAACCGCTATGAGTTGCAATTAAGTCAGCGATCTCCACGAAAGGGGGGCGGCAGAACGTGGATCTCTCACTCGTGATCCCGTGTCGAGACGAGGCCGAGAACGTCCAGCTTCTCGTGCGCGAGCTCACACCGGTCCTTCAGCAGCTCCGCGAGACGCGGTCCGTCGAGCTCGTCCTCGTCGACGACGGGAGCACGGATGGGACCGGCGACCTGCTCCGGCAGGCATTCACGGACGACCCGCTGGTCAGCATCGTCCCGCACAACCCCGGTCGCGGCCTGGGCGCCGCCGTCCGGACCGGCTTCCGCCACAGCACCGGCGACGTCGTCGTCACCACCGACTGCGACGCCTCCTACCCGTTCCACCTGATCCCATCCCTGCTCGGGCTGCTGCGGCCCGGCGTGGACGTGGTCACCGCCTCCTGCTACCACCCGGCCGGCGCCGTCGAGAACGTGCCCGGGTACCGGGTCTTCCTCAGTAAGTCGGCCTCGCTGCTGTACCGCATCTTGCTGGACCGGAAGATCCACACCTACACCTGCCTCTTCCGCGCCTACCGCCGGCCGGTGGTGGACACCTGCGAGCCCGAGTCTGACGGCTTTCTGGGCGTCACCGAAGTGCTGGCCTCGGCGATCCTGGCCGGCTTCACCATCCGCGAGCTGCCCTGCACCCTGCGGGCGCGGCGGTACGGCCAGAGCAAGGCGAAGGTCGCCCGGATCATCCGCTCCCACCTGCGGTACCAGGCCGGCCTGATCCTCTCCGGCCGCCTCTGGCGCCGGCCCGTCGAGCGAATCCCAGCCCGCGGCTTCTCCTGAAGGACGGCCTCACTATGGTCATGGTCTACATCCTGGTCAGCGGCCTGTTGGGGGTCGCCGGCCAGATCATCCTGAAGCGTGGCCTCGCCAGCCTGGGGCCGCTCTCGCTGACGCCAGACACCCTGCTTAGCACGATCCTCAGCTGCGCGCTCAACCCCTTGATCGTGCTCGGCCTGTTCGTGACGGTGAGCGGCACGTTCTTCTGGCTCGTCACCCTCTCGCGGGTCGATCTCAGCTTCGCCTACCCGTTCGCCAGCCTGAACTACGTGTTCGTGCTGGCCGGGTCGTGGCTGCTGCTCGGCGAGACGATCTCGCCGGTCCGGCTGGCCGGCGTGCTGGCGATCTGCGCCGGCGTCTGCCTGGTCGCGCGAACCTCGCCGCGAGCGTCCGCCGCTACCACCAGGGCCACACCCACACCGCTCGACACCCCGCCGGCCGCGACGACTCCACGCACTACCGCATCGGCCATCACCACGATCACCCCCAGCACTGCGAGGCATTCACTGTGAGAATCGGCATCGTCGGCGGGGGCATCCTGGGGCTCTCGCTCGGCTACTACCTGACGAAGTCCGGCATCGACGTCACCATCTTCGAGGGGCGCGACCGCGCCGGCGGCCTGCTCGACACCTTCGAGGTAGACGGCGTCTGGATCGACAAGTACTACCACTGCATCCTCGGCGGCGACGCCGACCTGCACGCCCTCAACGAGGAGCTGGGGCTCACCAGCAAGACCCGGTTCGGCTCCGCGAAGCAGGGGTTCTACTCCGGCGGCCAGCTCTACCCGATGGCCTCCGGCAAGGATCTGCTGCTCTTCCCGCCGCTCACCCTCCTGGAGCGCGTCCGACTCGGCCTCACGATTCTGGGCGCCTTCCGCACCAACGACGTGGACCGCCTGGAGCAGACGCCGGTCGAGGAGTGGCTGGTCGGGCTGGGCGGGCGCGGCGCCTTCGACAAGGTCTGGAAGCCGCTCCTGAAGGCGAAGTTCGACTCCCACTACGACCTCACCCCCGCCACCTACATCTGGTCGCGCCTGAAGCGGACCTCCTCCACGAAGGCAGCGGCCGGCGGCGGCGACAAGCTCGGCTACTACGTCGGGAGCTACCGGGTGCTGGTGGACCGCCTGGTCGAGAAGATCGAGCAGGCCGGCTCCGAGGTGCGCCTGAACGCCCGCGTCGAGCGCGTGGTGATCGAGGACGAGCGCGCCGTCGGCATCGCGGTGAACGGCCGCGAGATCCCGTTCGACGGCGTCGTGGTGACGACCCCGCTGCCGGCCCTGTCAGCCATCGTGCCGGAGCCGCATCGCGCGAAGCTCCAGCTGCCGCCCGCTCCAGAGTACCTGGGCGTCATCTGCGGCCTGTTGCTGCTGGATCGCCCGCTCTCGCCGTACTACACGCTCAATATCGCAGACTCGGACATCCCGTTCACCGGCGTCATCGAGACCACCAACATCGTCAACCCGGCCGACGTCGGCGGGCACCATCTGGTCTACGTGCCGAAGTACGTGACCCGCGACAGCCCGTTCAACCAGAAGTCGGACGACGAGCTCGAGGAGCTCTACGTCGAGCACCTGAGCCGGATGTTCCCGCGCTTCCGCGAGGCGACGGTCCGACACGCTTTCGTTTTCCGCGAGCGGCTGGTCGAGCCGCTGCACCAGATCGGCCGGCCGCGCCCGCGCGTCCCGATGACCACCCCGCTCGACGGCCTCTTCGCGGTCAACAACGGCCAGATCTACCCGGAGCTGACCAACGTCCAGGCCAGCGTGCAGCACGCACAGCGGTCCCTCCCGACCCTCGCCGGCTACACGCCAACCCGCCAGGCCGTGACAGCGTAACGCCGCCCCTCCCGGAGTCTTCATGCAAGCCATCGTCCCGATCCTGCTGAGCGTCGTCATCGGCGTCGTCGGCCAGCTGATCCTCAAGACCGCGATGACGAGTGTCGGGCCGCTCAGCCTCCAGGGAGGCCAGCGGCTCAAGACCGCGCTCGCCATCGGCCTCAATCCCCGCGTCTGGGCCGGCCTCGGCCTGTACGGCTTCAGCCTGCTGTTCTGGCTGGTCGGCCTCTCCCGCGTCGAGCTGGGCTACGCCTTTCCCTTCCTGAGCCTGAGCTACGTTCTGATCCTCGTCTTTTCCTGGGCACTGTTGCGAGAGTCTATCGGTTGGATGCGCCTGGTTGGCGTCGCGAGCATCTGCCTCGGCGTCACCATCGTGGCCGCCGGCTAAGTCTGGGACGGAGGAGCACATGCGATCGTCCACGCAGGCCGCACCCCGAAGCGGCCACCGGATCTCCATCGCCCGGCCGGTCATCGGCCGGGCCGAGATCGGCGCGGTGAACGCCGTCTTGCGGTCCGGCAGCCTGGTTCAGGGCGCCATCACCCACCAGTTCGAGCAGCGGTTCGCCGAGATGGTCGGCACCCGCTACGCCATCGCCGTCAACTCCGGCACCGCCGCGCTCCACCTGGCGCTGCTGGCGCACGGCATCGGCCCCGGCGACGAGGTCATCACCAGCCCGTTCTCGTTCGTCGCCACCGCCAACGCGATCCTCTACACCGGCGCCCGCCCGGTCTTCGTGGACATCGACCCGGACACCTTCAACATCGATCCAGACCAGATCGAAGCGAAAGTCACCAACCGCACCCGCGCCATCATCCCGGTTCACCTGTACGGCCACCCGGCCAACATGGACCCTATTCTGGAGATCGCTCGGCGGCACGGCCTCCACATCGTCGAGGACGCCGCGCAGGCGCACCTCGCCAGCATTGACGGGCGCCAGGTCGGCACGTTCGGGACCGGCTGCTTCTCGTTCTACGCCACCAAGAACGTCACCACCGCCGAGGGCGGCGTCATCACGACGAGCTCCGACCAGATCGCGGAGCTGGTGCGGATGCTGCGCGCTCACGGCCAGAGCGAGCGGTACCGCCACGAGATGCTCGGCTTCAACTACCGCCTGACCGACCTTCAGGCTGCGCTGGGCCTCGTCCAGCTAGACCGCCTGGAGAAGCTGACGAGGTCGCGCATCAAGCACGCCGAGTACCTGACCACTCGCCTGCGCGGCGTCGAGACCCCGACCGTCCTGCCGGGCTACCGCCACGTCTACCACCAGTACACTATCCGGGTGCCGGCCGGCCGCGACGTGCTGGCCCGCCGCTTGAACGAGGCCGGCGTGGGGACCGGCATCCACTACCCGATCCCGATCCACCAGCAGCCGCTCTACCGCGACCTCGGCTACGACGACTGCCTGCCCGAGGCCGAGCGCGCCTCGCGCGAGGTGCTCTCCCTGCCGGTCCACCCGCTGGTGACCGAGCGCGACCTTGGCATCGTGGTGGAGCGGGTCACGGCGATTCTCGCTCGCCTCGCGCCCCGCCCTGCCGCCGTGCTCCAGCAGCCGGTGCCCGCCCTCAAGCAACTGGCCTGATCCGGAGCGATCCGCGTGCGCATTCTCGTGCTCTCCCGCTGGTACCCGTTCCCGCCCGACAACGGCGCGAAGATCCGCGCCTACAACATGCTGCGGCAGCTCGCGAAGTCCCATGAGGTCAGCCTGATCTCGTTCGCCGACCCCACGGATCGGGTCGAGCTCAGCGCCGAGGACGGGCCGGGCCAGTTCTGCCAGGACTTGCGGGTGATCCCGTACCGCCCGTTCCAGCCGACCAGTCCTCGGGCGCTGGCCGGGCTGTTCTCGCCCCAACCGCGCTACCTGGCCGACGTCCACAGCGAGGCGTTCGCCGAGGCCGTGGACCGGCATCTCGCCACGCACGAGGTCGATCTGGTGATCGCCGCCACCCTCACGATGATGCCGTACGCCCTCCAGGCGCCGGCCGGCATGCCCCTGGTACTCGAAGAGCTGGAGCTCTCGATGTTCCGCGATCAGGTCGGCAAGGCCGGGAGCTTCCTCGGGGCGGCGCGGCGCTGGCTGATGTGGGCGAAGCTCCAGAGCTACCTGCGCCGGACGCTGCCGTCCTTCCGGGCCACCACCGTCGTCTCCGAAGCCGAGCGCCAGAACGTGGCCGTCGCCGCTCCGAAGTACCCGAACGTCCACGTCGTCCCGAACGCGGTGGCCGTCCACGAGTACGGCGCCTACTACGGCGCGCCG
>JAXLXF010000074.1:0-13700 GCA_046328125.1 Chloroflexota bacterium
CGACGTTGAATCGGCCATGCCGAGCCGGCTGCAATCGGTACGCGCGGCGGCAATGGGTCTGAGACAAGCCTACCGGGCGGGCGGGGCCACTGGCTCGACCGGTGCGACCGTGCTCGCGATTGGGACCGGCGGGGTCGCTTCGGTCGGCGGCTCGGCGGGCGGCGGAGGCGGGGGCGGCTTGATCTCGTTCGTCCGGTTGGCGACCACCTCCGCGAACACCACGAAGTTCGGGATGATGATCTGGACGTTGTCGGCGTTCCGCAGGCGGGTGGTACGGATGCCCACGGTCTCGACGATGCCACGCTGATCCTTCACCGAGATCTCGTCGCCGATCCGAAACGGCCGCTCGAAGAGCAGGAACGTGCCGGCCACGAAGCTCTTGAGGACGTCCTGCATCGCCAGCGAGATGCCCAGGCCGGCGACGCCGAGCACCGTCACGAACGTCGTCAGCGGAATCCCGACCGTGTCGAGGATCGTGGCAACGCCGATCCCGACGATGACGACGTTGATGATCCGCCCGATCAGAATCCGGGCGTGGGCATCAGCACGGCGGGTGGCGAAGTTGAACGAGCTACGGGCCAGCCGGGCGGCGAACCACGTCCCGAGCGCCAGGAAGATGGCCCGCAAGAGCGGCGGACCAAGATCGTACGCGAGAACGACCCAGCCATCCACGGTAAGCAGCCGTGCAAACGAACCTGGCTCGAAGACCACGCGCAGGACACCAGATGGTCGGAAGACCAGACGGCGACGCTGCCGTTCGGACTGACCGGGGAATTAGTTGGCGGGCGAATGCTGTCCGAGCAGCAGCTTGGCCTCGCCGGAGACGCCCGCCGTGACGCAATCCTGGTACGTCGAGTAGAGCGCCTTGTTCAACAGACGCATCCGCCAGTCGCCATTGTCGAGCACGTTCACGCACTCGCGCCGCTGCCGCTGGAGATACGACAGCCGCATGAGAAAGAACAGCTGGGTCGGCGAATACGACTTCAAACTGCTGCTGCTCATGCCGCCCTGGGCCAGGCCCAGCAGGGACTCTTTGTTCTGGTCGCTCGGAGGCATTGCACCACCCTAGGTTCCGGTTTAGTCCCCCGACGGGAGCCGAACCTCTGCTCCAGCGGTACCCTTAGTGTACCAGGGGCTCGAAGCCGAGTGCTAAGATCATCAACGCACCGAGCCCGTCGCGGGTTCCAATCTTCTGGTACCCAACGAGAGTATGCCCTGATGACGACGATCGCCGAGAAGGATCGACCGACCATCCGCGACCTGCTCGCCAGGGAGCTGGTGGGCGAGGTCGAGCTGCTGCTGTTCACGAGACGGTCGTCACCTCAGTTCACGTCGGGGCAGCAGGACGGGCAATCCAGCGCCGAGACTCGCGAGCTGCTCGACGAGCTGGTCGGCCTCTCCGACAAGCTCTCGCTCACGGTCCACGATCTCGACGCCGATCCGGCCGCCGCCACTCAGCTAAACGTCGCGCTGGCGCCAACCGTGATTATCCGGCAGCGAAAATATTCGACGGATCGGCCAGGTGACCGATCTTCCCAGACGACCGTCACGCCAGCAGAGAAGGCAGATCGCGCGCACAACGGCGTGCGATTCGTCGGGCTGCCGGGCGGCTACGAGTTCTCGACCATGCTCGCGGACATCGTGGACGTCTCGAAGGGCCAGACCTCGCTCTCCGAAGCGACCCGCGCGGCGGTCCGGGCGCTCGACCAGCCGGTCCACATCCAGGTGTTCGTCACGCCCACTTGACCGTACTGTCCCCGTGCGGCCCGTGTGGCCCACCAGCTGGCGATGGAGAACCCGTCGATCGTGGCTGACGTCATCGAAGCGAACGAGTTTTACGAGCTCAGCGAACGCTATTCCGTGACCTCGGTGCCGAAGACCATTGTCAATGACCGAGTCCAGTTTGTCGGCTCCCAGCCGGAGGCAAGAGTGCTCGACGCTGTCCACAGGGCGGTACGCCAGGATGCTTGACGATCGTACGACGACCTCGTTCCACACGGTGGCCCGGCTGAGCCGCCGTCGCTTGCTGGTCACCCTGCCGGTGCTCTCGGCGGCGCTCGGCGTCCTGAGCGCCTGCGGGAGCGCCTCGACGCCAGCGGCCAAGAGCCAGAGCGAGCAATCGGCGGCCCAGAAGCCCGCCGACGCCAAGCCGGCCGACGCCAAACCGGCCGACGCGAAGCCAGCGGCGCCCCCGCCGGCCGCTGCCGCCGCTGCGAATCCGGCCGGCGGCGCCAAGAAGTGGCCCGCGCCCCCGCCGATGACCATCGACCAGAACAAGTCGTACAAAGCGACCATCAAGACCAGCCTCGGCGACATGACCGCCGACCTGTTCCCGAAGGACGCCCCAAACACGGTCAACAATTTCGTCTTCCTGGCGCAACAAGGCTTCTACGACGGCGTCATCTTCCACCGGATCATCAAGGATTTCATGGTCCAGACCGGCGACCCGACCGGCACCGGCGGCGGCGACCCCGGCTACAAGTTCAACGACGAGCTGCCGAAGACGCAGGTGTACTCCAAGGGGACGCTGGCGATGGCGAACGCCGGCCCGAACACCCAGGGCAGCCAGTTCTTTATCTGCCACGGCCCGGGCGCCGAGCGGCTCCCGAAGAACTACACCATCTTCGGCCGGCTGTCAGGCGGCATGGACGTGCTGGACAAGATCGCCGGTGTCCCGGTCCGCCCAGGTCGAAGCGGTGAGAACTCCTCGCCAGTCGATCCGCCGAAGATCACGACCGTCCAGATCGCCGATGCCTGATGCAGCGAGCCGCGCAGCCGACTAGCACGGGCCGTCGGCAGCTGCTCCTGACGCTCGCAGTCGCGGGCGGCGCGTTGGGCGTCGCCTGGAAAGAAGGAGTCTCCTTTATGGCTGAGAAGCAGTGGTCCTCGCCGCCCGCGTTCGCCCTCGACGGCAGCAAGAAGTACACCGCCACGATCAAGACGAGCCTCGGCGACATGACCGCCGAGCTGTTCGTCGCGGACGCGCCGCAGACCGCCAACAACTTCGTCTTCCTGGCGCGCGAGGGCTTCTACGACGGCGTCATCTTCCACCGGATCATCAGCGGCTTCATGGTCCAGACCGGCGACCCGACCGGGACCGGCCGCGGCGGTCCCGGCTACCGCTTCCGCGACGAGCTGACCGGGCCGCAGGGGTACACCAAGGGCACGCTGGCGATGGCGAACGCCGGCCCGAACACCCAGGGCAGCCAGTTCTTCATCTGCCACGGCACGGGGGCCGAGCGGCTCCCGAAGGCGTACACCATCTTCGGCCGGGTGACGGACGGCCTGGACACCCTCGACAAGATCGCCGGCGTTCAGGTGCAGCGCGGACAGACCGGCGAGATGTCCACCCCGGTCGATCCGCCGAAGATCGAGAGCGTCGAGATTACCGAAGCGTAACCCGCCTCGGTCCTCTCCGTCTCAGATCGCACATCACGAGGTGGCGAGCAAGAATCGCCACCTCGTGTCATTTCCCGAAGATTCCTCCTGAACAGCGCATGACGGGACTGTCTCAGCTCCCGTTCAGGGAATCTGGCCCCTCATCAGCCCCTGGTCCCACTCTGTGGCGAACAAGTAGCGCCCGTCAAGGCTAATGCCGACGAGGTGCGTGGAACGGTAGCCCTCGGGGAATGCCTGCAGGGTCCAGTTCTGACCGCCGTCTCGGCTCTCCATGAGTTGTGGCGCGATCTTGCGGTTGAACGGCGCCTCCATGAGCACCCAGATATGCTGCGCGTCCGCTGGGTGCTGCACCAGGCCAACCACATCCCAGTCTGCCGTCGGGACCATCGAAAACGGTAGCGAGATCGGCTGCCACGTCTCCCCACCGTCATCGCTTCGGTAGAGCCGCCGATTGAGAAACAGCTCGGTCTTCTGGTACAGGTTTGCGTCGGCGTACAGCCGACGCTCTGACCCCGCCTCGCCACCGGACAGGCGAGCGACCACTGCACCAGACTCAGGGCTCACCAGTCTCCAACTCGCTCCCTGATCGACAGACACGGACAGACCGCTCGCGCTCGGCCCTCCGGGCTGGCACTGGCGCGCCGAGTAGACTCGCCGAGCATCCAGGGGATCGGCGTGCAGCAGTGCAGCGTATGGCCGACAGTCGCCGGCCGCGACCATCTGGTCGATCTCCTCCCAGGTGTCGCCGCCATCCCGGCTGCGCTGCGTCCGGACCGAGTTGTTCGTCGTCGACCCGCCGTTGCCCGTTGGCGATTTGGTCCAGGTCTGATTCGTCACGCTCGCATACACCAGCGACGGATCGACCGGACTGACCGAAATGGCTCTGACGGTGTCGTACACCCGCCGCACGACCGTCCCGGCTTGATCCTTCGTCTCTTCGTCCGGCGGCAGTTCCAGCACCTTCGTCCAGCTAACTCCGCCATCCGTCGACCGGAAAAACCCGTCATCTCGGCCTGCGAAGATACGAGCGCTGTCAGCAGGGTCCACGTCCAGAGCGTGGATGAACGGCGAGTTTACGTCTGTCCGCCTCGTCCACTTCATGCCGCCGTCGGTGCTGTTCGCCAGGATCTGGCTGTACCACCCGACATACGTGCCATCTCTCGGCGCTCTGATCCGCACGGTGAACGAGTCGAAGCCAGTCTTCTCCCAGACGATTGGCGGACTGCTCTCTCGCGAGCGCGCCACCTCGGGTCCGACACTGGTGTACGCCACCAGAGCAAGGAGCCACACGACGCCCCAGGCTCTGCTCCGAGCCGTGCCCACCCGAAACCCACCCGCCAGCCGCGGTACGCGCATGCGTGCTCCTCCCGAAACGATCTGCGTGCGCATACAGTACGTCGAGCGGAGCGGATTTTCTAGACCTTCGGACGATCGGTCTCGGACGCGTCGAGCGTCAGCGTGCGTCGATCAGCGACTCGTAGAGGTCAACCGTCTTGCGGGCGATGGCGCCCCACGAGAACAGCTCCTCGACGCGACGGCGGCCGGCGGCTGCCATCGAGCGGCGCAGCGGCTCGTCGGCCATCAGGCGATTGACGGCTGCTGCCAGGTCGTGGCTGAACCGGGCCGGGTCGGCCGGCTCGAACGAGCCGCCCCCAGCCGTCTGCAGCGGCACCAGCAGGCCGGTCTCGCCGTCCACCACCACCTCCAGGATGCCGCCGGTCGCCGTCGCCACGACTGGCGTGCCGCAGGCCATCGCCTCCAGGTTGATGATCCCGAACGGCTCGTAGACGCTCGGGCAGCAGAAGAGCGCCGCGTGCGAGTACAGCTCGATCGCCTCCTGGCGCGGCACCATCTCTTGAATCCAAAAGACGCCGGGGCGGGCCGCTCGGGCCGCCGCGACCGCTGCCTCCATCTCGGCGGCGATCTCCGGCGTGTCCGGCGCCCCTGCGCACAGCACCACCTGGACGCTCGGGTCGATCTCAGGAATGGCGCGGGCCAGGTGCACGATCCCCTTCTGGCGCGTGATCCGCCCCACGAACAGCACGTACGGCTTGCTCGGGTCGATGCCGTGCCGGGTCAGCGCCACCTGCGAGCTGGCCGGCCTGTACAGATCCAGGTCGATGCCGTTGTGGATGACGTGCACCCGCTCCGGCTGCACGTCGAACAGCTGGATCACGTCTTCGCGCGTCCCCTGCGAGACCGCCACCACCGCGTCCGCCATCTCGATGGCCGTCCGCTCGACCCAGGCCGAGGCGTCGTAGCCGCCGCCCAGCTGCTCGCGCTTCCACGGTCGGAGCGGCTCCAGCGAGTGCGTGGTCACCACCAGCGGGATGCCGTACGCCTGCTTGACGATGATCCCGCCGAGCAGGCTGTACCAGGTGTGGCAGTGCACCACGTTCGCATCGACGTTGGTCGCCGCCATCGCGACGTTGCGCGAGAACGCCCCGAAGACCGGCCTGAGATTGGCGGGCGCGGTGAACTGGCCGTCGTCCAGGCCGTAGCCGCGAATCCGCAGCCGCCCCTCGTCCACCACCTGATCCCCGAACGACCGCACCTCGACGTCGATCGACTTCGCCAGCTCGCGGCTCAGGAACTCGACGTGGACGCCGGCGCCGCCGTACACATACGGCGGGTACTCGTTGGTCAGGAACAGCGTCTTCATCGCCGCCTCACGAGATGATGATCGTGTGGCTCGGGCAGGCGCCCCGCCACGACCATCGTACCGCGCGACGGGGTGGCCGCGCCGGGTACCATGTTGTGGGAGACCTGGGAGAGTGCCGTGACCGCCGATGCTGCTGTGAACGCCTACGCCGACGAGCTGCTGGACGCCCTGGACCGAGCCACGCAGGTTCAGCCAATCACCGACCGCGACCCGTCGTTCGACGACGCGACGGCGTACCGAGTCAACGCGGAGCTGCATCGGCGGCGCGTGGCGCGCGGCGAGAAGCCAATTGGCCGCAAGATCGGGTTTACGAACCGCACGATCTGGCCCGAATACGGCGTCTACACGCCGATGTGGGCGCACGTCTACGACACCACCGTCACGTTCCTCGATCAGCCGTCCGGCACGCTGAGCATCGGGCACCTGGCCGAGCCGAGGATCGAGCCGGAGATCTGCCTGCACTTCGCGCAGTCCCCGGCCGGCGCGCAGTCAGAGGAGGAGGTCCTGGCCTGCATCGACTGGATCGCCCACAGCGTCGAGATCGTGCAGAGCCACTTCCCGGCCTGGAAGTTCAAGGCCGCCGACACCGCCGCCGACTTCGGCCTGCACGGCGCGCTGGTGGTTGGCCCGCCGGTGCCCGTCGATCGGCTCGGCGCCCCCACCGAGACGATCGCCGCGCTGCGCTCGTTCACTCTCGAGCTCTCGCGGGACGGTGAGGTGGTGGCGAGCGGTGGCGGCGCGCTGGTGCTGGATTCGCCGCTGCTGGCGCTCGCGCACCTGCTCTCGGTGTTGCAACAGCAGCCGGATCGCGATCCGATCCAGCCCGGCGAGATCGTGACCACCGGCACGCTGACCGCCGCCATGCCGATCCAGCCCGGCCAGACCTGGAGCACCGAGTTTTCGGGCCTCGCGCTGCCCGGCAACCGGATCACCTTTCGCTGAGCCTTCGAGGTGGGTCAGGCGATCTGGGTCGGACTGACGTGATCGGCGATCGGCTAGACCCTGCCAATCTGACGCCGGCCGCATCGCTCAACCGCGTCCGCTTCACGCCGCTGTCGGGCCTGCCGATCCCAGCCGGAATGGTGGACTGGGCGGCCTACGCACTGCTCTCTGCCAAGGCCCTCTCGGACCTTACGACCAGGCATGGAGGCCAGGAAGCGGCCCGACGCTTCGGTGAGCGGCTGGGGTGGCTGCTGGTGACGCTGCGGCTAGGCGACCCGGCCAGCCGTGCTGTCCGCGAGGATTGGGACGACTCGTACTGGCGCCACTGGGCCAGCATCACCACGGTCTTTCTCGGCGGGGGCGTGGTGAGCGGCGACATCGGCCCAGACATAGCGCAGCACGCCTCGCAGCTGCTCGCGTCGTGCGGCATGGCGGACTGCGCGGTCAGCGTCGCACCCTGGCCCGAGCACCTTCCGCTTGTCGGGGCGGCGCGGACGGTCCATGACTCGTCCTCCGCCGTGGTGCTCGATTTCGGCGGCAGTTTCGTGAAACGGGCCATCGCGCATTACGAGGACGGCCACCTCGCGGCGCTCCGCATCGTGCCGCGCCTGCCCGCTCGCCTACCCGAGCTCCCGGGCGGAGCGGAGCCCACCTCGGAGCAGACCCAGGTGCTTGGTGCGCAGATCGTGGCGACGATGGCCGACACCTGGCTCGGCGCCCGTTCGGTCTACCCCGAGCTTTCAACGACGATCGTGTCCAGCATCGCCAGCTACCTGCGCGACGGCCAACCGTTGGCGCGGCAGGGCGGCACCTATGCGTCGCTGCTGGCGCTCTCAGAGAATCTGTCGGCCTGGCTCTCCGAGCGAATCTCGAGTCGCCTGGGCCACGAAATCTCGGTCCGCCTGCTCCACGACGGCACGGCTGCCGCGCACGCGGTGGCCGGCGCCGAGCGTACGGCGGTCATCACGCTTGGGACGGCGCTCGGCGTCGGCTTCGCGCCGGCCGCGAACGACCGACCGCTCTCGCCGAGCTTTGCGGTCGTGGAAGCACGTTCGCAAGGGTGGAGGCGCCCCGACCCAGGGTGAGGCGGCGGGCGCTGGATGACAGGCCGTCCACGGGTCAGCGCTTGGCGGCAGTCTCCTTCGGGGCGTGCTCCCAGGTGTCGATGATCTCCAGCAGGGCCGTCCACGGCAGCAGGGCGCACTTCACCCGCACCGGGAACTTCTTGACGCCCTGGAGCGCCTCCAGATCCTCGTTGCCGCCCAGGCCCTCCGTCGAGCCAGAGCCGGACATCAGCTCCTTGAAGCCGGCCGCCAGCGCGGATGCATCCGTCGTCGGGTGGCCCTTCACGCTCTCGGTCATCATCGAGGCGGCCGCCTGGCTGATCGAGCAGCCGCGCCCGCCGAACGCGATGTCCTCGATCACGTCGCCGTCCATCTTGACGGCCAGCAGGATCTCGTCGCCGCAGAGCGGATTATGACCCCGCGTCGCAACGTCGGGGTCGGTCAGCTGTCCGCGATTGCGCGGGTGCTGGTAGTGATCCAGGATCACCTCTTTGTACAGGTCATCGAGCGACAATGGAGGAGACCTCCTGCGCGAAGAGGTCGCGGGCGCTTTCGACGGCCTTGACGAGCGCGTCGACCTCTTCAGGCGTGTTGTACACGTAGAAGCTAGCGCGCGCGGTGGCCGGCACGCCAATGCTCTGCGCGAGCACCTGGCAGCAGTGCTGCCCCGCCCGGATCGCGACGCCGTCGTAGTCCACGATCTGCCCGAGATCGTGCGGGTGGACGCCCTCAACCGTGAACGCGACCACCCCGCCGCGCTCCTCGGCCGTCTTGGGGCCGTAGATCGTCACGCCGGGGATCTTGCCGATCCGCTCCAGCGCGTACTTCGTGATCTCGATCTCGTGGGCGCGGACCCGGTCCATCCCGAGATGAGACAGGTAGTCGATGGCTGCGCCGAACGCGATCACGTCCGCGATGTTCGGGGTGCCGGCCTCGTACTTCCAGGGCAGCTCGTTGTAGGTGGTGGTCTGGCGCTCGACGACGTCGATCATCTCGCCGCCGCCCAGGAATGGCCGCATCGCCTGGAGGATCGCCCGCCTGCCCCACAGCACCCCGACGCCCGTCGGACCCATCATCTTGTGCGACGAGAACGCCAGGAAGTCGCAGTCGAGCTGCTTCACGTCCACCGGCAGGTGCGGCACGCTCTGGGCGCCGTCCGCCAGCATCAGCGCCCCGTGCGCGTGCGCGATCTCGGCGATCTCGCGGATCGGGTTGACCGTCCCGAGCACGCTGGAGACGTGCATCATCGAGACGAGCTTCGTCCGGTCGGTCACCAGCTCGCGGATCTGGTCGAGGCTCAGCTTGCCGTCCGCGTCCACCTCGGCGTACTTCAGCACCGCGCCCTGCCGCTGGCAGACCCACTGCCACGGCACGATGTTCGAGTGGTGCTCCATCGTCGAGATGACGATCTCGTCGCCGGGGCCGATGTTGTCGGTGGCCCAGGTGTACGCCACGAGGTTCAACGCCTCGGTAGTGTTGCGCGTGAACAGGATCTCGTCCGGGCCGCTTGCCCCGATGAACTTCGCGACCTTCGCCCGCGCGTCCTCGTACGCCGTCGTCGCCTCCTCCGCGAGCGTGTGCAGCCCGCGGTGGATGTTGGCGTTCGTCTGCTCGTAGTAGTCCACCAGCGCCTGGATCACCTGGCGCGGCTTCTGGGAGGTCGCGGCGTTGTCCAGGTACACCAGCGGCTTGTCGTGGACTCTACGCTGGAGGATCGGGAAGTCCTGGCGAATCGCGGCCACGTCGAGCGGCTTAGGAGTGGCGCCGTTTGCACTGGGAGTTGTCGGAATGTAATCGACCATCAGTCAACCTGAATGTGAATTTCTCCGTCCTCGACCTTGACGGGGTACGTCTGGACTGGGGTGATGGCGGGCAGGCAGGTCGCCCGCCCGGTCGTCACGTCGAAGCGGGCACCGTGGCGCGGGCACTCGATCTCGACGCCGTCCAGCTCGCCGGAGTCGAGTGGCGCGCCGTCGTGCGTGCAGACGTCGGCGATGCAGTAGAATGTGGAATCCACGTTGCAGACCGCCAGCTGCCGACGCCCCGCCCTCACCACCTTGACCTGACCCGGCGCGAGGCTGTCGGCGGGGCCGGCGTTTACCCAGCTTGCCATGCGTCCGCCCCGCTCGGGGTGTCGTTCGGCCCGACATCGCGTCCGAGCTTGCGCTGGACGGTCCGCCAGACGCTGTTTCGAATCGCCTCGACCGGGATCTTCTGGAGCACTTCCTCGAAGAACGCCTCCACCACCAGCCGCCGCGACTCGTCCAACGGCACGCCGCGACTCTGGATGTAGTAGATCATCTCCGGGTCGACCGGCCCGACCGTCGCGCCGTGCGCGCAGCGGACCACGTCGCTGTTCAGGATCTCCAGGCGCGGGTCGGACTCGGCCTTCGAGTGGTCGGAGAGCAGCAGGTTGCGGTTTTCGAGGTTCGAGTCGGTCCGCAGCGAGGTCTTGTTGACGCGGATCAGCCCCTGGAAGTTGGAGCTGGCCGAGTCGCCGAGCGCTGCCTTAAAGTTCAGGTTGGATCGCGTGTCGTTGCCGACGTGATCCTGGAGCGTCTGGTGGTCGAACTGCTGGTCGCCGCTGCCGAAGATCAGGCCCACCAGCTCGGTCTCAGCACCCTGGCCGGTCAGCTCCGCGTCGATCTCGGTGCGGTGGACCTGCCCGCCGACCGCCACGAACAGCCAGTCAATCCGCGAGTCGCGGCCGGTCTCGGACTTCAGGCGGTTGAAGTGCCAGGTCTGGGTGTTCCACTCCTGGAGGTTGGCGTAGCGCACTCGCGATGCCTGCCCGGTCACGATCTCGACCGTGCCCGAGGCCAGCGACTCGCCGGCGGCGTCATCAGAGAGGTAGTCCTCGACCACCGTCACGTCCGACGCCTGCTCGGTCACGATCAGCGACCGGAAGAACGACGGCGCGCCGCTGGTGGACGCCAGCCGGCTCAGGATCGGCCGCTCGACAGCGACGCCGCCCGGCACGTAGAGGAACAGGCCGTCCTCCCAGAGCGCCGCGGCCAGCGCCACGAGCTTGCTCTCCTCGCCCGTCACCAGCCGCCCGAGATGCTTCTCGACCAGCTCTGGCTTCTCGGCGAGCGCCTGCCGCAGCGAGCAGAGCATGACGCCCTTCTTCTCGAGCTCGGGGTTGAGCTGCCGCTCGACGACCTTGCCGTCCTCGATCCGCAGCGAGCCGGCCACGCCCGAGAGGCTCTCGGCCAGCTCGCTCTTGATGTCGGCGGCGCGGCCGTTGGCCTGCTGCCCGAGCAGCTCGTCCACGTCCAGGCCGGTCAGGTCGGTCCGACGCCAGCCCTCGGTGGAGCGGGTCGGCAACGGCAGCGCCTGGGCCAGTGACCACGCCGCGAGGCGCTGTTTCGTCAGCCAGGCCGGCTCGCCGAGCCGTTTCGACGTTTCCTCGACGGACTCGGCCGAGACGCTGCCCGGCCGAGCCTCAACATTCGATGGTGTCACGCTTCTTCGCCCTTCGGGCGGCGGCCTCAGCCGACCGCCCCCTCCATCTGGAGCTGGAGCAGCCGGTTCAGCTCGACGGCGTACTCCATCGGCAGCTCCTTGGTGAACGCCTCGAAGAAGCCGTTCACGATCATTGTCTTCGCTTCGGCCTCACCCAGGCCCCGGCTCATCAGGTAGAACATCTGCTCTTCGCTGATCTTGCTGACGGATGCCTCGTGCTCGATGCTCACCTGATCCTCGTCGATCTCGATCGAGGGGTAGGTGTCCGAGCGGGAGACCTCGTCCAGCATCAGCGCGTCGCAGCGCACGAACGACTTGACGTTCTCGGCGCCCTTGTGGACCTTCAGGAGGCCACGGTAGCTCGTCCGGCCGCCGCCCTTGCTGATCGACTTCGAGGTGATCGTCGAGGTCGTGTTCGGCGCGGCGTGGATGATCTTGGCGCCGGCGTCCTGGTGCTGGTTCTCGTTCGCGAACGCCACTGAGATGACGTCACCCTTCGCACCCTCACCCATCAGCCAGATGCCGGGGTACTTCATGGTGACCTTCGAACCGAGGTTGCCGTCCACCCACTCCACGATGGCGTGCTCGTGGGCGACCGCGCGCTTGGTCACGAGGTTGTAGACGTTGTTCGACCAGTTCTGAATCGTGGTGTAGCGGATGTGGGCGCCGCGCATCGCGATCAGCTCGACCACCGCCGAGTGGAGCGAGTCGGTGCTGTACACCGGGGCCGTGCAGCCCTCGATGTAGTGGACCGACGAGCCCTCGTCCGCGATGATCAGCGTCCGCTCGAACTGGCCCATGTTCTCGGTGTTGATCCGGAAGTACGCCTGCAGCGGGATCTCGACGTTCACGCCCTTCGGGACGTAGATGAAGCTGCCGCCGCTCCAGACCGCGCTGTTGAGCGCCGCGAACTTGTTGTCAGCAGACGGGATCACCGTCCCGAAGTACTGCTTGACAATGTCCTCGTGCTCGCGCAGGCCGGAGTCCATGTCCAGGAAGATGACGCCCTGCTTCTCTAGATCCTCGCGGATGTTGTGGTAGACGACCTCGGACTCGTACTGCGCCGAGACGCCCGCCAGGAACTTCCGCTCGGCCTCGGGGATGCCCAGCTTGTCGAAGGTGTCCTTGATGTAGGCCGGGACTTCCTCCCAGGACTTCTCGGTCTTCTCGGACGGCTTCACGTAGTAGTGGATGTTGTCGAAGTCGATCTCCGAGAGGTCCGCGCCCCACTTCGGCATCGGCTTGCGCATGAAGATCTCGTACGCCTTCAGCCGAAACTCGCGCATCCACTCCGGCTCGCCCTTCATCTCGGAGATCTGGATCACCATCTCCCGAGTCAGGCCCTTGCCGGACTTGAACTTGTAATCCTCCGCGTCGTGGAAGCCGTACCGATAGTCGGTGGCTCCCGGCTGCATCAGATCCTGTGGCTTGACAGCCATGACGCTACGCCTCCCGGCCGGCCCCGACGGCCTGCTTCTCAGTCTCGCGGATGATCGGGTCGTACCCCTCGGCCTCGAGCTGCTCGACCAGCTCGTAGCCGCCAGACTTCACGATCCGCCCCTGCACCAGCACGTGCACGAACTCTGGCTTGATGTAGTTCAGGAGTCGCTGATAGTGCGTGATGACCAGGACGCCCATCTCCGGCGTGTGGATCGCGTTCACGCTCTCGGCGACGGTCCGCAGCGCGTCGATGTCGAGGCCGGAGTCGGTCTCGTCCATGACGGCGATCTTCGGATTGAGCATCGCCATCTGGAGCACTTCGGCGCGCTTCTTCTCGCCGCCGGAGAGCCCGTCGTTGACGTAGCGGCCGGCGAAGACCGGGTCCATCTTCAAGAGCTGCATCTTGGAGACCAACTCCTTGCGGAAGGCGCCGGCCGTCATGCTCGGGCCGTGGACAGCCCGCGTGGACGCCCGCAGGAAGTTGCCGAGGCTCACCCCGGGGATCGCCACGGGATACTGGAACGCCAGGAACAGGCCCTTTCGCGCCCGCTCGTCAGGGGTCATGCTCAGGATGTCCTGACCCTCGAACAGCGCCCGGCCGGAGGTGACCGTGTACTTCGGGTGGCCCATCAGCGCGTTGGCCAGGGTGCTCTTCCCCGAGCCGTTCGGCCCCATCAGCGCGTGGATCTCGCCCTTGTTGACGGCGAGGTTCACGCCCCGCAGGATCG
>JAXLXF010000075.1:0-12505 GCA_046328125.1 Chloroflexota bacterium
CTGCCACTCTGAGACGAGTGGTCAGGCGGGCACCGTCGAGGTGACGCGGTCGGTCCAGGCGCGGAGCGCCTCCTGAGCGCCAGGGTATGCCAGCACCCCGTGGTCCGCCCCCTCGATCGGGTGAAATTCAGCCCCCGGGATGCCCTGCGCCAACGCCTCGCCCCAGGCGAACGGGACCGTCGCGTCGGCGGTGCCGTGGATCACGCAGACCGGCATCTGAAGCTCGGTCAGGCGCGCCGAGAAGTCGTAGCCCTGGAACGCCTCGGCGTTGCGGACCTCGCCGGTCGAGAGGCGGAGAAGCTCGTCGTCCGAGATCGTCGCCAGCGCCTGCTGCACGGCGGCGTGGCGCTGGATGGCGGCCGGATCGCTGGCGCGCAGCCCGCCGAGCGGCGCCGCCTGCCGCAGCGCCGCCTTCCGTGACTCGAACACCGCCCGATCCCCCTCGGACCGCGACCGCGCCACCATCTCCGCGAACGCCTTGCTACGCGGGCGCGCCGGGTTCATCAGCCAGACGCCCGTGTTCGGGAGGCAGAGCGCGAACGTGCGCTGGGGGTACGTCAGCGCGAACTGCAACGCGATCGGTCCGCCCGCCGACGACCCGACCACGATGGCGCGGTCGATGCCGAGATGGTCGAGCAGGGCGCGGGCGTCCTCTGCCAGGTCGTCGATGGTGTAGTGGGCGTCCGTGTACTCGGACTGGCCGGCGTTGCGGCGGTCGTACGTCACCACCTGGAACCGGTCCTGGGGCAGGATGCCGGTGATCTCCGGCGCGAGCTTCGTCACCACCGTCGTCTCGGCGCCGCCGTAGCCGCCGTGGATGAACAGCACCGGCTGGCCGCTGCCGCTGACCTCGTAGAACAGCTCGACCCCGTTGACCCTGGCCTTCGGCATGACCCCTCCCGTCCTTCCCATCGCAGCCTCGCCTCTCAGGGTAGGCCGATTGCCATGGGGCGTGCCAGCGACAGCCTGTCAACGGCTGCCCTGCACGATCTTGCACGGCGATGCGAACCGTGGACTGAAGTCCACGTCTACCGTTGGTGCGTGGCTACGCCACGCCGGGAGCACACTCCCCGTCGCAGAGCGACGGTATGACTGTAGACGTGGGTTTCAACCCACGGCACTGGCGTGACGCAGAAATCTGACGGGCATCCTCTGTCGGGTGATGCCGAGATGCATCTGACTCTGAGTGGTGGTTTCCCGCGGGCGGGTGGCACACGTCATGATCCGTGGATGTGCTGACCGCACCTAGTCTGGAGGCTGCCGGCGCGCGTGCCACCGAGCTGGGCGCGATGCTGGCCGAGTTTCAGCCCCAGCCTGACGTGCGGGTCTACCTGGACCCCGCCGGCCACCCGTTCTGCCTCTGGGTCCGCCGGTAGTCCGGCGCGCCTGACCGACGCCTGACAGCCCGGCCTAACGGGACAGCTCGACCCCGTGCCGCCGCTGCTCGACGCGGTCCAGCGCGAGCAGCAGCCCATAGATGATGGCCTGGGGCCGGGGCGGGTCGCCTGGGATGTACACCTCGACCGGCAGCACGCGGTCCACGCCGCCAGCATGGGCGTAGCTGCCCTGCCAGACGCCGCCCCCGCACGCCTCGGCACCGGCCGCCACCACGATGCCGGGCGCCGGCATCGCTTCGTAGGTCCGCCGCAGCGCCATCTCCAGATTGCGCGTCACCGGACCGGTCACGAACAGCAGGTCGGCGTGGCGCGGCGAGGCCACCACGTCGATGCCGAGCCGCTGCACGTCGTAGACCGGATTGAGCAGCGCGTTCAGCTCCCAGTCCGTGCCGTTGTCCGAGCCGGCGTCCAGGTGGCGGATGTGGAGCGAGCGCCGGAGCAGCCGCCTGATCCGCGCCGACAGCCTGTCGCCCAGGGCGGCCGGCGTGTTCGACGTGTCCGACGCAGCTACCCGCTGAACGCCCGTCGTAGCCGCGACCGCCGGTGCCCGGCCGTGATGGACGGTCGTCAACAGGTCGGCGCGCGAGCGGGTCGCCAGCTCGTACTCGCCGCTCATCGCCAGCGCGCCGTTCGGGCAGGCGGCGACGCACTCGGCGCAGAACACGCACCGCGCGAGGTCGAGCTGCCAGGTCCGGCCCCGCTCGCCGTCCGTGGTCAGCGTGATGGCACCGGACGGGCACGCCTCCACGCAGGCCGCCGAGCAGTCGCAGGCAGCCGGGTCGACGGTCGGCGCGCCGCGCAGGGCCGGCGGCGCCGCTTCGGGGCGGGCGGGATAGGCGGTCGTGACCCGGCCGCCGGCGATGGCCGCTCTCAAGACGTGCAGCATACGCTCGTCACCGATCCAGACATCCTCACCACTCCAGGCATGGTCACCGATCCAGGCAGGAGTAGCACAGCTCGAAGCTCTTGTTGATCAGCGGGAAGTCCGGCACCATGTTGCCCGGCACCGCCATCGCCACCACCGGCCAGTTGCAGAACGACGCCGACCGGATCCGATACCGGTCGATGGTCCCGTCCGGCCCGGTCCGGACCCAGTGGACATTGTCGCCGCGCGGCGACTCGGTCACGCCGATGCCGACCCGGTACGGCGGGAGCGGCGGCAGCGCCACCGCCAGCGGCCCGTCCGGCAGCCGTCCGAGGAGCGTCCGGACCAGCCCGAACGACACGAACGTCTCGTTGATCCGGACCTGGGCGCGCGCTCGAACGTCGCCGGTCGTGCGCACCGAGATCGGCAGGTCCAGTCCCGCGTAGCCCGCGTGCGGATGATCCCGCCGGGCATCGCGGTCGATGCCGCTCGCCCGCGCCGCCACGCCGACTGCCCCGAACAGCCGGGCCGTCTCGGTCGGCAAGATGCCGGTGTTGATGAACCGCTCTTGCAGCGGGTCCGTCGAGCGCAGCAGCTCCACGAAGTGGCGGCAGTCCTGCTCGACCGCTCGGAGCGTCACGAGGATGTCGTGGCGGGCGGCGTCGTCCAGGTCGCGCGCCACCCCGCCGAGCGTGCAGACGCCGCGCAGGAAGCGGTGCCCCGTGATGCGCTCGTTCAGCTGCTGCAGCCGCTCCTTGAGCTGCAAGCCGTGGCTCACGCCGACCGCGAACCCGACGCCCGAGCAGAGGTTGCCCAGATCGCCGATGTGGTTGTACAGCCGCTCGAGCTCCAGGTAGGCCGAGCGCAGCGCCGCCGCGCGGGCCGGGATCGTCACACCGGCGATGGACTCGACGGCCTGGCAGTACGAGACGGCGTGCGAGCAGGCGCAGACGCCGCAGGTGCGCTCGGCCAGCAGCAGCCCGTGCCGGACGGAGTGTCCCTCGGCCACCTTCTCGACGCCACGATGGGTGAAGAACAGGCGGGCTTCCAGGTGCAGCACCATCTCGCCGACCGCCGCGAAACGGAAGTGGCCCGGCTCGATCACGCCGGCGTGGATCGGGCCGACCGGGATCTCGACGATGCCCTCGCCGTGCAGGTGGTGGAAGGCCGGCCGCTCCGGCTCGGTCACCGCCGCCGCCGAGGCCGGGTCGAAATCCTTCCGGAGCGGGTAGACGCCAGCCGGCCAGTTCTCGTGCAGCACCAGCCGGCGCGGGTCCGGATGCCCCTCCGGCGTCAGCCCGAGCAGATCCCGAACCTCGCGCTCGTACCAGTGCGCGGCCGGCAGGACCGGCGTGACGGATGGGAAGCTCGGCCGGTCCGGATCGACGGCCGTCTCGACGCTCACCCAGCGGTCGCCGGCCGCAAACACGTAGGCCAGCCAGTACGCCCCGAAGCGTGCGCGATCGTCCAGGCCGACCATCGTCGCGAGTGGCGCGTTCAGGCGCTCGTGCACCGCCAGGCACGCCTCGACCAGCCGGTCGGTCGGGACGACCAGCCGAACGTGCTCCGGCGCATCTCCGGCGGCCAGCGCGATGCCCGGCAGCGCCGCGCTGAGCGCGTCGATATCGGGCCGCGTCGCTGTGTGGGCCGGGTGGAGGGTCATCGCACCCCTCCCGTCGCCACCACCGCCGCCGCCTGCTCGACGACGCCGCTCAGCCAGGGCGGCACCCACAGCCCGAACAAGACCACCCCCACCGCCAGCGGCACCAGGCTGAGGGCCGTCGTCGGGTGGGTCTTGGACGGCTCCAGGGGACGGGCCGGCCGACCGAGCACCATCGGCAAAACGTGCGCGCAGAGGCCGGCGAAGATCGTCGCGAGCAGCAGCAAGAGCAGACCGCCGATCCAGAAGTCGCCGCCGCCAAAGCTCGCCATCACGATGCCCAGTTCGGTCAGGAAGACGCCGGACGGCGGCAGCCCGGCAATCGCGAAGGCGCCCAGCAGCAGCAGCGGCCCGCTGACCGGCGCCGCGCGCACGGCGCCGCGTATCGCCCGCATTCGCCGGGTGCCGTACCGCTGCACCACGTCGCCCGCGCTCAGGAAGAGCAGCGACTTGGTCAGCGCGTGGTTCACGAGGTGCAGCAGCCCGACGTACAGCGCCACGCTCCCGCCGAGCCCCACCGCCACGGCGATCAGCCCCATGTGCTCGACGCTCGAATAGGCGAGCAGCCGCTTCAGGTCGCGCTGGACGAGGATGAACGGCACCGCCGTCAAGACCGACAGCAGCCCGAACCCGATCAGCAGGTTGCGCGGCAGCTCCGGCCCGACCGCCGGCGTCACGACCGGCAGCAGACGGAGGATGCCGTAGAGGGCACAGTTGAGCAGCACGCCCGAGAGCAGCCCGCTGATCGGCGAGGGCGCCTGGCTGTGGGCGTCCGGCAGCCAGACGTGGAGCGGCGCGAACCCGACCTTCGCCCCGAACCCGACCACCGCGAACACCAGTGCCAGCCGCATCAGCGCCGGGTCCAGGCGCGGCGCGACGGCGAGCAGCGCGGTCCAGCTCAACGTCGCCCCGGCGTCCCCGAGCACGAGGTCGGTGGCCCGGTAGATCAGCAGCAGGCCGAACAGCGCGAACGTGATCCCGACCGTGCAGAGGATCAGGTACTTCCAGGCCGCTTCGAGCGCCGACCGCGTCCGGTAGAACCCGACCAGCAGCGCCGAGGCCAGGGTCGTCGCCTCGACGGCGACCCAGAGCATCCCCAGGTTGTCCACCACCACGGCGGACAGCATCGTCCAGAGGAAGGCGTGCAGACCCAGGTAGTACCAGCCGACCTGATCGCTTTGCGTCTCGCCGTGGGCGACGTCGTGGCGCAGGTAGCCCACCGAGTAGACCGCCGCCAGCGCGCCGACCGTCACGATGGTCACCAACAGCAGTGCGCTTAGAGCATCCACGTAGAATATGCCGCCCGCCGCCACAACCGGGCCGTTCGCGACCGCCTCGGCGGCCACCAGCAGGCCGGCCGCCAGCATCACCAGCGCGCCGACGACGTTGGCGATCTCGGCGTGCGAGCGCCGCTGCACCAGCCGCGCGACGGCGCCGGTCACGAGCGGGGCGGTCAGCAGGACGAACAGCGGCATCATCGTCAGCCCCGCAGCGCCCGCAGCTGGTCGGTGTCGATGGTGGCGAAGGTCCGCTCGATCTGCTGGACTACCAGCCCCATCACCAGCACGCCGACCAGGATGTCCACCGCCACGCCCAATTCCACCGCCAGCGGCAGGCCCCGCGTCACCACCAGCGCCGCCAGGTAAATGCCGTTCTCCAGCATCACCAGCCCGACGACCTGGGCCAGCGCCTTCCGGCGGGTGCTCATCGTCAGCAGCCCGAGCAGGATCAGCGAGATGGCGGACGGCAGCGCGTGCGGCGTCAGGTCGCCGCCCACGCTGGCGATCGGCCCGGCGACGTAGAACGCCAGCAGCACCAGTGCGACGGCTAGCACGAACGTCAGCTTGCGCGAGATCACGACCTCCGCGCCGCCGCCGTGACTGACCCGGCGCATCGCGTAGCCGAGCACGAGCGGCACGCCCGCCGCCTTCACCACCGCGGTCACGCCGACAGCGGCGTAGCTGTGCAGCGACGGCTCGGCCAGCGCGACCACCCCGGCCGCCACGGCCAGCAGCGTGCCCTGGAGCGCCAGCAGCTGCACGAACGACACCATGTGCAGGAGCAGCGTCGAGCCGAGCGCCGTCGCCAGCAGCAGCAGCGCCACGGCGTCCAGCGCGCTCCGGGAGGCGCCCGCGTCCAGCAGCACGCTCACCCTCCAACCACGTAGAAGGCGACCACGGCCAGCAGCGAGAGCAGGCCGGCCGCCCCCAACAGGTCCGGGATGCGGAAGACGCGCAGTTTCGGCAGGCTCGTCTCGACCAGCGCCAGCGCCACGCCGAGCAGCACGAGCTTCGCCAGATACAGCCCCAGGCCCGCCATCAGGGCGCCAGGCGTTGCCTCGTATGCGATGCCCCACGGCAGGCAGAGCGCCGCCAGCAGCGACAGGATGACGACCTGCTTCACCTGCGCGCCCCACAGCAGCAGGCCGAGCGGACGGCCGCTGTACTCCAGCAGCATCCCCTCATGGGCCATCGTCAATTCGAGATGCGTGTCCGGGTTGTCGACCGGGATGCGGCCGGTCTCGGCGATGGCGACCACGAACAGGCCGCCGAACGCCAGCAGCAGCGCCGCCGAGGGATGGGCGCCGGCCGCCATCGCGCCCAACGCCGTCGAGCCCACCGGCAGCGCCAGCGCGAACAGCCCGAGCAGCAGGCCCGGCTCGACCAGCGCCGCGAACGCCAGCTCGCGGCTCGCCCCCATCCCGCCGAAGTTGCTGGCCGTGTCCAGCGCCGCCAGCGCCAGCGCGAAGCGGGCCAGCGCGAACAGCCCCACCAGGACGACGGCGTCGCCGAGCGCCTCCAGCGGCGGCCGAATCAGCACGGTCGGCACGAGCAGCGCCGCCGCGAGATACGCGCCGAAGTAGACGTACGGGACGACGTGGAAGATCCAGGAGGCGTGCTCCGAGACGACGCTCTCGCGGCCCAGGAGCTTGAGGATGTCGGAGGCCGGCTGGAGCAGGCCCGGCCCGCGCCGGTTCTGGAGCGCGGCCTTGGTCGCCTTGATGACGCCGTTCAGGAGCGGAGCGGCCACCAGCACCAGCGCGGCCTGCGCCGCCAGCACGATCCAGTCGAGCGAGCTCGTCATCGTCCGCCGCCCCTCAGCGCGCCAGCAACAGCGCCACGACGAGGGTGGCGAACATGTAGGTCAGATAGAGGCGCAAGCTGCCGTTCTGGAGCACTCGGACGACGTGCGCCCCGACCAGCAGCAGGCTGATGGCCCGCTGATACAGGTACTGCTCGTAGACCGGCTCCAGCCCGGCCTCGAAGCGGACGCCCGAGACGTGGTGGGGCGACGCGGCGTACTCGCGCTCGACCTGTCGGTACGGGCGCAGCAAGGCGCTGAAGATGATCCGCACCGGCTTGGCGAGCGCCGCCGCTGAGTACTGCATCTGGGGCTCCAGCGCCACGCCGCAGACCCAGGGCGGCGCGATCCGCACCCCGACCGGCCCGCCGAGCACTCGCCCGAGCGCCCAGGCCAGCAGGCCGAGCGCGCCCAGCAGCAGCAGGACCGGCACCGGCCCGTAGAGCGCGCCAGTGGCGGCGGGGGCGGACAGCGTCAGCGGGCCGGGCGCCGGGACCACTGCGCCGACCAGGCCCGCCGTGACCGGGTCGAGCAGACGTAGCACGGCCGACGGGAACAGCCCGAGCCCCACGCACGCCAGCGCGAGCACCAGCATACCGGCCAGCATCGGCAGGCCGACCTCGGCGGCGTGGTCGGCGGCCGGGCTCCGTCCGACCCCCAGGAACGCCACCCCGAACGCCTTGACGAAGCAGAAGAGGGCCAGCCCGCTCGTCAGCGCCAGCAGCCCGGCCGCCACCGCGCCGCCGACGGCCACCACCGGCGCCTGCCCGCCGAACAGGAACAGCGCCTGGAGCGTCATCCACTCCGAGCTGAACCCGTTGAGGGGCGGCACGCCGGCAATCGCCGCCGCCCCGACCAGGAACAGCGCCGCCGTCCACGGCATCCGGTGGATCAGCCCGCCCATCCTTTCGAGGTTACGGGTGTGGACCGCCTGGAGGACAGCCCCGGCCCCCAGGAAGAGCAGCCCCTTGAACGCGGCATGGTTCAGGGCGTGCAGCAGTCCAGCCGCCAGCGCGAACGCCGCCAGTGCCGGCTGCCCGAGCGCTGCCAGCAGCAGCCCGGCCCCCACGCCCACGAACACGATCCCGATGTTCTCGACGCTGCTGAACGCCAGCAGCCGCTTCAGATCGTGCTCGACCAGCGCGTACAGCACGCCGAGCACCGCCGAGACGATCCCGAGCGCCAGGATCAGGCCGCCCCACCAGGCCGGACCGGGGCCGGCCAGTTCCCAGCCGACCCGCAGCAGGCCATAGACCGCCGTCTTGATCATCACGCCGGACATCAGCGCCGAGGCGTAGCTCGGGGCGGCCGGGTGGGCGCGCGGCAGCCAGACGTGGAGCGGGATCAGGCCGGCCTTGGTGGCGAAGCCGACCAGCGCCGCCAGGAACGTGGCGTCGCGAACGGCTGGCGCCAGCGTCGGGGCGGCGCTCCGCAGCGCGTCGAAGTCCAGGCGGCCGGCCTGCGATGCCATGAGCAGGAACGCTCCGAGCAGGAACGCCCCGCCGACGTGCGTCATGACCAGATAGACGAAGCCGGCCTGCCGCGACTCGGCCTGGTGGTGGTCCTCGACCACCAGGAAGAACGAGACCAGCGACATCAGCTCCCAGGCCAGCATGAACGCCAGCACGCTGTCGGCCAGGACGACCAGCAGCATCGATGCCAGGAACGCGTTGAGCGCCACGCCAAGCCCACGCGCCGAGCCGTGCCCAGCCGCGATGTAGCCCGGCGCGTAGAGCGCGGCGGCTATGCCCGCACCCGAGATTAGCAGCGCGAAGAACGCCGCGAGCGGGTCGAGCCGAAACGTCAGCGTCGCGAACGGCAGCGGCGCCGCCACCACGAGGCGGTCAACCGTCGCGTCGAGCAGGCAGGTGAGCGCCCCGACAACGCCCGCGACTCCAGCCAGCGCCGCCGCCAGGTGCCCGCCCCAGAGGCCGGCCGCCCGTCGCCCGAACGCCAGCGCCAGTGCCGCGCCGACTCCGTAGAGTGCCAGGGCCAGGATCAGGAGTGTCGGCGAGCCAGCCATCATGCGGGCGCGCCGCCCCTGGCCGGCTCAGCTGGTGATGGGGGCAGGCCACCCAGGTCGTCGTCGGCGATGACCTGGGCGGCCTGCAAGTCCACCAGATGGTTGTTGAAGATCTGCCGCGCCACGTCCAGCAGGTCGTAGATCAGCGGATCGACCACACGGTAGTAGACGCTGGTGCCCTGCTTGCGCCCGACGACCAGATCGCGCGCCCGCATGAGCGCGAGCTGCTGGGAGACGGTCGAGGACTCCAGGTCGAGCAGGCTCTGAAGGTCGGAGACGGTCCGCTCGCCCGAGCGCAGCAGCTCGAGGATGCGGATGCGGACCGGGTGCGCGAGCGCCTTGAAGAGCTCGGCCTTGAAGCCCTGGAGCGTGTGCGGCATATCTCGTCCGACGGAATCTTCAAATCTTCAAAGATTTGAATGGACGGGAGTCTACACCATCCGCGTTTCCCCTAGCCACACGCCACTGCCCTGAAACGGCTACCATTCTTCTACGACGATGGTGTCGGGACAGCCGCGACAGGAGGCGTTTCCGTGATGGATGCTCCAGATCTGGGCGCTGACCGGTCGGCTGGGGCGCTGGCCCGCCGCGAGTTGCCGGCCGTCTCGCTGGCCGCCGTCGCGGCTCTCGTGCTGATCCTCCTGATCTACGTCGGCTCGCGCGGCCTCGAGGACTTCGACTCGGCGCTGGTCGGCTACGCGGTCGGCACGGTCTTTGCCGTGGCTGCCATCGTCTACCGCTACACCCGCTGGATCACCCGCCCGCCGACCTGGCGCTACTTCCGAGCCGGCTGGGTCAACTTCCTGTCCTGGCAGAACTTCCGCCGCTACACCCTGCTCATCCCGCGCGCCTGGTGGACTGACATCTTCGCCCAGACCTTCATCATCCATCGCGGCTTCAGGCGCTGGTTCGCCCACATGGCGATCTTCTGGGGCGTGGTCCTCTCCTGCGCCATCACGTTTCCGCTCACGTTCGGCTGGCTCCGCTTCACCTACATCGACCCGGGCGTCTATCAGCTCTGGTTCTTCGGCATCCCGAACTTCACCTTCCCCGTCGAGAGCGTGTTCGGCTGGGTGCTGTACCACGCGCTCGACTTCACCTCGGTCCTGCTGATCGCCGGGCTGCTGGTGGCAACCTGGCGGCGCGTCACGGACGCCGGCCTGCTGGTCACGCAGCGGTTCGGCTTCGACCTGCTGCCGCTGGTGCTGCTGTTCGCCATCGCCTCGACCGGGCTGATGCTGACCGCGTCGTCGCTCTGGTGGGAGGGGCGCTACTACTGGTTCATCTCGCTGGTGCATCAAGTCGTCGTGGTGGCCTGGCTGCTCTCGCTGCCGTTCGGCAAGTTCTTCCACATCGTGCAGCGGCCGGCCTCCATCGGCGTGACGCTGTATCAGGTGGTGAACCAGGACGTGGCCCATTACGGCCCCGAGCAGTCGACCGGCCGTTGCGCCCGCTGCGGCGGCGAGCTTCCCTCCGAGCAGTTCATCGCCGATCTCAAGACGACGCTCGCCGATCTCGGTCAGCAGTACCAGCTGGGCGACGGTCAGGGCGTGCTGCAGGACTACTGCCCGACCTGTAAGCGGATCCTGCGCGGGCAAGCCTACTACCGCGTGATGGGAAACCGGTTCGTCTAGAGCGCCTCAGACCCCTGCCACCTCTCCCGCCCCTGGGGCGGCGATAGGCGTGAGGGGCACAGTCACAGAGGGAGCTATGAGCGTCAATCGCGGCATCTTCGTCGAGCGGCGCAACGTCAACGAAGATTTCCAACAGGTCGGCCACAGCCCGGACGAGTGGGCTGACGCCGACCGCGTCCCCGAGCGGCTGGTCCCGACCCACTGCTCGTTCTGCGGGGTCCAGTGCGCGATGCACCTGCGGGTGGCGGACGGCCAGGTGATCGGCGTGGAGCCGCGCGACTACCCGCACAACCGCGGCTCGCTCTGCCCGAAGGGTGTCGTGGCGTATCAGCAGGCCAGCCACCCCGAGCGGCTGCTCTACCCGCTGATGCGGCGGGGCGGCAAGGGCAGCCCGCTGGAGCGCGCCTCCTGGGATGAGGCGCTCGACTACGTCGTCGGGCGCTGGCAGGCGATCCAGGCCCAGCACGGCAAGGACGCCGTCGCGGTCTACAGCGGCTCCTCGATGACCAACGAGAAGTGCTACCTGACCGGCAAGTTCGCGCGGGTGGGGCTCGGCACCCGCCACATCGACTACAACGGGCGGCTCTGCATGTCCTCGGCGGCGATGGCGTACGCCCGTGCTTTTGGGGTGGACCGCTCGCCGCTGCCGATGACCGACATCCCACTGGCCGACAGCATCTTCGTGGCCGGCTCGAACGTGGCCGAGTGCTTCCCGATCGTCATGCAGTGGATCTGGCAGGCCCGCGACCGTGGCGCCAGCCTGATCGTGGCCGACCCCCGCGAGACGCCGATCGCCCGCACCGCCGACCTCTGGCTGCCGGTCCGCCCGGGCAGCGACGTGGCCCTCCTGAACGCGATGCTGCGCCAGGTGATCGCCGACGGCCTGACCGACGAGGCGTACCTGGCCGCCCGCACGACCGGCTGGGAGGCCGTCCGCGCGGCCGTCCAGGAGTACACCCCCGAGCTAGCCGAGCGCATCACCGGCGTGCCGGCCGAGCGGATCGTGGCGGCGGCGCGGCTCTACGGCCGGGCGCCGACCTCGCTGATCATGCACGCGCGCGGCATCGAACACAGCACCCACGGCGTCAACAACTGCCTGGCCTGCGTCAACCTGGCCCTGGCCCGTGGACAGGTCGGCAAGCCCGGCGGCGGCACGATGATGATCACCGGCCAGGGCAACGGCCAGGGCGGGCGCGAGGTCGGCCAGAAGGCGAACCAGCTGCCAGGATACCGCCACATCGACGTGCTGGAGGAGCGCCAGTACGTCGCCGACGTCTGGGGCATCCCGGAGCCAGAGCTGCCCCAGGAGGGCGCCGCCGCCACCGAGATGGTCAAGCTGATGGCAGACGGCGAGATCAAGAGCTGCCTGATCCTCTGCTCGAACCTGATGGTCTCACTGCCGGACCAGGCCACCGTGGGGCGGGCGCTCGACACGCTCGACCCACTGGTGGTGATCGACTTCTTCATGTCCGAGACCGCCGAGCGGGCCGACGTGGTGCTGCCCGGCACGGTCTGGTGCGAGGACGAAGGCACGACCACCAACCTCGAAGGGCGGGTGGTCAAGATCAACCAGGCTGCCCTTCCGCCCGGCGAGGCCCGCCGCGACTGGGAGATCATGTCCGATCTCGCCCGCCGGCTAGGTCGCGGGCAGTTCTTCGACTACGCCAACCCGCGCCAGATCTTCGACGAATTGCGGCTCGCCTCGCGCGGCGGCGTCTCGGACTACTACGGCATCACCTGGGAGAAGATCGACGCCCAGGACGGCGTCTTCTGGCCCTGCCCCACCGAGGACCACCCCGGCACGCCGCGCCTGTTCGAGGAGCGCTTCGGGCACCCGGACGGCAA
>JAXLXF010000076.1:0-11835 GCA_046328125.1 Chloroflexota bacterium
CTCTCGACGGCCGTCACGATGCTCCGCGCGATGGAGATGGCCCACTGGCTGCCAGATGCCGAGGCCGAGCTGGCGGCAGTGACCGCGTCAGTGGGACACGAGAGATGATAGCGGAATGCTTCGAGGCGAGAATCCTCCTGGGAGCGCGGCGATCTTCGCCGCTTCGTTTGGCGTCCAGCCCGTCAACTCCAGGATGGCTGCGTGGGATGAGACGACGAAGCGGCCAGGATGGCCGCGCTCCCAGGAGGGGGCTAGCTGCCTGTTATTCCGCTGAGCCCCCGTTGGCGTACAAGAGCAGCTCCGCAACCCGGGCCTGGATGCGCCGCAGGTGGGCCGCGCCCACGTCGGTGACGGTCCGGACCAGCGCCAGCTTGCGGTCCACGTCAGCCAGGCGGCCGTCGTCCAGGCAGTAGCTGTTTTGCTGCAAAACAGTCTGGACGGCGGCGGTCAGCTCGGCGCGCGGGGTGGCCGGGGCGTCTTCGAGGAGGCGTGCGAGAGCCGCCTCGTCCTTGACCGGCGCCAGGGTCATCGCACGGGCGATGTCGAGCCGCTCCTCTTCCAGCGCCTGGGCCAAGAGCGGGCGGTCCGCGATGTGGAGCCAGCGCGAGATCGTGCCCGGCGAGATGCCGGTCCCCCGGCTGATCTCGCGGACGCCGAGCCCGGAGGCAGCCAGCAGCCGGATCGCCTCGACGCGCTCCTTGCCGGTCAGGTCCACCCGCTGGACGTTCTCCACGAGGTTCAGGAAGAACTGGCGGTGCTCGTCCACCTGGGTCTTGATCAGGGCAGGGATCGTCTCCAGGCCGGCCCGAACGGTCGCCTTCAAGCGCCGGTTGCCGGCGATGACCCGGTAACCGTCCGCATCGGGCGTCACCAGGATCGGCTGGAGGACGCCGTGCTCGCGGATCGAGGCGGCCAGCTCGTTCAGCTTCTCTTCGTCGTAGCCGCGCCGGCTGTTGCGGGCCTCTGGCGTCTCGACGATCCGCTCGACCGGCAGGTTGGCGACGTTGACCGGGTGGAGCGCGCGGGCCGCCTCGGAGGCGAGGGTGCGCTGCTCCTGGGCGTCGATGGGGCGCTCGGCGACGGCCCCGATCCTGAGCGTTCTGGTGCGAGCCACGCCGTCAGCCTCCCCGCGCCGGGCCGGTCTGGCCGGCCGTACGGGCAGCGCGATGCCGCTCCAGATCGGCCAGCACCACCTCCGCTACGGACTTCCAGAGCCGGCCGCGCAGCGAGTAGGTCAGCACGGCCCTGCTCTCCGGGATCGGCGGCAGGACCGGGTGCCCGAACCGCTGGCCCAGGCTCTCGATCTGCTGGAGGAACGCCGTGTGCTCAGTCCAGCGCGGCTTGACCCGGACCGGCAGTAGGCCCAGCACGCGGGTGAACGGGTGCTCGTGGCGGGTCTGATCCAGCACCAGCAGCATCCGCTCCAGCGCCCGCACCGCCTGGTGCTCCGGCATCGCGGGGACGATCACCGCATCCGCGCGGGCCACGCCCGGCAGGCTGTCGTCCAGGGCCGGCGGCGTGTCGATCAGCTCCACGTCTGGCGCGAACGGCAGCGGCTCGCCGTCTGGCACCAGCGCGATGGTCTTGGAGTACCGTCCATCCTCGCAGCCGTGGTCGCGCAGGATGTCGCGCAGGCCCTGCTGCGGATCCAGGTCACGCAGGATCACTCGCTGGCCGGCCTTCGCCAGCTCCCGAGCCAGATACCACGTGGTGGTGGACTTGGCGACTCCCCCCTTCCGGTGGGCGATACAGACGGTGTACCAGGCGCGTTCGACGGCCGGCGGGAGGCTGGGGCGGCGCTCCTCCACCGAAGGGGCAAGCTGCACGCTGGCCATGGCACGCGGCCCTTCCGTTGGTACAGACGGGAGCACCGTCGCGGCGACCGGCCCGACCACCGTGGACGCCGCGTAGGCCGCCGGCGCCTCCGCGATGCCCATCCCGCCCGCGAACGCCGTCATCGTCCGGGTCTGGCGCCGCTCCTCGCCGCCCTCGATGCGCAGGATCTCGTCCACGGGGTAGCGCACGCCGCCGCGCAGCTTGAGGCGACGGATACGCCCGTCGCGCGCCATCCGTTCGAGCGTGCGCGGGGTGCAGCGCCAGCGCGCGCAGAGCTCGGCGGTGGTGAGCACGGTTGGCAGCTCGGAGATCGCGGCGCCAGCCATCCGGTGTGCCTCCTGTCGTGTCTTGTCGGCTCGACGGAGGATACGGAGCTCGACGTCGCGGATCGCCTCGCGCACGTCACAGCGCGATCACAATACTGGGGCGGTCTGGTTCACCGGCGGATTTCTGCCTGCCTTCAGGATGAATGTGGTACACCCACGAGAGCCCTGGGGTGAGCCTGATGCTCGTTCGTGGTGGGGCAACGAGGGCGAGTGACCGCGCATGAGTGTCACCCCTGAGACCGAATGGCAGCGCCGTGACGGGCAGGTCGCGCCAGCCGAGGACGGCGGGCCGCTTCCCGGGTCGCCGCTGCCACCCGCCCCGCAGGCTCCCGCCGAGACGTCCGATGGGGTGTCGGAGCGGGTCAGGGCCCGCCGACGCGCGCGCCGACGGACCCGGCTGCGGCAGGCGATCGGCGCCCGCCGGAGCTCGGCCACGTCGTGGGCGACGACGCTCGGGCGGCGCTGGATCGGGCTGGCCGTGCTGGTGCTGGTGGCAGGGGCAGCCTGGGTCGAGGTCGTGCTGACCCACCAGTCCAGCGCGGCAGCAGACCGCGCAGCCGGCGGTACGACCGTGGCGGACCGGGCGGTGGCGACGGCGACCCCGGCGCCGGCACCCGACGACGAGACCGCCGACGCCGAACTTGAGCCGACGCCGATCTCGACGCCGCCGACCGCGCGCGAGCTGCTGCCCGGCCCGGAGATCAGCTCCTCACTGATCGAGGCAAACGGCCCGATTCTTGGCTGCACGTTCCACCCGCGCCTGGACGAGCTCCGCGCGAGGATCGGCGGGGAGCTGGTGGGGTTCTGCATCGACGTGCCACAGGTCGAGCCGAGCGGCAACGCCCGCCAGCGCACGACGCGTGGCGAGCTGTTCTGGAACGAGGCCGAGCGGCGGGTCGCCTTCACGGATGGGGCGCACACCTGGCTGAACGGCCCGAGCGGCATCGTGCGGCGCCGCAACGAGGAGCGGTTCGAGTGGGAGCGCGACGCCGCTGCTGGCCCGCGCCCGGCGACCACCACTCGGGTGCTGCCGCCGCCGCTGCCGGGCGCGATCCTGCCAACGCGCCGCATCGTCTCGTACTACGGCAACCCGCTCGCGAGTGGCATGGGCGTCCTGGGGGAGCAGCCACCTGAGAAGCTGTTCCCGCGCCTCCGGGATCAGGCCGAGGCGTACGCGTCGGCGGACAAGCGGCGCGGCGTGGCGCCGGCTCTGGAGCTGGTGGCGGTGGTGGCGCAGGGCGAGCCCGGCCCGGATGGCCTGTATCGCCTGCGGATGGAGACCGAGCTGATCGACCGGGTGCTCGGCTGGGCGGACGCGCACGGCTTCCTGCTGATCCTGGACGTGCAGATCGGGCGGGGCAGCGTGGACGACGAGGTCCGCTGGCTGCTGCCGTACCTGAAGCGGCCGAACGTCCACCTGGCACTGGACCCGGAGTTCGCGATGCCGGCCGGGCAGGTGCCGGGACAGCGGATCGGGACGATGGACGCGGCGGCCATCGACGGGGCGCAGCGGACGCTTGCCGAGCTGGTGGAGCGTGAGAAGCTGCCGCCAAAGGTGCTGGCGGTGCACCGCTTCACGCCGGAGATGGTCACCAATGCCCACAAGATCTCGACCGACCCGAGGGTCCAGGTGGTGATGGTGATGGACGGCTTCGGGGGGCCATCGACGAAGTCGCGCCAGTATGACGAGCTGATCGCCGAGCCGCGCGTGCAGTACACCGGGTTCAAGCTGTTCTATCGCCACGACGAGCCGCTGATGACGCCCGAGCAGGTGCTGCTGCTGGAGCCGGCCCCAGACTTGATCGTCTACCAGTAGCGAGCCGCGCGATCCGCCCGGGTTTGTGGATTGACGTCCACGGACCCCGGCGGACGCACCGGGTGTCCGGACCTCTCGGTCCATTGCGCTGGCCCGCGCTGGTGCTTTACCGTCCCAATTCGAGACGGGATCGTCAGGCACCTTGTCGGGACTGGGGGCTCGTCCGGCGTTCGACCTGTGTGACCAGACGCCGGGCGGGAACGAGCATGGAGCAAGCGGAGGAGCAGGGGTTAGGCTTCGGCAAGCTGCTGCGCCAGCATCGCGTTGAGGCCGGGCTGACCCAGTCCGCCCTGGCCGACCGGGCCGGCGTCAGCTCGCGCGCCGTCCAGTATCTCGAAGGACGGTTCGGCCAGCCGTTTCCGGAGACGGTCCGCCGCCTTGCCGAGGCACTCGCCCTCTCGCCAGAGGAGACCGCGCGGTTCGTCGGGGCCGGGACGTTGGCGCCACGGCGGCGGCTGGCCCAGGCGCGTCCGGACGAGCGCAGCATCAGCCCAGCGCGGGAGGGTGAGACGTTCGGGGCGCTGCCGGTCCAGTTGACCAGCTTCGTCGGGCGCGAGCGCGATCTCACCCTGGCTCGGTCGCTCCTACTACGCTCGAACGTGCGGCTGCTGACGCTGACCGGACCGCCCGGCACCGGCAAGTCGCGGCTGGCGCTGACGCTGGCGGAGACGGTCGGCAGCCAGTTCGCGGATGGGGCGGCGTTCGTCTCGCTGGCCCCGCTTGCCGACCCGGGACTGGTCGCCGGCGCCATCGGGCAAGCGCTGGGGCTGCGCATGGCCGGCCCGAGCGCGCCGATGGCGGCCCTCATGGAGGCGCTGCGAGATCGCGAGCTGCTGCTGGTGCTCGACAATTTCGAGCAACTGCTGCCGGCCGCGCCACAGATCGCCGAGCTCCTGGTCGCCTGCACCGGGCTGAAGGTGCTCGTCACCAGCCGGGCCGCCTTGCGCATCCGTGGCGAGCACGAGCTCGCGGTGCCGCCGCTGGCGCTGCCGGACCCATCCGAGGCAGCGATCTCCTCCAGCGTGGCGACCTGTGCCGCCGTCGAGCTGTTCGTCGAGCGGGCCCAGGCCGTGCGCGCCGAGTTCGCGCTGAGCGACGAGAACGCGGCGATCGTGGCGGAGATCTGCCATCGGCTGGATGGGTTGCCGCTCGCCATCGAGCTGGCGGCAGCCCGGATCAGGGTGCTCTCACCCCAGGCGATGCTGGCGCGATTGGAGCGTCGGATGCCGCTCCTGGCGGACGGCGCCCGGGACGTCCCGCTCCGACACCGGACCCTGCGCAACGCCATCGACTGGAGCTACGACCTGCTGACCGAGCCGGAGCAGGCGCTGTTCCGGCGGCTGGCGATCTTCGTCGGCGGCTGCACGCTGGATGCCATTGAGGAAGTTGCGAGCTGCGAGCTGCGAGCTGCGAGTACAGATCAGGTCTCCTCACTCACAACTCACAACTCGCAGCTCGCAGCTCTCGACGTGCTGGCCTCGCTGACGTCCAAGAGCATGGTGCAGCAGGGCAACGTGGATGGCGAGCCTCGGCTGACGTTGCTGGAGACGTTGCGCGAATACGGTCTGGAGCAGCTCCGGGCTTCCGGCGAGCTGGAGGTGATGCGGCGGCGTCACGCCGCGTACTTCCTGGCGCTGGTCGAAGAGGCAGATCCCCACCTGCGCGGTCCGGAGCAGCTCGGCTGGCTCGACCGTCTGGAAGCGGAGCACGACAACATCCGGGCCGCGCTCGCCTGGAGCGAGTCGGCCCTCGCGGCCACGGCGGCGATCGCTCATGAGGACGCCCAGCGCGGGTTGCGGTTGGTCGGCGCGCTGTTCGGCTTCTGGTACCTGCGCGGCCACGTGCGGGAGGGGCGGGCCTGGATGGCGCGGCTGCTGCCGGCCGATGGCTCAGCGCCGACCGCCTCGACAGCACTGCGGACGGCGGCCGGGGCGCGGGCGCACTTCGCCGCCGGCTGGCTGGCGCTGTTTCAGGGCGATTACGCGGCGGCCCGCCCGCACTACGAGGCCAGCGTCGCGATCTGGCGCTCGCTCGGGGACCGCCAGGGCCTGGGGCGCGCGTCGATGCACCTTGGGCTGATCACCCAGCTCCAGGACGACCTGGACGGGGCGGCGGCAGCGTTCGAGGAGAGCGTCGCCTTGCTCCGGGAGGTCGGCGACCTGCGCTGGCTCGCACTGCCGCTCTCTCAACTCGGTATCCTGGCCCAGTTCCGGGGCGAGCGCGGCCTGGCGCGCGGCTATTTCGAGGAATCCGTCGCGCTGGCACGGGAAGCCGGCGACCGGGCGGTCCTTGGCCCGGCCTTGCGCGTGTACGGCACCTGGCACGCTCGCGGCGGCGACCTGGACCGCGCCGGGCAACTGTACCGCGAGGGACTGACGCTGCTTCTGGACCTGCGGGAGTCCTGGTTCACGCCACGCTGCCTGTTCAGTCTGGCGGGCGTCGCCACCGCGAGAGACGACCACGAGCGAGCCGTGCGCCTGCTGGGGGCGGCCGACGCGACGATCGGCGCGATTGGCGGGCGGCTCTACCCGTACGAGCTGGAGGAGCGGAACGCCTGCCTGGCCGATGCGCGCATGGCGCTCGGGGAGGAGCCTGTCGCCGATCTCTGGTGCGCAGGTCAGGCGATGGCCCGCGACGAGGCCATCGCCTACGCGCTCGGCGACGACGCGGCGTCCCCGTAGAGGCGCTTCACCAGCACGCGGGGGGCAGGCTCCAGGTCCGCGCTCGCCGTCGATCCACGCTCCCAGATCCAGCCGTGCCGGCCAAGCAGACGCGCCAGCGCATCGGTCGCCGGCGACATACCCGGATCGGCCCGGCCGGTCGCGGCGGGCGAGTGGCCTGGATCGGCGGCGTCGGACGGCCAGGACAGGCGGACCTGCCGGCAGCCCCGCTCGGTCAGCGCCTGCTCCAGCGCGGCCAGGAGCGCCGTGCCGACGCCGATCTGCCGGTAGCCCGGCCTCACGAACAGCCAGCGGACGGCGCCCTCGCGCCCACCTGCGCCGTCTGGCGACAGCTCGGCAAGGGCAAGGCCGATTGGCCGGCCAAATCGAGTAGCGCCGACCGCGACCAGCGATAGGGAGTCCGGCAGCCGCGCCGGTGGTGACTGGTCCAGTGGACCAGTCACCGCCTTGTACCGTTCGACCTCGTCTCGGCTGAGGCGGCTCACGACGAACGACCGGCGAGTCTCGATCTGGCGAGCCGGATCACGAGCCGGTCGTGGTGGGCTCATCCCTGTGCACGCGTCCCGAACACCTGCACCCAGTAGATCCCAAACTCGCCCTGCGAGCGGGTCACGCCGACCCCGATCTCCTTGAATTCCGGATTCAGGATGTTCGCCCGATGCCCCGGCGAAGTCATCCAGCTCGCGACCACCGCTTCGGCGGTCTGGTCGCCGGCGGCGATGTTCTCGCCGATCCGGCTGAAGCCCCCGTAGCCGGCGTTCGTCACGCGGTTCCGCAGCTCCGGCACCGGCGCACAGGTGTGCTCGAAGCAGGTGCCCTGGCCGAGGATGACGGAGTAGTCCTGGGCCGATCGCATCAGGTTGTCGTTCGCCTGAAGCGGCCCAGCACCCTGTTTCGCGCGCTCGGCGTTCACCAGGGTCACCACCTGGGCGACCAGCTGCGCCGGATCCTGCTGCGCGGCCTGCCGCGGATTCAGGGGCGGCGGCTCCGAGTCCTCCACGACGTCGGGGGTGTTCTGGAGCATGGGGGCCGCCTCGACGTCCAGCGCCGGCAGGGCCGCCATCACCACCATCATGCCGAACGCCCCAACCAGGGACATCCAGGCGCTTGCGCGTGCTTCGTTCGCCGCTGTCAATCGTCTACGGTGTCTCGCTGTGCGCTTCTGCGCGCTACGCATCGCATCGCCTCCGGACGCTGCACGGCGATGGGCTCAGATGCCCTTCGCGTAGCGCTCACGATAGGGGGGATGCGGAAGACGGTCGACGAAAGAGCCGCCAGGAAACACGCAAACTCAGGCGGGCGGCCGAACTTTGCGTGCCTCGTGGCGATGGGTAGGGGGCAGGCAGGCGTGCGAGACGGGCGGCGTTTACCAGCGAGCTGGCGAGGCGGTCCGGTCGCCGAGGTCCACCGGTGCGCAGACGATCAGGTCGTTGCCGGCCCAGACGTCGAGCTCGTAGCGGTCCACCATCAGGCCAGGGAAGCGGAAGCCGCCTTCGGTATCGGCCTCGGTCTCGGCGTGGTGACTGGATCCTGAGAGCAGGATCGTCGCGTTCGGGACCGGGTCGCCGTCGCGCAGGATCTGGCCGGCCAGGTCATGGCCGCGCCGTCGCGGGGTGCCGGACGCGGTGGGCGTCGCGGCGAGCGTCGGCACGCCCTGGAGCATCACCTCGTACGGATCGGCCGCGAACAGCAGGCGGCAACTGGCGGAGGCGACGCTGCGCGTACCGGCCGGCACGGCGAACGGCCGGAGATCCATCACAAGCGAGGCGACCAGCCGGCGCACGGCGTTCTCGCCCTCGACGGCAGCGCGGTCGAGCGCGGCCAGCGCCCGCTCGACCGGTCCTGGCCGCCGGATCGCGACCACCGGCGCAAGCTCGGAGGCGATCTGATAGGCGTTTTCGAGGCGCGCCTGGGAGATCGTCGGCAGACCCTCAGCCTGCAAGACCGCCATCAGCGCGTCCACGGCGTCGTCCCCCAGCTGCCCGGTCCCGAGGAGCTGGAAGATCGGCGCGACGCCGGCCGGTAGTCGCTGGTCTCTCACGTTCTGGAAGCCGTACTTGTCCATCTCGTCTCGCCCGCTCGTTCGATACTGTCTACTCTAAGAGTCTGCCGGCGGGCGCCGATCCGTACATTTTCTGGGTCCTCCTGGGAGCACGGCCTCCCCGATCCTGGCCGCTTCGTCTCCGGGGTGGCCAGGATTGGGGAGGCCGCGCTCCCAGGGGGGGTCAGGCAGCTTGCGCGCGTCCGTTCGTCAGGCCGTCCCCGATCACGACGAACGGCGCCCAGAAGTACGGGTGATCGTACTGCTCGCGGATCTCGCGCATGGCGGCCCGGAGCGCTTCGGCGGGCGCGTGCCCCGAGCGCAGGCAAGTGTAGAACCGCTCCATCAGACGGGCGGTGCTCTCGTCGGACACGGTCCAGAGGCTCGCCACCACGGACGAGCAGCCAGCGCCGAGCAGGCCGCGCGTCAGGCCGGTCACCTCGTCGCCGGCCATAATGCCGCTGACGCCGGTCTCGCAGGCCGAGAGGGTCACCAGCTGAGCGCCGCGCGCCACCTCGGCGAGGTCGCGGACGGTCAGCCAGGCGTCCGCCAGCTTGATCGAGGAGAAGGAGGGGTTGTCGGCGCGGAAGACGCCGTGCGTCGCCAGGTGAAGCACGTCGAACGTGCCGATCGACTTGCGGAGCTGGCGGGAGGTCGCCCGGGGGCCAAGCGCGATGCTCGCCGAGTCCCAGGTAGCGCCGATCGCCTCGACTTCGCGCGGGACGGACGGCAGGCCGGGGTCGTCGATGCCGACGATCAGGGCGCGCTCGCCGATGGGGCGGGCGACCTGCCGGCAGGCCTGGACGATGGCGGCGCTCGGGGCGACGGTGATGGCGTACCGATCGACGAGGTACCCCTCGCCGTCGTGGAAGGCGTGGAATGGGAGGCCATGGAGCGCGCCGTGCGGCACGACGATCAGCCGGTCACCCTCGGTCAGCAGGTCTTCGATCGGGCCGAGCATCTGCTTGTACAGCTGCTGGAGGCACCGGTTGACCCCCTTGCGGAGCGTCTCGATGTTGGACATCACGTACGCGGTGCCGAGCGAGCACTTGCCGATCTGGAAACTGAGCTTGTCCACCAGCGCTTCGACATCCGCGACGTCCGCCACGACCCGCAGTTGGGTCTCGGAGCCGCGCCGCACGAACGCGACGAGCTCGCCGCCGACGAAGTAGTACTCGACGAGCACCTCGCCGGCCGACAGCGGCTTCTCGGCGAGGGCGATCTGATCGATCCGCTGGCGTGTGCCTGCCCCACTCGCCAGCTCCAGATCCCGGGAGGCCCGGGCCAGCTCACGCTCCAGGTCGGCGATCGACTCGCTCTTGCCAGAGCGTGACAACGCCTCACCGGACGGCGCCGCGTTCCCCTCGTACGCCGTGAGGTAGCGCGTGCTCAGCTGCTGGCGCAGCTCGCGGACGTGCTTCTCCAGCCGCTTCGTGCGAGCCTTCGGGGCGTGGGACGCATGATCGAGCAGGTCTTCGAGCAGTGCGCGTGACTTGGATCGCTCGACGTAGCGGAACGCCTCGGCGATGGCGGGCGGGGTCGGCTCCTGGATCAGCAGCCCGACCAGCCGCTCGTAGACGTCCGCCTTGTCGGTCAGGAAGGCGACCTTGAGCTCGGCGGAGACGGCCCGTGAGCGCACCGCTTCCAGGTGGTCGATGGCACGGCGATAGCTGTCGGCGGCCTCGGACGGCTCGGCTGCTTCGAGCAGCTCCCCCAGCGCCTGGTACGCCTGGAACGACAGGTGATCGGCATTGAGCTGCTCGGCGGCCCGTCGAGCGCGCTCGTAGCAGGCGTGGGCCTGGTCGAGCTCGCCCAGGCGGGCCAGCATCGCGCCCTCGACCAGCAGGCCGAAGGCGGCCCTGTCGAGCGCGCCGGCTTGCTCCAGCGAGGCGGTGGCGTCGCGGCAGCCGGCCAGCATCTCTTCGAGAGACGGGAGGCGGGCGGCCTGATCGGCGGGCTCGGCCTCGGCGGGCTCGGCTTCGAGCTCGCCAGACTGGTTGTCGGTGGCCCGGGCGACAAGGCTGGCCTCCTGGAGGCAGGCCGAGTCCTCCCAGAGCCGGTTGCCGGTCTGCGCGAACAGGCCGCGCGCCTCACCGGTCCGGGCGAGCGCCAGGTCGAGATCGCCGTCCGCCTCCGCGAGCCGCCCGGCCCAGAGCAGCGCCTGCCCGAGCTCGTACGGCATGGCCAGCTTGCGCAGGCCGTCGATGGCGCTCTCGGCGGCGGCGCTGGACTCTTCGCGCAGGTTGAGCGCGATGCAGGTGGGGAGCATCTCCAGATCGACCATGCAGATGCCACGGTCGAAGCTGAGCGCCTCGTAGATCTGGCGGGACTCGGTCAGGGCGTGCAGCGACTGGCCGTAGTCGCCGCGCCGATACTGCAAGATGCCGATATTGAGGAGGGTCAGGGCGACCTCGGCCTGGAGCCCGAGCTGGCGGCGGATTCGCTCGGCGGCGCGGAGGTGGCGCAGGGCGTCGTCGAACTGGCCGAGATCGACCAGCACGTTGCCCAGGTTCTGCGAGACGTCTGCCGTCGCGGAGCGCTCCCCGAGCCGTCGCAGGACGGTGAGCGCGCTCTGGTACGCCTTCGCGGCGTCGCGCAGGCGGCCCATCGGGCGGTAGACGGTGCCGAGGTTCTGGGACTGCTTGGCGGCCTGAAACTCGTCGCCGATCTCCAGGAAGTAGGCACGGCTCTGCAGGCCGAGATCGACGGCCTCCTGGTAGCGCCCCTTGAACCGGAGCGCGGTCAGGTGGCCGAGCTGGGTGCGCGCGGCTTCGGCGGGGAGCCCGAGCTGAGAGAAGCGCTCCTCGACGTGCTCGTACTGGGCGATGGCCTCGTCGTACTGGCCCAGGAAACGCCGGGCGTGAGCCTGAGCACGGAGCGCCCGCGCGATGCCTTCGTCGCAGCTTCGCGCCTGCTCGTTCTGGAGCCAGGCGGTGGCCGTCTCCAGACCGCGGTGTGGATCGCTGCGGTTGAGCCGGTCGATGGCGGCCGCGAGCGAGCCCCAGTCGGCGGAGAGATCGACGGTGATGGGCGTGGTCATGGGCATGACCGCTCACCCCACACGCTGCGCTTACGGCTCTCCGAGCGCATCGCGCAGCTCCTTGAAGCAGCGGCTGCGAATCGGGCCGATGCTGT
>JAXLXF010000077.1:0-8178 GCA_046328125.1 Chloroflexota bacterium
GTGTGCAGGCGCGGGCTCTCCGCGACCTTGACCGCCTCCCAGAGGGTGTCGATGTCCTCGGGGACGGCGCGGGCCAGGCCGGTGACGACGCGGCCCTTGACCTCGCGGGCGATCTGCTGCACGGCTGCGAAGTCGTCCGGGGAGGCAGCCGGGAATCCCGCCTCGATGACGTCCACGTTCAGCCGCTCGAGCTGCCTGGCAAACTCGAGCTTCTGCTCGGACGTCAGCGAGAAGCCGGGGGACTGCTCCCCGTCCCGCAGCGTGGTGTCGAAGATGCGTACGTGTGATGACACGGCGGACTCCCGGTCACGAGTGGAGAGTGGAGAGTGGAGAGTTAGAGTAGCAAGCTTCCACCATCTCTAACTCTCCACTCTCGGCTCTCCACTACCGCTGCTGCTGAATGAACGGCATCATGGCGCGGAGCTCGGCGCCAATCTTCTCGATCTGGTGCTCGGCGCCGGCCGCGCGGCTGGCCTTGAGGCGGGGAGCGCCAGCGACGTTCTCCAGGATCCAGGTGTTGGCAAATGTGCCGTTCTGGATCTCGGTCAGCAGCTGCTTCATCGCCTTCTTGGTCTCGTCCGTCACGATCCTCGGGCCGGCGTAGTAGTCGCCGAACTCCGCCGTGTTCGAGACTGAGTACCGCATCAGGCTGAGGCCGCCCCGGTAGAACAGGTCCACGATCAGCTTCAGCTCGTGGAGGCACTCGAAGTAGGCCAGCTCAGGAGCGTAGCCAGCCTCGACCAGCGTCTCGAAGGCCGCCGTCACCAGCGCACTGACGCCGCCGCAGAGCACCGCCTGCTCGCCGAAGTTGTCGGTCTCGGTCTCGTCCTTGATGGTGGTGTGGACGATGCCAGCCCGTGCCGAGCCGATCCCCTTGCCGTACGCCAGGGCGTTGCGCAGCGCGTTGCCCGAGGCATCCTGGTGGACCGCCACGAGGGCCGGGACGCCAGCGCCCGCCACGTACTGATCCCGCACGAGGTGGCCCGGGCTCTTTGGCGCGATCATCGAGACGTCCACGTTGGGCGGCGCGACGATCTGACCGTACAGGATGTTGAAGCCGTGCGCCACCATGACGGTGTCGCCGTCCTTCAGGTTCGGCTTGATGTCGCGCTCGAAGATGTCGTGCTGGGTCTCGTCGGGCGTGAGGATCATGATGGTGTCGGCGGCCTTCGCGGCCTCGTCCGCGTTCATCACGGTCAGACCCTCGGCGCGCGCCTTCTCCGCCGACTTCGAGCCCGCGTACAGCCCGACGATCACGTCCAGGCCGCTCTCCTTCAGGTTCAGCGCGTGCGCGTGCCCCTGGCTGCCGTAGCCGATCACCGCGATCTTCTTGCCACTCAGCAAGCTGAGATCGGCATCCGAGTCGTAATACACCTTGAGAGCCAAAACAATCGCCTCCGTACGGAGTAGCGAGTGGTGATCTGCGATGCCTTGTCATCCTGAGCTCGCGAAGGATCTCACAGCCCTGCCCCGCACTCCGGGAGTTGCGCTGCTCCGTTGGGAGATCCTTCGCGAGCTCAGGATGACATAGGCATCGCTACTCGCTACTCATGACTCGTTACGATACTTCGCGCAGCCGGACCGCCTCGCGGCCCTTCTCCTGGCCGGACATGACGCCGCGTGCCATCGCGACGAGGCCGGTCCGGACCATCTCCTTGATCCCGTACGGCCGCAGCATCGAGACCATCGAGTCGATCTTGTCAGTCGGGCCGGTCACCTCGACGGTCAGCGAGCCCATCGCGATGTCCACGACCCTGGCGCGGTAGACGTCCACCATCTGGAGGATCTCCGACCTCAAGGCCGCGGACTTCGAGGCGACCTTGATGAGTGCCAGCTCGCGCTCGACGGTCTGGTCCTCGGTCAGGTCCGAGACCTTGCGGACCTCGATCACCTTGTACAGCTGCTTGACGACCTGCTCGATGGCCGTCTTCGAGCCGTCCACCACCATCGTCAGGCGCATCACGTGCGTCTCGTGGGTCTTGCCGATCGTCAGCGAGTCGATGGCGAAGCCGCGCTGCCGAAACAGCGAGACCACGCGGTTCAGGACGGCCGGCCCGTCCTCCATGGTGGCGACCAGTGTGTGCTTCATGGGGAGCCTCCCTAGACGCGGACGGGGGCGGGGCTGGATGGGGCGGCAGGAGCCGCGGCCGGAATCGGGGTGGCGATGGCGGCCGGCACGTACGGCGTGTCCGGGATGACCTCGGAGAGCGAGGCGCCTGATGGCACCATCGGGAAGACGTTCTCCTCGCGGAAGACGCGAAACTCGATCAGGGCCGGCCCCTGGTACGCGCGCGCCGCCGCGATGGCCGACGCGACCTCGCCGGGACGGGTGACCCGCCAGGCCGGGATGCTGTACGCGTCCGCCAGCTTCACGAAGTCCGGCGTGCCTTCCAGATCGACGTGCTGGTAGTTGCCGGCCCAGAACAGCTGCTGCCACTGCCGGACCATCCCGAGGTAGCCGTTGTTGACGACGGCGATCTTGACCGGGATGCGCTCCTGGGTCAGCACGGCCAACTCTTGCAGGTTCATCTGGAAGCAGCCATCGCCGGCGATGGCCCATACTTCCTTGTCCGGGCGGGCGCACTGCGCGCCGATGGCGGCCGGCAGCGAGAAGCCCATCGTGCCCAGGCCACCCGACGTCTGGAACATGCGCGGCTCGTCGAAGCGGTAGTACTGGGCCGCGAACATCTGGTGCTGGCCGACGTCCGCCACGATCAGGGCGTTCCCCTTGGTGGCGTTGTACAACGCGTTGATGATCTGCGGGGTGTACAGCTCCGGCGTGTCGTCCGGATACTGCTTGAGCGGGAACTCCTTCTTCCACTCCGCGATCTGCGCGAACCACTCGTCGTGGTCCTCGACCTCCTTGACCTCGGGGGTCAGCTTGGTCAGGACCCGCTTGACGTCGCCGACGATTGGCACGTCCACCCGCACGTTCTTCCCGATCTCGGCCGGGTCGATGTCGATGTGGACGATCTTCGCCTTCGGGGCGAACGCCGAGAACTTGCCGCAGAAGCGGTCGTCGAACCTGTTGCCGATCCCGATGACGAGATCGGCCTTGTCGATGGAGTACGAGGAGTAGACGTAGCCGTGCATCCCGGGCCAGCCGTTGTACAGCCGGTGCGAGGCCGGGAAGCTGGACAGGCCGAGCAGCGTGTTGACGACTGGGGTGTTCGTCTTCTCGGCGAACGCGATCAGCTCCTCGGACGCCTGGGAGATCAGCACGCCCTGACCCGCGATGATGACCGGCCGCTTCGCCTGCTCGATCAGGCGGGCCGCCTTGCGGATCTGGACCATGCTGCCCTCGAACGTGGGCTGGAAGCCGGGCAGGTCCACCGAGGTCGGGTAGTGGAAGTCCGCCTCGTTCAGCAGGACGTCCTTCGGGATATCGATGTGGACCGGGCCGGGCCGCCCGTTTCTCGCGATGAAGAACGCCTCTTTGACGATCTTCGCCAGGTCACGGGTGTGGCGGACGAAGTAGTTCTGCTTGGTGACGGGGATGGTGATCCCCGAGATGTCAGCCTCCTGGAACGCGTCCGAGCCGATCATCGCCGAAGGGACGTTGACGGTGATCGCGACGATGGGGGCGGAGTCCATGTGGGCGTTCAGGATGCCGGTGACGAGGTTGGTGGCGCCCGGGCCTGAGGTGCCCATGCAGACGCCGACGTCACGCTTGACGCGGGCGTAGCCGTCCGCCATGTGGGCGGCTGCCTGCTCGTGGCGCACCAGCAGGTGGCGCATCGGATGCTTGTGCATCTCGTCGTAGAGCGGCATGATCGTGCCGCCGGGAATGCCGAAGATGACTTCGACGCCTTCCTCGTGAAGGCACTTGCTCAGGATCTGCGACCCGTTCAACCGCATCCCGCTCTCCAACCAGTAGCGAGTAGCGAGTGATGAGGAGCGAGTGGAGAGTGCCGAGATGGCGTGCCGCGTCGCACCAGCCTCTCGCTACTCGCTACTCGCTACTCGCTACTCGCACGGAATGGCCCTCGCCTGCTCGGGACGAGGGCCACTCGCGGTACCACCCGGCTTGACGCGCCCAGCGCTACAGCTTCCCTCAGCACGACCTCGTGCCGGGTGTCTTCCAGGTGGTGTCGAGCGAGGCCATAACAGCAAAAAACCCTCGCCCGACAGGGACGAGGATCACTCGCGGTACCACCCTGGTTGACGCTGCCTCGCGGCGCATCCACTCACAGCGCGGTATCGTGCGCCACTCCGTCCTCGGCTACTCAGCTCCACCTCGCCTTGTCAGCGAGTGTACCGTTCGCCTCGGCCGCTCGGGGGCGAGCTCAGATTGCTTGTCGGACCGGGCTCGCACCTACCCCCGGCTCTCTGACCGACACGGCAACCGTTTTGGTCCCCGTCATCGCGTTCGCTATGCACTTGTCGTAGCGCGGAGTGTACGCGACCTCCCGAGCTGCTGTCAACTCGAAAGGCCAAAACGGCGAAAACGGGCGCTCGGGGGCACGGCATACCTGGCGTCACGCGGCCAGCCCCGGCTGGCTGGCTAGCTTCGGGACTGGCGAGCTCAGGATCAGCGCCGCCTGGATTGTGAACCCGAGCGCGGCCAGCAGGATGCACGCTTCGGCGCCGTACGTGCCGCCGACGAGCGCCCCGATGGTCGCGCCGATTGGCCGTGCGCCGTACGTCGCCATCACGATCACGGCTGAGACGCGGCCGAGCAGCTCGCCGGGCGTCACTGCCTGCCGGAGGGTCGTGGTCGAGATCGTCCAGAGCAGCGGGCCAGCCCCGATCAGGAAGAAGCTGAGGGCGGCCAGCAGCGCCGACGGCACTATCAAGGTCGTCACCATCACCAGCGCGGACGCGAGACCCGCCACCGGCCCCACCGCGACGACCGTCCCGAACGGCAGCAGCTTCGAGATGCGCGGCGCGAGCAGGGCGGCCGTCACCATGCCGAAGCCGAACGCCCCGAGCGTGAGCCCGACGCCCGCCGCCGAGAGACCGAGCTGCGTGACGGCGTACGGCACGTACACGGCCTGCATGATGGTGAACGCGATGTTGAAGAAGATCGCGGTCAGCAAGACGGGCCGCAGCAGCTCGTGGCCCAGCACCATCCGAGCGCCCTCGCGGATCTCCTGGACCGGGTCGTGACGGCGGGCCGTCCGGCTGGCCGGCTCTGGCAGGCCGGCCAGCAGCATCACGGCAGCCGTCGAGAGGGCAGCCGCGACTCCGAACGAGGCCGGTGCGCCGGCCCAGCTCACCAGTAGACCGGCCAGGGCCGGGCCGGCCACAAACGCGACGCTGCGGGCTAGCTCCAGGCGACCGTTGGCGGTACCGAGTGACTCGGAGGGGACCAGCGCGGGCACCAGCGACGGCGCGGCGACGCTGTAGGCGACTGTCCCGGTTGCGCCCAGGAAGCCGAGCACGGCGAGGACCGGCAGGCTCAACAGACCCAGCGCGGCGGCTGCGAGGATGCCGAGAAGCGCCGCTGCCCGAACGCTCTCCGCCGCGACCATCAGGCGACGCCGCGACGAACGGTCGGCCAGGAGGCCGGCCGGCAGCGAGAGTAACAGGAACGGCAGCGTCTGGGCGGTCTGCAGCAGGCCGGTCTGGCCGGCGCCAGCGCCGAGCGCCAGCACGGCGACCAGTGGCCCGGCCGCCAGCCCGATCTGCTCGGCGGACTGGGCCGCGAGGTTGGACCAGGCCAGGCGGGTGAACCCGGACGGCAAACGCGACGTGACTGCAACCTGCACGGGGTGTGACTCCTGGGGATGGAATGGCTCGGTCAGTCCAAACACACTGGCACCGGCCCGCAGGGCGTTGAACACCGGCCACCCCGAATGCGGTTGCACGCCGTCGGTGACCGTTGGATGCGCGACGTGCCCGTGGAGCGCGGCCATCCTGGCCGCTTCCGTGCAGACTGTCTCCGGAGTCAGGGCAGCGGCATCGCTTGTCAACAACCGAAGCGGCCAGGATGGCCGCGCTCCCAGGGGGTGTTCGTCGCCACCTCTCAGACAGACGAGGCGGCGCTCAGGGGCGAGGCAGAGTCGTGTCGGTGTGACAGCAGCTGGACGGGTCGTGGCAATGCGGAGCGGATGCCGCGCTGGACCCCGTCTCCTGAACGTCGTCTGACAGCGGGTGGTCGCCGGGGCGAGTCTGGGCCACTCGTGACGCCGGCTTCATTTACCCACCCTTAACGGCGGTTAAGGCGCTGTTAAAGGTGGGTTGACGTCGCCTTGTTAGCTTTCAGGCATGGACAGACGGGATATCTGGGAGACAGACAGGACGATGGGACGATCGCTGGTGAGCCGACGGCGGGCCGTGCTGACGATGCTCGCAGGGCTCGGCGTGCTCGTGACGGCGTGCGGCCCTGGCACAAATTCTGGGGCCGCGAACAAGACGGACAGCAAGCCGGCCAACGCGGATGCGAAGCCGGCAGACACGAAGCCAGCGGCGCCGGTCGCGCAGTCGGCTGCGACCAGCCCGGCAGCAGGGGCAAGCCCGGTAGCCGCGGCGGCGGCCTCGCCGGCCACCAGCGCCGCGAGTGCTGGCGCCGGGCTCGGCGTCGTCAAGGGGCCATTCGAGGGCGAGGCGAAGCAGTTGACCGGCGCTGGCGCAACGTTCCCCGCGCCGCTCTACACGAAGTGGTTCAACGACTATAAGGCGCTGGCGAACGTCGAGGTCAACTACCAGGCGATCGGCTCGGGCGGCGGGATCAAGGCGATCTCGGACAAGACCTCCGACTTCGGCGCCTCGGACGGCCCGATGACCGACGAGCAGCTGAAGGCGGCCACGGGCGGGGCGATCCTCCACATCCCGATGACGCTCGGCGCGGTGGTGGTGATCTCGAACATCCCCGAGCTGAAGGACACGGCGCTGAAGTTCAGCGGCGAGACGCTGGCCAGCGTCTTCATGGGCGACATCGCCAGGTGGGACGACGCCAGGATCAAGGCCGACAACCCCGGCGTCAACCTTCCCAGCAAGGACATCGTAGTGGTGCACCGCTCGGACGGAAGTGGCACCAGCTACATCTTCACCGACTTCCTCTCGAACGTCAGCCCGGACTGGAAGAGCAAGGTCGGCACCGCGACGGCGGTCAACTGGCCGACCGGGCTCGGCGGGCAGGGCAACCCGGGCGTCACTAACGAGGTGACCCAGAACCCGTACTCGATCGGGTATGTGGAGCTGATCTACGCGATCCAGCAGAAGCTGAAGCCGGCCGACGTCAAGAACAAGGCCGGCAAGTTCGTCACCCCGTCTATCGAGGCGACCTCGGCGGCGGCGGCTGGCGCTGGCAGCACGATCCCGGCCGACCTGCGCGCCTCGATCGTGAACGCGCCCGGCGACACCTCGTATCCGATCTCGGGCTTCACCTGGATCCTGGCCTACAAGGAGATGGCGGACAAGGCGAAGGCGACCGCCCTGACCCGCCTCCTCTACTGGGCTATCTACGACGGCCAGAAGGCCGGTCCCGATCTCGGGTACGCGCCGCTGCCGGCCGACATCGTCAAGAAGGCCGACGACATGATCCAGAGCATCCAGGCCGGTGGCGCCAGGGCGTTTCCTGGTCGGTAGGGGGAAGGGACGATGGCACAGGCGCGGGCCGAGCAGGCACCCAGCTCCCGAATCGGATCGGTCGGTCCCATCGACCAGGTGTTCCAGGCCATTGTGACCGGCCTGGGGGGCCTGGTCATCGTCGTGCTGGCGGGGCTGGTCGCCCTGCTGGTGATCGACTCGCTGCCCTCGATCGAGCGGTACGGGGCCGGCTTCATCGTCACCTCCACCTGGGACCCGGTCAAGGAAGAGTTCGGCGCATGGCCGTACGTCTACGGCACGATCTTCAGCTCGGCCCTGGCGCTCCTGATCTCCACGCCGATCGCGGTCGGCGCGGCGCTGTTCCTGGCCGAATACGCCCCGCCCTGGCTGCGCGGGCCCGTCTCGTTCCTGGTCGAGCTGTTAGCCGCCATCCCGAGCATCATCTACGGGCTCTGGGGCTTCTTCGTCCTGGCGCCGGTGATGCGCGGCGCCGTCGAGCCGTTCCTGAAGGCGGTCTTCGGCTCGATCCCGGTCCTGAGCGCCATCGTGGCGGGGCCGCCGCTCGGTCGCGACATCCTGACGGCCGGCGTGATCCTGGCGATCATGATCCTGCCCACCATCATGTCGGTGGCGCGCGAGGTGTTCGTGACGGTGCCGAACACCCAGCGTGAAGGCTTGATCGGG
>JAXLXF010000078.1:0-6073 GCA_046328125.1 Chloroflexota bacterium
CAGGCTCAGGGCACGGTCGGCGAGGTCCGGGTCGCCGTCAGACCAGCGCCGCCCTTCACGATGCCGATGATGGACGGCAGCCAGCTCGACCTCGCGTCGTTGCGCGGCAAGCCGGTCATGCTCAACTTCTGGGCGTCCTGGTGCATCCCCTGTGAGGATGAGGCGGGCGTCCTGGAGCGCCTCTCCCGCCAGTACCGGGACCGCGTGGCGTTCGTCGGCATCAACGTCCAGGACACCGACGCCAACGCTCGCGACTTCCTGCGGCGCTTCGGCGTCACCTACCCGAACGGTCGCGATCTGACCGGGGCGATCTCGGTGGACTACGGCATGAGCGGCGTCCCCGAGACGTACTTCGTGGACCGAAGCGGACAGCTGGTGCGCAAGTGGCAAGGGCCGCTGGACGACTCCCGCCTGCGCAGCTACCTCGACGACCTGCTGCGTTGAGTCAAGCAGAAGTCGTCTCGGTCGGCTGGCTGCTGGCGTTCGGAGCCGGGATGCTCTCCTTCTTCTCGCCGTGCGTCGTCCCGATCGTGCCCGGCTACCTGTCGCTGGTCTCCGGTGTCGCCATCGGCGCCCAGCCGGCCAGCCGCCGCCAGACCGAGCGGGTGATCGTCGCCAGCGTCCTGTTCGTGCTCGGCTTCACCACGGTCTTCGTCGCGCTGGGGGCGGCGGCCGGACTGCTGGGCGGCCTGCTCGACGGCTCACGCCCGCTCCTCACCCGACTGGCCGGGGCGCTGATGATCCTGATGGGGCTGCTCGTCGTCGGCGTCATTCGCGTCCCATTCCTCGCACGCGACTACCGTGCCCACTTCGTGGACCGCGCCTACGGTCCGATCGGCGTGGTGGCGATCGGGATGGCGTTCGGCGCCGGCTGGACCCCCTGCATCGGCCCGATCCTCGCCTCGATCCTGCTGTACGCCGGCACCGCCGAGACCGCGCAACAGGGCGCGCTGCTGTTGTTGGTTTACTCGGCCGGCCTGGGCATCCCGTTCGTCGTGTCGGCCATCCTTCTGAGCCGGGCGGTCAACGGGCTGGCCCTGGTACGCCGCCATCTCGGCACGCTCAACGCCGTCAGCGGCTCGGTGCTGGTGGCCCTCGGCGCCGTCTTCCTGCTGAACCAGGCGTACCTGCTGGCTTACCTGAGCAGCGCGAGCCAGCGGCTGCTCGAGCCGCTCCTCCGCTGACCGTTCGTACGTCATGGACGCGACGGACCTGCTGCTCGTGGTCATGCGCTGGATGCACGCGATGGCCGCGATGATCTGGATCGGCGCGATCTGGTTCGAGCTGTTCGTCGCGCTGCCGGCCGTGGACGCCGGCCACGAGAGCGCACTGCTCGCCAGCTTCGACGCCGCCTCGCGCGAGATCGTGCAGACGGCGCTGATCGTCTTCCTGGTCTCCGGGGCGCTCCTCACCTTCGAACGACTTTCGCGCGGGGCGGCCGGCACGACCTACGTCGAAATACTGTTGCTCAAAGTCGTTCTCTCGGTCGTCATGTTCCAGGTCGGCTTCCGCTTCCGAGGCGCCCGGGGCGCTCGGCGTGTGCGCGGCCTGCGCATCCTCGCGGGCCTGGGACTCGTCATCGTCCTGCTCGCCACCCTCTTGAAATGGCTCTACGAGCGCGCCCTGCTGCCCGCCTGAACGGCATTCTTAGCAAGCAGGGAGACAATCCAGGCCATCGGCGGGCCGGAGGTGAGTACAATCTCCGCTGAAGGGCCGCGTCCCCCCTCCCCAGCGGCCCGGAGGTTTCCCCTTGCAATCCTCACTGCCCTCGTCCCCGCCCAGCCCGGCGTCGCCCGGACGCCATCTCAAGCTCCTGGTGGCTGGCGGCGCTATCGCCCTAGGCATCGCCTACTTGATCGTGACCGCGCTTCAAACGTCCACCGTGTACTACATCACCGTCGGCGAGCTGTTGCAGCGCGGCCCGGCGGCCGGCGTCCAGCAGGTCCGCGTCGCCGGCGACGTCGTGCCAGGCTCGGTCGAGAAGATCGACGCCGGCCTCGCGATCCGCTTCCTGGTCCACGACGGCAGCGGCCAGATGCCGGTCTACTACAAGGGTGGCCCAGTTCCCGACATCTTCGGCGAAGAGGTCCAGGTCGTCGTCGAAGGCAAGGTCGGTCCGGACGGCACCTTCCAGGCTTCGACGCTGCTGGCTAAGTGCCCGTCGAAGTTCGAGACCCAGGGGAACACGGGAGCCTGACCGATGGCGGACTTCGGACAGATCGCGATCGTCGCGGCGATGGTGGTCGCGGCGTACGCGGCGGTCGCGGCCATTCTCGGCGTCAGGCTGCGCGCCACTGATCTCGTCGCCAGCGCCTACAACGGCGTGCTCGGAGTCGCGATCTTGATGACCGTCGCGAGCGGAACGCTGCTCGCCGCCTTCCTGACCAACGATTTTTCGATCCGGTACGTCGCCGAGCACTCCAGCCGTGAGATGCCACTCTCGCTGGTGGCGGCGGCGTTCTACGGCGGACAGGCCGGCTCGCTGCTCTACTGGGGCTGGACGCTCTCGCTGTTCAGCGCCATCGTCGCGTACCAGCGCCGCCACGACGCCGACCGCGAGCTGATGGCGTACGTCCACGCCACGCTGATGGTCGTGATGTGCTTCTTTGGGCTGATCCTCGGCTTCGTCGCCAGCCCCTTCGAGAAGATGGCGGTCACCCCGGCCAACGGCCAGGGGCTGAATCCGCTCCTGTACGACGTGGGGATGCTGTATCACCCGCCGATGCTGCTGGCCGGCTACATGAGCTGGACGATCCCGTTCGCCTTCGCGGTCGGCGCCCTCGCGACCGGCCGCCTGAACGCCAGCTGGATCAGGACGACCCGCCGCTACGCGCTGGTCGCCTGGGGCATCCTGGGGATCGGCAACCTGCTCGGCGCCTGGTGGGCGTACCGCGTTCTCGGGTGGGGCGGCTACTGGGGCTGGGACCCGGTCGAGAACTCCGCGATCATGCCCTGGCTGATCGGCACCGCGTTCATCCACTCGGTGATGATCCAGGAGCGGCGTGGGATGCTGAAGGTCTGGAACATGGCCCTGGTGATGGTCACGTTCTACCTGGCGATCTTCGGCACGTTCGTGGTCCGCAGCGGCGTCATCAACTCGGTCCACTCGTTCGCGCAGTCGTCGCTCGGGCCGTTCTTCCTGGTCTTCCTGACGCTCGTGGTCGCGGCCACGCTCGGGCTGCTGTTCTGGCGCCTGCCACAGTTGCGCTCGGACAACCATCTGGATTCGATGCTCTCGCGCGAGGCCAGCTTCCTGCTGAACAACCTGCTCTTCCTGGGGCTGGTCTTCGCGATCTTCTGGGGCACGATTTTCCCGCTCGTCTCGGAGGCGGTCCAGGGCACCAAGATCACGGTCGGCCCGCCGTTCTTCAACCAGGTCGCCGGGCCAATCATGATCGTCTTGCTGGCGCTGATGGGCGTCGGTCCGCTGATGCCGTGGCGCAAGGGCACCAGCGGCGGCCTGCTTCGCCTGTTCGCGCCGCCGATTCTGTTTGGCGTCGCGGTTGCCATCCTGGTCGGCATCGTCAAGGGGTTGGACCAGCCGAAGGCGCTCGCGTCGTTCGGTGTGTGCGCCTTCGTGACGGCGACCATCGTGCTCGAAGTGACACGTGGAACCTTCGCGCGCCGCCAGTCGACCGGCGAGCCGCTGGTCGCGGCGCTCCTCAACCTCGTCAGCCGCAACAATCGGCGCTACGGCGGCTACGTCGTCCACCTGGGCGTCGTGATGGTCGCCGTCGCCGTCACCGCGTCTACCGCCTACCAGGTCGAGCAGGCGGACCGGCTGCGGCCCGGTGAGTCGGTGGACGTCGGCGAGTACCGGCTCACCTTCAACGGCCTGCGCGAGCGCCAGGAGCCCGGCGTCCGGGTGCTTGAGGCGCAGCTGGCCGTCGAGTCGGGCGGCACCCTCCTCGGCACGATGGTGACGGACAAGCGGTTCTACCCCGGCTTCGAGCGACAGCCGGCCACCACCGTCGGCATCCGCACCAGCACCACCGACGACCTGTACATCGTCCTGTCTGGCTGGGAGACCGATGGCTCCGCCAGCTTCATGGTGTTCGTCAACCCGCTGGTGCTCTGGCTCTGGCTCGGCGGGATCACGGCGGTAGCCGGCGGACTGATTGCACTCTGGCCGCAGCCGCGACCGCGACTCGCCGCCGTCAGCGCGGCTGCGACTGGTCTCGCACACGGGCGGGCCTGAGTCGGATGTCAGGCATCGTACGCGCGATCGGGGCGATGGTCGCCGTGCTGGCGCTGTTCGTCGCCGTCGCGCAGGTGGCACGCGCCGACGCCGTCGAGGACGCCACCCGACGGATCGGCAAGCAGCTGCAGTGCCCGGTCTGTAGCGGCGCCTCGGTCGCCGATTCGCCGTCCGACCTGGCCGGCCAGATGCGGTCCGTCATTCGGGCGAAGGTTCAGGCCGGCGAGAGCGACGACGAGATCATCGGCTACTTCGTGGAACGGTACGGCGACGGCATCCTGATCGAGCCGCCCCGGCGCGGCATCGGGCTGGTCGTCTGGCTGATGCCAGTCGCCATTCTCGTGGTCGGCAGCTTCCTGCTCTGGCGTCTCGTGCGCGGTTGGCTCCAGCCACGCTGGGCGCCGTTAGCTGCGCCGTCCACGCCACCCGCCGTCCCCCACCGCAACGGCACCGCGCACCACGACGACGACCCGCCGTCGAGCGTGGACCGCGCCCGCGCCGAGCTCGACCGCTTCCGGAAGGGGCGCTAGACCGTGTGGTACCTGCTCGGCGCGCTCGTCGTCGTGGTGGTGCTGGCGTTCGTGGTGCTGCCGCTCGTCCGTCGCCGCGCCAGCACCAGCGGCTCGGTCCCGGTCGTGGCGTCGCCCGCCGAAGAGCGCGCCGCGATCTACGGCGAGCTGATCGAGCTGGAGCTGGATCAGCGGGTAGGCAAGGTTGACGAGGCCGACTACCAGGCGCTCTCTGAGACGCTGCTCGCTCGGGCGGCGGAGTTGATCGCGGTGGAGGACGCGCTGAGCGGCGACGCCGACTCCGAGGTCGAGCGCGAGATCGCCGCCGCCCGCGAGGCGATTCGCCTGGGCGCCTCATCAGCCAGGGAGCCGCGCGCATGAGAGCCGCGGTTCCGTTCGTGGTCGCGCTTCTGCTGCTCGTCTCATGCCCGAATCTGTCGGCGTTTGCCCAGGCCGACAGCGCGGCGAACGGCTCCATCGTCGGCCACGTCGCGAACGGCACGGCCGGCGCGCCGGCGCCCGCCGATCTGGAAGTGGTCGTCCACATCCTCCAGAACCGGGTCAAGACCGGCGAGCAGCGGGTCCACACCGACGCCTCCGGCGCCTTCTCGCTCGGCGGGCTTGCGACGGGCCAGGACACCCTCTACTTCCCAATCGTCCAGTACGCTGGTGTGGCCTACTTCCCGGACCGTCCCATCGTGCTGACCGACGCTTCGCCCGCTCCCGTGGACATCACCGTGTTCGAGGCCACGCCGCGCCCTGACGCCGTCTCGTTCGAGCGGCTCAACATGCTGGTGATGGGCGTCTCGCCGAGCGCGCTGACGATCATGGAGATGGGCACCGCCGTCAACGCTGGCGACCGCACCTTCGCCGCCGACGCCCAGGTCACCGGCAGCGGACGGACCCTGCGCTTCGTGCTGCCGCCCGGTGCGATGGACGTGACGCCCCAGGCCGGCCTGGTTGAGGACTCGCTCGAAGCGACTCCGGACGGCTTCGCGGCGACCGACCCGGTCCGGCCCGGCCGCCGCGAGATCGCGTTCAGCTACCAGTTGCCGTACACCTCGTCCACGCTCGACCTGTCGCGCAGCTTCACCCTGCCGGTCGGCGCGTTCACCCTCTACGCCCCGCCGGACGTTGGCGAAGTCGTCGCGCCGGGCATGGCGTTGCAGGGCACCGTCGATCTCGGGGGACGCCAGTTCCGCCAGTACACGTCGCAGAGGGTCGCCGCCGGCGCCGAGGTGCGGTTCCGCCTGACCGGTCTGCCGGCCCCCCTCTTTGCAACCCCCCGTCAGCTTGGACTCGCCGTCGCCGGTGTCACAGCCGCGCTTTTGCTGCTGGCACTGGCGTACGGCGTCAGGCGACGGCA
>JAXLXF010000079.1:0-5653 GCA_046328125.1 Chloroflexota bacterium
CGTCTTCCCGCTCCGCCTTCTGCTTGACGAAGTGCCAGGCCAGGTCGATCGGCAGGTTGTTGTAGGTGCCGCCGTCGTAGTACCAGAACGTCCGCTCGCCCTTGAAGCTCGGCGGCAGGACGTACTGGCCCGGGCCATCCGCCTTGCGGGTCAACTGGACCATCGGGAAGATCAGCGGGAGCGCGGCGGACGCCTGCGCCACCATCGAGATCCGCTCCCAGATCGGATCGCGCGGCCCCACGCCGGCTCCGAGGCGGTACGACTCCTGCTCGGCGTGCCGATCCTGGACGAACGTCTCCGGGGCGTTCGCGCTCGGCTGCCTGACCCGCGAGGCGTACGGCAGCGGCGTCGAGTTGGCGATCGTCATCGCGACGGTCAGGTCGTCCGCGCAAAACGCCGCCCGCGTGGCTGGCTTGTCGGCCGGCCAGTCGATCATGTCGCGGCCCATCTTGCGGATCTGGCCGGCGCTCAAGATCGAGAACGGATCGCCCTTCTTGATGTCCGGCGCCAGCAGCTCGACGATGTCAACTTCCTTGACCCACATGTCGTGGAGGATCGTCTCGCCGTTTCGGTACAGGAGACCTTGCGCGATGGCGGCGGCGTTCGTCGCGCCGGCCGAGGCGCCGACGATGACGTCGATCTCGTACGTGTCGCTGGCGGCGAACGCTTTGAGTATCTCGTCCAGCGCCCCGGCGATGTAGGCGCCCGCCGAGACACCGCCACTCAACACCAGTGCTACCCGTGTCTTCGTCACTGCAATGCCTCCTCTGCTGACTACCCCTCACCCGCGCCCAGGATGCTCGTCGAGAAGTCCAGGTTCGCGCTCAACTGGCGCAGGTACGCGATCCGGTTCGGCGTGGCGGCCAGGAACGTCTCGCCGGCCGCTTGCGGGATGAAGTCGAGGGCGCGCTGCTGGATCGTGGCGTAGCGGTCCGGGTCCGGTGGGCTGACCGACAGCACGGCCAGTTGCGCGGCGGACGGGATCAGCCGCCGCGCGACGTTCTTCGGGTTGGGGCGGTTCACCCCGATCCGGAAGAAGTCCGCCAGCTTCGCCGCCAGGTCCGCGCCGGTCCCCGCGTCCGGCACGAGCGCGCGGATCGGCCGGTCCCCGAGCGCCGTCAGTGGCCGGTCGAGCAGCAGCTTCGCCACCGTGGCGCAGCCGCTGGCGTACTCCGCCACGCCGTCCGGCACGACGTACGCGCCCCACTCTCGATCCAGCAGGTCGGCGGCCTCGGCGAACGGCTGACCGCCAACCTGCCGCAGCAGCGCCGCCAGCAGCGCGACCCGCACGAAGTCGTCCGGGTGCTTCAGCGTGGTGCGGACCGCGCTGGCGAGCGGCGCCCGCGCCAGCAGCATGTCCGCCATCGAGCGCGCGTAGCCCGGCCCGCCGAGCAGGACCGCCAGCGCATCGGCGAGCATCTCGACGGTCCACTGCCCCCACACTCTGGCCGAGCCCACCTTCAGGCCGGGCTGCGCTAGCTCTTGCTCGATCTTCGGGCGCAGCTCTGCCGACAGCTTCAAGTCCTGGTCCACGTCGTGGGCGGCCTCGTGCTGGAGCGTGCAGAACAGCCAGATGCAGGCCAGGTGGTCGAACGGCAGGAAGATGACCGGGACCGGCAATTGCATGTCGCGGAACTGCTCGACGGCGGTCGAGAGCGCTTCGATGGTCAGCCCACGGTGGGCGGTAGCCGGCGACTCGACAGCCTCCAGGAACACCAGCGGCGGCTCCCGCAGGGCGTCTGATGCAATCAGCCCCCAGGCCACCGCCTGACTCCGACAGGTCACGTAGCAGTCGCTCGCCACGAAGTCGGCGGCGTCCAGCAGCGGCTTCAGCCGGGCGTCCTGCCGCTGCCCGATGACGACCCGGAACACGTTCCAGAGGGCGTTGACGCCGACGATGTCCGCACGAATCGCCCGGTACCGATCGGCCAGCTCCACGGGCGTGGTGCCTGGCTGGAGAGCGTCCACCAGGGCCGTCTGCCGGTCGGTCAGCACCTCCATCATCTCTTTGAGCGCGCGGAACTGGCTGCGATGAATGCCGAGCCGATCCAGGTTCTGCTCGGCATCCGTCTTCCAGGCATCAACTTCCGCTGGGAGCAGCGCGATGCGGCGCTTCAGCTGCACGATCAGCCGCTCGGCGAGACTCATCCCCCGACTCTCTCCCCTGATGTGACGCCGCTCCCCGCTACGGCGCCGGCACGATCACCGCGTTGTCGATCGGGTAGACCGGCCGGACCTGACTCATCGACAGGAAGTCCGCCCGCACCGTGTTGACGACCGGGAACTCCGGGCCGGCTCTCAGGTTCACCAGCAGCAGCGACTCCGGCAGGATGCCGCCGCCGTCTTCCTGGCTGCGCTGGATGCGGAAGCTCGTCGAGGTGGCGCTGACGCGGCCAGTCAGCAGCTGGAACCCGGCCGCCGTCAGCGCGGGCGTCGGCTCCACCGAGTCGATCTTCAGGGCGTCCGAGCTGGAGACGACCCGCCCGTTCACCCAGTCCACGAACGCGGCTCCGTACAGGCGCACCGTCACGACCGCTGGCTGGTCGTGCTGGACCTCTACGCGCTCCGGCATCAAGACGACGCCGTCTGCCAGGCCGCGCTGCCGGAGCCGCTGCTCGCTCTGCTCCAGGATCTGGGTCGGGAACTGGAGGCTGTCCGCCGTCCGCATGCTGACCGGCTGCTGCACCAGCGCGTCCCAGGCGACGGTCCGGTAGAGGAGGTCACGCTCCTCGGTCGGGCTGGGGAGCCAGCCCGGCACGATCGTGTCCTGGGTCGGACCCGGCCCGGCGAGATTCCCCGAGCCGTCGCCCCCACTCGGGCCGACCGGGGCGACCGGCCCGGTCGAAGCGGCTGCCAGGCCGAACCCGTTCGTGGCGGCTGGCCTCGGCGCGGCCGTCACCGTCGCCCCGGCCGGCGGGCGGGTCATGAAGTCGAAGAACGGCTCCGGCGCCAGCGTCCGGAACACGACCGGCGCCGACCACTGTGGCGGGTGGACGGCCTCCTGGAACAGCGCCTCGCGGCCGGTCCGGACCGCCGCCTCGACGTTCCCAGGGTGGCGCTGGAGCAGCCCCTGGAAGAACCCCTCCAGGAAGGTCATGGCCGCGCTCGCTTCGAGGCGGTAGCGCATCCCCACCACCAGTTGAACGCCGGTGTCCGGGCTGTTCACCAGCGCCTGGGCGATGGCCTGACTGCCCCGCAGGCGCTGGAGCGCGAGCTTCTCCAGATACTGCTCCTTCTCGTTCGGCGTCTCGGCGGCGGTCAGGCAGCCGGTCAGCAGCACGACCGGCACCTTCGCGGGCAGGCTCTTGAAGACGCCGTTCAACTGCGCCGCGTCCATCGGGTCGTGGTCGTCCGCGTTCTCGCCGCCGGCCTTCTCGAACAGGAGGGCGCTCGTCGGCTGGCTGCCCGGGATCAGCTCCTCCAGGCTGCCGTGCCCCAGGTAGACCAGCACGTCGTACGGGACGGCCTGGAGCTGAGCGATGAACGCCTTCTTGGTGACGGCGCTGCCGCGCTGCCCGCCCACCAGCTCGTTGCTCAGCAGATCCACCTTCACGAGGTCCGGCCCGAGCTTCGCGCCGAGCTGCACGATGGCGTCTCGCAGCGGCGCCAGCTTCGGCACGGTCCCGGTCTGGTCGCCCGGGTTCGAGCGCACCAGCAGGATCCGGAGCGGCCAGCGTCGCTCGGTCGAGACCTGCTGGCCGTCCGGCAGGACGTGGACGATCGAGGCGGCCTGGCCGTGCATCACCACGAACGAGGTGTTCGACTTGTAGAGGGCCAGCAGCTCGAACGGGATGTCCATCACCTGTGGCATAGCGGCCGGCTCGGGCGCGATGGCGACCCGCACCGGGCCGTCTTTGATCAGCTCCAGGGCGCTCTCCACGTACGGGCCAAGATCGACGTCCAGCAGCCAGTCCGTGAGCTTGTCACGCACGTTGGACACGACCGCCACGGACGGACGCCCATTCTGGAGCTCTCGGATCTCGTCGGCGGTCAGCACGGCTGCCTTCCGCTTCTTCTTGAGGGCCGGGCCGGGCTGGTCTCGCCAGGGCGGCGTGACCAGCACTTCCAGACTCCTCGCGCCGCTGGACCGGAAGCTGACGACGATGTCTCGCTTCATGCCTCCACGTCCTCCCGGCCGCCCTCCCAGTTCTGGAGCACGTCCTCCAGGTGGCTCTGGCGGCTGCTCTCGCGGGTGAACAGCTCGCTGCCGGAGATGCTGTCGTCGAGGTCGCCGAAGCTGGCGTCGATCAGCTGGAGGCGCTCGGCCAGGCTCCGGTTGACCTGGAGATCGGCGCTGAGCCGGTTGGGCTCGAGCTGCTTCACCTCCTCGGGGGCGGACGCCAGGAACTGCTGGCCGAGCCGGTGGCGCAGGAACAGCGCCATCGGCACCGTCGTCGAGGCCGTGTGGGCCTTCCGCTGCGCCTCCTCGATGCTGAGCGTCTCGGCAAGGGTGCGGTAGAACGTGCGCCAGAAGCGGCTGACCGCGTCGTCGTCGAGGTAGCCGAGCGGCGCGACGATCGACGGGAGCGCCTCGGGAGCGGCGCCCAGGTGGGTGAAGGCGCGGTACGGCGAGAGCACCTCGGCGACGGCGTGCGGGGCGCGCTTGACGGCGGGCCGAGGTGGCGAGGGCGCCTCGCGGGAGAGCTCGGTCAGCCCCAGAACCGTCACGCGGCTGCCGCGCAGCAGGCGGCTGAGATCGCGCGCCATCAGCCGGCTCTCCAGCGTGTCGCGCGGGATCAGGATCCCCTCGAAGGCCGGGGAGACGCTGCCGTCCGCGACCAGATGCACCAGCTCGAACCCGTCAGCCGCCGCCCGGCTGAGCGACTCGCGCGTCGAGCCGTCCATCACCTCCACGCGCAGGTGTCGGATGCGCTGGAGCGCCGTCTGGATCAACTCCGTGGCCGGTCCAGGCGTGCCGATCAATGCCAGCCGCAGGCGATTGCCGTCCAGCGGCACCGGCGGCAGGCTCTCGCCGGGCAGCCCGCGCACGACGTGGAACTGGATCGGCGAGCGCGCCATCGCGGACGCGGCGAACAGCTCCCAGGGCAGCTCGATCAGCTCCGGCACGTCGCTGTGCCACCAGATCCTGACCGGCCGGCTGAAGTCGGCCTCGCCTTCGAGCAGCGCCTGGAGGGCCGGCGAGACCAGATGGATGAATCGCCCACGCAGCGCCGTGCCCAGCTCCGCGAGCTCGTCCACCGTGCGCGGGAGGTCGCGGTAACGGCTCCAGCGGATCGTCATGTGCTCGACCGCGACGAGCGGCAGGCCGCCGACCCGGCCTGGCCGGCCCGCTGGCGGTGTGACGGGCTCGGTCCCCCACGGTCCGGCCACGCCCGTGTAGATCAGCACCGTGTACGGGCGTGCCTGGCCGTCCGCCGAGCCTCCGGTCGCGCCCGTTTCGTCCGGCGTGAAGAGCACGGCCACTTCGTCGTAGCGCGTGTCGGTCGGAGGCTGGCTCATGCGTGTCCTCCTGGGAGACGTCCGTTCGAGAAGGTAGAGCCACCTGAGCGGCTCGTCCGCGCACCAGTGTGCTGATCGATGCGCGGGCGCCAGGGCCAGAACGCACCACCTCTTCACTTCGAGATGTGGCGACAAGCCTCCCAGATCGGGCAGGCCGGGCGGTTCTGGCGGTTAGTGTCCCAGCCGGCGCGCT
>JAXLXF010000008.1:0-216300 GCA_046328125.1 Chloroflexota bacterium
ATACCCGGCTTCCACTTCGGCGTCCGTGGCGCCTTCAGCCAGCTCGTCCCCGGCATCCGCACGCTCCAGCGCGGCACCTGCACCCCGTCGACCGCCACCACGTACGGCCCGTCGGCTGGGATCTCGCGCAGCGTCTGCCGCACCAGCTCCGCATCCAACGCGTCGACGTCGATCCTCGGCGCGCTGAACAGCCGATACCACGCGCTCCAATCCTGCTCCGTCACCCCCAGCGTCAGCAGCAGCTGGCTGAGGCTGTGCCGCGCAAACGCGAACACGTGCCCCAACAGCAGCGCCACGCACCGTCGGTACGCACGCTCCTGCCGCACGACCGGCCGGAACGCCCGCAGCAGCTCGAACAGGCACACCACCAACGGCGCAGCGGCCGGCTCCTCGGACCACGTGCTACGCTCTACCATGGGAACGTCCTCCGATCGGGTTGGGTCTCACTTCCCCGATCAGCAGAGGGCGTTCCCTGCTCCTACCTTGCCCGAAAAGCGCCAAAGTCCAGAGACGTGGACTTCAGTCCACGGCCCGGCTGGCGGGAAACGGGGGACGAGCCGGCCACGATGCCACAGCTATACTGTCGGCGCCTCTGGGATCCCAGACGGCGATGGGAGGCAGCATGGCCCCGAGGATCAAGTATGCCGCTGTCGGCTGTGGCGGGATGGGCCGCCGGCACCTGCGCGGCATGGCGGCGCTCTATCGCTCCTCGCAGTGCAACATGGAGCTGGCGGCGGCCTGCGATCTGAAGCCCGAGCAGGCGAGCCTGTACGCCGACGAGGCCGAGCAGCTTCTGGGCACCAGGCCGTCGGTCTTCACGGACGTCGCGGAGATGGTCCGCCAGATGCCAGAGCTCCAGGCCGCCGACGTGACCGTCGAGAGTGGCTTCCACCACATCGCCGCCGTTGCCTGCATGGAAGCCGGCCTGCACGTGCTCTGCGAGAAGCCGCTCGGCGTGTCGATTCGCACCTGCGACGCGATCGTGCAGACGGCTGCCAGGCTCGGCAAGGTGCTGTCGGTGGCGGAGAACTATCGCCGCGACCCGATCCACCGACTGGCCCGTGCGCTGATCCAGGACGGCGCTATTGGTACGCCCCGCCTGATGATCCAGACGAGCATCGGCGGCGGCGACCGCATCTCGATGACGCCGTGGCGCCACATGAAGCACACCGCTTCAATGCCGGTCGACGGCGGCGTTCACGAGGCGGATCTTCTTCGCTACTACATGGGCGAATTCAAGCTGGTGTATGGCGAGACCCGCCTGCACGAGCCGATCCGCTACAAGTCGGACTCGACTGGCCCGGGCGGGTTCTACGGCGGCTATCTCGCGACGATGCCGGAAAGCATCGAGCCGACCGGCGACGACGCGCTCTATGCGTACATCACGTTCGAGAGCGGCGCGTCCGGCCAGTGGATCGACGACCACGCCGGCCATGGCATGCGCAAGAACGAGCGGCTCGTCTACGGCTCGAAGGGCTCGCTGCAGACGTTCGGGAATCGGAACGGACGGCCGTCAGTCCTCACTTTGAGCGATGGGGCCGTCGTGGACGACGCGCGCATCCTCGACTACGCCCCGAGCTACCGGCTGAACCCCCTGGCGGCTGAGCTGTTCGGCGGGGAGCGCCTCTGGACGTATGACTTCGCGTTCAACGACGTGGACTCGAAGATCATCGCGACCGAGTACTTCGAGCTGGGCGAGTGCATCAGGACTGGCGCCCGGCCCGAGGTCACCGGCGAGGAGGCACGCGCCGACGTGGCCCTCACCTACGCGCCGTTCGAGTCGGGACGACTGGGAAGGCCAGTCACGCTGGACGACATGCTCGCCCGCCGCGCCTACGTCTACCAGGGAGAGATCGACGAAATTCTCGGCCTCGCCACCGCCCCGCCCATTCTCGCCTGAGCCGGCTGCGCCGTGGGGTGTCGTTGCCGGGGCACGTCACCCCATGAGTGCGCGTCGGCTACTATCCTCCTCGAGCTGAGGAGGAGTGCCATGTTCGACCTGATCCTGCGCGGCGGCCGAGTGCTGGACGGCACCGGCAACGTGGACGTGCTGGCCGACGTGGCCGTCCAGGACGGGAAGATCGCGGCGCTCGGGCGGCTGGATGCAGCGGAGGGACGGGAAACCGTCGACATCGCTGGCCTGACCGTTTGCCCCGGCTTCGTGGACGTGCACTGCCACTCCGACGCGCTGCCGTTCGCGCCGGACCCGCTGCCGGCCAAGATCCTCCAGGGTGTCACCACCGAGGTCAACGGCAACTGTGGCAGCACGGCGTTTCCGCTGCTGCCCGAGACCGCCGACCTGCTCAAGGAGCACCAGGCCGGGCTGTTCGCCGAAACGCCGTGGGACTGGTCCCGCGCGAGCGAGTTTTTCGCCAGCCTGGAGCGGGCCGGCCCGGTCAGCAACATCGCGCAGCTGGTCGGGCACGGCGCGCTGCGGGTGGCGGCGTTCGGGTTCCAAAACCGCCCGCCCACCGACGACGAGCTGAAGACGATGCAGCGCCTGGTGGAAGAGTCGATGGCGGACGGCGCGGTCGGCCTCTCGTCAGGTCTGATCTACTCGCCCGGCTTCTACTCCCAGACCGACGAGCTGGTCGCGCTGGCCGAGGTGATGCGCGGCACCGGCCGGCCGTACTGCTCGCACGTGCGTGGCGAGACGGCAACGTTGTTCAAAGCCCACGCCGAAGCGATCGAGATCGGCGAGCGCGCGGGCGTGCCGGTTCAGCATTCCCACCTGAAGGCCGCTGGCCGACCGAACCACGGCCGGGCATCGGAGCTGCTGGCGCTGCTGGAGCAGGCCCGCGAGCGCGGCGTCGAGGTGACCGGCGACGCCTACCCGTACGACGCCGGCAGCACGCGGATGGCGGCCCTGCTCCCGCCGTGGTCGCAGGAGGGCGGTCGCGACCTGCTCCTGGAGCGGCTGACCGTGCCGTCAGAGCGCGAGCGGATCAAGCATGATTTCGCGAACGGCATCCCGGGCTGGGAGAACCTGGCCGGTGCCGGCGGCTGGGACAAAGTCCGGGTCTCCAGCGTGGAGACGCACCAGGAGTACCTCGGCAAGTCGATCCAGCAGATCGCGGACGACCAGCGCAAAGACCCGGTCGACGCCCTGTGCGACGTGCTGCTCGAAGAGCGCGGCCGGCCAACCATCGTCGTCACGATGATGGACGAGCCTGACGTGCAGCAGATCCTGGCCCATCCGCTGGTGATGATCGGCTCGGACGCGATCATCACGCGCGGCAAGCCACATCCGCGCACCTGGGGCACCTATCCGCGCGTGCTCGGGCATTACGCGCGTGACGTCGGGCTGTTCTCGCAGGCCGAAGCCGTCCGCAAGATGACGAGCCTACCGTCCCAGAAGTTCGGACTGTGGGACCGTGGGCTGGTCCGCCCTGGCCTCGCGGCCGACCTCGTGGTGTTCGACCCGGCCACGGTGCTGGACCGCGCCACTCACGAAGAGCCAGAGCAGCCGCCGGCCGGACTGCCGCACGTGCTCGTCAACGGCGTGTTCGCGGTGCGGGACAGCCAGTACACCGGCGCGCGGGCGGGCAAGGTGCTGTGCGCCCGATGACTGGGCCGCGCGCGGTGAGCGTGCGGCCACTCCGAATCGGAGGGATTCGTGAAGATTGCCGAGGTCGAGACGATCGTTCTGCGTCAGCCCGAGATCGACGACGCGATTGCCGACGGCAGCCAGGACGACCTGATCGTCCGAATCACGACGGACGACGGCATCGTCGGCATCGGCGAGGTGGACTCGGCGCCGGAGGTGATCCAGGCCGCCATCGACGCGCCCAACTCCCACGCGAACGCTATCGGCCTGCGCCACATGCTGCTCGGGGCCGACCCGCTGGACACCGAGGCGCTCTGGGCGAGAATGTACCGTGGCAGCGTCTACTATGGGCGGCGAGGCGTCGCGATCCACGCCATGAGCGGCGTGGACCTGGCGCTCTGGGACATCAAGGGGAAGGTCGCCGGCAAGCCGGTCTGCGAGCTGCTGGGGACGGTCCGCCAGACCCGCATCCGGGCGTACGCCTCGACGCTGATGCCCGACACCGAGGACGAGGTCCGTGTCAAGGTGGCCGGCCTTGCCGAGATGGGCTTTACGGCGATCAAGCTCGGCTGGGGGCCGCTCGGGAAGGACGAGCGCCACGACGTGCGCCTGGTCAAGGCCGCGCGCCAGACTGTCGGCGACGGCGTTGACATCATGATCGACGCCGGGCTGGGCTACGTCGCCGATGCGAAGCGCGCGATCTGGGTGGCCCAGGAGCTGGAACAGCTCGGCGTCTACTGGCTGGAGGAGCCGTTCGAGCCGGACGAGCTGGACGCCTACGCCGAGCTGGCCGACACGGTGGATCTCAAGATCGCGGCCGGCGAGCACGACTCGACCGCCTGGAGCTTCCGCGAGCTGATCGACGGCGGCCACCTGGACGTCGTCCAGCCGGACATGACCCGCTGCGGCGGCCTGACCGAGGCACGCAAGATCGCGAAGCTTGCCGAGGAGCGCGGCGTGATCTGCATGCCGCACGCCTGGAAGAGTGGTATCGTCAAGGCGGCCTCGCTGCACATGAACGCGATCCTGCCCGGCGAGCGCCTCCAGGAATACTGCGTCGCCGGCACGCCGATCAACGAGGCGCTGACCGTGCAGAGGCACCCGTTGAAGGACGGCTACGTTGACGTGCCGACGGCGCCCGGCCTGGGCGTGGACCTCGATCCGGAGATCGTGGCGCGGTTCGCCGTCTCGACCAGCCGTTGATCCTCGCCGATCTCGCACGCACAGCACCTGCCGCCTGCACCACGAGCGTCGGCGAGCGGCCGTCCGGCCCCAAAGGTCCGCTCGCTCACGCTCGCGGTGCAGACTGATGGGCCGACGATTCGCCTGACGCTCCGAGCTGCTTCTCGAACCAGTGCTCCGCGTACGGGTCGTCGGTGAACCGTTCGATCTCCTGGTAGCCGCGCCCGCGGTACAGGGCGATCGCTTCGGCCAGCGCGCCGTTCGTCTCCAGGCGTAGCGTCCTGACGCCGACCGATCCCGCGTACGTCTCGATCTCCTGGAGCAGCCGGCTCCCCAGACCGAGGCCGCGCATCTCCGGCGCCACCCACATCCGCTTCACCTCGGCCGGTGCGTCGTGGTGCAGCTTGAGGCCGACGCAGCCAATCGCCCGGCCGCGCAGTCGGGCGACCAGCAGTGCGCCATGGGGCGGATTGAGCTCGCGCACGCTGGCCGAGCCGCTCTGGGCCGGGTCGAATCCGGCCTGGAAACGCTCGTTCAACTCCGTCACGTACTTCTCGATGCACCAGCGCGCGTCAGGGGCGGCGGCGTCTTCCAGGCGCACCGTCACCAGGGAGGCCGTCAACAGCCGCTCGACCTCGGACATCGCCAGAACCAGCCGCTCGCGCTGAGACGGTGTGAGCGGATCGAGAAAGCCTTGGGCGACCTCGTCCGACCGCCGGTCGAGCTCGGCCCGCTCGGCGAGACCGTCGGCAGTGAGCCGCACCAGTCGTACGCGGCCGTCCTTCGTACTCGGCGTAACCGTGACCAGGCCCTGCCGTTCGAGCGCGCGCAGCACCCGGCTGGTGTACCCCGAGTCGAGCCCGAGCCGGGTGCGCAGCACGCGCACTTCGATGCCATCCGGTCCGATCTCCCAGAGCGTCCGCGACTCGCCATACGGGCGCGGCCGACCGAGGAACTGGTCGCTCATAGTGCCGATGCGCTCGGCGACCGTGCGGTTGAAGCTGCGCACTCTGGCGATGACGTCGTCGTCCATATTCTCTGATCGTAGTCAGAGAACTGCCGGCTGTCAAGACCGGACGCGGCTTCAACTTCGTGGGCAATGGCCGCTGCGCCATCCTCGATCAGCGCGTCCGCACGCCCTGAGCGCCTTGACAGCCGAGCGAGTCCCACGTAGCCTTGCCTCGCGATCTCCCGTCGCAGCACTCCGGCTTCGAGGCAGCACGTGCTCTCCTATCCGCCACCGACCTGGGACGGCCGACGAATCACGCTCTATCACGGCACGCTCGCCCGATTCGTGCCGTCAATCCTGGCTGGGATTGACCTGTCTCTTGCGCAGGATGGTCGGGATTTTGGACGAGGCTTCTACACGACCACATTGTTGCGGCAGGCGTCCTTTTGGGCTGAGAATCTGGCTAATCGCACACGCGCCGCTCACGAGCCGGCAGTGATTGCGTTTGACGTTGATCTGCATGCGCTGTCGAGATTGGACTCGATTGCATTCGCGCGAGGAGCATTCGACGCTGACGCGTTCTGGAGCTTCGTATGGCATTGTCGACAACGAGCACTCGATCATGGTCGCGATGCGAATGGTGGGTGGTATGATCTCGTTGTTGGACCAGTTGCAGCTGCCTGGAGACAGCGGGCGCAGGTAGGCGACTACGATCAGTTGAGCTTTCACACGGATCGAGCCGTGTCGCTCCTCAACGGAAGTCGGTCAAGGCGAGTGAGATGAATCGTCAGTTTGACCCCGTCCCCTACTGGCATGTCGTCGAGGATTGTCTGGTGGAGATTCACGGCATGCGCCCCGACGAGGCGAAGCGAGTGCTCGTGGAGCTGCACGACAGGCTCGCACAGTTGGCCGATCGCGGGGTCGATACCGACCTCACCTTTCACGAAGAGGAATTCAACCTGGCTTGCGATTTGGCCGGTGTGCACGTGCCGTTCGAGCCGTATCGAGAACACTACTTCCGAATTGTGAGTAGGCATTATCCAGGCTGGGATGCACGCCTGGCGGCGTCGTCAAAGCCGGCCTGACACATCAACGAGCTCGAGTGTGCACCTCTGAGAGTGCCTCGGCACTGGCGGCGATCAGCTTGTCGAGCTCCCCTTCCTGGACGTGCGTGTTGGTCATGCCGTACGCCCAGCGGTAGCGGTCCTGGTCGAGGATCTCCTCCAGCGGTACGTCTGCGATGAGGCGGAAATCCTGGGTTCGTGGCAGGTACCCCAGGTAATCGTTGGTGTAGCCGAGTACCAGCGTCCTGTGCGCGCCAAACGGGCTCTTCGATTGGATCTCCAGGCCCGGGCCATTGAACAGCTCGAACGGGTTGGCGACGATGGCCGCCACGTCGCCAATGGCGAGCGCCTGAACCTCGGCCTGGAGCATTTCGTCCTTACGAGCGCGCATGTCGCGGTACATCTGCACCGCGCCGCGTTGGTAGTGCAGCGAGAATCGCTGGGCCGAGTTGGTAGTGTGCAGGTCGTCCGGCCAGACCTCGGGGAAACTGGGCGGCGCCGCGTTCTCCAGGCTCCGCCCGATCAGGTCGAGCTCCTGGTCGTCCCAGGCGAGCTGCCGGCGCTGGATCGGCACCAGGCGTGAGGTGGCGGCGAGCCGAACGTCAGCCGTCGTCGGCAGGCCGGCCGCGACGCCGAGCGCGACTGCCCCGAGACGCCGTCCCAGCTCGTCGCGGTTCTCGTAGGTGTGGCGCTTTGCCTCGTCGTTGCCGAACCAGAAGTCCCACGGCGCGACGTCGCCAGCGCAACCCTGGAGGAAGAGGCACTCGCCGCCCGACCTTGCTGCCTGGACCGTGTCGCGGAGCGGCGCCGCGAAATCGGCGTTCCAGAGCAGCGTCTGGCCGGCCATGCAGGTGCCGTGGCAGGAGAAGCGGACGACCGTGGCGAGCGGCGAGCCGTCCTCGGCGTCCACGCGAAACACGCCGACCTGTTCGTCCTTCGGGTCGTCGCGGTGGACGCGGTTGACCGAGATGCCCGGCGCCAAGCCGATGCCGGCCCCGATGCGCGCCGGCCGGCGGTTGTAGAAGGCAGAGAACACGACGCCGGCCACGAGGTCGGGCAGGGCAGCGGCGTAGGCGTCGTACGCGGGCGGCGACGCTCCCAGGAGCACGCCCGACCGGCGCGGCACGCCAGGGGGGCCGCTGTGGTTGTGGGAGGCGTTGATCAGCACGGCCTCGGGCGCGATGCCAGTCATTCGCTGAACGCGCTCGCGGACCCCATCGGTCAGGTCGCGGGCCGTGTTGCAGATGTCGAGCGCGACGATGGCGATCGCTCGTTCGCCGTCGTCGAGGACGAGCGCCTGCGCCAGCAGCGGATCGTGGACGCCGACCGAGACGCCCGTTCGCAGGCCCCACGAGCTAAAGCTGTGGCCGATGGGTGGCGTGATGTCGATGCGGGCAGCACCCGCTCGGAGGCTCATGGTCGGCGGCCGTCCTTCCGTGAGCGTCCTCGATTGACAGGCCGGTGGGGCGTGCCTACACTCACATCGTATGACGCGGGATGATAGCGCGGCGCTCGGCGCACGACCCCGGTACGTGCGCGCTGGTCTGTCGATCGACGGCACCGGCGCCGAGCCGCTGCCCGATACTCTGGTCGAGATCGAGGACGGCAAGATCGCGCGCGTCGGGAGGCGATCCGACTTCGCCAGCGATCTCGAGCCGTCGGCCATCGCGGACTTTGGCGATGCCGTCGTCATGCCGGGTCTGGTGGACTGTCACGCCCACCCGACGCTCTTCCCCGACCGTCAGCCGTTCGAGGTCCAGCTGCAGGCGCCGGATGAGATGCTGGCGCTGACGGCGGTCCGCCAGCTCGCCACCCACCTGCGCTCGGGCGTCACCACCGTCCGCGACTGCGCGGCGCGCGGCCAGGTGATGTTCTGGGTCCGCGAGGCGATCCGGCGCGGCTACTTCGTCGGGCCGCGCTTGCAACTGGCCGGGCGGGCGATCACTCACAGCCGAGGGCACATCAACTGGGCCGGCGGCGTCGCGGACAGCGCGGATGAGATCCGCCGCGAGGTCAGAGTGCTGGTGGCCGAGGGCGCCGACGTCATCAAGGTCGTCGCGTCAGGCGGTGGCACGAAAGGCGGCATTCCGTACCTCGCTTCGTACACCACCGACGAGCTCCGGGTGGCCGTCGAGGCGGCACATGCGCTGGAGCGCCCGACCGTGGCTCACGCGCGGGCGACCCAGTCGATCGAGAACTGCATCGACGCCGGCATCGACGCCATCGCGCACGTCGAGTTCCTGGCGCCGGGCGCCATCGTGGACATGGGCGGCGCGGGCGCTCCAACCGGCCTCCCGAAACTCGACCGGCGGGTGGCCGAGAAGCTGGCGAAGTCCGACGCCTTCCTCGACCTGAACCCGCAGTCGAGCGGCTGGGACACGCTGGTGCTATTCGAGGAGAAGGAAGCGCGCGGCGAGGCGCTGTCGTCCGCCGAGCTGGCCCAGCGCGCCAGCCTCCAGGCGTACTTCGACCACTTCATACCGGTCATCGCGGCGCTGCGCGAGATGGGCCTCGTGGACCGGATGGGCTTCGGCAGCGACGCCGGCCCGTTCGACACCGAGTTCGGGCACATGGAGTACAGCGTCGAGATCGCGCGGCTGGCGGGCCTCTCGCCGATGGAGTCGCTCCAGGTGGTCACCCGGAACGCGGCTCGCCTCTGCCGCCTGGATCGGAGCGTTGGCACCGTCGAGGCAGGCAAGGAGGCGGACCTGCTGCTGTTGGGTGGCAACCCGCTGGACGACGTCGGGAATCTTCGGCAGGTCAGGGCGGTTCTGAAGGGCGGCGAGCGGGTGGTGTAAGCGCCCGCCGCAGACCGATATCGCTCAATCCGATGGAGGGCGCCTTTCATGATCGACCTGACCGAAGTGGCCGAGCTCGTGGACCGATCCGGGCCGGATGGCTACACCATGCTGGTGGCGACCGCGTCGAAGGGTGGCGCACCTGACCTGGCATTCAAGGGTAGCGTGATGGTCTGGGACAAGGACCACCTCGCGTTCTGGGAGCGGGCGCACGGCACGACGCTCGCGAACCTGGAAGAGAACCCGCAGGTCGCGGCGGTCTACCGGAATCGCGAGGCCGGCAAGAACTGGCGGTTCTGGGGCGTTGCGACCCTCCTGCGCGACGGCGACGTCCGCGAAGGGATCATGGCGCGCACCTTCCAGCCCGAGCTGGACCGCGATCCGGAGCGCAAGGGCGTGGCTGTCCTGATCCGCGTGGACAAGGTCGGAGGCTCGACCGCGCAGGAGCGGTAGCGGCGTCCTGCCGTCTGGTGCGCGCCTCGCTCGAGCGGCGAGGCTGCACCATCTCCGGCTGTGAGGAGTGTCGGCCCCTACGTCGTGGCCGTTCCCCGGCCCGGCGTCGAGGCGGCGAGGCCGCGTGCTTCGGCATCGTCGCCTTGCTCGTCGAGCACGACGATGTGCTCGACCATGCCATGGGGCAGGGTCGCGGCCACCGAGCAGTACTTCTCTTCGACCATCTGGACGATGCGCATCAGGTTGGCGTGGGCCAGGCCCTCGCCGCGCAGCCGATGCTCCACCACGATGTGGGTGTACGGGCTTGGCGGCTCCTCGGCGCGTTCGCCCCAGACGTGGATGTCGTAGGCGTCCAGAGTCACGCGCTGTTTGGCGAGGATCTGCACCACGGTGACGGACATGCAGCCGGCCAGCGCCTGCAGCAGCAGCTGCATCGGCGAGAACCCGACGCCGCCTCCGCCTTTCGCGGCCGGCACGTCCATCTGGAGCTGCGCGCCGCCCTCACCCTCAGCTTGAAAGATCGTGCCGCCTGCCCAGCGCAGGCTCGTCTCGGTCACCGGTCCTGCCATCTCGAACGCTCCTGACGCTGAGTGTACCGAAACGGCGTGGCGAGGGTCGGAACGTCAGGGTACGTCGAGATCGCGGGACGGCCCTCCGCCAGCCAGTGACTGGCGCAGCAGGGTGTAGAGAATCGGCCGGTCTTCGCTCGGCAGCGTCGCGAGCCTGCCGTCAACTGCCCCCGCGACGTCAACCAGGAAATGCGGCCAGAGGACGACGTCCTCCGCGACCGACACAGTGCGCTGGTAGCGGTTGTCGCCACCTGGACGATGAAAGCCGACGGCGTTGATGGCCGCTGCCACCAGGCCGACGACCAGGTACAGCTTCACTGCGCGGACGAGCGCCTCGACGATCTCCATCGGCTCCCATCAGATCGACCGAACGGCGAGCGGACGTGATGCGCCAGTCGTTCACTGGATGAAGTGTCGGATGGCGGCATGAGGCGTGCATCGCCCTCGTGACGGAACGGTAACGGTAGACAGCTCTGAATCCGGAATCCTGGGGGCCGTCATGCTCGATCTCTGGTACAAGAACGCGGTTGTCTATTGCCTGGACGTTGACACCTACATGGACGGGAATGGCGACGGCATCGGCGACTTCGCCGGACTGTCGTCGCGCCTGAACTACCTGGCCGGCATCGGCGTGACCTGCATCTGGCTGCTGCCGTTCTATCCGACGCCTGACCGCGACAACGGCTACGACATCGTGGACTTCTACAACGTCGCGCCAACGCTTGGGACGCTCGGCGACTTCGTGGATTTCACGCACCAGGCCGAAGAGCGCGGCATTCGCGTCATCGTGGACCTCGTCGTCAACCACACGTCGATCGAGCATCCGTGGTTCCAGGAAGCGCGCCGCGATCCCAACTCGAAGTACCGGGACTTCTACGTCTGGTCCAAGACGAAGCCGAAGGACGCCGACACCGGCATGGTGTTTCCCGGCGTCCAGACATCGACCTGGACCTACGACAAGGAAGCGAAGGCGTACTTCTTTCACCGCTTCTACGACTATCAGCCCGACCTGAATATCGCCAATCCCGCGGTCCGCGAGGAGATCCAGAAGATCATGGGCTTCTGGCTCCAGCTCGGCGTGTCCGGATTCCGGATGGACGCGGCCCCGTTCGTCATCGAGCTCAAGGGGATCGAAGACGTCAAGGGCGTCGATCCGTACCAGTACCTCAACGACATGCACCACTTCCTGTCCTGGCGCAAGGCTGGCGCGATGATGCTGGCCGAGGCGAACCTGGAGCCGAACCTCGTCACGGCGTACTTTGGGGACGGCGAGCGGTTCCCCATGCTGTTCAATTTCTGGGTCAACCAGCGAGTCTTCCTGGCCCTGGCGACCGAGAACGCCGAGCCGATCCAGAAGGCGATGCAGCAATTGCCGGAGATTGCGCCGAGGTGCCAGTGGGCGAACTTCCTGCGCAACCACGACGAGATCGACCTGGGACGCCTGACCGACGACGAGCGCGCAGCCGTCATCGCGGACATGGGGCCAGAGCCGTCGATGCAGCTGTACGACCGTGGCATCCGTCGGCGGCTGGCGCCGATGCTGGGCTCCGACTCGCGGCGGCTGGAGATGGCGTACAGCCTCCTCTTCTCGCTGCCCGGGACGCCGGTGATCTGGTACGGCGAAGAGATCGGCATGGGCGACGATCTCTCGTTGCCGGAGCGCAACAGCGTGCGGACGCCGATGCAGTGGGCGGATGAGGAGAACGGCGGCTTCTCGACCGCGCCTCCCGCGAAGCTGAAGCGCCCCATCGTCAGCGAGGGCGCGATGTCGTTCAAGCACGTGAACGTGGCGAGCCAGCGGCGCGACCCGAAATCGCTGTTGAACGTCATCGAGCGGATGATCCGGACGCGCAAGGAGAGCCCCGAGATCGGCTGGGGCGAGTGGAGCTTCCTCGACAGCGGAGCGCCGTCCGTGCTGGCTCACTGCTGCCGGTGGCGCGGTCAGATCCTGCTGGCGCTCCACAACCTCTCGCGCGAGCCGGCCGTCGCGAGCCTCGACCTGACGGAGTACGCGTGTGACCACCTGATCGACATGTTGGACGACCAGGAGCCGGCGCCGGTCGAAGCGGGCTGCTTCGAGGCGCGGCTGCCAGGATACGGCTATCGCTGGTACCGCATCCCCGCGCGCAGCGCAGTTCCGGCCGAACGGTCCAAACAGGAGGCCGCCGGCATCACCGCCAACGCGATGCCGTCTGGCGACGAGACCAGCACCACCAAGGCCGTGTCGTCGAGCAGGGGATCCGCGGCGCGGAGCACCGCCGCGCGCCGAGGGCGGCGCAAGCAGCCCGCGACCGCGCGCCACTGACAGGGCGGGAATATGTGCGGCCTGTCGATTGTCTACTATTCCGACCGTCAACTATGCTGAGCGGAGCTCGTGGCCGGGCGGCCAGGATGGACCGCGTGTCGGGCCAGATCGCCAGCTTGACGAGCGGTCGCACGTGGCTGGGGGCGGACGCTCCGCCGATCGTAGGAGGATGCCGGATGAGACGCTGGTCTGGACTACCCATTGTCGTTGCGCTGCTGATGGCGCTAGTTACGGGCTGTTCGCAGATCGGCGGCGGCAGCGGGGATATCGTTTTCGGCGTCAGCGGGCCGTTGACCGGGCCAAACGCCGAGTACGGACAGATCTGGAAGAAAGCCTTCGACATCGCCACAGCTGAGATCAACGCCAAGGGCGGAATCAAGGGGCGCAAGGTCCAGATCCAGTTCGAGGACACGCAGAGCGATCCGAAGCAGTCGGTCGCGGTCGCCGAGAAGTTCGTCAGCGACAAGCGGATCGTGGCCGAGATTGGCGACTTCGCGTCGCCGGCTTCAATGGCCGCCTCGTCGATCTACGAGCGGGCCGGGCTGGTGCAGTACGGCTTCACGAACTCGCATCCGGACTTCACCAAGGGCGGCCAGTACATGTTCTCGACCGCTCCGAACCAGGCCGATGACGCGCCGTTCCTGGCGACCTACGCGGTCAAGGAGCTCGGGAAGAAGAAGCTGGTGCTGCTCCATCTGAACACGGACTGGGGCAAGACCACCGCCGACCTGTTCGAGAATCGCGCGAAGGAGCTCGGTGCGCAGATCGTCTATCGCGACTCGTATCTGCCAGACGAGAAGGACTTCAAGACGATCGTCACCAAGGCACGCGACGCGAACCCTGACGGTCTCGCGTTGATGTCCTACTACACGGACGCCGCGCTGATCGCCCAGCAGGCCCGTGCTCAGGGGCTCGGAGTCGACATCATCGCGAATGGCGCCGTCTACTCGCCGAAGTTCATTGAATTGGGCGGCTCGGCTATCGAGGGTGTCACGACGACGTCGCCCTGGTTCGTCGGGAACACGCGGCCGGCCGTCCAGGAGTTCGTCAAGAAGTACCGCGACAAGTACAACGAGGATCCGAACTGGTTCGCCGGCAACGCGTACGATACTGTGATGATCCTGGCGAACGTCATCGAGAAGGTGGGCACGGATCGTAAGGCGATCCGAGATGGGCTGGCCGGGCTGAAGGACTACCCAAGCCTGGTGTACGGCAATCTCTCCTTCGACGCGAATCGCCGCGCCGAGATCAAGGAGTTCAACCGCCTGCAAGTGAAGGGCGGCCAGTTCGTGCTCTGGAAGGCGAGCTAGGTCACACGGCTTTCCATGAGCCAGCCATGAACAAGCACGAGCGCGTGGCCGCGGCCCTCGCCGGCCGTGACGTCGACCGGCCGCCGGTCGGCACCTGGCGGCACTTCGTCGGGCGTGAGTCGAACGCGTCCGACCTGGCCGCCGCGATGGTCGAGTTTCAGCGTGCCTACGACTGGGACTGGGTGAAGGTGAACCCCCGCGCAACGTACTTCGCGGAGGCGTGGGGGAACACCTACGACTTCACACGGTACTTCTCGGTCGTGCCGATGGCCACGCGCGTGATGCTCGAATCCGTGTGCGATCTCGCGCGGATCGAGCCAGTCAGCCCGACTGGCGGCGCGTTCGGCGAGCAGCTGGACGCGTTCGACCGGATCAGGCGGGAGCTGGACGGCGAGGCGCCGATCGTCCAGACGGTGTTCTCGCCGCTCTCCGTGATCGGGTGGCTGGCAGGCGGCCCGGCCGGGTTCAGCGTGCCGGGCCTGCCGTCGAGCTTGCCGCTCCTGCGCGCGGCCATCGAGCAGGTGCCCGAGCTGCTGGAGCAGGCGCTCGACGCCGTGACCGAGACCCTGGCCGCGTACGTGCGTGAGACGGTCGCGGCCGGCGCCGACGGCATCTTCTACGCCATCGTCAGACTCGCCAGAGATGGAGCGCTCACCCGCGAGGAGTACGCGCGGTTTGGGCGTCCGTACGACCTTCGCGTGCTGGATGCCGTCGCCGGCGCCTCGCTGAACGTCTTGCACATCTGCGGCGACCACGTCTACTTCGACGCCGTGGCGGACTATCCAGTTCAGGCGATCAGCTGGAACAGCGAGTCGGCCGGCAACCCGTCCTTTGGCGAGGCTGCTACCATGACGTCGGCTGCTGTCATGGGCGGCGTCGCGGAGGACACCACACTGCCGTTCGGCTCGCCGTTGGATGTGGCCCGGGCGGTGCAAGCCGCCCTCTTGGCTACCGGCGGCCGTCGCACCTTGATCGCATCGGGCTGTTCGCTGGACAGCCGCACCCCGCATGAGAACCTGCTGGCCCTTCGCGACGCGGCGCGGGCCTGGCGCAGCTGACTTGCGCCGACCAATCCACTCGGAGCCCGCGCACCTGTGCTCGACCACCTGATCAACGGTCTCGCCCTTGGCAATATCTACGCGCTGATTGCGATCGGGTTCGCGCTGATCTTCGGCGTCGCCAACCTGATCAACTTCGCCCATGGCTCGGTGTTCACCTGGGGCGCCTACATCGGCTGGACGCTGATCGTGCTGCTGGGGGTACCGTGGTACCTCGCGCTGCCAGTCGCGGCGCTCGGGTGCGGGCTGCTCGGCGTCGCCATCGAGCGGCTGGCCCTTCGCCCGCTCGTCGGCGGTCCGCCCATCGCGCCGCTGCTGAGCACGGTCGCGCTGTCCGTGGTGATGGACCAGGCCGTCGAGCGAATCTGGACGCCGGACCCACGTTCGCTGCCGGCTCAGGTGCCGGCCCTGGTGTTCACGGTGGGCGGGGTCCGGATCGGGCTGCCGGACCTGCTGATCGCCTGTATCGGGCTCACCTCCGCCGCGATCCTCTGGGTCTTCCTGACGCGGACGAAGCTCGGCTGGGCGGTGCGGGCCACCGCGCAAGATCGGGACGCCGCTCTGCAAATGGGCGTGGACGTGGACCGCATTCAGGCCGTGACGTTCGGGCTGGCGTCCGGGCTGGGTGGGGTGGCCGGCCTGCTGGTCGGCATCTACTACAACAACGTCTATCCGAACATGGGCTTCCAGGCCGGCCTCTCCGGCTTCAGCGCGGCGATGCTCGGCGGCCTGACCAGCGTGCCGGGCGCGGTCGTTGGCGGTCTGCTGCTCGGCGTCGGCGAGAGCTTTGGCTCGGCGATCTTCGGGAACACCTACCGCCAGATGATCGCGTTCGTGGTGCTGATCCTGGTCCTTATGGTGCGGCCGTCCGGGCTGTTCGGCGAGCGCGCCGCTCTGGCGATGGACCCCGGCTTCGGCGGGTTCTTCGCAGCTGGAAGGACGTTCCAGCTACGCGGACGGTGGCTCGCCGGTATCGTGGTGGTGGCGCTCATCCTGCCCGTTGTGCTGGACGATCCGTACCTGCTGCGTGTCTTCGCCGTCGCGCTGATCTTCTCGATCCTGGCGATGTCGTTGACGCTGGTGGCGGGTCAGGCCGGGCAGGTGAGTCTCGGACATGCCGGCTTCTTTGGGGTCGGCGCGTACACGTCGGCGATCCTCTCAACCAAAGCCGGACTGTCGCCGTGGCTCGGGCTGCCGATCGCGGCGCTGCTGGCCGGGGCGATTGGCGCGGCGATCACGTATCCCGCCCTGCGGGTGCGCGGCCACTACGTGGCGATTGCGACGCTCGGGATTGGCCAGATCGTCGCGTTCACGCTGTTGAACTGGGAGTCGCTGACCAACGGCCCGCTGGGGATCGCGAAGATCCCCGCCTACTCGCTGTTCGGCTACGACATCGTCCGCCCGGCCGACTTCTACTGGCTGGCGCTCGTCGTCTCCGGTCTGGTGGCGCTGCTGCTCTGGCAGTTGAGCCGCTCCCATCTCGGCCGCAGCTGGCGGGCGATCCGCGAGGACGAGACGGCGGCCTTGACCGTGGCGATCCGAGCCGATCACTACAAGGTGTTGGCCTTCGGGTTGAGCGCCGCCATCGCCGGCCTGGGCGGCGCGCTGGTGGCGCACTTCTACGGATACATTAGCTACGACAGCTTCCTGGCCCGCGAGTCGATCCTGACGCTGACGATGGTCGTGTTAGGGGGCATGTCGAGCATCCCGGGCGCCTTCGTCGGTGCGCTGGCGCTGATCGGCGTGCCAGAGCTGTTCCGTCCGTTGGCCGACTACCGCTACATCCTGTACGGCTTGGTGCTGCTGCTGGTCATTCGGTTCCGTCCGCGTGGCCTGATCGGGGGTCCGTGAGGTGGCGCCATTGCTCGACGTGCGCGGTCTCCGCAAGCATTTTGGTGGGGTCGCGGCGGTGGATGGCGTCGACCTGTCGCTGCAACCGGGCGAGATCCTGAGCGTCATCGGGCCAAATGGGGCTGGCAAGACGACGCTGTTCAACCTGATCACCGGCCTCATTCGGCCAGACCACGGTGAGGTCACCTTCGCTGGGCACCCGATTGGTGGCTTCGCGCCGGACCGCATCGCCGAGCTCGGCATCGCACGGACGTACCAGAACCAGCGGGTGTTCGCGAACCTGACCGTCCGCGACAACGTGCTGCTGGGCGCGCATCGACGGCTTCGCTCGGCACGGTCGCTCGGGGCGCTCTCGCTCGACGCGCGTCGCAACCCGATCCTGTCCGGGGCCGGCCTGGTTGTCGAGACGGCTCGGGCGCTGGTCCGACCGCCCGGCGTGGCGCGCGAGGAGGCCGCGTTGGAGTCCGAGCTGGACGAGATCCTGGCGATCTTCGGCGAGCGTCTGCTGCCGCGCAAGGCGGAGTACGCCAAGAACCTCTCGTACGCCAACCGGCGCCGGACCGAGATCGCACGGGCGCTCGCCGCTCACCCGACGCTCTTGCTGCTGGACGAGCCGACGGCGGGCATGAATCCGACCGAGACCGCCGAGGTGACCGAGCAGATCGTTCAGATCCGCCAGCGCGGTATCTCGATCATGCTGATCGAGCACAAGCTGTCGCTGGTGATGTCGATCTCCGACCGTGTGATCGTCATGGACTACGGGCGGAAGATCGCCGACGCCCCGCCGGCGCAGGTGGCCGTCGATCCGGCGGTCGTGGAAGCGTACCTCGGGCGGCGGCTCTCGAAGCGGGAGCAGTCAGGCGGGCCGGAATCCGTGCCCGTTGCCGAGAGCGCGGCGCCAGGGAGCCAGATGTGACGGCCAACGGATCGGCGTCACCCGACCTGCTGGTGGTGGACAACGTGGACGTCTACTACGGCGCGGTCCACGCGCTGCACGGGATTTCGCTGGTGGTCCGTGACGGCGAGCTGGTCTGCCTGCTCGGCGGTAACGCCTCGGGGAAGTCCACCACGATGAAGACGATCCTCGGGCTGGTGAAGCCGCGCTCCGGCACGGTGTCCTTCAGGGGGCAGCGCATTGACGGCTTGAAGACGTCCGAGATCGTGCGGCGGGGGATCGCCTCGGTGCCCGAAGCGCGGCGTCTCTTCCCGAGAATGACCGTGCGCGAGAACCTGTTGATGGGCGCCTACGTCCGGTCCGACCGTGAGATCGAAGCGGACGTCGAGCGGGTGGTGGGGCTGTTCCCGCGCCTTCGGGAGCGCTGGAAGCAGCTGGGCGGCACGCTGTCGGGCGGCGAGCAGCAGATGTTGGCGATGGCCCGAGCGCTGATGTCGCGGCCAAAGATGATCTGCATGGACGAGCCGTCGATGGGCCTCGCGCCGGCGTTCGTGGAGCGGGTGTACGAGCTGATCGGCCAGATTCGCGAGCAGGGCACGACGGTGCTGGTGGTGGAGCAGAGCGCGCACGTGGCGCTGGAGATCGCCGACCGCGCGTATGTGCTCCAGAACGGGGTGATGCGGCTCGAAGGCCCCGCCCGCGACCTGCTCGCCAACGACGAAGTCCGGCGCGCCTACCTCGGCGAGGTGTCGTGACCCGGAGCCTGGTAACCTGTCACTGGCGCATCAGGCGGTGCCAGTCAGGATCTTGCAGGAGGCACGCGACTGACTCCTCGGTAGGGGCAGGTTTCCAGCATCCCATCTGTGCGACTGCCCCTCCTAACCTGCCCGCCTCAACAGCCCCGTCCGGGCCACCGGGATGTCGCGGAGGTCGTCAGCAGCCGCGGGCAGGCTGGAGGGGTAGTCGCGGAGATGGCCACCGGTGAGGACGCGGGCAGGTTAGCGTGGTCAGTCGCGGAGATGGCCACCTGGAAACCTGCCCCTACAAGAAGGACGTGGGACATACTGACGGACAGCGGCCGACAGGAGAGCACTACCATTTCGAAATTGCTTGAGGCACACTCTGGACATGCACTGGGAGTTGTGGGACGTCGAAAGCGGTAACGTCATCGGTTTTCGAGACACCGAGGCCGACGCGCTGGAGCTCGTGCGAGAGCTCCTTCATAAAGGATGGCCGACTCATGTCCTGTCTTTGCAGGTCGAAGACAGTGACGTGGACGTTGAGAAGCTGCCGCCGGCGATCTCGGGCGAGGAGCTTGCGCGGCGGGCGCTAGGCGCGGCCTCAGACCAGATCCGCCAATCTGCCTGAGCGCTCAGGCGAACTGCCGGCCTCGACAGGGCCGGGGCTTACCGCTGAGCCGGCCTCGCGCGACCTGGCCCCCGCCGAGGATGTACACTCCGCCTACTCCGGCGAGGTGACGGCGAGAGCCCCGTGGCGACGAGCGAGGTCGAAGAAGCAGCCGAGGCGCGGTCAGATCCGGCCGCCAAAGCCGTACCCATCTGGGGGCAGGTTGCCGGCGCCATGCTGATCCTGGCGTTCATGCTGGCGGGCTTCGAGGCGTTCGCCGGGCCGGGCCTGCGTTACCGGCTTCTGGGCCTCGCGGCAGGCGACACACCGCGAGCCGCCGCGATTCCGTCCCGCGTGCTGTATCAGCCGGACCTGTCGGTTCGAGCCGGCATGAAGAGTGTCGGCTCGGAAGGGCAGGAGCGAACGCTCCTCGAAGGAGACACCGTCCTCCTTGGCGAGTCCGGGGCGCTGGTGCGGCTCGACGCCGTCGGGCGTGTCACGACCCTGCCGGCACCCGACGGCGCAACCACGCTGGTGGCGAACCTGGGAGCCTGGGACAAGGGCGCCGACCGGCTAGGCGGCGTGACCGCGCGCGTCCAGGGCGGCCGCTGGGTGCTCGATCCGATGTCGCTACCGTCTGTCGGCGCGGCGCTTCATCCACCCGGCGCGCCGAGCGAAGCCTTGACGGACGGCTTCTGGCTCGGGCCGGACCCTGACGCGGGCCGGGTCCGCCGCGTTGGCGACCGGGGCAGCCCGGCGGTCCGCATTCGGGCCAGCAACAAACTACCGGCGCTCGCTCTGCAGACGCGTCAGCCGCTGGACACCCTCGACGGCGTGCTGGTGTCGGTGAGCGCGGTGGTGCGCGGGATGCCGGGCAAGACCGTGGCGCTCGTGGTCACGGATGCGATCGACGGGAGCGGCGGCACAGAGGCCGTCGTGGACCGTCGCCCCGCCACCGAGGAGTGGGCCACACTCACGGTGCGGCGCCGCATGGTGTACCCGTCCGGCGGCGACACGATCTCAGTGCAGCTGCTGAACGTGGACGGCGGCGACTGGTTCGAGGTGCGGAGCCTGGACGTCAGGCTTGGGGTGAGCCCGTGAGCGAGGCGGTCACGCTCGGCGGTCCGAGGCCGGCGCCGGTCGCCGAGGTCTCGTCCCACGCCACGCGGGGCGCTGGCTGGCGCTGCCGTGTGAGACGGTACGACTTCCTGGGCTGGCTGGCACTGCCGATGCTGCTGTACCTCGTCCCCCTGGTCGAGGGATACGCCTGGAGCAATCTTGGGCCGTCGTACCTGCCCTTCAACGTCCTGAATCCGCCCGAAGAGTATCGGGGACGCCTGCCGAGCACCCGCATCACCGCCGAGGCCTGGGGCGCCAGCGTCGTGATCGTCCCGTTCCAGGTTCGGCTTCGCGACTATCTCCTGGCCGGGGAGCCCCCACTCTGGAACCCGTACCAGGGCCTCGGGCAGCCGTTTGCCGCACAGGGCGAGGGCAGCCCGTACTACCCGGTGGAGGTCATGCGCGCGCTGCTGCCTACCTCGAAGTCGAACTACCTGACGGCCGTCGAAGTGTACGTCTCGGCGATCTGCGTCTACTTGTTCGTGCTGCGGTTGGGAGCGAGCCGTCCCGCGGCGCTGTTCGCCGGCATGGCCTGGCCGGTCAGCGGGGCCGTCAGCCTGCACATGGGCCGCCCAAACATCGCGGATCAGGTCTGCACGATCCCGATGCTGTTCTGGGCGATGCTCGCCGCGATGCAGAGTCGGTCGCTGGGCCAATATCTGGTGTTGGCGCTCGTGAGCGGTCTTCAGCTCGTCGCCGGCTTCATCCAGATCGCGATGATCGCCGGGCTCACGGCCGGACTCTTCGGGGTCTGGTACGCCTGGCAGTCGCGACATTCGGTGCGTGGGTGGCTGCGGGATTCGCTTCTGGCGCTCGGGGCATTTGCGCTGGGCAACGCGCTGGGCGCGGTCAGCCTGCTGCCAATGCTCGACGAGATGCGGACGAGCTTCAACAAGAACCTGTCGAGCGTCAAGTACCTGACCGCGTTGCCCGACACCAACCTGATCGGGTTCTTGACGCCGTACCTGTTCGGGCAGCCGTTCTACGAGTCCTGGATGCCTGGATCGCAGCATCCGGTGGTGGATTGGGACAACCTGTTCGCCTACTCGGGGCTGGCGCCGGCCGCCGTCGTCGTGGCCGCGCTGCCCGGCGTGCTGGCGCTGAGATCGCCCGTGCACGGACTGTATCTCTTTTTCGCCGGCGGGCTCGTCGTGCTGTGGCTGCGCTATATCGGAGCGCCGCCGGTCGCCGCGCTCAACCTGTTGCCGGTTCTCGATCGCCAGACGCCGAAGCACGCCACTCAGTTGATGGTCTTCTTCTCGATCGTCGCGGCGGCACTGGCGCTAGATCTGTTGCCTCGCACGCGCCGTCGAGATGGCTGGATCGCGGTCGGCGCTCTGATCGCCACGCTCGCCGGGCTGGTGCTGACCGAGATCGGACGACGGGGCGGCTTCGGCCAGATGGAGCCGGGCGACGTTCTGGCGCCGGCGCTGGTCACCACCCTGACCGTCGTGCTGCTGCTGACGTTCGCGATCTGGCGCTGTCTCGGTCGTCCGTTGACGGTGAGCCAGGTAGCGCTGACCCTCGGCGGCGTCTCGCTGGCGGAGCTCGGGCTGTACCTGCCGCTCGGCAACCCAGAGGGCTGGCTCCTGCTGGCTCGACTGGCGCTGGCCGTTGGCGTGGCGGGAACGGCGTTCGTCCTCGGAGCTGGCTGGCGGCGTCTGGGCGCGGCGCTCGGCGTGCTGACGCTGGTCGGGTACGCGTTGCTGGTCCCATGGCCGCGCTCGGGGCTGCCACGACAGTTCGACGCCGAGACACCGCCGACGTTCATGCGCTGGCTGGCCGAGAAGGAGACCCCGGACGACCGCTCGTTCGGGATCATGCCCGAGTGGTCGAGTATCGGCCGGCTCCAAGACATCAGCGTGGTCGGCCCGCTGGCGCCCCGCGCATTCCTGGAGTACATTCGGCTGATCGGCGACGCGGCGGCAGTCAAAAGCTACGAAGAATCGACGCACTTCATGCTGTCGGGCACGCTCGTGAAGTTCGACCTTGGGCTCTATCCACGCGCGCGTCCGCTGCTGGACTGGGTCGGCGTGCGGTACGTCGTCCTGAACAAGCAGTTCTTCGGCGGCAGCGGTCGGCAGGACGCTGTGCCATTGTCGCAGCCGCCGCTCGGGCTCCAGGAGGTGTACGAGGATCGCCGCGTCTCGATCCTGATGTCGCCGACAGCCGAGCCACGAGCGGAATTCTGGACGGGCTACGTCGTGGCGGACGACCAGGCGGCGATCCTCGCGCGCCTGCAGCGCGATCCGGGTCTGATCCGAGAGGCGCCGCGCGTCGAGGCCGGACAGCTCCCGATCTCGCCGCCCGCCTCCGTGCCCCAGCCGACTCACACCGCTGTGCCGATCGATCGCTACCGCCCAAACTCGGTGGAGCTCACGGTCGACGCGGCGTCCGGTGGCCTGCTGGTGCTCAAAGACGTCTACGCGCCAGGATGGTCCGCCACGCTCGACGGCGAGACGGCGCCAGTCGTTCGGGTGAACGGGCTGGTCCGCGGAGTCTTCGTGCCCGCCGCCGGCCGACACACGGTGCGGTTCACCTATCTGCCGCCGACGTTCGTCTACGGGGCGTGGATCAGCGCCGGGACCGCGCTGTTGCTGGTCGCACTGAGCGGCGTGCTGATTGCGCGCCGCGTGTCAGGCCGTGCGTCTCGGCTCCGGCGTCACCCGAGTGAGTACACGGCGGAACCTACGCAGACTCATGCAACGTCGTAGCCGGCGCTGGCCGGACGCCGTGGCGCTGGCCGCGTTCGTCGGTCTTGCCATGCTTCTCTTCCGACTCAGCCTCTTCGAGGGCTGGACGTTCGTCGGCGACTCGGATCGCCTGAACTCGTTCCTGAACGTTCGGCTGTTCGAGGTCGAGTCCATTCAGGCGCGCGGCACCGTGTCGGCCTGGAACGACCAGCAGTTCATGGGGCTGGGGATGACCGGGCTGCACTGGATGCTGCCCGGTGGCAGCCCGATCCCGTACGTGATGGCGCTCTTTCCGCTGACCCAGGCGTTCCGCCTCGCCAATATCGTGACGACGAGCTTGCTGATTCTGGCCTGCTGGTGCGCGTATCTGGCACTCCGGACGTACAGCGTGCTGCCACTTGTCGCCGTCGCCGGCGGACTGCTGTACGGCACCTCGGTCTACGCGATTCACCGTCTGGCCCAGGTCGACGCGTCGTTCAGCGTGCTGATCGTCATGCCACTCCTGCTCGTCGGCATCCGGGAGGCGAGGCGCGAGACCGCCACCTGGACGTTCGCCTGGCTGACCGGCTGCTGGGCCGCGCTGATGGCGCTCACGTTCCTGCAGGAAGTCGCGTACGCCGCGCTCTTCTTCGGCCTGTACACCCTCTATCGCGCGGCTCGCGTGCGCGACCCGTGGGTGATGGCGATCTCGGGTCTCGCGTTCGCCTGCGCCACGATGGTCGGGCTGCCGCGCCTGCTCACGGTCGCCGCGGAGTTTCGCGACCTCGACCGATCGATGGTGGACTTCACCTGGACGGTGGCCGAGGCGTTTCGGTACTTCGCCGACGGCCTGGTCGGACGCACGAACGTCGAGCAGGAGCTGCTGCGCGCGCCGATGCTGAACCTCCACGAAGGCGTCCAGCTTCTGAGCTCGCCGTTGGCGGCCCTCGGTGCGATCGCAGCCGCGCTCCTCGCGCGGTCGTGGGTGATGCGCATCTGGGGGGTGGGGCTGGTTGTCGTGCTGTCGGTGGCGCTGGTGATCTGGTGGCGGCCCGTGTACGACAGCCTCGGGCGCCCGAGCTTTCCCACCCGCGAGCTTCGGGCGGCGCTCATGAACGCCGTGCTCATCGGACTTCCGCTCGGGCTACTCTGTTGGCGGCTGGCGGTGCGAGCCTACCGGCCGAGGATCGCCGAGTCTGAGGTGCCAGTGACGCCTGACACCGACGCGGCGCGCCTGGACGGGCCGTTCTTCGCCGGGTTCGTGGTGCTGGCGCTGAGCACGGTCTACATCTCCGAGGCGCACGACGCGCTGTACGAGCTGTTCCTGCGCGTGGACTTTCAGCACGCCCGGATCTCGAGCGTGATGCTCTTTCCGCTGGTCGCGTTGGTCACGATGCTCCTCGGACGGTTCCTGCCGACTTCGCTCTCCTCACGTGGGGCGACCTGGCTGGTCGTCGGCGGCCTGGTGGGCGCCGTGCTCTGGGTCGGTCGAGAGCTCGCCGTGGAGGCGCTGACGGCGCAGATCGGTCCGGCTCTGGAGTTTCTCCGACCTCGCCGCCTGTTGACCATCGAAGGTTTGCGGGTGGCGAGCAGCTGCCTGGTGCTCGTGGCGGCGGTCGTCGTCCTGGTCGGGCGGACGCGAGTTTCCGTCCGCACGCTGACCGGGGCTCTGCTGGCCGCCTGGATGGTTCTCGAAGCCGGCGCGACTGCCGACTTCAAATTGAACGGACCCCAGGCGCGCGAGCAGGCGATCCCGTTCGAGGCGCTCAACTACATGACCGCTCCGCCGGGGCTGTTACGGGTGCCGTCAACCGACGAGCGCGCGGCTCTGCGGGAGCGCCTCCAGGCGGACCAGTATCGGGTGGTCGTGCGGCAAGATCCGAAGCAGTTCCCGGCCCTGCTGGAGCCGCACCTGGCGGCGTTCTGGAATCTTCGGCTGGTGGAGGGGTACAGCAGCGGCCTGCCCAGACGACTCGGCTCGTTGCCCTGGCCGGAGGGTGTGACGACGCCCCATCACCTCGATCTGAACGCGCGACAGGAGCCGCCCTGGCGCCTGTTGGCGGCGCTCAACGTCAAGTCCGTGGTCACGGTGAGTCAGTCACTCTGGTACAACCCGGCGCCCGGCGCAGCGGTCCCACCGTTGGACCTCCAGCGACTCGAAGTGCGCGAGAATCCGTACCCGGTGATGCCGCGCACGTTCTTCACGGCGAGCGTGACCCCCGCTGCGACGCCGCCCGTGCTGCCAGGCGACAACGGCGACCGCCCGCCCGCCGGCGACGTGCCGATCGAGGATCTCAGGCAACACTCCGTAGCTGAAGGACTGACTGCCGCGCGAAGCTTCGGGACCGATGGAACGATCGACGCGACGTACGCTGGCGACTGGATCCGCGTCCAGATGAGCCCGTCCACTGACGACCGGTTCATGGTCGTCAACGAGCGCTACGCCGAAGGCTGGCGCGCCACGGTTGACGGCGCACCCGCCGAGATCTACCCCACGAACGTCGTGATGCGGGGCGTCGTGGTGCCGGCCGGCGCGAGCGTGGTGGAGCTGCGCTACGTACCGTTCCTGTTCACTGGGACCGGGATCGGACTGCTGCTGGGGGGAGTGGTCGTATTGGTGCTGGTCGGCGTCGGTATCCGACGCGCTGCCGCTCGTGGCAGGCGTGCGACGTCGGCGGACGCCGCCGAGACCGGGCAATCCGGGGAGACTGGACCGTCGCCGGCCGAGGCGCTCACCGCCGAACGGCCGCGAGCACCCGCGCCATGAACCCATCGACGGCGCTCGACTCGATCCAGCGTAAAACGGCCACCAGATCGTGGTCCGGATCGACCCAGATCACGTTCGAGCCCCAGCCGAGCGCGAAGTAGCTGGACGCCGGGGCGCTCGGGTAGCGGGCAGCGCCACGGTTCAGCCACCAGAGGCAGCCGTACCCTTGATTGACCGGCGACGGCGCCGTCGCCTCGTCGATCCAGCGCTCGGACAACACCTGCCGCTCGCCCCACTGTCCCCGTCGAAGGTGGAGGTAGCCGAAGCGGGCGTGGTCGCGCGCGCTGACCCAGACGCCACCACCCCAGTGCCCGCCGCCGCTCACCGACTGGATCAACCTGCCGTCGATTGGGACGTACGAGTTGGAGTAGCCGTGCCACTGCCAGGTCCGTGACGCGTCGATGGGGTCCATCACCAGCTCGTCGAAAAGCGCCGGCAGCGCGCGTCGCCAGACCCGCAGCAGCGCCAATGCGAGCCGATTGACGCGAACGTCGTTGTACTCCCAGTACGTGCCCGGCTCGCGCAGCTCGCGGCGGGTGCCCTTCGCCGCGAAGTTGGCCCGATCCGCGCCGACGCCTCGGTTGTGGTCCACCTGATCCGGCTTGCCCCAGAGCGTGCCGCTCCACTCGCTTGTCTGCTGGAGCAGGTGGCGCCAGGTGATCTTGCTGTTGTGCGGCCCGTCGAAGCCGCCGTCGTCCACATACGCACGCACCGGGTCGTCCAGGTCGCGGATCAGGCCGTGGTCGAGCGCCAGGCCCGCGAGCGTCGCGAGGTAGCTCTTGCTGGTGCTGAACGTCATGTCCACCCGGCCGGTGTCGCCCCACTCGGCCACGATGTACCCGTGGCGCAGGATCAGGCCGGCCGGGCCGCCGCGCGGCTTCACCGGTCCGACGATGGTGGCGTACTCCCCCTCGCCCTCGGTCAACGCGTCGAGCGCGCCCTGGAGGTTGCGGTCAACGGAGGACTCGTTCGCGATGGCGTGCTCGGAGGCGCCGGCCAGGGCTGCACCGTCGAGCCCGACGCTCTCCGGCTCGCGGCGTTCCCAGCGCGCGTCCGGACCTGGGAAGTACAAGGGGGAAGGCATCGCAGGTGGCTCCTTGGAGAGTCCGGTCTGGGCGATTCTGACGTCACGGCACCGGCCACGACGCGCAGTACCTGGAGGTGTCCGGGGGACGGTAACAACCGCCCTGGCGTCTGTCAACCGATGCAGAGACGGGGCGGTCGGATCTTAGCCGCCGCCAACCATCGCGGAGGCGGGGCGGTCCCGCTCTTAGCCGCCGCCGTCGGGGTCGGGTGAGAGCGGCACGGTTGACCATACCCTGACGGTCAGGTCCGGCTCGCCGGGTCGGTAAATCGCAATGGCGAGGCGGTGGCGTGGTGTTGGCGAACAGACCAGGAATTGCCACGCCCGCGGATCGTCGGCGATTTCTGCGTCGAACGCAATCGTGGCGCGGCGGATGGCAGCGTCGTCGTGCGGGCCGACCTGGACGGCGAACCTGTCGAGCGGAAGCTGCAGACCGAGGCCGCGCGCCTTGACGTACGCTTCCTTCAGCGTCCAGCAGTCGAAGAAGGTGCTCCGCCGCGAGCTGGGGGGCGCGCCGCGGATCGCCGCGAGCTCACGCGCGGAGAAGTACCGCTCCGCAATGGTCTCGACGTCAACGGTCCCGGTCCGGGTCGTGTCTTCGACGTCTACGCCCACGTCGTGCCCCGCGGCGACGAGACAGACAATCGAGCCGTCCGTGTGCGACAGGTTGAATCGTAGCTCCGGGCAGCCGCGCGGTCGGACGACCTCGGGCTTGCCGTGCGGACCGACGACGAATTGCCAATCAGTCGGCGCGATGCCTGGCCAGTATCGTGAGAGCGTCGTGCGCACGAGCACCCGCGTCACGAGGTCGGCGTGGCGTCCCCGCTCGAACAGGAAACGGGCGTTGCGCTCGCGCTCGGCGGGGCTGAGGAGCTCGCGGTAGGCGGCCACGAGTGACGCCTCGGCGACCAGCGCGGGATCGGTGTACCAGATGTGCGCCTCGTGTCCGACGAGCAGCCGGTCGAGCAGCGCGTCAGATTCCTGGCCATCTCTGGTACCGCAATCGGGGCCGTGGGTCGTCATCGTCGATGCTCGCAACCGTTCGACAAGAGGCCGTCGAAGCTGGGGCCGTGGGTTGAAAACCCACGTCTACCGTTGGTGCGTGGCTACGCCACGCTGGCGGGGGCAGATGCGTGGCGACGCACTCCCTCGGCGAGTCCCCCGTCGCGTAGCGACGGTCCAATGATAGACGTGGACTTCAGTCCACGGTTCGCGTCGGCGTACAAGGTCGTGCAGGACACCCGTGGGTGGACGCTGAGCCAGCGTCAGCGTACACTCGGCGGTGTGATTGCCGCTGATGTCCGTCACCGTCTGCTGCTGCCACGCTGGCAGCTAGCCGCGTGCTCCAGTATGCACGCCGTCAACGACGCGTTGTTCGCTGGACTGTACCCGTTGCTGCCGTTGATGGCGCTCGACCTCGGGCTGAGCTACGGCGAGGTCGGCGCGATCAAGACGGCGTACTCGGGCGCCTCGGCGGTGCTGCAGATCCCGGGCGGCGTCCTGGCCGAGCGGATGGGCGAGCAGCTGGCACTGGCGCTTGGGACGGGCTGGGTCGCCATCGGGATGATCGGGATGGGCGTGGTGTCGAGCTTCTGGCTGCTGCTGGTCGTCTCGGCGTTGGCCGGCGTCGGCGGGAATATTCAGCATCCTGCCGCCGCCTCGGTGGTATCGCGCCTGTACGAGCACGGCCGGCGCGGCACCGCCATCGGCACCCTCAACTTCTCGGGTGACCTCGGCAAGATGCTGGCCCCGGCCATCGCCGGGACAGCCGCGCTGGCGCTGGGCTGGCGGGGTGGGCTGCTGGTGCTCGGCGTCGCCAGCCTGGCGTTCGCGGTCCTGTACGCCTTCCTGGTGCCGCAGCCCGCGCTCGAAGTCGAGGGTACGTCGAAGACGTCCGAGAAGGCGGTCGACACGTCTGAGGCGCTCACCGCGTCGGGAGGCCGGCCAGTCGGGACGTGGGGGATCACCCATCCGCTGGCGTTCGCGGCGCTCCTCTGCGTGGGCATGCTCGACTCGGCGGCGCGCGGCACGGCGCTGACGTTTCTGCCGTTCGTCCTGGCGGACCGGGGCGCCGATCCGAGTGCGACCAGCATCAGTTTCGGCGTGCTGTTCGCGGCCGGGGCGGCCGGGAAGTTCCTGTGCGGTCCGTTCGGCGACCGCTACGGCGCGATCCTGACCATCGCGCTCTCCGAGCTGCTGACGGCTGCCTCGCTGGGCGGGCTGCTGGTGACGCCGCTTGCGTTGGCTCCCGTCGTCCTGCTGCCGCTGGGGTTCGTCCTCAACGGGACGTCGTCGGTGCTGTATGCGAGCGTGGCGGGCCTCGTGGCGCCGGAGCGCCGCTCGCGCGGGTATGGCCTCTACTACACCGGCACCCAGGTGGCGTCGGCCCTCTTCCCGATTCTGTACGGAATGCTGGCGGACGGCGTCGGCCTGACGATGGCGTTTGCGACGCTGGCGGTGGTCACAGCGGCTATCGCGCCGCTGTCGCTGACGATGCGGACTCGGCACGCGGCGTGAGAAGGAGACCCCACCCCCGACCCCTCCCCACCGCGGTGGAGAGGGGGGAGGCAGGGCTCAGTACCAGCCAGCCTTGTCCACGACGTTCTTGAGCGGCTCGCCCTTCGCGAAGCGGCGGGCGTTCTCCAGCAGGATCTGGTAGCGCCGCTCGGGCAGGTTCTCGGCGTCCTTCACCGCGATGTGCGGCGTGAGCAGGACGTTCGGGAGCGTCCAGAGCGGGTGATCGGACGGCAGCGGCTCGATCTCGTACACGTCGAGGCCGCACCCGGCGATCTCACCAGATCGAAGCGCCGCCACCAGGTCGTCCAGCTTCGTCGTCTTGCCGCGTCCGATGTTGATGAAGAAGGCGCTGTTCTTCATCAGCTTGAAGCGCGCCGCGTTCCAGACGCCTTCCGTCTCCGGTGTGTGCGGCGTCGTCGTGATGACAACGTCAGCGGCCGGGAGGACGGCGTCCAGCTCGTTCGGCGTGTGGCGCTCGACACCCGGCGCTTCGTGCTCCCAGCGCGGGTCCACGCCGATGATCCGCGAGCCGAACGCCTGACACCGCCGGGCCGTCTCCTGACCGATGCCGCCGACCCCGTAGATCAGGATGGTGGCGGTGGTCAGGTCGAGGGCCGGGCCGGGACGCGAGTCCTTCTCCCACTGATGCCGCTTCTGCGCCTCGACGTAATACGGCAGCCCCTGGGCCAACGCCAGCAGGAACATCATGATGTGCTGCGAGATGTGGTCGTTGTAGATGCCGCGCGGGTTGGAGATCGCGAACGGGTGATCGTTCATCGTCGGGTAGAAGTACCCGGGGACCGGGCCGGCGTCCGGGTTCTGGAGCCATTGGAGCTTGCCAGCCAGCGGCAAGAGGTCCGGCGGGATCCAGCCGTACGCGGCGTCGGCGTCCGCGATCTCGCGGCGGGCTTCGTCGAGCGTCTCCGTCGCGACGACCTGATACTCGGGCAGGTCGGCCGGCAGGCGCACGGCGAACTGCCGCTTGAGCTCGTCGAGCGGCGGCATCATCACCATCTTGGGCACGATGGTTCTCCCTGATTCAGCATCCGCACCGCGAGCGTGAGCGAGCCGGATCCGCGCTCCTGGGATCCGGCTCGCTCACGCTCGCGGTGCGGATCATGTGCGACTGAGCCTCATCCGCTACTTGCGCGGCGCTTCCTGGAACATCGTCATGCCCATCTCCAGGTACTTCTCGCGCTCCTCGGGCTCGGTCAGGATCGCCATGCCCATCCGAATGCCGGTGCCCTTCAGCATGTCGCGCACGTAGCGGGTGCACTCGTCCGAGGTCTTCAGCTTGTACTCGGGATGGCGCTTCAGGTCCAGGCCGAGGTCGTTCGGACCCCAGGCCAGGTAGTCCAGGCCCGGCACCGCCAGTGACTTTGCGTTCTCGACAGCCTTAATCGACTCGATCTGGACCGACACGATGACGTGGTTGTTCCAGTAGTCCACGTACTCCGGCTGGCTGAGCCGCTTGCCGTCCTGAACCTGGCCGTAGCGCGCCGCGCCGCCCCAGCTACGCTTGCCGACCGGCGCGTAGTAGGCGTATGCCACGGCCTCCTCGGCGACGGCCGGGTCTTCGACTTCGGGCACCAGGACGCCGCTCAGCCCCATGTCCAGGTACCGGCCGATCAGGTACGTGTGGCGGGTGTGCGGAATCCGGAACTGGACCGGCAGTCCGGCCTGCTCGGCGATGGCGCAGATCGCGTTGAGCTGGTCGTCGCTGAACGCGGTGTGCTGGCCGTCGATGTAGACCAGGTCGTACGAGCCTTTGGTGAGCGCCTTGTCGAAGTCGGACTTACTGATGGTGATCGGCGGGCGCAGCGCCACGACGACGTCGCCATCCTTGATCTTCTGCTTGAGCGACTTGCCAGAGGCCATGATCCCCTCCCAATCTCGTGCTGCGTCGGCAGGGTACCATGAGGCGTCTGGTGCCTGTCGCCGCCGCACTGGCGTGCTGTCGAGGCCAGGACTGCCGTCAGGGGAGGGGATGTCATGCCGTTCGGTGGACTTGACTGGCTTGCGCTCAACGACGAGGCGGCGCTGGAGCCGGATCTCCCGATTTGCGACCCGCACCACCACTTCTGGGATCTGCGCCACGAGCGCGTGCCGTACTCGCGCTACCTGCTCCACGAGCTGAACGCCGACATCCAGAACGGACACAACGTCCGAAGCACCGTCTTCATCGAGGCACGGGCGATGTACCGGGCTGACGGCCCGGTCGAGATGAAGCCGGTCGGCGAGGTGGAGTTCGTCCAGGGGCTGGCAGCCGCGAGCGCCAGCGGCATCTACGGTCCGGCTCGCGCGGCGGCGTCCATCGTCGGGCACGCCAACCTCAATCTGGGCGCGAAGGTCCAGCCGGTCCTGGAGGCGCTCCAGGCCGCCAGCCCGAATCGGTTTCGGGGGATCAGGCACTCGGTGACCCACGACCCGCACCCCGAGATCGAGAACACTGCCGCGCATCCGCAGGCAGGCCAGATGCTGAGCGACGACTTCCGCGCAGGCGCACGCATCCTGGCGAAGATGGGCTTCTCGCTGGAAGGGTGGATGTACTTCCACCAGTTGCCGGAGCTGGCCGACTTCGCGAAGGCGGTCCCGGACCTGCCGATCGTGCTGAACCACGTGGGCGGCCTGATCCGGACCGGTCCGTACGCCAGGAACCCCGCCGAGACTGAGGCAACCTGGAAGCAGAACATCGCGCTGGTGGCGGCCTGCCCGAACGTCTACGTGAAGCTGGGCGGGCTGGGGATGCCGCGCTACGGCTTCGGCTGGGAGAGCCTGGCCGTGCCGGTCGGCTCGGAGAGGCTGGCGGCGGACATGAAGCCGTGGCTGGAGTACTGCATCGAGCGGTTCACGCCGGCCCGCTCGATGTTCGAGAGCAACTTCCCGGTGGACAAAGTGTCGTACTCGTACAACGTGCTGTACAACGCGTTCAAGCGGCTCTCGAAGGGGTACTCGCCGAGCGAGCGCGCGGCGATGTTCCACGACACGGCCGCGAAGGTGTACCGCGTCGAGGTGTAGTGGGGAAGCCCGGTCCCCGGGCGGGCGCAATGAATTGCGCCTCTACTGGCCCGGCGTCAGTAGGGGCGCAATGAATTGCGCCCGTATTCGGCTCCCCCGCTACTGTCCATCGCAATGGGGACAGCAGGGCAATGGGGACAGTAGGGCGCTGAAGGGTCGGGTCTTCTCCGGACTCAGTCAGGCGTACGGGTGGACTGCCAGGCCACCATCTGCCACTGGCCGCCCCGGTTGGCATACACGTCGATGAAGCGAATGCCGAACTTGTTCTCGCCGCGCGGCCCCTGGACCGTCACTTTCGCGGTGCCGGTCAGCACCACCGCGTCGCCGAGCGCCTTTGCCTGCACGTCGGACGGCTCCATCTGGGTGTAGACCGTCGAGCCGGACTGCATGTTTCCAATCAGGCTCTGCTTCGTGTCGATGCGGGCCGACGAGTGGGTGTAGATGAGGTCGTCCGCGATCAGCTTGTTCAGCGTGGCAACGTCTTTCGCCACCATCGCGTCCATGCGCTGCTTGTCCAGCGCGATGATCTCGGCTCCGTGATCTGGCATTGGTGTCTCCCTTGACCCATACTCAGGGGCGGCCACCCTGGCGTGTCGAGGACGATTGTAGCCAGCCTGCACGTCTTGACGACTGTGGGGCCGGGCGCCTGGGGAGGCGCAGGGGGGACGATGATGGCGAATACGGACGTTGCATACGGCCAGACCACCATCCCGAATGGGATCAGATCCCGATTTGTCGAGAACGTCAACGGCATCACGATGCACGTCCTCGAAGCCGGTTTCGAGGAGCCGGGGCGACCGTGCATCTTGCTGCTGCACGGCTACCCGGAGCTGGCGTTCAGCTGGCGTAAGCAGATGCTGCCGCTCGCCGCGGCCGGCTACCACGTGGTGGCGCCGGACCATCGCGGCTACGGGCGCTCGGGCGGGACGGACGTCACCTACGACGACAGCCTCTGGCCCTGGGTGCTGCCCAACCGAGTCAGGGACGTGCTAGCGCTGGTGTACGCGCTCGGGCATCGGTCGGTGCGGATGGTCGTGGGACATGACTTCGGCGCGTCGGTGGCCGCCTGGGCCGCGCTGATCCGGCCGGATGTGTTCGAGTCGCTCGTGCTGATGACCGGGCCGTTCGAGGGGGCGCCGGCGATGCCGTTCAACACGGCGAATGAGCCCGCGAAGCCGGCGCCATCCGGCCCGACCGTCCACGACGACCTGGCCGCCCTGCCGCGCCCGCGCAAGCACTACCACTGGTACAACGCGCGGCGCGAGGCGAACGCCGAGTGGGTGGGCGCGAAGCAGGGCATCCACGACTTCCTGCGCGCGTACTACCATGTCAAGAGCGCGGACTGGAAGGGGAACCATCCTCATCCGCTCACGGCGTTCAGCGCAACCGAGCTTGCCAAGATGCCGCGCTACTATGTCATGGATCTTGACAAAACGATGCCCGAGAATGTGGCGCTGGACATGCCCACGCCCGAGGAGATCGCGGGGAATCGTTGGCTCACAGACGAGGAGCTTCGCGTGTGCTCTGATGAGTACACGCGCACGGGATTTCAGGGCGGGCTCAATTCGTACCGCCTGCAAACCGACCCGGCCTACACGGCTGAGCTTCGGCTGTACTCCGACCGCACCATCGACGTGCCATCCCTCTTCATCAGCGGCACCAGCGACTGGGGCGTGTACCAGCGGGCCGGGCGCCTGGAAGCGATGCGCGACAAGATCTGCACCGATTTCCGGGGCGTCCACCTCTTGGAAGGGGCCGGGCACTGGGTCCAGCAGGAGCAGCCGGACGCCGTGAACGAGCTGCTGCTCGGGCACCTCCGTCGGACATCGGCAGAATAGGCACCAATACTGGCACCGGAGCCGGCGCCCCCGTTCATACGAGCGGGGGCGTTTTGCCGTTCGTGTCAGGACGAACGCTCCGAGTTGTAGACGACGCTCCCGAGGCCGTGATAGCCTCATCAATGGCATCGACAAGGCGAGCCTGCTGATTCTGATCCGCACCTCATAGAACATGCACATCGCACATCTCAGAGCACCGTGGCAGGGGGATCCGTGAAGCTGTACGAGTTTCAGGCGAAAGAGCTGTTCTCCCAGGGCGGGATTCCGATCCCACGCGGGCGAATGGTCACCGATCCCGAGGGCGCCGCGCAGGCAGCGGCTGAGCTCGGTCGTTGCGTCGTCAAGGCCCAGGCCCACGCTGGCGGACGTGGTAAGGCCGGGTTCATCAAGCTGGCCGAGTCTCCGGAGCAGGCGAAGGCGTTCGCCGCCGGCATGCTCGGACAGACGTTCAAAGGGTTCCTGATCAGTCGGCTGCTCGTCGAGGAGGCCGTCGATATCGCGCAGGAGTACTACCTCGCGATCACCGTCGACCGCGTGAGCAAGTCGCCGATCTTGATCTGCAGCGCCAAAGGTGGCGTGGACATCGAAGAGGTCGCCGAGTCCGACGCCGACGCGATCGTGACGCAGGTCGTGGACGTCTCCTTCGGCCCCTGGGACTTCGAGCTGCGTGACCTTGCCGAGCGGGCCAACCTGGACCCGAAGGCTGGCCGCCAGTTCGTGGAGATCGCGAAGAAGCTGTACGACGTCTTCGTCCGCAACGACGCCTCGCTCGCCGAGATCAACCCCCTGATGGTCCTCAAGGACGGCCGGATGATCGCCGCCGACGCGAAGTTCGACGTGGACGACAACGCGCTGTTCCGGCACGAGGAGCTGCTCGGGCTCAAGGAAGAGGCCGAGGAAGACCCGATCGAGGCCGAGGCGCATCGCCAGGGCGTGACCTACGTCAAACTGCCCGGCGACATCGGGATCATGGGCAACGGCGCCGGCATCGTCATGGGCACGCTGGACATGGTGACCCGCGAGGGTGGCGCGCCGGCCAACTTCTGCGACATCGGCGGCGGCGCCAGCGTCGAGACCGTCCGCAAGTGCCTGTCGATCGTGCTGATGAACCCGAACGTCAAGGGCGTGCTCATCAACGTGTTCGGCGGCATCACCCGTGGGGACGCCGTCGCGGCGGGCGTGCTGGAGGCGACGAAGAGCCTCGGCGTCACGCTGCCGATTGTCGTACGGATGGCTGGGACACGTGCCGAGGAAGGTCTCGAGATCCTCGAAGGGTCCGGCCTGGTGCCGGAGGGCAATCCGGTCGAGGCGGCCCGCAAGATCATCGCGCTGGCGAAGGGAGCGTAAACGGATGGGTATCCTCGTCGGGAAGGACACCCGCCTGGTCGTCCAGGGGATCACCGGGCGCGAGGGCAGCTCCCACGCCGAGCAGATGCTGGAGTACGGCACCAACATCGTGGCGGGCGTGACGCCGGGGCGCGGCGGCCAGAAGTTCAAGGACACGGTGCCGATCTACGACACCGTCGCCGAGGCCGTCGAGAAGGGCGGCGCCAACACGTCGATCATCTTCGTACCGCCACCGTTCGCCGGCGACGCGATGGTCGAAGCCGCGGCGGCCGGCATCAGGCTGGTCGTGTGCATCACCGAGGGCGTGCCGGTCGTGGACACGGTCCGGGCGGTGCGGTACATCAAGGAGCTGGGCGGGAAGTGCCGCCTGATCGGGCCGAACTGCCCGGGTGTCATGACGCCGGGCGAGTCGCGCGTCGGGATCATGCCGTCGAGCATCTTCCGGGTGGGGAACGTCGGCGTGATCTCGCGCAGCGGCACGCTGACGTACGAGGTCGTCGATCTGATCACCAAGGCCGGCATGGGCGTCTCGACCTGCACCGGCGTCGGCGGCGACCCGGTGATCGGCACGACGTTCGTCGACGTGCTGGAGATGCTCGCGAACGACCCGCAGACCGAGAAGATCCTGTTGATCGGCGAGATCGGCGGCGACGACGAGGAGACGGCGGCGGCCTGGGTCAAAGCCAATCTGAAGAAGCCGATCTTCGGGTTCATCTCGGGCCGCTCGGCGCCGCCCGGCAAGCGGATGGGCCACGCCGGCGCCATCATCTCCGGTGGGAAGGGGACGCCGCAGGCGAAGGTGGCGGCGTTCGAGGCGGCCGGCATCAAGGTCTCCGACACGCTGGCCGAGATGGTGGACCGAGCTAAAGCGCTCGGCTGATGCCCAGCAGCCCGGAGCACTCGCCCGCGCGAGCGTCTGGAAGCTCAATGCCCCCGCTCTCCCAGGTAGGAGGGCGGGGGCACGGCGTTTCCGAGGCTGACGGTCCGGCGTTGGCGCGCGTGCGCGAGCGTCTCCGCCGCGCGGGCCGTCTCACCTTCGCCGCCTTCATGGCCGAGGCGCTGCACGGACCTGATGGGTATTACACGCGACGGCCTCGACTCGGCGGCGCGGAGGCCGACTTCTTCACCTCGCCGGAGCTGCACCCGGCGTTCGGCGCGTTGCTCGGGCGGCTCGCCTGGAGCGTCTGGGACGCCCTGGGTCGGCCGAAGCGCTTCGAGCTGGTCGAGCATGGGCCGGGCACCGGGGCGCTCTGCCGCGACCTGCTGAGCTGGGCCGAGCACGATGCGCCTGACTTCTGGCGAGCGATCCGCTACCGACTGATCGAGGTCAGCGAGCCGCTTCGGGACATGCAGCGCGAGACGCTGGCGTCGGCCGGGCTGCTCGACGCGCGTGTCACCTGGGATGCGAGTGGACCGGTGCGGGGCCTGATCCTCGCGAACGAGGTCGTGGACGCACTGCCGGTGCATCTGGTGACCGTCCAGGGCGGGCGCCTGCTCGAACGGTACGTGGTGATGCGCAGGGATGCGCTGGCCTGGCACGACGACGAGCTCTCGACGCCGGCGCTGGCGGCGTACTTCGAGCGCCTCGGCGTGCGCCCCGGCGAGGAGTGCCTGGCCGAGGTCAATCTGGACGGCGTCGCGTGGATGGAGCGTGTCGCCGGAACGCTGGCAGAGGGCGCCATGCTCGTCCTCGACTACGGCTATCCGGCGCCCGAGCTCTACGCGCCGGAGCGTCGATTCGGCACGCTGCTGACGTACCGGCGACACCAGCTGGGCAGCGATCCACTGGTGCACGTGGGCGACCAGGACATCACCGCGCACGTCGATTTCACGAGCCTTGCGAGAGCCGGCGAGCGGGCCGGACTGCAAACCGTTGGCCTGATCTCCCAGGCCGCGCTGCTGCGCCGCCTCGGGCTGGACGCCTACGTCCAGGCGCTCGACCGGTCGTCGGTGGCGGCCGCTGACCTCGACGCCAACCGACGCGCGCTACAGACGCTGGTCGAGCCGTCCGGACTCGGGCGGATTCAGGGGCTGCTCCAGGCCCGTGGCGTGCCTGACCTGGACCCGTTCGGCCGTCAGCTCCAGGCCGGCTCAGGACAGCATACCGATGATGGCGTGGCCCCCTGGCTGCCGCTGCTCCAGGCAGGTCAGATGCGCCTGCCTGGACCGCTCGAAGCGGAGGGTTTCCTGGACCTGGAGGCCCAGTGGCGGGAGCTCTTCGGCGACGACGCCGACGGCACGGCCTCGGACTCTGAGCCCGACGGCTGAATCGTGAGCCACACCTGAGACGCACAATCGCCCGCCGGCTCGCGATCGAGCCGGCGGGCGATGCCGTCTGTGATCTGGTGGTGTCGGGGTGAGCTACGCGGCTTAGCTGTCCGTGTCCTCCACGATGACGAGCTCCTCGTCACCCAGGCCGTCCCCGTCGCTGTCAATGTCGATGATGGTCACTTCGACGTCACGAAGCTTCCGCATGATCGTGTCCTGGCCTTCCGCGCGATCTCGCACGCGAATCTTCGGTCACCTGTCGGCGCCACGTCCGCACTCTATCACAGGCGCGGTCTTCCGCAAAGTCACCACGGTGACACCGACTTCGTCGGCTGTCCGACCTCCACGACACGGCGCTCATGACCGTAACGGGCGCGTCGCGACAAACAAGAAGCCCCCCGACCGTGCGGGGGGCTCAGACCTGGCGGAGGGGGTGGGATTCGAACCCACGATGGCTATTAACCATACCCGTTTTCGAGACGGGCGCATTAGGCCGGGCTATGCTACCCCTCCTCTACAGCCACCTGGCGACGGACGCCGCGCAGCCCAGTCAGTATATCAGATCGTCGGGGCGTGGCTGGCAGCCGGGGCCGTCGGTTTCAACCCACGGCCGGAGGTTCGCGGCGCTTCCCGTCACTCAGGATGGGCGCTCGGCCATCCGATCCGGTGCGCTGACGCCCATGAGCCCCAGACCGGACGCCAGAACCTGCCGGGTGGCGGCTACCAGCTTGAGCCGAGCGTTCGTGAGGGCCAGGTCCGGGTTGCGAGGCGGCAGCACCGCGCAGTCACGGTAGAACGCGCTGAACGCCGTCGCCAGCTCCTGGAGGTAGAACGGCAGCTGGTGCGGGGCAAGCGCGAGCGTGGCCGACTCGACGATCTCGGGAAACTGGAGCAGCTTGCGGATCAGCGCCAGCTCGGATGGGGACGCGAGCAGGTGGACGTCGCCGTCGGCGTACTCGACGCTGCCGCCAAGCTTGGTCTGCGCCTCGCGGAAGATGCTGGCCGTTCGAGCGTGGGCGTACTGGACGTCGAAGACCGGGTTCTCGTCGGATGCCTGGCGTGCCAGGTTCATGTCGAAGTTCATGGTCACGTCTGACGAGCGCTGGATCAGGAAGAAGCGCGCCGCGTCCCGGCCGACCTCGTCGATCAGCTCGCGGACCGTCACGTAGGTGCCGGCCCGCTTCGACATCTTCAGCTCCTGGCCGTCCTTGAACAGCTTGACGAGCTGGTAGAGCAGGATGGTCAGCCGGTTCGGGTCGATGCCGAGCGCGCCGAGGACCGCTTTCATGCGGGGGACGTGGCCGTGATGATCCGCCGCCCAGACGTCGATGACGCGGTCGAAGTTGCGGATCGCCAGCTTCTCGTAGTGGTAGGCGATGTCCGACGCGAAGTAGGTCGGCTGGCCGTTCGAGCGGATGATGACGTTGTCGCGCTCCTCGCCCAGCTCTGAGGACGCGAACCAGACCGCGCCGTCCCGCTCGACGATGTGGCCGGCCTCGCGGAGCATCTCCAGGCAGCGCGCGAACAGGTCGCCCTCGTAGAGCGTGCGCTCCGAGTACCAGCGGTCGAAGCTGGTCCCGAGGTCGGCGAGATCGCGCTCGATCCAGCCGAGCACGACCTTCTCGATGAGCGGCCCGATGCGGGCGGTCGCCTCCTGGTCGCCGAGGGCCAGCAGCGAGTCGCCGTGTTCGGCCGTCACGAGCTCCGCCAGCTCGACCACGTAGTCGCCCGCATAGCCGGCCTCTGGAAGGTCCGCGGCGACCCCATGTGCTCGCCGATAGCTCACCAGGACGCTCGCGGCCAGCGACTCGATCTGCGAGCCGGCGTCGTTGACGTAGTACTCGCGCTGAACGGTGTGGCCGGTCGCTTCGAGCAGCCGGCTGACGGTGTCTCCGAGGGCGGCGTTGCGGGCCGCGCCGACGTGCAGCGGGCCGGTCGGGTTGGCGCTGACGAACTCGACCTGGACGGTCTGCCCGTTCCCAAGCGGCACCTGTCCAAACGTTGGCCCGGCTGCCAGGATCGCGTCCACCTGCTCCTGCAGCCACTCGTCGGCCAGGAAGAAGTTGACGAAGCCCGGTCCAGCCACCTCGACGGCGGACACGGCCGGCGGCAGCTCCAGGTGGTGCGTGATGGCGCCAGCGACCTCGCGAGGCGCTTTCCTGGCGGCCTTTTGAAGGCGCAGCGCGACGTTGGTCGCAAAGTCGCCTTGCTCGGCGCGGGCCGGGTGCTCCAGCACCACTTCCGGCGTCGGCAGGGCCGGGAGGTCGCCGCTCCCCACCGCGCGCTCGATTGCCGCTTCCACCAGCTGCTTCAGGTCGTCCTTGATCACTCGACCACCGCTCCCCGCCGGTCGGTTGGCCGGCTTTCGCGCCGGGAGTCACGCAGGCAGCGTGCCCCGGGCACTCGAATCGTACCGGCCGCTCACGCGATCCAACAAGCGCGGCGAGGCCGCGAGCGTGGCGCGGCCGCGAGCATGGCGCCGCAATGGCAATGGCCCCCTCCTCGCCGTTGAAGAGGGGGCCACCGCGATCGGGCTGGCGCGAGGCGCAGCCTGCTAGGGGCGCGGCGAGGGCGACGGGGACGGGCCTGCCGTCGAGCCAGCGCCGAGCAAGAACGCCTTCAGGGCGTTGTAGGCCGGGCGGGCGGTGCCATCAGGGTTCGTGATGGACCAGTAGTACTGCTCGTCGTTGGCCGTCCACTCCGGCTCCGGAATGTACAGCACGACCATCGGACCGACCCACTGGGACCAGTTCTGCTTGGCGTACTGCATCGCCTTGACGAGATAGTCGGCCTGCTGCTCAGGCGTGACGGCGTGCCAGGCGTACGGCGAGTTGGGCCGAGAGTCCGTCGTCCAGCCCATCTCCATGATCGAGACCTGTTTTCCGGCGTCGCCGTTGTCCTCCATGATCTTGCGGAGGTCTTCGGCGTGGCGGAACGAGTACGCCCGTTTGGCGGTCTCGGGGCTCTGGTCGCCAGGATTGCTCAGCTGCGGATCCTTCGCCACGACGCCCGGGTCCATGTCCGGCGACGCCTTGAAGCCCGGAGCGTGGACGCCCAGCATGTCGAAGTACGCCTTGGCGCCGTTCGCGTACATGTCCTTCAGGAAGACGGTGTCCGAAATGGCGCGGTCGCTCTGCTCGGTGGTGGGCGAGAGGCCGGCGCTGACGATGATCGCGTTCGGGTCGATCTTCTTGATCTCGGTGTACGAGACCTTCAGCATCTCGGTGTACGCCTTGGCGTCAGGCTTCTGGTTGCCCCACTCGCGCGAGATGTTCGGCTCGTTCCAGATCTCGTAGATCTGGACCTTGCCCTTGTAGCGCTCGGCGAACTCCTGGACGAAGTCCTTCCAGTCCTCGATGTTGTCCGGCGGGCCGGAGGCCGGGAAGATCTTGTCCTTGCGCGCCCAGTCTGGCTGGTTGTCCAGGCGGGCGATGATCCCGAGACCGGCTTTGTTGATGCGGTCCACGGTCACGTCGGACTCGAACCACTGGAAGTCGTTCTTCTTGATCTTCTCGATGTTCCGCCACTCGAAGCGCTGCTTCACCCAGGTGAAGCCAGCGTCCTTCGCGAGCTTCAAGTCGCGGTCGGCCTCCTCACGGTGGCCCCAGAGGAAGACGTGGACGGCGGGCGAGGCTGGCGCGACGCGCTTGTCCTGGACGAGGTTGACGCTCGGGGCGGCGACGGTCTGGCCCGGTGTGGGCGAGGCCTTCGCCGCCGGGGCGTTGGCCGCGGGTTTCGCCGGCTGCGAGCCGGATGGCTTTGGTGTCGGGGGCGGGGCACTCGACGTACACCCGGCGATGACGGTCGTGACAAGCAATAGTGTCGACAGCAGTTTCCGCAACAGTACCTCCTCGGGTCATTCACCGGCGCTCCACGGCGCCGTCGTTCTCCGTGCCCCCGCTCGCGGGATGGGTTCACCCAGAATCGGGCCTCGTCAGGGCAGGGTGCCGTTCTTTCGCGCGGTCAGCAGTTTCTGGTAGGCCGCACGCGCGGTGCCATCGGGGTTCATGATGGCCCACCAGTACTTCTCGTCGCTCGGCTGCCAGCTGGGGTCTGGCATCGTCCACAGGCACATGACGCCGATCCATGGCGCCCAGTGGTCGGCGGCCCACTTGTAGGCGCCGACGAGGTTGTCACCCTTCTCGTCTTCCGAGACGCGGTGCCAGGCGTACGCCTGGTTGACCGTGTCGCTGGTCCAGCCGAATTCGAGCAGCCAGATCTGCTTGTCGCTGTCGCCGTTGTCCACCATGATCTGCCGCATGTCCTCCACGCGGCGGAACACGAAGAACCGGTGGCCGCCCCAGTTCTGGTTTGACTCAGCCTCGTCTGGGCTGATGGTCGGCGGCGCCTTGTAGCCGTGGCCGTGCGCGCCGAGCACGTCGAAGTATGGCTTCGCGCCAGCTTCGTACATCCAGCGGACGTAGACGTCGTCCGGTCGGGCGTCGTTGTTGTCGGTGCCGGTCTGGGCCACGCCGCCGGTGACGACGGTCACGGACGGATCGGCGGCCTTCGCGGCCTCGTACGCCATTTTGAGCATCCGGACGTAGTCCTTGGCCTGGTTCTGGTCGATGGCGCCGCCGCCCCACTCGTTGTTCAGGTTCTGCTCGTTCCAGATCTGGATCGCGTCAACCCGGCCGATCGAAGACGTGCTGGAGTAGCGGGTGACGAACGCGGTGATGAAGTCCGCGTAGTCCTGGTAGTTGTCCGGCGGGGCGTTCTTCTGGGTGTGGTCTGCGCGTGCCCAGGCCGGCTGCTGGTCGAGCCGGGCCAGGATCTTCACGCCAGCGGCTTTGGACGCCTTGACGATCCGGTCCGCCTCGCTCCAATCGAACTTGCCCTTCCGCTCTGGCTCGATGAAGCGCCACTGGAACAGCGTCTTCTGCCAGCCGAAGCCGGCGTCGGTCAGCTTCTTGAGGTCGCGGTCGGTCGTCCTCTCGTTGCCCCAGATGAAGACGTTCATGCCGTACTCGGGGCTGGCCGCGCGCTCTGGACGGCCACCGGCCGGCGCCGAGCTGCGGTTGGTCGTGCTGCTGCCGCCGCCGCTCGGCTTGGACGACGACGAGCCGGACGACGGTTTGGCTGCCGCGGCTGCCGCTGCCGCCGCGGCCGGGTCCGGTGCGCTCGGCGTCGATCCCGAGCCGGACGACGGCGACGAGGCGGTGGTCGAGCCCTGGCCCGGCTGCATCTTCTCGAAGCCGTCTTTGAGGTTAGTGGCGGGAAGCTCGCCGGCGCGCGCCAGCCCGTTGGAGGCGCCCTTCTGATACTGGCGCAGGAGCGGGCTGTCCTTCGCCTGGGCCTCCAGGTCGATCGGGAGGTTTTCGCCGGTGAGCAACGCCTTGAGATAGTCGCCCAGCAGCAGGCCCTGCGTGCACTTGCAGTTGTCGTCGTAGTGCATGATGCCGCGCTGGAAGCGCAGGTAGACGAAGTTGTTGTTTTTCGGGTCGCGCATCGGCTTGGAGGTCGGTGCGCCCCAGATCTGGAGATTAAAGAGTGGGATCAAGCTAGCCGGACCATCGCCACGCGGGAAGGCGACGTCGTACGTCACAGTGCTGGTGAACGTCTTGCCGAAGTTGACGGGCAGACCCTCCCAGGTGTCGGGAGCATTGTCATTCACGAACTCGACGATCTTCGAGTTGTAGGCAGAGTCGTTGGGCGACGGCGCTGCCTTGATCAATGCCGGGTCCGGAGCCGGGAACGTGGATCCGTTGATGGTGGTGTACGGGAGCAGTCCGTCTTCTAGCAGGTTGAGCGTGTTGACCCCGTTTGGCCCGATCTGCATGACCGCGCGCTGGTAGAACTGCACGGTCGTGCCCTTGAACAGCACCTCGCGCGAGGTCGGCAGGCCGAACGTCTTGACGCCGCCGCGCCCCTGGAAGAACTTCCAGAACTCATCGTTCGCGATACGATATCCAGTTTCCGCAAAGTACCGCGGATCGTTCTGTTGAGCCCGTTCCGAGGCGAACGCCGAAGGCGCGACCGCGAGAAGAACGAGGATCAACAGCGCGTGGGAGAGACGAACGCGCATTCCGGGGCTCCTCCGTGCTGTCCGGCGCCGCCCTGCACGGGGAGGGCCCGTGGCGCCGCGGGATTATACGGAAGCCTATTTCAGGCCACAAGACTTTCCGAAACCTCCATCCAGAGCGGGAACGTGCGAAGAGGCGCGTGCGTCGCATTTCGACAGCCGACAGCGGGCCGACAGGAAGCGGTGTGAAGGATACGACCTGACGATGAGATCAGGAAAGGTGTGTCGAATCGGCGGACGGGCGCGGTAAATCTTGACAACCGACGGCGCGGCGCTATAATCCCCTTCCCAGGATACGGCGCGGGCTGAGCCCGCGCCGCAATTGTCGTGGCGCGGGCGACGGTAAGCTTTGCGTACGCACCGCGCCTGGGATTGTGGGAAGGACGGACCTGGCCATGCCTGACCGTGCGGTGTACCTGACGCGCGAGGGGTTCAAGCGGCTCGACGAGGAGCTGGAGCACCTTCGCACGGTCAAGCGCCCGGAGGTTTCCGAGCGGATCCGTCGGTCGAAGGACATGACGGATGTCGTCGACAACGCCGAGTATGACGAGGCGAAGAGCGAGCAGGGCTTCATCGAGGGGCGCATCGCCGAGTTGGAGCTGACCCTGGCGAGCGCCCAGATCATCGGCGACGAGGCGACGAAGGAGTTCGTGGGCCTCGGGTCACGCGTGACCGTAAAGGACTCCGAGGGCGACGTCGAGAAGTACCGCATCGTCGGCTCGATGGAAGCCGATCCGAGGCGCGGACTGATCTCCAACGAGTCGCCGGTCGGTCGGGCGCTGTTGGGCAAGAAGCCCGGCGAGTCCGCGACGGTGGTCGCCCCCGGCGGCAGCTTCGACCTGACGGTGGTCGAGGTCAGCTGACGTGGGAGCTCGACGGCTCAGTCGTTAGTCGACAGCGGCAAGCAGGGCTGCGCATCCGAGGCGGGTGTGGGGCCGGGCCGCTGTCGACGTGTCGCTGCCCCGAGTACACTTCTCGTAGACAGACATGCTCGGCGCAGGTGGCTCGCGTCCGATCGCCGACGCCTCGTCCACCCGCCGACGATGACTGGCGCCTGACACACGACCGTGTCTGCGCGCCGACGGAGCGACGCCGTGACTGCTGACGAGACCGCGTTGTCGGTCGGGCCACCGGACGACGACCGGCCGGACGACCGCCTGTTCGAGCAACGGCTCGACAAACTGAATCGCCTGCGTGAGGCCGGCGTAGATCCGTACCCGGCCCGCTTCGAGCGGACCGACATGGCCGCGAATGTGGTCTCGTCCTTCGAGAGTGAGCCTGGCAAGCCAGTGCGGGTCGCGGGCAGGGTCGTGGGCGGGATCCGCCGGATGGGCCGCTCGACGTTCCTCCATCTCCAGGACGCCAGCGGGCGGATTCAGGCGTACTTCAAGCAGGACGTGTTGACGCCGGAGAAGTACGCGTTGCTCGATCTGGTGGACGCTGGCGACTTCCTCGGCGTCGTCGGCGAGACGATGCGGACGCGTTCGGGCGAAGTGACGGTCCAGGCGACCGAGATGCACGTCCTCTCGAAGGCGCTTCGACCGCTTCCCGAGAAGTGGCACGGCCTCCAGGATGTCGAGACGCGCTACCGGAAGCGGTACCTGGATCTGATCGCGAATCCCGAGGTCATGGAGCTGTTCAGGACGCGGGGGCGGATCGTCCACGAGCTTCGCGCGTTCCTGGTCGAGCGGGGCTTCCTGGAAGTCGAGACGCCGGTCCTGCAGACCGTGCCCGGCGGCGGCTCGGCCAGACCGTTCGAGACGTTTTACAACGCGCTGGACCGCACGCTCTCGTTGCGGATCGCGCTGGAGCTGTACCTGAAGCGGTGCATCATCGGCGGCATCGAGCGGGTGTTCGAGATCGGGCGCAACTTCCGCAACGAAGGCATCTCGCTGAAGCACAACCCCGAGTTCACCATGCTCGAGGTGTACCAGGCGTACGCGGATTACGAAGAGATCATGCGGCTGACCGAGGATCTCGTCTCGACGGTGGCGCAAAGAGCGCTCGGCACGACCAAAGTGACGGTGAAAGGCGACGTCGAGGTCGATCTCGCGCCGCCGTGGGAGCGCAAGAACCTCCGCGACGCGATCTACGAGCAGAGCGGCGTGGACTACGACGAGCATCTGACGGCGGAGGCGCTGGGCGAGGCGGCGGCGGCGGCTGGGCTGCGCGTCCAGCCAGGATGGACGCGCGGCAAGATCATCGACGAGCTGCTGAGCGTGTTCGTGGAGCCGAAGATCACCAGTCCACTGTTCCTGGTGAACTACCCCCTGGAGCTGTCGCCGCTGGCGAAGCAGCGCACCGACCGCCCGGACATCGTGGAGCGCTTCGAGGCGTTCTGTGGCGGCATGGAGCTCGCGAACGCGTTCAGCGAGCTGAACGACCCGCTCGACCAGCGCGAGCGCTTCCTGGAGCAGGCCCGCCAGAAAGGCGCTGGCGACGACGAGGCGATGCCGTTCGACGAGTCGTTCCTGGAGGCGCTGGAGCACGGGATGCCGCCGACCGGTGGCATGGGCCTGGGCATCGACCGGCTGACGATGATCCTGACCGGGCAGGACAAGATTCGTGACGTGATCCTGTTCCCGCAGTTGCGGACGGTGGAGTAGGGCCGTGCTTGCCTTGACGCTGATCCGGAATCAAACAGACGTGGTGCGGCAGGCGCTGCGGCGCCGCCGTGAGGATGAGTCGCTGGTCGATCGGGTGCTGGCGACGGACGCGCGCCGCCGGTCGATCGTGGACGAGCGCGACAACTTGCGCGCCGCGCAGAATCAGGCGAGCAAGGAGATCGGGCGGCGCGGCAAGCCGAGCGAGGAGGATCTCCAGCGCCTGCGCGAGATGCGCGAGCGGATCCGGCTGTTGGACGAGGAGGCGACCGCCGTCGAGGCGGATCTCAACACGCAGGTGCTGGCGCTGCCGAATCTGGTGGACCCATCGGTGCCAGACGGCGAGGACGACGGCGACAACGTCATCCTCCGCACCGTCGGCGAGCCAGAGGTCTTCTCATTCGAGCCGAAGCCGCACTGGGATCTCGGCGAGAGCCTGGGCGTCATCGATTTCGAGCGCGGTGTCAAGCTGTCCGGCGCGCGCTTCTACCACCTGCGCGGGGCGGCGGCCCGGCTGCAGCGGGCGCTGATTAGCTGGTTCCTGGACGTGCACACGCGGGAGCACGGCTTCACCGAGGTGTACCCGCCGGTCCTGGTGCGCGAGCAGGTGATGATCGGGAGCGGCCAGCTCCCCAAGTTCCGCGACAATCTGTACCACGACGCGGAAGAGGATCTCTGGCTGATCCCGACCGCCGAGGTCGTGCTGGTCAACATGCACGCCGACGAGATCCTGCCTGCTGGCTCCCTGCCGATCAACTACGTGGCGTACACACCGTGTTTCCGTCGTGAGAAGTTCTCGGCGGGGCGCGACGTGCGCGGGATCAAGCGCGGGCACCAGTTCGACAAGGTCGAGATGGTGAAGATCGTCGAGCCGTCCACCTCGGACGACGAGCTGGACCGGATGGTGCGCTACGCCTCGACGTTCCTGGAGCGGCTGCACCTGCCGTATCAGGTGATGCAGTTGTGCACGGGCGATCTGGGTGTGGCGATGCTGAAGACGTTCGACCTGAACGTCTGGTCGCCGGGGTGCGGCGAGTGGCTGGAAGTGTCGTCGTGCAGCAACGCCGGCGACTACCAGGCGCGGCGGGCGAATCTGCGGTTCCGCCGCGAGCCGGGCTCTCGGCCGGAGTACCCGCACACGCTGAATGGCTCGGGGCTGGCGCTGCCCAGGCTCATGATCGCGATCATGGAGAACTACCAGCAGCCGGACGGCTCGATCCGGGTGCCCGAGGTGCTCCGGCCCTGGATGGGCGGCATCGAGGTGATCGGCCCAACGAAGTAGAGCGCCGTTGATACTGCTTCTTCAGGCGTCGTGGAGGCGCGGTAGACGCCGCATCCCATGCCAGACCATCAGGATCTCAACGACATCGCGCGACCGTACCTGATAGATGATTCGGTAGTTCAGCACGAGCAGCTCACGAAAAGTACTGTCCTGCTCTTCCGGCACGACGCGACCAGATAGCGGGAACTGCTCCAGTCGGCGGGTGGCGCGTGCAATCCGGGTGGTGAGGGCCGCAGCTGCCCGGGGTGAGTCTCTGGCCACATAGGCCCGTACCTCTCGGAGATGTTCGAGCGCTCGGCGTGTCCAGACTAGTCTTGCCACTCAGCCATCTCACGTTCGACTTCCTCCTGAGTGACAGTGTCGCCGGACTCAACTTGCGCATGAGCGATTTCGAGACTGCGGATGAAGTAGAGACGATCGATCGCGTCGTCAAGCGTCGCATCTTCAGGAAGTCGCTGCATCGCTGCGACAATCTCTGCCTTGGTGTACGGCTTGAACTTTCTGGTTGTGGCCATGCTGGTCTCCTCTACCCACAGTCTACGCGCTGCCCGGGTCGTTGGCACAGCAGGCGTATCACAAGCCAGGCCGGCATCGAGAGCGACGCGACGAGGGCTATCGGGCAGCCCCGGACGCCTTGGCGGCAGATTGCCGTTCAGCCGTCGCTCCTGTTTGGCGCGCCCCCGTTCCGAGCACTCGGCACAGATAACGCCGGCCTGACTGATGGTCCCGTGCTCTGAGCCGCAGAGGTTCGGACAAAAGTAACATCGCCGCACATCAACGACCGCGCAGGCAGACGCATGGCATCGATCGTGAGTCAGTGAGGTCATCCGTCGACGTGTATCGCCGCAGAGATTATAGCTTCGGCCTCTTCAGAAAGAGTCGATAGTCGCTTGCGTCTCCGCTGGCGACTCCCGCACCTCCCAACCCTGGTCACCTAGCTCGTTCAGCAGTTTGCCAGGTTGATGATCGTTATTGACGGTCTCGTTATGGGGCCGACCTGCGTTAACCACGTCTCCTCGATGACCCAGACTGTCTGCCCAGTGCCGGCCTTCGGGAAATGAACCGCGAGGTACTCCCAGCGCTGCATCGCCCGCCCCTCCGTAGTTTCACAGTGTGTCGCGACCAAGACAAGCTAACAACCATCCGCGAGACGGCGATTAGAGACCTGGGATCTCGCCGAGGCGGCAGGCACCGTGCTGGACCGTGAGTACTTCCACCTCGTCGTCGGTCACTCGGTAGATCAATCGATAGTTCTGAACGAAGGCTCCTCGTACGTCCTCGAGCTTGTGCTCGGGCACGACTCGTCCACTCCGTGGGAAGAGCGCCAGTCGATCCGTCGATTGAAACGCCTGCTCTGCGAGACGGATCGCCTGGTCTCGCGAGCGTCGAGCGACGTAGCGGCAGATCTCGTCCAATTGGTCGAGCGCAGGAATGGTCCAGCTTACGCTAGCCATTGAGCCATGCGTCGCCGCGCCTCGTCTTGCGACACCTTCTGACCTGCTTCCGCCGCCGCGATGCCGCGCTCGATTTGCCTGATCGTTTCGAGTCGCAGCAAGACATCCGCGAGGGTGGCGTCGGACGGGAGGTCACTGATGCGCGCTGCCATTTCCTCCCTGGTCATGGCCCAGTCGGGCCGCTCGCGGTCATACTCCTGATCCTGAACGAGCGGTTCGTCTGCTTCGAGACGCCGCATCACCTCTTCGTGCGGGATCGACCGCTCGGGATGGGCGTCGGCTTCAGCGATGCCTTCTTCGAGAATCTTGATGAATTCGAGCCGCTCGACGGCGTCCTCGACGGTGGCATCCTTGTGGAGGCTCTGTATCCGCTCGACGATCTGGTCTCTGGTCATTGGACGGAACGGCCTATCGGCTTCACGAAGATGCTCGCCGTTTGCGCGTGCCGCGGCATCGGCGGCCCGCAGCTCGTCCATCTCGATGTCTTCCAGCCGCTCGATAGCGTCGCGAATCGTCGCATCGTCGGGGAGCGAGCGGATGACCTCTGCCAGCTCATCTTTGGTCATCATCTGGGTGCGACCTCCACGTTCAGTCTATCAGCGATCGGCCCGACTACCGTCATGCATCACGAGGCGGCCCAGCGGCTCAAGACGTCCGAGCGGAGGATGACGATCCGGCGCCCGCGCCGTGAGATCGCGCCGCGATCCTCGAACGAGCCGAGCAGCTGGTTGACGCGCGGACGGGTTGCGCCGATCATGCCGGCCAGGTCTTCCTGAGTCAGCGCGGCCTGGATCTCGATGCCGGATCCGTCGTCCTTGCCGTGGGTCTCGGCCAGCTCCAACAGCTTCTTGGCGAGCCGTCCCTGAAGATCCAGGAACATCAAGTCGCCGACCTCGCTGCTCAAGCGGCGGATCATCTGGGCGAGGCCAGCCAGCACGCCCTCGACCGCGCCCGGGCTCCGCTTCAGCAGGCCCATGAAGTCCTCGCGGCTCAGCGTGGCCGAGACGACCGGCTCGAGCGCGACGACGGTCGCCGAGCGCGGCTCGCCGTCCAGCAGCGCCATCTCGCCATGCACGTCGCCCGGCCCGAGCACCGTCAGGACAGCCTCCTCGCCGGTCTCGGAGGGGAGCACGACCTTGACCCGGCCTTCCAGGACGACGTGCAGCACGTGCCCGGGGTCACCCTGGTGGTAGAGCGTCTCGCCACGGCGATACGACCGTCGCTTCAGAGCTGGCGCGAGGCGCTCCAATTCGGCTGGCGGCAGCGCGTCCAGCACGACCGACTTTCGTAGGATGTCCAGGTCCATTGACGATGCCACGGCGTCCCCCCTCGATCACCAGTGTACCCATTATCTCCGAGAGAAACGGCGTCCCGTGCAGACCGGTTCCTCACGTTCGGCGCGCACCCGGCCGTTGTGTAGGCGGTCGCCGTGACGAGGCGGGCGATTACAATCCAGCCAGCCGATGCACGCCGGAGGAGAGATGAGCGGAAGCACGCTGCTGCAGGAGGTGGCTCGACGCCAGAACTCGATGGTCGAGCTGCTGCGCGAGCTCGTCGAGCACGAGTCGGGCACCTACGACAAGGCGGACGTTGACCGACTCGGGCACTTCCTCCGCGAGCGACTGGACACGCTCGGCTTCCAGACAGAGCAGCTCGCGCAAGAGCGACTCGGCGACCACATTGTCGGCCGGCGGCCCAGTCGGAACGGCAAGCAGATCGTGCTGGTCGGCCATTTCGACACGGTCTTCAGCCACGGCACGCTGGCCGAGCGGCCGTGGCGGGTCGAGAACGGCCGGGCGTACGGACCCGGCGTCTACGACATGAAGGGCGGCATCGCCATCATGCTGACGGCGCTGGACGTGCTGCGGGCATCCGGATCGGCGTTCTGGTCCGAGACTGGCGTCACCGTCTTCTTCAACAGCGACGAGGAGATCCTCTCGCCGACCTCGGCCGGCCCGATCGACGCCATCGCGCGGGAGTGCCAGACCGCCTGCATCCTGGAGCCGGCCCGCCCAGGCGGCGAGTACACGTTCGTGCGCAAGGGAGCCGGCAAGTTCTTCATGCGCATCACCGGCCGCGCCGCCCACGCCGGCGGACAGCCCGAGCTGGGACGCAGTGCCGCCCTGGAGCTGGCTCACAAGACGCTCGCCCTGCACGCCCTCAACGACCCGAGCACCGGCACCACCGTGAACGTCGGCGTGATGCGGGCGGGCGAGCGGTCGAACATCATCTGCCCCGAGGCGTACGCCGAGATCGACCTGCGCGCCCTCGATCCGGAGGCGATGGAGTCCGCCATCGAAGCGATGCGCCAGGTCGCCGCTTCGACGACCGTCCCAGACACGACCGCCGAATTCTGGGGCGACCCGTACTTTCCGCCGCTCCCGCGCAAGCCAGTCAACGAGCGGCTGTTCGCGTTGATGCGGGAGGTCGCTGCCGAGGTCGGGTTCGAGGCGCGCGACATCGTCAGCGGCGGCGGGTCGGACGGCAACCACACCGGCCAGATCGTGCCGACCATCGACGGCATGGGGATCGGCGGAGACGGCGCCCACACCGAGCGCGAGTTTGCGGTGCTGGACACGCTGACCGAGCGGGCGCAGGCGCTCGCGCTTTTTCTGCACGCCTGGCCGGATCGCATCGACGGCATCCTCGCCGGGTGACGGGCTAGACGATCACCATCCGACGATACCGTGCCTGGACGAGCGCGAAGAGCCCATACGCGGCCAGTCCAGCGGCGACGGCGCCAAGCAGGTACGGTCCGAACGGCTGGGCGGCGAGGGTGGCGAGGGCGCCGTCCAGGCCAATCGCCTCGCCGGGGTTCGCGTCGTAGGCAGCGACAAGCAGGAAGCCGCCGATGGTCGCGAACGCCACCCCACGTGCCGCGTAGCCGGCTCGTCCGACGCGGGTGATCCAGGTTGCCTGGCTGGCGCTCATTTCGGCGAGGTGAAGATCGTCACAGAGGCTGGAGCGGGACGCGCGGTAGAACTGGACGAGGCCGTTCGCGATCACCGCCGCCCCGATCGCGCCCACGAGCCATTCGCCCAGCGGCTGCCCCAGGAGCCAGGCCGTCCAGTCCTGGGTCTGCTGCGTGCTGCCCTGCACCGGCTCGCCACGGGCGGCGAGTCGGATGGCAGACCAGGAAAGAGCGACGTAGATCGAGGCGATCAGAAGATATCCGGCGCGGGCGGCGAGGCCCTTCAGCTCGGAGCCCTTCCGTTCGGTGTCGAGGACCGCCTGCAGGAGGCGCCAGACGGCGTAGCCGAACAGGCCGACCGCCAGCACCACGAGGATCGAGCGGCCGAATGGCGCCGCGGCGATGTGGGCCAGGGCGCCTTTGGTGTCGGTCGTCTGCCCGCCAGTCCCCAGCGCCGCCTGCACCGCCAGCTCGCCGACCACCAGATAGACGACCCCTTTAGCGGCGTAGCCAAACCTGCCAAGCCCTTCGAGCCAGGGGCTCGCGGCAACCGCGCCGTCTTTGACGGTCTTCCCGACCTGTTCGATCTCGTCGCGTGCTGGAACGGTCGCCTGCATCTGCGCCCCTCGCCATCGGTGTGGACTTCGTAGACTGTGACCGCGCGAAGACGACGCTCCGCCGTGTTCCGGCACCTATCATTGGCAGGGCTCGTGCCAGTGAGTCAGCCATGACCTCGACTTCTCAGCCGGGCGACGCAAGACGCCTCTCGAACGCGCCAGGAACCGGGGCATCCGGTGCTCGCGATGCGCGGCCAGGCCGCTATGTCGATCGACGTGCCCGTTGGATGGCCGGTGTTGTGGCGCTCCTCGGGGCCACCTTCGTCGTGCTCGCGCTGCTGCTGCGGCAGGCGCCGGGGACCGCCGTGGACGTCGCCATCAGCCGATGGGTGCAGAGCGTCGATCTGCCGGCCTTCACGTCGTTGATGGTTGCGGTAAGTGCTCCTGGCTACGCGCCATTCAGCTGGATCGTGGTCGGAGGAGTGGCGGCGGGTCTGCTCCTTCTGCGGCTCTGGCGGGAGGCAGTGTTCGTGCTGGCGACGGAAGGTGCGAATCTGGTGACGACGTACTCGAAGCTCCTGGTCGAACGGCCGAGGCCAGGCGAGGACGTCGTGCGAGTGCTGAGCCGGCTCCAGGACTACAGCTATCCGAGTGGGCACGTCGTCGGCTACGTGACCGTCTGCGGATTCCTGTTCTTCCTGCTCTACACGCTGGCCCGGCCGTTCTGGTGGCGCACCGTCGGACTGGTCATGCTCGGCTTCATGGTGTGCTCGATCGGCATCTCGCGCGTTCACCTCGGCTACCACTGGGCGAGCGACGTCCTGGGCGGCTACGCGCTCGGAACGGCGTACCTGCTGATGTCCATCGAGTTGTACCGGCTGCTGGTGGCGAGACGGCGAGCGCCTGCCACGGAGGGCGGTGCAGCCGACGATCCCGAGACTGACCAGACCGCCCGTCCAATGTAGTGCGTCCTGGCATGGGCTCTGCGTTTTGACGCAGTGACCAGCGCATCCGGTTCTCGGCGTGGATCGCTGGACTCAGAGGGAGTCGGCCGGACCGTGCAGTGGAGCACCAGCACGATGGATGCTGCAGCGGATGAAGGTGATGCACGTCATCCTGAAACCGGGCGAGCGGCGCTGCTGCGCGGCTGGCGCTACCAGTTCGCCGTACTCCTGCTGGCCGTGCTGGCGGGTACGCTCACCTGGCTGGCTCGGACCGTCCTGTACTTTCCCGTGGACGTTCAGGTCACACAGGCTGTGCAATCCGTCCAGGCGCCGTGGCTCGTGCGGCTGTTCGAGACGGTGGCCTGGATCGGCTTCCCGCCGCAGAGCAACGTCATTTTCGGCCTGGTGATTGTGGGGCTGTTCCTCGTCGGACTTCGTCTGGAAGCGATCTCGACGCTGTTCGCGGCGGCAGGCAGCGCGGCACTCTGGTACTGGATCGCCGAGCTCGTGGATCGGCCAAGGCCGAGCCCGGAGCTGGTGCACGTCGCCATGCAACTGCCGACCGGCGGGTTCCCGAGCGGGCACGTGCTCAACCTGACCGCGATCTTCGGGTTTCTGATCTACCTCACGGTCGTGCTCGTGCCGGACCTTCGAATCAGGGTGCCGATCGTCTCCGTGCTGTCCGTGCCGATCCTCACCATCGGGGTCGCACGCGTGTATGACGGCGCACACTGGCCGAGCGACGTGCTGGGCGGCTACCTGATCGGAGCGATCTGGCTGGCGCTGACCATCGAGCTGTATCGGTGGCTCTGCAAGCGGTGGCGAGCAGCGCCGAGCGGTGCTTACTCCGCCCGGCGCCGGCCGATCCGCTCGCCCTGAAAGAGCTGCCGCAGCGCATCTATCGAGCCGTCCACCGGCTTGCCGGCCTCGTCGGTCAGCCCAAAGACGCGGTCCAGATCCTCCGGCCCCTTCGTCGTCCAGGTGTAGACCACGCCGCCGAGCACGCGTTTTGGCTGGGCACGGATGCACGACCAGTACCAGGAGAACATGGCCGGGCGGTCCACGGTGCCGACGCCGCCAGGTGAGAACTCCGATACCAGGAGCGGCGCATCCACACCCTGGCTCGGCCAGCGGTCGATCACGGCTGCGAGCTTCTGGGTGTAGACGTTCGTGCCGTAGACGAACCAGGGGCGGCGCGCCCCGTCTCGCGTGAGCGCCTGCCTCAGACGGTCGAAGTAGAGATCCTCGGCGTCACGGTAGACGACGGGGTGGTTCGGGTCGAGCTGGTGGATCATGTCCACGAGCTGGACGTAGAACGCCGCGAAGTCGTCGGCCCGTTTCTCACGGGCAGGGTCGCGCTTGCCCTGCACGACGGTCGGGAAGATCAGGCGATGCATCACCTCGTTGCCCGGTCCCCACATCAAGACGGCCGGATTGTCGCGGTACCGGAGCACCCAGGCAGTCACCTGATCGCGGAACATCGCCTGAATGGCGGGGTCGCTGTAGTCGTAGTCCTGGTTCAGCTCGAACGGCATGATGACCTTGAGGCCGGCGCGCTGAGCTTCGTCCAGGGTCAGCTCGTCGAACTGCTGCTGGAACCAGCCTTCGAGGGTGTTGACGCCGATCTCGCGCATGGCGCTGAAGTCGCGGCGATACAACAGCTGGCGCTCGTCGGACGGAAGGGAGGCGTACCAGGGGTTGTAGCCCATGCCGCGCACGACGGTCGGCTTGCCGTCAACCCGCATGACGTACTGATAGTTGCTGCCCTCCAGGGTGACGACGCTGCCGGCTGGTCGCGAGTCGGGTGTCGGCGACGGCGGGTCCGTCGCCAGCGCCTGTTGTGCCGATGGCGTTGCGTCGGCGACCGGCTGGTCCGCCTCAGGAGCAGGGGCGAGCAGCGCCAGTGGCCCGTCGGCGTCGCTCGTCGTGAAGGCCACGGCGCCGTCCGCGAACGCGGAGGTGGGCGAGAGCGCCGTCATCTCACCTTCGGCGAGCGCGCCGTACGGCGACCAGCTCAGTGCGAGGGCGAGAGCAGAGAAGACGAGCAGATGCGACAGGCGCGCCGCTGCTCGACGCGAGAGATGCGTCCATCTCCTCGGGCTCGACCCGCCTTTCGACGAAGCCGCGCTGTTCGCATCCTCGAGCCGGAGTGCGTGAACGCCTATCTGGCGATACCGGCGGATCCTTGCGACGCCGACGCCGAGCCGTGTCACGGCCGCTCGAAGCAGCAGCGCGAGCACCAGGCAGGCCGCGACGGTCAGGATCGCGCTGGCGCCGGCCACGACGGCTGGCGGCACCGCGTCCAGGGTCGTCGTGGCGAGCACTCGCTGGCCCTGCGCGTCCACCGGCGCGAACGCCGCCAGGGCGAACGGCAGGCCGGTCGTCTCCAGGTCGCGGACGCCGAAATCCGCTTCGTGCGCCAGATCCAGGAGCAGCCAGATCTGACCGAGCGAGACGGCGACGGCGAGCGCTCGAAACGGCGTTCGCCGGCCCACCGCGCCCACTCCGGCGACCAGGACGCTGGTGGCAAGCACGGCGGCGAGCAGCCGTGCGAGGACGGTCACGCCGGGCGCGACGAGCGCGCTGACCATCGCATCTGGGGCGACAAGGTCGGGGGCGGCGAACAGGGCTGGCAACGCGCGATGGAGCGTGTCGCCGACTGGCGACGCGAGCGCCAGCCCGACCGGCTCGATGCCGCCCAGAACGCGCAGCCCGGCCCCGGCGTAGACCGGGTCGAGGGGCAGAAGCGGCAGCAGGTAGCTCTCGACAGCGTCAGATGCTGCGCCGACGACGGCGCCGGCCGAGAGCATGGCTGCCTGGCGTGCGACGGCCAGCCCTGGCGCCAGCAGCAGGAAGAGGACGACGCCGGCCACGTAGGAGCGGAGCTCCGGTCGGCGGCGCCAACGCGGCATCGCCAGTGCCCGAAAGGCCGCGCCGGTCGCCGTCGAAGCGTCAAGCATGGCGATCCTCAGTTGGCGCATACCGGCGTGAGAGGCCCTGCGCGGCGGCGGAACAGACTTCGGTCCAGGGAAGGTCGGCGTCGAGCGCCTGCATGAACAGCGAGTCGGCGTGGCGGCCGTCGGCGTCGGCGTAGGCGCGCACGATGGCGTCGAGCAGGGTGAGCGGGTCGGCGGGCGCAGTGAGATCGGTCATCGGGAGCCTCTCAGGGATGAGTGTGAAGAGATCGGTGTTGGCCTTAATACGGGTGGGCGTGCGGTCGCGGGGGTGGGGTACGGCATCAGCTCGGCCTACTCGTCCTCGTCGGGGGGCGGGCTGGCTGTCAACGTGGTCACGGAGCGGGCGGGGATCGTCAGGGTCGCGCTGCCGCCAGACACGGTCACGCGGCCCTGACGTTCGATCTGACGGTCGCGGTCGGTGACGTAGACGTCGAAGTCGCGAATGGACGGGTCGTCGATGGTGAGCGTCAGCTGAATCGGGCCGGTCCGGTTGATCGCGGCGATGGTCAGCTCGCCCGGCCGGCGGGCGCCGCCGCCGATCGCCAGCACGGACAGGCGGTCCGGCCCGACCAGCTCCGCGGGCAGGATCATGGCGCCGGCCTGGACGTACGGCAGCACTTGCTGGAACCCGAAGTAGCGGGTGCGCGGGGCGAACGCCTCGTTGGGGCCTTGCAGCAGCCCCCAGCGGGTGATCGCGGCGTGGCCGGCCTGGTAGTAGTCCACGGCGTCCCAGTAGATCGCCGCGTCGGCGCCGGCGTTCATCAGCGAGGCGTAGACTTGGAGGCTGTCCAGCATCTGGCCGATCTCGTTGGACGCCTCCTGGCCGCGGTCGAGCGCGCCGAATCGGAAGCTGGTGTACTCGGTGACGTAGACCGGCAGCTCGGAACCGCCGGCCCGCACGTCGGCGACGAGATCCGCCAGCTCGTGGGACGTGAAGTACTCGTGGGTGGCGATGGCGCCGAACCAGTGGAGTGTGTCGGGATCGTCGAGCAATCGGGCGACGTACGGACGGGCGTTCGCGGCGGACGCGGTGTCTGGCCCGTACAGCAGCACGCCGTACTGCGACAGGCGCGGCCCGAGCTTGCTCGCGATCTCGGCGTACAGGTCGGGCGGGATCGCGGTGCCGTCGCCGCCGTCCGGCTCGTTCGCGACGGTGACCGCCCAGATCGAAACATGCTGGCGCTGCACGAGGTACTCGACCACGGCCGCCACGTACTCGACATAGGCGTCGGCGTACTCGGGCTGCAACGTCCCGAGGCGGGTGCCGTCGTCGGTGAACTGGCCTGGGCCGCCCCAGACTCCCAGGAGCAGGCGGACGTTCTGGCGGTTCAGCCGACGGAGCATCGCCCAGCCGGGCTGGTACTTCGGATCGTCCATCATCGCCTGATAGTGCTCGCGGCCGAGCTCCGACGGCGAAGCGCTCTCACGCGCGAACGGCAACTGACCGGAATCGACGCGGGCGATGTCCGGCTGGAACGGCGTCAGGATCCAGCGCCCGAGGATACGGCGGAAGTCCGGGCAGGTCCAGAGCGTGTGCTCGAGGTTGAAGCCGTGCCCGGCGACCGCGCGGCCACGCCGGGTGTCCACGGCGAGCGTGGCCGTCCGCATGGCGTCTGACGGTGACGCCACCCGGACCGGCGGGAGGGGCGGGTCGGCGTGGTGCAGCTCCTCGATCGGACCCGGCGAGCAACCGAAGACGACCTCGTCGTTGGCAGGCTGGACGTCAGGAAAGAACTGGGCCATCGCCAGACCTCCGCTGAGCCAGACTGCCGCCAGCGCGAGTATCAGCGCTCGAAGCTGACGCCTCGTTCTGCCGGGCCATACTCGCGTCATCGCTACTGGCTCCAATCTGGCGGGCCGAAACGCGCTCGGCGTCCCCCGCATCCTCATGGTAGAGCTCAGAGATGGTATCGAGGGCGTCGTCTACTGCCTCGCCGCTCGCATCGACCAGGCCGAAGGACCGGTCCACCATCTCTGGGCCGTCCGTGGACCAGACGTAGACCGAGCCGCCGAGCACGAAGGACGACCGTGCGCGAATGACGCTCCAGATCTCACGGTAGCTGGCCGCGCGCTCGCCGCGCTGGCCGTTCAGCGGTGCGAACTCGGAGACCAGCAGCGAGGTCGGCACGCCACTCCCCGACCAGCCGTCGAGGATGGCTGCGAGACGGGGCGTGTAGGCGTTCACGCCGTAGACCAGCCACGGGCGGTCGTCAGGATCGTCGGCCAGGGCGCGGGCCAGCCAGCTGGTGTAGGCGTCCTCCGCTTCACGGTAGAGGACCGGATGGTACGGGTCCCGGGCGTGGATCGCGTCCGCCAGCTGGATCAACAGCGAAGCCCAGGCGCTGGCCCAGCTCGCCTGCCGGTCAGAGGGCGGCGTCCCGCACCAGGCCGGCGGGACCGACCGCTGGAGCACCTCGTTGCCGACCGCCCAGAGCCGGAGCGCCGGGTGCTGGCGATAGCGATCCACCCAGCTCAGGATCGTCGACGCCAGGCGCCGTTGGACCGCCGGATCGGCGACGTCGAGCGTGAAATCCACGTCAAACGGCAGCGCGACGCCGACGCCCGTTTCGGCCGCCACGTCGAGCGCCATCCCATCGAGGACCGCGGGATTCCAGCCGACCACCGTGTTGACGCCAGCGTTCGCCATCAGGCCGAAGTCACGGAGCAGCCGCGTCCGGCGGGCCTCTGATGTGAGGGCGGTGACGCTCGGGTTGTAGCCCATGCCGCGCACCCTGGTTGGCAGACCATCGACTTGATAGACGTACCGGCCGCCGTCGGACCGAACCGTGGTCGGCAGCGGGCCGGACAGGGTACTCCCGGAGGCCAGGAGGTCTGGCTCGCCGAACGGCGTCGGCTCGCGAGGCGGGGTGTCGCAGGCCAACGGCGCCGCCCGACCGGCGACGGGTCCGCCGAGCGCGGCGCCGAGCGCCAGGGACGCGCCCGCGACCAGGAGCTGGCGTCGCGACGTCGTCCCCGACAGGCGACGTTTGCCCATCGCGGCGTCCCGGGTCTGTCGGTCGTCTCCGCGTCGTGGCTCCATGTCAGCGCGGCCCGTGGTAGATGTAGGTGACGCCCAGGCTGCCGCCCTGGCGAGCCTGGACGACGAACGTCAGCTTGCGGTGCGGCGTGGACGGTGGGAGCCAGGTCACCCACCACTCGCCGTTGATCCCGGCGTCACTGGCCCAGGAGACGCGGCGTGGATCGCGCACGCGCTGGACGACCATCTCGCTGTCCAGGATGGGCTCCTGCGCGACCGCGCCGACGTCGCCCATGATCGAGCCGTCGGCGGCTGGCAACAAGAGCCTGGCGCTCCGACCGGCCTGAATCTCCCGGATCGCCTGCACGGCGTAGCTCCAGATCCGCTCGTCGCGGCTCGTGCCTGGCAGCACCGGCACCGAGGTGTCCTCGCTCGCGGTCCCGCGAAACATCGCGCCGACCATCGCCAGCGCGCCGTCCACGGCCCGACCGTTGCCGTCCACCAGCCCGAACACGCGATCGACCTCCTCGGGGCCGTCCGTGGTCCAGGCGTACACCGACCCGCCGAGCACCCAGCTTTCCGAGCCGCGCACCATCTGCCACATCGAGCGGAGCCCTTCCGGCCGGTCGGCCGGACTCATCCCGCCGGGCGCCATCTCGGAGACCAGGAGCGGGGTGTCCCACCCCTGGCTCGGCCACCGTGCGAGGATCTCGGCGAGCCGGGGCGTGTAGGCGTTGACGCCGTACACGAACCACGGGCGGTGCCCGCCCGGCTGCATCGCGTCGCGGACCCAGGTCAGGTACGCGTCTTCGGCGTCGCGGTGGACGATCGGGTGGTCTGGATCGAGGGCGTGGACTTTGTCTACGAGCTCGACGTAAAACGACGCGAACGCACGTGCCCGCTGCTCCCAGGCCGGGTCCGAACGGATCGGCATCCAGGACGGATACACCAGCTTGTGGAGCACCTCGTTGCCGATCGCCCACATGCGGACGGCCGGATGACGCCGGTACCGTGACACCCAGGCGAGCACGTCGCCGGTCAGGCGAGCGCGGACGGCAGGATCGCCGTAGTCCGTCTCGGGATCGAGGTCGTACGGCGGCGCGACGCCGAGGCCGTGCCGCTCGGCGGCGTCCAGCAGCACGTCGTCGAACTCGGCTGGCGTCCAGCCGAAGACCGTGTTGACGCCAAGCTGCTGGAGGATCGTGAAGTCACGGTCGAGCAGGCGGATGCGCTCCTGAACCGGGAGGCCGCGATACTGGACGTTGTAGCCGATGCCCCGGATGACCTCTGGGGAGCCGTTCACGGTGTAGACGTACTCGTACTTGCTGCCAGACACGGCTACGACTGATGGCCCGTCCGCCCCGGAGCGATCCGGGGGTGGCCCGGGAGCCGGGGCGGCTGCCGGAGCTGTCAGGTCGGTCCGCGCGGCAAAGGCGGGTGACGACGAGATGGCGGCGCCGGCTGGAGGCGGCGACGACGCCCGGGCCGATGCGGGGAGATCGCCAGAGCGCGGGTCCACCTGCACGGCCCGCTCGTCTGCGCCGAGCGTGGCACTGCCATCCGGAGCATTCGGCGGCGCCCCGGTGGCACTGGCATCGGCCGGCAGGCTCGCCGAGAGGAAGCGCGTCTGACTGTCGGCGAAGGTGCCCACCGGCGACGATACGACCGCCACCGAGAGCGCCCCCAGGGCGGCCATTCGGCCCAGGCCCCGTGAGATTCTGATGACGTGTCCGATGGAGGCCGCCGCGAACCGAGCACCCGGCGACCAACTGGAGAACCATTGGCGGCCGCGCCTGGCCGTGTCGTCCGAGGGCGGGAGCGCCAGCCTGCGGGCAAGGCCCCAACCTTGCCAGCCGGCGAAGACGAGTATCGCCGGCAGGTACGCCAGAGCGACCATCCCGAGCCCCAGGACGGCGTCACGGACTGGGTCGACCATCGCGTCCAGCGCGTACGCCAGCCGAGGGCCAGCCTGGACGTCGCCCGAGACGAGCATCGCCACCGCGAATGGCACGCCAGCGGCCTCCACGTCCGCGAGGTCTGGCGGCAGCTCGATCAGATGCGTGACGACGACCTGGGCCTGGACGATCGCGCCGAAGACGGCCAGCCAGCTCCTGCCATGGCGCGACGCGCGCATCGCGGCGAGGCCCAGGCCGACGGTAAGGCCGTCCGCGGTCAGGCCGCACAGCCAGCGGCTGAGGATGGTCGAGCCGGGCGCGACGATGGCGCTGGCCCAGGCGTGAGGGGCGACCAGGGAGGAAGCCGCGAACAGCTCCGGCCAGTGCTCGTGAGCCCAGACGCCGAGTGGTCCGGCGAGTGCGAGCCCGCGCGGCTCGATGCCGCCGACGGTGTGGAGCAGCGCGCCGGTGTAGATCGGGTCAAGCGGCAGCGCACGGAGCAGGCTGCTGCCGGTGGCGAGGTTGGCGAGATCGTCGAGCAGGCTGGCGACGGCGAGGACGACCAGCTCGTGCGCGAGCGCCAGGACAGGAGCGACTGCCGCGTACGCGGCAACGCCGAGTACGACGGCCCGAATCAACGGCACGATGCGGACAGCGCGGACAAGTGGCGGTGGGGACAGGGCGAGCATTCACGCTCCCGGCGGGGCGCCCAGGCGGGGCCACAGCCTGACGAATGTTAAGCTCAGCCAGCGTATCTTCTCAGAAGTATAAAGAGTACGTCAACAGTCTTAAATATTCTGCCCAGATCGTACGTGTCCTCCTGGCGGCGACGCAAGCGATTTGGAGCTCTGCAATGGCGTGAGGCGCGTACCTGTCGACTCGGGGCAGGTACAATGGAGGCTGCCATGGCGACTTCACCCGGGCCGACGACGACGCCGACGATCCCTCGGGAGGATCGGGAGCAGCGCTCACGATCGCGGGCGCTCGATCCGTACGCGGTGATCCTGCACAACGACGACGTCAACTCGATGGATCACGTCGTCAGGTCGCTGATGCGGTCGGTTCCGGGTCTGGGCGTCGGCAAGTCGATCAAGATCATGCTCGAAGCGCACAACCACGGACGGGCAGTGGTGATCGTCTGCCCGCTGGAGCCGGCCGAGCTGTATCGCGATCGGCTGGAGAGCTGCAAGCTCACCGCCACCATCGAGCCGACCTGATCGACGACTGCGCTCTCGCCAGGATACGTGTGGCTCGGATCCTGGCGTGGGCCGACGCCTCACGCGGGTGCGCCGCCGGGGCGGGGCGTGTGGGCTCTCGCTGCGCCGCCGCGCTACTTGATGCCGCGGCGGCGGGCGGCCGACAGCCAGTCCAGCGAGACCGCCGACATCAGCATCATGACGGCCCCCACGCCGAAGGTGGCGAGGGCCGGGTAGATCTTCTCCGGATCGGGCTGGTAGAACGCGATCATGCCGAGACAGACCGTCGCCGCGAGCGAGGTCACCAGAATGCCCAGGCACATGACGGCCATCCAGAAGCCGCCGACCGCGTCACGCACGTCCACTCTCCCGACGCCACATCATAACGCAGATCGAGAGTGTCTGATTCCGCACTGTCGCCAGATTGATACTTCCCGGTCGAGCTCCTATGATCGAATGACGGGAGAGGTCGTGGTTGACCTCGGCGAGGGAGCCTCTGGGAGGAAGCCATGACGAGTTCTGGCGCCAGTGCGACGGCGAACGGCGGCGACTGGTCCGCGATCGACCTGTTCAATCCGACCTCGGAGCACGCGCTGTTGCGCGAGACGGTCCGTCAACTGGTGCGCGACGAGGTCGAGCCGCAGGCCCAGGAGCACGACCGCGAGGAGCGGTTCAACCTGAAGCTGTTTCGGCGGTGCGGATCGCTCGACCTGCTCGGGCTGACGGTGCCCGGCGAGGACGGCGGGGCCGGCATGGACGCGGTCGCGGCGGCGATCGTCCACGAGGAGCTGTCCACGTCCGACCCTGGATTCTGCCTGGCGTACCTAGCCCACAGCGTCCTGTTCGTGAACAACCTGTCCCACAACGGCAGTCGGGAGCAGCGCGAGCGCTTCCTGCCGCCGGCGCTGTCTGGGCGTGCCGTCTGCGGCATGGGCATGAGCGAGCCGGACGGCGGCACGGACGTGCTGGCGATGCGCACCTCCGCAAGGCGCGACGGCGACCGCTACCTGCTGACCGGACGGAAGACCTGGATCACGAACGGCTGCGTGGACGAGAAGACGCTGGGCGACGCCTTCTTGATCTACGCGCGGACGGAGGACGGCCGGATCTCGACGTTCGTCGTGGAGAAGGGCGCGCCGGGCTTCAGCCTGGGTCGGAAGATCGGCGGCAAGCTGGGCTGCCGAGCCTCGCCGATGGGCGAGCTGGTGTTCGACGAGTGCGTGGTGCCGGCCGCCAACCTGATCGGCAGTGAGGGCCAGAGCGTCCGCCACATGATGCGCAATCTCGAGATCGAGCGGGTGACGCTGGCGGCGATGTCGCTCGGGATCGCGCTGCGCTGCCTGCGCGAGATGGTTCGCTGGGCCGACCAGCGGGTCGCGTTCGGGCGCCCGATCCGCGACTTCGGCCAGATCCAGCGCCACATCGCCGACTCGTACGCGCAGTGGCGGGCGGTCCGCAGCTACGTGTACGACGTGGCCCGTCGGATGAGCCTGACCGAGGCCGGCAACCGGGTCGATTCGGACGGCGTGAAGCTGGTGGCCGCGACGATGGCAAAGGACGTGGCCGACCGGGCGATCCAGGTGCTCGGCGCGTACGGGTACGTCGCGGATGGGGTCGTGGAGCGACTGTGGCGCGACGCCAAGATGGTCGAGATCGGAGGCGGCACGATCGAGGCGCACCAGAAGAACATCACCCGCGACCTGACCCGCGACGCCGAGCTGCTCTTGCGATAGCGCGGACGGCCGCGGGAGCGCAGCCCGGTGTCAGGCTACCCGCGCGAGACGCGCACGCGGCGGCCCGCTCGCGCATCGGACCGAGGGTGTGCGAGCGGGCCGCCGTGGTCTCGGCCGAGAGGTCGCTCCGGTCAGGCGCCGGCGGGCGCGACGACGGACGTAGCGAGGAAGCGCTCGATCATCGCGTTCACCTGCTCGGGCACTTCCTGGTTGTTGAAGTGCCCGGCCCCGACCGTCTGACCGACGACGAGCTGCGGGCAGGCGGTGCGCAGGCGCTCCACGTCCGACAGCGGGTTCGCTGCGCCGATGTACAGGGCCGGCGCCGTACACGCCGCTGCTGCCGCCTCGCCGTCCCAGCGGAGGATGTGCTCGTCGAACGCCGACGAGACGACGAACTGGGGTGCCGCGCTCATGATCTTGGCGATCCACGCCTTCCGGCGCGCGTCGTCGGTCGGGAGCGAAACGCCCTCGACGATCTGTTGGCTAACCTCGCGGTGGCCCGGCCCGCGCAGCCCTTCGCCCATCGATTCGAGGGCCGACTTGAGGCCGGCCGGCGCGATGATGCAGGAGTCGATCATCACGACTGCCCTCGTAAGTGCGGGGTGACGGCGGGCCATTTCCAGCGCGACGTTGCCGCCCATGCTGTGCCCGACGACGACCGTCCGCTCGACGGCCAGTCGATCGCAGAGCCAGGCCAGGTCGTCGGCGAAGCCGGCCACCGTGTACGCCTGTTGGGGCTTGTCGCTTTCGCCGTGCCCGCGCAGGTCTACCGACACCACTCGGTGTTTCGTACTGAAATGACGGAACTGTGGCGCGAGGAATGAGTGATCGCAGGTCCAGCAGTGGATCAGCAGGATCGTCGGATCGCCCTGACCCGCCTCCTCGTACGCCAGCGCCACGCCGTCGCGGTTCAGCTTCTGCACGATGCCCTCCTCGAAGATGCTGAGCTGCACGTCCAGGTGCGCGCCCTACACGACCAGGATGGGGCACGTTTCACCGTCGGGGCATCGGTAGGGTTGCGGTTTTCCGCCTGATGGTTGACGCACCTGGCGGAGCGGCGCCATAGGTACGGTTACCTGGCTGGCGCGTGTGACTTCGTCGGCGCTGGTGCAATGACCTGCCCGGCCCTATGCTTGTGACGCTGACGACACGTCCGGTGCGGCCAGTCCGTGCTCGGCGGCCCAGACGGCGATCTGCGCGCGCGTTGCGAAGCCGAGGCGGCCGAGGATACTGGCGACGTGGCCGTCTACTGTCCGTCGGCTGACGACGAGGCGTTCGGCGATCTGTCGATTGGTGAGCCCCAAGGCGATGGATGCCGCGACCTCGCGCTCGCGAGCGGTGAGCGGACCTGACGTTGAAACAGCGGCGGCGCGAACCGGATTGTCGAGTTGGCGCGCCTTGACTGACGCCTGGACCGCCGCCATATCCCTCTCGACGTCCTCAAAATCTTGCGCCGAGCCTTCCCGAAATGCGCGGTCGTAGGCTTCGCCCGGTAGCGCCGCTTGCGCGTCGCGTACGAGCGATTCGTACCACGGCACGTCGATCGGCTGGCGCTTGAAGCCGTGGGCGTCGAGGATGGCCGACGCTGCGCCGAGCATTCGTGCGGACCTCGGTGCCTCCCCGACTGCCAGCGCGATGCGCGCGAATCCTTCCAGGCATGCTGCCAGGCCGTTTTGTTGGCCGAGGACGCGATGCTCGGCCAATGCGCGACCGAATAGCTCAGCCGCTCGCCCCAGATCTCCGGTGTCCAGCACGACTCGACCGAGTGCAAACTCGACCCGACTCGTTCCCTGGCCATACTTCAGCTGTTGCGCGATGGTGCGTGCCTGCTCTAGCAAGACCAATGCGCGGTCGAGATCGCCGAGGTGATGGACCGCGCGCCCAAGATACTCGAGTGCTAGAGATTCGCAGTAGCCGTCGCCGATTTCGCGGGACACGGCCAGGCTGCTTTCGAGCAGCTCGCAGGCGCGCGCCAGGTGACCAGCGTAGATCGCAACGCTGCCGAGGTCGCGAAGCGACCAGGCTACGCCCCAGCGGTCGCCGACCCCCTCGAAGCGCTCCAGCGCCATTCGGAGGACCGGCTCCGCTCGTTCTGGTTGAGCCTGGGTCCGCGCGACGTGCCCCGCGCATTCCGTCGCCCACGCCACCGCCCATCCATCTCCGACGATCTCGGCTATACGCGACCCACGGTCGAGGAGCTCCACCTCCCGGTCCAGCTGGCGCTGGTGCATGGCCAGGAGGGAGCCGGCGAGACAGGCCCGCGCGAGGACGCTCGAAGGAGCGTCAGGGTGGACGGCGATCAGCGATTCGAGCCACCAGCGTAGCTCGCTGATGTGATCGCGGTCGAACCACGGCCAGAAGAGCGCGAGAACGAGACGGAGGCCGCGGTCACGAAGCTGTGGATCGGTCGTGGAGCTGAAGTCAGGCGCAAGCAGGCACCAGTCCAACGCGGCGCGAAGGTTGTCGTGGTCGCGCTCGAGCTCGTCGAGCCATGCCACTGGCGGAGCCCAGTAGACGAGCGGCTCGGTCTTCACGACGTGCGACAGGAACCAGTCGCAATGGCGGTCGCGAATCAGGGTCGCCTCGCCAGACTCGGTCAGTCGCTCGAACGCGTACTGGCGCACCATTTCGAGTAATCGATAGCGCGGCTCGCCGACGGTGTCGTCCATCACCTGGACGAGCGACTTGTCAACGAGAGATCCGAGCGTCTCGACGACGCCTGGGGCGTCACGATCGTCAAGGTCCGATGTTGCGACCGCTTCGGCGGCGGCCAGCGTCCAGGCGCCGGCGAAGACCGACAGGCGACCGAGCATGGACTGTTCGGCCAGGGAGAGGAGCTGGTAGCTCCAGCCGAGTGTTGCTTCGAGGGTGCGCTGACGTGGCAGGGCAGTCCTTGCGCCGCCGGTCAACAGGCGCAGATGGTCGTCGAGGCGCGCGGCGATCTGCGCTGGCGACAAGAGCGCAGTCCTGGCAGCTGCCAGTTCGACGGCGAGCGCGATGCCGTCGAGCCGCCGACAGATCGTGGCAACGTCGTGTGCGTTCTCGTCGGTCAGTCGGAACGAGCCGCGCACGGCTCGCGCCCTGGCTACGAAGAGGGAGACCGACTCGAACTGCTCCAGCTCTTCGAGCACGAGACGTTCGGTTCGATTCTCTGCGAGCTCGGGCGGCATCGTGAGCGACGGCACGCGCCAGACCAGCTCGCCCTCACACCGGAGCGGCTCACGACTCGTGGCGAGCAGTCGAAGCCCGGGGCAGAGCATGAGGAGCCGCTCGCAGATGTGGGCGCAGGCCGCGATCAGATGCTCGCAGTTGTCGAGCACCAGGAGGAGCGGAGATTGTCGCAGGCGCTCGGCGATTGACTGCAAGAGCAGGTCATCGTGCGCGGTGTGCACGCCAAGCGTCGTCGCGATGACGCGGGGAACCAGACCGGGCTCGGCAAGGCCGGCCAGATCCACGAACGCGGCGCCCGCCGCCAGGCTCGTCTGTGTCCGAGATGCTACCTGCAGGGCGAGTCGGGTCTTCCCGACGCCGGGAGCGCCCACCAACGTGACGAGGCGCTCGCCATCGAGCAGGCGGACCAGCTCGTCAATCTCTCGATCTCGACCGACGAAGCTCGACAGTCGAGACGGCAGGTTGTCGAGCGGTAGCTTTCCTGGGACGTCGTGTGGGCTTGTGCTCACGCCCGGCGCCTCGCTACGCTTCGACCGTTGCCGGGAAGGCGCCGGCGTCCTTCGGGACGCGGAAGACGCCTTCTCGGTCGACGATCTCCTGGATGAGCTCGCTCATGCGCTGGAGCATCGGCGCTCGGTGGCTGCCGTCCTCGGGCCGGTCCTCGATCGAATCGACGAAGCCGCTGGCGTAGTAGCGGAGGGCCGGCTCGACGGTGGGAAACAGGAAGGCGTTCGGGAGGCGGAGGAGCTGCGCGTTCGGGAAGACCGAGCGCACCAGCGGGAGGTGATCGAGGCTGAAGCGGGTGGTTGGGAACGCCACGGCGGACGTGTAGCCACAGTCGTGAGCGGCCCGTTCGTGAAGGTCGCGGAGGCGTGCCGAGTGGTCTGCGGCGTTGGTGATCAACAGCACACGGCCACCCGGCTTGACGACGCGCCGCATCTCCATCAAGGCTCGCTCGATGTCCGGGACGTGGTAGAGCATGTGCGACGCGAGCGCGTGATCGACGCTGCAGTCGGCGAGCGGGATCTGCTGGGCGTCCGCCCGGAGCACCCGCACGTCCAGGCCGGCCGACACCGCGTTTCGCACGGACTCCTGGGCCATACCTGGAGAGAAGTCGAAGGCAAGCACGCGTGCTCCGACCGCGCAGAGGGCCGGGTGGAACGCCCCGAAGCCGCAGCCGACGTCGAGGACGGTGTCGCCGGCTGCCGGCGTCAACTGGGCCGTGAAGTGGCGGTGCCAGTCCTGGTTGACGTGCTCGCTGTACTGCTCGTGGGTCTCCAGCCGAATCTTGAGCTTCTCAGAGTCGCCGTACTGATAGGCGAGGTAGCGCGGATCGGTAGCCCGATCGAGCATGGGCGCCTCCGACAAGTGGGAGAGCCCCGCTCCTGTCTCACGTGCGCGGGACAGGAGCGGGGCCGGTGGCTCGCGACTCAACCGCGGCTGAGACACAAGCCGCCGCGGGGTGACTGCTGACGATCTACTTGCGGCGGCGGTCCCAGATCTCCGGGTTGTGGAGGCCGTGGGGCATCTCGCCTCGGTTAGAGGCCATGATCTGCTCGACTACCATCACCGCGCTGACCGCCTGGGCCTCGTTAGTGGAGCCGGAGATGTGAGGGGTCAGCACCACGTTCGGGAGGGCGAAGAAGCGGTCGTCGCGGTCGTCCTCGGGCGGCTCGTGCTCGCGGACGTCCAGGCCGGCCCCGGCGATCTTCTTCGCGGTCAGCGCCTCGTAGAGCGCGTCCTCGTCCACGAGGGAGCCGCGCGCCGTGTTGATCAGGAACGCCGTCGGCTTCATCAGCGCCAGCCGCTCGGCGTTCGCCAGCATGACGTTGTCGCCGGGGGCATGCAAGGTGACGATGTCGGCACGGCGGAACACCTCCTCGACGCTGTCCACGAGCTCGATGTTCCACTTCTCGTTGAAGGCGGGATCGGGGTACGGCTCGTAGGCCACGACCTTCATCTCGAAGCCGTACGCCCGTTGCGCGACGCCTCTGCCGATCCGGCCCAGCCCGACCACGCCCAGCGTCTTCTGCCAGACGTCTACGGCGAGCGGGCGGGTCCAGGTTCGCGAGCGGCCGATCTTGTCGAGCTCCACGATGCGCCGCGAGACGGCTAGCATCAAGGCCCAGGCGTGATCGGCGACGGCCCAGTGGTTACTACCCTGGGTGGTGGTGACCAGCACGCCGTTGTCACTGGCAGCCGGCACGTCCACCGTCTCGTAGCCGACGCCCCAGCGCGCGACGTGCTTGACGGTGTCGGCGCGCTCGAAGACGGTGCGGGTGTACCGCTCGTTGGAGGAGGCGATCACGGCATCGTAGCCGTTGATGAGCTCGATGACCTCCTCGTCGTCCGGTCGGCCGCCGGGCCAACGGTGGGTCTTGATCTCCCAGCCGGCCTCGCGAAGCGGGTTGAAGCGCGGATCGTCGTCACCGCGATGTCCGGTGGCGGTGACCAGTACCTTCGGCATCGTCGCCTCCTTCTCAGCATGTGCAGGCGTACGTTAGTAGGACCGGCGGTGGTCCCAGACCTCGGGGTTGAGCAGGCCGCCGGGTCGTTCGCCGCGGGCCGCCTCCACGATGCTCTGGGCGGCCATCGCGGTCATGGCGGCGCTTGTCTCGACGGTGACGCCGGCCATGTGGGCGGTCAGGACGACGTTCGGCAGGTCGTCGAACAGGGTGTCCTGCGGCGGCTCGACTTCACGGACGTCAAGGCCGGCGCCGGCGATCTGGCCGGAGGTGAGCGCCGCGTGCAGGGCCGGCTCGTCGATCAGGGAGCCGCGCGCGGTGTTGACGAGGTAGGCGGTCGGCTTCATCAGCGCCAGCTTCTCGGCGTTGATGAGGTGGACGTTCTCGCCGCCGCCGGGGGCGTGGAGCGTGACGTAGTCCGAGCGGGCGAGCAGGTCTTCGAGCGAGACCAGCTCGACGCCCCACTTCTCGCAGAACGCGAGGTCGGGGTACGGCTCGTAGGCCAGCACCTGCATCTCGAAGCCGGACGCGCGCTGGGCGACGCCGCGTCCGATCCGCCCGAGGCCGACGATGCCGAGCGTCTTGCGCCAGACGTCGCGGCCGGGCGGGCGCGTCCAGTTGCCGGCCCGGACCATCTTGTCGTTCTCGACGGTGCGGCGGGCGAGCGAGAAGATCAGCGCGAAGGCGTGGTCCGCGACGCCCCAGTCGTTCGCGCCGACCGTGGTGGTGACGACGACGCCGAGCTCGGTGGCGGCCGGCACGTCCACCTGGTCGAAGCCGACGCCCCAGCGTGCGACGTGCTTGAGGGTGTCGGCGCCCTCCAGAACGGCGCGGGTGTACGGCTCCGAGGAGGCGATCACGGCGTCGTGGCCCTGGACCAGCTCCAGCAGCTGCTCGGGGGTGGCGCGGGCGCCGGACGGCTCGTGGCGGATCTCCCAGCCGGCCGCGCGCAGTGCTTCTAAGCGAGGGTCGTCTGGCCCGGTGACGGATGGCTGCGTGACCAGCACCTTTGGCATGCGCGTGCTCCCCTGATAGCGGTCTCTCGACTCCGGCTCGGAGGGTACCATACGGGCGAGCAGGCAGAGCGCAGAGGGCAGAAGGCAGAGAGTGAGAGTGAGGGTGAGTGCACGGTGACGTCGCTGCATGAGTCGCTAACCCCTGACGAGTCGCGCGAGGTCGTCGATCTGTTGCGCGACCTGTTGAGAACGAGCAGCGTGAACCCGCCAGGGAACGAGGCTGGCGTGGTGGGCATCCTGGCCGCGCGCGCGAGCTCCTGGAGGCTCACCCCACGCATCGTGGAGGTGCTGCCGGGGCGGCCGAACCTGTTCGTGGAACTGGCCGGCAGCGGCGAGCGGCCCGCGCTGATGCTCAACGGCCACTCCGACACCGTGCCGCCCGGCGAGGCGCCCTGGGAGCACGACCCGTTCTCGGGGGAGCTGGTAGACGGGGAGCTGTGGGGACGCGGGGCGGTGGACATGAAGGCCGGCCTGGCCTCGATGCTGGTGGCGGTGGCGGCGGCGCAGCGGCGGGGCTGGCAGCCGAAGGGCGACGTTCGGCTCGCGGTGACGGTCGGCGAAGAGGTCGATTGCGTCGGCGCCAGGCATCTACGGGACACCGGCGGCCTGGACGGCCTCGGCTGGATCGTCATCGGCGAGCCGACCAACCTGGACGTGGTGGCGGCCCATCGTGGGGCGATCTGGCTCCAGATCGTCGGGCACGGCAAGACGGCCCACGGCTCGGCGCCACACCTGGGCGTCAACGCGATCGACCATGTCGTGTCCCTGCTCGGCTGGCTGGCGCAGCGCTGGCCGACGATCCCATACGCCCCGCACGAGCTGCTGGCGCCGCCGACGATGAACCTGGGCACCATTCGTGGCGGCGTCAAGACGAACGTCGTGCCAGACCGCTGCGAGGCGACCGTCGATCTGCGGACGGTGCCGGGCCAGGATCACGAGGCGATCGTGGCGGAGGTGCGCGACATGGCCGCTGAGCTCGAGTCCACCACGCCGGGCCTGCGGCTGGAGGTGAACGTCGGGCACGACATGCCGCCGGTCGAGACGCCGGTCGGACATCCGTTGATCCAGCACGCGGCCGGGGCGGTGGAGGCCGTGACCGGGCATGCGCCGCACGTTCGTGGCGCAACCTACTACACGGACGGCGGGATGTGGGTGGGCCGCGACGTCCCGATGGTGATCTTCGGGCCGGGCGACGACAAGCTGGCGCACCAGCCGAACGAGCGGGTGCCGGTGGAGCAGCTGGCATTGGCGACGCGCGGCTACCTGGCGCTGCTGGATCGGCTGCTCGGGTAGGCCGCGTCTCGGGGCGTGCCGGCGCGGTATCCTTCGCCGTACGGTGCGTAGCACAGCATTCGACCATCTGTGAGGAACGACATGGACGACGGTCAGCGACCGCTGGTCGGCATCACCCTCGGCGATCCGGCCGGCGTCGGCCCGGAGATCATTCTGAAGGCGCTTCGTGAGGCCGACCTGTACGAGGGCGCACGACCGCTGGTGTTGGGCGACCGGATGGCGCTGGAACGGGCTGCCTCGGCGCTCGGCCTGAGCCCCACCATCAACGTGGTGACCGATCCGGCGGACGGGAAGTACGAGCTGGGCACGATCGACCTGTACGACGTCGGCAGCCCGGACATCGGCCCGCTGGAGTGGGGGAAGGTTCAGCCGTTCGCCGGGCGGGCGGCGTTCCGCTACGTCGAGACGGCGACGAAGCTGGCGCTGGCGAACAAGATCGAGGCGATGGCGACCGCGCCGCTCAACAAGGAAGCGATGCAGCTGGGCGGCGTGCCGCATCTCGACCACACGACGGCGCTGGCGAAGATGACGAACAGCCCGGACACGCTGACGATGTTCACGGTGCGCAACCTGCGCATCTTCTTCATGGCCCGGCACATGTCGATGCGGGCGGCCTGCGACGAGGTGACGGCTGGCAATGTCGCCGCCACGCTTGTCAAGGCGCACCGGGCGCTGACGCGGTTCGGCGAGCCGCACGCGAAGATCGCGGTCGCCGCGCTGAACCCGCACGGCGGCGAGCACGGCATGTTCGGGCGGGAGGAGATCGACGAGATCGCCCCGGGCGTCGAGCAGGCGCGGGCCGACGGCGTGGACGCGTACGGGCCGATTCCGGGCGACGCCGTCTTCCACCAGTGTCTCCAGGGGCGGTGGGACGCGGTGCTGTCGCTGCACCACGACCAGGGCCACATCGCGGCGAAGACGCTGGACTTCGAGCGGACCATCGCGATCACGGTGGGGCTGCCATTCATTCGAGCCTCAGTCGATCACGGCACGGCGTTCGACATCGCCGGCAAGGGGATCGCGAACGCGGAGGGCATGGCGGAGTCGATTCGGCTGGCGGCGAAGTACGCGCTGCTGATCCGGCCGACCGTGGCGGCCTGAGGCTGTCTGTTACGGGGCGGTGTTAAGAGGGGTCGGGTGTCCTCATGCTGGAGGACGCCTGACCCCTGCCTCGTCTTGTGGTGGCGTGTTATCCCCCATGTAGGAGCCGTGCCGACCGGCGGCCGGCGCCGTTGCCACCGAAAGAACCTGCCGCGCGGCGGGCCTGGCGGCTCGGTGGCGTGGGAGGCACACCATGAGCTGGTACGATCCGATCTACGACTACTTCCCTGACGAGATCGCCGAGGAGCTTGGGCTGAGCGACGCCGAGCGGCCGAGCTCGCCCCCACCGTCGCCAGCCGAGCGCCCGCTGGCCGTGTACGCCGGTCCGTTCCGGCCGAGAGTGCCGGCCACGATTCCGCCGGCTGGCGAACGCGCACTGGTGACGCAGACACGAAGCCAGCGGTAGCGGTGTGCCCGGCCTCGGCTGGTATGCCCCCTGCTGACCTGAGATGGTTCGCTGCGTTCCCGACGTCTCTCGTCTGGACCTGCACTCGGTCGCGTGAGTGACGGCCACCAGCTGCTGCCGGGAAGGTAGGAACGGCTGCTCTTTGCTAGAATCTGGTCGGCGGCTCCGAGCGTGGCCGCCGTGTCCGGCCCCGTAGCTCAGGGGATAGAGCAACGGTTTCCTAAACCGTGTGTCGGGTGTTCGAATCACCCCGGGGTCGCCACCCTCTACCAGATAGGTAAGCCCCCGCCGGAGCCGTTCGGCCGCGGGCGGTTACGGCGAGATCTGCGACCGTCAAGCCGCGTCCGCTCGCGGGGTGTGCGTCAGAGTGTCGTGCTCATCCAGATCCGGGGGCGCGATGACGTGAGGGGCGCAGTAAATTGCGCCCGTACAAGGCAGCGTCCCTGGTACGGGCGCGATTCATCGCGCCCCCAGTAGAATCGCGCCCCCGAAGATCTGACGCCCACCCCCGCTCGCGGCATCGTTGCCGACCCCCGCTGTGTTCTCGGCGGCCGTGCTGAAGCTGAGATCGAGCGGGGACGCTCCGAACGCCACGGCGATGCCGCCGCCACCCTGGACTGCCTGGCCGGCGATCGCGGGAGTAGCGATTGTGCTGCTGGCGCGAGGGATGTGACAATTGAGAAGGCTAGCCGAGGAGAAGGCCGGGCGAGGCGGGCAGGTGCGACGAGCTCTGATGGCTGCATTGGTGGCAGTTGCGCTCGCCCTCAGCTCGACGATGTTCGCCATGCCGCACCTGGCGGGTGCGACCGACGTGGTGTCGGCGGACGGCCCGCCGCGACGTGTGCTCGGGTACTACGTTGAGTACGACGCCACGTCGTGGGCGACGCTGGCGGCACAGGTACGGCAGATCGACGTGGTGGCCGCCACCTGGGTCAGTATCGACGGCTGTGGCCGGCTCTCGACGCGGGACGACCAGACCCTCAAACGCTTCGCACGGGCGAACGGCGTCCAGGTCTTCCCGAGCCTGCTGACCGATGCTGGATGGCTCAATCACGTCCTGCTGACCGACCCAGAGACCTCGGCGCGCACTGTTGACGAGATCGTCAGCTACGTCGTGGAAGAGGGCTACGACGGGTTTGACGTCGATTTCGAGGCGATCCGTTCGTCCGACCGGGCGGCGTTCACGGCGTTCGTCGCGCAGCTGGCGGCGCGGCTCCACGAGCGCGGCAAGCTCGTCTCGCTGGCGGTTCCCGTCAAGACCACGGACGCCGGCAACGGGTGGTCGGCGGCGTACGAGTACGCGGCACTCGGACAGCACGCCGACGCCATCACGATCATGGCGTACGAGTACCATGGCGCCTGGGGCGAGCCGGGGCCGGTAGCGCCGTACGACGACGTGGAGCGCGGGATCGCGTACGCGACCTCCCAGATCCCGCCGGAAAAGGTGCTGCTGGGCCTGGCGTTCTACGGCTTCGACTGGAACGTGACCTCCGGCGGCGCGCGCTACCTGGGGTCGCCGGAGGTCGCCGCCATCGTCGAGCGGTACGGCATCCCGCTCACGTTCGACCCTGCGTTCCGCTCGGCGACGCTGAGGTACGCCGCGCCCGCTGGCGAGAAGCCGCCGACGCCGGTTCGCCTGCCAGGCCCGGCCCACGAGATCACGCGCCGTACGCCACCACCGTGTGGCGTGACCGACTCTTCGCCCGCCCCGACGCCAACGCCAAGGCCCGCTCCGCCAGCGGATGCGATCCAGCAGCACGTCGTCTGGCTGGAGGAGAGCAATGGCGCGGAAGCGCGGCTCCAGCTTGCCGAGCAGTACCGCACGGGCGGCGTGGCGATCTGGCGGCTCGGGCACGAGGACGGCCGCGCCTGGACCGTGTTCGAGCAGTGGCGCCAGGACGGACGGTGATCTGCGCTACAACCTGAGCTGAATCCAGCCCGACGGAGAGCTCCGATGGACCTGCGACCCTCCCCACGGCAGCAGGAATCGATCGATCGCGCCTACCGGCTGGCGACCGAGCGGTTCGCGCCTCGGGCCGCCGCCCACGACCGTGACGCGACCTTCCCGCTGGACGACTACGCCGATCTCCACGCGTCCGGGCTGCTCGCGCTTTGCGTCCCTGAAGAGCATGGCGGTCTCGGCGCCGATTTCGAGACCTACTGCCTCGTGTCGGAGCAGATCGCGCGTGGGAACGCCGCCACGGCGCTGACGTTCAACATGCACTGCCTGACGATGCTGATGATGGGCCACTTCCTGAAGGACGTCAGCTTGCCGCCGGAGGTGCGCGCCCGGCACGAGGCGCTCAGCGCAGCGCGGTACCGAGAGGTTGTGGAGCGCGGCGTGTTCTACGGTCAGCCTCACAGCGAGCCGGTCGAGGCCGGCAACCGCGACCAGCTCCAGGTGGGCGGGCGACGGTTCGGCACGCGGGCCGAGCGGGTCGAAGGCGGCTACCGCGTCAACGGTCGCAAGTTCTTCGTCTCACTGGCGGGAGCGGCCTCGTACTACGCGACGCCGGCCCTGCTGGTGGCGGACGGGCCGTGGGAGGAGCGCACGCTCTACCTCGCGATCCCGGCCGACGCGCCCGGGCTGGAGGTCACCGGCGAGTGGGACCCGCTCGGGATGCGGGCGACGGTGAGCCGCGATCTGGTGTTGACCGACGTGTTCGTGCCGTTTGAGGGCGAGATCTTGCCGCCCGGCGTTTTCGGAGCGTTGTATCAGCGGTACCCGCACCTGTTCCTGGGCTTCTCCGCGACCTTTCTGGGGCTGATGCAGGCCGCGTACGACGTGACGATCCAGTATCTGGCCGGACAGGTGGACGGGGCGCCCGGGCTCCAGGGATCGGCACCGGCGCGCGGCAACGCGGTGGCCGAGATGCTGTTCAGCCTGGAGGCCGCCCGCGCGCTCTTCTACCGCGCGATCTCTGAGGAGCGGCTGGACCCGCCGGTCGAGAGCGTGCAGCGGGCGCGCGCGGCGCACGTCACGATCCAGCGCTCGGTGGTGGAGCTGACCGGCGAGGCGATCCGCGTCTGTGGCGGACGCGCGCTGCTCAAGCGCTTCCCGCTCGAACGGTACTACCGCGACGCGCGGGCGGCGGCCGTGATGCGGCCGTGGAGCCAGGATATCGCGACCCAGCAAGCGTGGGAGACGGCGCTCGGCACGGCCTGACGCGATGATGAGTCATGGGGCGGCGATGACCGGGCAGAGTAGCCCAGCAGGGGTCGGGCTCCAGCAGGCGTCAGGCCGGATCGCGACGGGGGTCAGTCGAGGGGGAACGCCCGGCGGTGGCGAGCAGCGCGCAGAGGGCGGCCTGCGCCAGCGCGCCCGGGGCGAGCGGTGGCGACGGCCCGACCGTCTTGCTGACGGCGAGCCACCAGCGCTCGGATGTTGGCAACGACTCCCAGCGGTCGCCGTACTCACGGTCGAGCTCGCCAGCATCATAGTTGCTCTCGACGTGCTCCCAGACGCCGTACAGCGCGCTGACCATCACGACGACGGCGAGGATGCGCGCGACGCGTACGGCGTTTGGCGAGGCGGCCCAGGCGGCCAGTGCCAGCGCCACCAGCGTGACCGCCAGCGCAACCCAGGCGATGATTTGCGTGCCCTGGGTCCAGTGCCGCTCGACGGCCAGCTCGACGACGATGCCGACCGACGTGAGGATGCCAAGCCAGAGCAGGCCGCGCCGCATCAGCGGCGCGGCGGAGTCGGTCGCGGACGACCCGATCACGTGAGTGACAGGCTCGCGACGATCTTCTCGACGACGTCAGGCGCCGGATTGTACTTGGCCAGCTCGCGGCGCAGCTTGGCGAAGCCCGGGTCGTCGGTCGGATACGGGCGATACTCGTCCACCTCGCGCGCCCAGCGGGCGGCATTTGGGACACCATTCGCCTCGAGGGCTGCCTGGATCTCCGCCATGGTGGCGGTGTTCGCGTTCACCTTGCGGCCGCTTGTGGAGGGAGATGCCTGCGCCGCCGCCGGCGATGGGGCAGCGGCCGCCGACGATGACGACGAAGACGTCGCCGGGCTGGCAGTGACGCCGCCGGCCGAGGTCCCCGGCGAGGACACGGCGACCGGCGATGAGGAGCTGCTCACAGCAGCTGGTGACGCCGCGACCGGAGACGCGGCGGTCGTCGCCGACGTTGGCTTGCTGGCCGCCGCCGACGTCGTGGACGTGGGCGCCGACGACGTCGTGGTGTTCGACGGCGTGGTGGACGCCGACGAGCACGCGGCGAGCAGCATGGCGCTGGCCGCGACAGACGCACCAGTCAGCAAGAGGCGCCGAGAACGCGCCAGCCGGGGGATGGTCGAGATCATGGATCTGCTCCTGGAGATTCAGATGTCCCGAGCTCGCTCGGCACCGGTCAATGTCGTGAGGAGTACGTGTGTCATCTGCTGAGCGAGCCGGCTTGACTCTTGCATTTTCCGTTCTCAGGCTGAAGCCGGCATCGAGTCAGGCTGTCGATTTCCTGAAGTGATTCTCTCAGAAACGCAGGTGGTGGGCCGACTATTCTGTGGACGGCCTGACGCGGGCACGGTACGCTGGATGCATACACCGGACCTGATTGGCCGGAGATTGAGATCGTGACGCGACTGACTCGACAGAACGTGGCGCCACTCCCAATGCGCGGCAGATCCCCAGACCGGCAGTGGTCGGCCAGGGTGAGCCTGCCGCGCTCAGGCCGTGCGACGAGCCGCGCATGAGCCGGTCCTCCAACGGCGGCAGCCGCGGCAAGGGGCGATCTCGCGCCGACAGGGCCACGAGCCGGTCCAACGCGGCCAACGTCGTCGAACGATCTCGTGACGGGCGAGAGACCGGCGCGAGCCAGGACATGCGGGGCTCCGGTTACGCGGGAGGCGCCGGCTCCCTCTCTGAGCCGCCACCCGGAGCGAGCGAGCGGGGAGCAAGCCGCGGTCCGCTTGGCCGTGTGACAGCCTGGCTGCTCCACGGACACACCCCGGAGCCCGAGGGGTTCTACGAGCGCGAGACCCAGGTCAAGACGCAGGCCCAGCACCACACGCAGCCCTGGTACAAGGTGATGTGCCTGACCGGCGTCGACTACTTCTCGACGCTCGGGTATCAGCCTGGCATCGCGGCCATCGCGGCGGGCGTGCTGGCGCCGGTGGCGACGCTGATGCTGGTCGTGGTCACGCTGTTCGGCGCGCTGCCGATGTACCGTCGGGTGGCGAGCGAGAGCCCGCACGGCGACGGCTCGATCTCGATGCTCGAACGGCTGATGGGCTGGTGGAAGGGCAAGCTGTTCGTGCTCTGCCTGATCGGCTTCGTGGCGACCGGGTTCGTCATCACGATCACGCTCTCGGCGGCGGACGCGACGGCGCATCTGGCGGAGAACCCGTTCACCCGGTTCGTGCACGGCCACGAGGTGATCGCGACGCTGGTGCTGATCGGGCTGCTCGGCGCGGTCTTCCTCAAGGGGTTTGGCGAGGCGATCGGGGTCGCGGTCGTGCTGGTGGCGAGCTACATCCTCCTGAATACGATTGTGATCGGCGTCGGGCTGTGGCAGATCGTCCAGGAGCCGCGCCTCCTGACTGGCTGGACGGCCAGCCTGTTCGGCTTGTACCCGAGCCCGCTCGGGATGATCGGCGCGGCGATGCTGGTCTTTCCGAGGCTGGCGCTGGGCCTGTCGGGGTTCGAGACGGGCGTGGTGGTGATGCCTCTCGTCCAGGGCGACGCGTCCGACGACCCGGCGCAGCCTCGCGGGCGGATTCGGAACACCCACAAGCTGCTCACCAGCGCGGCGCTGTTGATGAGCCTGCTGCTGATCGCGAGCGCGCTGGTGACCACGATCCTGATCCCGCACGCCGAGCTGGCTCCTGGCGGCTCCGCGAGTGGGCGGGCGCTGGCGTATCTCGCACACGGGATGCTCGGCGAGATTTTCGGCTCGGTCTACGACGTCAGCACGATTCTGATCCTCTGGTTCGCGGGCGCCTCGGCGATGGCCGGGCTGCTGAACATCGTGCCGCGCTACCTGCCGCGCTACGGCATGGCCCCGAACTGGGCCGCCGCGACCCGTCCGCTGGTCCTGATCTTCACAGGCATCAGTTTTGGGGTGACGATCGCGTTCGGCGCGAGCGTCGAAGCGCAGGCTGGCGCGTACGCAACGGGTGTGCTGGCGCTGATGACCTCGGCGACGGTGGCGGTGACGCTTTCGGCGTACCGTGCGCGCCAATATGCCGCGCTGGCTCTGTTCGGCCCGGTTTCGCTGATCTTCATCTACACCACGCTGGTGACCGTAATCGGCGAGCCAGAGGGCTTGAAGATCGCCAGCACGTTCATCATCGCCATCGTGGTCGTCTCGGTAGTCTCCAGGATCGCGCGGCAGACCGAGCTGCGCGTGGGGCGGGTGACGCTGGACGAGACGGCCCGCCGATTCATCCAGGAGGCGAGGCGGGGCGAGATCCGGATCATCGCCCACGACACCGACAACGAGCTCTCGGTGGACGACTACGAGGAGAAGGAGCGGCAGACCCGCCTCTGCAACCACGTCCCGGCCAGCGAGCCGATCCTCTTCCTCGAGATCGCCGTACCAGACGCCTCCGATTTCGCGCCCGACCTCCACGTCTGGGGCGTGCAGATCGGGCCGCACCGGGTGTTGCGAACGCAGAGCGCGGCAGTACCGAACGCCATTGCCGCGTTCTTGCTGTACGTGCGCGACCGGACCGGCAAGATCCCGCACGTCTACTTCGAGTGGACCGAAGGCAGCCCGATCGTCCACATGATCCGCTACCTGCTAGTCGGCGAAGGCGACATCGCGCCAGTCACCCACGAGGTGCTGCGGCAGGCCGAGCGGGACCCGATACGGCGCCCGACCGTCCACGTTGCCTGAGTGGCGAGCGGGTTGGCCCAGCCACGCGCCAGATCTGTCACCTGACGCGATTGTCCGTCAATCTCGGTCGCCAGATAGAATGTCGGCGCGAGACCCGGCGAGACGTCCGATTCAATCGACGCGGAAGAGAGTGAGACGTAGTGGCGATGTCCAAATCGAGACCGATATCTGGCAATCAGCGGGGAGCGCGCGCGAGGGTGACCGCGAAGCGTCCGAGTGGGTCGGCAGGCGGCGCTGCCGAGACGGCGGTACGCGGTCAACTGGAGTACGCCTACGTGCGGCTTCGCGACGCCATCATGAACGGCGTCTATATGCCGCACCAGCGCCTGATCGAGGCCGAGGTGACGCAGGCGCTCGGGGTGAGTCGAACGACGCTCCGAGCGGCGCTGATCCGCCTGCACGAAGAGGGGCTGGTCGAGATCGAGGTGAACCGGGGCGCGCGCGTGCGGGCGTTTAGCCTGGCGGAAGCGGTCGAGATCCTGCTGGTGCGCGAGGTGCTCGAAGGTCTGGCAGCCGTCATCGCGATCGACAGGATCTCGCCGGAGGACCTGCAGGAGCTCCGCGAAAACGTCGAAGAGATGAAGGTGGCGCTGGCGGCTGACGACGTGATGCGGTACGCGGCCCTGAACGGTCGGTTCCACAAGATCATTCTCGAAGCGGCCGGCCACGAGATCGTCACGCGGTTCCTGGGCTCGCTGCAGTATCCGCTGATCCGCTACCAGTTCGGCTCGATCCTGGTACCGGGCCGACGCGACGCCTCGCTGGCCGAGCACCAGGCGATTCTGGCAGCACTGGAGTCGAAGGACGCAGTGGAGCTGGAACGAATGGCGCGCCTGCACGTGGCGAACGTCCGGGAGGCGGTCCACAAGCATGGAGCGCACCTGACGTAGGCCGCCGTGCCAGTGTTGCAGTACCGCTCGCTTCCGCTCCTCCCCGCTTCGCCGATCGGGCGCCAGACCGAGATCGAGGCGGCACGGCGGGTGCTCCTGTCCGCCGATGCTCGCTTGTTGACGTTGACCGGACCGCCGGGCGTCGGCAAGACGACGCTGGCGATCACGGTTGCACAGTCCCTCCTCGACGAGATGCCGCACGGCGCCTGGTTCGTCGATCTGGCGTCGATCTCCGATCCAGCCGACGTGGCGTGGGCCATCGCGGACCGGTTGGATATTCGGCCGGGTCGGGGTCGGGCGGTGGGTCGGCTGACGGCGGTGTTGAGGGATCAGGCGATCTTGCTCGTGCTCGACAACTTCGAGCAAGTGCTCGATGCCGCGCCGTTGGTCGCGGAGCTGCTGTCAGCCTGTTCGCGCCTGCGGATCCTGGCGACGAGCCGCGTGCCGTTGCTCCTGCGCTGGGAGCGCGAACTGCCGGTGCCGCCGCTCGCCTTGCCGGTCTCCAGCGGTGCGTTGCATGCGGACGCACTCGACGCTCCGGCGGCGGCGCTCTTCGTCGAGCGGGCGCACGCGGCGGACCCGTACCTGACTGTTGACGAGTCTACGCCGCGACTGATCGCCGAGATCTGCCGCCGGCTGGACGGCCTGCCGCTCGCCATCGAGCTGGCGGCGGGCCGGGTGCGTACGGATTCGCTCCAGGCCATCCATCGGCAACTCCTCGCCGAAGACGTCTCTGTCGGCGACGGTGGCCCACTCGACCTGCTCGCCGGCGGCGCACGAGACTTGCCGGTGCGTCAGCAGACGTTGCGGCAGGCGATCGACTGGAGCTATGCCCTGTTGCCGCCGAGCGAGCAGGTGCTGCTGCGTCGGCTGGCGATCTTCGTCGGCGGATGCTCGCTCGACGCGGCGCGCACGGTCTGTGCGGCCAATCAGGCCACCATCGCGTCGCTGATCGAGAACAGCCTGCTGCGGCGCGAGCTCCCCGACGACGGCGAGCCGCGGGTCCGGCTCCTCGAACCGATCAGGCAGTTTGCGCTGGAGCAGCTCTCCCAGGCCGAACGTGACGATGTTCGGCGGCGCCACGCGGCGTTCTTCGTCGCGCTGGCGGAGACTGCCGAGGCCGGCTTGCAGGGTAGCGAACAGGCGGTGTGGCTGCGTCGATTGGAGCGCGACCACGAGAACTTGCGCTCGGCCTTGCGGGGAGCGGCCAGCGACGGCGATGCCGAGACCGCGGTGCGGCTGGGAGGCGCGTTGTGGCGCTTCTGGTGGGTGCGCGGTTACCTGGACGAGGGGATGCGGAGTCTGGACGAAGCGCTCGCGCACGCCGACCGCGCGACGCCGTCCGCTCGGGCCAAAGCGTTCCACGCCGCCGCCAAACTGGCCCGCGAGCGGGGCGACTACGACCGCGCCGCCGACCTGTGCCGACAGAGCCTCACGCTGTTCCGGGGGCTGGACGATCTCGCCGGTGTCGCGCTGGCCCTGAACACGCTTGCCAACGTGACTGGCGACCTCGGTGACTACGACAGTGCCTTGCAGCTGTACGAAGAGAGTCTGGCGGCGCGCCGAGCGTGTGGCGACCGGTCCGGCACGGCCCTGGCGCTCCACAACCTGGCCGCTCTCGCCTGTGCTCGGGGCGAGCTCGCGCGGGCCGAGGTGCTCGACGAGGAGTCGATGGCCCTCTTCCAGGACGCTGGCGACGCGTGGGGCGTGGCAATCGCACTGTCGAATCAGGCGAGGACCGCGTTGGCGCGGGGTGACGGCGAGCGGGCTGGAGTCCTCGCACGGGAGAGCCTGGCGCGCCGGCGCACGCTCGGGGACCATCGGGGCACGATCCTCTGTCTGGAGCTCCTCGCGGACGTGGCCGCGCTGGCCGGTCACGACGAACGCGCGGCTCGCCTGCTTGGCGCGAGCGAGGAGCTCCGGGCGCGCCGGAGCTTCATCCGGCCGCCTGACGAGGCAGCTACGCGCAGCTCCGGCCGCGCCGTGGACGAGCGTTTCGCCACGCCGGCCCTGCGCGCGGCCTGGGAGGCCGGCCGGGCGCTCGACCTGAACGGAGCGATAGACGAGGCGCTCTCAGGACCGGCGCACGCCGAGACAGAGCAGGCCGAGACAGAGCTGACTGAGTCTCCGCCGCCCGCCGACCTCGCGAGCGACGACCGTAGGGACGTCGCTCCAGTGCCGGATCGTGCCACGTCACCGCGTACGGAGACGAAGCTGCCCTTGTTGCCTCGGCGTGAGCGCGAGGTGGCCGTCCTGATCTCGCGGGGGCTGACCAATCGCGAGATCGCGCGGGAGCTGGTGATCGCGGAAGGCACCGCCGCGAACTACGTCCGTCGGGTGATGGAGCGGCTCGGCGTCCCGAACCGGGCTGGCGTCGCGGCCTGGGCCGTCGAGCACGGTCTGACCGTGGCCGACGAGCCGTCTGGCACACGATAGGCCGCCAGGTATCTCGTCGTGGTCGCTGCGCGTCGTCCGCGCCCGCTGAAGTGTGCCCGGGGTGACATCTGCGCCATTTCGGGCCAGAGAAGGTGAGATGGATAGTGCATTTCGCGACTATCTCGACCGCCGGGCGGGGCTGCATCCTGTCGGTAAGCGCTGCGTCAGCTCTGACGCGAAAGGACCGACAGATGCCGCTTTTCATGGACGTCCACGAGCAGGCGAACGCGCCGGCCGCCCCGCACGTCGAAGGTGAGCGCACGCGGGATCTCGCGGTGCGCGGTTACCACGGCGTCAGCTCCCTGAAGTACTGGTACGATCGAGGCTCCGGCCGGGTGTACTGCCTGGTGGACGCGCCGAACAAGGAGGCAGCAGCCGCGATGCACCGCGAGGCGCACGGGTTGGTCTCGGACGAGCTGGTGGCGGTCGTCTAGGGCCAGCGGAACGACCTGGTGTAGAACCGGCGAAGGGCGGGACTCATTGCGAGTCCCGCCCTTCTGCCTACTGCCCACCGCCTGCTGCCTACTCGATCAGAGCGGGCCGTTCAGGGTTGGGTCGAGCTCCGGGTGCTCGACGAACGCCTTGCGCAGCTCGCGTGTCGCCTCGACCCAGTCGGCGCCTCGCGGGAGGAAGAGACCGCCGGAGCGGACCCGGTACACCTCCGGATCGTCCACGCCGGGTGGGACCACGCCAGATCGCATGTGGGCCTGAACGGCGGCGATCAGGCGGCGGCGGACCCGGATGACCATCGCGTCTGAGCTGGCGAGATGCTCCTTGCTGCGGTCGTAGATACCGCCCATGCTGACGGTCATCGCGGCGTCTTGCATCGCGATGCCCTCGATGCCGGAGTAGCCGGCAGTCCCCTCGCCCTTCTGCTGCAGGTCACGGTCGATCTGAAAGTCGTTTTCGAACGTCTGGTCCATCCGGAACCGGCCGTACCAGTCCGTGGTGTTCGGCAAGGGCGGCCTGAAGGCGCCCTGCGGACCCGTGTTCGGGCCGCGCCGGCCGGCCGTCATGAAGAAGCTCATGGTGTGATGGTCGTCCATCGGCACGCGGGCGCCGCCGCCCTTTTTGGTGCCGAGCACGCCCGGTGGTGTGAAGGTGTAGAACGGGAAGCAGAACTGGGCGATGCGCCAGTAGTCCTGATTCTCGCCGGCCGCACGGCGGGCGCCGTACGCCGCGCCGCCTTCGGTGTCGATCACCTCGAACTGGGCCTTCTTGTCGCGGAGCTGCCACTCAGAGAAGCTGCCTGGCGGCTGATCCTCCGCCTTGAGGCCGCCGTAGTGCAGGAACCCGACGTGGGTGGTGTCGATGTCGCCTTCGAGGATCTGAAGCCAGTTGCAGTCTAGTTGGACGGCCCGCACCGTTTCGTGCGAATTCTCCGCCATGTTCCCTTCGTGATCGGGCAGGGGGGGCGGGGTGGCGCGAGAGCCCATATAGGTCCAGACGACGCCACCACGCTCCTGGCACGGGTACGCCGTGGCCTTGACCCGGTCCTTGAAGTCGCCCTCTTCCGGCTCGTTCGGCATGTCGATGCACCTGCCGGCGGTGTCGAACTGCCAGCCGTGGTAGACGCAGCGAAGGCCGCACTCGTCGTTGCGTCCGAAAAAGAGCGAGGCGCCCCGGTGTGGGCAGGCGTCGGCGAGCAGTCCGACCTTGTTCTCGCCATCGCGAAAGCCGATGAGCTTCTCGCCCAGGAGCATCACACGAACGGGCGGGGAGCCCGGCTTCGGGAGCTCGCTGGAGAGCATCGCCGGAAGCCAGTATTCGCGCATCAGGTTGCCCATCGGGGTGCCAGGGCCGACCCTGGTGATCAGCTCGTTGTCTTCCTTGCTGAGCACGATCTCCTCCTAACGTCGCCACGCTGCTACGCTGTCGGTGCCCGATTCAGTTTCGCCGCCGCGCCTTCGTCGACGGCGGTTGGGGAGGGGCAGCCAGGGGCCGGGTTGTCGATGCTCCGTGCTGCTGCGCGTCCGAGCGTCGTCTTCGCGATTGTAGGACAATGTTGTGGGCAGGTCAACCGATGCGCGGCGCCGGTTAGCGGTCGGTGAGGCGCTCGTGATCGACCAGCCAGCGCGCGAAGTTGAGCCGTTCGAGGTCGAGGACGCTGGCGAGGGAGCGCAAGGGCGGGCGCGGAACCGGGATCGGCTCGCCGCTCCTGACGCGCTGGATGATGTACTGGATGCGCTGCTCTTCGAGCAGGTCGATCGCCTCGGTGGGGGTGTCCGCCTCGCTGATGCAGCCGATCTCGGGATACTCGGCGTAACGCCGCCAGGTGCCGTCAGGCCCAGGAGCCGAGTAGCACACGAGCCGGTACGGGATCGAGAGGTACTCTTCGAGCTGCATCGCCGCCTCTCCAGGCCCTCGGCAGTCGCCGCCGTTGCCGTGAGCGATTGTCCAACAACCAGAGGATAGCACGGCGCGCGCCGTGCGGGCGGATGACTGCGGGAGGGGTGTCCCGTGGGATGTTGCACGCTGTCGCACGCCGTGGACTGAAGTCCACGTCTACCCTTGGACCGTCGCTACGCGACGAGGACCGAGCAGAGGGAGTGTGTCGCCAGGCATCCGCTCCCACCCGGCGTGGCGTAGCCACGCACCAACGGTAGACATGGACTTCAGTCCACGGCCCAGTCGCAATGCGGGAATCCGACGGGCACCCCGCGAGAGGTGGGATCGGTGGTGTCGATCTTGCGAGCGACGTCACCGGCTCGCTGCTCGATTGACGGTCGTTCGGAATTGTCATACAATCCCGGGCGACGTGACGGCCAACGCTGACTCCGGACTCAGTGTCGAACGGAGGGGGCTTCATCGTGGCACAACGGGCGGTGTATCCCGGTGTCGAGGCAGCGCCGACGGTTCGAACCGGCCCGGAAGCGGCGACCTGGCCGCGTGAGGCCGCGCCTGGCGTCCCGCTGACGGCACGGAAGCTGTCGATTGTCGCGCAGGTGCGCCGCGACTGGGTGATGCTGGCGCTGGCGGCGCCGGGCGTCGCCTACTTCCTGGTGTTCTACTACCTGCCGCTGCTCGGGTACGCGATCGCCTTTCAGGACTATCAGCCGTTCCTCGGGTTCGACAGCCCGTACGTGGGCCTGAAGAACTTCACGGACATGCTGAAGGACGGACGCTTCTGGACGGCCGTCAACAACACCCTCCAGATCACGCTGCTCCAGCTGGCGCTGTACTTCCCGGCGCCGCTCGGGCTGGCCCTGATGTTGAACAGCATCATGAGCGTGCGGGTCAGGCGGTTCGTCCAGAACGTGGTCTACCTGCCGCATTTTCTGAGCTGGGTGATCGTGGTTGCCCTGTTCCAGGAGATTCTGGGCGGCACCGGCGTGGTGAACCACCTGCTACGTGACGGCGGCCTGCCGACGATGAACGTGCTGGCCGAGCCGTCGATCTTCAAGTGGATGATGGTGTTTCAGTTGATCTGGAAAGAGACCGGCTGGGGCACGATCATCTACCTGGCGGCGCTGCTCAGTATCGACTCGACGCTGTACGAGGCAGCGGCGGTTGACGGGGCGAATCGCTGGCAGCGGATGCTGCACGTCACGCTGCCGGGGATCGTGGCGGTGACGATCCTGCTGTTGATCCTGCGGCTCGGAAACATCCTCTCGGTCGGCTTCGAGCAGATCCTGTTGCAGCGGACGTTCGTCGGGCCGGACGCCGGCGAGGTGCTGGACACCTACGTCTACTTCGACGGCATCGTCGGCGGGCAGTGGGGGATGACGGCGGCAGCTGGATTGGTCAAGGGGATCGTCGGGCTGGTGCTGGTGCTTTCGGCGAACAAGGTGGCCCACCGGCTCGGCCAGGACGGGGTGTACCGATGATCGATCGGCGCGTCGAGCGCCCGGCCTGGATGGAGCGGGAGACGTTCTTCGAGCGGGCGGTCAAGCTTCTGGTGCTGACGCTGATCTCGGTGCTGGTGATCTACCCGTTCATCACGGTCGTGGCGACCAGCCTTGCCACGCAGGAAGAGATCACGCGCAACGGCGGACTGATCGTGCTCTGGCCGCGGCAGCCGAGCCTCGGCGCGTACAAGTCGATTCTGGCCGGTGGCATCGTCACCAGGGCGACGATGGTCAGCATCGGCGTTACGGTGGTCGGCACGCTCTTGAGCCTGGTCACGACTACCGCGATGGCGTACGCGCTGAGCCGGCCGATCGTCTTCGGCCGCGCGATCCTGATGCTGGTGCTGTTCACGCTGTTGTTCGCGCCGGGCATCATCCCGAACTACCTGGTGGTGAAGCAGCTCGGACTGCTGAACACGTATGCCGCGCTGATCTTGCCGGTGATGATCAGCGCGTTCAACCTCGTGGTGATGCGTCAGTTCTTCATGGGCATTCCGCAGGAGCTGATCGACAGCGCGCGCATCGACGGCGCGGGCGACTTGAAGATCCTGACCCACATCGTGCTGCCATTGTCCGGCGCGGTGATCGCGGTGGTGGCGCTGTTCTACGCGGTGGCGTATTGGAACGCGTTCTTCAACGCGATGCTGTACTTGAACGACAACGGCAAGTGGCCGCTGCAGCTGGTACTGCGCAACTATGTGGTGCAGGCTGCGCCGATCCCGGGCATCGCCTCAACGGTTGACGACGGGGGACTGCCGCCGGCCGAGGCGATGCACATGGCGGTGCTGGTGGTGGCGCTGGTGCCGATCCTGCTGCTGTACCCGTTCTTGCAGCGGTACTTCACACGCGGCGTGCTGAGCGGAGCGATCAAGGGGTAGACGAGTTGCGAGCTGCGAGTCACGGGTTGCGAGTGGACTTTCTCCGATTTGCCCGGCGCTCGATCCGGCGCGCGGGGTCTGTATGAGCCGGCGGTGGTACCGGTATGGCGGGCGGCAGGTGTTCGTCGGCTGGGACAGATCGCTACAGTCGTTCTTCCTGACCATCGCCGAGCTGTGTAAGAACTGCGACGGCTACGGCGAGGAGCCTGACTCGGACAACTTCTGCGTGATCTGCGGCGGCGACGGCATCGAGATGGGCTTCGAGAACCCGACCGGCTTCAAGACCAGACCGACCATCGACGAGATCGGGCCGGAGCTGGCGAAGCTGGGGATCCCGTTCCCCGACGCGATCCGGGCAGACCTGGAGCACGACCGGGCGGTGAACGCCGGCGAGGTGCTTCAAGAGTACGCGGTTGACCCGGAGCTGGCCTGAGTCAGGAGGCTCTGACGCGGGCTGCCCTCTCTGAAAGAGGCCGTCGCTCGCCGGTCGTCTGCCAGACCTCGAAGTCAATCATCTCATAGATATCGTCGCCGACCTGTCCAGGGCGCACGATCATGTGGTCGATGTCCCCGGCGAAGATCGGCAGTGGGATGCGCGTCGGAAAAGCCGAGCATCGACCACCGCCCCGGTAATGAAGGCAGAACCGGCAGCCACCGAACGCATCTGCCTGTGCTGAAGGCTCCCAGCTCACTCGTCAACCACCTTTACCGACGCGCCGGTCAGCGCAACCACCCAATCAACGCCATCGCCGCCGCCGTCCCGGACGATGATTCCATCATACCCGAGGTTGAGAAGCTCCAGGCGGATTGCCTGTGCGACGGCTTCGGTGATCTCGCCGCGCGGGGGATTGAGTCGAGCGGCGATACGGTCAATGATGGCTTCCACATCATCGAGGTCTCCCGATAGTGGACTCACCAACCGTATCGCGACGACCAGTGTTGCTGGGCCGTACTCTTCCTCCTCGACGGAGGCGGTATAGAAGCCTGCCCCGAATGTGCCTACTCGCGATCTGGCGGGAACGACACCTGTACGGCGGATACGCTCAGCGGACTCCCGAGATGTCCGATGGTACGTCACGGCCAACACCGCTGAGCCTGCGAGCCAGTCGGCGACGGCGTCCGGCGAGATCAGGTGGGGCGGGCGGTCAGCAGTCGGCACGATGCCAGATGGTACATTCCGGGGGCGTGAGCGGAGGTCGGCACGTGGCTGGCGACTCTCATCCGCACACGCCAGATCCTGACACTTCGGAGGGCGACGATGCCCGAGACTACTCGCAGGCTGACGACCGCCCAGGCGCTCGTCGCCTTCCTCGTCAACCAGTACGTCGAGCGTGACGGCGTCGAGCAGCCGTTCTTCGCCGGCTGCTTCGGGATCTTCGGGCACGGCAACGTGGCCGGGATCGGGCAGGCGCTCCAGCAAATGCCCGAGCTGCGGTACTACCAGGCCCGCAACGAGCAGGCGATGGTGCACACTGCCGCAGCGTACGCCAAGACGAAGAATCGGCTCCAGACGCTGGTGTGCACGTCGTCGGTGGGGCCGGGCGCCACCAACATGGTGACCGGCGCGGCAGCGGCGACGGTGAATCGCCTGCCGGTGCTCCTGCTGCCGGGCGACGTCTTCGCGCGGCGGAACGTCGGGCCGGTGCTCCAACAACTGGAGTCTGTGCAGACTCAGGACGTCTCGGTAAACGATTGCTTCAAGCCGGTCAGCCGGTACTGGGATCGGATCAACCGACCGGACCAGCTGGTGACGGCGCTCCCCGAGGTGATGCGCGTGCTGACGGATCCCGCCGAGACAGGCGCCGTGACGCTGGCGATGCCCGAGGACGTCCAGACCGAGGCGCATGATTTTCCGTCCGCACTGTTCAGGAAACGAGTCTGGAGCGTGTCACGTAACCGGCCGGATCGTGCGTCGTTGGCGAAGGCGGCGGCCTGGATTCGGGCCAGCAAGCGACCGCTGATCGTGGCTGGCGGCGGCGTGATCTACAGCGAAGCGACCGATGCCCTGCGAGTCTTCGTGGATCGGACCGGAATTCCTGTCGGCGAGACAATGGCCGGCAAGGGCAGCCTCCGATTCGACCATCCGCTCCAGCTCGGTGCGATTGGCGTGACCGGCACGCTGGCGGCGAATCGGATCGCGCGAGAGGCCGATCTGGTGATTGGGATCGGGACGCGCTACAGCGACTTCACGACGGCCTCCAAGACGGCGTTTCAGAACCCGAACGTGCGCTTCGTCAACGTCAACGTGGCGTCGTTCGACGCGGCGAAACAGGGTGCGCTCGGGCTGGTTGGGGATGCGCGAGCGACGCTGGAGGAGCTGGCGGGACTGCTCGACGGGTACACGGTTGACGCCACGTATCGCGCCGAGTGCTCGCGACTCCACGACGAGTGGGAGGCCGAGGTCGATCGGATCTACGGCATCCGCCACGGGCCGCTGCCGAGCCAGGGCGAGCTAATCGGCGTCGTCAACGAGAAGGGCGATCCGGACGCCATCATGGTCTGCGCGGCCGGCAGCCTGCCGGGCGACTTGCACAAGCTGTGGAGAGCGCGCCACCCGAAGCAGTACCACCTGGAGTACGGCTTCTCGACGATGGGGTACGAGATCGCCGGTGGGCTCGGCATCAAGATGGCCGCGCCGGAGCGCGAAGTGTACGTGCTGGTCGGGGACGGCTCGTTTCTGATGATGGCATCGGAGATTGCCACGTCCATCCAGGAGGGCTATCGGTTGACGGTCGTGCTGATGGACAACAGCGGCTACAAGAGCATCGGCGGGCTGAGCCGGTCGCTCGGGCAGCAGGGGTTCGGCACGCGGTACGTGTATCCGTCGAACGGGAGTGTGGCGACCGACGACACTGTCGATGCTCGTGAGGTCGGGCTCGACCTGGCGGCCTGCGCACGGGGGCTTGGGGCGAACGTGACCGAGTGCGCCGGCTACGACGAGGTGGTGGCGGCGCTCGCCGAGGCGAAGGCGTCCGACCGCACGAGCGTCATCTACGTGAAGAACGACCGGATGGAAAGCGTGCCGGGGTACGAGTCGTGGTGGGACGTGCCGGTGGCGGAGGTCAGCGAGAGCGAGTCGGTGCGGGCCGCGCGACGAGCCTGGGAGGCGAAGCGCGCCGAGCAGCGGACGTTCCTCTAGACTCGGCGTCAGGTGCGCGCAGGTGGTGGATGTGACGCGGGCCAGCTCGTCTCTGAGGGCGAGCACGTGACACGGTGGCGACATCGGACGGTCCACGTGACCAACGGCTATGACTATCGCGTCGGGCGGTACGTGTGTCGGGCCGGCGGTCGCGAGCACGAGAAGCTCAGCGATGCGCTGGATGCCGTCGGCGCCGACGGCTGGGAGCTGGTCAGCGTCGTCCTCGTCGAACGGCAAACGAGCGGTGACTTCGAGGGCGAGCTGTATTGCGCGTTCTTCAAAGCGCCAGTGGACGAGGGGTGACGCTGTGAGCATTCGACTGGCGAACGCGCCGTGCTCGTGGGGCACCATCGAGTTTGGGACGGACGCGAGCGCCCGGATCGGGTACGTTCAGATGCTGGACGAGCTGGCAGAGGCCGGCTACGTTGGCACCGAGCTGGGCGACTGGGGCTTCATGCCGACCGACCCGTCCCGGCTGCGAGACGAGCTGGAGCGGCGCGGCCTGTCGATGGTCGGAGCGTTCGTGCAGGGGGCGTTCAGATACCCAGGCACCTTGCACGACACTCGCGAGCACGCCATGAAGACGGCGCGATTGATCCGGGCCGTTGGCGAGACAGGTCCCGGCGCGAAGCTACCGTACGTGATTCTGGCCGACGCGAACGGCAGCGACCCGACCCGCGCCTTGATGGCGGGGCGAGCGACGCCGGATATCGGGCTGTCCGACGACGAGTGGCGGACGTTCGCGAAGGGCGTCGAGGATGTGGCCCGGTCCGTCTACGACGAGACGGGCCTCCGGACGGCATTCCATGCCCACTGCGCCGGGTTCGTCGAGACGTCCGACGAGACGGCGCGGCTGCTCGACCTGACCGATCCGACATACGTCGGGCTGGTGCTCGACACCGGCCACTACACCTACGGCAGCGGCGTGAACGACGCTGGAGCCGCGCTGGCCGGCTTCGAGCGGTTTGGAGAGCGGGTCTGGCACGTCCACTTCAAGGATCTCGACGCCGGAGTCGCCAGCAAGGCACGGGCCGAGGGCTGGGAGTACGACCGGGCCATCGGGGAGGGCGTGTTCTGCGAGCTGGGGCGCGGGATCGTGGACTTTCCCGCCGTCGTATCGTGGCTGCAAGATCACGAGTACGACGGCTGGATCGTGGTCGAGCAGGACGTGCTGCCGGGGATGGGCTCGCCGCGCGAGAGCGCCCGCCGCAGCCGCGAGTACCTGGCGGCGCTGGGGCTCTAGCCGGCCGGGCCGCAGAGGCGACCGGGTGTGCATCAGAGTTTGTGCTGATCCAGACACCTGGGGCGCGATGAATCGCGCCCGTACCAGGGATGCTGCCTTGTACGGGCGCGATTCATCGCGCCCCACAACGCATTGACGCACACCCCAGACAGTGTGTGTATGCCACACGATCTTCGACGGTGTGCTAGAATAGGCGACGAACATGGGTCTGTGCGTCACCAACAGATGAGCGCTACCCCGATAACCGGACTACAGAGGCCGCCAAAACGGACGGTGCCCTGTGGCCGGGTTTTTGTCGTGTTTCGCCGGATTCGTGGGAACCTCGGTATACTTTGACGTTGGGCACCGTTTCCCCACCACGCGCATCCGCTGCGCCGCCATCGTCGCCGCCGGTGGTGGCTGTCCGCTGCACCTGCTGACCGTCCCGGTCTCGCGGCCTGTGTCCTCACAGGAGGTTTGACTTCATGGCTATCGCCCCGGCCGACCCGAGCTCGCTCGCACTCGCTGATGTGATCATGGCGCGCAAGTCGTTTGCGCGCTTCGCCGAAGCGGCGCCCGTGCCGAACCTGATCCAGGTTCAGCGCGATTCGTTCCGCTGGTTCAAGACGGAGGGGCTGCGCGAGCTGTTCGACGAGATCTCGCCGATTGGGGACTTCACGGGCCGCACGATGGAGCTCGAGCTGGCCGTGCCCGGGTCGGACGGCGAGCCGGGGTATGAGTTCGGCGAGCCAAAGCTGTCCGAGGACGAGTGCCGCCTGCGCGATCAGACGTACGCGGCGCCGCTGCGGGTCAGGATGCGGCTGCGGATCAAGTCCGGCGAGGCCGAGAACGAGATGAAGGAGCAGACCATCTTCATGGGCGATTTCCCGCTCATGACGGAGAACGGCACCTTCATTATTAACGGCGCCGAGCGTGTCGTGGTCAGCCAGCTGGTGCGGTCGCCGGGCGTCTACTTCGACGCGGCCGAGGACACCACCACCGGCCGCCCGCTCTCGACGGCGAAGCTGATCCCGAGCCGCGGCGCCTGGCTCGAATTCGAGACGTCCAGCCGTGACGTGCTGTCCGTCAAGGTGGACCGGAAGCGGAAGATTCCGGTCACCACGCTGCTGCGTGCCCTCGGCGCTGTTCCCGGCTCGCCCATCAAGAAGGGCGACAACGACGAGCTGCTGGCGCTCTACGAGGCGGACGACAACCACCGGGACCACCACTACCTGCAGTCCACGATGGACAAGGATCCGGCGTCGAGCACGGCGGAGGCGCTGCTGGAGTTCTACCGCCGGCTGCGGCCGGGCGATCCGCCGAACGCGGAAAACGCCAAGCAGCTGCTGAACTCGCTGTTCTTCAGCTTCCGCCGCTATGACCTCGGTCGGGTCGGGCGGTACAAGCTGTCCCGCCGGCTGCGCATCGAGCAGACCGACTACAAGACCGACCGCGTGCTGACCCCGATGGACCTGATCGAGATCGTCCGCGAGATGATCCGCATCAACAACGAGCGGTCCTCTAGAGACGACATCGACCACCTGGGCAACCGCCGCGTCCGCGCGGTGGGTGAGCTGATCCAGAACCAGTTCCGGGTTGGCCTGCTCCGGATGGAGCGCGTGGTCAAGGAGCGCATGTCGATCACCGAGCCGGCCACGGCAACGCCGTCCAGCCTGGTGAACATCCGCCCGGTCGTGGCGGCGATGCGCGAGTTCTTCGGCGGCAGCCAGCTGTCCCAGTTCATGGACCAGGTGAACCCGCTGGCCGAGCTGACCCACAAGCGGCGGCTCTCGGCGCTCGGTCCTGGCGGTCTCTCGCGGGATCGCGCGGGGTTCGAGGTTCGCGACGTTCACCACAGCCATTACGGCCGGATCTGCCCGATCGAGACGCCTGAAGGCCCGAACATCGGGTTGATCGGTAGCCTGGCGACGTACGGCCGAATCAACGACTTCGGCTTCATCGAGACGCCGTACCGCCGGGTGCTGCGGACGGTGCAGAACGACGCGGCCCGACTGATCGGCCGAACCCTCCGCGAGGATGTCTCCGACAACGGCGACGTCATCGCGAAGAAGGGCACGCTGATCGAGGATGGCCTCGCGGCGAAGATCGCGGCGGTCGCCGACCTGAAGTTCGTCAACATCGTGCCGTTCGTGACGGACGAAGTGACGTTCCTGCCGGCCGACGAGGAGGAGCGCTTCTCGATCGCGCAGGCGAACGTGCACCTGAATCCTGACAATACGTTCGCGGACAGCCGTATTTCGGTACGGCACGGCTCGCTCTTCCTGGAGGAGCCGCCGGAGCGGGTGGACTTCGTCGACGTTTCGCCGAAGCAGACGGTGAGCGTGGCGGGTGCGTTGATCCCGTTCCTGGAGCACGACGACGCGAACCGCGCGCTGATGGGCTGCAACATGCAGCGTCAGGCGGTGCCGCTCCTCAAGCCAGAGGCGCCGCTGGTCGGTACTGGCATGGAGGTGCGCACGGCGCGCGATTCGGGCCAGGTGGTGCTGGCGCGGACGGACGGTGTGGTGGACTCGGTCTCGGCGCGCGAGGTCGTGATTCGAGACGCTTCTGGCGAGCGGGACACCTACCGGCTGCGCAAGTTCACGCGCTCGAATCAGGGCACCTGCATGAACCAGCGGCCGATCGTGATGCGCGGTCAGCGCGTCGTGAAGGGGCAGCCGCTGGCAGACTCTTCCTCGACGGAAGAGGGCGAGCTGGCGCTCGGCCAGAACGTCCTGGTGGCGTTCATGTGCTGGGAGGGCGGCAACTTCGAGGACGCGATCCTGCTCTCGGAGTCGATCGTCCGGGACGACAAGTTCACCTCGATTCACATCGAGAAGCACGAGGTCGAGGCCCGCGACACGAAGCTCGGCCCTGAGGAGATCACCCGCGACATCCCGAACGTCGGCGAGGACAGCCTGCGTGACCTCGACGAGAACGGGATTATCCGGATCGGCGCCGAGGTGAAGGCCGGCGACATCCTGGTCGGCAAGATCACCCCGAAGGGCGAGACGGAGCTGACGGCTGAGGAGCGCCTGTTGCGGGCGATCTTCGGCGAGAAGGCGCGCGAGGTGAAGGACACCTCCCTGCGCGTGCCGCACGGCGAGCGTGGCAAGGTTGTGGACGTGCGCGTCTTCGAGCGAGACGCGGGCGTTGAGCTGCCGGCTGGCGTCAACAAGCAGGTCCGGGTCAGTATCGCCCAGAAGCGGAAGGTCTCCGAGGGCGACAAGATGGCCGGGCGCCACGGCAACAAGGGCGTCATCTCGCGGATCATGCACGTCGAGGACATGCCGTTCCTGCCTGACGGTCGCGCACTGGAGATCGTCCTCAACCCGATCGGCGTGCCGTCGCGTATGAACATCGGCCAGATCCTCGAAACCCACCTGGGCTGGGCCGCCGATGCGATGGGCGTCAAGTTCGCCACGCCGGTCTTCGACGGGGCGACTGAGGACGACATCAAGGCGGAGCTCGCGAAGGCTGGCCTCCCCGAGACGGGCAAGATCCGTCTGCGGGACGGCCGAACCGGCGAGGAGTTCGACCAGGAAGTGACGGTCGGCTACATCTACATGCTGAAGCTGGTCCACCTGGTGGAGGACAAGATCCACGCCCGGTCCACTGGGCCGTACTCGCTGATCACCCAGCAGCCGCTCGGTGGGAAGGCGCAGTTCGGCGGCCAGCGCTTCGGCGAGATGGAGGTCTGGGCGCTGGAGGCGTACGGCGCGGCGCACACGCTCCAGGAGATCCTGACCGTCAAGTCGGACGACGTGGTTGGCCGCGTCAAGACGTACGAGGCGATCGTCAAGGGCGAGGACATCTTCCAGCCGGGCGTCCCCGAGTCGTTCAAGGTGCTGGTCAAGGAGCTGCAGAGCCTCGGGTTGGCCGTTGAGGTCCTGAACGAGGAGGAGGAAGAGGTCACCTTCCTCGAGGATCTGTCCGCGATGGACAGCATCCCGTCGATGGACATCCACATTTCCGGTTTCGAGCGCGGCGACGACTGAACGAGTAGGCAGTAGGCAGTAGGCGGTAGGCAGTGGGTTTTCGAGCCCTTGCCTTTCTGCCTACTGCCTACCGCCTACCGCCTACTTGGGGGTAGGATGCTCGAGGTAAACAATTTCAACGCGGTGCGCATCACGCTCGCGTCCCCCGACCAGATCAGGTCGTGGTCGCGTGGTGAGGTGACGAAGCCGGAGACGATCAACTACCGCACGCTCAAGCCCGAGCGCGACGGCCTGTTCTGCGAGCGCATCTTCGGTCCGACGAAGGACTGGGAGTGCTCCTGCGGCAAGTACAAGCGGGTCCGTTATAAGGGCATCATCTGCGACAAGTGCGGCGTCGAAGTGACCCGCGCGAAGGTCCGTCGCGAGCGGATGGGCCACATCGAGCTGGCTTCGCCGGTCAGCCACATCTGGTTCGTGAAGGGCACGCCATCGCGGATCGGCCTGCTGCTGGACGTCACGCCGCGTCTGTTGGAGCAGGTGTTGTACTTCGCGAAGTACATCATCACCGACGTGACGGAGCAGGCGCGCGAGCGGCTCATCAACCAGATCAAGGAAGAGACCGAGCGCCGGATCGAGGCTCGCGAGCGCGAGCGCACCAGCCGCCTGGAAGAGGCGACCGGCCCGCTGATGAACCGGCTCGCGGAGCTGGAGGACGAGAAGACCGAGCGGCTGCGCGAGATCGAGGCGCAGAAGCTGGGCCGCGTCGAGTCCACCAACGAGAACGTCGCGGTCCTGAAGGACGAGATCCAGTCGCTGATCGGCCAGGCGGCTGAGGACGACATCATCTTCCGCCCGAACGACACCGTCGTGGTGCGGACCGGCGAGTCCGTCAAGGCGCAGCACGTAACTGCCCTCGAAGACATCGCCAAGGTCTACCTGAGCACCCTCGACGACGAGTCCGCCGAGTGGGAGAAGAACGTCAGCGAGCCGCTGGATCTGGAGATCGACCGGGTCCGGGCCGAGATGCAGACCGCCTCGCTCCAGGTGGGCGAGACTGATTCGGGCATCGACGCCGAGGGCGAGCGCCAGAGCGCTGAGCTGAAGATCAAGCGGATCGAGGGGATCAAGACGCTCCTCACGCTGAACGAGGCCGAGTATCGCGAGCTGCTCGACCTGGTCGGCAACCGCGTGTTCAAGGCTGGCATGGGCGCCGAGGCGGTCTGGGAGCTGCTCCAGAAGGTCGATCTGACCGAGTTGGCCCAGCACCTCCGCATCGAGTCGCGCTCGTCGTCGGGGCAGCGCCGCAAGAAGGCGACCAAGCGACTGCGGGTGGTCGAGGCGTTCCGCAAGTCCGGCAATGAGCCGCAGTGGATGGTGATGAAGATCCTGCCGGTTCTTCCGCCAGACCTGCGCCCGATGGTCCAGCTGGACGGCGGCCGGTTCGCCACGTCCGACCTGAACGACCTGTACCGGCGCGTCATCAACCGGAACAACCGCCTCAAGCGGCTGCTGGAGCTCGGCGCGCCCGAGATCATCATCCGCAACGAGAAGCGGATGCTCCAGGAAGCGGTTGACTCGCTGATCGACAACGGGCGGCGTGGCCGGGCGGTGTCCGGCTCCAGCAACCACAAGCTGAAGTCGCTCTCGGACATGCTCAAGGGCAAGCAGGGACGGTTCCGCCAGAACCTGCTCGGCAAGCGCGTCGACTACTCGGGCCGCTCGGTCATCGTGGTCGGCCCGAGCCTGAAGCTGCACCAGTGCGGCCTGCCGAAGCGAATGGCGTTGGAGCTGTTCAAGCCGTTCGTGATGCGCAAGCTGGTGGAGCGCAACCACGCCCACAACATCAAGTCGGCGAAGCGGATCGTGGAGCGGGTGCGTCCGGAGGTCTGGGACGTCCTCGAAGAGGTGATCCAGGATCATCCGGTGCTGCTCAACCGCGCCCCGACGCTGCACCGCCTCGGCATCCAGGCGTTCGAGCCGGTGCTGATCGAGGGCAGCGCGATCCAGATCCACCCGCTGGTCACCTCCGCGTTCAACGCGGACTTCGACGGCGACCAGATGGCCGTGCACGTCCCGCTCTCGGCGGCGGCGAAGCGCGAGGCCCGCGAGCAGATGCTCTCGGTCAACAACCTGCTGCTGCCGTCCAACGGCGAGCCGGTCGTGGCGCCGACGCTCGACATGGTGCTGGGCTGCTACTACCTGACCACCGAGCGCCCCGGCGCGAAGGGTGAGGATCAGCGGTTCGGCTCCTGGGACGACGCGATCAGGGCCTACCACCTCCGCACGACGCTGGAGGAGGCCGGGATTCACCTCCAGGCCCGCATCCACGTGCGGATGCATCGCGATCCGGAGGGCAACCTCTGGAAGTACGATCCGCTGGTGGACCGCATCGACCCGAACGACCCGGATTCGATCCAGCCCGAGCAGCTGGAGATGGTGCCGACGACGGTCGGTCGGATCATCCTGTTCAACACGATCAACGAGGCGCTGGCCGACCAGGCCGCCGCTCCGCTGCCGTTCGACAACAAGCGCATCGACAAGGGCGGGCTTAAGGGGATCGTCGCGACGCTGATCCGGAGCTACGGCAACCGGCAGGCGGCGGCGGTGCTCGACGTCATCAAGACGCTCGGGTTCCAGTACGCGACGCTCTCCGGCACGACCGTGGCGGTCTCGGACATCACGATCCCGACGGCGAAGGCTGGCCTGCTGGCCGAGGCCGACACCGAAGTGGCCGACATCGAGAAGCAGTTCCGACGCGGCCTGATCACGAACGAGGAGCGCTACAACGAGGTCATCGCGGTCTGGACGCGGACGAAGGACGCGGTCACGAACGCGGTGGACAAGGCGCTCGACCCGTTCGGCCCGATCACGATGATGGCCCAGTCTGGAGCGAAGGGAAACATCCAGCAGATCTCGCAGATGTCCGGGATGCGCGGCCTGATGGCCGACCCGTCTGGTGGCATCATCGAGCTGCCGATCCGTTCGAGCTTCCGCGAGGGGCTCTCGGTGCTGGAGTACTTCCTCTCGACGCACGGCGCTCGGAAGGGTCTGGCCGACACGGCCATCCGAACGTCAGACTCGGGCTACCTGACGCGGCGTCTGATCGACGTCTCGCAGAACGTCATCGTCTACGACGAGGACTGCGGCACCGAGGAAGGCATCTGGATCGAGGATCTGACCGACCCGCAGCGGCGGCAGAACCGCCTCGACCAGCTCGTCGGGCGCTACCTGGCGGGTGAGGTGGTCGATCCGGATACCGGCCTGATCATCCTCGCGATGGAAGAGGGCGGCACGATCATCACCGAGGACGAGCTGGACCGGATCGCGGCCTCTCGGGTGCCGCGCGTCCACGTCCGCTCGCCGCTGCTCTGCGAGTCGCGGCACGGCGTCTGCCGGCACTGCTACGGCTGGCACCTGGGCCGGCGGGCGGTGGTGGAGATTGGCGACGCGGTCGGGATCGTGGCCGCGCAGTCGATTGGCGAGCCTGGCACGCAGCTGACGATGCGTACGTTCCACTCTGGTGGTGTGGCGCGCGTGCGGCTGGAGACAGCCGAGGACGGGCAGCAGGTGGCGACGCGCTCGGCGGGCCGCCCGCAGTACATGGACATCACGAGCGGCCTGCCGCGCGTGGAGGAGCTGTTCGAGGCCCGGACGCCAAAGGGCATCGCGATCCTGAGCGACATCGACGGCGTGGTCGAGGTGCAGAACCTCGAAGAGGCGCGCATCATCAAGGTCGTCTCGCGCGAGGTGTACCACGACGAGCACGATCTGAAGGCCGGCTACGAGCCGCAGGTGAAGGTCGGCGACTGGGTCGAGCTCAACCAGCCGCTCGCCACCGCCGAGGGGTTGACGCCGATCCTGGCGCGGCTCAGCGGTACGGTCGAAGAGGTTGGGAACCGGATCCGGGTGGTGGCGGAGGAGCGCGAGGAGCGCGAGTACCGCGTGCCGTCCGCGAGCCGGATTCGAGTCGAGAACGGCCAGACGGTGACCGCTGGCGACCAGCTGACCGACGGGCACAAGAGCCCAGAGGAAGTGCTGCGCATCCAGGGCCGTGAGGCCGTGCAGCGGTATCTCGTGGACGAGGTCCAGGAGGTGTACCGCTCGCAGGGTGTGAACATCAACGACAAGCACATCGAGATCATCGCGCGGCAGATGCTCCGCAAGCTGCGGGTGGATCAGTCGGGCGACACCGATCTGCTGCCAGGTGAGCTGGTGGACCGGTTCGAGTTCGAGGACAAGAACCGCCACGTCCTGGCCGAGGGCGGCGAGCCGGCGACGGCTCAGCCGGTGCTGCTTGGCGTGACGAAGGCATCCCTCAACACCGAGAGCTTCCTGGCGGCGGCCTCCTTCCAGGAGACCACCAAGGTGCTCACCGAGGCGGCGCTCTCTGGCAAGGTTGACAAGCTGCTCGGCCTGAAAGAGAACGTCATCATCGGGAAGCTGATCCCGGCTGGCTCGGGCTACAAGGCTCGGCTGGAGGCTCGGCAGCAGGCGCTCAACCAGCCGCCGACTGGGGACATCTTCCTGGGCGAGGGCGGCCTGATCATCGACGGCGACGGTCCGATCCTGACGCCGCTCGAGGGCGGGCTGGACGCCGACACGATGCTCGGCGACCTGCCGGGCTTCGACGACGAGGATGACGACGACGAGGCCCGCAACACCGCCGAGGTCATCTCCCTGATGGGAGCTGGCCCCGCGGTGGTCGAGCGGCCAGAAGTCGATTCGGACGACGACGATTCCCCGCTGGCGTTGGCGGATCTCGACCTCGGCGACATCGACGACTCCGACCTGGGAGCCGTCGACGTGGAGGACGAGCCGCGCAGCTGACGCGAGGAGTCAGGAGCCAGGAGCCAGGAGTCAGAAGAGGGGTCGGGAGCGATGCTCCCGGACCCCTCTCGGCAATTCCCATCGGGTGCCCGTCAAGTTGTTGCATCGCGGATTGATCCGTGGACTGAAGTCCACGTCTACCATTGGCGCGTGGCTACGCCACGCCGGCGGGCGGGGGCGGATGCGTGGCGGTGCCCTTTCTCGGTTCGGTCCCTCGTCGCGTAGCGACGATTCATTGGTAGACGTGGACTTCAGTCCACGGCGTGTGACAGGATGCAAGATCCCGCAGCCCACCCATTCATATCTGATGGATCGTTCACCCCCTCGGAACAGGCGCTATACTTGGAGACGAGCTCGCCTCGCGTTCTCAATATGACTTGGGTGCATGAGTCATGTGGATACACAATCACCGAGCCGGTCAGTTCGGGCCTCGCTCGGTCATGATGATTGAGGGTTTCAGAGATGACGGGGAGCTCGAAGCGGCTTTACGGCGCCGCGAGCAATTCGATATCAACGCGGCCTGGCTAGAGGCACACGGCGACGAAGTCTTCGAGCAGTACCATGGGCAATGTATCTGCGTGTCGGGCGGAGACGTGTTTGCCGCTGAGTCGGCGCTCGATGCGTTGGCGTTGGCCGAAGCTGCCCATCCTGAGGACGATGGTAGGTTCATCTATCAAGTTCCCTCGGAGCGCGCGATCAGAGTGTATGAGAATCGACGGTAGCTGGTTCCGATGTGCGGACGGCGTGGTCCGTCCGATCATTGGCGCTGAGGTTGCAGCCGCCCACGGCGCACGTGTGTCATGTATGTTTCTGGTGGACACTGGCGCAGATTCGACGGTGCTGAGCGCCCGGATTCTTGAGGCTCTCGGTCTCGAACGCTTGCGATCCTTGCTCCCTATCGTAGGCATAGGCGGAGCCACAGGCACGGTCGATGTCGAAGTGACGATCTGGCTCACACGCGACGGGCCGGATCAAGTCGCCTTCAATGGCCGATTCGCGGCGGTGACCGACCCTGACGCCCTCGACATGAGCGTGCTTGGTCGTGACATCCTCCGATGGTTCGCGCTGGTCGTGGATCAACCGGGCAACACGGTGTGTCTGGTCAACCAGCGCCACAGCTACCAGATCACGTCAGCCTGACCTGGGATCGGCGCGTCATCCCGGCGTTGCAGCAGCGTCAGAACGCGGTTGGCTGGGTGGGCGTGTTATAGTTGACCGTTGCGCCGGGCGGATCGTGATGCCCGGTGTGTGAAGACGCGAATCCGAGTGCTGACGCAGGCGGTCGATCTTGACGATTGGCCTTCTGGTCAGTATAGTTACCGTTTGGCGCCCAGGCCGGGAGGCAGGACGCCGCGTTGGAGGAGGAGTTGCCCACTATCAGCCAGCTCGTCCGCAAGGGGCGGGAGAAGCTCCGCAAGAAGATGAGCGCCCCTGCCCTGCGGTTCAATTACAACGCTCTGGACAAGCGGACGACGCGTGGCCGCGGCTCCCCCCAGAAGCGGGGCGTGTGTCTTCAGGTCCGGACGATGACCCCGAAGAAGCCGAACTCGGCCCTTCGGAAGATCGCGCGTGTGCGGCTCACCAACCAGATGGAGGTCACGGCCTACATTCCTGGTGAGGGCCACAACTTGCAGGAGCACTCGGTCGTGCTGATTCGCGGCGGCCGCGTGAAGGATCTGCCAGGCGTGCGGTACCACGTGGTCCGTGGTGCGCTGGACGCCGGCGGTGTGCGCGACCGGAAGCAGGGTCGCTCGAAGTACGGAGCAAAGGCTGCCGGAGCACCGGCCGGCCGTCGATAGATCCCGGCGAGCTCACTCTCCGGGCCAGGGTCGTTCATCCCTGGCCCTTCTCATGCGCGGGGAGGCGGCGGCGTCCGTCTCGAAGGTAGACCGCGGTCATAGATGCACGAACGACGTGAGGGATGGCCTCCTCGGGGAGTCCGCCCTGAACCGTTCCTCTGTACCGTAGTCAGGTTCAGTCGGCGAGCGCCGACGTCGGAGGGGTCTGTATGCCTCGGCGTTCACGGCCTGTCAAGCGTGACGTCCCACCGGACGCCCGGTTCGGGAGCAAGACGATCACGCGCTTTATCAACAAGCTGATGCTGGACGGCAAGAAGAGCATTGCCGAGCGGATCGTCTACGTGGCGCTCGAACGGGCCGAGGCCCAGCTGCGTCGGCCGCCGGTCGACATCTTCGACCAGGCGCTGCGCAACGCGACGCCGGTGCTGGAAGTGAAGCCGCGCCGAGTCGGCGGCGCGACGTATCAGGTGCCGGTCGAGATCAAGGGCGACCGCCGGATGTCGCTGGCGATGCGGTGGCTGATCGCATCAGCACGGGCGCGAACCGGCAAGACGATGGCCGACAAGCTGGCCGGCGAGATCCTGGACGCGTTCCACGGTCAGGGCGCCACGGTCAAGAAGCGCGACGACACGCACCGTATGGCGGATGCGAACAAGGCATTTGCGCACTATCGCTGGTAGACCCAGCGATCGGCGCGCCACAGCGGCCGGTCATCAGCCGTCAGCCGTTGTCGTCTGACTGCTGAGAGCTGAGGGCTGAAAGCTGAGGGCTAGCAGGACATGGTAGATCAGAGTCTCCAGAGCACGCGCAACATCGGCATCATCGCCCATATTGACGCGGGCAAAACGACAACCACAGAGCGCATCCTCTACTACACCGGCCGCTCGTACAAGATCGGCGAGGTCCATGAGGGCACGGCCACCATGGACTGGATGGAGCAGGAGCGCGAGCGCGGCATCACGATCACCGCGGCGGCCACCACCGCCGAGTGGCGCGACCACCGCATCAACATCATCGACACGCCCGGCCACGTGGACTTCACCGTGGAGGTGGAGCGCTCGCTGCGGGTGCTCGACGGTGGCGTCGTCGTGTTCGACGCCGTGGCTGGCGTGGAGCCGCAGTCCGAGACGGTCTGGCGCCAGGCCGACCGCTACAACGTGCCGCGCATCTGCTTCATCAACAAGATGGACCGAGTCGGCGCGAACTTCTGGGGCACGATCGACCAGATCAAGGAGCGCCTGGGCGCCTCGCCGCTGCCGATCCAGATCCCGATCGGCAAAGAGTCCGGCTTCCAGGGCATGATCGACTTGATCACGCAGGAGGCGTTGACGTTCGGCGCGAACGTGAACGACCCCATCGAGCGCGGGCCGATCCCCGCCGACATGATGGACGAGGTCGCGCAGCATCGCGAGCAGGTCGTCGAGCGCGTCATCGAGATGGACGACGAGCTGATGGCGCGGTACCTGGAGGGCGAGGAGATCGCGCCCGACGAGATTCGCGCGACGCTTCGTCGGGCGGTGATCGCCGGCACGATGATCCCGGTCCTCTGCGGCACGGCCCTCAAGAACAAGGGCGTTCGGCCGCTGCTGGACGCAGTGGTGGACTACCTGCCGTCTCCGCTGGACGTGCCGCCGGTCACGGGAACCAACCCGAGGACGGGCGAGGAGGTCTCGCGCGAGGCGTCCCCGACCGAGCCGTTCACGGCGCTGGCGTTCAAGATCGCGGCGGACCCGTTCGTCGGGAAGCTGGCGTTCATCCGGGTCTACTCGGGCGCGCTCAAGTCGGGCAGCTACCTGTTCAACGCCTCGAAGGATCAGCGCGAGCGGGTCGGGCGGATCGTGAAGCTGCACGCGAACCACCGCGAGGACGTCGATTCGGTCTCGGCCGGCGACATCGCGGCGGTGGTCGGCTTGAAGTCCACGGTCACGGGCGACACGCTCTGCCAGCCCGAGAACCCGATCGTCCTGGAGGCGATCAAGTTCCCGGAGCCGGTCATCGACATCGCCATCGAGCCGAAGACGAAGGCTGACCAGGACAAGATGGGCATGGCGCTGGCCCGACTCAGCGAGGAAGACCCGACCTTCCGAGTGCGCTCAGACCAGGAGACCGGGCAGACGCTGATCTCCGGCATGGGCGAGCTGCACCTGGAAGTGATCGTGGACCGGATGCTGCGCGAGTTCCGGGTGGACGCGAACGTCGGGCGCCCGCAGGTGGCGTACCGCGAGACGATCACCAGGGCGTCCAAGGCCGAAGGTCGGTTCGTGCGCCAGTCCGGCGGTCGCGGTATGTACGGTGTCTGCGTGCTGGAGCTGGAGCCGCTGGAGCCGGGCGCGGGCTTCGAGTTCGAGAACAAGACGGTCGGCGGGTCGGTGCCGCGTGAGTACGTGGGGCCGATCGAGGCGGGCGTCAAGGAGGCGATGGAGAGCGGTGTCGTCGCCAGCTACCCGATGGTGGACATCCGGGTGAAGCTGGTGGACGGCTCCTACCACGAAGTCGACTCGAACGAAATGGCGTTCAAGATGGCTGGCAGCATCGGTTTCCGCGAGGCGGCCCGCAGGGGTGCGCCACAAGTGCTGGAGCCGGTGATGAAGGTGGAGGTCGTGACGCCCGAGGAGAACCTCGGAGACGTCGTGGGCGACCTGAACAGGCGGCGCGGGCAGATCCAGGGGATGGACCCGCGCGGAAACACTCAGACGGTCCGAGCGCAGGTACCGCTCGCGGAGATGTTCGGGTACGCCACCGATCTCCGCTCGGCGACGTCGGGCCGCGCGTCCTACTCGATGGAGTTCTCGCATTACTCGCCCGTGCCAAAGGCGGTGGAGACGGGCATTCTGGCTAAGGCTCGGGCGTAGGCCCGTCAGGGACGGGCACCCGAGCGGGTGGCCTCGTCGAGCGACGCAGGGAGGATTGACCTCAAATGGCGAAGCAGAGGTTTGAGCGCAACAAGCCGCACGTAAACGTGGGCACGATCGGGCACGTCGACCACGGGAAGACGACGCTGACGGCGGCGATCACGAAGGTGCTGGCGATGCGGGGGGCGGCGAAGTTCCGGTCGTTCGACCAGATCGACAACGCCCCCGAGGAGCGGGCTCGTGGGATCACGATCGCGATCGCGCACGTGGAGTACGAGACCGAGAAGCGGCACTACGCGCACGTGGACTGCCCGGGACATGCGGACTACATCAAGAACATGATCACCGGGGCGGCCCAGATGGACGGGGCGATCCTGGTGGTCTCGGCGCCCGACGGCCCGATGCCGCAGACGCGGGAGCACATCCTGCTCGCTCGGCAGGTGGAAGTGCCGGCGATGGTGGTCTACCTGAACAAGGTGGACCTGATGGAGGACGAGGAGCTGCTCGAGCTGGTCGAGATGGAGGTTCGGGAGCTGCTGTCGAAGTACGGCTTCCCCGGCGACGACATCCCGGTCATCCGCGGGGCGGCGGTGAAGGCGCTGGAGTCGGCCTCGCAGGACCCGGAGGCTCCCGAGTACGCCTCGATCCGCGAGCTGATGGACGCGGTGGACTCGTACATCCCGACCCCGGAGCGGCCGGTGGACCGGCCGTTCCTGATGCCGATCGAGGACGTGTTCGGGATCAAGGGCCGCGGCACGGTGGTGACGGGACGGATCGAGCGCGGGCAGGTGAAGACCTCGGACACCATCGAGATCATCGGGTTCGGCGAGACGCGGTCCACGGTGGTCACCGGCGTCGAGATGTTCCAGAAGACGCTCGACTCGGGGCTGGCCGGCGACAACGTCGGCTGCCTGCTGCGTGGCGTGGATCGCGACGAGGTCGAGCGGGGCCAGGTGCTGGCGAAGCCGGGCTCGATCAAGCCGCACACGAAGTTCGCGGCCGAGGTGTATGTGCTGTCGAAGGAGGAGGGCGGCCGCCACACGCCGTTCTTCAACGGGTACCGCCCGCAGTTCTACGTGCGGACGACGGACGTGACGGGCTCGATCGGGCTGCCCGAGGGCGTCGAGATGGTGATGCCGGGCGACAACATCCAGATGCAGATCGAGCTGATCACGCCGGTGGCGGTCGAGGACGGCCTCCGGTTCGCGATCCGCGAGGGTGGCCGCACCGTCGGCGCCGGCGTCGTCACCAAGATCAACGAATAGGTTGTCAAACGTGGGGGTCGAGCAATCGGCCCCCACCTCTTTGACCTCAGACTACGAGGAAGCACTCTTATGGCGAAGCAGCGGATCCGGATCCGTCTGAAGGCGTTCGATCACAAGATCCTGGACCAGTCGGCCTCGCAGATCGTCGAGACTGCCGAGCGGACCGGCGCCCAGGTGGCGGGGCCAGTGCCGCTGCCGACTCGTATTGAGAAGTTCTGCGTCATCAGGTCGCCGTTCATCGACAAGGACTCGCGCGAGCAGTTCGAGATGCGGACCCACAAGCGCCTGATCGACGTGCTCGAGCCGACCTCACGGACGGTCGACGCGCTGATGCGGTTGAACGTGCCGGCGGGCGTGGACATCGAGATCAAGCTGTAGTCGAGCGGTCAGCCACCTCTCGGTGCGCGGCCTCCCCGTATGCGCGGGGCAGGGCTTGCGCCTCCCGATGTGGCCGGAAGCGGGTGTAACCGTGATTCAAGGCATTTTGGGGCGGAAGCTGGGGATGACCCGGCTGTTCGACGAGAGCGGGGCAGCAACGGCGACGACCATCGTCGAGGCTGGGCCGTGCTTCGTCACACAGATCAAGACCTTCGACCGTGACGGCTACGAGGCGGTCCAGCTGGGCTTCGAGCAGGTCCAGAGCCGCAAGCTGACCAACCCGGAGCGCGGCCACCTCAAGAACGGCATCCCGCCGGTCAAGACCCTCCGCGAGGTGCCGGTTTCGGACCTCGAAGAGGTCACGGTGGGGGACCGCATCGACGTTGGCATGCTGCGCCAGGGCGAGCGGGTTGATGTGGTGGGCCAGAGCAAGGGCAAGGGGTTCGCGGGCGTCGTGAAGCGCCACGGCTTCCGGGGCGGCCCGAAGACGCACGGTCAGTCTGACCGTTGGCGGGCGCCTGGCTCGATTGGCTCGGGCACCACGCCCGGGCGCGTCATGAAGGGCATGCGGATGGCCGGCCACCTCGGCGACGACCGGGTGACGGTCCAGAATCTGGAGATCATCCGCGTGGACGCCGAGCGCAACCTGATCGCCCTGCGCGGCGCGATCCCGGGGCCGCGCGGCGGGCTGATCATGATCAAGAAGCGGATGGTTGAGCTATGACCTCGGTAGACGTCAAGAACCTGAAGGGCGAGGTCGTCGGCTCATTCGACCTGGATGACCGCGTGTTTGGCATCGAGCCGAACCAGGCAGTCGTGCACCAGGCGGTGGTGGCGCAGCTCGCAAACCAGCGCAAGGGCACCCACGACACCAAGACGCGCGGCGAGGTCCGCGGCGGCACCCACAAGATGTGGCGCCAGAAGGGGACAGGCCGGGCGCGCCAGGGCGACCGCCGAGCGCCGCACTGGACGGGCGGTGGCGTGGTCTTCGGGCCGCACCCGCGCTCGTACCACAAAGACTTCCCACGGAAGATGCGGCGGCTGGCGATGAAGTCGGCGCTCTCGGCGAGAGTCGCGGAGTCGGCGCTGACGGTGCTGGACGACCTGGCGCTGGCGGCCCCCAAGACCCGTGAGGTCAGCGGGCTGCTCGCGGCGCTCGGGCTGACGCGCGGCGCGCTGATCGTGACGGCGGAGCGCGACGAGACGGTCTGCCGGGCCTCGCGCAACCTGCCGGACGTCCGAGCGGTCACGCCGGGCGGGCTGAACCTGCTGGACGTGCTGAAGTTCCGCCACATCGTGTTCACGAAGGCGGCTGCTGACGCGCTGACCGAGCAGTTGACGGCGGCGATCGGGCGGGGCCGGCCAGTGACCGAGTCGGACGGCGCGGTCGAGACGACCGGCGGCGCGGCGGTCCCGATGGAGCAGGAGGCTGCCGCGAGTGCGGCGGCTGGCACGCCTGCCGACGTGGCGGTCGCCGACGCTGCCGGGTCGGTGGCGGCTGAGAGCGCGCCGGCTTCGGACGAATCTGAGAAGGAGGACGCGTGATGCTGTCAGGCCATCAGATTCTGGTGCGGCCAATCGTGACCGAGAAGAACACGATGCTCAACGAAGTGGGCAAGTACTGCTTCGAGGTGCTCCTGACCGCGAACAAGATCGAGATCAAGCGCGCGGTCGAAGAGGTGTTCAACGTCAGCGTGACGGGCGTGAACATCATCAAGGTGCCGGGCAAAATGCGCCGGATGGGCAAGACCTCCGGGATGACGCGCTCCTGGAAGAAGGCGGTCGTGACGCTGGCAGCGGGCCAGCAGATCGACCTGTTCCAGGGCGTCTAGGGCGAGAGGGGAGATCAGATGCCACTGAAGCAGTATCGCCCCACGTCACCCGGCCGGCGAGGCATGTCCGTCTCGACGTTCGAGGAGCTGACGAAGGGCAAGAAGCCGGAGCGCTCGCTCCTGGAGCCGCTCAAGAAGTCCGGCGGGCGAAACAACGCCGGTCGGATCTCGGTGCGGCACCGTGGCGGCGGCCACAAGCGGATGTACCGAATCATCGACTGGAAGCGCGAGAAGATCGGCGTGCCGGCCCGCGTCGTCTCGATTGAGTACGACCCGAACCGGACCGCTCGGATCGCCCTGCTCCAGTATGCCGACGGCGAGAAGCGCTACATCATCGCGCCGATTGGCCTGAAGGAGGGCGCCCAGGTCAGCTCCGGCCCGGAGGCCGAGCTGGCGCCGGGCAACACGCTGGCCCTGCGCGACATCCCGACGGGTACCGTCATCCACAACATCGAGCTGAAGCCCGGTCGCGGCGGCCAGATGGCTCGCGGGGCGGGTGCTTCGGCGCAGCTGATGGCGAAGGAAGGCGATTGGGCGCAGGTGCGCCTCCCGAGCGGCGAGGTCCGGCGGGTGCTGATCGTCTGCATGGCGACCATCGGCCAGGTCGGCAACTCCGAGCATGCGACGATGAGCCTGGGCAAGGCCGGGCGCAGCCGCTGGCTCGGCATCCGGCCGACGGTGCGCGGATCGGTCATGAACCCGCGCGACCATCCCCACGGCGGTGGCGAGGGCAAGGCGCCGGTCGGCGGCCAGCCCAAGACGAAGTGGGGCAAGCTCGCGTACGGCAAGAAGACGCGACGGAACAAGGACACGGATCGCTTTATCGTTCGCAAGCGCGGGAGCAAGTAGCCGATGAGCCGGTCTACCAAAAAAGGGCCGTATATCGACGCCAAGCTGTTCAAGAAGATCGAGACGCTCAACCGGCGCGGGGCGAAGGAAGTGATTCGCACCTGGTCGCGAGACTCCTCGATCTTCCCAGAGATGGTCGGGCACACGCTGGCCGTCCACGACGGCAGGCGGCACATGCCGGTCTACGTGACGGAAAATATGGTCGGGCACAAGCTCGGCGAATTCGCGCCGACCCGCACGTTCCGCGGCCACACCGCGCGCGGCGAGAAGTCGAGCGGAGCGCGCTAGCGGAGTAGGCAGTAGGCAGTAGGCAGTAGGCAGTGGGCTGAGAGGTCCCACCTACCGCCTACCGCCTACCGCCTACCGCCTACTGGAGGAGAAATGGCGGGGGTCGAAGTCCGAGCGGTCGCCCGAAATCTGAGGATGTCGCCGCAGAAGGTGCGGCTGGTATTGGATACGGTTCGAGGGAAGAAGGTCAGCGACGCGCTGAACATCCTTCGGTTCCTGCCGCACAAGGCGACGGAGCCGGTGGCGAAGGTGATCCAGTCGGCTTCCGCCAACGCCGAGCAGAACTTCAACCTCGATCCTGACGAGCTCGTCGTGCTGAGGATCTTTGCCGACGAGTCGCGCACGCTGAAGCGGTATCGGCCGCGTGCTCGCGGGCGTGCGAACCAGATCTTGAAGCGGTCCAGCCACGTGACCGTGGTCGTGAGCGAGCGGGAGGCGTAATGGGTCAGAAAGTCCACCCGATCGGGTTCCGACTTGGCGTCAACGTCGGCAACCGCCACGTCAAGGAGTGGCAGGGCCGCTGGTACGCCGACAAGGACTACACCAAGTTCCTGCACGAGGATCTGCGGGTCCGGCAGCTCATCATGGGCCGGCTGGCCGAGGCCGGCGTCTCGCGCGTGGACATCGAGCGGTCAGCGAACCAGATGACCGTCACGATCCACGCCGCCAAGCCGGGCATCGTGATCGGCAAGAGCGGCGTCAAGGTCGAGGAGCTGCGGCGCAACCTGGAAGCGATGACCGGCAAGCGCGTCCGCGTCACGATCCAGGAGATCCGCCAGCCCGAGCTCGACGCCTATCTGGTCGCCCGCAGCGTCGCCGACCAGCTGGAGCGCCGGGTGGCGTTCCGGCGGGCGATGAAGCAGGCCGTGGGCCGCGCGATGCGGTTCGGGGCGAAGGGCGTCCGGATCCAGGTGGCCGGGCGGCTCGGCGGCGCCGAGATGTCGCGGCGTGAGTGGGAGCGTGAGGGCCGCGTGCCCCTGCACACCCTGCGCGCCGACATCGACTTCGGCCAGGCCGAGGCCCGCACGACGTACGGCGTCATCGGCGTGAAGGTCTGGATCTACCGTGGCGACGTCGCGCCGACCGTCCGCCAGGGCGGCGAGGGCTTCGCGGCGGCGGCCTCGGCGAGCGCCCGCGCGGGTCGGCCCGGCCAGGGCGGCCCCGGTGGCGTGCCCGGCCCGCGCCCGGCCGCGCCCGCTGCACCTGTTGCGCCGGCCGCGCCCGCTGCACCTGTTGCGCCGGCCGCGCCGGTTGCGCCACCGGCTCCAGCTCCGGCCCCCGAGGCTTCGAGCAACGGCGCCGAGACGGCTGAGGAGTCCTGATCATGCTGCAACCGAAGCGCGTCAAGCATCGCAAGATGCACCGAGGCCATCGGCGCGGTATGGCGCTGACTGGCAACGAGGTGACGTTCGGCGAGTTCGGCATTCAGGCGCTGGAGCCGGGCTGGATCACGGCCCGCCAGATCGAGGCCGCCCGCCGCACGATCACCCACCACCTGAAGCGCGGTGGCAAGGTGTTCATCCGCATCTTCCCCGACAAGTCGGTGACGGCGAAGCCGGCCGAGACCCGGATGGGCTCGGGTAAGGGCGCGCCGGACCACTGGGTGGCCGTGGTGCGGCCAGGCCGCGTGATGTTCGAGATCGCCGGCGTGCGCCACGAGCTGGCGAAGGAAGCGCTGCGGCTGGCGGGCCACAAGCTGCCGGTCGGCACCAAGTTCGTCGTGAAGGAGGAGGTCGGCGTTCATGAAAGCGTCTGAGCTCCGCGAGCTCTCCGAGGAGCAGCTCGACGACCGCCTCCGCGAGCTCCGCGAGGAGCTGTTCAACCTCCGATTTCAGTACGCCACGCGGCAGCTCACGAACACGGCCCGCATCAAGGAAGTCCGTCGTGACATCGCCCGTGTGCTCCATCGCCAGCATGAGGTCGTGCTGGTCGGGGGCGGGGAGTAGAGGTCATGGCCGAGCTATTGCCCTATGAGCTGCGACGCCGCACCAAGGTGGGGAAGGTCGTCAGCAACAAGATGATGAAGACGGTCGTGGTGGCCGTGGAGTCGGTGCGCCAGCATCGGCTGTACGGGCGCAACGTCCGCTCGACCACGAAGTTCAAGGCCCACGACGAGGAGAATCGCTGCCAGGTCGGCGACGTGGTGGTGATCGCCGAGTCGCGCCCGATCTCCAAGGAGAAGCGGTGGGTCGTGCGGGAGATCGTCAAGGAGACGATCGGTCCGGGCCTGGAAGTGATGGCCGAGGAAGCTGCTGTGACGGCGATCACCACGCCGGAAGCCGATGCTGACGAGGGAGACGACGAGTGATCTACCCACAGACGCGTCTCCGGGTGGCCGACAACACCGGCGCCCGCTCGATCATGTGCATCCAGGTGCTGGCCGGCGGCAACAAGATGTACGCCGATGTGGGCGACGTGATCGTCGCGTCGGTGAAGCAGGCCCAGCCGGGCGGCGCGGTCAAGAAGGGCGATGTGGTCAAGGCGGTGATCGTGCGGACGGCCAAGGAGTACGGCCGGCCGGACGGCTCGCACATCAAGTTTGACGACAACGCCGCGGTCATTTTGACTTCGGATGCCAGCAACCCGCGTGGCACGCGCATCTTCGGGCCAGTTGCCCGCGAGCTGCGCGAGAAGAACTACATGAAGATCATCTCGCTCGCGCCAGAGGTGCTCTAGGCGACCGAGGGTGAGGCGAGCGAGAACGTAGCACGAGCCCGGGCAGTCAGCTCGCCTCGGGTACGGGAGGACCAATGGCACGGCCACCGGCAAAGCCGGCACCGCGAATAAAGTTCAAGCTCAAGCGCGGCGACACCGTCGAGGTGATCGCCGGCAAGGACAAGGGCAAGCGCGGCACGATCCGCGAGATCCTGACCGAGAAGCAGCGGGTCAAGGTCTCGGATGTGAACGTCGTCAAGCGCCACATGAAGGCCGGTGCGCGTGGAGCACGCCAGGCCGGCATCGTGGAGCTGGAGGCGGCGATCCACATCTCGAACGTGGCGCTGGTCGATCCGAAGACCGACAAGCCGACGCGCGCGGGCATCCGCACCCTGCCGGATGGGTCGCGGGTTCGGTTCGCGAAGAAGTCCGGCGAGCAGATAGGGTAGGACGCGATGGCTCAGAACAGGAATCAGGGTGGCCGACCGGGCGGCCCGCCGGCCCAGGCGCCCGCCCGGTCGAGCGGCAGTAGCAACGCGGCGACCGGCCCGGCAGCGGCCTCGGCGCCGGAGACGCCCCGCCTGAAGAAGCGGTACTTCGACGAGATCCGCCCGGCGCTCGTCAGCGAGCTGAAGTACGGCAACGTCATGCAGGCGCCGAAGCTCGAAAAGATCGTCGTCAACATCGGCATCGGCGAGGCGATCGCGAACAACCGGGCGCTCGACGCAGCCACGACCGACCTTCAGGCGATCACTGGCCAGAAGCCGATCGTCAAGAAGGCGAAGAAGTCGATCGCGCAGTTCCGCCTACGCGAGGGCATGGACGTCGGCCTGATGGTCACCCTGCGGGGGGACAGGATGTACGAGTTCCTGGATCGCCTCTGCAACGCGGCGCTCCCGCGTATCCGTGACTTCCAGGGCGTGCCGACGCGATCGTTCGACGGGCGCGGCAACTACTCGATGGGCCTGCGGGAGCAGCTGGTGTTCCCGGAGATCGACTACGACAAGATCGATAAGCTGCGTGGGCTTCAGATCACGATGGTGACCTCGGCGCGCACCGACCAGGAGGGCCGTCGCCTGCTGGAGCTGCTCGGAGTGCCGTTCGCCAAGGCGTAATGTCCGCGCGAACGGCGGCTTTTCGGAGATACTCTAGGACGCGATCAGAAACGAAGATTCCGGGAGACCCCACCCCCAGCCCCCTACTGTCCCCATTGTGATGGAGAAGGGGAGATGGATTGCCTGCCCCCCTCTCCACCGCGGTGGGGAGGGGTTGGGGGTGGGGCCTTTCGGACCAACCGCCCGACGAGATCGGGTAGGGGGAGTGTCGATGGCAAAGATCTCGATGATCATGAAGACGAAGCGCCCGAGCGCCTTCAACACGGCGCATCCGGTGCGGCAGAGGAACCGCTGCGAGCGGTGTGGCCGCCCCCGGGCCTTCATGCGGAAGTTCGGCCTGTGCCGGATCTGCTTCCGGAAGCTCGCACTCGAAGGCCAGATCCCTGGCATCGTGAAGTCGAGCTGGTAGGAGGGGCACAGCCATGATGACTGATCCTATCGCGGATATGTTGACGCGCATTCGGAACGGCCTCCAGGCTCGGCACGCCGCTGTCGAGATGCCGGCCTCGAAGATCAAGGCCGCCATCGCCGAGGTGCTCAAGGACGAGGGGTACATCAAGGGGTACTCGCTGAGCGGCGAGGGTCCGACCCGTTCCTTGAAGGTCGAGCTGCGCTACGTCGGCAAGAACGAGCCAGTGCTGACCGGGATCAAGCGGATCAGCAAGCCTGGCTTGCGGGTGTATTCGCCGTCCGCCGAGATCCCGCGCGTCTACGGCGGGCTTGGCATCGCGATCGTCTCGACCTCGCGCGGAGTGATGAGCGGCGCGCAAGCCCGCAAGATGCACATCGGCGGCGAGGTCATCGCGCACGTCTGGTAGCGGACGAGTGATCGGTTCTCAGTTTTCAGTCATCAGTGCCCAGGCACTCCTGACAACTGACCACTGACCACTGATAACTCGGAGGACACGATGTCGAGAATCGGAAGGATGCCGATCCCGCTGCCGGCCAACGTGAAGGTCGAGATCGACGAGAACAACACGGTTGTAGTCGAGGCGGGCGGCAAGCGCCTGCAGCGCACGATCTCCCCAGAGATGAAGGTGGTCACCGAGGAAGGCGTGCTCAGGATCGAGCGCCCCTCGGACTCGCGCGAGCACCGCTCGCTCCACGGCCTGACTCGGACGCTGGTCGCGAACATGGTGACCGGCGTGACGACCGGCTTCACCAGGCGGCTGGAGATCAACGGCGTCGGCTATCGCGCGATGAAGGCTGGCGACATGGTGCTGTTCCAGCTCGGCTTCTCGCACCCGGTCGGCATCGAGGCGCCGGAGGGTGTGACGCTGGCCGTCGAAGGGAACAACCGCGTGGTCGTCAGCGGCGCGGACAAGGAGCTGGTCGGCGAGACGGCTGCCCGGATCCGTCGGATTCGGCCCCCCGAGCCGTACAAGGGCAAGGGGATCAAGTACGCCGAGGAGACGATTCGACGGAAGGCCGGCAAGGCCGGCGCCAAGGGCAAGAAGTAGGAGCGGCTGTGTTCAAGCGACCAGATTCTCGCGGCCAGCGCCTGAAGCGCCATCGCCGCATCCGACGCAGTTTGAGCGGCACCACCGAGCGGCCGAGACTGGCAGTCTTCCGCTCGCTGGAGCACATCTACGGCCAGATCATCGACGACGTCGCGGGGCACACCCTGGTGGCAGCCTCCGACCTGGAAGCGTCGCTGAAGAACGGCGAGACCGGGTCCAAGAGCGACCGTGCCAAGCAGGTCGGCCAGCTGCTGGCCGAGCGCGCGAAGGAGAAGGGCATCTCCGCGGTCGTGTTCGATCGCGGCGGCTTCCTCTATCACGGCCGGGTCAAGGCGCTCGCGGAAGGTGCCCGGGAGGGCGGCCTCCAGTTCTGAGGCCCGTGGGGCCGTTGGGCTCTCCGTGAGCCCGTCACGCAGGAGTGAACATGCCGAGGATCGACCCCACAGGGCTCAATCTCGAAGAGCGGGTCGTCAAAATCAACCGCGTGGCGAAGGTCGTCAAGGGCGGCCGTCGCTTCAGCTTCAGCGCGCTCGTCGTCGTCGGCGATGCGAACGGGACCGTCGGCGTTGGCCTGGGCAAGGCGAACGAGGTGCCGGACGCGATCCGCAAGGGCGCCGAGATCGCCAAGAAGAGCTTGATTCGGGTGGCGCTGGACGGCTCCACCATCCCGCACCCGATCCTCCAGGATTTTGGGGCGGCGAAGGTGATGATGCGGCCGGCCGCTCCCGGCGCCGGCGTGATCGCGGGCGGCTCGGTGCGGGCTGTCGTCGAGCTAGCTGGCATCCGCGACATCCTGACCAAGTCGCTCGGGAGCAGCAATCCGGTGAACCTCGTGCGCGCGGCGCTCGAAGCACTCAAGAACCTGCGCGAGCCGGACGAGGTCGCCAGAATTCGTGGCAAGGACGTGGGGTACCTGTTGCCGCAGCGTCGGAGGAGGGCATCAGATGCCAGCGTCCCAGCCTGAAACGTCGGGCAGCCTGAAGATCACGCTCGTCAAGAGCCCGATCGGCCAGAAGCAGAACCAGAAGGACACCGTCCGCGCGCTCGGGCTCCGGAAGATGAACCAGACCGTCGTCCGGCCGAACAACCCGCAGATGCGCGGGATGGTGTTCACCGTCAAGCACCTGATCCGCGTTGAAGAGATCGACGGTGCGCCCCAGGAGGCGTCCGAATGAAGCTGCACGAGCTTGCGCCCCCGGACGGCGCACATCGCCGGCGCCGCCGGATCGGCCGGGGCCTCGGCTCCGGCCGGGGCACGACGGCTGGCAAGGGCCAGAAGGGCCAGAAGGCCCGAGCCGGCGGCGGCGTCTCGCCCCATTTCGAGGGTGGTCAGCTGCCACTGGTCAAGAAGCTGCCGTATCGGCGCGGGTTCAACAACGTGAACCGTGTCGAGTATCAGGCCATCAACCTGTCTGACCTGGCGAAGTTCCCGTCTGGCGCGGCCATCGACGTGGCGGCGCTGATCGGGGCCGGGCTGCTGAAGAACGACCGCGAGCGCGTCAAGGTGCTGGGCACCGGCGAGCTCGACCGCCCGCTGACCATCACCGCTCACAAGTTCTCGGCGTCCGCCCGACAGAAGATCGAGGGAGCTGGGGGGACCTGCAATGTCCTCGGGCATGCTTCAGGCGCTGCTTAACGCCTTCAAGATTCCGGATCTCCGCCAGAAGCTCCTGTTCACGCTGGGGCTTCTGGTCGTGTTCCGGTTCATTGCGCACGTCCCGATGCCGGGGGTCAACCTGGCGGCGCTGGAGCACCAGTTCGAGGACAACCAGCTGGTCGGCTTCCTCGACCTGTTCTCCGGCGGTGCCCTGGCGAGCTTCTCGATCGCCGCGATGGGCGTCTACCCGTACATCACGGCCTCGATCATCATGCAGCTGCTGGTGCCGGTGATCCCGCGCCTGACCGAGATCTCGAAAGAGGGCGAGTCCGGGCGGAACAAGATCAACCAGATGACCCACTGGCTGACGGTGCCGCTGGCGATGGCCCAGGCGTACGGCACGCCGAACCTGCTCAACGCGACCATGCGCGAGCCGGTGATCCAGAACTTCGGGTTCACCGTCAACCCGCTGGGCACCCTCTCGATCATGATTACGATGACGGCCGGGACGCTGCTGCTGATCTGGGTGGGCGAGCTGATCTCCCAGTACGGCGTCGGCAACGGCATCTCGATGATCATCTTCGGCGGTATCATCTCGCGGCTGCCGGCCCAGGTGGGCCAGGCGATCGTCAGCGGCACCGGCCTGGTGGCGGTGGCGATCTTCTTCGTGCTGGCGGTGGTCACGGTAGCTGCCATCGTCTACATCTACGAGGGCCAGCGGCGAATTCCGGTCCAGGTGGCGAAACGGATTCGCGGCTCGCGGATGGTGGGCGGCCAGACGACCCACATCCCGCTCAAGGTCAACTCGGCTGGCATGATCCCCCTGATCTTCGCGCAGTCGATCCTGATCTTCCCCGGCACGATCGCCGGCTACTTCCTGGCGGCGCAGAACGAGTGGGTTCGGTGGGTCGCCGAGGGGGTGTACGGCTTCTTCAACCTCCAGAGCAGCTGGGGCTACTGGATCGTCGAGTTCTGGCTGGTGGTGGCGTTCACGTTCTTCTACACGCTGGTCATCTTCCAGCAGCAGAACATCGCCGAGAACCTCCAGAAGCAGGGCGGGTTCATCCCCGGCATCCGTCCCGGCCGCCCGACGGCCGAGTATCTGTACAAGGTGCTGATGAGAATCACGCTGGTGGGCGCGTTGTTCCTCGGCGTGGTCGCGGTGTTGCCGTTCCTGGTCAGGACCGCCACCCAGGTGCAGACGCTGTCGTTGCAGGCGACGGCGCTGCTGATCGTGGTGGGCGTTGGGCTGGACACGATGCGCCAGCTCGAAGCGCAATTGTTGATGCGGCACTACCGTGGGTTCATTCGCTAACGATTGATGAGGCACCTCACAAAGGAGGACGGCGTAGTGGCCGCCCAGGCAGTAGCGTCGCCGTCGATGCGACCGTATACGAAGCTCAATCTGGAGCGAGGCAAGCCAGTGAATGTGGTGTTGATGGGACCGCCAGGCGCCGGAAAGGGGACGCAAGCCGGCACCGTGGCACGTCTCGTCGACATCGCGCACGTGGCGAGCGGCGACCTGCTGCGCGACGTCATCAAACAGGATACCGAGACCGGGCGTCGGGTCCGGTCGTTCGTGGACCGTGGCGAGCTGGTACCGGATGAGCTGACGGTCGGGATCGTGATGAACCGTCTTTCGGCGCCGGACTGCCAGAACGGGTTCATCCTGGACGGCTTCCCGCGCACGGTGGCGCAGGCGAAGACGCTGGAAGACCGGCTGGTCTCGGAGGGGCGACACCTGGACCGGGTGATCGACCTGGTGGTGCCAGAAGATGTCTTGTTGGCTCGGCTTTCTGGCCGCTGGCTCTGCCGAGACTGCCACTCCAGCTATCACGTGCTGTTCAGCCCGCCGACGACGCCCGGCGTCTGCGACCGCTGCGGCGGGCCGCTCTACCAGCGCCCGGACGACACGCTGGAGACGGCGAAGCGGCGGCTGGAGATCTACGAACAGGACACGCGCCCGGTGCTCGACTACTACCGGGACGCCGGCATCCTCGTGGAGGTGCGCGGCGATCTCTCGGTCGGGGAGGTGACGGAGGCGCTGCGCGAGGCGATTGTCACACCGCCAGGAGAGTTGTGATATACTTGCCTGTTGGCGCACCCGCCACGGTTCATGCTGACCTGCGACACCTCTGGCTCCGGCACGATGCCGGGCGGTGAGTCGCCGGAGGTTGACGGGACGGTGGTCGAAGCGCTCCCAAACGCGCGGTTCAGTATCGAGCTGGGCGATGGGAGCCAGGTGGTAGCTCACGTGTCGGCGAGCTTGCGGTTGGGTGTCGGGCGGATCTTACCGGGTGACCGGGTCCGCGTGGAGCTCTCCCGGTTCGACCGCTCGCGTGGACGGATCACGCACCGCTCACGCTGACGATCCGCCGCTGGCAACGGCGACGGGATCTCTCGGGTGCTGCCGGGACGGTCCTGGGCAGGCAGCGGCGAAGCTCAACGGGAAGAACGGAATCATGAAGGTACGAGCGTCGGTCAAGCCCCGCTGCGAGCGGTGCAAGATCATTCGGCGAAAGGGCGTGGTCCTGATCATCTGCACCAACCCGAAGCACAAGATGAAGCAGGGCTAACAGCTCAATCAGAGACGGAACAGTAACGAATGGTCCCGCGTGAAGGTGTCGCGCGGGACACGCCCCGGGAGCGGCCCGGGTCGGGGAAAGGCACGGAGGACAGCAGAGTATGGCGCGTATCGCCGGCGTTGACATTCCGCGTGACCGCCGCGTCGTGGCATCGCTTCCGGTGATCTACGGAATCGGGCCGACGAACGCGGCGCAGATCCTGGCTCGGGCGAACATCAGCCCGGACAAGCGGGTCCGCGATCTGTCCGAGGAAGAGGTGAACCGGATCCGCGAGATCATCGACCGCGAGTACGTGGTCGAGGGTGACCTGCGGCGCGAGGTGAACCTGAACATCAAGCGGCTGATGGAGATCGGCTGCTACCGAGGGATCCGTCACCGCAGGAACCTGCCGGTGCACGGCCAGCGCACCCGAACGAATGCCCGCATGCGGAAGGGGCCCCGCCGGACGGTGGCCGGTCGCCGCAAGGCATCGGCGAAGAAGTAGTGACGGACAGTAGCGAGTAGCGAGTAGCGAGTAGTGAGCGGGGAAGTGTCCTCTCGCTACTCGCTACTCACCACTCGCTACTCACACAGTTCAGGAGGCCTCAGTGGCGGAGCGAAGGCGTGGCCCGGCCCGGGCCCGGCGGCGCGAGCGCAAGAATGTGCCGGCCGGCCGCGCGTACATCCAGTCCAGTTTCAACAACACACTGGTCACCATCACGGACCCACAGGGGAACGCCCTGTGCTGGTCCAGCTCGGGCGCAGCCGGCTTCAAGGGCTCGCGCAAGAGCACCCCGTACGCGGCAGGGCTGGCGGCTGACTCCGCTGCCCGTAAGGCGATGGAGCAGGGGATGCGCCAGGTGGACGTCTTCGTGCGCGGGCCGGGCTCGGGCCGCGAGGCGGCGATCCGTTCGCTCCAGGCGGCCGGTCTCTCGATCTCCTCGATCGTGGATCACACGCCGATCCCCCACAACGGCTGCCGCCCTCCGAAGAAGCGGCGCGTCTAACCTCTGGAAGCGAGACCGGCAGCCCGCGGGCGCCGGCGCTGGTACGGTTCTGATTGTCAGATTCGTTCGAGAAGGGCCTCACGGTCAGGTAGCGGGAGTATCGATGGCACGATATACCGGCCCGGTTTGTCGGATTTGCCGGCGGCACGGGCTCAAGCTGTTTCTGAAGGGAGAGCGCTGCTTCGGGCCGAAGTGTGCCATTGAGCGGCGCAACTATCCGCCCGGCGACCACGGTCAGCGTCGCCGCAAGCTCTCCGAGTATGCGAACCAGCTCAAGGAGAAGCAGAAGTCCCGGTACATCTACGGCGTCCTGGAGCGGCAGTTCCGGAAGCACTACGCGGCGGCGGATCGCGGCCAGGGTGCGACCGGCGCGAAGCTGCTGCGGGTGCTGGAGAGCCGCCTGGACAACGTGGTGTACCGGCTCGGGTTCGCGGACTCCCGCCGACAGGCCCGCCAGCTGGTGCGGCACGGTCACTTCGCGCTGAACGGCCGCCGGACGGATATCCCGTCTGCGCTGGTGAAGGCGAGCGACGTCATCGCGGTGATGCCGCAGGCGAAGCAGCTCGAGTATTTCAAGATCGTCCAGGACGGCCTGGCCCGCAAGGCCGTTCCCGCGTGGCTCGAGCTCGACGTCGCCAACATGAGCGGCCGAGTAGCGAGCCTGCCTGGCCGGGATGAGATCGAAGTTTCGATCAACGAGCAGCTGGTCGTCGAGTTCTATTCGCGCTAACGCACCACTCGGTCTGGCAGTGCGAGGCCAGACGGCGGGATCGTCCCGTGTCCGCTTCGCACGGCCGCCCGTCCGGGAGGAGGCCCTTACCTTGTCAGAACCAATCGTCGCGAAAGTCGACGCCCTACACACGTCCGAGGACTTCGGCCGCTTCCAGGTCGAGCCGCTGGAGCGCGGCTTTGGCCTGACGCTCGGCAATGCCCTGCGGCGTGTGCTGCTCTCGTCATTGTCCGGTGCCGCCGTCACCCAGGTAAAGGTGGACGGCATCTACCATGAGTTTGCGACCCTGCCGGGCGTGAAAGAAGACACCACCGAGCTGATTCTGAACCTGAAGCAGCTGCGGTTGAAGTCGTACACGGACCAGGCGACCCAGCTGCGGCTGATCGCGTCCGGCCCCGGCATCGTCACGGCCAGCGATCTGATCTACCCGAGTGAGATCGAGATCGTGAACCCCGAGCTGTACCTGGCGAGCCTCGACAGCGCGGACGCCCGCCTGGAGATGGAGCTCACCGTCGAGAAGGGGAAGGGGTTCCGCTCCTCGGACGGGCGTGAGCCGCCGTCCCTGGGGGTGATCCCGGTCGATGCGATCTTCTCGCCGATCCGGCGGGTCAACTACCGGGTCGAGAACACCCGCGTCGGCGAGCGGACCGACCTGGACAGTCTGATCATCGAGATCCAGACGGACGGCACCATCTCGCCGATGGACGCGCTGGTCCAGTCCGCGACGGTGCTGATCGACCAGTTCAGCGTCTTCACGGATCTCCAGCAGCCGCAGCGGCGGGCGGATCGGGGCAGCCTGGCGACCGGCTCGATCCCGAGCCACATCCTCGACATGCCGATCGAGCAGCTCGACCTCTCGCAGCGGACCTACAACTGCCTGAAGCGGTCGCAGATCACCAAGGTCGGCCAGGTGATGCAGATGAGCGAGGACGAGCTGCTCTCGCTCAGGAACTTCGGACAGAAGTCGCTGGAGGAGCTGCGCGAGCGGCTCCGGCAGCACGGCCTCCTCACCGAGGAGTCGGAGTCCGAGGGCGGCGCAGCCGTCGCCGTGGGGGTGAGCTCAGGAGACGACGATCTCCCGACGTTCGACCGCATGGACGACGAGGACGACGACTAGAGCGGAGGCGACGTGCGACACAACATGGGCGGCCGGAAGCTTGGCCGGCCGACGGACCATCGCCTGGCGATGATCCGCAATCAGATCACGGACCTGCTCCGCTACGAGAAGGTCCGGACGACCGAGGCGAAGGCCCGGGAGCTCCAGCGCGAGGCCGAGAAGGTCATCACGCTGGCAAAGTCGAATGACGTGCATCATCGGCGGCTGGCGCTGACGAAGGTCTGGGATCCCAGAGTCGTCACCAAGCTGTTCGACGAGCTGGCGCCGCGTGTCGCGGATCGGCCGGGCGGTTACACCCGGCTGGTGAAGCTGATGCCGCGCAAGGGTGACGGTGCGCCGATGGCGGTCGTGGAGCTGGTGCTCTAGGCCGGTCACGATGGAATCTGAGGGCGGGTCCGCTCGGACGATCCGACTGGATCTCGCCTACGAAGGAACGCGATACCACGGCTTCGGCCTCCAGCCGAGCCGACGCACGATTCAGGAGGTGCTAGAAGAGGCGCTCGCCCGATCGCTCGGGGAGCGGGTGCGCGTGACGGCGGCCGGTCGGACCGACGCCGGGGTTCACGCGAGCGGCCAGGTGATCGGCTTTGCGACGCGGGGGCATCTCGCGCCGGAGACGCTGGTCAGAGCGGCCAACGCCCACTTGCCCGACGACGTGCTGGTGACAGCGGCGGCCGAGATGCCGCCAGCCTGGGACGCCAGACGGTCGGCGCTCCGCCGCCACTACCGCTACCACATCTGGAGCCACCGCCTGCCAAGCCTCTGGTGGCGGCGCTGGTCCTGGCACCTGACGGATCGCCCGGACCTGGACGCGATGAACGTCGCGAGCGCGCAGCTGCTGGGCACGCACGATTTCGCGAGCTTCCTGGGCCACCGGTCGCAGGAGCCGGCGGGGCGGACGACGGTTCGGACGGTGGAGCGGGCACAGTGGTGGCAGGAGGGCGACCTGCTCGGGTTCGAGATCGTAGCGAACGCCTTCCTGCGGCACATGGTGCGAGGTATCGTCGGGACGCTGGTCGAGGTGGGACGCGGGCGGCTCGATCCGGCACACTTCGGGCAGATTCTGGAAACTCGGGATCGCCGCGAGGCCGGGCCGAACGCTCCGCCACACGGCCTGATCTTGACCGGCGTAGACTATCCAACAGCATTCGAGCGAACGAGGCACAAGACCGAGCACGAAGATCGAGCGAAGCTGGTGTATCCCGGGCCGGACGGGTGCCTCGGGGACCGAACTGGGGGCCGATCCTCCGTCAGCAGAGACGCGATCGGCGGCAGACGCGCGACTGGCGTGTCGTGAGGAGAGTCAGAATGCAGAAGACGTTCTCGCCGAAGGCGAAGGAGATCACGCGCGAGTGGCACGTGATCGACGCCGACGGCGTGCCGCTCGGGCGGCTGGCGTCACAGGTCGCGCAACTGCTGCGAGGGAAGCACAAGCCCACGTTCGCGCCGCACCTGGACACCGGCGATCAGGTGATCGTCTTGAACGCGGAGAAAGTCGCGTTCACGGGCGCCAAGCTGGAGCAGAAGAAGTACTATCGCCACTCCGGCTACCCGGGTGGCTTCCGTGCGACCTCGGTGAAGGTCGAGCTGGACAAGCGGCCGGAACGGGTCATCGAGCGGGCGGTGCGCGGCATGGTCCCGCACACGTCGCTCGGCAAGGCGCAGCTGCGCCACCTGCACGTCTACGCCGGCCCGACCCACCCGCATTCGGGACAGGTTGCCCAGCGCCAGGCGTCTGCTGATGAGGAGGCCACCTCGTGACGGTGAATCGTTCGGCCCAGGCGGGCAAGTTCAGCGCGGTCGGGCGGCGGAAGACGGCCATCGCGAAGGTGTTGCTCCAGCCCGGCTCTGGGAACATCATCATTGACGGCAAGCCGCTGGAGGAGCGCTTCCCACGGCCGCTCCACCAGTTCCACATCACGCTGCCGCTGCGCCTGACCAACATGGTCGGGTCGTTCAACGTGCTGGCGAAGGTGGAGGGCGGCGGCGACACCGGCCAGGCTGGCGCCATCGTCCACGCAACGGCTCGGGCGCTGGTGAAGGCGGACGAGTCGCTGAAGCCGGCCCTGCGCGCCGCTGGCCTGCTGACCCGCGACCCGCGCATGAAAGAGCGGAAGAAGTACGGCCTCAAGCGAGCCCGGAAGGCTCCGCAGTACACCAAGCGGTAATCGGCGGCTGTACGGGCCGCCAGCGGCGTCTGAGAGCCGATCTGAGACGCCGCGCGCTCCCTCCCAATACGCCAGTCATCGACGAGGGGCCGAGCATCACGCTCGGCCCCTCGTTTTCTCTCCGGCGTGGACGTTGGTCGAAGCAGCCCGGTCAAGGGAGCGCGTCGAGGATTGCCAGGAACTGGGCCGGAGTGACAAGCTGGACGCCCTGGTATGACCGTACTCGCGTGCGAAACTGCTCATCGCCTGTCACGAGGTAGTCCGCACCACCGGATACAGCTGTCGCCAAGACGAGATCATCTTGACGGTGCGTGGCGACCCCGTGAACGCTGACGCTAATCGGGACGATCGTCGCCCGGCGTCGCAGTAGTGTCTGGATCCGCGTCATCTGGGCGGGACTCAAGCGTCTCTGAAACCACGGTTTCTGATGCGCGCGACTGACCTCATCGAGGATGTGCTCGGAGACTACGAGCACGAAGCGCCCTGCCTCCCACGCGCTGACAATGAGCCCAGGAGGTGTGTGCTCACTCAGAGGAGCCGCCACGAGCACGTTCGCGTCGAGTGTGGCAATTGGCTGGAGTCGATCGCTCATCGACGCGATTCGAGTGCAAGGCGCTGCTCGTACTCGGCCTGCATTTCGGCGCGTACTTCGGCGAGCGCCTTCGCTGTCTCGCGTTCGATTTCTTCGTCGGATACATCCTCGAACGCCTTGTGAATCTCGTCCAGAACGGCGAAATCGCGGTCTCGCTGTGCCTCGAGTTGCATCAACCACTTAAGGTCGGCGATGGAGATGATGGCCGCGAGCGGCACGCCGCTACGCTCGACCACGACGCGCTCCCGTGTTTGATAAACCTCGTTCAGCAGGCCGCTCCAGTTCGCCCGTGCGTTACTTGCGCTGACGGTCCGCACAGGGCGCTCGATCCTGGGCATCGCAGTGCTCCCGATAGTGTTCGTACGTCATTGTACAACCACGTACGAAATGTTAGGCCCGCCGGCGATGAGCGATTCGGCCGGTCGGGACGAAGCTAGCGCGGCTCGGGGTCGGGGAGGCGGCCACTGAAGGTGAGCAGGTCGCCGTTCTTCAGGTGGAAGCGGACCTGCGAGCGGGTCTGCTGCTTCGGGAGGCGGTCCCAGGTGATCCGTACGACCTCGATCAACTCGATCACCGTCAACGGGTGGTCTGGCGGGGCGGGCGGATCGGCCTTGAGGGAGAGCGCATCATCCGACTCATGGTGCAGCCGCCAGCCATCGGTGGACATCACCAGCGAGCCGTCGTCGCCGCGCTTGATCAGGTTCAAGCGGTAGCCACGAATCAGGTTGGCGGCGGCCTGCGCGTCGAGCTCCATGTCGGAATGGTAGCCGAACGCGGGTGCCGTGGATGGATCGACGACGGCTCAGGACGTGCGCGAGGGCGGCCCAGTTGATGCGCCGCCCTCACAAGTGCGCGTCGGGAGCCTCGTTGAGAGGCTACTCCAGGTATTCGGCCAGCCTGAGTCTGAGGTTGGGACGCCTCAGCTTGGCGATCGCCTCGGCTTCGAGCTGGCGGACCCGCTCGCGGCTGACGCCGATTACCTGGCCGATCTCGCCGAGCGTGCGAGGCCGCTGGTCCGAGATGCCGAACCGCATCCGGAGCACCATCCGCTCGCGTGGGGTCAGCTCTTCTAGCGCGTCGTCGAGGTAGTCCGAGAGCAGCGTCCGCTCCGCGACGTCGGCGGGAGCCTCTTCCTGCTGATTGGACAGCAGGTCGCCGAGGGTGTTCTCCTCGTCGCTGCCGACCGGGGTCTCCAGCGAGATCGGGTTGGCCGAGGCCCGGAACGCCTCGCGCACCTTCTCGACCGTCATGTCCATCGCCTCAGCCAGCTCCTCGACCTTCGGGTCGTGGCCGAGCTTCTGCTGGAGCTCCTGGTACTTGCTGTAGACGTGGCCGATCTGGTCGATCATGTGGACTGGCACGCGGATCGTGCGGCTCTGGTTGGCGATGGCCCTCGTCACGGCCTGACGAATCCACCAGTAGGCGTACGTTGAAAACTTGAAGCCGCGCCGGTAGTCGAACTTCTCGACCGCCCGCGAGAGGCCGAGGCTGCCTTCCTGGATCAGGTCAGAAAACGGCAAGCCGCGCCCGAGATACCGCCGCGCGACCGAGACCACCAGGCGGAGATTGGACTCCATGAGGGTGGTGCGGGCGCCGTTCCCGATCTCGACGTCCTGCTCCAGCTGGGCCAACTCGTCGGGGGACTCGGGCGGCCCCTGACGGAGGCGCATCTTGGCGATCTCGCCACGTTCCAGCTTCTGAGCCAGGTCTACTTCCTGCTCGGCGGTGAGCAGGGGAATGCGCGCGATGTCACGGAAGTAGATGCCCAGCGGCGAGTCAATGCCGGTGTCGTTGTGATCGGCAGTCGGGGACGGGGCCGTGGGCTCCGCTTCAGCCTCGACGTGGATCTGCTCCAGCTCGTGCAGATCCGGGCCAAGACCATCCGTGGAGAAGCCGTCCCGGTCATTTGACGCCCCTGCGTCGCTCAGTCGAAGGTCGTCGATAATCATCGCTCGTGCTTCTAATCCTGTTAACGACGCAGGTCATTCGGCGTCGCCGAAGGACCGCACCAATCGAAGGTAGAAGAGCGGGGCGAGCGAGCGGTCTTCTCTTGACAGAATACCGCGCCCCGGCCGAAACCGGCCACACATCGTCGTGGGTCAGGCCGAGCTCGAGCCAGCGCCGAGTCCGTCCCTGGAAGTACCATCTGCGATCGCTTCTCCTTCGCCAGCGTCGAGACGCTCCACCCCTCCGTGGGGCGCTCGCGGATCAGCGCAACCGTGGTATAGAATCGCTCGACGGCCAGAGCGGTCGCACGGGCGGTCACTGCACCGAGCTGCTCGGTAGCGGCGGGGGTCAGAGACGGGGCTCCTGACCGGTGCTCCAGTTCGTGCGGTTCGGGGACCGGACCCGTTGTACGGGGCACTGCTGCCACGAGACGCGCGGGGCGCCGGGCAACGAGGGCCAGATCGCACAAACGTTTTAGGGGCACGGTACTCCACGTACGAACGAATCTGGATCGGCTGCGCGAGAACGGTCAGTCCGCGCACGCCTGCTCCGAGTCTAGGACGACTTGGGCAACCTGTCAAGCCTGTCCGGTGTATTGCCGGCAATCTGCGGCCGAGACGGTCGCGCGCACAAGGAGTCGCTCGCGTGAATGTTGCATCTCTCCGGTCGGGACTGGCCGGCGCCTTGCTGCTTGGCTCACTCTTGACCTCGTCGGCTGCCCATGCCGACGGCACTCACAAGGAGCTTCGGGGCTGTATCTCCGCCAGGACCGACACGACGATCACGCTGAAGACGAGTGGCGACGAGACGGTTGACGTGGACACGACCTGGCTCAAGCCGTCGTTCAGAGACGTCCTCACGGCCGAGTGCGTCATCGTCCAGGCGAATGTGGTGGACGGTAAGCTGATGGCCGATTCGGTCGAGGTGGACGACGATTCCACCAATCATGCGAACCGACAGGATCGCGACAAGGAAGAGGACGACCACGACAGCGGCCACAACGACGACTGAGACGCCGAGCCGCCGGGCACGGCGGCCAGCCGTTGATGAATGAAAGCAGGCATCGCGCCGACGACTGACACGGACTCACCAAGGGCGGCGCGACGAAGGAGGAGCTCGCCATGACAGCCGAGGTCCGAACCCCCCGGACGACCGATGGTGCACGCGCGGATGCTGCTGCTCCCGCGTCGTCGCCCGTCGTCGAGCTGAGTCTCTCCGAACAGCTTGCCGATCTCGTCGTGAGTACCCGTTCGGGCGACGTGCCGGACGAGGTGCGTGACACGGCGGCCTGGTGGGTGCTGGACTGGCTCGGCGCGGCGGTCGCGGGCCTGGACAGCGAGCCCGGGCGGATCATGCTGGAGCACACCGGCGAGCAGCCGCTCGGGCCGTCCTCCTGCCTGGGGCTGCCGGACGGTCGCTCGACGCAGGTGGCCGCGCTGCACAACGGCATCATCTCGCACGTCGTGGAGATGGACGACGTGCACCGGGCGGCGACGATCCACCCGGCCGTGGTGGTGGTGCCGGCGGCGCTCGCCGTGGCCGAGCAGTGCGGTGCCTCGGGGCGTGACTTCCTGACCGCCGTCACGCTCGGGTACGAGGTGGCGATCCGCGTCGGCGAGGCGGTCGGCAAGACCCACTACTTCCACTGGCACAACACGTCCACCTGCGGTGTGTTCGGCGCGACGGCGGCCGCTGGTTGGCTGCTCGGTCTGGACCGCGAGCGGATGGCCTGGGCGCTTGGAAACGCTGGTAGCCAGGCCGGCGGCCTGTGGGAGTTCATCGCGGATGGCGCGATGTCGAAGGTGCTGCACGCCGGCCGGGCGGCGGCGAACGGCGTCCTGGCGGCCGAGCTGGCCGCGCTCGGGTTCACCGGCGCCCGCAAGATCCTCGAAGGGCGTCAGGGATTCTTCGCGGCGACCTCGCCGGACGGGAATCCGGACGCAGTCACGGCCGGCCTCGGCGACGACTGGAAACTGCCGGGCTCCTCGATCAAGCCGTATCCGTCCTGCCGGCACACCCATGCCGCTGTGGACGCGGCGTTGGCGCTGAAGCAGGACTACGGTGTCGAAATCGGCGAGATCGATCGGATCGAGATCGACGCGTACAAGGCGACGCTCGACCTGACGGACAACCCGGCTCCCGCCCATCCGTACGCCGCGAAGTTCAGCGTCCACTACTGCGTGGCGCGCGCCCTCGCTGACGGAGCACTGCGCCCGAGCGACTTCACGGACGACCTGATCCGCGAGCCAGCCCTGCGCGACCTGATGCAGCGCACGACCGCGCGCCTCGATCCTGAGCTCGACGCGCTGGCGCCGAACCGACTGCCGGCCCGCGTACGCCTCCTGATGCGGGACGGCCGGCAGCTGCAGCACGAGGTGCTCGCGGCGAAGGGCGATCCTGAGGCGCCGCTGACCGAGGCCGAGCTGGCGGAGAAGTTCCGGAGCCTGGTGGCGGGGACGGCGTACGCGGCACGCGCCGACGATCTGGTCAAGCTGATTACGAGCCTGGACGGTCGGGCGGACGTGCGCGGGCTGCTGTCGCTCGGCAGTTGACGCCGCCGGAGACTGGTGCGTGGCAGGTGTGCGTCAGAGTTTTGCCGTGAGCCCGTACGGGGGGCGCGATGAATCGCGCCCGTACAAGGCGCCACATCCTGGTACGGGCGCGATTCATCGCGCCCCCAAAGATCTGATGCACACCCGTGCGTGGCAGCGGTGGGGGCCGTTGCTGCTCGCCGTGGTCCTGGCCGGCCTGGCGCTGCCGCCGCGCACCCTGGACGCCGATCGTTTCGTCACGACCGACGAGCTGTTCTGGGTGGGGCGCAGCGCCGCGTTCGGGCGGGCTATCGAGACCGGCCAGCTCGGCCAGACGTTCCAGACCGGCCACCCTGGCGTGACTACGATGTGGGTTGGATGGCTCGGGATGGGCCTGGACCGCGCGCGCGAGCTGGCGCCGTCCCGGCAGACCGTCTCCCGCCGCGAGGTCACCCAGAGCCCGGCGTTCATGCCGGCCCTGGCGTCAGCGCGGCGCGCATTTGGGGTGGTCACGGCGCTCGGGATCGGCACGATCGGGCTGCTGGCCTGGCGGCTGTTCGGGGCAGGACCGGCGATCCTGGGCGGCCTGCTGCTGGCGCTCGACCCGTTCTTCCTGGCCCACTCGCGGCTGGTCCACATCGACGCTTCACTCACGCTCTGGATGTCGCTGGCGGTGGTGTCCGCGCTGTATCGCTGGCAGGGTGAGGGCAGGTGGAGCCTGGCGCTGTGCGGTGTCTCGACCGGGCTGGCCTTGCTCTCGAAGTCGCCGGCGCTGATGCTGGTGGGTCTGGTGCCGGTGCTGCTGCTGCCGCACCGTGCCATGAGGCTGGATCGGGAGCGGCTGCGCCCGGCCGTGCGGGACCTGGTCGTCTGGGCGGCCGTGACCGGGCTGACGTTCGTGCTGCTCTGGCCGGCTGTCTGGAGCGCGCCGGGCGAGACGGCGAGCCGGTTCCTGGCGTTCGTGCGGGACAACGCCAACCCCGACCACGCGGCAGCGGCCGACGACCAGGGCGCGGGCATCTGGTTCTACCCACTGGTGCTGCTGTTCCGCGCGACGCCAGTGACGCTGCTCGGGCTGGTGGGGCTGGCGGCGCCTCCGTGGACGCGTCCGAAGGGCCGGACACTACCGTTGCTGCTGCTCTACGCGCTCGGGTTCGGGGCCGCGATGACGGTCGTTGCCAAGGGGTTCGACCGCTACCTGCTGCCGATCTTCCCGGTGGTGGACTTGCTCGCCGGTGTGGGCCTGTGGCGGATCGCCAGGGTGCTCGTAGACGTGTTGCGCCGGCCGGGAACGTATGGGCGCTCGGAGGTGGCCCTTCGGTGGCGGCCGGCGATCGGCGCAGTCGCGTGTGTCGGCATCGTGGTCAGCGGTGCGTGGTGGATCGCGAATGCGTGGCCGTACGTGCTGACCTACGCCAATCCGCTGCTTGGCGGGAACCCGGCTGCGCAGCGCACCATCGCGAGCGGCTGGGGCGAGGGACTGGATCAGGCCGCTCGCTACCTGAACGAGCGCTCGAACAGTAGTCGATTGCGTGTCGCCATGCCCGGCGAGATCTACACGACGGTCCTGGACGCCCAGCTCAACGGCACCGTCGCGCCGGCCGAAGGGTACGACGCCGGCGTCTACGATGCGCTGGTGGTCTACCTCAGGAACAACCAGCTTGGCGAGCGCCCACCCTTCTTCGACGACGAGCTGCTGTCGTGGACGCCGGACCAGACCGTGACATTGAGCGGCGTGCCGTACGCATGGGTCTACTCGACGCGGGCCGGGGCGCCGGTCGGGGCGACGTTCGGCGACCAGCTGTCGCTGGACGGGTACGGCCTGGACACCGCGCAGGCCCGAATCGGGCGGCGCGTCGAGCTGCGGCTGCGCTGGCGGCCGATGCAGCCGCTGCCAAAAGGGCTCGGCGTCGTGGTGGAGCTCCGACCGTCACGTGGCGGTCGGCCGTCGGTCCTGACGCTGCCGCTGGAGCCGTCCGGCGAGCCGTCCACCTGGGCACCGCTGGAGCGGGTGTCGGTGGCGTACCAGCTGGCGCTCGACCCGGGGCTCACCGCTGGCGACTATGTCGTCGTCGTGCGGGTGGTGGGCGCGGACGGCGAGCCGCTGCCGGTGACGGTCCAGCCGAAGCGACCGCCGGGCGTGGCCTCCGAGCCGACCGCCGTGCCGCTACGACGCATCCAGGCCCGCTAGACTACAGTCTGCTTCGAGACGAAGAGGGTCAGCCGAAGGGGAAGAAGCGCGGGAGCGCCAATGCCGTCGATTGGTCGCTCGTCCGCTCGACGCCGATGGGCACAGTCGGGTCGCGGCCCAGCAGCCACGCGAGGAGCGCGTGACCCGGCGCGTGCAGCATGTGCGTCGCCGAGCCGACGCCCGGCCTGATTCCGCGCGCGCTCACGATCCAGGCGTTGCCGGTCGTGTCGTCGCGCAGGAACCAGGACATCAATCTCGGGGCGTCTTTCGCCCAGCCCGGCATGCTGTTGATGACGCGCGGCAGGTCTGTCGCGATGTACGCTGGCGACCAGTCGGCTGAGCTGTAGCCGAGGTTCAAGTCGGCATGGTGCACGGCGACCTCGCGCCAGCGGTTCAGAAGCCCGTCGGCAACGGTGCGGAGCGGCGTGTCTGGGCCGCCGGGCTGTGTTTCGAGCTGCCATTCGGCCTCGGCAAGCTGGTTCCAGTGTGCCTGGAGCTGGGTGGCCGACCTGCGAACGTCGGCGATCAGCTCGCTCGCGGACCGGCCGGCGCCCTCGTCGATCCCTCGATTGCGCTCATCTCGGCCACCGGCGTACATCGGCACCTTGAGCCCGTCCAGCGCCGCGTCGCTCACCCGCCAGTTCGCATCCGCATTGCGGGCCAGATGCGTCAGGACGTGACCTCGGGTCCAGCCAGGCAAAACGCTCGGCTCGCGTGCAAGGTCGTCGGTCAGCCGCTCCAGACTGCGGAACAGCTGTCCGGTGGCCGCTCGGACGTAGTTCAGGTGCTCGGTTGGGCTCACGTCGTTCTCCAGGTCAGAGTGGCATGTGCGCGGACTCCTGGATGCCGGCGCGCAGTATGCCGCATCTACTGTTTGAGATTACAACTTCCGGCTGGCAAGGACGACCGCGATTGAGGCGATGCCGAGGGTGGCGCACAATCCGGTGAAGGCGGCGCCAATGCCGATCAGGCTGGCGAGAAAGCCGAGCGCAGGCGCGGCGACGCCGCCGCTTTGCTGGACGAGCATGTGATAGGCGCCGAGCGCGGTGGCGCGGCGGTGAGCCGGCGCCGTGTCCATGACCAGCACCTCGGTCGGCGTCTGGCGCATCGCGGCCGAGATGCCCAGGATCGTGAGCGGCAGAAGCAGCAGCTCGTTGGGGACCAGCGTCAGGGCTAGAAAGGACGGCCCCATCATCCCGAGCGCGATCAGGATGACGCCGCGCCGCCCGATCCGATCCGAGAGCCAGCCGGCGGCCGGCGACCCGAGCAGCCCGATCAACTGGGGAACGCCGAACAGGACCGCTGCCCAGGCCGGCTCGATGTGGCGCACGTCCACGAGGTAGAGGGTGGTGAACGCGATCAGCGCCGCCTGGGCCACCTGGAACACGATCGAGGTCGAGACGAGCGGGCCGACCAGCCGCACGATCCCGCCGAGCTCGCGGAAGACGGCCAGGCGGTCCGGGTTGCTCTTTGGCGGCTCGTGGTCGCGGGGCGCAAGCTTCCAGAGCCAGATGCCGGTCAGCACCGGCGCCCAGGCGAGCCAGATGTACGGCGTGCTCCAGGAGCCAGTCTGGGTCACCAGCCAGCCGGCGGTGGCCGGGATGATGAAGAAGCTGAGATGCCCGCCGGTGATGTGGAGTCCGATGGCGCTGCCACGCTCCGAGGCCGGGAAGACGCGCGCCATCAACGCCGATGCTGGCGCGTGGTACGACCCGTGGATCAGGCCCATGACGATCAGGAACGCCAGCAGCTGCCAGTAGCTGCTCGCCATCCCGACGACGACCGCGATGGCGGCGGTCAGGAACAGGCCGATCACCACGACGAGGCGGGCGCCGAACCGGTCGGCCAGCATCCCAATGGGCGCATTGGAGAAGCCGAGGCTGACCGCGAACGCCGAGACCAGGAAGCCAGACTGGCCATAGGTCAGGTTGAAGCTGTCGCGGATGAACGGCAGCAGCGGGTTCAGCAGGCTGTTGCTGACGTGATGCGAGAAATGCGCGGCGGTGAAGCCGGTCAGCATGACCCTGCCACGCCGGGTGCCCAGGGAGACCCGCTCTTCCTCCCCTTCGGAAGGAGTATCGACGACAGACGCAAGTGCCCGAACCGGCTCCACTGTGGTGACGGTGGCGATCTTCGCCAGAGGCGTGTCCTGCGTATTCTCGGTCGCCTCAGGAATGGCCAACTCTTGTCGTCCCACGCCGAATTAGCCGTGCATTGTGCCACAGACCGACTGACGAATGAGCCGCCGTCTCCTCGATCCGCGTGCAGCCGGCAGGCCGTGGACCGGTCGTGGCGGCCGCCGGCTCCTGGTCAGGAATGTCGGCTGGTGGTCATACTCCATACAGACGCGCTGCCGGTCGGCGACGCCGCCCGCGGCCAGGATCGTCATCACCGTCGAGATCTCCGTGGCAGAGCTCGACCGCACCGAGGGGAGAGACGCCGTGCCCGATTCGGCCATCGCCCAGGCAGTTCCCGACGAGCGCTCGTACCGGCTGCCGAAGACGGTTGTTCCCGAGCGCTACGAGTTGACGCTCGCTCCCGATCTGAGCGCCTTCACCTACACCGGCGACGAGCGCGTGCAGCTCCGGATCTCGGAGCCGGTCCAGGAGATCCTGCTCAACGCCGTGGACATCGACATCTACGAGGCGGCACTGGTCAACGCGGACGGCACGCGCCTGACTGGCACCGTCTCGACCATCGAAGACGAGGAGCGCGCCCGCATCGCGCTGAGCGGCACCGCCCAGCCCGGCGCGTGGACCCTGGAGCTCAAGTTCAACGGCGTCCTGAACGACAAGCTGGCTGGATTCTACCGCAGCACCTACCAGGACGAGAGCGGCCAGCAGCACGTCATCGCGACCACCCAAATGGAGGCCGTGGACGCGCGGCGAGCGTTCCCGTGCTGGGACGAGCCGGAGATGAAGGCCGTCTTCTCGGTGACGCTGGTCGTGGACGAGGGGCTGCTCGCGGTCTCGAACGGCCAGCAGCTTTCCGAGACGCCGCTCGGGAGCGGCAAAAAGGCCGTCAAGTTCGCCGACACGATGAAGATGTCCACCTATCTGGTCTGCTTCGTGGTGGGCAGGCTGGAGGCAACCGAGCCGGTCGACGTGGACGGCACGCCGCTGCGGATCATCTTCGTGCCGGGCAAGCGCCACATGGCCGACTTCGCGCTGGACGTGGGCGCGTTCGTGCTGCGCTTCTTCGCCAACTACTACGGCATCCCGTATCCCGGCGACAAGCTCGACATGATCGCGCTGCCGGACTTCGCGGCCGGCGCGATGGAGAACCTCGGCGCGATCACCTACCGCGAGACGGCGCTCCTGGCCGACACGTCCATCGCGTCGCACGCCGACCTCGAACGGGTGGCCGACGTCATCGCGCATGAGATCGCCCACATGTGGTTCGGCGACCTCGTCACGATGAAGTGGTGGAACGGCATCTGGCTGAACGAGGCGTTTGCCACGTTCATGGAGATGCTGGCGGTGGACGCGTATAAGCCGGAGTGGCAGCGCTGGAACACGTTCAGCACGTCTCGCTCGGCAGCGTTCCAGACCGACGGCTTGCGAAGCACCCGTCCGATCGAGTTTACCGTGCGCCGCCCCGAAGAGTGCGAGAGCATGTTCGACATCCTCACGTACGAGAAGGGCGCGGCGGTGCTGCGGATGCTGGAGCAGTACCTGGGCGGCTCCGAGTTCCAGAAGGGCATCGCGCTGTACCTGAAGTCGCACGAGTACGCGAATGCCGAGACGACCGACCTCTGGGACGCCATCGAGGAGGCGACCGGCGAGCCGAGCCGGAAGATCATGGACTCGTGGATCTTCCAGGGCGGCCACCCGGTCGTGAGCGTGGCGAAGACCGGCGACGGCAACGGCCTGACGCTCTCGCAGCAGCGGTTCCGCTACCTGGCCAGCCCGGACGACGCCGACGCACGCTGGCAGGTGCCGGTGATGCTGCGGGTGAAGACGGCGGACGGCCTGGAGACCCGTAAGGTGCTCCTGGACGACGCCTCCGCGACGGTCGATTTCGGGGCGCCGGTCGAGTGGGTGGTGGCGAACGAGCGGGCAAGTGGCTTCTTCCGGACCCGCTACACGCCGGAGCTGCTGGCCGGGCTGACGGCGTCACTCCAGAACGGGATGAGCCCGGTCGAGCGGTTCAATCTGGTCAGCGACACCTGGGCGTCCGTGACGTCCGGCCTGACGCCGGTCCAGGACTTTCTGGCACTGGCGAAGCTGTTCGTCGACGAGACGGACCGCAACGTCTGGCTGGCCGTGCTGGGCGGGCTGGAGTACCTGAACCGGATGATGCCGGCCGCCGACCGCCCGAAGGTGGCGGCGCTCGTGCGCGAGCTGGTCGGCCCGTCGGTCGCGCGGCTCGGCTGGACGCGCGCCGACGGTGAGGCCGATCTGACGGCGCAGTTGCGCGGGACGCTGATCGCGGCGCTCGGGACGACCGGCGAAGACCCGGCGATCCAGGCGAAGGCGCGCGAGCTGCACGCGGCGTACGTCCAGGACCGCTCGGCGGTGGACCGCGACGTGGTGCCGGCCGTCATCTCGATCGTGGCGCACACCGGCGATGCGGCGGACTACGAGCTGTTCTGGTCGCGCTACAAGTCGGCGGCGACGCCGCAGGAGGAGCAGCGGTACCTGTTCAACCTGGCGGGCTTCAAGGATCGGGCGCTGCTCCAGCGGACGCTTGACGCCGCGATGACCTCGGAGATCCGGACCCAGAATGCGCCGTTCCTGATCGGCTCGCTGATGACGAACCTGGACGGCGGCGAGCTGGCCTGGGAGTTCATCAAGGCCCACTGGGACGAGATGGTGGCGCGCTTCCCCGACAACACCCACGTGCGGATGCTGGCGGGGGTCACGGCGCTCTCGACGCCGGAGCTGGTGCCGGACATCGATCGGTTCTTCACGGTGCCACGGCTGAAGCAGGGCCAGAAGACGCTGGATCAGCACCTGGAGCGGCTGCAAGTGAACCTGGCGTTCCGCCAGCGGGAGAGCGCGAAGCTGGCGTCTTACTTCTGAGGTGATCGCCGTTCTGACCTGGGGAGATGGCGCCGGCTTGCCGGCGCCATCTCGCGTGTGCGCCCTCGGGGTCGCCGCATTGTCACGTCTCCGTCGCCCATCCCGTTTCTCAGGATGTGCACCCATCCACGAGCAGGTGAGCTCGGCGTAGTGGGAAGCGGAGGACGAGATGTTCGGAGGACGACTGTTTGGATCGATCCGGTCTGGCCGACTCGTGCGCGGGCTGGTCGCGGTGGCGGCAGCGGTGGTGGTGATGAGCGCGCCACTTGGCATGGTCAGCCCGGTCTCTGCCGAGCCCGAGGCGTGGGAGACGTTCCACGGCTGTGTGGTGACCGTTGGCGACGACTACGTGGTCATCCGCGTGAAGAACGCCGGGGCCGGCCCGAACGGCCTGCACCGATTCGGCATGACCGGCGCGACGTCCGTGGACACCGGGCTGACGGGCGACGCCTGCATCGCGGTGGTGGCCTGGAAGGAAGACGGCGAGTGGTACGCCCAGTCGATCACCGCCGAGCGCGACGACGACGGCACGACGACGGTCACCCGACGGGGGCGCTAGCTCCTCGCCGCCAGAGGTCCGTGGGTTTATGGCGTTTGAACAAGAAACAGGGTAGTCGGAGATACCGCGTCCGGGAATGGCCCCCTCCCCCCAACCCCTGCTGTCCCCCGTGCGCGGGAGAGGGGGAGCCAAAGCCCCTCCACCGCGCACGGGGGACAGTAGGGGTTGGGGAGGGGGCTGACTACTGCCCTGGTAATTCTTCAAACGGCATCAACCCACGGAATGTCACATCGCCCGTCGCGCCAGGAGTCGTGCCGTTCCTCGCGCTGCCAGTTCGTCATAGGACACGGTCTGAAGGCCGAGCGCTTCGAACGCGGCCCGGAGCTCGCCGGGCTGGAGCAGGTGCTCCGGGCTGACCTCGGACTGTCTCCCGAGCGGGTGGTGGACGAACGTCTCGAAGACGAGGAGTCCGCCTGAGACGAGTGCCCGCGCCATCCCGGGCCAGAGGCGGCGGTCCAGAAACAGCACGTTGAGGATCAGAGCGTACGTCTCGGGCGGCAGCTCGGCCGCGTCCAGGTCGATCTGGCGCGGCGTGACGTGCAGGGGCGACCCGGCGGCCGCGCGGCGCTCGATCTCACGGCGCAGGATGTCGAGGGCCACGTCCGACAGCTCCCAGGCGTCCACCGTCCAGCCGCGCTCGGCGAGCCAGACGGCGTTCCGGCCGGGGCCGCACGCCAGGTCGAGCGCCCGCGCGCCGGGATGCGGCGGCACAAGCTGGTCTGCAATCTCTGGCAACCAGCTGGTGGGCTCGAAGAGGTATGGACGCTCGGCATGGCGCTCCGCGTAGCGGAAGTTCCAGCGTTCTCGATCCGTGTCAGCCATCGGTCAAGTCCCCTCGCCGGGTGACAAGATTGTGCCGGCGACCGTGGGCGGCGAGCACGTCAGAAGAGTGGGCCGTCATCGGCATTGCTCGGATTCCCACCAACTCCGGCGAGGACCGGGGCAGCGATTCGGCGGTCGGCTGGTGTGGGCGACGCCAGACGCCAGGCCGGATCGTCCTCCAGGTGCAGGTTGTTCACCTGAAGCCAGTGGACCGGCGTTTCGTCCGGTCTGGCGGCGAACGGCCTGGTCAGCCCGACGCCGACCAGGACCGGCACGCCACGCCCCAGACGTTCGGCCACCTCGCGCACGCGCTGAACGTCCGGGCGGGCTCCGTCGTCCGCGTGCAGGCGCAGGTCGGTGACGCTCAGGTCGAGAGAGAGCGCACCATCCGAAAGCCGCAAACGCACGACCTCCCGGCCGTCCGGCTTGGACGACAAGAAGAGCTCCGGCTGGCGGCGCGGTCGCAGGACGCCGAGCGATGCGATGCCGGTGCCCAGGTCGGTCACGGCGCGGCGCGAGACCCCACGTCCGATGGCGCGCAGCTCGGAGCCGAAGATGTCCGCGAGGGAGTCTCGGCTCTTGACCGTCAACATCTCCCAGAACAGCTCGGCGTCGACGAGCCGCTCGGCACGGGCGTGCCACGTGGTGAACTCGACGTCCTCGACTTCGGGCGGCGACGGGACCGGCCGGGTCAGGCCCAGATCCACGATTGTGGCCATGTCGAACGGGCCGCCGCGCACCGCCGTCATCCGGCTTTGAATCGTGCCCATCGGCAGGACTGGGCGGACGTGCTGGCCGGTCTCGACGTCGAGGCCGGCGACGCAGACCTGGCCGCGCTGCATACGGGTGAGATGACTGACGACGATCCTCATCGCGATCCCTCCATGATGATGTCGGACGACGGCCAGGCAGCGGCGAGGCGAGAGTGGGAGGAGTCGTGAAGCCGGTGCGCGGCTACAGGTGGACGACGTCCAGGCTGCCCCAGGCGTGAGCGAGGTGCGCGGCGGCGAGGCGGCGGTGGCAGTGCTCGGGGGTCGCTTCGCTGCACAGGAGCACGCTCGGCCCCTCGAAGTCGGTGCGCGTGAGCGCCGTCTCCACCAATCTCGACGCGATCAATTCCAGGTAGAGGCGCTCGTACGCTTCCCAGCCGACCTCCTTCGCCTGGTACGCCTTCAGCATCTCGGGCGTCGGCGCGAGCAGCGGCTGGTGGACGTACTGCGCATTCAGTACCTCGCGGAGGAAGAAGGCAAGGTCGTCGCGCTTCGTGAAGCCGGCCAGGGTGCTGGTGTTGTGGAGCCGGATGTCGATCAGGCGTCTGACGCCTGCCGCGCGCAGCCTGCCAAAGAAATGCTCCGCCGAGGACTTCGTGAACCCGATCGTGTAGAGCGTCGCCGTCACGTTGTCCCTCCCACGGTCGCCGGCCCGGTCCGTCCGATTCGTCAGCTGTCGAAGAGACCGAGCTGACGGCCGGCCGGCGGCTCCAGTCGCTTGAGCTGTTCGTCCGCGTCGAGGTGGCCGTCGCCGCGTATGTGCTGGACGCTTGCGCCGGCCTCCCGCAGCGCCCGACAGACCCAGACTCGCCGATGGCACTCGGTCGGGTCTTCTTCGGCGCAGAGCAGCGCGATTCGGTACGTTTCCGCTCCGGCGAGCACCCGTTCGATGCCCCGCTTGAACTGAGGCGACGCCGCCACCTGCTCGTAGGCGTCGAGCCGCTCCGCGAGCGTTGGAATCTTGCCAAGCTGTCGTCCACCGAGCTCCTCCCCCAGAAAGAGGTACCGGAGCCCGGCGCGTGTTACGACCGGTTCGAGGTTCTCGCGATTGAACTGTGGTGCAAAGCGTGAGTACGGCTGCGAGCGCACGTCCACGAGCACGTCCACGGCGTGGAGGCGCAGCAGCTCGACCAGCCGCTCGGCCGGGTGGTTCGAGTGGCCGATCGAGAAGATGCTGTGCACTGACGTGACGAGGTGTGGGGCCGTGACTAGACTGGGCGGGCGGCCGGAGCCGCCGACGGCACTCGCGCGCCCCCGGCCACGCCGTTCTTGCTGGTGCGCGCGGTCACGGCGTGGCGGGCCTCGCCGAGCGCCTCCTCCAGCGTGCGCATCCGGATTCGGAGACTACTGGTGTCCGTCCTGATCGCGCCCTCGGCCGCCTGGTCGGCGGCGATCATGTGGCGGATCTCGTTGAGGGCCGCGCGCTGGCAGAACGAGGCGAGATCGGCGCCGCTCAGCCCCTCGGAGCGGGCGGCCAGCAGCTCCAGATCCACGTCGTCGGCCAGCGGCATCTTGCGCGTGGTCGCCTGGAGGATCTGGAGGCGAGCCGCCTCGTCCGGCAGGGAGAGCTCAAGGACGTAGGCGAAGCGGCGGGGCGAGAGCAGGGCCGGATCGACCAGATCCGGGCGGTTGGTCGCCCCGAGCACGGTGACCTCGCTGTACTCGTCCAGGGTGTCGAGCTCGGTCAGCAGCTGGCTGACCACGCGGTCCACCGCGCCGCCGGCCATGTCGCCGCCGCGCACCGGCGCGATCGAGTCCAGGTCGTCGAAGAACAGGAGGCACGGCGCGGCCTGACGGGCACGCGCGAACACCTGATGGACCGTCTTCTCGGACTCGCCGAGCCACTTGGAGAGCAGGGTGGCGGCGTCGGCGGTGATCAGGCTGAGTCCGGTGGACGTGGCGATGGCCCGGGCGAGCAGGCTCTTGCCGGTGCCGCTCGGGCCGGTCAGCAGGACGCCGCGCGGCGCGTGGATGCCAGCCGCCGCGAACAGGTCCGGCCGCTTGCGTGGCAGCTCGATCGCGCCTTCGAGCAAGTCGCGCACGTCGTCCAGGCCGCCCACGTCCTGCCAGGGCACGTTCGGCTTCTCGACCAGCACCTCGCGGGTGGCGGTCGGCTCGATCGCTTTCAAGGCCTCGTAGAAGTGGCGCATGTGGATGCGCGCCTCTTCGGCCATCCGCTCCAGATCGACCAGCTCCAGGCCGGCCTCGTCCAGCAGCTCGCGGAGGGCCAGCATCCCGGCCTCCTTGCAGAGCACTTCGAGGTCCGCGCCGACGAAGCCGTGCGTGATCTCGGCCAGCCGGTCGAGATCGACATCCGTGTCCATTGGGAAGCCGCGACTGTGGATGCGCAGGATCTGGAGGCGCCCGGCCGGGCTCGGCGCGTTGACGGCGATCTCGCGGTCGAAGCGGCCGGGGCGGCGTAGGGCCGGATCGACCAGATCCGGCATGTTGGTGGCGCCGATCACCGTGACCTGGCCGCGTGAGACCAGGCCGTCCATCAGCGTCAGCAGCTGGGCCACGACGCGCTTTTCGACGTCGCCGACGACGTTGGCACGCTTCGGGGCGATGGCGTCGATCTCGTCCAGGAAGACGATGGCTGGCGCCTCGCGCTGGGCCTGCTCGAACACCTCGCGCAGCCGGCCCTCGGACTCGCCGACGTACTTCTGCATGATCTCGGGGCCGTTCACGTGGATGAACGTCGCCTGGACTTCGGTGGCGACGGCCCGCGCGATCAGCGTCTTGCCCGTTCCGGGCGGGCCGTAGAGCAGCACGCCGCGTGGCGGCTCGATCCGCATCCGGCTGAACAGCTGCGGGTACTTCATCGGCAGCTCGATCAGCTCGCGGACGCGGCCCAGCTCACGGTCCAGGCCACCGATGTCCTCGTAGCGGACGTTGGACGGGCCAACCTTCGAGCGCTGGGCTGGGGGAACGCGGGTGCGCAAGATCGTTTCGAGGCGGACGGTGACCGGACCGGACGGCTCGCTCTCGACGATCTGGAAAGTGCGGTCGCCGCGCGCCAGGACCGTCACGGTGACCTTGTCGCCCGGTGTGACGACCCGGCCGGCCAGGTACATCCGTGTCGCCAGGATCTCTTCGTCGGAGAGCGCCGCGGCGTCCGGCGCGGACAGGGTGATGCTGTGGGCGTCCGACGCCCCGCCGACCCGCACCTTGACGCGCTCGTCGATGCTGACCTGGGCGTTGTCGCGCAAGGTGCCGTCCAGGCGGATCACGTGGCGGCCGGGCACACCCTCCGGCGAGCGCTCGACGCGAATGGTGGTGCGACGCTTGCCGGTGAGATGGATCAGGCCGCCGGGCTGGAGGCCGAGCGCGTCCAGGGACGCTTGATCCAGGCGAGCGATGCCGCGATGGATGTCGAACGGGAACGCCTCGGCGACTCGGAGATAGACCTCACGCGCGGACTCCCCGCTCTTCCCCGATCCGTTCGCTCCGTTGCTGGGGACCACGCCCCGCACCTGCTCGATCCTGTTCTCGGTCCCGCTCTGCGTCTCGTCAGCCATCCGACTCTGATCCTCCTGTCGCGCGACAGAAGTGTACATGACGGCTGGCGATGGTCTACCTCGCCTCCGGGGGCGCAGTGAATCGCACGCGTACGAGGGGGCGCAATGAATTGCACGCGTACGAGGGGGCGCACTGAAGGGGGCGCAATTTATTGCGCCCGTACCAGTGACGGCCTTGTACGGGCGCAATTTATTGCGCCCCCTTCAGTGCGCCCCCTTCAGTGCGCCCCCTTGTACGCGTGCGATTCACTGCGCCCCCGAGGCGAAGCACACTCGGAGCGGCTACGGTCTGGCGAGCAGCCCCTCGTCGAAGGTGACCCCGAAGCCGGGGCCGCTCGGCGGACTGATGAATCCGTTCGAGATCGCCGGCGCGCCCTGGACCCAGGTCACCCACGGTCGGCCACCCTCGGCGAGGGGCCGGTCCGCCAGCGCGAGGATCGCGTGGAGACCCCAGACCTCGCTGCCGCGATGGGGCACTACCCAGATGCCGTTCGCCTGTCCGAGCGCGAAGATCTCGCGCATCGTGGTCATGCCGCCGACCCAGCAGGCGTCTGGCTGCCAGACGGTCAGCGCCTGGCTGGCGAGCAAGTCCTGGTAGCCCCAGCGGGTGTACTCGTGCTCGCCGCCGGCGATGGGGATCAAAGCGAGCTCCCCGAGACGACGATGCCCTTCCAGGTCGTCGGCCAGCAACGGCTCCTCGAGCCAGCCGATCCGATACGGCTCGCACGCCTGCACGACGGCGGCAGCGGTCTCGAAGTCCCAGCGCGCGCCGGCATCCAGGTAGAGCGCGCGGTCCGGTCCAACGGCGTCGCGGCCGGCACGGACCAGATCGACGATCTCCTGTGGATCGTGCTTGACGCCCGGCAGGTGGAGCTTGACGTGCTGGAACCCCTGCTCGACGGCGCTGCCGACCGTTGCGCCGAGCGAGGCGTAGCCCGGCACGCGCTCGTGGCGGAGGCCGCCGAGCAGCTCGTAGACCGGCTTGTCCTCCAGCTTGCCGAGCAGGTCCCAGATCGCGAGGTCCAGTCCGGAGAGCGCCATCACCGCCAGACCCTTACGCCCGAAGTGGTGGGTGGCCCGATACATCTGCTGCCAGATCGCCTCGACGTCACGCGGATCCTGGCCGACGACAACCTCGCGCAGCACGGTGTCGATCACGTGGATGCCGGCCTTGCCGCCGCCGCCCACGCCGAAGCCGCGCGTCCCGTCGTCGGCCTCGACGACGACCAGGATCTGGGCCATCGCCGTTCGCCAGTCTTGCGGCTCGTTGGTGCCACGCGGGATGACCGCCCAGACATCTGCGATGCGGGCCATCTCAGTCGATCTCGACGCGATTGACGGTCCGTCGGGGGGTCGGACCCTGCTCCTGCCGCTCGATCAGCGCGTCCAGGACGCCGCGCGCGGCCAGCAGCGCTTCCTTTCGCGCGTTGCGGACGTGCTGCTTCCCCTCCTGGCTGAGAAGCCAGTCCGGCAGGAGGTCGCTCAGGCCGGTGATGCGGCACGTGCGGCGTCTGGTCTCACCGGTGGCGTCTGTCGTCTCGTGTGCGGAGTCCTGGCCTCGATCGTGCTCTGTCATCGTGCTGCTCCGGGAACGGTGCGGTACTCCTGGTGGTCGGCTACCAATGGTTCACCGATCGTCGGATCTGACCTTGGAGCCATCGGCAGTACCCTGAGTATAGGTCTGGGAGCGGCGTTAGCTTGCTGCTTTCACCGGGCGAGAGACCGCTCGGTCCGTCGTGGTGCGCGGAGGTGGGACGAATGTCTGAGGGGCCAGCAGTTCTCGGGCGGCCGGAGCCGATTCCGGCCGGCTGGATCGAGGTGTACCGGCAACTGCCGCCGGCGTTGCTGGGGCACGTGATCGAGGACGGATTCGTGGACCCGAGGATTCGGGCGCTGGTGACGCCGTTTCCCGGCACGCTCGTGGTCGGCACGGCGGTCACGGTGCGCCTGCCGGACGGCGATCTCGAAGCGGTGGTGCCAGCCGTCGATCTGCTCCAGCCCGGCGACGTGCTGGTGATCGACCACGGCGGGCGTGAGTCGATAGCCTGCTGGGGCGAGCTGACCTCGCTCGCGGCGAAGGCTCGTGGATGCATCGCGGTAATCGTGGACGGGGCCGTGGCGAACGTGGCAGCGCTGACGGTGCACCAGTTGCCGACCTTCGCGCGTGGGGTCACGGCGGCCGGCGGACGACGGCTCGGGCGTGGCGGCGCGGTGAACGTGCCGGTCCAGTGCGGCGGCGTCGCGGTCCACCCCGGCGATCTGGTGGTCGCGGACGACGACGGCATCGTGGTGGTGCCGCCGCCCCGCCTGGACGATGTCTGGGCGCTGGCTCGCCCGGTCCTCGAACGGATGCCGCTGGCGCGCGCCTGGATCGAGCGGGGCGGCTTGCTCGGCGAGATCGGGGATCTTGACGCGGCGGGAGTGCACCAGCGACTGCAAGAGCGCGGCTGGAGCTAACATGGGCGCTCCTGTCCCTGCCGTGCCCTTCTGGGTCACGGAGTGCGTGCCAACCCCGTCTCGGATTGTTAGGGCCGTTGTCGCGATCAGGCTCCCCCTCTCCCTCGCAAGGGAGAGGGGGTCGGGAGGTGAGGGATTGTCGGTCTAATTGAACAGGAAGACGCCCTTGCCGGTCGTCTGGGTGTCGAACAGCTTGTACGCCTCTTCGGCCTGATCCAGCGTGAAGCGGTGGGTCAGCAGCTTCTTGAGCGGCACCTTGCGGTCGATCACGAACCGGGCGCACTCGGCCATGCCGAGCGGGTTGAACGTCCACGATCCGTACAGCGTCAGCTGGCGGTGGATGATGTCCGGCGACGGCGTCAGGTTCACCTCGCCGCCCTCGCCGACGAAGCAGGCGCGGCCCCAGTTCTGGGCACTGCGGACGGTGTTGGCGCGGGCCGTCGCGTTGCCGGTGCAGTCGAGGGTCGCCTCGGCGCCCTCGCCGTGGGTCAGGTCGCGGATCGCCTGGACCGGGTCCACTTCGCTCGCGTCCACGACCTCGTCGGCGCCGTAGTCACGGGCCAGGTCGAGCCGCTCGGTGCCGACGTCCACGCCGATGACGCGGGCGCCCATCGCCTTCGCCAGCAGGGTGGCGCTCAGGCCAACCGGCCCCTGCCCGTATATGGCGAACGTGTCGCGGCCGGAGACGGCCAGCCGCTTGACGGCCATGTACGCCGTGCCGGTGCCGCAGGAGATGGAGGCGCCTTCCTCGAACGTCAGCTCCTCGGGCAGCGGCACCAGCATGTATGGCCGCACCTTCATGTACATGGCGTGGCCGCCGTTGCCCGAGCCTCCGTACACGACCGAGCCGTTCAGGCACATCTGGTAGTACCCGATCATGCACATCTTGCACTTTTCGCAGCCGCTGTAGTGGTAGATCATCGCCCGCATGCCGATCGGGGCCTCGTCCTCGGTCACAGACGAGCCGCGCGCCACCACGACGCCACACGGCTCGTGGCCGCCGACGTTCGGGGGGCGCTGCGAGCGCACGCTCTTCGGGGCGCGGTAGCCGTGCAGGTCGCTGCCGCACATGCCAGACGCCTTCATCTGGACGATCACTTCACGCGGGCCCGGCTCCGGATCTGGGAAATCGATCATCTCGATGGTCCGGTCGCCTGCGAAGTACACACCCTTCATCGGGCCAGTCCTCCTTGCACGCTCGGCCTGACCGCTCCCACGTCAGGCGGATATCGCGGCCAGTTCGTTGCGTCACCCCCTCATGGTAGTCCGTCAGCCTCCAGCGGTGCGGCCGGGGTATCCTGAGTCCGCTCGCGCGGGCGACGATCATGCGTGGATCGCAAGGGGAGTGAACGACAATGGCGTTTTTCGAGCTTCGGCAGTACCGCATTCGGCCGGGCCAGCGTGATGCCTGGCTGAAGATGATGGAAGAGGAGATCGTCCCGTTCCAGATCTCGAAGGGGATGGTGATCTCCGGAATGTTCTTCGGCGAAGAGGACAAGGACCTGTTCGTCTGGATGCGCCGCTTCGAGAGCGAAGAGGAGCGCGAACGGCTGTACGAGGCGGTCTACCAGAGCGACACCTGGAAGAACACGATGCAAGCGCGGGTCGGCGAGCTGATCGACCGCGAGCAGATCAAGGTGACGCGCCTGGAGGCGACCCCGAAGTCGGTGACGCGCTAGGCGAGCAGACGAGACACGAGCAGATGAGACACGAGCAGCGAGAGACGCGCGAACCTCGCTCAGCTCTCGTCTGCTCCCAGCTCGTCTGCTCCCAGCTCGTCCGCTCGGCTTCGGGTTGGCTGGCGCGTGCCTCAAGCCGTAGACTAGGCGACCACATCGCCACTAATGAAGGATCTCTATGAGGCGCGCGCTCATCACAGGTATCACCGGGCAGGACGGCCGTCACCTCGCTGAGCTGCTGTTGGAGAAGGGGTACGACGTGTACGGCCTTCTGCGCGGGCAGCACAACCCGAAGCGGGCCATCGTCGAGCGCGAGGTCCCGGACGTGCGCTTGATCGAAGGCGACCTGACCGATCAGGTGTCGCTGATCACCGCGATCCAACGCGCTCAGCCGGACGAGGTGTACAACCTCGGCGCGATGAGCTTCGTGAGCCTGTCCTGGAACCAGCCAGAGCTGACGGGCAACGTCACGGGGCTCGGCGCGCTCAGGGTGCTCGAAGCGATTCGCAACGTCCAGGGCAGCACAGCCAGCAGCTCGGCTGGATCGGGCATCCGTTTCTACCAGGCGTCGAGCAGCGAGATGTTCGGGGCCGCCGAAGAGGTGCCGCAGCACGAGTTGACGCGGTTCCATCCTCGGAGCCCGTACGGCGTCGCCAAAGTGTTCGCGCACCACATGACGATCAACTACCGCGAGAGCTACGGGATGTTCGCGTGCAGCGGCATCCTGTTCAACCACGAGGGCCAGCGGCGCGGGCCGGAGTTCGTGACGCGGAAGATCTCGCGGGCCGTGGCAAGGATCAAGCTCGGGCTCCAGGAGAAGCTGACCCTCGGCAACCTGGACTCGAAGCGGGACTGGGGCTACGCCGGCGACTACGTCAAGGCGATGTGGTTGATGCTCCAGCAGGACCGCCCGGACGACTATGTGATCGGCACGGGCGAGTGTCACAGTGTCGGCGAGTTCGCGGAGGCGGCGTTCCGACACGTCGGGCTGGACTGGCAGGAGTACGTGACGCTCGACTCGTCGCTGCTGCGGCCGGCCGAGGTGGACATCCTCCAGGCGAACCCTGCCAAAGCGACGGCGGCCCTCGGCTGGACGCCGAACGTGACGTTCAGCGGCCTGGTGCAGTTGATGGTGGACGCCGATCTCGAGTCAGAGGCGGCCGGGGCGCGGTAGCGCGCCCCTCCCCCCCCAGCAAGGTCAGTCCGCTATCGGACCCGAACGCCGTTCCGCCGCACTGTGATCTGGTGGGCGTCGTACAGTTGCTCGTTCTGCTTCTCGCCGATTGCCTCGACGTAATCGCCGGGCTTCACGAGCGCACACGCGTCTTTGGCATCGTGGAGCAGGTTCAGGACGACTGTGCCGTCTCGGTTCGCGATGGTCACGGTTGGGATCTGGGCGTCGCAGTTCGTTTCGAGCGCCTCGCCCTCGGTCCGGTAGTCGTCCAGGCTCGCCGTGTTCGTGCGGCTGCGCTGCTGCCGCTGCTCCTCCGTCAGCTTGCGCGGCGTGTCGGGATCGTTGCTGGTCGGCGCGATCGACTCGACCCCGACGACGTTGAGGAGCGCGGCCAGCTCGAACGGAGTCGGCGCGGCGTTGTCGTTCTTGGCGCCCACTTCCAGCCCGAGGAATTTGTTGCCGAGCGGCTCCTTTGGAATGATGGTGACGTTGATGCCGACCGCCTGCCCGGTCGGACCGCTGTTGTCGGCGTAGCTCTCCGAGAGGATGACCGTGACGGTCGGACTGTCGAGGACGCCGGGCGAGCGCGACGGTCCCTGGCTGACTGGCTGGCCGGTGGCCGTGTTCACGACAGCGTACGAGTCGTTGCCCTGGATCCAGCGCACGGCTGAGTAGATCACGCCGGGGCCGTCCCGCAGGCGTAAGTCGAGGTATTCCAGGTTCTGCCAGTTGGTCGGGTGGACCCAGACGAGGCGGTACTGGAACTTCTGGCCGACCGTCGCGGTGGCGCCGTCTGGGATCAGGCCGAAGACGCCTGACGGGCAGTTGGCGTTGCCGCCAAACTGGAAGCCGAATGGCTGGACGCCGAGGTTCACGTTCAGGCCGCCAGCTCCGAAGTTGTTGAACCCGCCCTGAAAGCCGCCGCCCCCGAAGTTGAACCCGCCGGGTGGAAAGCCCTGGAAGCCAGACCCAAACTGGATGCCGCCGTTGAACTGCCCGAACTGGAAGCCTTGAAAGTTTCCGCCGCCGAAGTTGTTGAACCCTTGAGCGAACTGGAAACCCTGGAAGCCGCCCTGAAACTGGCCGCCGCCAAAATTGTTGAACCCGCCCTGAAAGCCGCCCTGGAAGTTGCCGCCAAAATTGAACTGGCCGGCGCCGAAGCCGCCGCAGTTGTTCGCCTGGGCGAAGGCGCCCGGGCTGACGATGAGCGACACCAGCATCGCGGCACAGAGGACGGCACTCGCCAACGAGCCAGGAGTAGCCGAAACACGCCCCATCTCACATCCCGCGCGCAGTGGGTGGCCGTACCTGGCCGATAGTTGCCGAGCGGCTCCCCCACGGTGGCACGCTCACGCGGGCCTATGGTACACGGCGACCGTATCCTGGTGGCGAGCGGCAACGTGAGAGAAGGATTACGGTCCAGTCAGAAGGCGGGTCGCATCGTCGATAGGGCGAACGACGACGCGCGCCAGGATACACACGTGACGGCGGCCGTCGACGGTGTCGCCACCAGTGCACAACCGCTGCCGGCCTGGTGGAGAACGGTCGCGGTCCTGCTGATGGCGGCGGTCGTCTTCCATTTCGCGCTGGTGATGACGACGATCGTGGCACCGCCGGCGATCCCTGCTCCGTTGCAGCCGCTCGTTCAGGCGTACCTCGTGCCGTTTTTCGTCCAGGACTGGCGGCTGTTCTCGCCGATTCCCGACACCCATGACTATGAGGTGTTCGTGCGCGGCTCGTACCGCACGGCAGACGGGCACGCGACCACGCCGTGGCTCGACCTGATCGAGCCGACCGTCGAAGCCGTGCAGCGCAATCGACTCTCGCCGCACGCGGTCAGAATCGAGATCCTTCACAAGGCGGCGCTGTTCACGATTCGAGCGGCCGGGCCGTACGGCGAGCTGGGGACCGGCCGCGAGATCGTCGCAGAGCGCTGGGCAACCGTCGAGCAGCAGCCGGCGACCGCGATCGTGTTGGAGCGGCTCGGGTCAGCGTACCTGGCCGAGCGGTATCCTGAGCGCCAGTTCGAGACAGTGCAGGTCATGGTCGGCGCCCGTCCGACCGGCGGCCCACCATCGTCCGACGCGGGCGCGCGATCCTCGACGCTGCTCCTGCGGCCGGTCCCGTTCCAGGACGTGCGGGTCCGATGACGGCCGCCGCGCGTCCTCCCGATGCGACCGCGTCCGGGGACAGCTGTCCGAGTCCGCGGGCGGTTGGCAGTGTCGTCGATCGCACATGGAGAAGCTTCGGCGACGTCGTGGCGGGGCTCGCCACCGAGCGCCGATTGATCGGGCTCGCCTTCGTCCGAATCGTCGCCAGCCTCGTGGCGCTCGTCTACCTGCTCGGTCAATGGCCGACCCGCCACTTGATCTGGGGTCCGGACGGCTCCTACCCGACCTGGCTGTTCGAGCGCGAGCTGCCGTTCATGCCGGCGCCTTCCGTGCTGGCCGTCAGCTCGCCGGTCGTCTTCGAGGCGCTGTACCACCTGACCATCGCCGTGACGATCTGCCACCTGATCGGCTGGGGCTCCTTCCCGATCCGGCTGGCGTTTGCCATCCTTGTCTGGTCGTTGCTGCGACGCCACCCGTACGTGATGACCGGTGGCGACAGCCTCCTGCTCCTGGCGGTGCCCTGGCTGCTGCTGACGAACACGGGTGCGTACCTGTCGGCTGACTCAGGCTGGCGCGGCATCGGGGCGGGGTGGCGGCCGAGCGCGCGTCCGTGGCGGGCGCTCCTGCACAACGTCGGAGTATTCGGACTGCTCTGGCAGCTGAGCGTCATGTACCTGTTCGCCGGCCTGTACAAGCTGTACGGCGCACCGTGGCTCGACGGGAGCGCGGCCGGGGCGGTGTTGCGGATCGACCGGTTCTCGCTGCCGGGCGTCAGCGAGCTCGTCTACGGCAGCCCCCTGCTGAGCGCGGTGCTGACCTACTGGACGACCGCGTTCGAGCTGACGGCGCCCCTGCTGCTCTGGCTGCCGGCCACGCGCTGGCTGGTCGCCGTCCAGAGCGTCCTATTCCACGGCGGCATCGGCGTGACGATGGGGCTGGTCACGTTCGCGTTCGAAGCGACGATGCTCCAGTTCGTCGTCTTCCCGGACACGAGCTATCGTCGCCTGTCGGCGCGACTCTCGGCGAGGCTCGCAACGCTGGTCCGGTATCGTCCGCGCTTCGAGTAACGCGCCCGGTTGCCGAGTCGGCGTGTACAATTCTCGACAACCTCGGAGGACACTGGGCGACACATGGCCAGCCGGAAGCGCGTGATCGTTGGGATGAGCGGTGGAGTGGACAGCTCCGTGACCGCTGGCCTGCTCGTGGAGCAGGGCTATGACGTGGTGGGGATCACGCTCAACCTCTGGCCGGAGCTGGAGGGGGCGCCCGAGGACGCCCGCGAGGACGCCTGCTGCGCGCTTGGAGCGGTCGAGGACGCGCGTCGCGTGGCGGACCGGCTGGGCATCAAGTACTACGTGATGAACTTCCGCGAGACCTTCGAGGAGAAGGTGATCAAGGATTTCGTCGGGGAGTACGCGCGCGGCCGGACGCCGAACCCGTGCGTCCGCTGCAACCAGTTCATCAAGTTCGACGCACTGCTGGCGCGTGCCGCCCAGTTCGGCGCGGACTATGTCGCGACCGGGCATTATGCGCGGGTCGAGCAGGACCCGGAGACCCGGCGCTGGCTGCTGCGCAAGGCGGCCGACCCGAGCAAGGATCAGTCGTACGTCCTGTACGTGATGACGCAGGACCGGCTCGAACGGGCGCTGTTCCCGCTCGGTCAGCTCAGCAAGTCCGAGACGCGCAAGCTGGCCGAGGAGTGGCGCCTGCCGGTCGCGAAGAAGCCAGAGAGCCAGGACATCTGCTTCGTGCCGTACAAGCGGTACACCGAGTTCCTGGAGCGCCACGCGCCGGAGTCGTTGCAGGAGGGGCCGATACTCGACCAGGCCGGGACGCGGGTTGGGACGCACCAGGGGATCGCACTGCACACCATCGGGCAGCGGCGCGGGCTGGGGTTGACGACGCGCGAGCCGCGCTACGTGACGTCGCTGGATGCCGGCACGAACACGGTGACGATCGGCACGCTGGACGATCTGGCGCGCGCCGAGTGCACGCTGGAGGACGTCAACTGGGTGAAGCTGGCCGAGCCGACCGCGCCGGTGCGGACGCTGGCGCGGATCAGGTACCGAGCCGAGCTGGTGCCGGCCACGGTCACTGCCGAGCCGGGCGCGCGGGCACGCGTCGTGTTCGACGAGCCGCAGCGAGCGGTGACGCCGGGTCAGGCGGTCGTGTTCTACGATGGCGAGTACGTGGTCGGCGGTGGCACCATCGACCGGTGACGGCTGGTGGTCGTCACCCTGAAGCCGTCGTCATCAGTGGCGAGGGGGAGGAGTCGTGCGGATAGAGCTGGACCTGCTCGTGCCGAGCGCCGGACCGGTCTGCGGGCTGGCTGCTGCACCATCGTCCGCGTCTGTCGAGCGACCGGACGATCCCCGCTCGGTCGAGGAGAAGCTGCGTGACCTGCGCGACGTGATTCGAGCGTACGAGAGTGTGGTGGTGGCGTTCTCGGCGGGGGCAGACAGCACCCTGGTGGCGAAGGTTGCCGCCGACATACTCGGGGAGCGGGCGCTGGCGGTGACCTCGGCGTCGGAGAGCCTGGCCGAGCGCGAGCTGCGGGAGGCGCTGGAGTACGCCGAGTCGCTCGGCATCAACCACCGGGTGATCTACACCAACGAGCTCTCGAACCCTGACTACCTCGCCAATCCGACCAACCGCTGCTACCACTGCAAGACCGAGCTGTACGACCACCTCGTCGAGCTGGCCGAGCGCGAGGGGTACAGGACGGTCGCGAACGGTCTGAACGTGGACGACCTGGGCGACTACCGCCCGGGCTTGCAGGCCGCGAAGGAGCACGACGTCCGCGCGCCGCTCCAGGAGGCCGGCCTGACCAAGCCGGACGTGCGCGCGATCTCCCGGCTGCTGGACGTGCCGACCTGGGATAAGCCGGCGATGGCCTGTCTCTCGTCGCGGGTGCCGTACGGCGAGGCGATCACGCCCGAGAAGCTGAAGCAGATCGACCGGGCCGAGCAGGCGATCCGCGACCTGGGCTACCGTCAGCTTCGGGTTCGGCACCACGGCCAGGTCGCCCGGATCGAGCTGCCGACCGAGTCGCTGGTCACGTTCGTGACCGAGCACGCGGCGGCGGCGACCGACAAGCTGAAGGCGCTCGGGTTCCTGTACGTCACGCTCGACTTGCAGGGATTCCGCAGCGGCTCGATGAACGAAGTACTCACCCGCCCGGCCCCCACCCAATCCGCTGGAGGCTCCTAGTCATGTTTCGGATCGTCGACGAGCCGATCGACGCGACGGCGCTTGGGCAACTGGTGTGCACGGAGGCCGACGGCGCCGTGTGTGTCTTCCTGGGTGTTGCCCGCAAGTTCTCGCGTGGCCGCGAGGTAGTGCACCTGGAGTACGAGGCGTACCCCGAGATGGCCGAGAAGAAGATGGCCGAGATCGGCGTCGAGATGCGCGAGAAGTTCGGGGCCGAGCGCGTGGCGATCCTCCACCGGACCGGCGTCCTGAAGATCGGCGAGGCGTCGGTCGGGATCGCGGTGGCGACGCCGCACCGTGGCGAGGCGTTCGAGGCGTGCCAGTACGCCATCAATCGGCTGAAAGAGATCGTGCCGATCTGGAAGAAAGAAGTCTGGGCCTCTGGCGAGCAGTGGATCGGCTGGGAGGGGCAGGCGCCGGCTGGCCTCGCTGCCCCCACCGCCTGAGACTACGTCCAGAGGCGGGCGCTCGCGAGGCGGGCGCCTTCGACCAGGGCGTCCAGTTTCGCCCAGGCGACGGTCGGATGGATCTCGGTCGAGCCGGCGAACGTCGCGAAGCCGCAGTCGGCGCCGGCGATCACCCGCTCTCGCCCGACGATCGACGCGAAGCGTGCCAGGCGTTGGGCCACCAGTGTCGGGTGCTCCACCAGCACGGTTGACTGGGTGATGACGCCGGGGATCAGCACTTTGTCTTTTGGCAGCGTCACGGTCTCCCAGACCTGCCACTCGTGCTCGTGGCGCGGGTTGGCCGCCTCGAACGAGTAGGCGCCAGCCCGGATCTTCAGGATCACGTCTACGATGTCCTTCAATTGCATGTCGTGGACGCGCGGCCCCATGTTGATGCTGTAGCAGGTGTGGAACCTGATCCGGTCCTCGGGGATGCCGCGCAGGGCGTGGTTCAGGATCTCGACGTGGCGCTCGGCCCAGGCGCGGCACTGCTCCAGGCTGAGCGACGGGTCGCGGATGTACTGGGTGACGAGGCGCGGGTCGTCGATCTGTACCAGCAGCCCGGCATCGGCGATGGCCTTGTACTCCTCGTGGAGCGCGTCGGCGATGGCGACCTGGAATTCCTCCTCGGAAGCGTAATGCTCGTTCACGATGTACGCCTGGACGTTCGAGGGTGAGATCGCCGGCAGGAACGCCTCGACGGCGCCACTACCAGCCACTGCCGCTTTCAGGTTCTCGACGTCGCGCTTGACCGCGTCGTGGCCGGTGTACGAGATCGGCCCTGTGCAGACGGTCTGGGTCGGCCGGTCCCGCCCGACGCCGCCGGGCGACGGGCCACCCGCCATGGCGTAGAACTCTGGAAACGCGAGGTATTCCCTGGAGCCGGCGAACGTCGAAACGGGCTCGGAGGGGCGCGTCGTCAGGCCGCCGAGGCGCTCGGTGGCGTAGGTCACGAAGCTCGGCTTCGAGACCTCGCCGTCGTCCACCACGTCCAGGCCGTGCGCCCGCTGCTGGCGCACGATCTCCGCGACCGCTTTGCGCACGCGCCGCTCGAACAGCTCGCCGCCGCGCCGCGCGCGGAGCATCTCCAACACGTCGTCTGGGCGGGGGAGGCTGCCGGCGTGGGTGGTCAGGATCCGCTCGCTGCTGCGCTGCATCGTCGTCTCCAGGGGGACACGATCGCCGCCTCACTCTTTCGGAGAGGGTAGGCCGGAACTGGTAACAGAATCCGCGACGCGGTCCCTCCCTTGCCGACGGAGCTAGCGAAGGGGCGGCGGCGGAATCGGTGCGGCGGCGCTGGCGCCGAGCGCGGTCTCGTGGGTCAGCACCGACGTCAGGTCGAGCGCGCTCGGGATGACCCGGACCGGCAGCGCGGTGGTTCGGCCGCGCACCTCGATCTCGTGGCGGGCGAACTGGCTGAGATCGACGCTGGCATGAGCCGCCACTTCCTCGCTCACGATCAGCTGGGCATGATAGTCCTTGGTGGACGACTCCAGGCGGCTGGAGGTGTTGACGGCGTCGCCAATCGCGGTCAGCGTCCTGGCCCGACCGTACCCCATCTCGCCGACGATCACCGGCCCGACGTGGATGCCGATGCCGATACGGAGCGGGTCTGGCAGATCGGTTGCCAGCGCGCGGTTCAGCTCGTCCAGGGCATGGGCCATCGCCACGGCGCCGTCGAGCGCTTCCCGGCAGCCGCGCACCACGTCCGTCCCGACGCCAAACAGCGCCATCACGCCGTCGCCGATGAACTTGTCGAGGTGGCCGCCGCTGCTCTCGACCGCCTCGCCCATGGCTTTGAAGTACTCGTTCATGACGAAGACCACGTCGTACGGCAGGCGGTGCTCAGAGAACTTGGTGTAGCCGCGAATGTCGGCGAACAGGATGGCGACTTCCTGCTCGCTGGCCTGCGCTGAGCTCGGGCGGAGCACGCTCTCGGCAGACTCGATGCTCGGCGGCAGCAGGGGGATGATCGTCAGGTCGTTGGTCGGACGCAGCTGGCAGGCCAATCGCACGTTCGGCGGGGCGCCGACTCGTCTGAGCACGCGCTCCTCTTCAGGAGTGGGCACGGGGATGCGGGCCGAGGCCGGGCCGATCCGCGAGCGGCAGGTCGAGCAGCGGCCGCGTCCGCCGCACAGCGAGGCGTGCGGGATGCCGGCCGAGCGGCTTGCTTCGAGAATGGACATGCCGGGGGTCGCCAGCACGCGCCGCCCGCCAGGATAGGTCAGCCTCACTACGCCGCGCCGACGCTGGAGCCAGGCGCGGAGGTAGCGACCGCCGAACGCCAGCACGACCATCGCGGCGAAGATGCCGTTCGCGATGCCGGCCCAGCCGAGCACGGTGTCCTCATCGGCCGGCGTGATGCCGGCGAACGTCTGATCGCGCCAGCCGGCCATCGTCGAGAAGATCGCGGTCTCACGCCCGACCCCGGCGAATCCGGCCAGAGCGAGTGCCGGCAGGATCAGGGCGCCGGCGCGCAGGTACGAGCGGTAGCGGGGATACCACGGCTTGAACTGGAGCCACCAGCGGACGCCCATACAGCCGTGCGTCCAGGCGATGACGAGGAGGAGCGCCTGGATAGCCGCGCTGCTCGGATGATCGACCCACATCCCGACGACGACGTAGGCGTAGGTGTCCTCGGCGCCGCTCACCAACGAAAGAATGTGCGTGCCGAAGATGTGCGGCACGAGCATGAACGGCATCGCCAACCCGAGACCGAGCCGGACCAGCTCCCAGCGCGGCAGTCTGAGATGGCGCGCGTTGTAGAGCGCGTACAAGACCAGGACGACGTGGGTCAGCAGCGCCCCGTACAGCACGACCGAGCCGAGTGGGTTCCGCCAGACGGCCAGGAAGACGAGTCGGCCCTTCTCGGCGGCGTCCAGCGAGAAGACGCCAAGCGCGTGGTTGAGCAGATGGGTGCCGACGAAGACAAAGAGCGCGAGGCCGGACCAGAGTCGAAGTCGCCGCGTCATCGCCGAATCCTCCCACCACAGCTGCGCCCCACGCGACGAGTGTGTCGGTCGCCCGTGGTCGCCGTCGGCGGTGCCGCCAGACGGTCGCTAGCTGGACAGCTATGGTACTCCGGATACGAGCCGGCGGATCAGGCGGGATGCTTCTGCCGCTGTTCGCAAGGCAACACCGGACCGCGGACTGAAGTCCACGTCTACCAGTGGTGCGTGGCTACGCCACGCCGGCCGGAGGCGAATGCATGGCGATGTGCCCTGTGGCTCGTCACCCCGTCGCGTAGCGACGGTGCGATGGTAGACGTGGACTTCAGTCCACGGTCCGGTGTCAGCGTGCGACGTATGGGATCGTCTGCGGGCCTTGCGGCAGGACGGCGATCCGGGCGTCGGGGCCGGCCGCGTGGGCCAGGCGCTCGGCGGTCTCGGCAACGTCCAGACAGCGCTTCAGATGGGCCTGGTGGATCTGCTCGTCGGTCAGGCCGTCGGTGTGGAGGTGGACCTGTGCGCGCTTCTGGATCTGAGCCTGCACCTGCACCTGCCACTGGTCGTGCATGTGGAAGCCGTCCGAGGTGATCAGCTTCAGCAGGCTATCTGGCGAGTCGCCCAGCTTGAGGATGTCCTTGTAGTTGCCGAACTCCGGCAGGCCGTCCGAGCACTCAGCCGCCGCGACGATGGCGCCGCCGTCCGCCACGATCTGGTTGGCGGCGGACATCCCCTTGACGGCCTGGTACAGGTTCAGGTCGAGCGGGTAGCCGCTGTTGGTCGTCACCACGACCTCGTACGGCCGCTCGACGGCCTGCATCGCCGTCTCCTTGACGAACGCGCAGCCGAGCTTGTGGGCCGCGAACAGCTCGCCGGCAAAGACCTTCGTGATCTCGTGGTCCTTGTTGAGTGTCACGTCCAGGGTGAAGTCGGGTTTGACGACCGATGCGATCTCGCGGATGGCGTCGTGCATCGGGTTGCCGTACGTGATGCCCCAGATCGCGTTCGGGTGCGCGATCATCGGCGCGCCGTGCAGGTGGAGCACCGTCTCGATGGCCGCCAGCCCCGGCGCGATCATCTTCGGGCCGCCAGAGAAGCCGGCGAACAGATGCGGCTCGATGAAGCCGGTCAGGATCTTGAAGTCGTGATCCAGGAAGTCGGCGTCCACCCAGATCGGGCCGCCGGAGCTGGTCTGGCCCAGGTAGCGGTGCTGATCTAGCTGAAACGCATCGTGGTTGACGACGCGGTACTGGCGCACGATGTCGGCGCCCAGCATCCGCTCCAGCTCTTCCTGGGTGTTGCCGCGATGGGTGCCGGTCGCGATGAAGATGGTGACGTTGGCGGGGTCCACGTGGTCGATCTCGGAGAGGATCACCGGCAGGATGCGACGGGTCGGGGTGGCGCGGGTGATGTCGCAGACGCTGATGCCAACCCGAGCGGTCGCGGGGACGCGCTGGCGCAATGGCTCGGAGTTGTGCGGCTCGCGCATCGCCTTTCGGAGCGCGGCCGGCTCGTCGGCGAGGCCAGGCAGGTATTTCGGCTCGATCACCGTGGTGCGATCTGCTGGCAAGTCGATGTCGAGGCCATGCCTGCCATACGCCAGTGTTACGCGCGTCTTCCCCATCCGTCTCCTCCGAGCGATCCGTTCGATTGTACCTCCGACGACCACATCGCGCCGCCCTAGCGTCGGAGCTCGCGGAGGTTCTCCCAGAGCACGAACAACCCCGCCGCGAGAATCCAGGCGATGGTCAGCTCGTAGAACAGGTGGTAGACCAGCACGCCGACCGATACGAGCGCCAGTCCGACCGACACCGTCGAAACCAGGCGCGCGAGTCGCCGACGAAAGACTGCTTCGACGATCACCAGCGACGCGACCAGCGCCAGTGCGCCGTCGATCAGGTGCTGTGGCGCCGCGACGGCCAGCACGACCATGCCGACGAGCAGCAGGCCGATGCTGGTCGCGGCCCAGACCTCCAGCAGGGCTCGCAGCCGGAGATCGGCGTCCTGGGCCGGGCGGGCCAGACGGCGAATGTGGGCGCGCCGCTCCTCCGGCAGCGTGACGGCGGCGGGGTCGCGGGCGGCGAGGCGGCCGCGACGAGCTTCGAGCGTCTCCAGCATCAGCTGATTCTGGGCATGTTCGCGCCGCTGGTCGTAGGCTTCTGAGCGCGCGGCCTCAATTCGGGTCTCCAGCGTTGCCAGCCGGGCCTGTAGGTGGTGCTGGCCGCGAATCGCCGCGATCTCGGCGCCGAGCGACTCGAGCTCGGCGGCGCCGCTGGCGATCGTGACCTCCAGGTGGGCCTGACGTGCTCGCAGGTCGGCGATGCTCCGCTCCACGACGGCGCTCTCGCGGCCGGGCGGCGCTACGTCGTCGAGGCCGGCCCAGCCGATCGGGTCGTACCAGGCCAGCCTGACGGTGCCGTCGCGATTGTACATCGGACCGGATGGCGCGTTCTCGCCAGCCGCAGGGTCGCGGGCGAAGTAGCCCCACAGCCCGCGAAAGCGCGAGACCCACGCCGGAACCGGGTCGAGCAGGACCGGCGACCAGCCGCGCGGCTCGCCAGGGCCGATGGCGGGGCCGTCACCCCGCGCGTAATCCACGAACGGGATGCGGAACAGCTCGACCTGCGGCACGGCGTCGAGAAGCCCGGCCTGGCGCAGGGCCTGAAGTCCAAAGCTGGCGAGCCGCCGGATCGGTCTTGCGAAGCGATGCAGGTACGGCACCTCGATCTCGGCGACGTACTCGCCGGGGCGAAAGTAGGCGGCGTGCGAGCCGGCGCCAGCGTACACCACCGGATGGTCGCCGACGCGCTCCAGCTCCTCGGCGTCGTCCCAGGCACGGCGCAGGTCGTCGCCATGAAAATCGTGCGAGGCGTAGGCGACCCAGGCGGGGGCGATCTCGCCGTCCGGCCGCTCGGCCAGGTAGATCGAGATCATCTCCCAGTCCGCCTCGTGGTCGTTCGCGCCGAAAAAGCCGGATCGCCAGTTGTTGAACGCGTAGAAGACCCAGTATTGGAGCACGACCCAGCCGTTCTCACGGACGACTCGACCGTAGTACGGCGTCACTCGCTCCTCGGGCGGGCGGCGGCGGCAGGCCAGAATCGCGGCGGCGGCCGAGTCGCCGGGCACGCGGCCACGGAGGAAGAGCGTGAGCGAGAAGACGGCGTCCAGCAAGCGCGAGAGGTAGCCGACTCGGGCGAGCCGCGCGACGCTAGCGCGAAACCGGGTGCCCGGATCCCGGATCTGGCGGACACCTTCTTCGAGCAGGAACGCCGACAGCTGGGCCAGGTTGAGCGGGTCGCTGAACGTCAGGTGGACGATCGCGCCACGCTCGACCGCGCGCTCTTCGCCCAGCCGGTCCAGGTCGAGCTCGCCCTCTTCGAAGAGCAGCTGGCGGTGGCCGTCAGGATGCGAGACCCAGAGGCTCGACTGCTGCACGTACCAGTCCACGTCGGTCGGGAGCAGGTCCTCGCCCTGGGTGTAGCGGACGATCGGCTCGAAGCGCCGGAGCAGGGCCAGGTCGGCGGCGCGCGTGTCGGCGCTGCCGCGGGCACAGGCGGCGTCCCTGGCGCTGCCGTCACACATGCGGATGGTGCATGGTGAACGACTGGCGCACTTCGCGCTGGTTGAGCGCGAAGATCACCAGACTCCCCAGCGCCAGCGTCAGGTACCGCGATTCGCCGTGGGCCTGGGCGTACAGCGCGTTCGCCAGCCCGACGCCCTGCAGCGCCATCGCGGCGATCCAGGCCCACTCTCGCAACGCCAGCAGTCCAGCGCCGGTGAGGGCAAGCCCGCCGCCCGCCACGATCACCAGCGTGGCAAGTCCGAAGCCTGGGAGCGCGCCAAGGTACCCCTCGACAGCCCGCCCAGGACCGGTCTCGAACGCCGACAGCGAGATCACCTGCTCGGCGCTGACTCCAATGCCGAGCATCACGACCAGCACGGCCTCGAACAGCAGCAACGAGGCGACGAGCGAGACTGCGCGCGGCCGGCGTCGCCGCGTAGTCGGCGTGGCAGGATCCTGCATGGTCGGCCGGGATGATACCCCGACCGGTCGGAACGTCACTCGCGCCATGACGATGAGCGCTCCCTCCGGTAGCATGAGGGGGCCACGCCGGACATCGCGACGGGAGCACCTGCCCGACGCGTCGTCAAAGACGCTCGTGAAGGCGCGGCACCTGGGAGGCGACGTGAAGATCACCGCGCTCGAGACGATGCACGCCGACGGTGGCGGACGTGCGTTCGACTTCTTGAAGCTGTCCACCGACGAGGGGCTGGTTGGCTGGAGCGAGTACAACGAGGGGTTCGGCGGACTTGGGGTGACGCAGGTCATCGAACGCCTGGCGCCGGTGCTGATCGGGAAAGACCCGAGAGCCATCGAGGCCCACGTCGCGCTGATGCAGGCGCTGCGCCGGGTCGCGGCGGGTGGCGTCAATCAGCAGGCGATCGGCGCGATCGAGAACGCGCTGGTGGACGTCAAGGCGAAGGCGCTCGGCATCCCGGTCTATGAGCTGCTGGGCGGGCCGGTCCGGGACACGATCCGGCTGTACTGGTCGCACTGCGGCTCGTACCGGGTCGGTCCGCGCGCGACGGCGCTTCAGGCGAAGCCGGTCGAGAGCCTGGACGACATCGTGGCGCTCGGCAAGGAGGTCGTCGCGAGCGGCTTCACCGGCTTGAAGACGAATGTGATCCTCTTCGACGACACGCCGCGCGGCCACGTGCCGGGCTTCGCGCGGGGCGAAGGATTTCCGGAGCTGAACCCGGACCGCAAGGTGGTGGACGCGATCCGGGCGCAGCTGGCGGCGTTCCGCGAGGGCACCGGCCCGGACATCGACATCCTGGTGGACCTGAACTACAACTACAAAACCGAGGGCTACTTGAAGATGGCCCGCGCGATGGAGGAGTTCGACCTGTTCTGGGTCGAGCTCGACATGCGCAACGCCCGGGCGATGCGCTACATCCGCGAGGGTACGAAGATCCCGGTGGCGTCGTGTGAGACGCTGTACACGCGCCGCGAGTTCATCCCGTTCTTCGAGGCCGGCTCGGTGGACACCGCCATCGTGGACGTGCCGTACAACGGCATCCTGGAGTCGATGAAGATCGCGGCGATGGCCGACGCCTACGACGTCAACGTGGCGCCGCACAACTTCTACAGCCCGCTCGCATCGACGATCAGCTCCCACTTCGCGGCGACGGTGCCGAATCTCCGGATCATGGAGATCGACAACGACGTCGTGCCGTGGTACCACGACCTCGTGACGGTGACGCCGAAGATCGAGAACGGCCACCTGAAGCTCGGCTCTGGCCCGGGCTGGGGCACCGAGGTGAACGAGGACGTGGTCCGCGCCCACCCCGCTCGGGGTTGACTCCTGCGAGCCAAACCGTCGGGGCGCGAGCGTGGGGAGCTCCCCACGCTCGCGGCCTCATTCACCGAGAGAGCATGAGACAGGGCTGGCGATTCACCATTCGACCGTGTAGATGGAAGCGACAGCTCGCGGGAGCAAAGGCAAGTGCAAGACGAGGCGGACGCCGCCGCGCGGCAGCTCCTCGAGATGGACCCGAAGGCATTCCTGGCGCTCGCGGGCCTGCCGACGACCGGCTCGGTGGAGTTGATCGAGGCGGGCGTCTTTCCATACGTGCTGCCGGTCGACCTGGTGCTTCGGATACCAGCGCGCCGGCCGTGGGTCGGGGTGATCGCGCTCGTCGCCAATCGCCACCCGGATCTGGTCGGCGAGCTGCTGACCACGATGGCCTCGCTGCCGTACGACGTGCCGGCGATTCCGATCGCGGTGCTCGTCCGTCCGGAAGCGGATGACCCCGCACTGAGCGGCGAGATCGTGTCGTCCAGCTTGCAGTTCAGGTATCACGTCGTGCGGGCGTGGCAGAGTCCGCGAGCCGTCGCCTGGGGTGACTTGGGGTCGAAGGCGATGGCTCGACACCTGGCAACCGGGCTTTCGGACGCGATCTCGTCGCTTCGCGAGCGCGCGGCGCGCGGCGGGACCGAGGATGGTGCCCAGCCGATGCTCTGCCTGGCCTTCGCGCTTTCCTCACACGGCCAGGTCGATCCGAGGCTGCTCGCCGACGCGGACAGGCTCGAACAGCTGGCTCCGTGCGTCTATCTCGGGACCAACAGGCGTGAGGACGTGCGGGTTGCCAGTCTGGCTGACGGTTGCGCGGTGATGCGCTGGAAGCTCTACCAGCGCGGCAGTCGCCGGTTCGGCCCGCCTGACGCGGGCGTTGCCCAGACGATTGGTGCCATCGACGATCCCCGACGTCTGACGGAGCTCGACCATTTCATCAGTCGCATCGACACCTGGCGCTGGCCGATCTCGTCATGGGAACAGCTCTTGACGTGGCGCGATCCCTCCGACGAGACGAACCTGTGACGACCAGCGTCTCGAACGATCCGCCGAGGACGTCGGCAGATCGCCCTGATACACTGATGCTAATGGACACCACGACTCAGCGGACAAAGACGACGGACGAGATCATCGCCGAGATGGTGCAGCGAATCGTCGAGCGATTCGACCCGCTCCAGATCATCTTGTTTGGCTCTCGCGCGCGCGGCGACGCGCGGCCAGACAGCGACGTCGATCTGCTGGTGGTGTTTCCTCACCTGGAGGACAAGCGCGGGACCAACGTCGCGATACTGAGCGCGCTTCGACATTCGGGGATCTCTAAAGATGTCGTCGTCACGACGCCAGATGAGATCGCTGCATGGGGGCGCATGATAGGCAACGTGCTCGAGCCCGCCCTGCGCGAGGGGCGAATTCTGTATGAGCGCGGCGCGGCGGCATGACCTTCCCAAATCCGGCCGAAGAAGCGAAACGGTGGTTGAGATTTGCTCGCGCCGACCTCCTCCTGGTGGAGGATCTCGTCAATTCTCCGCATCACCCTCCGCACATCGCGTGTTACCACGCGCAACAAGCGGTTGAGAAGGCGCTGAAGGCAATTCTGGTCTATCTCCAGATGCGCTTTCCCTTCAGTCACGACCTTGACGAGATACGTAATCTCGTGCCGAGCACCTGGACAGTGCCTGTAGTCCATCAAGACTTGTCATGGCTCAGACAATGGGCGGTGGAGGGCCGATACCCGGGCAACTGGCCCGAGGCGACCGATCGAGATGCTCAGACCGCGGCGTCGCAGGCGCGGGCCGTCTGGGAGACGGTCCTGGACGACCTGGACGCCCACGGCCTAGACGTCAGCGCGTTTCGGTGAGTCCTAGCTCAAGCTCAGGCGGATCACGGTCACGGAGTGGGCCGGCAGTGTGACCTCGACGCCCGAGCCGGCTGGCGTGAGGGAACGCTGCTTGACGACGACGGCGTCCGGGCGCTCGAACGTGTTGCGGACAGTCGGGTCGTCGCCGTTCACTTCGTACGCGACCGCCGACGAGATGGCCGCGCCGACGTTGACAGACGTGGTGACTGCGTCGTCGCGGTGCCGGTTGACGATCCCCAGCGTAACCGTTCGGCCGGCTTCGTCGCGGGTCACGCTCACGTCCAGCACCTTGAATGGGCCGAGATCGGCGATCCGGTGCTGGCGCTGCGCGGCCTCGTCGTCTGAATCGAGGCTGATGGTCTCGCAGACGACGGTCGGGTCGAGCGCCACGTCCTGCGCGTGCTCCACGTACAGCTGAAGCGGGTGGTAGATCGTCTGGAGGAACAGGCCGCTCGGGTTGGTGAAGACCGGCGCGATGGCGTTTACCATCTGGGCCAGGTTGGCGATTGGCACCTTCTTACACTCGCGAATGAACACGTTCAGGTACGAGGCGAACGCGAGCGCGTCGGAGAGGTCGTACTGCTCCTCGATGCCGGCCTTGCGGTCGTCGGCTGAGCGGGTGCGATACCAGATGTTCCACTCGTCGTAGGCGATCCCGATAGGATGACTGATCCGCTGGTTGTAGCGCGCTTGCTCGATCAGGGCGGAGCAGATCCGGATGGCGCGCTCGGCCTGATGCGGGGCGAAGACGTTGCGGTAGTAGTCGGCGCTGCCGGTGTAGATGTGGATGCTGTGGTAGTCCACGAGCGGCGCCAGGCCGTTGATGACCGCCCGGTCCCAGTCGCTCCAGCCGTTCTGACCGCAGCTGATCAGCTCGATCGACGGATCGGTGAGCTTCATGACCTTGGCGAACTCGCGGCCCTTCTTGACGTAGTCGTCAGCCGTCGATGCGCCAAGCTGCCAGCCGCCGTAGAGCTCGTTTCCGAGGCCCCAGTAGCGAACGTTGTACGGCTCCTCGTGGCCGTTCTTGCGGCGCAGGTTCGCCCAGTAGGTGTTACCGGTGCCGTTGCAGTACTCGACCCAGGCTTGCGCCTCGTCGATGGTGCCGGTGCCCATGTTGATGCAGATATACGGATCGGTCCCCAGTTCGCGGCAGTATTCGATAAACTCGTCGGTGCCGAACCGGTTCGACTCCTCGGCGAGCCACGCCAGCTCCGACTTGCGAGGCCGCTCGTCGCGCGGACCGATGCCGTCGATCCAGTGGTAGCCGCTCACGAAGTTGCCGCCGGGCCAGCGCAGCATCGGCATCTCGAGTGGACGTAGTGCGTCAAGCACGTCCGTGCGAAAGCCGCGCTCGTCCGCGAGCGCCGAGCCTTCGTCGAAGATGCCACCGTAGATGCAGCGCCCCAGGTGCTCGATGAAGCCGCCGAAGATGCGGCGGTCAACGCGGCCGATCTGCCGGTCCAGATCGACGGTGATCCTGGCCATCCGTTCTGTCCTCCCGTGCCAGGGCGAACGTTCGCCCTGGCGAATGACACGCTACTCCGCGTCGTCCGGTCTGTCAAGGCCCGGTGGTCCGTCCCGGCCAGCCTCGCCGATCTCGCGCGGCGGGCGGGCGCAGCCACACGAGCGCCGCGTCACCAGTTCGACCGGCAGCAACACCCGTCGAGACTCGCCGGTCGGCGTGGCGATCCGCTCCAGCAGCAGGCGCATCGCCGTGGCGCCAGTCTCGTAGAGGGGGATGCGGACCGTCGTCAGCGGTGGGATGGTGTGCCGCGCGGCCGGGATGTCGTCGCAGCCGACCACTGCGCAATCGTCGGGTACGCGCCGGCCTAGCTGATGCAGGGCGCTCAGGGCGCCGATCGCCATGATGTCGTTCTGGACGAATAGTGCGGTCAGCAGCGGCACCCGCCCGAGCAGTCTCAGCGCCGCGTCGAAGCCGCCTTCAACCTGCCAGTCTCCGGCTTCGACCCAGGCGGGATCGGGCACGATGCCGGCTTCGGTAAGCGCCTGCTCGTAGCCGCGCAGGCGACTGTGCACCACCCGGCGACTGACCGGTCCGGCGATGGTGCCGATTTTGCAGTGACCGTGCTCGACCAGATGGCGGGTCGCGAGCAGCCCGGTCTCGACGTGATTGGAGCCGACCAGCGTGACGCGCGTGCCCGGCACTGCGTGGATACTGACGACTGGCACCGATCCGCCGAGCGCTTCGGCAACGCCGGGCTGGCGCTCCAGCTCGGGGGCTGCCAGCAGGATGCCCTCGACGCGCCGCTCCACCAGCGTGCGGACGTAGCGGCCGCCGTCACTGCCTTCGCCGTCCACCGTGCTGATGATGACGCTGTGGCCCTGCTTGCGCGCCTCGCGTTCGGCGCCCACCACGAACTGGGCCAGCACGTAGTCTGAGAGGTCGCTCGCGACCACGCCGACCGTGCGCGTGGAGCGGGTCACCAGACCTCGGGCGACCGCGTTCGGCACGTAGCCCAGCTCGCTCGCGGCGGCCAGAATCCGCTGTCGCGTCTGCTCCGAAACGCTGCCCTTGCCGTTGAGCACCTTGCTGGCCGTCTGAAAACTGACGCCAGCGCGAGCCGCGACCGTCTTGATCGAAACCGACGCCAAGCTCCCGGTGCCTCCTGGGGGCGAACGTTCGCCCCAAAGGCTACCACCAGGCTCTTGCTCGGTCAACGGCCGGGGTGCGCGAGGGTGTCCGTCAGTTCCTTGTGATGAGCCAAACGCCTGGGGCGCGATGAATCGCGCCCGTACCAGGGACGCTGCCTTGTATGGGCGCGATTCATCGCGCCCCCGGGATCTGGAATGGTGCACATCCCTGAACGATCTGCTGGGCGTGGTCGCAGGGCTCGTACCAGCGCGCCCGGGGCGCCACGGTTGCGCTGCACGGCCCATCCCCGCTCGGCTACGCTTTTGGTGCACCCGGCCGACGTGGCTCGGTTGGGACACCCTGGACCGGTAGGCGTGGGAGGAACCGTCGATGGCTGACACCGCGCGTGCGCGCGAGGCGCTCCGACTGCACGCTCGCGAGGGCGAGGCGTTCGCGGCGGACCTGGAGGCGTTGAGCGAAAAGGAGTGGGAGACGCCGTCAACCTGTCCGCCCTGGACGATCCGGCTGCTGGCGGCGCACGTCGCGCGACAGGTCGATTCGTACATCAACAGCGTCGAGCAGGGGCTGCGTGGCGAGGTTGGGGTGATGGAGCCGCGCGACCAGCGGGCCAGGATCATGGCCGAGATCGCGGCGCGCCCATCGGCAGGGATCGTGGAGTACATTCGGACGACTAACGCCCGCTTCAACGAGTGGTTTGGCCATCTGATGCCGGAGCAGCTCGACGTCAACGGCACCCACTCACACGGCCCCCGGCCCGCCTCCTGGTGGATCGAGATGCGCCTGGCCGAGATGGCGTTCCATCGCCAGGATCTGGAGCTGTCTCTGGGCCGGAGCTCCGACCTCGACCAGGAGACGGCGCGCTTCTTGCTGCCGATGCTACTGGAGAAGAACGTGCCGGCCATCGTGGCCCGTGACAAGACCGGCGGCGAGGGGACGTACGCGCTGGCCGTGCGCGGCGAGCCCGGCGCGGTCTGGAGGCTGGCTTTTCGGGCGGGCGGGCTCGACGTGTCGCCCGGCGATGCGAACGCCGACACGACGTTCGAAGCAGACTCGGCCGGGATTGCCCGCATGATGTACGGGCGCGTGACCTGGCCGGAGCTTGCGCAGCAGGGCCGGCTCTCGATGACCGGCAGCGCGACCGCCGCCGAGCGGTTCCACACGCTGTTCAAGGGGCCGTAGTCGCCCTCGGCCCGACCCGGCGATGGGAGCGCCCGGTTCCATCGGCGGCCACGGTCGCCGATGGATCGGCTCAGTCCGGCGGTGCGCTCGGCAGGTGCTGGCGCAGCACCGACTCGCCGAAGTCGGTCGCGAGGCAGTCCATGAAGACCACGTCGTAGGCGCGGTCGCCGATGCGCTGTGCCTGCCGCCGCCGCCCGATCTCCTGGAAGCCGACCCGTCGATACGCTCGGATGGCGCGCTCGTTGTAGCTGAACACCCGCAGCATGACGTTGTGCAATGCCAGCACGTTGAAGGCGTAGTCGAGGACGAGTCGGGTCGCCTCGGTGCCGTACCCCTGGCCCCAGCAGTCGCGCTCCCCGATCCCGATGCCAAGCTCCGCGGTCCGGTGCAGGTGATGGATCGACAGCAGGCCGGCGGTGCCGATCGGTCGCATCGACTCCCGCACGTAGATCGCGAACGAAGTGCTCTCCTGGCCGTCCCCGCTGAACCGCTCGTACAGCTTCTCGATGCCCTCGGGTGTCGTCGGGCGGGTCGGGTCGCCAGTCAATGCCGCGAGTCCGAGGTCGCTCTCCCACTTCCAGAGCAGCGGGAGCAGCCCCTTGTGGAGCGGGCCGAGCGCGACCAGCTCGCCGACCAGCGTGACCGGTGGCACGGCGTCAGACGGCGGATCGACAGGCATCGAGTGGTGAGCTCAGACGATCGGCCAGCGGCTGCGCGGGAACGAGATGCCGGTCCGCGCCTGCAAGCTCTCGCCGATCTCCTGCACCTTGCCGTACAGGGCGCTCGCGTCCACGAACGACTGCTGACCGCCCTCCACGACGACCTTCCCATCCACGATCACCGTGTCCACGCTGCGGCCGTCCGCGTTGTAGATCAGGTTGTTGACCGGGTTGAAGATCGACTGCCACTCCGGGCGGGCCGTGTCGAACAGGACGAGGTCGGCTTTCTTACCGGCTTCAAGTGAGCCCAGGTCGGCGCTTTGCCCGAACGCCTTTGCGCCGTTGATCGTGATCGTCTCCAGAGCGGTCTCGGCCGGGATCTGGCGAACGTCGGTGCGGGCGTCCTTGAACTGGACGGCGAGCATGTTCGCGGTACGGATGCCGTCCAGGTGGTTTGAGCTGTTCGCCGAGTCGCTGCCGAGGACGAGCGGGACACCGCGCTCCAGCAGCTGCGGCGCGCGGGCGTTCCGCCCGACGCCCGCCGCCTCCTTCATGTCGCGCACGGGACAGGTTGTGGCGCTGGCGCCGGAGCGGGCCACCGCGTCGAGCTCGGCGTCTGCCAGGCCGATGCAATGTGCCAGCAGCACGTTCGGTCCGAGGACGCCGAAGCGCTCCAGATGCTCGGTCAGGGTGATGCCGGCTTCGGCCTGGTACCGCGCGTTCAGGGCCGCGCTGGCCGAGTGGTGCAATGTGAGCCCGACGCCGCGCTCGTCCACGACTCGCTTCAACTCCTGGAGCAGCTCGACCGTGGCGGTCTCCGCCGAGAACGCCATCGCCCAGGCTGCCATCCGGCCGTCGAGCTTGCCGTGCCACTTCTCGATGAAGGCGGCCGTTCGCGAGACGCACTCCTCGATCGGGTAGAGCGGCTGCTTGACCCTCGCCGGCAGGTCGTTGACGCACTCGGCCCAGACCACCCTGATCCCGCTGTCCTGGTACGCCTGGAGACAGGCATCCGGAAAGCGGGTCGTGCCCGGATCGAGGAAGCTCGTGGTGCCGTTCTGGAGTAGCTCCAGGATGCCGACCAGCGTGGTCAGGTACTCCTCTTCCTCGGTCATCGCGGACTGGAGGTTGAAGACGTTGAACAGGCGGGTCGGCGGGTCGATGTCGTCCGGGAAGATGCCACGCACCGCGTGGGCGTAGCTGATGTGCATGTGGCCGTTGAAGAAGCCGGGCGTCACCACGAACCGGCGACCGTCGATCACGCGGTCAGCGCCGACGTCGGCGAGGTCGGCGGCCTTGCCGACTCGGGTGATGCGCTGACCCTCGACGAGGATCGAGGCGTCCTGGATGATGCGTCGCTCGGCGTCGAGGGTGATCGCGAAGCGGGCGCCGTCGATCTTCAAGGTTGGTGCGGGCATCGTACGCTCCTGGACGAAGCTGGACTGGGCGGCGAGCTCGGCATCAGACCGGGCGGGCGTTCGCCTGGTTCTCGGCGTCCCGAACCTCAGTCGTCTGGTGGCCGCGGTTGTGGTCGTCTTCGAGCCGCCAGGTGATGCCGATCTCCGGCGTGGACGCCTCGTAGACGGTGACGTCCTGGTCCGGATCGGCGCAGAGCCGGTGCTTCTGGCCGATCTTGATGTGGTAGCCGACGCCGGGCTCCAGCTGAACGTTGTGCAGCTCACCCTGGTCGTCTTCGAGCACGAGGTACCCCTTGCCGTCGATCAGGGTCTGGGTCTCGACCTTCTCGTCGTGAATCTGGAGGCTCAGCCGGTGGCCGGCCGTCACGTGGATCAGCTTGGCCGCGTACGGCGATTCCTTGGGCGTCAGCAGGAGCTCGTACCCCCACGGCTTCTCGATGCGGGTCGCTCCCGGCGAGGTGCTAAAGCCGCTCTTGTCAAATTCTGGTGGGGTCTTGTCGAGCTCAGGCGGCGGCGTCATGGTGGCTGTCCCTTCGCGCGATCGTGCGGACCCGTCGGGGCGGATCGGGCGCCGCTCGTCTGGTGACTGACAAACGGGGCTGACTGACAAACGGGGCCGCACGTTGTGAAAGTGCTCGGTTCGAGCGTGGTCAGTGCATCTCTGGTCTGCTATGCTACCGCCAATTCGTGCTCCGGGGCACTGCTTGTCCTGGAGCCGACCCGATGCTCGGGCAGCCCGCACACAGAAGTCACTTCACGATTGCACGTCGGCGTGCTCGCGCGGCACAGGTAGGCTGCACGAAGACGCCGAGATCTGCCTCCGCGAGGGCGCGGGAGGGAAACGTATGAGCACGGTCCAGATAGCTGCTCCTGGCGCGGTCGGACGGTCGGGGGCCGCCCGACGGCCGTTGGGGCGCGACTGGCAGCTCGGCTACTTACTGATCGCGCCGGTGTTCCTGGTGATCCTCGGGTTGGTCGCGTATCCATTGGGGTACTCGATCTGGCTCAGCTTCCAGGACGTCAAGGTCGGGGCGCCCGGCACGTGGGTCGGTTTCGGAAACTACTACAAGATCCTGTTCGACGGCGAGTCACGCATCCACGACTCGTTTTACAGCTCGCTCCGAATCACCCTGGTGTACGTGGTCGGCGCCTGTGTCGGGAAGTTCATCATCGGCATGGTCTCGGCGCTGATCCTCAACGCCCACATTCGGGCGCAACACTTCTGGCGGACGCTGCTGTTCCTGCCGTGGGCGATCCTGCCGATCGTCGGCGCCTACTCCTGGAAGTGGATCTACAACGACGTGAACGGCGTCGCGAACGCGGCACTCACCCAGATCGGACTGATCGACGCGCCGATCCTCTTTCTGGCGAAGCCCGAGAACGCGCTCTGGTCGGTGCTCGTCGGGGTGATCTGGCAGGGGGCGCCGTTCTGGACGATGACGTTCCTCGCGGGGCTCCAGTCGATTCCGTCCGAGCTGTACGAGGCTGCCGAGATCGACGGCGCCACGACGGCCAAGAGCTTCGTCTACATCACGCTGCCGAGCATCGTTAACGTGATCGTGGTGACGGTGATGCTCTCGGCGATCTTCACGACCAACACGGTCGATTTCATCTACACGCTCACGAACGGCGGCCCCGGCGGCGCGACCGAGACGTTCCCGCTGCTGGCGATCTCGCAGGGTCTCCGGGCGTACGACCTCGGCATTGGATCGACGATCCCGCTGCTCTTCTTCCCGTTCTTCGCGATCATGATCTACTTCATCACCAAGCGGCTGTTGAGCAACGAGGAGGGCTGAGAAGATGGCGACTGTCGCTCACTCATCCTCGGCTTCAGGCTCGATTCCGGTCTGGTCGTGGCTCGCAAAGAACAACCGGGGCTACTTCCTGGCCGGGTACGTCATCCTGTTCGTCCTCGGGATCTGGACGTTCTTCCCAGTCTACTGGCAGATCGCCACGTCGGTGCGCTCTGACGCGGACCTGTACACGCCGGTCGTGTCGTTGATCCCGAAGGCGTGGACGCTGGACCATTACAAGAACGTGCTGTTCGGGGCGCGCTCGCAGTTCGCGATCCAGTTCTGGAACAGCATCATCGTCTCGATCACAACCACCTTCATCGCGGTGGCCTTCGGTGCGATGGCCGGCTACGCGCTGACCCGCCTGCAGTTCATCGGGCGGGCGACGCTGGCGCGGGTCCTGGTGTACTCGTACCTGGCTCCGGGGACGATCCTGTTCATCCCACTGTTCGTGATGTTCAACTATCTGAACCTGCGCGACTCGCTCATCGGGCTGATCCTGTCGTATCTCACCTTCACCGTGCCGTTCTCGACCTGGATCCTGATGGGGTACTTCAGAACGATCCCGGTCGAGCTCGAGGAGGCCGCGATGGTGGACGGTGCGACGCGCTGGACGCTGCTGTGGCGGATCGTGCTCCCGCTGGCGGCGCCGGCCGTGGTCGTGTGTGCCGTCTTCACGTTCTCGTCCTGCTGGCGTGAGCTGCTGTATGCGTTGGTGCTGATCCAGGCGAAGGACAAGATGACCGGGCCGATCGGCATGACGTCGTACGTGGTCGGCGACACCTTTTACTGGGGCCAGATGATGGCCGCCGCCACGCTCCTGTCGCTACCGCCGATGCTGCTGTACCTCTTCGGGCAGCGCTGGGTGATTCAGGGATGGACGGCGGGCGCCGTCAAGAGCTAGCCAGAGACTGGTCAGGCATCCAACGGCGCGCGGGACGCACCCGCGCACGCTCCACACATGGGAGGGTGACACCGATGACCTCTGAGCGGATCTTCTCGCGACGCGGCTTCCTGGGCGTGCTGGCAGGCACGGCCGGGGCGTCGGTGCTGGCCGCGTGCAGCGGTGGCGCGGCGACGTCTACGGCGCCCACGGCGGCGCCCGCAAAGCCGGCCGAGGCTGCGAAGCCCGCCGAGTCCAAGCCCGCCGAGAGCAAGCCGGCCGCGCCGGCCGCAGATGCGAAGCCGACCACCGCGCCAGCAGCCGCCGCGAAGCCGGCGGAAGGCGCGAAGCCGGCCGCTGGCGGGCCGGTCGTGGTCTGGCAGGGGCTGGACTACCTGCCCGAAGTCACCGGCCTGATGAACGAGCGGTTCACGGCGGTGGCGAAGGAAAAGGGCTTCCAGATGACGTTCGAGGAGCTTCCCTCGGGCGCGGCCAGCACCGACCGCTTCAAGGCAGCCGTTCAGGCCAATACGCCGCCAGACATCTACCGCAACTTCGACTACGAGAACCAGTTCTGGCGCATCCAGGGCCAGATCGTGGACGTGTCGGACATCGTCAACCCGGTCAAGGACAAGGAGGGTGGTTTCCTCCAGCCGGTGAACGGGACGCTGGTCTACGACAACAAGTACTGGGGCGTCCCGATGGCGGTCAACTGCTGGCCGTTCCACGTGCGCCAGGACCTGCTCGACAAGGCTGGCCTGAAGTACCCGAAGAACTGGGACGAGCTGCGCGAGCACGGCAAGCAGCTGACGAAGGCGCCCTTGTACTACTTCGGTATGACGCTGGGGAAGGTCAACGACTCTAACAACCACTTCACCGGCATGGTCTGGACGTTCGGTGGCAAGCTCCAGAACGACGACGGCTCGTTCGCGGTCAAGCCGAACGACGAGGCATGGCTGAAGTCGATCGACCTGATTCTCCAGATGTACGACTCCGACAAGATCATCCCGCCCGGCTCCACCACCTGGGACGACGGCGGCAACAACATGGCGTACCAGAGCGAGCAGCTCGTGGTCACCTCGAACCCGACGAGCGTCTACAACTGGTGCGTGCAGAACAAGCCGGAGCTGGCGAAGGCGACCAAGTTCTACAGCTACCCGGCCGGCCCGGCCGGCTCGTTCGGGCAGGTTGACGTCTGGGGCCTGGGTCTGTTCAAGAACGGCAAGGGCGGCGACAACGCTCGGACGCTGCTCAACAGCTTCATCGACCCGACGTGGTACGCGCAGTACATCAACAAGGGTCTGAAAGGACGGTTCGTGCCCGTGTTCAAGAACATGGGCCAGGACCCGCTCTGGAAGCAGGATCTGTACTCCGAGTACCAGACGATCATCGACACCGCGCGCTCGATGGCGTACAGCGCGGCCCCGCTCGGCGCCATCGCCGAGATCACGTCCAAGTTCGTGATCGCGGACCTGGTGCAGGACGTGGTGGTCAAGAAGGTGAAGCCGGCCGACGCGCTGGCGACGTTCGTCAAGACCGCCGGCGAGATCTACGCCAAGCCGGAGAACAAGCGGTAAGGGTGCCCCTCACCCCCGCCCCCTCTCCCGTGCGCGGGAGAGGGGGAGCCAGCGGGCGGCATCACGCTGGCCTGAGCCTCACGCTTCGTCAGGGCGCCTGGAAGGCCGGTGAGGCGAGGATCGGCGGGGTGGCTACAAATCCCGGCGCCAGAGCGAGCCGCCCAGCCCGAGGGCGTACGCCGCCAGCGTGTCGCCGTCGCCGGCGACCAGTGCAAGGCCCGTGATGAGCGGCACGCTGAGGCCGTGGTCCCAGAGGGCGAACGTCTCGCCGCCGTCTCGCGAGAGGTAGACGCGCTGATCCGACGCGGCGACGACCGTACGGTCGCGGCCAACGCGCGGCGACAGCGCCAGGGCCGTGATCGCCGATTCCGGATTGCCGATCTGAGTATCCTGCCAGAGCGGGCGCCGCACGCCGCGTCGGACCTGCCGCGCGTTTCTCAAAGGACGGCTGATCCGGCCGGCGTGCCCGACCAGCAGGCTGGTGTCGAGATCGCCGGCGCGGGGCACCACGACCGCCATCACCGTTGCCGTGGGCGATTCGAGCCAGCACGTCCAGCGGGCGCCGAGATTGTCAGAGTGCCAGAGCTCCAGACCGGCCGGCTCGGCAGTGCCGTCCCGATTGACGCCGGTCACGCGCGCGATGGCGTACACCGTCCCATCGTGAGCCACGTCGGGCGAGGCGAACGCGCTGGCAAGGTCTGGACGATCTGGCGGCAGCGGCAGGCCGCGCCAGGAGGCGCCACCGTCGAGTGAGAGCGTAAGGTGGCCGCGACCGGCTGACACCAGGGCGGCCGGCCTGTCTCCCACCCACTCGGCACTGGCGATGGCAGCGGGCGTGCCGGTGTCGTCATCGGAGCGCTCGACTCGCGTCCAGTGTGAGCCCAGATCGTCGCTCCGATACAGGCCGTCCGAGAACGCCGCCAGGAGGCTCGGCGCAGTTGAGGTGACTGGACTCGGGGAAGGAGGCGCGGTCGCTGCGGATCTCACCAGCGCCACTGACGACGCCGCGAGCTCGGAGAGTCCGCCAGATCCAGGGTGCCAGCTTGCGCCACCATCCGACGACACGAGGACGCCAGCGTCCAGGCTCGCGACGGCGATGACCGGGTCCTGGCCGGCGGTTGCCAGGACGCTCAGCCCGACCGTCGCGCGGCCCGCGAGCCCGCGATTCGCGCCGTTCCAGCGAGTCTCAGCCGCCGGTGTGGCGAGCTCGCGGCGCATCACGCCGCCGTCGATGGTGCCGGCCAGGATCGCGGCGGCGCTCCCATCGGAGCCACCGGTAGGCACGAGCGCCACGCTGAGAATCGGGCCGAGCTCGTCGCCCTCCATCGTCCAGCTGAGGCCGCCATCGCGGGAGACGACCACGCCGACGGCGGTGCCAGCGACGACGACGGACGCTCCGTCCGCGGCGCGCCCGATCGTCAGCGCCGTCACGCACGGCTCAGGAAACGACACGACCGGTTCCCAGTTCTGGCCGCCGTCGTCGGATCGGAAGAGTCCGTCCGATTCCGTACCCGCCAGCGCGACGCCGTCGTCCTCGAACGTCGGGGAGAACGCCAATGCCTCAACGACCGGCGCTTCCGGCCCGAGCTCGACGAGCCGCCAGGCACGCCCCCCGTTTCGCGACCTATAGAGGCCGCTGGCGGTGCCGGCCAGTGCGGTCCGGTCATAGGAGAAGGCCGGCGAGAGGGCCAGCGATGTGACGTTCAAGTCGAGCAGCCCGGCGCTCGCGCCGTCCCAACTGAGGCCGCCGTCCTCGGACCGTAAGACGCCGTCCGATTCGGTGCCGGCTAGCACCACCCCGGCGTCGGCGAAGTCGCCGGTTGCGGCCAGGCATTGGACGCGGCTGCCGACCAGGGCTGGCCGCCAGCTCGCGCCGCCGTCGCCGGATCGGAACAGGCCGCCGGCGGTGCCGAGCAGCACCGTGCGGTCACGCTCGAAGGTGGACGAGACGGCGAGCGTGTCCGGCACGGGAGCAGGCCCCAGACCGACCCAACGCCAGGACCGGCCGCCGTCTTCCGAGAGGTGGAGGCCGGCCGGCGTGGCGGCAAGAGTCAGCGAACCGCCAACCGCCGCGAGTGCCGGTACCGCGCCGCCCGGCCAGGTCGCCAGCAGCTCCCAGCCGTCGCTCACTTGCGGATCCGACGGAGCGGATCGCGGCGGCGGATCAGCACCTCGACGGTGAGCGCCGTCACCGCCGTGCTGACGGCAGCGTCGAGGGCGGCCTGGGTGACGCCGAGCGAATCGACCAGCCCCTCCGCCCGCGCGTCGATCCAGCGACCCTGGAGCACGTCGAACGCGGTGCGCTCAGACACGGGCTGGCCCGCGAACTGATGCACGACCGCTCGGCCGTCGTAGCCGGCGTTCCGGGCAATGACCCGGGCCGGCGCGGCGAGCGCGTGGGCGAGCACGTCGAGGCCCACGCGTTCGCCCTCGTCTCCGTGGCGTGGAGCGCGGGCGAGCGCGTCCGCGCAGGCCAGCAGCGCGCCGCCGCCGCCGGCCACCACTCCGCCTTCCAGCGCGAGGCGGGTCGAGGTCAAAGCGGCCTCGACCTGCTGGCGCTTCAGTTCGCGCGAGCGGCGGGTCGGCGCGCCGACCAGGATGGTGGCGCCGGTCCCGGTCAGTTTGGCGATCCGCTCGCGGGTCATCTTTCGGATGTACGGATCGTCCTGTCCGGCAGCCTGCTCGGCGCGGACGTCCGTGACGCGGCGGCGAATCGCGGCGCGGTCGCCCCGGCCGCCGACGATGCCGAACGACTGCCGGCTGGCCCAGACCTGTCGGGCGCTGCCGAGGTCGTCCAGGGTGGCCGCTTCCAGGCGCTCGCCCAGCTCGCCGCGCAGGCACCGTCCGCCGACGATGGCGGCCAGGTCGCCGAGGATGCCGGCACGCTGGTAGCCGATGGAGGGGGCGTTGACGGCGAGCGCCGCTGTCAAGACGCCGCTGCGGCGATTGGCGAGCAGCGTGGCCAGCGCCGCGTCGCGCATCTCGGGGGCGATGACGACGAGTCGCGGTACGCCAGCCGCGACGCACGCCTCCATCGCCGGCACGAGCTGCTCCGGGCGCTCGACGGTTTGATCGGTGATGAGGATGCGAGGCTCCACGACGCGCGCGGTCGCCTCGCCGTCAGGCAGCAGGTGGGTTGAGACGTAGCCGCTCTCCCAGCGCACGCCGTCCACGTACTGATGGGTCGTCTCGTTGCCGTGCCCCTCTTCGACCATCACGATCCCATCCGGGCCGACCGTGTCGAGGATCTCGCCGATGGTCTCGGCAAGCTGGGCGTCGAGGACGGCGTGTCGCGCGACACGGGCGATCTCGTCCGGGCGCCCGATCTTCCAGGACAGGTCGGCGAGCGTGGCGCGGGCGATCTCCAGGCCGCGCCGAAGCCCCTGGCACAGCCTGACGACGTTCACACCGCCGGCGATCGAGCGTCCGCCCTCGTGGAGGAGCGCCTGGGCGAGCACGGCAGTCGTTGCGCCACCGTCGCCCGCCGTCTCCGACACCCGCAGGACGAGGTCGCGGATCAGCATCCCGCCGGAGTTCTCGAATGGGTCGTCCAGCTCGATGGTGCGGCGGGCGACGAGCGCGGCGGAGTCGAGCACCTCGGGAGGGTCTTTGCCGAGGATCGGCGCAACGGCGACCGTGCGCGGCACCGGCCCGAGCGTCGGAGCGATCAGCGCCGTCATCTGGTCGGCGCCACGCAGCAACGCCGCGCGGGCCGCCGACCCGTAGAGGATCGGCGGCCCAAGCTCCGCCCAATCAGCCTGTCCAGAAGTGTGCCGGCCGGTGTCGATCACCACGCGCTCGCTTTCGTGCGCGGCAACTCTACCCGACCGGGCGGCCTACATGGCGATCGGAGCCGTTCCGTCTCACTCGTAGACGACGTGGTCCTTCTGGTTCTTCTTGATCCAGTCCCAGTCAAAGGTCACGCCCAGGCCCGGGCCGGTCGGGACGGGCACGTGCCCGTTCTCGTCCACGGCGCCGAGCTCGTCGGAGTAGCCACAGGCGTAGATCGGCGGCTTGGTGACCTTCAGTTTCGGGTGGACGAGGCCGAGCTCGTAGTAGTTGGTGTTCCGAACGGCGGCCATCGCGTGGCGATGGTGCGGCCCCGGCGCGTGGATCTCGACGTCGAGGCCGAAGCCCTCGGCGGAGTGGGCGATCTTCATCAGGCCGGTGATGCCGGCGTCGTAGTCGGCGTCGGCGCGCACGTAGTCGGTGCCGTCCGCGACGATGTTGTCCACGTGCAGCTCGTGGCCTCGGATGTGCTCGCCGATCAAGATCGGAGTCTTGATGATCTGGCGCAGCTTGCGGTGCCCGAATGCCGAGATGCCGCCGTCCTTGTACGGGTCTTCGAGCCAGAAGAAGCGGGCCTCGTCGCAGGCGTGCCCGACCTTCAGCGTCTCGCCCCAGGTGTTGTACTCACAGGCTGGGTCGATCATCAGGTCCATCTGGTCGCCGACGGCCTTGCGGGTCGCCAGGACGGTCGCCACCTCGCGCTCGATCGGGCCTGTGCCCCAGCCGTGGATCTTGAAGGCCGGGTAGCCCATCTCGCGGCACTGGACGGCGAACTCGGCGAACTGCTCCGGGGTGGTCAGGCCGCCGTTCTCGTCGCCGTGGTAGGTGGAGGCGTAGGCCGGCAGGGTCTTGCGGAAGCCGCCGAGCAGCTCCGAGATCGGCGCGTCGTACAGCTTGCCGGCGATGTCCCAGAGCGCGATGTCGATCGACCCGATCCCCATCCGGTCGTCTTTGCGGAGCGCCCGCTTCAGGTCGTTGTAGATCTTCTCGCGCTCCAGCGGGTTCTTGCCGATCAGGTAGCCGGCCATCCGTCCGACCTGGGCGTAGGTGGACGAAGTGCCGCCAGCGTACTCGCCGGCGACGCCCTGGTCGGTCTCGATGCGGATGACGTAGCCGCTGTTGTGGGCGGTGCTGCCGGCCAGGTAGACGCTGTTGAAGCCGTTGTAGTCGGTGCCCATGTCTGGGATGTCGTAGGTGTACTGGTACACCTCGACGCGGGTGATCTTCGGATGCCGAGCCATCGGTCGTCCTCCAGATGTGGAGCGGGTGCCATGCCCGAGGATACCGCGATTCTCGGCCGGTTCCCCACCCGGCCTGGGGCTGCGCATGGGGCGAATGGGCTATCCTGGGTGGCGAGGCGCAGAGGAGGGCAGATGAGCATCCTGGACCCCGAGGCGGCGCAGCTGCTCCGCCGGGCGATCCAGCTCGGCGATCCGGGGCGGACGTCGATCGTCGACTTGCGGCGGGCGATCGAGCATCCGGTGCCGTTCGAGCTGCCGCCGTCGCGACTGCGCGGCGATGCGCCCCTCGCGAAGGTGTTGCGGCGCGCGATGGCGGTGGCCGAGGCCCGGGGCGCCAAGGTCGTCGGCCGAAGCGACCTGATCGAGGCGCTCATGGAGGCCGAGGCCGAAGCAGCGGGGCTCGATCTCGACCGACTGCGCTTCTACCGCTGGTGTGTGCAGCGGAGCGCCGGCGACACGCCGCTCGCGGGCCGACAGATCGGCAGCGCCCGCGCGGTGCCGGGCGAGAGCGAGCGGGCGTGAACGCCGAGCACCTGCCGGCCGAGATCCGTTGTGTCTGAGTGACGGTCTGGAAGCGGCATGGGCGGCATCGGGGGACCGACTCCAGGCTCGGCCAGAGCAGCCTCGGGCTGGCGTGTTCTGCCTCGGCTGCGCGTGTGGGGTGAACGACATGCCCGGCACCTCGCGACGCTGGGCGTCGTGGGCGCTCTCGCGGTCACCGTCGTGCTGGCGCTGCCAGGGGTGAGCGGCGCCGGTGCCCAGGCGTCGCAGGAATCGGTCGAGATGCTGGCGCAGCTCCAGCCCACGGCCACCAAAGTGCCGTTCCGTCCGCCGATGCCGGCTGGGGCCACTCCTTCGCCCCAAACGACGGCGACGACGGCTATGACACCATCGCCCGTCACGTCGCAGGCCACGCCGGCGGTCACCCCATCGACCACCACGTCCGCCCCAGCGACACCGTTGCAGACGGTTGGGCCGCGCGCCGCTCCCGCGCAGATACCGCCGTCCGTCGGGGCGAAGCCGACGGCGACGAAGATCCCGTTCCGGCCGCCGGGGGGACCGTCGGTGGTCGCGCCAACCTCGATTCCGTTAGCGACACCTTCGCTGGCGCCTGCTGCTCCGCCCGCGCCGACAGCCACCACCACAAACGTGGCGCCGCCGCATCCGACGGCGACCAAGATCCCATTCCGCCCACCGATGCCCCCGGCCCCGGCAGGAGGCCCGTGATGGTGGCGCCGGCGAGGCGGCTGGTGTCGCCGGGACGCGGGTGGCGCTGTTCGCGATAGGACATTCAGAAGAGGCAAGAATCTGTTAGCCTACGAATCAGAGGATCGTGCGTGGCGTGCTGTCGGGGGACTCTGAGCTGTGATTGACTCGCTGGTCGGCCGGACCGTCGGGCCGTACCGCCTGGAGCGGAAGCTCGGCGGTGGCGGCATGGGCGCGGTCTACGAGGGCGTCCACCAGCACCTCCAGATCTCGCGAGCCGTCAAGATCCTCTCGCCGGCCCTCGCCGCCCACGACAGCTTCGTGCGGCTCTTCCACCGCGAGGCGAAGCTGGCGATCTCGCTCAACCACCCGAACATCGTCAAGATCTTCGACGTCGACTTCGACGACAACATCCATTACATCGTGATGGAGCTGCTCGAAGGGAGGTCGCTTCGGGATCTCATTCGCCAGGAGGGGGCGATCTCGCCGGCCCGCGTCGCGCACCTGCTCCGGCAGCTCTCAGACGCGCTCGACCATGCCCACAGCCGCAACATCGCGCATCGTGACATCAAGCCGGCCAACGCGTTCGTCGGGGCCAATGACCGCCTCACGCTGGTGGATTTCGGGATCGCCCGCGTCGGGGGCGGCACGCGTCTGACGATGACGAGCGAGTTCGGGACGCCCGAGTACATGGCGCCCGAGGTGTTCGACGAAGACCTGGCCGAGGGCGCCACCGATCCGATCCGCCTCGCCATGGGCGCCGACTTGTACGCGCTCGGAATGGTCGCCTACGAGCTGCTCTCGCGTGAGACGGCGTTCGGCGGCCGGAACTTGCAGGCGATCATGTTCGCCCAGGTGCACCGCCCTGCACCATCGCTTCGCACACACGTGCCGGATCTGCCGCCCGAGATCGACGATGTCGTGCTCAGGCAACTGGCGAAGCGCCCGGTCGAGCGATATCGGCCAGCCGGGCGCTTCGCCGATGCGTTCCTCCACGCGGTCGGGACGACGCTCCGTCAGGGCGAGCTCGGAAAGGCGCTCGCGGCCGGCGACCTTCAAACAGCGGAGCGTGTCGTCGGCTACCTGACGTCGGCCGGCGCCACCGAGGCGATCACCGGCGACGCGCGACGGCTGATCGCCGAATCGCGCGGGCGGCCGCCCCAGGGGCTCGGCCCGAATGGCGGCACGCCGTCCGTCTGGACTCCCACGTTTCCAGGGCTACCCTTCGAGAACGGCGGCATGTCCGGACCTGGACCATCCGGAGCGCCAGTGCGAGGGCCGGCCCCAGCCGGCAACCCGACGCCCAGCAACCCACCGCCGAATGGCACCGCGCCGCCGTCTGGTCGGCCGCTCGGGCCGAGCGTGGCAGGGCCTGGACTCAACGGCGTCCGGGTCGTGGCGCCAGGGGCGGCTGCCAACGGGCCGCTGACGCGGACTCCGGTCGCTGGCCGTGCTGTGCCGCCGGGGCTGGCCGGGCCGACCGTGCCCAACGGAGTCGCCCCAACCGGTCCCGGGGCAGCACCGCTGGCCGGTCCGACGACGCCACCGCGCGGAAGCGGCGCGCCGACCGAGGTTGCGCCTCAGTTGCGCCCGCGACACGTGCAGCCTTCACGTCGGCTCGCTCCCGGCTGGCTGGCCGGCGCCGTTGTGGCGCTGGTCGTCGTGTTCGGACTAGCGTACCGCTTCGACGCGTTTTCAGGCTTCGGGTCGGCGCCTCGTGCCCCGGAGCCGCAGCGCTCGACGCCGGTCGTGCTGGGCACCTTGCTGGTCGCCCCAACGTCGGCGCCGGGCGCTTCGGCTGCTCTCACCGCCGGCCCGACTGTGGCTCCTACTGCGCAGCCCGCCCAGCCGCTCACCCCGCCGACTCCGGCCGCTTCGGCCACGCCGTCGCCGGCGGACCGCTTGCAGCTCGCGCAGGCCGCGATGGGTGCTGGCGACTTCCCGCGCGCGTTCGAGATCCTCAACGTGCTCTCGAAGGAGCAGCCGGATACGCCCGGGCTCCAGGACACGATCTTCAAGGCCCACGTCGAGTACGGCACCGCGCTCGGGAATCGGGGCGAGCTCGACACGAGCCTCGCCGAATTCGACGAAGCGCTCAAGCTTCGCCCGAACGACCAGCCGACCGTGGACGCCCAGCGCTTCGCCCTGTTGAAGAAGCTCTGGAACGACATGGAGAAGAACTGGGGCAAGAACGACGACGCGGCCATCGACGCGCTCGAGAAGATCATGGCCGTCCAGCCGGACTACCTGGAGACGCGTCAGAAGCTGTATGCGCTCCTGATCGCCAAAGCCGACCGGCTCCTCACGGCCGGCGACCGCGACGGGGCGCTCCCAATCCTGACCCGATCGGCGGAGGTGGTGCCGGATGGGACGGAGGCCCGCCAGCGGCTGATCTCGTACACGCCGACGCCGCGCCCGCAGCCGACGGCGATCCCGCCGACGCCACGGCCGGTCCAACAGCCAGCCCAACAACAACCAGCTCAGCAGCCGGCCCAGCAACAACCGGCTCAGCAACAGCCGGCCCAGCAGACCCAGCCGGCGCCCGCCCCGAAGCCGGCGCCCGCTCCGGCGGCCCCGGCCGCGACGCCGACGAAGGTGCCGTTCCGCCCGCCGGGCTCGTAGTCGCTACGAGCTCCGCAGCTGGCGGTAGCGCCGGATCAGGTTGTTGGTGGACGAGTCGTGGGCCAGCCCCGAGTCGTCGGTCGCGGCGAGCTCCGGAGCGATCTTCAACGCCAGCGCCTTGCCGAGCTCGACGCCCCACTGGTCGAACGAGTTGACGTCCCAGATCGCGCCCTGCGTGAAAACGCTGTGCTCGTAGAGGGCGACCAGCTTGCCGACCATCTCCGGCGTCAGACGATCTGCCAGGATGCTGTTCGTCGGCTGGTTGCCGAGGAACGTCCGGTGTGGCACCAGCGATTCGGCCATGCCCTCGGCGCGGGCCTCGTCGGCGGTCTTGCCGAACGCCAGCGCCTCGGTCTGGGCCAGGAAGTTGGCGATCAGCAGGTCGTGCTGGCTGTCCAGCGGGTTGAGCGAGCGGGCGAACGCGATGAAGTCGGCCGGGATCAGCCGCGTGCCCTGGTGCAGCAGCTGGTAGAACGAGTGTTGGCCGTTCGTGCCCGGCTCGCCCCAGTAGATCGGGCCGGTCTGGTAATCGACGGTCGTGCCGTCGAGCGTCACGTGCTTGCCGTTGCTCTCCATCGTCAACTGCTGGAGGTAGGCCGGGAACCGCTTGAGGTACTGGTCGTACGGCAGCACGGCGACCGTCTCGGCGCCGAAGAAGTCGGTGTACCAGACCGTGAGCAGACCCATCAGCGCCGACAGGTTCCGCTCGAACGGGGCGGTCCGGTAATGCTCGTCCACGGCGTGGAAGCCCGCCAGCATCGCGCGGAACTGCTCCGGCCCGATCGCCAGCATGGTGGACAGGCCGATCGCCGAGTCCATCGAGTAGCGCCCGCCGACCCAGTCCCAGAACTCGAACATGTTGGCCGTGTCGATGCCGAACTTCGCGACCTCCGGGCCGTTGGTGGAGACCGCGACGAAGTGCTTCGCCACAGCTGACTCGTCGTGCAGCGTGCCGAGCAGCCAGGCGCGGGCCGCCTTCGCGTTGGTGACCGTCTCCAACGTGGTGAACGTCTTGGAGGACACGATCACCAGCGTCTCGGCGGGGTCGAGATCGTGGGTCGCCTCGACGATGTCGGTCGGATCGACGTTCGAGACGAATCGGAACGTCATGCTGCGCTCGGAGTAGTGCCGAAGCGCCTCGTACGCCATGACCGGCCCGAGATCGGACCCGCCAATCCCGATGTTGACGACGTTCTTGATGCGCTTGCCGGTGTGGCCGGTCCAGGCGCCGCTCCTGACTCGGTCCGCGAAGCTCGCCATCCGATCCAGGACGGCGTGGACGGCCGGCACGACGTTCTCGCCGTCCACCACGATGCTGGCGCCACGTGGTGCGCGCAGGGCGGTGTGGAGGACGGCCCGGCCTTCGGTGGTGTTGAGCTTCGCGCCACCGAACATCGCGTCGATCTTCTGGCGCAGGCCGCGCTCGTTCGCCAGTTGCACGAGGAGCTGGACGGTCTCGTCGGCGATCCGGTTCTTCGAGTAGTCCAGGAAGAGGCCGGCGCCCTCGACGGTCAGCCGCTCGCCGCGCTTCGGATCGTCGGCGAACAGGCTGCGGAGGTGGACGTCCTTGATCCGGCGATGGTGCTCCTGCAGGGCGGCCCAGGCGGGCGTGCGCGTCAGGGAAGCGGACGCATTCGAGGTGGTGACCATCGCTGGGAAACCTCCCGATCGGTCAGGACTCGCGAGCGGCGGGCAGTGCGTCGCCGAGGAGTAGTCTCTATAGGGTACGCCATCGCAGGATGACGCGGAGGAGAATGCCTCCCACTCGCCAAACCACCGGACAGATTGGCGCCTGCTCGGCGGCCGAGCTCGTCCCTGGACCACGACCGAGATGTCCGGGCATCCGGGTCGAAAACGCGAGGCTGCTCGGTGTGGCTGCATCGATTAACTTGTGCTACCCTACCGTCCACGCGCGACTATGAGCGCGGTAGCGGCCGGCAACGTCGGCCGCCGGCGGAGTACCTGCATGGGAGCGGCCGACGGCGCCGTCGGCATGAGGGAGATATAGAGCATGTCCTCGACGTTGAGTCGAAGAGCGCTGTTGCGCGGCGCTGCTGGCCTGCTGGGCACCTTGAGCGCGGGCTCGCTGCTGTCGGCCTGCGTCTCGTCGCAGCCGGCGGCCAAGCCAGCCGAGAGCAAGCCAGCGGAGAGCAAGCCGGCCGAGGCGGCCAAGCCCGCGGAGAGCAAGCCGGCAGCTCCAGCCGCCCAGCCCGCGGCCACGACCGCTCCGGCTGCGCCTGCTGCCGCCGCGAAGCCGACCGAGGCCGCCAAGCCGGCCGCGCAGACGGCGCCGGCCACCAAGAAGCTGAGCGGTACCCTTCGGCTGCACGTCCGGACCGGTCCTGAAGAAGACACGCTGAAGGACATGCTGCCGAAGTTCAAGGACGACATCGGGGTCGACGTCAAGCTGGAGACGTTCCCGACCGAAGAGTACGCGACCAAGATCCAGACGCTGATGGCCGGCGGCACGATCGGCGACGTAATGTGGGGCATCCAGCGGACGACCCCACGGTACGCGCGCAACAAGCAGATCCTGCAGCTGGACGACCTGATCGCCAAGGACAAGTACGACATGGGGTTGTACTGGCCTGGGGCGGTCGAGGCGTGCAAGTACATGGGTGGCATCTGGGCGGTCCCGTACAAGATCCACCCCGGGCCGGCCGCCGTCTACTACAACGTCCAGCAGATGAAGGAAGCCGGCGTGACGATGCCGGAGAAGCAGTACGCTTCCTGGGACGAGCTGAAGAAGAACGCGAAGGCTGCCACCAAGGACGGTCGCTTCGGCCTTCAGCTGAACATTACGGCCGGAGGCGCGACAAACACGCCCCAGCCGGTCACGATGTTCCTACGGTCCTGGGGCACCGACCTCTACTCCGAGGATGGCAAGAAGTCCATGCTCAACGAGCCGAAGGCGAAGGAAGCGATTCGGTTCATGTGGGACTTGATGCACACCGACAAGGTCGCCGTCACCGGCAAGGAGTTCCCGGCCAGTTCGTCTGAAGAGCTGATGATCGCCCAGAAGGTGTCGCAGCTGATGGCGGCATCGTCCACCAAGAGCATCATCACCAAGACCGGCGGAAAGTTCGACGTTAAGAACGTGATCGCGCCGCCAGGGCCGGCCGGCATCGTCGGCACCCAGGCGATCGTGGACCACATCAACATCTCGGCCAAGACCCAGAACCCAGAAGCGGCCTGGGAGCTGGCAAAGTTCATGACGAGCACCGAGTTCGGCGTGCGTCTGGGAGGCGGAACGGGCGGCACGGCGTCCGGCACGACCGGTGCCCAGATCGCGGTCTTCAACGACCCGCGCATCATGGCGAACCCGCTCCACCCGATCTTCATCGACCTGGTCAAGATGGCGACGGCGCCGCGCTTCCCGGCCAACCTCCGCGAAGAGGAGCATGCCCAGGCTTTGCACCAGACGATGATGCCGATCTGGCTTGGCGAGCGGAAGCCGGACGACGCGTTCTTCGACGAGCTGACCAAGGCGTGCCAGGCCGTGCTCGACCAGCCGATTGTCTGATCGACCGGACGGTCGCGGTATCACCGCGACCGTCTCTCCCCGGACGTGAACTGGACTGGACGTAGAGACGTGAGTACCAGCTCAGCCACCTTCGCCGCGCAGCCCGCGCGGCGAAGGTCATCCCCACTGACTCGGCGGAAGGCGATCGAGGGCTACCTGTACATCTCGCCGTTCCTGCTCGGGTTCCTGATCTTCACGGCGTACCCGCTGCTGACGTCCTTCTACCTGAGCTTTACCAGCTACAACATCCTCAGCGCCCCGAGCTGGATCGGGCTGGAGAACTACCAGAAGGCGTTCACCAGCGACCCGCAGTTCTGGGCGTCGCTCGGGCGGACCGGGCGATACGCGCTGCTGGTCGTGCCGATCGGGATCACCGCCTCGCTGCTGGCGGCGATCCTGCTGAACCAGGGCTTCACCGGCACGTCCATCTTCCGGACGATCTTCTTCCTGCCGTCGATCACGCCGGTGATCGCGTCGGTGCTCATCTGGCTCTGGCTGCTTCAGCCCTCGATTGGCGTCGTCAACTACCTGCTGAGCCTGGTCGGCATCCCGGGGCCGCCGTGGGTCCAGAGCACGACCTGGGCGGTGCCGTCGCTGGTGATCCTCTCGCTCTGGAACACTGCTGGCGGGAGCCGCATGATCGTGTTCCTGGCCGGCCTTCAGGGCGTGCCGCAAGAGCTGTACGAGGCCGCTCACATCGACGGCGCGAACCGGATGCAGCGCTTCTGGAACGTGACGGTGCCGATGATCTCGCCGACGCTGTTCTTCAATCTGGTGGTCTCGGTGATCGGGGCGCTCTCGGTCTTCTCGATCTCGTATATCGGCACACAGGGCGGCCCGGCCTACGCGACCTATTTCTACGTCTACCACCTGTACATCAGCGCCTTCCAGTTCAACCTGATGGGCTACGCCTCGGCGATGGCGTGGGTGTTCCTGGTGATCGTGCTGGCGCTGACGTTCGTGCAGTTCACGCTGCAGAAGCGCTGGGTCTACTACGCCGGCGACGAGCGCAGCTCGGGGGACCACGATGGCTGATCGAGCGGCGGCGCTCCCACGGGCGACGATCGCGTCCGGCACCTCGAATTCGGCGACGCGGATGCGCGACGCGGTCGTGTTCTATCTGGTCGCCGGCATCCTGACCGTCTTCTTCTTCGGTCCGTTCTTCTGGACCGTCTCGTCCTCTCTCAAAGCCGCGAGCGAGATCACGACGTTCCCGCCGGTCTTCGTGCCGGAGACGGCCCACTTCGAGAACTACTATCGAGCCTGGACGAAGGTGCCGTTCTTCACGACGGGCCTCGCCTCGTTCGCGATTCCCGGCACCGAGCTGTTCCTCAACGTCCCGACGTTCGGCGGCTTCTACGTGAACTCGCTGATCGTGACGGTCCTGGCGGTGTCCGGGCAGGTGCTCTCGGCCACGATGGTGGCGTACGGGTTCGCGCGGTTCCAGTTTCCGCTGCGGAACACCCTGTTCATGCTGGTGATCGCCACGCTGATCGTGCCGTGGGAGGTCACCATCATCCCGAGCTTCCTGCTGTTCAAGTGGCTGGGCTGGCTGGACTCACTGAAGCCGCTGATCGTGCCGTCCTGGTTTGGCGGCTCGCCGCTCTACATCTTCCTGCTGCGCCAGTTCTTCATGGGCATCCCGCGTGACCTGGACGAGGCCGCCGAGATGGACGGCGCCAACTCGTTCCGGGTGCTCTGGCAGATTCTGGTGCCGCTCTGCGCGCCGGCGCTGACGACGGTGGCGATCTTCTCGTTCCTCCAGCACTGGAACGAGTTCATCCAGCCGCTGATCTTCCTGAACACGCAGGAGAACTTCACGGTGTCGCTCGGGCTGCGGCTCTTTCAGACCTCCCCAGCCGATCCTGGCGAGCCGAAAGAGCACCTGATGATGGCGGCCGCGGTGATCGCCTCGATCCCGTGCATCCTGCTGTTCTTCGCGGCGCAGCGCTTCTTCGTGCGCGGCATCGTGATGTCGGGAATCAAAGGGTAACGAGTTGTCAGTTCTCAGTTGTCAGTCGTCAGACTCGATGCACTCTTACAGAGAACTGACGACTGAGAACTGGGGACTCGAATGAAAATCACCAGGATCCAGACGTTCGTGGCCGGGCTCGACCGGCGCAACTACCTGTTCGTGCGGGTTGACACCGACGAGGGCATTCACGGCATCGGCGAGGCGTACTCGTGCGGGCCGGACGACGCGACCGTGGCCGTCGTCGCCGACTTCGAGACCTGGCTGGTCGGGAAGGATCCCCGCGACATTGAGGCGCTCTGGCACCTGATGTACGCCGGCTCGCGGTTCCCGGGCGGCTCGATCCTCAACTCGGCATTGAGCGGCATCGAGCACGCGCTCTGGGACATCCTCGGCAAGTCGCTCGGCGTGCCGGTCTGGCGGCTGCTCGGCGGACAGTTCCGGGACAAGATCCGGGTGTACCAGTCGCCGCGCGGCGGCACGCCCGAGGAGCTGGCCGAGGACGCCAGCCGGTTGATCGAGCGGTACGGCTACACCGCGCTGAAGATCGGGCCGCAGCCGCCGAACTGGGCCGGGATGCCGTACTCCCAGGTCGTGCGAGAGTCGGCGAAGCGGCTCGAAGCGGTGCGGAAAGCGGTGGGCGAGGACGTCGAGATCGGCGTGGACTCCCACGCGCGGATCTTCGAGCCGGTCCGGGCGCTCGAGATGGCCGAGGCGCTGAAGCCGTACCGTCCGTTCTTCTTCGAGGAGGCGCTGCGGCCGGAGAACATCGACGCGATGGCCGACGTGAAGGCGAAAAGCCCGATCCCGATCGCGACCGGCGAGATGCTGTACACCAAGTTCCAGTTCAAGGAGCTGCTGGAGAAGCGCGGCGCGGACATCATCCAGCCGGACGTCTGCATCGCCGGCGGCCTCCTGGAGCTGAAGAAGATCGCCGCGATGGCTGAGGCCAACTATGTTTCGGTGGCGCCGCACAACCCGATGGGGCCAGTGGCGACCGCCGTCAACGTCCACTTCGCCGTCTCGACGCCGAACTTCCTGATCCTCGAGTACAGCCCGGACGACGTGGGCAAGCGGCGCGATCTGCTCGTCGAGCCGCTGAAGGTGACAAACGGGTACATCGACGTGCCGGACGCGCCGGGCCTGGGCGTCGAGCTGAACCTGGACGCTATCAAAGAGTACGCCCCGATCCGCTGGCATCGTCCCTTCCCGACGAACACGGACGGCTCCCTGGCGTTCCAGTGACGGTCAGCTGACGCTCGGCGCGGCGTCGGCGTGACGTGCGAAGAGCTCCGTGCCCCGAGTACAACCTGCTCGGGGCACGTCTGTGTGCTCGGGAGGGTCTGACGTGACGTGGCTGCCGCCCGTGATCGTCCTGGATCTGGACGACACGATCATCAACTTCACCGGCATGGCCGAAGCGTGCTGGCGGACCATTTGTGACGAACAGGGGCCAGTGCTCGGTCTGGACGGTGCACAGTTGCACGCGGCGCTGATGACCGAGCGCGTGGCGTTCTGGGCCGACCCCGAGAGCAACCGGTTCGGACGGCGCAACCTGGTCGAGGCGAGCAGGCTGATCGTGGCACGGGCCTTCGCGGCAGTGGGAGCGGGGAGCGAGGAGCAGGCCGCCGAGCTCTCGCAGCTCTACACCGCGCGGCGTCACGATCTCATCCACCTGTTCCCCGACGCCATCTCGACCATCGAGACGCTCCGGGCACGTGGTCACCGTCTCGCGATGATTACCAACGGCTCCGCCGAGAGCCAGCGGGCCAAAATCGTGCGGTTCGACCTGGCGCGCCACTTCGACGCCATCGTGGTGGAGGGCGAATTCGGGATCGGGAAGCCGGACGAGCGTGTCTATCGGCATGCGTTGTCTCAGCTCGGCGTGCAGCCTTCTGATGCGTTGATGGCTGGCGATGACCTGGAGCGCGACGTGCTCGGACCCCAGCGGGTCGGGATGCGCGGCGTCTGGGTGGATCGGAGCGGCGCGTTCCTCGCCAAAGCGTTCCCGGCCACGAGTCATGAGCGTCCGTTCCGGGTGATCCAGCAGCTGGCCGAGCTGCTCGCGTTTGAGCCGCACTGACGTCCGTGGACAGCTTTCGACGAGGGGGATCATGTCCCAGCAGGTACCCAGCCCAACCCCGAGTCCGTCATCGCCGTTTCCGAAACCACCGGGAGTCACGCTCGGGATCGGCCTGACGACGCCGTCGCCGGAGCTGGCGCAGATCTGCGGCAACTCGGGCTTCGACTTCGTGATGATCGACATGGAGCACGGCCCCACGACCTTCGAGACGGCGTACCGGATGGTGACGGCGCTGGCAGGCACGCCGGCGAGCGCCTGGATTCGGGTGCCGGCCAATGACGCGGCGCTCGTCAAGCGGGCGCTCGACACTGGCGCGACCGACATCGTGGTGCCGATGGTGACGACCCGTGAAGAGGCCGAGCAGGCCGTGGCCGCCGCGAAGTACCCGCCGGACGGGATCAGAGGGTGGGGGCCGTTCCGGGCGCAGTACCAGTGGCGCACCACGATGTTCGACTATTCCAAGCGGGCCAACGACGAGGTGCGGGTCCGCGCGCTGATCGAGCACCCGCGCGCCATCGAGAACCTGGACGCGATCCTGGACGTGAAAGGCCTGGGCGGGGCCATCGCGGCGCCGTTCGACCTGGCCGTCAACATGGGCTACCTGGACGGTCCAGGTCACTCGGACGTGCAGGACGCGCTGGCGTTGGCATCGAGCAAGATCGCGGCGCACGGCTTCCCGCTGATGCGGTTCGCGGTGACGCCGGAGCAGGCGCGCCAGGCCATCGCGGACGGCGTGACCATGCTGATGCTTGGGTTCGACACGATGTTCGTGCCGGCCGCGGTCCAGCTCTATCTGGGGCAAGTGCAGCGCGCCGTCGAATCCACAAACGGCTGACTGGCCGCCCTCTTCCGGGCATGGCGATGCACTGGGATGCTGTCGTCACCGGCGCTATGATCGGGTGTGCGCCCGCTGACAACAGCGCGGGCGTCCAGGCTCTCGGGCATGGGAGGATCGGAAGACCGTGGGAAAGATCGTGATTGCGGCGCCACAGCGTGATGCCGCGAAGGTTGCCGAGATCCAGGCGCGTCACCCGAACAGCGAGCTCGTGGTGGCCGCCAACCGCGATCAGGTGCTCGACCTGATCGGCGACGCAGACGGCCTGTTCGGCGCGCCAAACGCGATGGAGTTCGCCGCCGCCGAGCAGCTGAAATGGATTCAGGCTGGCAGCGCGGGCGTCGAGTGGCTCTGGAACATCCCGGCGCTCCAGGGGCGTGACGACGTGGTCGTCACGAACATGCGGAGCGCCCACGCCGCCACCATCGCGGACCACTGCTTCGCCATGCTGCTCTACTTCACCCGGGCGATCCCGCAGTGGAAGGAGCTGCACGACAAGGCGGAGTGGGGCCGAGGTCAGGTGCAGGGCCGGATGGTGGCGCTCGAAGGGAAGACGATCGGCATTCTCGGGTTCGGGAACATCGGGCGGGCAATCGGGCGGCGCGGCGCCGGCTTCGGCATGAAGGTGCTCGCCGTGGACGCGCACCCGGGCGCGCCGGGCGACGGCGCCGAAGAGGTCTGGCCGCTGGATCGCCTCGACGACATGTGCAAGGCGGTTGACGTGCTGGCGATCTCGGCGCCGATCACCCCCCAGACGCGCGGCCTGATCAGCCCCGAGCGGATCGGGATGCTGAAGCACGGCTCGTGGGTGATGGTGATGTCGCGCGGAAACATCGTGGACGAGCCGACGCTCATCAAGGCGCTCGAATCGGGCCAGGTCGCGGCGGCCGGCCTCGACGTGACCCACGAGGAGCCGTTGCCGTCGAGTGACCCGCTCTGGAAGGCGCCGAACTGCATCATCACGCCGCACACGTCGGCGATGTCGCCGTTGACGATGGGCCACGTCTGGCGGATCTTCGAGGAGAACCTCGGTCGGTTCGAGCGCGGCGAGCCGCTGATGAACGTGGTGGACAAGAACCTCGGCTACTGACGCCAGCCCCGATCACGCTCCCTGCCCGGTGCCCGCCGGGCGGGGAGCGGCGCGAGCTTCCTCGGGCGGCACGGACCGTGCATCTCCGAGCCGGCCAGCCGGCGGGCGGCGTGCCTGAGCTCACGTCGTCCTCCTCTGAGGAGTGTGTGTCTGTGGCTCTGCGCATGTTTCCGGGGCAGCCGTATCCGCTTGGTGCAAGCTGGGACGGGAGTGGCGTCAACTTCGCCCTCTTTAGCGAGAACGCCGAGCGCGTCGAGTTGTGTTTGTTCGACCAGGCGTACGGCGCCTCTGAGACGGCAAGGATCTGGATGCCGGAGCAGACCGATCTGGTCTGGCACGTCTACCTCCCGGAGGCCCGACCGGGTCAGCTGTACGGCTACCGGGTGCACGGACCGTGGGCGCCGCGCGAGGGTCACCGGTTCAACCACAACAAGCTGCTGGTCGATCCGTACGCCAAGGCGATCTCCGGCCCGGTGAACTGGTCGGCTGCGATGTTCTCGTATCCGCTCGACGGGCGGCCAGATGCTGACCTGGAGATGGACGAGGCCGACAGCGCGGCCGGGATGCCGAAAGGTGTGGTGATCGAGCCGTCGTTCTCGTGGGGTGACGACCGGGCGCCGAAGACGCCCTGGCACGAGACGGTCATCTACGAGGCGCACGTCCGTGGCCTGACGAAGCTCTGCGACGAGCTGGCGCCCGACACGCGCGGGACGTACGCTGCCCTGGCGGACTACAGGATCATTCGCTACCTGAAGCAGTTGGGGATCACGGCGATCGAGCTGATGCCGGTCCACCAGTTCGTGGACGACAAGCACCTGCTGGATCATGGGCTCAGCAACTACTGGGGCTACAACTCGCTCGGCTATTTCGCGCCGGAGTCTCGGTACGGGCGTGCACAGACGGCCGGCGCTCGCGTCAACGAATTCAAGACGATGGTCAAGACGCTGCACAACGCCGGCATCGAAGTGATCCTGGACGTCGTCTACAACCACACCGCCGAGGGCAGCCACCTGGGGCCGACGCTCTCGTTCCGTGGCATCGACAACGCCTCATACTATCGACTTGTCGCTAACGACAGGCGCTATTACATGGATTACACCGGCACCGGCAACACGCTGAACATGCTCCACCCCCGCACGGTCCAGTTGATCATGGACAGCCTGCGCTACTGGGTTCTGGAGATGCACGTCGACGGGTTCCGGTTCGACCTGGCGTCCACGTTGGCGCGCGAGCTCCACTCCGTGGACCGACTCTCCGCCTTCTTCGACATCATCCACCAGGATCCGGTCCTCTCGCAGGTGAAGCTGATCGCCGAGCCGTGGGACGTCGGCGAGGGCGGGTATCAGGTCGGCAACTTCCCGGTCCTGTGGACCGAGTGGAACGGCAAGTACCGCGACGCCATTCGGCGCTTCTGGCGTGGCGACCCTGGCACCGTCGCGGAGCTCGGGTACCGCCTGACCGGCAGCAGCGACCTGTACGCTCGCAACGGCCGCCGGCCCTACGCGAGCATCAACTTCGTGACCGCCCACGACGGCTTCACGATGCGCGATCTCGTGTCGTACAACGAGAAGCACAACGACGCGAACGGCGAAGGGAACCGCGACGGCGAGAGCCACAACCTCTCCTGGAACTGTGGCGAAGAGGGCGAGACCGACAACGCCTCGGTGAACGAGCTGCGCGCGCGGCAGATGCGCAACTTCATGACCACGCTGCTGGTGTCCTCTGGCGTGCCGATGATCCTCCACGGCGACGAGCTCGGGCGCACGCAGGGCGGGAACAACAACGTCTACTGCCAGGACAACGAGATCTCGTGGCAGCCCTGGAGCCTGTCCGACGACCAGCGCGCGATGCTGGACTGGACGAAGCGGGTGATCCAGCTGCGTCGCGAGCACGCCGTCCTGCGCCGACGCAGTTTCTTCCGCGGGCGCTCGATTCGTGGCAGCGAGCTGAAGGACATCCTCTGGGTTCGCCCCGACGGCCGTGAGATGTCGGACACGCTGTGGCAGGACGGTTCGGTGCGGTGCGTGGGCGTGTACCTGTCCGGCCACGCCGCCGATCTGACGGACGACGAGGGGCAACCGCTCGTGGCGGACTCGCTGTTGATCCTCTTCAATTCCAACGACCGAGGCGTGCAGTTCACCCTGCCGGCCGTGAATGACGGGAACGTCTGGCGGTTGGCACTCGACACGTCGAACCCGGCTCTGCCGAACGGGCGCCCGCGTGGGTTTCAGGGACGTCGCTACCGAGTCGGGCCGCGCTCGGTGGTGATCCTGCGGCACGTGACGGCGCGTGCCATGGCGCCCCAGACCGAGACGGCAGGCATTGCGGACGGCGAGCCTGACGTCGATTGAACGGTGCTCGAGCGCGACGATCGTGGCGACCGCGCCACCTCGGCCGGACATCGCGGTATCACGAACAGTGATCCGGATCACAGACCGCCACCGTTTGTGGGCATATACTCCAGAGAGCGATCGTCCCGTGCACAATGAGCGCGACGGAGCGCTTCGGCGGCGGCGGTCGTGGAGGCTGTGATCGTGTCATCGTCTGTTCCGCTCACCTTTCTCGGCACCGGTGGTTTCCACGCCACGGCCGGCTATTGGAGCAGCTTTCTGATCGGCGAGCGGGTTCTCGTGGAGACATCGCCAAGCGTCCTGCGCAACCTGCGGGTTGCCGGCAAGCAGCTGGCCGACATCGACGTGATCTTCATCAGCCACTTCCACGCCGATCACACGTTCGGCTGGCCGTTCGTGCTGTTCACGTCGTATCGCGAGCGTCGTACCTCCGACCTGTGGGTCGTCGGGCCGCCGAAGATCGGGGAGTTCATGGAGCACATGCTCGTGGCCGGCGCCCTCGATCACGTGGTCGGCCACGCACGATCGTCGCCCGATGCGTTCAAGCTCCACTACGTCGAGGTCACCGAGCGGCCCCAGGAGGTCGCTGGCGTTCGGTTCAGGGCGGTGAAGGTGGACCACGACCCGGTCCTGGAGTGCTACGGCTACCTGATCGAGATGGGCGGCAAGACGATCGGCTATTCGGGCGACACGACCCTTTGTCCCGGCCTGCGCGAGATCGCGGCTGGCGCGGACGCCCTGGTCATGGAGTGCAACGCCCACCACTCGACGTCGCCGGTCCATCTGACCTTCGACGACGTGCGGGCGATCCGGAAAGAGAACCCGGAGCTGCCGATCGTCATCACCCACCGGTCCCACGACGTGGACGACGGCGGGCTGCCCAACGTGCGGGTACCGGAGGATTTCGAGACCGTGATGCTGTGACGTGCTGACGATACCTGTTCGGGCGAGACGGCGGGCGGCGAGATGTCCTACACTCGTCTCACGGGCGCGCACCGACGCGCGAACCGAATCCGGCATCGCCAGACGAGAGCTGCATGGCGCGCTTCGCACACGCCGATTCCCTGTACGAGCGGATCGCGGCCGAGATCCTGCGCCGGGTCGCGGCCGGTGAGCTTCGGCCCGGCGACCGCCTGCCGCCAGTCCGACAGGCCGCCGGGCAGTGGGGCGTCAACCTGAACACGGTGGCTCGGGCGTACGCGACGTTGGCCGAGCGTGGCATCCTGGAGACACGCGCCGGCGGCGGCACCGTCGTGGCGCGCGGACGGGGTGAGGCCGGGCTCGACGGTCTGGACCCGGTCAGTCAGGCCCGTGCCGAACGGCTCCAGGCGCGGCTCGGCAGCGCGGTGCTGGAGGCGTTGGCGGCGGGCTACGGCGACGCCGAGATCGAGGCGGCGGTCAGCGGCCAGTTGGCGCGCTGGCGCGCAGCCAGGGCATCCGACCACGAGGCGGCTGGTGCGGATGCCGCCGCGAGCGGCGCGGTGCTCGGGCAGGAGCTCCGACTGGTCGGCAGTCACGACCTGGCGTTGGACGTGCTGGCCGGCCGGCTGCGGGCGATGTCGCCGTCCGTGACGCTCGATGTGGTCCCGACCGACAGTCTGGACGGCCTGTTCGCGCTCGCGCGCGGGTCCACCGACCTTGCCGGCTGCCACCTGCTCGATCCTGAGACCGGCGAGTACAACGTGGCGTTCGTGCGCCGCCTGCTGCCCGGCGAGCCGGTCCTGCTCGTGACGCTGGCGCACCGACAGCAAGGGCTGATGGTGGCGGCCGGCAATCCGAAGCAGATCCGACGCATCGCCGACCTTGGGCGGTCGGACGTGACCATCGTGAACCGGCACCGTGGCAGCGGCACGCGGGTGCTGCTGGACGACGCCCTGGCGAACGCGAAGATCGATCCGTCACGGGTCAACGGCTATCAGCACGAGGAGGCAACGCACCTGGCCGTGGCGGGCGCCGTCGCGGCTGGGACCGCGGACGCCGGACTGGGCATCCTCGCGGCCGCGCGGACCTACGGGCTCGATTTCGTGCCGGTCGCTCGGGAGCGGTACGAGCTGGCCTTGCGCCCGACCACGGCAGCTCGCCCGGCGGTTCACGCGCTTCTGGAGACGCTCCGCTCGGAGAGCTTCCGGGCGGTGGTGACCGCGCTGGGCGGCTACGACACCGCCGAGAGCGGCGTCATTCGGAGCGTCGATTGACCGGACCGTCTCGGCGGACGCCCGGAGGCAGTCAGCGTCCGCATCGAGCGGCTGGACTCGTATACGGCGTCAGCCGGGCGCTTGCCGTGTTGGCGACGGCTCTGCTCGCGACGGCGCTGCTCGCGACGATGGTGCTGACTACCTCGCGGGTGGCCGCCGACGAGCCACGCCTCGTGCTCGGCACCACCGTCGGCCTCCAGCAGTCTGGCCTGCTCGACGTGCTGATCCCGCCGTTCGAGCGCCAGCGTAGCCGGGCGGTCACGGTGGTGGCGGTGAGCGCGCCACAGGCGCTCGCGCTCGGGGTGCGAGGCGAGCTCGACGCTCTGCTGGTTGACGCCGCCGAGGACGAGGGTGTATTTGTCGCGGCCGGCCACGGTGTCGAGCGACGACTCGTGTTTCACGCCGACGACGTGGTGCTTGGGCCGCCATCCGATCCGGCCCACGTTCGGGATGCCCGAGGCGTCGGAGACGCGCTTCGGAGGGTGGCACAGGCGCAGCAGGGCTGGGTGAGCCGAGCCGACAACTCCGGCCTGTATCAGCTCGAAAAGAAGCTCTGGCGCGACGCTGGCGTCGAGCCGCTCGGGCAGGCGTGGTATCAGGCGCTCGGTCAGGGCATGCAGGCGACGCTGGCCGCCGCGACCGAGCGCCAGGCGTACACGCTCGCGGACCGCCAGGCGTTCCTGGAGCGGCGAGACCACCTCGATCTGGCGGTCGTGTCAGAAGGCGATCCCGACCTGCTGCGCCTTTACCACATTATTCTGGTGAACCCGGCCAGGGGCGAGTGGATCGACGCGCCCGACGCGCGCGCGTTCGCCGAGTACCTGCTCGGCGCCGAGGCGCAGGCGACCATCGCCGCGTTTGGCGTAGACCGATTCGGGCAGGCGATCTTCACGGCGGACGCCGGCCGGACCGAGCGCGAGCTGGTGCCTGGGAGCTGACCGAGCCGGGCGCGGGCGCGATTGGCGCTCCACAGAGGCCGCTGCCTCGGTATACTTGCCCGCATGGAGCTTCGCGGCATCGATTTCCACGTCCACCCGTGTGACGCGCGGATCGCGCAGGCATGGGCCGGCCACCCGGAGGATTACGAGCGGTTCTTCCGGGGCACCGTCACGAACGAGAGCGACGACGCGATGGCCGAGCGCTTCCGTGGCCTCGGGCTGATGGGCGTGCTGCTCGGGGCGGACGCCCAGACCACGACCGGCGTCGAGCCGTATCCGAACGACGATCTCGCCGCCATCTGCACGGCGAACCCCGATCTGTTCGTCGGGTTCGCGGGAATCGACCCGTGGAAGGGCGAGCTGGCGATCCGCGAGCTGGAACGCTCGATCCGGACGCTCGGGCTGCGCGGCGCCAAGTTTCACCCTGGTCGCCAGCACTTCGAGCCGTCCGACCGCCGCTTCGACGAGCTCTGGGCAGCGGCGAGCGACCTCGGCGCGCTGTGCCTGTTCCACACTGGCATGATGGCGGCCGGGGCGGGCACGCCCGGCGGGCGTGGCGAGGTGCTCCAGTACACCCGGCCGCTCCACCTGGACGCGCTCGCCGCCCGCTTCCCGAAGCTGACGATCGTGGCGGCGCACCCGAGCTGGCCCTGGCACGAAGAGATGCTGGCCATCGCGCGGCACAAGACGAACGTCTACCTCGATCTCTCGGGCTATCTGCCGCGCTACATGCCCGAGAGCTTTCTGCGGATGGCGACCGGTCTGCTGCAGGATCAGGTGCTGTTCGGGTCGGACTACCCGTTCATCATGCCGGAGCGGTGGCTCGAAGACTTCGAGCAGCAATCCGTGCGGCCCGACGTGCGCGAGAAGATCCTGATCGGGAACGCGAAGCGGCTCCTGGGCCTGCCCTGACGCCGACGCTGCCGTCCGGTCGCGCAGCCCGCCCGCTCAGTGACTTTTGCCCTTGCCGCCGCCGTTTCCGTTTCCGCGTGGCGGGCCGCCGTGCCCAGGCGGTGGTCCCTGCTCCGGCTTCGCGAGCTCGACGGTCTTCGGCGCGGGCGGTCGGGCGGCGGCCGCGGGGCGGTCGGCCTGAGCGGTGTTCGGCCTGCGCGGCTGCGCGGCGGTCTGTCGCTGCTCTGACTGGCCGGGCGGGCCGGGCGGCTCGGAGGCCGCTGGGGGCGGTTGCATGCCGACTGCTGGCGCAGCCTGGGCCGGGACCGGGTGGGCTGGTGCGGTCGGCTCGCCAGCAGGCGGCGCTGGGGCTGATCCAGCGGCTTCCTGGCTCGGCGGTGATGGTGGCTGCGACGCCTCAACGGGCGGCGGCGCCGCGCTGGTCGGGGGTGCCTGACCCGTGAGGTCGATCCCGTCGTCGGCGGGTCGGGCCGGTTCGGGATTGACAGGAGCCACGGCGGTGGTTGGCTGGTCTGACCGCTGCGCCTCGTCTGCCGCTGGAGCGGATGACGCCGATGTCTGTTCGGCGCTGACGCCGGCCGTGCCGCAACGGGCCGCCGTGACGCCGACCAGCAGCCCGACGATTGCCGCCAATGCGATAGCCGTCCGTAATGACGGGGATCGCTGCCCGACGGCGTTGGCCGAGCGTAGCACGCCCCGCATGACATGTCTGGCATGAAAGAGCAGGACGGCCACGCCCGCTCCGATCGCTCGTGTCTGGGCCAGCAAGGCGGACACGAGGTCGGGGGCCGAGTCGCGAGACAGGCGACGCGCCGTCTGGAACCGGCGCTGAATCGGCGTCGTCAGGGCGCGTGGGTCGGCTGGGCGACGCAGCCGCCCCTCGATCCACGCCTCCTGAACGTCACGCAGCGCGTCTCGAAGCAGGCCGGCTGACTGATACCGGTCTCGGGGGTCACGCGCCATCGCCCGCCGCACGATCTCGTCGATTTCAGCCGGCACCGACGGCTCACGGTCGCGGACACGAGGCGGGGTGCCGGCCAGCCGCTGCGCCAGCACGGACGCGACGCTAGCGCCGACGAACGGCGGCTCGCCGGTCAGCATCTCGAAGAGCACGACGCCCAGTGCGTACACGTCGCTGCGACCGTCTACTGCCGTGCCTTCGACTTGCTCGGGAGCCACGTACTTCGCGGAGCCCTGCAGCAGCTGGTCCGAGAGGCCGGTCGTGCTGGTGGCGACGCGCGCAATGCCGAAATCAACGAGTCTGACGTGGTCGTCGTCGTCGACGATCAGGTTGCCGGGCTTGACGTCACAATGCACCACCCCCTGCTGATGGGCGGCGTCGAGGGCGTCGGCAACCTGCGACGCGAGGTTGAGCGCCCGTCCCAGTGGGAGCGGACCAGCTTCGCGGACGATGGTCGCGAGGGTCTCGCCGTGGGCAAGCTGCATGACGACGTACAGGTGCCCGTCGTCGAAGCCGCTGTCCAGGATGTGCACGATGTTCGGGTGGTTGAGGCGAGCGGCGGCGCGCGCCTCGCGGGCGCAGGCGTGGCGGATGTCACGGTCCTGGACGCTGTCGTCGTAGATGAGCTTCAGCGCGACCGGCCGATCGAGAACCTCGTCACGTGCGAGGTACACGCGACCCATCCCGCCACGTCCGAGCGGCTCCAGCAAACGATAGCGGCCGGCGATCGGGCGGGAGCTCAGCAGGCCGCCGGCGGCGGCTGCCTGATCGGTGGCCTCGGATGGCGGGGCGGCGACCGTCATTGTCGGCTGACTCGCTCTCTGCGGCGATGCTGGCGCTGCATGTGATGGATGGGAGCAAGGCGCATGCCAGCGCGCCGGCCCCGGCTGGCGCGCCGCGTCGGTCGGGAACGGCGAACGGTCAGGTGAGCGCGCGGTCGAGCTTGCGGAGCAATCCGAGGAGCTGTGATCGGTCGTCAGGGCCGAGACTGGAGAGCAGGCCCGCGATCTGCCGCTCGTGGGCCGGGACCACGTGGTCGTACAGTTGGCGACCGTCCGCCGTCAGGAAGAGCAGGTTGCTGCGCCCGTGTTGGCGGCGCTCGACCAGGCCGGCGCGCTCCAGCCGATCCAGGAGCTGGCAGACGTTGCTCTTGGTGACGAGCAGAGCGTCCGCGACCTGCTGCTGCGTCGCGCCCTCAGCCGAGCCGATCTGGACCAGCACGTCGAACTGCCCCAGGCTCAGCCCCTCGGCTCGCAGGGCCTCGGAGGTGGCTCGATTCACCTTCTGGAAGACACGAGCCAGCCGCAGCCAGGCCACGACCGCGCGATCTGGGCGTCGTCTGGCCGGGCGCGCTACCGAGACCGGTGAAGTGGGCTGGGGCTGCGCGGTGGGCAACTGCATCGTTCACTCATGAACGTTAATCGGCCACCGTGCACAGCTATTCCCACGGGACAGGGAGGAAGCCCCGGCTCGGGATCGGCGTGGCGACAGGTTGGACGACGAGTTGGAGCGGGTCAGGCCTCGCGTGCCTGTGCGAGCATGGCGCGGCTGGCCCGCCCGATGAAGGCGGTGTATCCCAACGTCAGGTAGGTGGCGCCGCGCTGGATGTTGCGCCGCACGCTCGCGGCATCAGGATTGCCGCCCACGCCGACGGCCTTGCCAGCCGCCTTCGCCTGGGCGATGATCTCATCGATCGTGCGCTGAACGTCCGGATGGTTCATCTGGCCGGGGTGCCCGAGCGCGGCGGCCAGGTCGTTCGGACCGATCGCGATGATGTCCAGGCCGTCCACGGTGAGGATCTGGTCGAGGTTGTCGATGCCCTCGCGGTCCTCGATCATGGCGGAGACCCAGGTGTGCTCGTTCGCGAACTGCAGGTACGCCTCGCCGGTCACCGGGCCAAGGCCGTAGTCCGCGGCCCGGCCGCCGCCCATCCCCCGCGAGCCTTTCGGCGCGTACTTGGAGGCGTCCACGACCCGGAGCGCGTCGTCGCGGCTCTTGACGTGGGGCACTTGCACGCCGTGCGCGCCGAGATCGAGGTAGCGCAGGATCTGCTGCGGGTTGTTCTCGGGCACGCGCACGATGGTGGACGCGCCGACCAGATCGGCCGCCCGGACGAGGTTCTCGCATTCGTCGAGGCCGATGGCGCCGTGCTCGCAGTCGATGAAGACGAAATCGAAGCCGGCCCGGCCGGCGATCTCCACCAGCTGCGGCGACGTGAAACCGATGATCGGTCCGATGATGGCCTGGCCGGCCTTGAGTTTTGCCTTCGCGGTGTTCTCGCGCACGGTCACTCCCCCCTGTTGACAACCCGGGCCTGAGCGTCAGCGGACGAACTGCGTCGGTGGTGGGCTACGCGTCCAGTTGCCGCCTTGAAGCGCCGCCAATCCTTACCTGGATGGAGGCGAGTTGGGCTAAAACACCCAGGGTCAGACGTGGTCAGAGCCACAGCTCTGGCCGAGTCTAACTCCGGCGAGTCCGTAGCTCGAGGTCGAAGGGCCGTCACGGGCGTGAAGCTCGAGGCCCGTTGCAGGTCGAGCTCCGGCCTGATCTGCCCCGACGGTGTTGCCCCTCAGTCGTCAGCGGACCTTCTCGAGGATGCGGCGCATCTCATCCGCAGTGAATCCGCGAAGCGTTTCGCTGCGGAGGTTACCGAGCTTGCCGAGCGTCAAGAGGAACGCCGTGGCGGTCTCTTCGTCCGGAAACTCGGTAATTGCCACGATGTCGTACATCCCCTGTGTCCAGAAGATGCTTGTCATCTTTCCGCCCATCTGCTCGATAACCTGGCGAGCTTGCTCTGCCCGATCGACCGTGGCCTTAGCATCCTTGATGCCTTGCTCCGTCCACTTCAGCAGGCTCACATAGGTAACCACGATCCTCCCCCTCTTTCCCGGTCAGTTCACCGGACCGACTACATCGCGTGACCGGGTATCCCAGTCCGCGGGCTGCGTCATCGAGGACATCCTCCACCATGGTAGCCGAGTAGCCTGATGCCCGGCCGTCACCATCATCTGCTCTGGCGGGAGGTGCGCCGTTGCGCCAGACCGTCATCATCGCCGCGCCGGCGGCGCGGGTTGATCCGCAAGCTCGCAAGCGAGGCTACATGTACTGGGATGGTGGCGGGCTGTGCGTGAATTTCACGCCGCCACCGATGATGGCATCGGCACCGCCGACCGCCTCGACGCGGGCGCGCTGGCTAGCTTGCGCCTCCGCGTCCACGGCCTCTGGGTCGCAGATCGCGCGCAGCTCGGCTTCGAGACGAGACAGCGTCGCCGCGTGGGCCGGATCGTCGGCGAGGTTGTACGACTCGTCAGGGTCGGCCTCCAGGTCGAACAGCTGACGGGGCATCCCGACGTAGTAGATCAGCTTGTAGCGGTCGTCGCGGACCATGAAGCTGGCGCTGGCCGACATGCTGGAGTGGTACTCCGAGAAGGCGATCCGCGAGCGGCGACCGTCCTCGTCGGCGAGCTCCAGGAGTGACAGCCCTGGGAGGTCGGCGTCTTCGGGCCTCGGAGGCACACCAGTTGCCTGGAGCGCGGTCGGGAAGACGTCAACCAGCGTGACGTTGGTCTCCGAGACGTTGCCAGCCGGCATGTCTGGCCCGGCCAAGATCATGGAAACGCCGGCCGAGTCCTCGTACATGACGCTCTTGTACCAGAGACCGTGCTTGCCCACCATGTCGCCGTGGTCGTTCGTGTAGAGGATGCGCGTCGAGCTGGCGAAGCCAGCATCGTCCAGCGCCCGCAGAACGGCCCCAATTTGGGCGTCCATGAAACTGACCAGCGCGTAGTAGGCACAGATCGCGTTGCGGAGGGTGCGCTCGTCCAGCGGCTCCTCGTGGAACATGATCTTGCGCCGCAGCTCGAACGCAGGATGGCGGACCCAGTCCGCCTCGCGCCAGTTGACCGGCAGCGTGATCTGGTCTGGATCGTAGAGCGCGGCAAACTCGGGCGGCGCGATGAACGGCGGGTGCGGACAGACGAACGAGACGAACAGCGTCCAGGGCTGGGACAGCTTCGGCGCCTCGTCCGCGAGCCAGCTGACGGCCTGCTCCGCGATGGCGCGGTCGTAGCGGACGTACTCGGAGTCGCCGGGGCCGGCGTCCAGCAGGTACTTGCGGTGCTGAAACCGGGGCGGCATTCCGGCCCGGAGCAGGCCCTGGTAATCGCCCAGGCCCTCGTGGCAGTGGAGCGGAATGCGCTGGTCCGGGAAGCCAGTGTCGTCGTCGGCGCCCCGGAAGTGGAGCTTGCCGATGGTCGTGACGTGCTGGCCGGCCTCGGTGAGGCGGTGGCCCCAGGAGGCCGGACGGCCAGTGTACGGCGCGGCGTTGTCCCAGACCCCGAGCTGATGCGGGTAGCGGCCGGTCGCCATCGCGGCACGCGAGGGCACGCAGATCGGGCTGTTGGTGTACGCATTGGCGAAGCGGGTGCCGCGCGCAGCCAGGGCGTCCAGGTTGGGCGTCTTGACGTCCGGATGGCCGGCGCAGCCCATCATCAGACGGTTGTGCTGGTCGGCCATCAGGATCAGCAGGTTGGACGGCTGGAAGTCTGGCACGCGGTGATACTCCCTCTTACGAGCGGTCAGCGGTCAGCAGTCAGCCGACGGTAGCTCGCTGACTGCTGACCGCTGACGCTGGCTCCTAGCCCCGACCGACGAACGGCATCTTGGTCGCCATGACGGTCAGGGTCAGAATGTTGGTGTCGAGCGGCAGGCTCGCCATGTGCAAGACGGCGTTCGCCACGTGCTGGACGTCGAAGAGCGGCTCGACCTCGATCTGGCCGTTGGCCTGGATCACGCCCTCGGCCATGCGGGCGGCCATCGGGGTCATCGCATTGCCGATGTCGATCTGGCCGCAGGCGATGTCGTACTTCCGGCCGTCGAGCGAGGTCGCCTTGGTCAGGCCGGTGATGGCGTGCTTGGTCGAGGTGTACGGCGCCGAGTTTGGGCGCGGGGTGTGGGCCGAGATCGACCCGTTGTTGATGATCCGGCCGCCGCGGGGATCCTGGTCCTTCATGATCTTGAACGCTTCGCGGGTGCAGTAGAACGGCCCGTTCAAGTTCGTGTTGACTACCGCGAGCCACTGCTCGTCGGTCAGGTCTTCGAGGAGGCCGCGTGATCCGGTGCCAGCGTTGTTGAACAGGACGTCCAGGCGGCCAAACGCCTCCTTCGTCCTGGCGAACAGGTTCCGCACCGCTTCCGGATCGCCGACGTCGGTCGGGACGGCCAGCGCGCGTGCGCCATTCTCACCGGCCTCGGAGATCACCTGTTCGAGCGTCTCTGCGCGTCGCGCCGCGAGCACCACGTGGTAACCAGCCTCGAGGAAGGCCAGTGACGTTGCCTTGCCGACGCCGCTGCCGGCGCCCGTTACGACCGCGACTTTCTTCTCCATGCTCTTCGTCTCCCGGCTCGCGTGCTGGGCGGTGGCGCTCACAGGCCGCCGCCCCGTCGATGCTGAGCTCAGATCAGCGTCTCTGCTGAGTCGCACCATGATAGCCGGTGCGGCGGGACAGGTGGCCCGACGACTGGGCGCGTCGGGCCACCCAGAAGTGTCGGACGAGCTTACGGCCTCGGAAGGCCGGGCAGGTTCGGCAGGTTGGGGCCACCCGGCAAGTTCGGCAGATTTGGCAGGTTGGCGGGGTTCGGCAGGTTGCCAGGATTCGCCGGACCTTGCGGCGCCCCGGGAGCGCCGTTCAGGCCCGGGATCTCCGGCACGAGCGGGGCGTCGGGAATGTCGAGCTGAAGGCCCTGTGTGAGCGGGTCGTCCGTCACCAGCGCCCCGATAATCAGGCGAGCCTTCTTCGGGCCGTATTTCTGGCCGAGCGCCACGCGGAAGTCGGCCCACTGGCGGCGCGACTCGACGACGGCGCCGCCCACGGCCTTGAGCGCGTTCTCCTTGATCTTGTTGCGGGTGTTTCGCGGATCGGTGACGCTGCCGAGGCCAGGGACGGGGACGCCGTTCGCCACCACGCCCGGGCCGGGCTCGATCAGCTCCTCGTCCTTGTTGAGACAGGCGTGCGTGATCCGGCCGTTCGGACTCGGGCAGTCATCTGGAACGGAGAATGCTCCGGTTGCGAGATCCTTCGGCAGGTTGACCGCACCTCGCACCCGCATGTTGAGGATCGCGCTCGGGGCGGGCAGGTTCAGCCCGGGCGGGTTATTGATGTCGATCGGCTTCGTCGGGTCAGACTCATCGCCGAAGTTGCTGTGCGACCAGAAGTCCTGGGTGCCGTGCAGGACACGCCCGAACGCCTGGAAGACGTTGCACTTGGCGCGCCCGGGGATGCCGCCCGTGAAGGTGCAGCTGGGGACGAGCACCACCTCGTGCAGCTCGACGTTGCCGTCCTCGTCGTCGAGCAGGTCGGCGGCCTGGGTGATGCCGTTCTCGAACTCGTCGCGGAAGTGGTCCACACACGCCTGGATCGCGGCGGTCGCCTCCGCGCGGCTGCGCGGATAGCCCGGCTGATCCAGGAAGTCGCCATTGTCGCAGTGCGCGGCCGGACTGAGAACCTGGGCATCGCTGTCCGGTGCGCCGACCGCCCCGAATGTGCCGTCCTTGCCGGCCAGGTTCTCCAGCGAGATCGGCTCGAAGCAGCTGCCGTCAGACGGCGTGCCTGGCGCGCAGCCGAGGGCGATCCGGGTGATCCGCTCGTGCTCGGCGCGCTGCCCGAGCTCGTTGACCGTGCCAAACGCTTGCACCGAAGGCGGCGCAGGCGCTGCTGTGAGCATGACCAGGGCGGCAAGTACGCCCGCGGTGCCCGTTGCCACGACACGCATCGCGCTCATGACGGCCTCCGACGCCGTGCGCGTCCTCGCGCGTGACTGACGGTGTGCTGGTCTATCCCGCACGTCGGCGGCGTCGCGAGCGATTCTGGTGAGCATCGCTGTCCTGGCACTGCACCCTCCACCGTTGGCCCCTAGGAGTGTGATTCCCCACTGCCATCATAGTGTCGCCGTCGTCGGAATGACGCGGCCGGAGGACGCCAGTGTAGCCTACCTAACACTCGACGGCGACTCACCTGGGAGTGCGCGTCGGATTCTTGCATCGCGACTGGGCGCACCTCATCCGGGCGGGCATCTGCACCGGCCGGCGAACCGGGCTACACTTCGCCGCCAGAAGCGATTCGAGTCTCAGCCATCGCGCTCTCGACGGGGAGCTGTCGGGGTGGCGGGGGGCTGAGAGGACGCCGATGATTCGCCACGCCGGACTATCGCAGCCGTGACTTCCGAGGCTGGCGCCGCCCAGACTACCACCCGTCCGCGTTCCGCCCGTCCGACCACCGCGCTGGTCGAGGTCAGCCGCGCGCGACGCCTCATCGTCATCGTCTCGCTGGGCATCGGTACGTTCGTGACGGCGCTCTCGAACAGCGTCCTCAACGCGATCCTGCCGCTGGTCGCGAACGCATACGACACGACGATCTCGGACGTGGAGTGGATCGTCACGGCGTTCCTGCTGGTGCAGAGCGGGCTGTTGTTGACGTTCGGGCGGCTTGGCGACATGGTCGGGCACCGCCGGGTGTACCTGACCGGCCTGCTGATCTTCATCGTCAGCCTGGTGCTCTGCGCGATGGCTCCGTCCACGCTCACCTTGATCGGCGCGCGAATCTTGCAGGCCGCCGGCGCCGCCATGTTCGTCGCCAACGCCTCCCCGATTCTGACGGTGATCTTCCCGCCCCGCCAGCGTGGACGGGTGCTCGGCATCCAGGCCACGACGGTCTACCTCGGCGCGGCCACTGGTGCGCCGCTGGGTGGCGTGCTGGCCGACCAGTTCGGCTGGCAGTCGGTGTTCCTGCTGCCGATCCCGTTCGCGGCCCTGGCGCTGACGCTGAGCTGGCGCGCGCTTCGCATCCAGGCGCCGCCGAGCCGTCGTGAGCGGTTCGACCTCGTGGGCGCGGCGGTCTATCTGGTGGGCCTGATCGTCGTGCTGCTGGCGCTCAATCGCGGCCGCGACTGGGGCTGGACCTCGCCGCTGACCCTGAGCTGTCTGGTGCTCGGGCTGCTGACGCTGACGGCGTTCGTGCTGCACGAGCGCCGGACGCCGAGCCCGATGCTGAACCTGTCGCTGTTCGCGCAGCGGGCGTTCACCGCGCCAGTCATCAGCTCGCTCATGAACTACTCGGCGGCGACCACCACGACCTTTCTGGTGCCGTTCGCGCTGATCCAGGGGCGCGGCCTCTCGCCGAGCCAGGTCGGGTTGATCCTGACCTGGCAGCCGATCGTGATGGCAGTGATGGCGTCGTTGAGCGGCGCGCTGTCCGACAAGATCGGGTCGAGGATTCCGGCGACGCTTGGGATGGTGGTGCTCTCGGGCGGCCTCTTGCTGCTCTCGCGGATGGACCTGTCTACGTCCACCACGATCTTAAGCGCAGAGCTGGCGTTGATCGGGCTCGGGATCGGCCTGTTCACGTCGCCCAACAACAGCTCGGTGCTCGGCGCGGTCGGGCCAGAGCGCCGTGGCGTGGCGTCCGGCATCCTCTCGACGGCGCGCACGCTCGGCAACGTGCTGGGCATTGGCGCCTCCGGAGCGATCTACGCCACGTCGCTGGCGATGAGTGGCGCCAGCGACCCGGGCGACGTCATGCGAGCCACCGGCTACGGCCTGGTGTTCGCGAGCGGACTGGCGCTGATCGGGGCGATCACCTCGGCGACACGGCCCGCAAGGAACGTGCTCTGAGGCCGTTGAATTCGCGTTTCCTTCCTACGCTAGCAAATCGAGACGCTGCATTTTGTCATCCTGAGCTCGCGAAGGATCTCCCAACGAAGCAGCACACTTCCCTGACTTCGGCGCGGGGCTGTGAGATCCTTCGCAAGCTCAGGATGACAATATTCGCCTCGTGCAGATCCAGACGAGAGATTCGGGAATGCCTGGGGCAGATCGTGGAGCGCGGCCATCCTGGCCGCTTCCGTGCCGACGGTCTCCGGACTCAGGGCAGCAGAATCGCTCGTCAACAACCGGGGGCGGCCAGGATGGCCGCGCTCCACGGGCACGTTCGTCGCATTCCCGACGACGTGTGCTGGCAATGCCCTACACGGCGCCGGACTCGTGCAGCTGAGCGATCTGCTCGGCGCCGTACCCGAGCTCCCCGAGCACCTCGTCGGTGTGCTCGCCGAGCAGCGGCGGCGCCAGGCGGATCTCGGGAGGCGTCTCGGAGAGCTGCCAGGGGAAGCCGGTCACGCTGATCTGGCCGGCCTTCGGATGGTCGATGGTGCGGCGCAGCTCCAGGTGGTCGGTCTGCGGATCGGCGAAGACGTCCGACAGGGTGTAGACCGGGCCGCACGGCACCTCGACCTTTTCGAGAATGGCCACCGTCTCGGCAACGGTCAGGCTGGCGAGGCGAGCCTGAATCGCGTCCACCAGCGGAGCGCGGTTCTCCACGCGGTCGCGATTGCGGGCGAAGCGCGGGTCGTCCAGCAGCGTCTCCAGGCCGAGCGCTTTACAGAACACCTGCCACATCCGCTCGTTGCCGCACGCCACGTTGACGTAGCCGTCTGATGCCTCGAACGTCTCGTACGGTGCGATGCTCGGGTGGCGGTTGCCCGCAAGGCCGGGGGCGGTACCGGTGGCGAAGTAGCGGCCGGCCTGGAACGTCAGCAGGGCGACCTGGCCGCCCAGCATCGAAGCGTCGATCAGCTGTCCCCGGCCGGTCTTCTCGCGGACGAACAGGGCGCTGCTGATGGCGAACGCGGAGAACATGCCGGCCCCGATGTCGGCGATCGGAATCCCGAACTTGGTCGGCATACCGCCAGGGTGGCCGGTCAGGCTCATGCCGCCGCCCATCCCTTGCAGCACCTGGTCGAACGCCGGCTGCTGGGCGCGCGGTCCGGTCTGCCCGAAGCCGGAGATCGAGCAGAAGATCAGGCGCGGGTTGATCGCGCGAGCCTGCTCATAGCCCAGGCCGAACCGGTCCATCAGGCCGGGCCGGAAGTTCTCCACCAGCACGTCAGCCCAGGCGATCAGCTTGCGGACGATCTCGCGGCCCGCCTCCTGCTTCAGATCGACGGTCACGCTGCGCTTGTTGCGGCTGATGCTCATGAAATAGGTGCTCTCGCCCTCGATGAAGGGCGGTCCCCAGCCGCGAGCCTCGTCGCCGGTGCCGGGCATCTCCACCTTGACGACGTCGGCGCCCATGTCGCCGAGCATCAGGGTGCAGTACGGTCCGGCCAGGGCACGGGTCAGGTCGAGTACGCGGATGCCGTCGAGCGGTCCTGCCATTGAACGCTCCTCATCGTCGAAGTTCGGTGGTGTGGGCGACGGCCCGAAGCTCGCGACGAAGACGCGCGACGAGACGGGCCGAACGGTCGGACGTTACAGAACAGAAGGATGGATCCAGCAGGTGGAGTCGACGCCGAGCGACAACCACGGTCCAGAGGATACGTGGATGTGACCGCCGGGTCAATTCGTGCGGGCACGGCAGGCAGTAGCATGATGCAGACAGCTCCATCGGGAGGACCCGTGTCGCAGACGCTTGACGTGATCGCCCAAGAAGTCCGATCCTGCACGAACTGCCGTCTGCACCAGGGCACGCGGAACGGCGTCCCTGGTGAAGGGAACCCGAACGCCGAGATCCTGTTCGTCGGCGAGGGGCCGGGCTTCCACGAAGACGCGCAGGGCCGGCCGTTCGTCGGGCCAGCCGGCCAGCTGCTCACCGACATGCTGGCACGAGCCGGTCTGAAGCGCGACGACGTCTTTATCACCAACGTGGTGAAGCACCGGCCGCCCGGCAACCGCGACCCGCTGCCCGACGAGATGGATGCATGCAACCTGTACCTGATGCGCCAGGTCGAGGCGATCGATCCGCTGCTGGTGGTGACGCTCGGGCGGTTCTCGATGGCGACTTTCTTCGGCCCGAATGCTCGGATCACCCAGGTGCACGGCACGATGCGCCCCTGGCGCGACATCATGGCGTACGCCTGTTTCCACCCGGCGGCGGCGCTGCATCAACCGAAGTATCGTGAAGGGCTGGAGCAGGACTTCGACGGCCTGCCGAAGGCACTCGAAGCGGCCCGCAAGCGGGCGAGCGAGCGCTCGCGCGGTGCCGGTGCGAATGTGGCCGTCGCCGCCGAGGCCGCCGACGACGAGCCGCCCGCACAACTGACGATGTTCTAGCCGTGCCGGCCAGACGTAGCAAGACCACCACCAGACGCCGCACCTCCACGCCGGCGCCGCCACGGGGACCGAGCCTCTTCACCAGGGCGAGCGCCTCGCTTGCAGCCAATCGGCGCGTGTTGCTCGACCTCGGCGCGGTCGTCTGCCTGATCGCGGGCATCGTCGGCGCACTGGCAGTGACGTTCCCGTCCGGCTGGGCCACCGGGCCGATCCAATACTGGCTGTCGCTGGCGTTTGGCTGGACGGCGTTTCTGACGCCGCTCTGGCTGCTCGGGCTGGCCGGGCTGCGGCTGCTGTCTGGCGTGCGGACTGAGGCGGGCTTCCCCACGATTCGCGTCCTGGGGGCGGTGCTGGCCTCGCTGTCCCTGCCGGCCATCGTACACCTGATGCCGATCGGCGAGGGCGAGTCGGCCCAGCGAGCATTCGAGCAGCACGCCGGCGGCGGCGCATTTGGGCACTTCCTGTCGGCGGGCCTGATCGACGCACTCGGATTGCCGGCCGCCATCGTGCTGCTGGTCGGCGGACTGGCGCTTGGGCTGCTGCTGCTGCTCGATCTGACCGTGGCGCAGGTGAGCCTCTGGGCCGGCGTGGCGCTGGTGTTGACGGCGCGGGCCGTGTCAGGCGTGGTCGGGCGGGCAACGGCGTACGTCTCGGCGCGAGTGCAGGCGAAGCTGGCCGAGCGTCGCCTCAAGGTGACCCAGGTCGGGGTTCAGAAGCCGAAGCCGCTCACGGGCGCACTCAAGCAGGTCGTCCGTAAGGCGCGGCCCGAGCCGAGGCCGCGCGAGGAGCGCGACCCGGACCAGGAGCTCGTGCTCCAGGCGCCCCTGCCAGGAACCTCTGGCACCCAGTTGTGGCGTCTGCCGTCCGTGACGCTGTTCAAGGCGGCGCCGGCGGTCGAGTTGAGCCAGACGGACGTCCGTGCCCAGGCCAAGGTGATCGAGGAGACGCTGGCGAGCTTCAACATCCAGTCGCGGGTAATCGAGGTCAGCTCCGGCCCGACCGTCACCCAGTTCGGGCTGGAGCCTGCCCCGGGGGTGGCGGTCAACCGGATCCTCGCCCGCCAGCACGACCTCTCGTTGCGGCTCGGTGCGGCGTCGCTGCGGCTGGAGGCGCCGGTGCCCGGCCGGCGGGTGGTCGGCATTGAGGTGCCGAATCGCTCCGGCCAGACCGTCAGCCTGCGCGAGCTGTTCGAGTCCGACCAGTGGATGAAGCCGCGCTCGAAGCTGCGGCTGGCGCTCGGGCGCGACGTGAGCGGCGAGGCGGTGGTGGGCGACCTGGCAAAGATGCCGCACCTCTTGATCGCGGGAGCGACTGGTAGCGGCAAGTCGGTCTGCATCAACACCATCGTCGCCTCGCTGATCTACCAGTCCACGCCGGACGAGCTCCAGTTCGTGATGGTCGATCCGAAAATGGTCGAGCTGGTCGGCTTCAACGGCATTCCGCACCTCAGGATGCCGGTCGTCACCGACATGGAGACAGTGGTCGGCGTGTTGAAGTGGGTGGTCAAGGAGATGGAGCGTCGCTACGGTCTCCTCGCGGCCCGCTCGGCCAGGAACATCGAGGCGTACAACAAGAGTGTCGAGGGTGACCCGACCCAGAAGAAGATGCCGTTCCTGGTGGTGGTGATCGACGAGCTGGCCGACATGATGATGATCGCCGGCGACGAGGTCGAGCGCCTGATCTGCCGCCTGGCCCAGCTGGCGCGGGCGGCCGGCATCCATCTGGTCGTGGCAACGCAGCGGCCGTCGGTGGACGTCATCACCGGGCTCATCAAGGCGAACATCCCGACCCGGATCTCGTTCGCGGTCAGCTCGCACATCGACTCGCGCACGATCCTCGACTCGGCGGGCGCCGAGAAGCTGCTCGGGCGTGGCGACATGCTGTATCTGCCCCAGGATGCCAGCAAGCCCATCCGTCTCCAGGGCGCCTACGTGGGCGACGACGAGATGAAGGCGCTGGTAGACTTCTGGACCCGGCTTGGCAAGCCGAGCTACACCGACGACGACAAGCGAGAGATCGAAGCGCTCAATGCGAAGGACGACGAGGACGGAGACGACCTGTTCGAGAAGGCGGTCGCCGTGGGCGTCCAGTATCGAAAGGTCTCGGCGTCGCTGCTCCAGCGCCGTCTCGGCATCGGGTATCCGCGTGCCGCGCGGCTGGTGGACCTGATGGAAGAGCGCGGCGTGATCGGCCCGTCCGAGGATGGGCGCTCGCGCGAGTTGATCGACGTCGGGCCTGCCGCCGTCGATTGACCGACGCCGTGCCGAGGCGAGACCGAGCGCAGCGCGCGCCTGCCGACGATGCCGTGCAGGGCGTGCAGGCCGAGAGCGTTGACGAGCAGGACGCCGAGCCCATCGCTCGGCTCGACAGGTGGGCGATTGGCGGCGCGCTGCTCTGGGCGCTCGGCCTGGCGTTGCTCTTCTTCTACCTGCTGGTCTACGTGGCCCACACCGCCAACCTGGCGGCCTACCCGTACGATCTCGACCAGGGGGAAGGGTACGACGTCAACTCGGGTTGGCTGATCGCCCAGGGCCGCCCGATCTACACCGACAACGAGCAGTTCCCCTACTACTCGTCGAACTATCCGCCAGTGTTTTCGGTGCTGCTGGCCGCGATCGTGGCCCAGACCGGCCCCACGCTGGCAGCCGGCCGACTCGTCTCGGCGGCAGCGGCGCTAGCCTGCGTGGCGCTCGTCACGCTGGTGGTCGAGCGACGCAGCGGGAGTGGAGTGGCCCCGCTGACGGCCGGGCTGCTCTTCATCTCGTCGCCGTACGTCTTCCACACCACGCCGCTCGCCCGGGTGAACGCGCTGGCGCTGTTCTTCGCGCTCGTCGGGCTGGCCTGCTGCTACGGGCGCGGCCACGGGTGGACGGTCGGCGTCGTCGCGGCGTTTCTGCTGGCGCTGTTCACCAAGCAGACCACCCTCGACGCCGTGGGCGCCGGACTGGTCGCGCTGCTGCTGAGAGACGTCAGGCTTGGCCTTGTGACGGGCCTGGTGGTCGCGTTTCTCGGCGCGGTCGGGCTGTTGCTCATCGACACGGCCCACGACGGCGCTTTCTGGACGAACGTGGTGGTCGGCAACGCGAACACGCTCGACCTGAAGCAGGTCGTGGACTACTACCGAAACTTCCTGGAGCTACACGCGGTCGTCGTCGTGCTGGCAGGCTGGCAGGTCGCCCTTGCCGTGCGGGCCAGACGGCTCGGGCCGTTCGAGCTGTACTGGCTCTTCTCGCTGCTGTGGGCGATCAGCGTCGGCAAGTGGGGCGCTGGCGAGTCGTACTTCCTGGCGCCGATCGCGGCCTCGGCGGTGCTGGCCGGCCAGCGGCTCGCCGAGATCGGCTCTCATGCCGAGCGCCAATCGTGGCGGCTGGCCGCGGTCGGCGTGCTGGTCGTGACGCAGGGGCTCCTCTTCTCGCACGGTCCGCTCTACCTGCTCGGTCCGGTCTTCGTGGACCGAGGGGCGCAGGCGTCGGTGCTCAGCCGCTTCCCTGGCAAGAACGAGGTGGACGCGGCATCTGAGCTGGTGCGGACGCTCCGCGAAGCAGACGGCCCGGTCCTGCTGGAAGACCCCAGCTACGGCATGGCGGCCGGCAAGGAGGTGGTGGGCAACGCCACCCAGCTCCGGAACCTGCACCTTGTCGGAAGCTGGGACCCCGATCCGCTGATCGCCGACCTGCGCGAGCGCCGCTTCTCGTGGGTGGTGCTGGACGCCCAGCTGTATCCGGAGCCGATCCTGGCCGCCATCGGCAAGTACTACTACCTGTACGAGGAGTACGAGATCAACGGCACGCGTCAGCAGCTGTTCGCGCCGGGCGCGGAGTGACGTGATGCGTCGGACGCCGCAGGTGTTACCATTCGGCGGCCCGGGCGGGCGGCACCGTTATCCTCGCTGCGCGTGCCGCTAGAGCCGGTCCCGCGCCAACGTCCCACTCTTCGTGGCGCTCGGCCATAGGAGCAAGTCCTGAAGCTCTCGATCGTCATCCCCTGCTACAACGAGCGCTCGACGGTCGCCACGCTGCTCGATCAGGTGCGCGCCGTGGACATCGGCGACATCGAGAAAGAGATCGTCGTGGTAGACGACTTCTCGACCGACGGTACTCGCGAGATTCTGGCGGAGCAGGCTTCGCGCGGCGACATCAGCCTGCATCTGCTGCCCCGCAATCAGGGAAAGGGGGCCGCGGTGCGCGTCGGCCTCAAGCGGGCGACCGGCGACATTTTGCTGATCCAGGACGCCGACCTCGAATACGACCCGGCCGACTATCCGGTCCTGCTCCGCCCGATCCTGGCCGGGCGCACGAAGGTCGTGTACGGCTCGCGGTTCCTCGGCGAGCACAAGGCGATGTACTTCTGGCACATGGTCGGCAATCAGCTGCTGACGCTGATCACCAACATCCTGTTCGACAGCACCCTGACGGACATGGAGACCTGCTACAAGGTGTTCACGCGCGACATCGCGGACCGACTGACCCTCCACTCGGATCGGTGGGGCTTCGACCCGGAGATCACCGCGCGGATCATGCGGATGG
>JAXLXF010000080.1:0-5135 GCA_046328125.1 Chloroflexota bacterium
GACATGAGGACTGATCGCCTTCAGCTCTCCTCGGTCGAACGCCCGCAGGCACTCGACACAGCAGAACCTCTTGCGATCGCGCTCGGTTCGGTGCTCGTCCAGCACCGCGTCGCAGTGGTCACACCGCAACGGAGCCATCATCGTACGACCTCCCTCTTCGGAGCGCCGACCCACGCAGGTCGGCTGGTTTGTGGGCGACGCTGCCCGCTCTCATCCTCGCATGATTCCCCACGCGCGGGCAAGAGCTTTCAGTCGCGTTAGTTCCATTCCCAGACAGCGGCAGCCCAGCACAAACCGGCCCCAAACGCGCACATAGCGACGATATCTCGCTCGTGAATTCGACCTTGCTCGAAGGCCTCACATAGTGCAACGGGAATCGAGGCCGCGGAGGTATTGCCATACCGCTCGAGATTGACGAAGACGCGCTCCGGAGGGAGGCGGAGCTTCTCGCGGGCATGGTCGATGATCCGGATGTTGGCCTGGTGCGGGATCACCAGCGACAGGTCGGCCGGGGTCAGACCCGCCTTCTCGGTCGCCTCCAGGATCGAGCCCGGGATCACGTTCGTGGCGAAGCGGAAGACGTTTGCGCCCTCCATCTTCAGGAAATGGGCGCGCGCTTCGACCGACTCGTGGCTGGCCGGCATCTTCGAGCCGCCGCCCGGCATGATCAGCTTGGGAGCGCCGCAGCCGTCCGAGCCGAGCACGAACGAGCGCAGGCCGCCCGGGCGGTCGGTCTGCTGGAGAACGACCGCGCCCGCGCCGTCGCCGAACAGCACGCAGGTGCCACGGTCACGCCAGTCGATGATCCGCGACATGACGTCCGAGCCGACCACCAGCACGTTCTTCAGGGCGCCCGTCTTGACGAACTGCGCGCCGACCACCAGCCCGTAGCCGAACGCCGCGCAGCCAGCTCCCACGTCGAACGCGCCCGCCCGCGTCGCGCCGAGCGCCTCCTGCACCAGCGAGCCGGCAGCCGGAAACCCGAGATGATCCGGGGTGCCGGTCGCGATGACGATCAGGTCCAGGTCGGTCGGGGCGAGGCCGGCCATCGCCAGGGCGTCCCGAGCGGCGGCAACCGCCATCGTGCTGGTCGTCTCGTCCGGCGCGGCGATACGGCGCTCGGCGATGCCGGTCCGCTTCTTGATCCACTCGTCAGACGTGTCGACCAGCGATTCGATCTCGTGGTTGGTCATCACCCGCTCGGGCAGGTACTTGCCAACCCCAGCGATTCGGACGTTGGCGCCCGTCACGACTGCCCCTGCGTGCTGCCGGCCCCAGCCGACTCGTCGATCGTCATCAGTGCGTCTCCGGCGTGAACCAGCTGGCCGGACTCGGCCAGGATCGCGGCGATGCGCCCGGCCTTTTCGGCCAGCACCTCGTTGAAGATCTTCATCGTCTCGATCAGGCCGACCACCGCGCCGACCTCCACGCGGTCGCCCACCGAGACAAAGGACGGCGCGCCCGGCGTTCCGGTCCGATAGAAGACGCCGGTCAGCGGCGCCGCGAGCGGCGTGCCCGCCACGGCAGCGGACGGCGCAGTCGATCCAGCCGTCGCCGCGCCCTGAGGCGCTCCGGCGGCCACAACCTGGCGCCCTGGTCGTCGGGTCAGCCGCAGCTTGAACCCCTCGGCAGCCAGCTCGACGGCGCTGGCGTCGCTCGCCTGGACGTGCTCCAGGACGCGCCGCACCTCGTCCAGCCACTCGCCCGACGGCATCGGCCCTAGCCTCGAAACGCCGTGAAGATCAGCGAGCTGTTGTGCCCGCCGAACCCGAACGAGTTGCTGAGCGCGGCCTCGAACTGGCGCTTGCGCGCCACGTGGGGCACGTAGTCGAGGTCGCACTCAGGGTCAGGGTTGTCAAGGTTGATGGTGGGAGGCAGCATGCCGTCCTGCATCGCCTTGATGCAGAAGATCGCCTCGATCGCACCGGCCGCGCCGAGCAGGTGGCCCGTCATCGACTTCGTTGACGAGACGGCCACGTCGTACGCCGACTTCCCGAATACCGACTTGATCGCGTTCGTCTCGGAGCGGTCTCCGAGCGGCGTCGAGGTCGCGTGGGCGTTGACGTAGCCGATGTCCTTCGGCGAGAGCCCGGACTTCTTGAACGCCATCTTCATCGCGCGGGCCGCGCCCTCGCCGTCCTCGGACGGGGCGCTCACGTGATGGGCGTCCGCGCTCAGGCCGTAGCCGACCAGCTCGGCGTGAATCGTGGCGCCGCGCTCCTGGGCATGCTCCAGCGACTCCAGCACCACCATCCCGCCAGACTCCGCCATCACGAAGCCGTCACGGTCCCGGTCGAACGGGCGGCTGGCGCGTTGCGGATCGTCGTTGCGGGTCGAGAGCGCGCGCATCGCGTTGAACGCCGCGATCCCGATCGGGACCACGCCAGCATCGGCACCGCCGGCGATCATCACGTCGGCGTCGCCACGGCGGATCACCTCGGCGGACTCTCCGATGCTGTGGCCGCTGGTGGCGCAGGCCGAGACGACGCTGAAGTTCGGCCCCTTCAGGCCAAGATCCATCGAGATCTGGCCCGGCAGCAAGTCGATTAGCATCTGGACGATCAGGAACGGCGTGACCCGGTCCGGCCCCTTGTCGTAGAGCGTCTTGAAGCCCGCGCCCAGGCTGCCGATGCCGCCCACGCCCGAGCCAGAGATCGCGCCGATCCGCTCGGCGTTTTCGGGCGTCACGGTCAACCCGGCGTCGGCAAAGGCTTCGCGCGCCGCGTACATGCCCAATTGGATGAAGCGGTCGATTCGACGCGCTTCCTTGGCGTTCATGATCTTCGTCGGGTCGAAGGTCGGGACTTCGGCCGCGATCTTGACGTCGTGGTCGGTCGCGTCGAACCCCGAGATCGGGGCGACGCCTGACGTGCCGGCCAGAATGGCAGTCCAGGTTGAGTCGAGATCGAGGCCCAGGGGCGTCACGCAACCCATGCCCGTCACGACGACGCGCTTGCTCACGAACCTGCTCCACAGCAGCGGGTCACTCGACGCGGTCGTACAACCCGGTCGGCTGTTCCGGAGTATACCAGCGCTCCTCTGGCGCATGCTGCGCCCGGGAGCACCATGCATCCCGTGCAGGTCCGTGGGCGGCCACGTGAGCCGTGTCGGACCGAAGGGAGAGGGTGGGGTACACTGCCGGCCGGCGCGTGGTGGCGCCACACGGGAGGTCAGTTATGTCGCTCGATGGATTGGAGCCGGTCCCCGCGTCGGTCCTCGAGACCCTGAAGCGCGCCAGCACCGCCTCGATCACCGCCGAGCTGTTCAAGCTCGGAATTCGCCACAGCTTCATGGACGGCGTCGATCCGCTCTCGCCAGACGACAAGATGGTCGGCGAGGCCGTGACGCTCCGCTATCTGCCGTATCGCGAAGACCTGAACGCCGCGCAGTCGGTCGCGGACCCGGAGCACCCGCAGCGCAAGACGATCGACAACATCGCGCCAGGCGGCATCCTGGTGATCGACGCGCGGGGCAGCCTGCGCTCCGGGACGCTCGGCGAGATCCTGATGGCCCGACTGAAGGCGCGCGGCGCGGCTGGGATGGTGACGGATGGGGCCGTGCGCGACGCGGCCGGCATCCGCGCGGTCGGCCTGCCGGCGTTTGTGGGCGGCGTCCACGCCTCGGCATCGAACACGGTCCACTTCGCCGCCGACGCCTACGTGCCGGTCCAGTGCGGCGGCGTCACGGTCATGCCCGGCGACATCCTGGTCGGCGACTCGGACGGGGTGGTGGTGATCCCGCGCAAGTACGCCGCCAGAATCGCCGACGAGGCGGTCCACCACGACGAGCTGGAGGTGTACCTGTTCGAGCGCATTTCGGGCGGCGAGTCGCTGCGCGGGATCTACCCGCCGAACGAGGAGACGCTGAAGGCGTACGAAACCTGGAAGCGGAAGAAGTGAGCGAGGCGGCCGGCAGGAGCTCGGGGAACGGCGCGGACACCAGCGTCTACGCGCGGTTCGGTGTGCGTCGGATCGTCAACGCGGCCGGGCCGGTCACCCGGCTGGGCGGGAACCGTCTCGCGCCTGAAGTGGCCGCCGCGATGGCCGAGGCCGCGCAATCGCACGTCCAGATCGACGAGCTCCAGGAGCGAGCCAGCGTCGTGCTGGCCGCCGCGACCGGCGCCGAAGCGGGCCTCGTCACGTCTGGCGCCGAGGCCGGCCTGCTGCTCGGGACGGCGGCTTGCCTGGCCGGCTTCGACCCGCGCAAGATGGACGACCTGCCGTTCGTCCACGACGGCCGCAATGCGATCGTGGTGCAGCGCGGGCATCGCAACGCCTACGACCACAGCATCCGGGCGGCGGGGGCGGTGTTCGTGGAGGTCGGCTACCTGGGCGCGCCCGGCCAGGGGATCCACTACGCCTGGCAGATCGAGGCCGCGATCACGCCTCAGACGGTGGCCATCGCCTGCCCGGTGATGGACACGCCGGGCACGGTCTCGCTCCCAGACGTGGTGGAGATCGCGCATCGACACGGGTTGCCGGTGATCGTGGACGCGGCGGCTTCGCTCCCGCCGCGCGCCAACCTGCGCCGCTTCATCCAGGAGGGCGCCGATCTGGTCGCGTTCTCGGGCGGCAAGGCGATTGGCGGGCCGCAGGGCTCCGGGCTGTTGGTCGGGCGCCGCGACCTGATCGAGTCGGCGCGGCTCCAGATGCTCGACATGGACGTCTACCCCGAAGTGTGGCGCTCGGGGCGCGGCTACCTGAGCTCGGGGCGGCTGCCGGGGCCGCCGCATCACGGGATCGGGCGCAGCTGCAAGGTCGGCAAGGAGCAGGTGGTCGGGCTGCTGCTGGCGCTGGAGCGGTACCTCGCGCACGACGAGGCGGCCGAGCTGGCGGCCCAGGCGGCGCGGGTGTACCGGCTGGCCGAGGTGCTGGACGGCCTGCGCGGCATCCGCTGCAACCTGACCCGGCCTCCGTGCGGCGTCCCAAAAGCGGAGGTCTGGATCGACCACGAGCTACTCGGCATAAGCGCCTTCGACGTCATCGAGGCGCTGGAGACGGGCGACCCGGCAGTCTTCGTCTCGCAAGGACTGGGACCGCGCGGCGGCCTGGTGATCAATCCGATGACCCTGGCCGACGGCGAGGAGCGGATCGTCGCCGACCGCATTATCGAGGTCGTACGGCAGGCGGGCTGAG
>JAXLXF010000081.1:0-4277 GCA_046328125.1 Chloroflexota bacterium
CCGGCTCTTCCGCTCCGGCCTGGCCCAGATCACCCCCGCCGCCCCGGCCAACTCCAAGCTCCGGGCCGCCTTCGACCAGCTCGACCGGGCCATCGACGCCTTCTGCCTCACCAACACGCTGGCCGCCTGTAACTTGACTCGTTCACAACAGATTCCGGTGATCAAGCCGGGCTAGTACAGCGTGGCGGAAGTGCGTCGAGAGTTGCCCAGATCGCGTCGCAAAACGAGGGGCGCAATGAATTGCGCCCGTACGAGGACGACGGACCTCGTACGGGTTCGATTCATCGAACCCCCTCGGTGGCATCCCTCGGTGGCATCCCTCGATTGCATCCCTCGGTGGCATCCCTCGGTGGCATCCCTCGATTGCATCCCTCGGTGGCATCCCTCGGCTGCGCCCTTCGGGCGGACGAGTCCATCAGGATATCTGTAGAGCGACTTCGGCCAAGCTGTACTAGTCTGGATTGCGGGTTGGTTTGCAGGCTTTTGCGATTGCGCCGGTCTACATTCCGTCGCCGCCGCGGCTGCTGTTGCCGTAACAGTCGCATCAAGGCCGCAGGTTTCGCGCTCTCAACCAGGCTCGGTGACCCGCTTGCTGGCCTTCCAGGAGCTGCACCTGTACGACTTCCCCGTCGATGTCGATCGCCAGCACGGCCTGACCGTCCTCGACAGGTATCCACTCGGAGCTCGCAAGCGCCCGTTCGATCGCGTCTTCGTCACTCTCCCGAACCCCACGGTGGAGCTCGTCGAATGCTCTCCGCTCGACTGGGATGAGCCAGCCTCGGATCCCAGGCTGATGAATCCGCGCTCGCTGACCGGGCCCCGGGCCGCTCCATGTGCCAGGTGACGACGCGGCCGGCGTCGGCATGACCTGGCTGACGACGCCGGCGATCAGGAGCCACCACGTCACCACCAGGGCGGTGAACGCGAGCGTAGCCAGACGTCTCCTCGAGCTCGCCACGTGAACCTTCCTTTAGCGGCGTCATTCGCGTGGCTCAGGGGGCGCTCCAGATCACGTTGTCGCTGGCGTCGAACATCTGGATGCTCGGGTTGCCGTTCCCGTCTACGCCGATGCGAAGCCGAACCCGCTCGGCATCGCGCAGGGACAGCCCATAGCCGTCGATCTGGCGTTGCGAGCCGACACGCACGGCTTCCTTGCCGTCGACCGAGTAGACGTTGAGGCCGGCGTTGGATGCGATCCCGCCGTCGGTCGCCTGGCCGCTCGAATTGAGCGTCAGCCGCGGCGTCTTTCCATCGGTCCCGAACACGCGAAGGATGCCTCCGCCGGGCGGTCCGACCTCGGCAGACACCCCGACCGAGCCGTCGTCACGTGAGACCGTGAGTGTCGAGCCCACGAGTTGAGACACCTGGGCCTCGACGACCGACGGCAGGACGCAGAGGAGGATGAGCGCGGTCATCGTGGCCGACGCGGCCGACGAGGCGACCACCGCGAGCAAGATGGTTCGTGGCATGGGGGCCTCCCATCTGGGGCGCGTGCTCTGGGACGCGCGGGTGATGCGTCCACGCTAGCGTGCTGGCCGGCGATCGAGATGAGGAGCCGGTGAGGATCTCATGAGATGTTGACGAGCGCTTCGAAGGTGACCGGCAGCCTAGAGACCCTGCCAGTAGCGGCGCCCCTCCAGGCGGATGACTCGCCCGAACCCCGGCTCCGGGAAATGGCGCGCGCCCACGACCATGCCGCTAGCTTCGATTCGATCGAGCATGGCGATGCGCGTCTGTCGTGCTGTCTCGCCGTCCATGTCGAACATCGCATTCCAGTCCGGCTCGCTGATCTGGGCTGGATGAATGGCGACGTCTCCCAGGAGCACACCGCGCTCCCCTCCCGACGCGACGAGCACGCTCATGTGGCCCGGCGTGTGTCCCGGGGTGTGGAGTGTCGTGAGATTGGCCGTGAGCTGATACTCGTCGCCGACGAGATCCAGGACGCCGAGGCGTTCGAGCGGAGTGACGGTCTGGTCCACGTAGTCGAAGGGGAGGTGTGCCCGCACCTCCGGGCGCTGGAACGCGTCCCAGTCCGCGCGGTGCACCACGTACCGTGCGCCCGGGAATGTCGGGCGGAAGTCGGTGCCGTTCGGACTCAGGTTCCACCCGACGTGATCCGGATGGAGGTGAGTGAGGACGACCGTGTCGATATCGGCGGGGCTGACCCCCACCTCGGCCAGCTTCTCCAGCAGGTGGCCGGACTGCCCCAGTGCGGCAGCCAACGCCGAGTCGGCCGGCCCCATGCCGGTGTCAACGAGCAGCATGTGACCATCCGAGCGGATGAGGTAGCAGGTGTAGTCCGAGCGCCAGACCGTCTCGCTGGCGAACGTGTCGGCGAACCGCCGGCGATACGGTTCCCACTCGGCTGAGGAAACCGCTGGGAAGAGCTGGTCGAGCGTCCACGGATACTCGACGGTTGCATCCGAGAGCCCCAGGATCTCGACCTGGCCGATCCTCAGCTTGCTGTCCTGCATCGTGAATCCCCCCGTGTGCTCGATCATCCAGTGACGAAGGCGCCTATCCCGCGCTGGCCTGGGCATGCTCGATGGCTCGCGCGATGGCGCTCGGGAAGCGGGTTTCGAAGTCGAGGAGGCCGACCCAGGTCGGCTGGACCGCGATCCTGGCCATCTGGGGGCAGAGCCCGCCGACTTGCTTGACCCAGGCATTTCCCTGCTCCTCGCCGAAGTAGCGCCGAGCCGTCTCGGCGTACTCGGACGGCACACCGTCCACGATCTCGACAGTGGCGGTGCCTCTCATCAGCAGCACGCGCGGCGGCCACGCCATCGTGTCGATGGTGAGCGAGACTTCGGGCCTCGCCCGGAGCACCCGGACCTTCGGCGCGTCGGACGGACTGACAAGGACGATCTCTCGCCCGTTCCAATGGAACCAGTGCGGCACCACGCGGGGTGTGCCATCGGTCCAGGTGTAGGCGAGGCGCAGAATCGTCTGTTCGTCGAGCAGGCGCTGAGCGATCGGGTCGTCCAGCAGTGCCAGGTCGCCCTGCGATGCCATCTTCCCTCCTCGGTCGTGTCGGTGTGGCCGGGTGCAAGGCACGCCGGGCCAGCTCCAGCGTAGGTAGGCCGCCCGACCCGCGCATACGCCGATGGACCTAGACTCAGAGTGAGGGACGAGAGGAGGCGATCTTCTGAGGCCGGCGACGAGCATGTTTGCGTGCAACGGGTGGCCGGGGCCGACCAGGCGTCAGCCGGATCTCTGCTGAACCGCGCGCTGCTCTACGGCCCAGGCGGCGATCTGTGCGCGCGACCGCAGGCCCAGCTTCTCGCGGATGTGCTCGGCGTGTACGTCGGCGGTGTGGCTGGAGATCCCCAGGCGCTCGGCGATCTGGCGGCTCGTCAGACCCAGGCCGATCGACGCCGCCACCTCTCGCTCGCGGCGCGTGAGCGGATCGCTCGGGGTGCGCGTCGGCGGTGTGCCCGTTGCTTCGCCGTTCAGCGCATCGTCGATCGCCCGGCGCACCGTGAGGGTGCGTCCCTCGCTCCAGAGCTCGGCGAACGCGCGTTCGCCGAGCTCTGCACGCGCCCGCTCGAGGTCACGATCGTGCGCCGGGCGGAATCGCGGGGCAATCGGCGCGCCGATGCGCTCCCGAAGGGCGCTGGCCGTCGCGAACAGTCGGACGGCGTCCTCCATACGCTGCCGATCCACCGCGATGCCGGCCAGCTCCTCGAGGAGTCTCGCGACGTTCGTACGATTGCCGATGGTGTGACTGATCTCGAGCGCTTCCTGGCAGAGCGTGTTCGCAGCCCGAAGATCTGACTGCCGTCGCGCGAGTGTCGCGAGCGCCCAGAGCGCCGTCGCCCGGCCGGCCTTCGAGCCGACCTCGTCCAGGATCGGCAGGCTCTCCTTCAACAGGCGGCGCGCTCGTCGGAGGTCGCCTCGTTGCAGTGTGATGCGTCCGAGGGTGACGAGCGTGATGCCGACCCCTGCGAGGTCGCCGATCTCTCGTCGCAACGCCAACGACTCCGACACCGCGGTCTCGGCTTCCTCGGCATCGCCCCGATCGAGCGCGACCTCGCCCAGCCGGTGCAGCGCGTAGGCGACACCCCAGGCATCGTCGAGCTCACGGTAGAGATTGACGCTTCGCTCCAGAAGCGCCGCCGCCTCCGGCAGAGACCCCTGCGCACGAGCGACTCGGCCCAGCAATGCCAGCGCCAGGGCCGCGCCGCGTTCATCTCCGGCGGCATCAGAGGCGGCCAGGGCGTCGTGCGCGTGGACCCGAGCTTCAGAAAAGTCGCTATCCTGATTGGCCAGCACGCCCA
>JAXLXF010000082.1:0-3461 GCA_046328125.1 Chloroflexota bacterium
CGGGCTGGTAGTAGAACGGCAGGCCCTGGCCGAGCGCCCGCCCCTCGGTCATCAGCGGGCCGTTGACCAGGACGTCACGGGCGTAGCTCTCGTACGCGAGCCAGTCGTTGCCGCCAGACAATATGATGGCTCGCCCGAACAGGTGGAGGTTCGCCACCAGCGCGCCGCCCACCGCGAGCAGGAAGTAGAGCGCCAGGAGGGCGCGCTCAGGAAAGGCCCCCTCCCCCCGACCCCCTCTCCCTCGCAAGGGAGGGGGGGAGACGGAGCGAGCCGGAAGCCCCTCTCCCTCGCAAGGGGGAGGGGTTGGGGAGGGGGCTCCCCAGGGTTGGGTACTGACGGCCGTCCTCACATGCACCGCCAGCGCCACCACCAGCACCAACGTCAGCAGCCCGTCCACTGCCCACGCCAGCGGCGGCAGCCAGGCGTAGCGCGCCAGCGGCGCCGGCGGCGTGCCGGCTCGCACCAGTCGTGGACCGCCAAGCGCCGGCCCGTCCTGACCGCCATCACGGACGACCAGCCAGGGCATCGCCTCGTCGGGGCGGGTGTACGTCACGGCGATCGGGACCGTCCCGGCCGGCAGCGGCGTGGAGAGGGTCACGTCGCGGACGCGGCCAGCCCCTTCGATGGCCACACGCTGCCCGGTCCCCAGCTCCAGTGTAGCCGGGCCGTTCGACTCCAGCGTCAGCGTGTACTCGCCGTCGCGCTGCACCACCAGCAAGCCGGACCAGCGCGCCGAGAACGGCAGCAGATCGCGCTTCGGCTGGGCCGGCGTGTAGAAGTTCAGGTAGCGGATGTCGTTGACGAAGTGGACCGGGAATGCGTCGCCTCGGAAGTCGAGGGCACGGTCCACGCGGGTCGTGCCCGGCGCGGAGTCCGGCGAGACGGCGCCTGGGCTGTCGATGCGGTAGCTGGCTTCGAGGCCGTAGGCAGGCGCCAGCGACCAGACCACGACTTTCAGCACTGCCAGCCCGACGAGCGCGCCGGCCAGCAGCCCGGCGCGCGGCGGCGCGCCCGGCAGCGCGATCCACCACGCCACGGCCAGCACCAGCAGCACCAGCGCCGGCAGGTCGAGCGGCAGTCCGCTCAGCGGCGCGAGTGCGTGACCTGGCGCCGCCAGTGTCAATAGGATCGCGCCGAAGATCAGCAGGCGAGCCCGGGCCATCAGGACGAACGTATCCCCTCGTGCCCACGTCGGCCGCTCGCGGCCATCCTCAGGGCTCAGGATTATACGTCAGTATCCCGGTTCCACATGCGAGCTTTGCGTGAAAGTCCGCAGCACACGTCATGAAAATCGGGACCAGCTTCCAGTAGAAAGCAGGGGCTGCCGCGCGGACACGGCAGCCCCTCCGCACAGTCGAGGCGTCAGCGGTCAGACGCCCTCAACAGCTGGCCTACTGCGACGGCCCCAGGCACGACGGCGTGTACAGGTTGAACATCCGGCGCTCGGTGATGTTGCCGGCCGGCATCACGCAGTTCGAGGGGGGTGACGTGTCGGCGCTGCCGCTCGGCTTGGGCGCCGGGCTAGACTGCGAGCCGGAGCTCGGCTGGGCGGCCGGGCTCGCCTGAACCTGCGGCACCGGCGAGCCGGCTGGCGCCACGGACGGTCGTGAGGTCGCCGTAGGTGTCGCCACGTCGGTGTTGTCGTTCGCGTTGTTGTTGTCCGGCCTGGACTGTGCGACGGCAACACTCCCACTGTCCGACACGGAGAGCATCGATCCGGAGAGCGTCAGCACGAGGGCGAGCGCTGAAGCCAGGACGGCCAGCGTGAGCCACCTCTGCACACGACGCGGTTGCTGCATGAGCCCTTCTCCTCTTCGACGGCCGGTCGAGCGTCGCCGGCTCCGCCATCGCCTCCCTCCAGAGCAGGGCGCGGGCCGCTCGACGACCATATGCTCAGCACTGCCGAGGTTGGTTTGCCGGCAGCGGGGGGCCATCCCTGCACAGCGCGTGCCAGGGACACAGCCTCGAAGGCGGCGCATGGCGGTGCGGTCCGGGCCACCGTGAGCGGCCCAGACCGCACCAGGCGCGCTCGCCGGGTGTGCGATAACAGGGCGACGCATCTGACGAAGCGCCGGGTCTCGGCCATCTTGCGTCTGGGAGCTGTTCGGTGAAGATCACCAACGTCACCGCCTATCACCTGCCGGGTACGCGCTACCCGTGGGTCTTCCTCCGCGTAGACACCGACGAGGGCATTCACGGCTGGGGCCAGGCATCGAGCGGCCCGCACAGCGACGTGGTCGCGGCGGCGGCCAGCCGGCTCGGCCCGATTCTGATCGGCCAGGATCCCACGCGGATCGAGTATATCTGGCACAAGCTCTATGCCAGCTTCAACTCGCTCGGCTCGCTCGGGTTCGTCTCGGCGTTGATCTCGGGCATCGACATCGCGCTCTGGGACATCCGGGGCAAGATGCTCGGCCTGCCGATCTACGAGCTGCTCGGCGGCAAGTTCCACGACAACCTGATCCTGTACAGCAACGGCTGGTTCGAGGGCTGCGAGACGCCCGAGGAGTATGCGCGCGCGGCCCGAAAGACGGTGGACGAGGGCCACACCGCGCTCAAGCTCGACCCGTTCAAGCGGGGCGCCGCCTACCTCGCGGGGTACGCTGCCAACTACCCGCCGGACCAGGACTACGCTGCCGTGGACATCATCGAGGCGGTTCGCACCGAGATCGGCAACAACGTCGAGATCTTCATCGACGCGCATGGCCGCTTCAACCTGCCGACCGCCGTGCGCCTCGCCAACCGACTGCGCCCCTACCGGATCGGCTGGTTCGAGGAGCCGGTCCCGCCGGAGAACTGGGACGCCCTCAAGCAATTCCGCGATCAGACGGACGTGCCGATCTGCGTCGGCGAGCGTCTGTATACCCGCTGGCAGTTCCGCCCGGTCCTGGAGCAGAAGCTGGCGGATTACATCATGCCGGACATCATCCGGACCGGCGGCATCTCGGAGATGAAGAAGATCGCCACGCTGGCCGAGACGTTCTTCGTGCCGATCTCGCCGCACGACGCGACCGGCCCGATCACCTTGATCGCCGGCGCGCAGACGATGATGTCCACCTCCAGCTTCTTCCGGTTGGAGATCGCCTACTCAGAGCTGCGCAAGTACCAGCAGATCATGGACCCGCCGTTCGACGTCCACGACGGCCACTTCCACGTCTCGGACGCGCCGGGCCTGGGCCACGAGCCGCGCGCCGACTACCTGGAGCAGGGCATCCCATACTGAGTAGTGAGGCCCCACCCCCCGACCCCCTCCCCATTGCGATGGAGAGGGAGCCGTCGGGTGAGAAGCGTCCTTCATCCCGGCTTTGGTACGTCCGCCACTGCCTCTGGCGTCCCGAGCCGGTTCACTACTCTCCACGTCAACTTTGCGAGCTTGCACCACACCAACTGTCATCCCGAGCGTAGCGAGCTTGCCACTTCCAGATGTCATCCCGAAGGAGCCCCAGCGACTGAGGGATCTC
>JAXLXF010000083.1:0-3291 GCA_046328125.1 Chloroflexota bacterium
CGAGGCGTCCGCGATCCGCCGGTGCCGCAGCCAAGGATGCGCGAGCAACGCCAGCCCGAACAGGCCGAAGTAGACGGCGCCGTCCGTCGCTCCTGACGGGAGCGCCACGAGGAGCGCCTGACCGACGAACACGAGACCGAGCACCGCGCTCGCCGCCGCCGACACCGCGCGCCCACCTGCACGCGCGAGCTGGGTCAGGAGCAACGCGCTGCCCCCGGCAACTAGCAGTACGCCATGCAGGCCAGCCAGGGCCGTCACCGGACCGTGTCCGACCAGGAGCGCCTCGCCGCCAACCGTCAGCCCGAACGCCACCGCCACCGAGCCGGACGTCAACGCCAGGGCGTGACTCACCCGGCGGCTCTGGTCGGCCGAGTCGCCAGGCAGGGTCGCGGCGACCAGCGTCCAGGCGGCAGTGAGGAGAAAGAGCAGGGCGCCATGCCAGACGCCGGCGGCCAGGTGGCCGAATCCGATGACCAGCAGGGGAACGACGGCGACGGCATGCGCGGCCAGGAAGAGGCGCCGGCCGACGCCGAGCACGCCGGTGCCACCCAGCATCATGCCGCCGCAGATTAGCGCGACGCCGACGGCCGGCACGACTGGCCGGATTGCCTCGAAGGCCGGGCCAGAGAACTGATGGGGCGCAACCAGGATCAGGGCGCCCAGCAACAGGCTAAACAGTCCCACGGCGAGCCGCAGGGCGTCGCCATGGATCTCGCGCGACATCGACACCACCCTCAGGAGTCCGGCCTCGGCGGCCTCGTGATGGACCCACAAGTGGCAAACGCGTCGCCCAGGGGAGACGGGACGGTTCAGGGAAATCGGTCTATGTAGCATCCATGCGTTGTTCCATCCGTGATGGACGCAGTATAGCGAAGATCATGGTGTGCCGTGGTCCGTGGACCCCGGCAGACGCGGGGGAGAGCCCACGGCCAGTTGACCGCTCGCGCCACCCAGCCGGGTGTACGCGTCGCCCTAGAACAGCGACAGTTGTCGGGTCCTGGCCGGGGCCGTCCAGTGCAGGCTTGGGCGGTGGCGCTCGGCGACGCGCACCGCGACGTGCCCGAGGCCGGCCGCCTGGAGCCGCCCGGCGACCGCTTCTAAAGCCACGTCTGGTCGGTTGTTGGTCGGGCTCAGGTGGGCGAGCCAGACCTCGGACGGCACCCGGTCGCCGCAGGCCGCCAGGGCGGCGCCGGTGGCGGCGTTGGAGAGGTGGCCGTGCTGCCCGAGGACGCGCCGCTTCAAGAAGGTCGGGTACGGCCCGTTCTGGAGCATCTCGACGTCGTGATTCGCTTCAAGGATCAACAGGTCGTTGTCGCGCAGGTTGCGCTGCACCTCGCCCGGCACGTAGCCCAGGTCGGTGGTGACGGTGACGGTCGCGGCCTGCGCGGTCAGCGTGAACCCGACCGGCTCGTAGGCGTCGTGCGGCACCTTGAAGGCGCGGACTTCGAGGTCGCCCACGCGGAACGGTCGGTCGGCTCCGACGGGACGGGCGAGCTGAGCGTCGCGGAGGGAGTCACAGCCGAGGGTGCCAGGCGTCGCGAAGATCGGCACGCCATACCCGTCCGAGAGTTGCCGAGCCGAGCGGGTGTGATCCGAGTGGTCGTGGGTGAGCAGGACGCCGGTCAGGTCGTACGGTGCGAGACCGAGCCGCTTCAGGAAGCTGGCGATCCGCCCAAGCGGGATGCCGCACTCCACCAGGACGGTCGCGCCCTCACCCCGTACGAGGTACGCGTTCCCGGAGCTGCCGCTCGCAATCGACCAGACGTCCATGATTACGAGCGGGCCAGCAGAGGAGCAGACCAGCAGATGAGACCAGGGCGGCACCTCGGCCCTCGTCTGCTCTGAGTTCGTCTGCTCGTCACTCCAGGTAGTCTCGCAGCTTCTTGGAGCGGCTCGGGTGGCGCAGCTTGCGGAGCGCTTTCGCCTCGATCTGGCGGATGCGCTCGCGAGTCACGCCGAACTCGCGTCCGACCTCTTCAAGCGTCCGCTGGCGACCGTCGTCCAGCCCGAACCGCAATTGGAGCACGCGGCGCTCGCGGCCCGTCAGCGAGTCCAGCACGTCCTCCACCTGCTCCTTGAGGAGCTGGTGGGAGGCCGCGTCCGAGGGGGCCATCGCGCCCTGATCCTCAATGAAGTCGCCGAGGTGGCTGTCCTCTTCCTCGCCGATCGGCGTTTCGAGGGAGACTGGATCCTGGGCCACTTTGAGGATGTCTCGAACGCGGTCCGGGGTGATCTCCATCTCGGCGCCGAGCTCTTCGGAGGTCGGCTCGCGCCCGAGATCCTGCACCAGTCGGCGGGTCAGCCGGCTGAGGCGGTTGATCGTCTCGACCATGTGGACCGGGATTCGGATCGTGCGGGCCTGGTCCGCGATGGCGCGGGTGATCGCCTGCCTGATCCACCACGTCGCGTAGGTGCTGAACTTGTACCCCTTGCGGTACTCGAACTTCTCGACCGCGCGGATCAGGCCGATGTTCCCCTCCTGGATCAGGTCCAGGAGCGACATCCCACGCCCGATGTACTTCTTGGCGACGCTGACGACCAGGCGCAGGTTCGCCTCGGTCAGGGCGGCGCGGGCTCGCTCGGCCTCGAACTGGATCCAGCCCAGGTGCTCGGCCAGGGCACGCGGATCGACGGTCAGCGCCCGCCCGACGATCGGGCAGAGCGGACTGGTGTCGCCGGCCATGCGGCGGTCCGCCACCCAGTCACGCACCTCGTCCGGGACCAGCCGGCAGAGCGTGGAGAGCTCGATCAGGTCTTCGCGGATCTCCTCGGCCGTCATGCCCATGTGGGAGACAAACTCCTGGCACCGTTCGACGGAGACATCCGCCGTCTCGGCCAGCGTGGACATCGCCGAGCGGTAGCTGGAGAGCGTCCGTTCCAGCGACGGGAACCAGTGCCCGAGCAGGGGGAAACGCTCCTCGAAGCGCCGCTCCAGCTCGGCCATGACTTCGAGGGCGGTGGCTTCCTTGTCCAACTGCTCGGACTCGCGGGCCAGCTTTTCGAGATACATGCCCTCTTCCATCCGCCGCGCCAGCCGCTTTTCGCCGTCCCAGGAGAGCAGCGGCACCAGGCCGATCTCGCGGAGGTACATGCGGACGTGGTCTTCGAGACCCTCGGTGTCCTCAGGGCGCGCCAGCGTCTCGGTGGCCGCTTCGCCATCGCTGGTCGGGCGGTCCGCGAACGCCAGCGCCACGACCGGGTCGGCCTCTTCCTCTTCGAGGAGCAAGTCGGCGTCGCTCGGCGCGATCCAGCCAATGCCGGTGTCAGCTGCCGTGACGCGGCCGTCCAGGA
>JAXLXF010000084.1:0-3267 GCA_046328125.1 Chloroflexota bacterium
CTCGGAGGACTTCCGCGAGGGCGTGCGGGCGTTCCTCGAGAAGCGGAAGCCGGTCTGGAAGAACCGCTGAGCGGTCCGATGCGTGCGCGGCAGACGCGACCGTGGTGAGCGTGCCGCCGGTCGTGTGCGGGGCTGGCCCGGCCGGCCCCGACGGCGTCGTCCGCGAGTGGACCGTCGCGACGTTCGTGGTCCACGACGGGCGCGTCCTGCTGCTGTTCCACGCCAAGATGGGGCTCTGGCTGCCGCCTGGAGGGCACGTCGAGACCGGCGAGCTGCCGGACGACGCGGCGGTGCGCGAGGTGCTGGAGGAGACCGGCGTCCGCTGCACGCTGGTCGGCGAGCACGGCGTGAACGTGAGCTATCCGCGTCAGCTGACCCTGCCGTACGGCGTCCAGGTCGAGCGAATCAGGCCCGGCGTGGAGCACGTGGATCTGGTCTACTTCGCGGAGGCCGACCAAGACGGCTGGCAAGTCGATCCGGAGCCGGCCCGACGCGACCGGGCCGGCTGGTACGCGCCCTCCGAGCTGCCGGCGCTCGGCGCAAACGACGAGATCCAGCAATGGGTGGCGAAGGCGACGGCGCGCGTCGGCGGCGGGGCCGGTTGACGCCAGACTTCCGTCAGGTCGGCTGAATTCTGGTCGGTGCTTTGGCGAGCGCGCGCAATCGCCGCATCACGAAGATCGAGTAAATGACCAGCCCGGCGAACGTCGGCACCGAGGCGGCGAACGGGACCAGCTCGTACAGCTCGTGCTCGCCGTTGGTGAAGTTCATGATGCTGAGCACGGCGACCGTGAAGATCGGGACCACGAACAGCAGCGCGCTGAACGCCTGAAGCGCCACCGCGACGTAGACGAAATTGACGGACGGCGGGTCGAGCTCTGACACCGACGTGAAGTAGAGACTCGGATCGACGTGGCCATAGACCCACTCGGTGAGGCCGGCCAGCAGCCCGATCACGACAAGCAGCGGCCAGTACTGGAGCGCCGGCGTGCCGAGCGAGCCGCGATCCGCCAGCGCGTACGACCAGATGAAGGCGCAGAAGATCCCCATCGCCGGTGCACGCAGGCGCTTCTTCGGCGAGGAGATCAGGATCGCCGTCATGAAGATGCCGGCGCCGATCACGGCGTAGATCGGGCTGCGGGCGAGCCAGATCGTCTGGACGATCACGAAGATCATCCGCATCAGCATCAGGCCGATGAAGATCGGGGAGCGAGTGCCGGCCAGCAGCTCGCGGAAGGACAGGCGCAGTGCGCGCAACGGCGGGGCCGGCAGTCCGCCCCGAAAGGCCGGCGGCGCCGGGATCGGCAGGCCGACCACCGGCCGGGCCGTCGGCATCTTCGGGCCTGGAGGCCGCGGACGCGGGGGCGGCGGCGTGTACGGGCCGCCCTGCGGGGGAGCGTACGGCCCGGGGCGTTGCGGCGGTGGAAATCCGGAGCCGGGCGCTGGCGGCCGAGGCGGCCCTGCCGGCGGCTGGCCTTGCCACGGATTTCTCGCGCCTCCCTCGTTCGGATGTCTGCCCGCCATGCTGCCCTCCGCCCGGTGCCGCGTCCACTCTGATGTTCTCAGTGTGAGGCACTCGCCGTCAACGATCTCTGCTCGACGTGCCCGAATTCGCTGGCGAGCTCCCAGACTACAAGCACCGAACGACTCATAGCGTACGGGACGGGGTTGAGCCCGTCTGTCTCGCAGTGAACCTGACAGCTGTTGGGCGGCGAACCGTGGACAGAGAGTCCACGTCTACCAGTGGTGCGTGGCTACGCCACGCCGGGGACAGGCCACTCGTCGCGGAGCGACGACAGATGGTAGGCGTGGGCTTCGACCCACGGCGTGCTTGATATACTTTTGAACCCGAGCGAACCATCACTGAGCGCGCCTGGAGATTGGCGCGCTCTTCGAGTCGAGGCCCAGGTATGCAGGTGGCGCCCCAGGCTGGCAGCGTGACGGTGAACCGGTGGCGCGTAGCTGACCCGCCACGCTAGGACGTGGCGGGAGTCTGGCGTCCCGCGTGCGCTCCCGGTGCGAGCGCCGCCTTCACAACGTGAGAAGATCGCCGAGTGTCCAGCGAGGAGCGCGACGATGACGCATGAGACCCAGGCCGGGCCGGAGCCGGCCAGCCGCGACTACGCCCCCTACGATCCAGCGTCCGTGGAGACGCGGGTCTACGACGAGTGGCTGCGGCAGGGGCTGTTCAAGCCGAAGTCCGAGGCCGAGTCAGGCGGCAAGAAGCCGTTCGTGATCACGATGCCGCCGCCGAACGTGACCGGCGAGCTCCATATCGGCCACGCGATGTTCGTGACCGTCGAAGACATCATGACCCGCTGGCACCGGATGCTCGGCGAGCCGACCCTCTGGGTGCCCGGCCGCGACCACGCCGGCATCGCCGGGCAACTGGTGGTGGAGCGCGAGATCGCGGCTGAGGGGCTGACCCGGCACGATCTCGGCCGGGAGAAGTTCCTGGAGCGTGTCTGGGACTGGATGGACCGGTATGGCAAGCGGATTCGCTATCAGCTGTACCGGCTGGGCGCCTCGGCGGACTGGGACCGCGAGAAGTTCACGATGGACCCCGGGCCGTCGCGGGCCGTGCGGACCGCGTTCGTGCGGCTGTACGAGCAGGGGCTGATCTACAAGGGCTCGCGGATCACGAGCTGGGATTCAATCCTCCAGACGGCCGTCTCCGACCTGGAAGTCGAGTACCGCGAGGTGAACGGCCAGCTCTCGTACGTGCGCTATCCGCTGGTCCCGACCGGCACGCCCGGCGAGGCCGAGTGGATCGAGGTCGCCACCACCCGCCCCGAGACGATCCTGGCCGACACCGGCATCGCGGTGAACCCGAACGACGAGCGGTACACGGCCATCGTCGGCAGACGGGCCATCGTGCCGCACGTCGGGCGCGAGATCCCGATCGTGGCGGACGACGCCGTGGAGCAGGAGTTCGGGACCGGCGCGGTCAAGGTGACGCCCGGCCACGACCCGACCGACTTCGAGATCGGGCAGCGCCACAACCTGCCGACGATCCTGGGCATGAACCTCGACGGCACGATGAACGAGCACGCCGGCGCGTACGCTGGCATGACGGCGGGCGACGCGCGGAAGGCGCTGCTGAAGGAGCTGGAGGAGAACGGCCAGCTGCTGAAGACGGTGACCCACCGACACGCGGTCGGGCACTCGTTCCGCTCCGGCGCGGTCATCGAGCCGATCGTCACCGAGCAGTGGTACGTGCGGATCGAGGACCTGGCGACGCCGGCCCTCAACGCGGTCCGCGACGGC
>JAXLXF010000085.1:0-3104 GCA_046328125.1 Chloroflexota bacterium
CAAGCTCCTCTGGACGCTGGCCGCCCTGCTGGTCGTCGGCATTGCCGCCATCGTCGGGGCTGGCTATCTGGTGGCGCGCTCGATCAGCCGCAACGTCAAGCAGGTCGCGGTGGCCGCTGCCGCCCTGGCCGAGGGCGACGTCCAGCAGGAGATCCGCGTCTCCTCGCGGGACGAGGTCGGCCAGATGGCGGCCAGCTTCCGCGACACCGTCAGCTACCTCCGCGAGATGGCCCACGCCGCCGAGGCCGTCTCCCAGGGCGACCTGACCGTCACCGTCACTCCGCGCTCGGCGCACGACGTCCTCGGCACCGCCGTCGCCACGATGGTCGGCAACCTGCGCGACGTCGTCGCCCAGGTCTCCGACGACGCCGCCCACATCGCCGAGACCGGCGGCCAGCTGGGCGAGGTCTCCAGCCAGACCAGCCAGGCCGTCGCCGACGTCTCCGGCACCATCGCCAGCCTCGCCACCAGCGCCGAGCAGACCTCCCGGTCCGCCACCAGCACCAGCGAGGCCGTCCACCAGCTGTCCCAGGCCATCGACAGCATCGCCCGGGGCGCCGCCGAGCAGGCCCGCCAGATCCAGTCCGCCGCCTCCACCGCCTCCAGCATGGCCGACGAGGTCGACCGGGTCGCCGCCAACGCCGGCCAGGTGGCGGCCGCCTCCCAGCAGACCCGGGCATCGGCCGAGCACGGCGCATCGGCCGTCCGCGAGACGGTCACCAGCATGGGCGAGATCCAGCAGGTCGTCTCCGAGGCGGCCGGACGGATCGAGCAGCTCGGGAAGCTGGGCGAGAAGATCGGGGCCGTCGTGGAGACGATCGACGACATCGCCGAGCAGACCAACCTGCTGGCGCTGAACGCGGCTATCGAGGCCGCCCGCGCCGGCGAGCACGGGCGCGGCTTCGCGGTGGTCGCGGACGAGGTCCGCAAGCTGGCCGAGCGCTCCCAGCGCGAGACCAAGGCGATCGCCGAGCTGATCCGCGAGGTCCAGTCCTCGACGAAGGACGCGGTCCAGTCGATGGAGCGGGGATCGGCCAAGGTGGGCGAGGGCTCGGAGCGGGCCGACCAGGCGGGAGCTGCCCTGGCCGAGATCCTGACCGCCGTCGAGGCGACGGTGGCCCAGGTGACCGGCATCGCGTCGGCCGCTCAGGAGATGTCCTCGGGTGCCCGGTCGGTGGTCGAGGCGATGGAGTCGATCAGCGCGGTCGTGGAGGAGTCCACGGCGGCGACCGAGCAGATGGCAGCCCAGGCCGGCAACGTGACGACGACAGTCGAGAGCATCGCGGCGGTCGCGGCCGAGAGCTCGTCGGCGACCGAGCAGGTCTCGGGCTCGGCAGCGGAGATGGGCGGCCAGATCCAGCGGATCGCCGAGGAGGCCGAGCAGCTGGCGCAGACCTCGGCCAGCCTGCGCTCGCTGGTGGCCCACTTCCGCCTCGACGCCGCGCCCGACGCGAAGGGCGCCGTCGTCGAGCGGCGGCGCTCCGGCGACTGGTCGGCCACGGCGCCGGCCCCGCAGGCGCGCCGCAAGGCCAGCTAACGCTCGAAGGTGATTGATCCGGGGTGACGGGGGTCAGGGATCGAGGCACCTCCAACACCCACACCTGGCACCGGTCACCCATACAAGCCCCCGCTCCCTGACAGGGAGCGGGGGCTTCGCACGTTCCTTTCGATCTCGTCGTCACGGCGAGGCAGCGGACGGGCAGCGTCGAGCCGCGGTCCCGACAATCTCGTCAGCAACTTCGGCTCCTGCTGCTCGTTACCCTTACGTCGGGTGCACTATCCCTGGCATCATGGTACTCCCGCCCTGGGTGCGGGGATCCCGGCACGGTGGATCGACGACAAAAGGGGACCTGGAGAAACGATGCCCAAGCGCGTGACACAACACTGGCTCAGCCGGATGGCGTGGGGGCTCACCAGCGGTGCGCTCGCGCTGTCCGTGCTGACCACGGGCGGCAGTAACGCGCCCCTGGCCAGCCTGCGAACGGCGCTAGCCGAAGACATCGATTGTTACAACGACAAAGACCTGTACGATCTGCCAGAGTGCGTCGAGCGACGGAAACTGGATCAGCAATCGGGCAATCAGCCGCTGTTTGCGCCAAACTCGGGCCAGCCAGGCGCTCAACAGACCGGCAATCAGGATCCGCCGCCGGACAATCAGGGGTCCAACACCGGCACGCAACCGCCGGCCAACACCCAGTCCCAGCAAGGCTCGGACGACGACGAGGACAAGCCGCAGCCGCACGTCGCGATCACCGACCCGAAGAACGGCGTGCTGACGGTCGCGGACGCCGGCAAAGAAGCGACCCAGTACCTGAGCGAAGAGGGCACGGACAAGTACGGCAAGTGGGCGCGGACTCGCTTCGAGCGCGACCGCTCGAACGGCGCCAGCGCGCTCGGCCCGAACGTCATGTACAGCAAGATATGGGTAGCGACCGATCTGGCCGCGGCGAAAGCGGTCTTCGCCGAGCAGGCCGCGATCAAGAACTTCCCCGAGCGTAAGGAGCAGGTGCAGGGACCGGTCGAGAAGTTGAAGCCGACCAAGTTCGGCGAGGACTTCGCGTTCCAGTCCGGCTACTTCCAGGACGACGACAACAAGATCTGGCAGCACTGGCGCTTCGAGTTCCGGGTCGGCAACGCCGTCGCCGTGATCTACCTGTTCGGACGTGAGGAGTTCTTCCAGGGCAAGAAGGACAAGACCTGGCAGCTCGAAGGCGACTACTTCAACTCGACGGTGTTCGGCCGCCTGTAGGGGCGGGTAGGCGGTAGGCGGTAGGCAGACGAGGTTTCGCGCCGACTGTCGAGAGGCAACAACAGCATGAGAGGCGGTACCGTTCTACTGGTACCGCCTCTCATGTTGTCAGCGCGTCGGCTCTACTGCCTACTGCCTACTGCCTACCGCCTACCCGGCGAGCGCCCGCAGCTTCGGCAGGACGTCGCGGCCGTACAGCTCGATGAAGCGGACCTGATCGAGCCCTGGGGCGTGGAACACCAGGTGGGTGAAGCCGAGGTCGACGTACGGCTTGATCTTCGCCACCTGCTCGTCCGGGTCGTCCGAGACGATCCAGCGGCTCGCCGCCTGCTCGATCGGCATCTCGCGCGAGAGC
>JAXLXF010000086.1:0-2833 GCA_046328125.1 Chloroflexota bacterium
TCGAAGGAGACCGACCAGCTGGCGCCGCGCAGCCCGTACGCCGCCAGCAAGGCCGGCGGCGACCTGATGGTGCTGGCCTACCGGACCACCTACAACCTGCCGGTGATGATTACGCGCGGCTCGAACAACATCGGGCCGTACCAGTTCCCCGAGAAGGTCGTGCCGGTCTTCGTCACCAACGCCATCGACAACGTCCCGCTGCCGATCTATGGCAACGGCGGCGCCCTGCGCGATTACATCTACGTGACCGATCACTGCGCCGGCATCGACACGGTGCTTCGCAAGGGCGAGCCTGGCGAGGTGTACAACGTCGGCGGCGGCAATGAGACCAACACGATCGTGCTGGCGAAGGCGATCCTCAGCCGCCTCGGCAAGCCCGAGAGCCTGATGACGTTCGTGCCAGACCGGCCCGGCCACGACATGCGCTACGCCGTGGACTGCTCCAAGCTGAGAGCGCTGGGCTGGGAGCTGGACTACACTTTCGAGGCTTCGCTCAACGCGACCGTGGACTGGTACGTCAATAACCAGGACTGGTGGCGCCCGCTCAAGTCGGGCGAGTACCGGGAGTACTACGCCCGCAACTACGGCAACCGGGCCGCGCTGATCTAGCGGAGAAGACAGGAGACAGCATACAGGAGACAGGAGAAACAGACCTCTCCTGTCTCCTGTATGCTGTCTCCTGTCTTCTCGGTATAATCACTCAACGGCGCGTATCGCGCGCGAGCGTGGCACCATCCACGCATCTCCGTACGGAGTCGAGCGATGCCGGTTATCGCCGTTGTTGGTGGCCAGTGGGGCGACGAGGGCAAGGGCAAGATCATCGACCTGCTGGCGGGTCGGGCGCACGTCGTCGTCAGGGCCCAGGGCGGCGATAACGCCGGCCACACCGTCGTCAACCCGCGCGGCAAGTTCGCGCTGCACCTGGTGCCAGCCGGGATCTTCAACGACCAGACGCGCTGCATCATCGGTCCGGGCGTGGCCCTGAACCCGGCCACGCTGCTCGGCGAGATGGACGAGCTGGACCGTCGGGGCGTCGCGACGGATAACCTCGTCATCAGCGCCCGCGCTCACCTCGTGATGCCGTACCACCCGCTCTTCGACAAGCTCGAAGAGGAGTCGCGCGGGGCCGCCGCCATCGGCACCACCGGCCGCGGTATCGGGCCGACCTATGCCGACAAGGTCGGACGGGTCGGGATCGTGGCTGGCGACCTGCTCCGACCGGAGCGCTTCCGCGACAAGGTCCGCGCATCGGTCGAGCGTAAGAACTTGATCCTGGACCGGCTGTACGGCGCGCCGCCGGTCACCGCCGACGACATCGTCACCACCTACCTGGGGTATGCCGACCGCCTCGGGAAGTACATCGCCGAGTCCGAGCCGGTCATGGAGCAGGCGCTCAAGGAGGGCCGCACCATCCTCCTGGAGGGCGGCCACGGCACCCTCCTGGACATCGACCACGGCACCTACCCGTACGTCACCACCACGTCCTGCACGGTCGGCGGGCTGCTGAACGGAGCCGGCATCGGGCCGCGCCACCTGACGACCGCCATCGGCGTGTTCAAGGCGTACCAGTCGCGCGTGGGGGCCGGCGCGATGCCGTCCGAGCTGCTGGACGACATTGGCGACCACATCCGCGAGCGCGGCCACGAGTACGGCACCACGACCGGACGCCCGCGTCGAGTCGGCTGGTTCGACGCGGTGGCGGCGCGCCACTCGATGATCGTCAACGGCTTTCACTCGATCGCCCTGACCCGCATCGACATCCTGGACGAGCTGGACGAGCTGCAAGTGTGCGTGGCCTACGAGCTGGACGGGCAGCGCGTGGAGCAGTTCCCGAGTCAGCCCGAAGACCTGGCACGCTGCACGCCGGTCTACGAGGGCATGTCCGGCTGGAAGGCGCCGACCGGCGACGCCCTCGACTGGAAGGATCTGCCGCGCCAGGCGCAGGACTACGTCAGGCTCCTGGAGGAGTGCGTGGGGGTGCCGGCCGGCCTGATCGGCGTGGGCCAGGAGCGGGAGAAGACGATCTTCACCGGCGCCCTTCCCTGACCCGTGTGCTCCCCGTTCCGCTGACGGGTTACGCCATGGCCCCGATCTCGCACTGACCTGACGCGCGCCGGCAGCCACCGAATGGCCGGCGCGCTATCCTGTCAGGAAACGGTGACGGGGAGGCTGCGGACGTGCTCGACCGGATCGTGCTGAAAGAGCACCAGATGTTCCTGGTGTGCGATGGCAACGGCGACATCGCGGCGCACAACACGGACGGGCACGGGCTCTACTGGCACGACACCCGCTTCCTCAGCCTGTTCGAGCTGGAGATGGACGCGGGCCGGCCGCAGCTGTTGTCGTCGTCTGGCGAGCACAACTTCATGATGACGTTGCAGTTCGCCAACCCGCTCTTTCAGACCCCCGACGGCCGCGACGTCCGCCCGCGAACGCTCAGCATCCGGCGGAATCGCTTTCTGCGCGCCGCCCTCCACGAGCGGGTCGGCATCTTCAACTACAACCCGTTCTCGGTGCCGGTCACCCTCCATTTGACGTTCGGCTCGGACTTCCGCGACATGTTCGACATTCGCGGCTACGCCCGTCGCTCCAAGCACGGCGCCATCGACCGCCCGTGGCTCGACGGCAACGATCTGGTGCTGGGCTACACCGGCCTGGACGAGATGCGGCGTGAGACGCGGGTGCGCTTCGACCGCGTCCCGAGCCGGGTAGACATCGCGGATCCCGATCCGATCTCGCCAGATGACCTGGAGCTGATGCCCGGCATCAGCGGCGCTGGCGACCCGCGCGCCGAGGTGCCGATCCGCCCGCCGACCGCGACCGCCGTCTTCGA
>JAXLXF010000087.1:0-2457 GCA_046328125.1 Chloroflexota bacterium
GTACACCGCCCACTCGCGGGGGACGAAGATCTGCTCGAACACCTTGACGGCGTACCGGTCGGTCATGCCGGCGATGTAGTCCGCCACTCGGCGCTCCAGCGACTCGTCGCGCGGGTTGTCCTGAAACTCGGCCGGCATCTGCTCCGGCTTCGCGAGGAAATGCTCGAACAGCGCGTAAATCACGAACACCGTCTTCGGATTGTCCACTTTCGCGTCTGAGGCCGTGTAGACGTTCGCGAACATGAACTCGCGCAGGCCGTTGAACAGCTGTAGGGTTGGCGGGCTGATCGCGATGGCCATCCCGTTGCCGACCGCGTCACGCCAGGTTGCGCCGTCGCCGGTCGCCACCCGCCAGTTGTAGTCCACGATGTCGCTGACCAGCGCCTCGATTCGCTGGCCCGTCGTCGTGCCGAACGCCTCGCGGAACTCGACCGGGATCTGGTCCTGGGTGATGACGCCGGCCCGCAGCGCGTCGTCGATGTCGTGGGCGAGGTACGCGATGCTGTCTGCCAGCTTGACGATCTGCCCTTCGAGGGTGGATGCCACGCCCCAGCCCTCGGCGGCCACGCTCTCACGCAGCTTCGAGTGTCGCAGGACGCCGTCACGGACCTGCTCGGCCAGGTTCAGACCGCGCCCCTCGTGCTCGAGGTACTCCACCACCCGCACGCTCTGCTCGTTGTGACGGAAGTGGCCCAGGATCTCGGCCATCGCGTCCTCGCCGGCGTGCCCGAACGGGGTGTGCCCCAGGTCATGGGCCAGGCCGGTTGCTTCGGTGAGATCCTCGTTCAGCCGCAACGCTCGCGCGATGGTCCGCGCCACCTGGGTCACTTCCATGGTGTGGGTCAGGCGAGTTCGGTAGTGGTCGCCCTTCGGCGCGATGAACACCTGCGTCTTGTGCTTCAGTCGCCGAAACGCCTTGCAGTGGATCACCCGGTCACGGTCCCGCTGGTACGCCGTGCGAAGCGGATCGTCCTCCTGCGGCCAGCGCCGCCCCGAGGCATCGACGCTGCGCGCGGCGAATCTGGACAGGGTCCGGTCCTCCAGCTCTTCGAGCCGTATGCGGACCTCGGGATGATCTCTGTACGGGAGCACCGGACCCTCCACCAGGAACCAGAAGGCATGTCGAGATGATGAGAAGTAGGGGCGGCACCATTTCCGCCCTTTCAAGGGTACCACTCGAAGACGAAGCGAGGGCGTGATGACAAGGGGAAGGGCGCGATAAATCGCGCCCCTACAAGGGTTGATCTAGTAGGGGCGCGATTCATCGCGCCCCCGGGGATGCACTTACGCCGTCGTGCTGATCGCTGGCCCAGCGGCGCCCTCGCGGATCGCCGCCTGAGCTGCTGCCAGCCGCGCCACCGGAATCCGGAACGGCGACGAGCTGACGTAGTTCAACCCGGCCCGGTGGCAGAACTCGACGGACTCCGGATCGCCGCCGTGCTCGCCGCAGATCCCGACCTCCAGGTCGCCACGGGTCGCGCGGCCGTCGTTGACCCCCATCCGGATCAGCTTGCCCACACCGTCCGGGTCGATGACCTGGAACGGGTTGTTCGTCAGCAGCTTGGCGTCCTGATAGAAGCCCAGGAACTTGCCCTCGGCGTCGTCGCGGGAGAAGCCGTACGTCGTCTGGGTCAGGTCGTTGGTGCCGAAGCTGAAGAACTCGGCCTCCTCGGCGATCTGACCGGCCGTCAGGGCAGCGCGCGGCACCTCGATCATGGTGCCGAACTTGTAGTGGAGATCGACGCCAGCCTTGCCGATCACGTCCTCGGCCACCTTCAGCAGCTGCTCCTTGACCCGCTTCAGCTCGCGGACGTCGCCCACCAGCGGGATCATGATCTCGGGGTGCGGGTCCTTGCCCTCCTGCTTCAGCTCAACGGCCGCTTCCAGGATCGCGCGAACCTGCATCTCGTTGATCTCGGGGAACATCAGCCCGAGGCGGCAGCCCCGCAGGCCGAGCATCGGGTTCTGCTCGCGCATCGCCGCGACGGCCTGGAGGAGCTCCTCCGTCTCGTCGCGCTCAGGCCCGGTCTCACCCTTGACTCGCATCTCGGTGACTTTGACCAGCAGCTCCTCGTACTTTGGCAGGAACTCGTGGAGCGGCGGGTCCAGCAGGCGGATGATGACCGGCAGGCCGTCCATCGCGCGGAGCAGCCCCTTGAAGTCGCCCTTCTGGTACCCGAGCAGCGACTCCAGCGCTTCGAGATACAGGTTGCGCGCCTCCTCGTCGCCGGCCCGCGCCTTTGAGGCGTTCAGGATCATCTGCCGCACGACCGGCAGGCGCTCGGCCTCCTCGAACATGTGCTCCGTGCGGCACAGCCCGATCCCCTGCGCCCCCAGCTCGCGCGCCCGAGCAGCGTCGCGCTCGCGGTCGGCGTTCGCCCAGGTGCCCAGGCGCCGGCGGCCGTCGGCCCAGCCGAGCACGGCCTGAAGGTCGAGATCCTCCGAGAAGTTCGGCTC
>JAXLXF010000088.1:0-1629 GCA_046328125.1 Chloroflexota bacterium
CGTGGTTGCGCCCCGCGTGGTTGCGCCCCGCGTGGTTGCGCCCCGCATGGTTGCGCCCCACGTGGTTGTGTCCCGCGTCAGTGCGCCCCGCGTCAGCGCGCCCCGGGTGAGTGCGCCCCGCGTCATTGCGCCCACCATCGCGCCGATGGGGCATTCCGGCGGCCCATCATTCTTCTTTCGTCGCGAGCAGGACGTCCTGGATCACCCGGTCGGCGGTGATGCCCTCGGCGTCGGCCTCGAAGTTGAGGATGACGCGGTGTCTGAGGGCCGGCAGCGCCACCTCGCGGATGTCCTCGAAGGCGACGTTGAACCGCCCCTCCAGGATCGCGCGGATCTTCGCGCCCAGCACCAGCGACTGGAGCCCTCTGGGGCTGGCGCCATACCGCACGTACCGCTTGACCGACTCGGACGTGTCCGCCTTCTCGGGGTGGGTGCGGGTCGTCAGCCGGACCGCGTACGCCAGGACCGGCCGCGCGATCGGCACGTCCCGCGCCAGGTCCATCATCGAGATCACCGTCCCGCCGTCCACCACCGGCTCGGCCTGGGGGATGCGCGTGCCCGTCGTCCGCTCCGCGATCGTCAGCAGCTCCTCGTCGGTCGGGTAGGTGACGGTCAGCTTGTAGAAGAAGCGGTCGAGCTGAGCCTCGGGGAGCGGGTACGTCCCTTCCATCTCGATAGGGTTCTGGGTCGCCATCACGAAGAACGGCCGCTCCAGCTGGTAGCTCGTCTTGGCGACGGTGACGCGGTGCTCCTGCATCGCCTCCAGCAGCGCCGACTGGGTCTTCGGCGTCGCGCGGTTGATCTCGTCGGCCAGCACGAGGTTCGCGAAGATCGGCCCGGGCTGGAACTGGAAGCCGCGTGCGCCGCCGTCGTCCGAGATCACGTTCGTGCCGGTGATGTCGGCCGGCATCAGGTCCGGGGTGAACTGGATGCGGGCGAACGACAGGTCCAGCACGTCGCTCAGCGTCCGGATCAGCATCGTCTTGCCCAGGCCGGGCACACCTTCCAGGAGCGCATGGCCGCCGGCCAGCACACAGGTCAGGATGCCGCGAACCGTCTGATCCTGACCGACGATGACCTTGCCAACTTCGTCCTCGATCTGTTTCGCGATCCGGATGAACTCAGTCGGCGGAAGCTGTAGCGGTGCGGTAGCCATTGCACGTCCTTAGCGAGCGTGGGAAGGGGATGTGAGGTCCTTCGCACGCTCAGGATGACAGGGGGCGTCTATCGTTGTCCGTCCTGGCCCGGCGAGAGGCTGGAGAAGTAGTCCTTCACCAGATCCTTGAGGCCAATCGGGATGTAGTTGTTCTGGAGGCTCTGGACCGCCTGCTCCTGGTAGCGGGCCTGAACCTGACGGTAGCTGACCTGGGCGTTGTTCTGGATCGCGTCGTCGGGGTTCGGGTTCTCGATCGCGTCGGTGGGCGAGAATTCGCCGTTGTTCAGGCGCTCCTGCCGCGAGGATGCCAGGACCGGATCGTAGACGGCGTCCGAGCGCGGGTTGGAGCCGGTACCGGCCCCGGAGCCCTGGCCGTCCTCGCCGCTGCCAGACTCGGAGCTGCCCTGCGAGTTGCCCTGGCCCTGGCCCTGCCCCTGCCCGCTGGCGTCGTCGCCGCCTTGACTCTGCTGGCC
>JAXLXF010000089.1:0-1542 GCA_046328125.1 Chloroflexota bacterium
AAGCGGCCGTCCGTGATCAGCACCACGTCTTCGGAGTGGCCCTGACCGGTCAGCGCGCCGGTGACGCCGAGCATTTCGCGCATGCCCGGGCCGCCCTTTGGCCCCTCGTAGCGGATCACGATCACGTCGCCAGACTGGATCTCGCCAGCCATGACGGCCTTCATCCCCTGCTCTTCCTGGTCGAACACTTTGCACGGGCCGGTGAAGGTGGAGCTCTTGAAGCCGGCCACCTTCACCACCGCGCCCTGCGGCGCCAGGTTACCGTAGAGGATCGCCAGACCGCCCTGGGCGTAGCGCGGGTTGTCGATCTCGCGGACCACGTCCTGGCCCTCGGACTCGTAGAACTTGTCCAGGTGGTCGGCCCAGATGCCGCCGGCCACGTTCTTCTGGTTGGTGTCGAACATGCCGCCTTCGGCCAGCCGCTTGATGACGATCGGCAGGCCGCCAGCCTCGCCCAGGTCCGGCATCGAGTAGCGGCCGCCGGGCAGCATGTCGCCGATGACCGGGGTCTTTCGGCTGAGCGTGTCGAAGTCGTCGATGCTCAGCTCGACCTTGGCGTCGTGGGCGATGGCCAGGAAGTGGAGCACGGCGTTCGTCGAGCCGCCGGTCGCGAGCACCACGGAGATGGCGTTCAGCATCGCCTCGCGGGTCAGGATGTCTCGAGGGCGAATGTCCTCCGCGATCAGCTCGACGACGCGCTTGCCGGCCTCGTGCGCTTCCTGCATCTTGCGCCCGTCCACGGCCGGGAGGGTCGAGCCGCCGGGCAGCATCAGGCCCATCGCCTCGATGGAGGAGGACATCGTGTTGGCGGTGAAGAGGCCGCCGCAGGCGCCGGCGCCGGGGCTGGCGACGTTCTCGATGTCGCGGACCTCCTCGAAGCTCATGCTGCCGTTGGAGTAGGCGCCGACGGCCTCGAAGACGGCCTGGATGGTGACCTTCTTGCCCTTGTAGGTGCCCGGCAGGATGCTGCCGCCGTAGATGAAGACGGAGGGAAGGTTGAGGCGGGCGATTGCCATCAAGCAGCCGGGCAGCGTCTTGTCGCAGCCGGCCAGCGTGACGAGGCCGTCCAGCCGGTGGCCGAACGTCGCCAGCTCGATCGAGTCGGCGATCAGATCGCGGCTCATCAGCGACGCCTTCATGCCCTCGGTGCCCATCGCGATGCCGTCCGTGACGGAGATCGTGGTGAACTCGATGGGGACGCCGCCGGCCTCACGGATGCCCTGCTTAACGTGGTCGGCGACCTGCTTGAGGTTCGCCTGGCACGGCGAGAACTCGTTCCAGGTGCTGGCGATGCCGATCAGCGGCTTGGTGTCCAGATCGTCGTTCGTAATGCCGACCGCGTGAAAATAGGAGCGGGCGGGAGCGCGCTCGGCGCCCTCGGTCAGCTCGCGACTAACGATTTTGAGATCAACACGTTTCTTGCCGGCGCCGTTGTTACCCGACTGGGTCACGTCCACGATCCCCTTTCCGATGAGAAGCCCTGCGCGACGCCGCTCGAAGCGCCGCACGCTCAAAAGCATATCCGACGCGGGTGATGGGTGT
>JAXLXF010000009.1:0-215124 GCA_046328125.1 Chloroflexota bacterium
AGCTAGCTCCCACGTCAAGGACCGCTGCCGTGCTCAGCCCGAGCCAGACAGATATCACCGAACTTGAGCATTGGGAGGTTAGGAAGCAACTTTCTGACTACCTTGATAGCGCGCTCTCTGAGGATGATCGCCGGCGTGTCCAGTCTCATCTCGAAAGTTGTAGGGCTTGTGTGGGTCACATGGACACACTGCGCGCGACAGTCAAAGCGCTTGGCAGACTTCCCGCGCCAAAGGCACCGACCAGCGCGCTCGCTCGGATCCTCGAACAGGCTCGCAAAGAGAGCTATGAAGAGATCAGGCGACAACAGTAACCGCGCTAAGTCTGTTGAGAGCGCACCCAAGATCGGATCGCCATCGCGATTGACGTTAGGCCGCCGGCTCCGCGCTCGCGTCGCCCTGGAGCGCTTCGGCGCCCAGGCCGGCCAGGCGGGTGCTGACGAGGCCAGCCCCCAGCACGACCAGCCCGACCAGCAGCAGCACCCGTCCGACCCCGATCAGGTCCGCCAGCTCCCCGAGCGCCACCAGCGGCAGGATGCTCGCCACATTCGCCAGCACCATCTGGACCGCGAACAGCCGGCCCCGCACCTCTGGCAGCGCGCGCTCCTGGATCAGCGTCTGGGCCGGCACGATCACCGCCACAAACGCGAACCCGGCCAGCACCGCCAGCGCCATGATCGCCCCGATCAGCGTCCGCCAGCCGAGCGCGCTCTCGTCGCCGCTCGACGGGTCCGCGATCCAGCCGAAGCGCTGCCAAACGGACGCTGCCAGCGCCATCAACGCCATCAAGCTGCCGAGCGCCACCAATGCGGTTTCGACGGTGCGCCGACGGTCCAGGCGATCCCCCCAGCGGCTCAACAGCAGCGACCCGACCACCGTCCCGATGCCGGCCGGTGCCAGCACGAAGACGCTGTCCTCGGCGCGGATCCCCAACACCACCACCACGAACGTCGGGGCCAGTGTCGCGATGACGAGCGCCAGCGTCGAGCCGATCGTCCACTGCGCCACGCTCCAGGCGATCAGGCGGTCGGTGCGGACGTAGCGCAGCACGAACACGATCTCGCTCCAGAGCGCCCGGAAGCCGAGGACGCCCTCGTCCAGGCGATTGCGGGTGCTCGGGAGGGGCCAGAGCAGCGCCGCCGCGACGGTCAGCGCCACCCCGACCGCCATAAACAGACCGTCCACGCCGATCAGGTTGACCAGCAGCGGCCCGAGCAGCACCAGCCCGCCCAGCTGCGAGGCCGTGAACGTGATCTGGAACAGCGAGTTCGCCTGGAGCAACCGGCGACGCGGCACCACGACGGGTAGCATCGCGACCTCGGCCGGCGCGAAGAACTGGCTGATCGTCGAGAACAGGCAGTTGACGGCGTACAGGATCCAGAGCCAGTCCGGGATCAGCACGTAGACCGGCATCAGCGCGGCTCGCATGAGATTCGTTCCGATCAGCACCCAGCGCTTGTCACGCCGGTCCACGTACGCGCCGGCCACCAGCCCGAACACCACCGACGGCAGCACCACCGACAGCACCACCAGGCTCATGTGCGCCGCCGACGCGGTGTGCTTCTGGACCAGCACCAGCATCCCGTAGTTGACGCCGTTCTGGGCCGTCTGCCCGATCGCCTGGGCCGCCCAGAGCAGGATGAAGTCGCGGTTGCGCCAGAGGCTCGGGACGGGCGGCTCGTGGCGGCTGGGCACGCCGGCATCGTGGCCGGGCCAGCCATCTGGCGGCGGGATCGGAGTCAGGGGCTGGATCGGGCCGTCTGGCCCGGTCCGCCCGGGTGTCGGGTGATTCATCCGGGTGACATTCGCGCAGAAGACGATCGCTACTGGGGGGCGCTGGACGAGTCACGCTCGCCGCCCAGCTCCAGACTGTCCAGCCCATCCAGGTCGAGCGAGGTCGGCGTCTCCGGCGCCTCGACCCGGCTGACGAACCGTTCCAACCGCCGCTCCAGCAGGCCGCGGGCCAGCATGATCCGCCGCCCACAGTTCACGCAGTTCAGCCCGATGTCCGCCCCAAGCCGGACCACCTCGAAATCGGCGTTGCCGCACGGGTGCGGCCGGCGCAGACGCAGGACGTCACCGCGATGCAGGCTGAGCGGCACGACCGACCTCCTCACCGTGGCCCTGGCGGGCGGCCTGAACTTCCTGGCGGGCCGACTCCAGCCGTTCGTGGAGCGAGGCGGCGGCGGCGCGGGCGGCCTGTTGCCAGTCCGCGCCCTTGCTGGCGTACGTCACGCCGCGCGAGGCGTTGACCACGATCCCACGCCCGTGGCGGTCCAATCCGGCCTCGACGGCGGCCCACACGTCGCCCTGCTGCGCCCCGATGCCCGGAACCAGGAACGGCAGCTCAGGGGCGGCGGCCCGTATCTCCTTGAGCTGAGCCGGGTAGGTCGCCCCAACCACCAGTCCGACCTGGCTGCTGGCGCCGTCCGCGTCCCAGGCCGACATCCGCCGCGCGATCAGCTCGTAGAGCGGGCCGCTGTGGGCAGAGCTCCCAATTACGGCGTCCATCGGGACCGACAAATCCTGGAACGTGCCCGAGCCCGGGTTGGAAGTCTTGCAGAGGACGAAGATGCCGCGATCCTTGTACGCCAGGAACGGCTCCAGCGTGTCCGTCCCGAGCAACGGGCTGACGGTCACCACGTCGAAGCCCCAGACGTCGTAGAGCGCCTTCGCGTACGCCTCGGCGGTGCTGCCGATGTCGCCGCGCTTCGCGTCGCCGATGCTGACCACGTCCTTCGGCAGGCCGTCGAGCGTCCGCCGGAGCCCGAGATAGCCGTCCAGCCCGAGCGCCTCGAAGAACGCGAGGTTCGGCTTGTAAGCACAGACGAGGTCGGCCGTCGCCTCGACGATCCCGAGGCAGAACCGCTCGATCCAGCCGTCCTGCCCGACCAGCTCGGGGGGAGCCAGTCGCGGATCCGGGTCCAGGCCGACGCACAGCACGGAGGACTGTCGGTCGGTCGCCTCGGCCAGCTTCTCTCGGAACATCCCACCCCCAACCCGTCCACGGGCGCACGCACGCTGCGCCCTCGATCGTCTGCACCGCGTCCACTGATAGTATGACAGCATGACGAAGCCAGCCGGCTGGTATCCGATGAGACGGGCGTCGTGATACGGCGGTCGCGCCTGGAAGACATCGTGCTCGCGATCCGCGAGTCGTACGCGTGACCTCCTCGTACGCATGACCTCCTCGAAGGCGCTCAACACCTCCTGTCATCCCGAGCGGCCGTCAACTGCCTCCTCCTGCAACACCTCGCCGCGAGGGATCTCACGCTGCCCTGCCCCGGAGCTTGAGATCCCTCGGTCGCCGGGGCTCTCTCGGGATGACAGGGGGGAGCGGCTCCCTCGGGATGACAGGGACATGGACGGTCTCCGTATCCCGCGACGGCGCGGCCGGCATCGGGCAGCCCCTCAGCCTTTGTGCTCCTTCCCTCCTCCCGTCTGTCGGGGAGGGCTGTGAGGTCTTCTCGTCGATGTCCCTGCTCGCCTGCTCGATGACGCGCCGTCGCGCCGCCGGGTCGAGCAGAACCCCGTCAAGCTCGCGCTCGCGCCGGCCAGCGACACCCCGAGGTGCTGGCCGCGCTGCCGCTGACGAAGCTACTCGAACAGGAGGCCGGCCTCCGCCGAGCTCTCCGCCGACCTCGCACCGCCACCGTCGAGGCGCTCGGCACCACCAACGTGGACGTGGCCTGGCTGGCGCCGTTGGCTACCTGCTGGCGCGCGAGCGCGTGGCGTCGCCCTGCTGGTCGCGTCCGGATAGCGCTTCCTCGATGCGGCTGCCGTGCCGTTGACCATCGCGAACGCCGCCAGATGCCAGACAGCAGGTGCGTGCCCTGGTACGGACCGAGCCAGTACCGAACGACACCATCGCCGTACGCAAGGGCGTGCCGGCCGCCGTCACGGCGAAGCTCCGCGACGGGCTCCTGCGCGTGGCTGCCAGCCCGGACGGCGCCAGACTCCTCCACGACCTGTACGGCATCGACGGCCTCGGCCCGATCGCGGACGCCGCCTTCGGGTCGCTGCGGACCGCCGTCTCGTTGCTCGCGCTGAACCTGGACGAGGCGCTGGCCCCTCGCCGCCCCTCATCCGGGTCTTGACACTGGCCTAATGACCCTGTGGCAGGAATGGGTGGGCGAATCCCGTCCCAGGACTGGGGCACCTACCAGTCGCGCTCTTCCTCCGTCTTCGCCCGGTCTATTGAACATTCAGGTACTCGATGTACTCGCCGATCCACCAGCACCCGAGGACTTCAAAGTGCGGTATTCGAGTAAGTCTGCTCTTCCTCTCCCAATGCTCGGCTTCGACCCCCACCAGATCTCGACCCCAAAATTTGCACCGATGTTGCGGCGCGTCGGGTCGATCGTATGGACCAGTACTTCACGTGCCCAACATGTTTTCCCGGCTCCGGAAGAAGCCACGAGCAGGCCGGCGAACCACGCTCGCTTCTCCACATCTGCCTCAACCCAGGTCCATACCGCAGCCTCGGGCATGCTTCGTCAGCGCTCCTTCGCGCCCCCTCAAATCGGGGCGATCGCCATAACCATTCACCGAGACGAAAAGCCCGCACATCACAGGCGGTCCAAGCAAGGGCGCTACGGCCCCAGACACCCACGGCATCGATGCTCAATACGCGATTGAGGACGGCAAAGACTGGCGACGAATAACCATCATCAATTCCGCCCTTGTTCTGCATTCGTCCCAGAGCCATCCGTAAGGGCGCCCACGCCCGGATGTCGCTCGACGTATCTTACAGCGGTGTCCTGCCACGTATGCCTTGTCATCGAGTCTAGGGGTGCGGCCGAATCATCACGAAGAAGGACTCTTGGTGAGTATCCGCCAGGCCAGATCTCAAGGTAGGCTGATTCCGCAATCGTAGACGTAGAAGAAAATCTGTAGAGCAACCGCCACTGCCCCAGGATGGACTCTCCGGGAGGAAGTCCAGCCACGCTTGCAACGGTTCCTCAAGGCGAAGAGATCACGCCACCGATGCCGAACATCGCAAAGTGATAGACGTGTTGCTCATACCAAGGTCAGAATCCGCCGGTGGCCGGTCCGTGAGCGACCCCGCCAGGTCAATTCGGCAGACCACGGGTTGCGGATCCTCTGCGAGCGATCAGCTGTTCCTCCCAAGATTCCAGATCGTTCTCGACCAGGAGACGGTACGCTCAGGAGATAGCCGTTTCCGCGCGGAGCCAGCGCACGAAGTCCGCCGAGGAGGTGCGGAAGCAACATCAGTTCAGGGTCACATTTCGCCAATTCGTATCCGAACCTGCCTGCGAGGGCATCTCGGCTAGCAGCCATTCGAGGCTCGAATCGAGCAGCTCGGATGCTCCGCCCCTTGCGAAGCCAACTGCCGCAGGAATGGTCCTGCCTTGCTTCACGTTCTCCTTCTTCGTTAAACCGTCGTCCAGCAATGCTAGGCCGACGTAGCGATGAAGAAACGAGGAAAAACTGGCCCCGATCAGTTCATCGCGAAATGCTCCGCCGCGGTCAAGTCGATCCATCGAAGGTGCGCCCTCGTAGCGGATCTCTTCCACATGTCGACTACTTCGCGATCGACAGGGCCGGTGCTCAATTCGTGCAAGGTCTCAAGCACAAGATCCGACAGCAGGCGATTCGATTGACGTCACGTGCTCGGCGGGCAGAGCGCGAACGGCCGCCTGCTGGACGTCACCAGTCAGTCGTCAGATTCGCCCTGACCAGCATCCAGACTTTTCGATACGCGTCGATGTACTCGTCTTCGCTGCTCGAGTCCAGTGAAATTGTGCACGAAGGGCCAGCGGCTCGGGATGCACAATGCGAAATCGATCGCCTGTCGAGCGCCTGCGCGAGAGCTAGACACTGTGCGAGGATGCTGGACCTAACGCTCGACCAGGACGGGAAGGCGTTGATTCGGGGGCGCTTCCGTCGGCGAGGGCCCGTAGTAAGCGAGAACAGGTCGACGAATGCGCTGACACTACTCATTTCGCAGCGGCTCCGAGTCAGTGTCTGCCAGGCGGAGCACGAGGCGAGCCATCGGACAGCTCACCTCGAAGAGCCAGGGCTTCCAATGTCCACACCAGCTCTTGTCGCGGACCGGCGGCAAGTTCTCTTAGTTGGTCGTCGGTCCGGCGCTCATGACGCGCCGAAGCAGTTGCAACGTGAATGCTGGGTCGGCATTGAGAATTCGAAGCAGCTTTGCCAGACGTTGTTCAAGGAGCGCTTGGCCTCGAACCTGCTCGGCTCAGCAGTCCCCTAACGGTGCTAGCCGCGACGTCAAACATGGCCGCGTACTCGAACATGTCCCAGAACCAATCGACCAGACTTGAGGGTAAGCGACTCGTCAGGTCATCCAGTCTTCATTGCTTCCGTAGTTTTCCCACCAACCAGCCCAAAGCCAGATGTGACAGAGCCGAGGTGAGATGTAGAGCGTGCGCTCGCCCTGAAGGATCCGCCGGCGCCGAAGATCGCCGACAATGTCGGAAGCCGTCCCAGGTCAGACTCCGATTGTTCGATTCGATCAACTCGAAAATGGCTCGCGCTTCTCCAGCGACTGACCCAAGAACCGAAACGCTTGAAAAGGGCCAGGTACTGCAACACGGAGCCTCAGCCGTTGATCGAGTTCGATTCGCGGATTCGACGCGAGATACCGTTTCCAAACGATTTAGGGATGCAGGCTGGAAGATGCTCCCGGATTGCGCTGGAGGCTCTCCCCGACAGCGGGCTACCCTCGGCGACCCTTCGCAGAGTGTAGCCCAGCGGTTTGCCTCAAACGGCTCCTGGATATACCGCTGAATGATGAGGGTGTCTCCTCCTGAGGCAACCGCGCGACGGACACACGTCGAAGGTCTCCACCGCGGTATGACTCGTCCGCATGAATGGTGATCAATTTCACACGATGCCCGGCGTGCTTCAGTTGGTCCCACAATCGTGCACCATCAGTCGCACCACATTCATCCCAATCAAGATAGCTGACGTCCTGTCCGCCGAAAGTCGAGGGAAACTCCATTCCAGAGACGGTCGGGGCTCTCGTAATAGACCACCCGAGATCATCGACATTGTAGCTTGAGAACAAGCCGCGTCTTTCCGATCCCAGGTTCGCCCGTTACTCGGATGCACGCAGGCTCGACAGCCATGCGTAGACTACGCTGAATCGCCTCGATCTGGGTCCGTTGATCTCACCGGCATGATAGACATGCGACGCGGTCCACAGCCGACCACGTCGCATGTGTAATGAAGGACTCGCGGGGAGGCATTGATGTCAGCGGGGAGAGATGCGCCTCAGCGGCCAATGAAACGATTCGGATCCTCCTCACCTTGTCAGCCGCCTGCTCGATGATTGCGCCGGCCGTCGCGCCGCTCGGGTCGGAGCAGAACCCCGTCAAGCTCGCGCTCGCGCCGGCCAGCGACACCCCGAAGGTGCTGGCCGCCATCCTGCCGCTGACGAAGCTGCTCGAACAGGAGACCGGCCTCCGCTTCAAGCTCTCCACGCCGACCTCGCACGCCGCCACCGTCGAGGCGCTCGGCACCACCAACGTGGACGTGGCCTGGCTGGCGCCGCTTGGCTACCTGCTGGCGCGCGAGCGCGTCGGCGTCGAGCCCCTGCTGGTCGCGGTCCGAGATGGCAGCACCACCTCGATGCGGCTGCCGGTGCCGTTGGAGACCATCGCGAACGCGCCGCCAGATGCCAGACAGCAGGTGCGTGCCCTGGTACGGACCGAGCCAGTACCGAACGACACCATCGCCGTACGCAAGGGCGTGCCGGCCGCCGTCACGGCGAAGCTCCGCGACGGGCTCCTGCGCGTGGCTGCCAGCCCGGACGGCGCCAGACTCCTCCACGACCTGTACGGCATCGACGGCCTCAGCCCGGTCACGGACGCCGCCTTCGGGTCGCTGCGGACCACCGTCACGCTGCTCGGGCTGAACCTGGACGAGGCGCTGGCCCCACGTCGCGGCGGTTCCTGACTGCGTGATTTTCCTGACACGCCAGTGGGGAGGATTCCCCTTGAATGCGTAGGCCGATCCACCCTACGATCCCCTCGTGCCACGCCCCACAGCCGTGGCGTGGACTGGCCCCGCTGATGGGCGCCGACGAGGAGGACTCACATGCTCACCGAAGAGCGTGGTACTCGCACGACCCGGCCCAACCTCGACCGCAACCTCTCCTTCGAGCTGGCGCGCGTCACCGAAGCCGCCGCCCTCGCCTCCGCCCGCTGGATGGGCAAGGGCGACAAGATCGCCGCCGACCAGGCTGCCGTCAACGCCATGCGCTTCGCCCTTGACTCGGTGGACATGGACGGCATCGTCGTGATCGGCGAGGGCGAGAAGGACGAGGCGCCGATGCTCTACACCGGCGAGCGCATCGGCAACGGCCTGCCCCCCGAGACCGACATCGCGGTGGACCCCATCGACGGCACCACCCTCCTTTCCAAAGGGCTCCCCAACTCCGTCTCCGTCGTCGCGCTCGCCAAGCGTGGCTCGATGCTCGGCTGGAAGGGCATCGCCTACATGGAGAAGATCGCGGTCGGGCCGGTCGGCAAGGGCCACGTCTCGCTCGACCTCTCCGTCGAGGAGAATCTCCGCTCGCTGGCGTCCGCCAAGAAGGTGGACGTGGACGACCTGACCGTCGTGATCCTGGACCGCGACCGCCATGAGGAGATCATCCGGCGGGTCAGGGCGGCCGGCGCCCGCGTCAAGCTGATCTCGGACGGCGACATCGCCGGCGGCATCATGCCCTCAATGGAAGAGACCGGCATGGACATGCTGCTCGGGATCGGCGGCTCGCCGGAGGCCGTCACCACCGCCTGCGCCCTCAAATGCCTGGGCGGGGACATCCAGTGCCGCTACTGGCCCCGCAACGACCGGGAGCGCGAGCTGGCGGACCAGCAAAACCTGCCGCTCAACCAGATCCTGACCATCGACGACCTCGTCTCGGACGACGACGTCTTCTTTGCGCTGACCGGCGTCACCACCGGCGAGCTCGTCCGGGGCGTCCGCTACTCTGCCCACGGTGCGTTCACCGAAACGCTGGCGATGCGCGGACAGTCCGGCACGATCCGGCGCATCCAATCCGCCCACAACTTCGACAAGCTGATGCGCTACTCGGCGCTCGCGTACGATTCGCCGCAGGATCAGGCATAAGTGCCGGTGTCTGGTGACCACACCCCTGTCGCACACGGTTCTGTCGATGGCCGTCTCCGTTCAGCCGGATGGTGCCACCGGCGTTGCGGCCAAAACAGGCCGTTGGTATACTCTGCCCGCCGGCCGAACCAGGGAGGAGCACGCGCGTGCCTAACCTCGGTGCCTGGGAAGCGCTCGGCGTTGTCACTCAGTTCGGCGTCACCTGCGCGGTGGCCGTCTGGCTGGGTTTTCTTTTGGGTAATTGGCTCGACGGTCTCCTCGGGACCGGCATTCTGTTCTCGCTCATCCTGGCGCTCGGCGGCATGATCTCCGCCGTCACGGGCACCTACCAGCTGCTGAAGGCCATCGCGCGGCGCAGAAGCAGCTGACCTGACACCCCCCACGCACCCACTCACCTCAGAGACAGCTTCTTACGGATACCCCTGACGGACACCCCTGACAGATCGCTCACGATCGCGGCCTGGAGTCACGCGTGCAGTTCTCGCAGATCACCATGATGGCAGTGGCAGCCGCCGAGGAGGCGGGCGAGCACGGTGCCGAGCACGGCTCTGGCCTCGCCTCGCCGATCTTCTTCCACCTCGGCCCGATCCCGGTCTCGTACCACATCTTCAGCGCCTGGATCGTGATGGCCGTCCTGGTCATCGTCTCGATCCTCGCCACCCGCAACATGCAGCTGGTGCCGCGAGGTCTCCAGAACTTCGTCGAGTTCGCCATCGAGACGCTGCTTGGCCTGGTGGACCAGACGGCCGGACCGAAAGGGCGCGCATTTGCGCCGGTCGTGATGACGGCGTTCCTCTTCATCCTGACCGCGAACTGGATGGGCACCCTGCCGCTCTACGGTCACATCGAGGGCTTCGAGTCGCCGAACAGCAACCTGAACGTGACCGCGGCGATGGCGATCATCGTGTTCGTACTCTGCCAGGTGTACGCCATCCGAACGAACGGTATCGGCGGCTACATCAAAGAGTTCATCGTCCCGAACCCACTGCACATCCTGACGGAGCTGAGCCGGCCGCTCTCGCTCTCACTCCGACTTTTCGGCAACATCTACGCTGGCGGCGTGCTGGTGCACACCATGCTCGGCATCGCGCCGTTCATCACCTTCGTCTTCCTCGGCCTGGAGCTGTTCGTAGGCGCCGTCCAGGCTCTGATCTTCACGATGCTGACGCTGGTCTTCCTGACCATCGCCGTGACCCCGCACCACGGAGAGCACGACGATGCGCACGGGGATGCCCACGCGCCAGCCCATCACTAAGAGTGTCGGCCCTGACGGGCTGACGATGTTGGAGGGTCTTCGTGGAACATTGGGGTGCCGCGCTGGCAATCGGCCTCGGGGCCATCGGTCCTGGCCTCGGTATCGGCTACGGCGTCGGCAAGGCGATGGAAGCGATCGGTCGGAACCCGGAAGTCAGTGGGACGATCCTTGCCCCGATGCTGATCGGCCTGGGCTTCGCCGAAGCTATCGCGATTTACGCGCTCGTCATCGCGTTCCTCATCCCGAAGTGAATTGTCAGCCCGTCGCGCGCGGCCCGGTAGCGTCTGAAGCGTCCGGTCGCCGCGCACGACTCTGACGAGACAGGAACGCGGATGGAAATTCTCGACACTCTCGGCCTCACCAAAGCGGACTTCCTCTGGCACGTCGTCAACTTCATCGTCCTTATCGCCTTGCTGACGTACTTCTTGTACAGGCCGGTCTCGGCGATGCTAGAGGAGCGGACTCGGCGCATCCAGGAGAGCCTGGAAGCGGCCGAGCGTGCCCGGGCGGACGTCGCCCAGGCCGACCGCGAGCGCGAGGAGCTCCTGGCCGCCACCCGGCGCGAGATCCAGGAGATGATGACCACCGCCCAGCAGGTCGCCGACCGCATCCAGTCGGACGCGCGCACGACGGCCCAGCAAGAGGCGCAGCGCATCGTTGACACCGCCCGCCAGGAGGCGGAAGCGGAGCGAGCCCAGGCGATGGCCGAGCTTCGGCGGGAGGTCGCGAGCCTCGCGGTCGCCGCTGCCGAGCGGGTGATCCGTCGCAATCTGGACGATCAGGCCCAGCGACAGCTCGTGGACGAGTTCCTCGACGAGCAGCCGACCACGCAGGTCGGGCGGGGCTAGGAGGCGAGGGTAGCGCGTGGCCCGGACAAACATCCGAGCACTCCGCTTCGCGGAAGCGGCCTTCGCCGTCGCTCGGGACAGCAACCGGTTGGACGCCTGGCTCGATGCGCTCGAACAGGCGTCCTCGTTGTACGACAATCACGCCGCTCAGCTGTTCTTGACCAGCCCGGTCGAGCCGGCTGCGAAGAAGCGCGCGGTGCTCGAGGCGCTCCTGCCGAACGTCTCGGCGGAAGTCCAGCGCTTCCTGGCGATCCTGGCGCACCGTGACCGGCTCGAGCTGGTGCCCGAGATCGCCGTCGTCTTTCGTCGGCTGGTCAACGAGTACCGCAACGTCGCCGTGGCGACCGTTACGACGGCGGTCCCGATCGACGAGCGTCAGCGGAGCCAGATCGCGGCAAAACTGGGGCAGCGGCTCGGCAAGACCATCGTCGTCGAGACGAGGGTCGATCCGTCGATCCTCGGCGGCGTGGTGGCTCAGGTCGGCGACAACGTCATCGACGGCAGCGTCAGAGGCCGGCTCGACCGGCTGCGGCGGACGCTGACCGCCTGAGCGTTTCACACCGACACGACCGACACTCGTACCATTCATCTACAGACCAGGCAGACCCACACCACACATCCTGAAGTCTGGAGCCCGATGGCTGGCGGCTGACGGCTGGCAGCGCGGGGAGGCAGCATGGCAGTCCGCTCGCAAGAAATCGCGCGCATCCTTCAGCAGCAGATCAGCGGCCAGGATCTCAACACCGACACCCAGAACGTCGGGCAGGTGATCGAGGTCGGCGACGGGATCGCCCGCGTCTGGGGCCTCTCCGACGCCGTCGCTGGCGAGCTGCTCGAGTTCCCAGGCCCGGACGGCGCTCCCGTCATGGGGTTGGCCCTCAACCTGGAAGAGGAGACGGTCGGCGCCGTCATCCTCGGCCCGTACACCCAGATCCAGGAGGGCAGCGAGGTCCGCCGCACCGGCCGGATCGCCCAGGTGCCGGTCGGCGACGCCTTGATCGGCCGGGTGGTCAACGCCGTGGGCCAGCCGATCGACGGCAAGGGTCCCATCGCCACCACGGCGACCCGCCCGGTCGAGCGGATCGCCCCCGGCGTGGTCCGCCGCCAGTCAGTCAAGACCCCGGTCCAGACCGGCATCAAGGCGATCGACGCCATGATCCCGATCGGGCGCGGCCAGCGCGAGCTGATTATTGGGGACCGCTCCACGGGTAAGACGGTCGTGGCGATCGACACGATCATCAACCAGAAGGGCGGCGACCTGATCTGCATCTACGTCGCCATCGGCCAGAAGCAGTCCTCAATCGCCGAGACGGTCGGCATCCTGGAGCGGTACGGCGCGATGGAGCACACCATCGTGGTCGCCGCCGCCGCCACGGACCCCGCCCCGATGCGCTACCTGGCGCCGTTCGCCGGCTGCGCGATGGGCGAGGAGATCATGGAGAGCGGCCGAGACGCCCTGATCGTCTACGACGACCTCTCCAAGCACGCCCAGTCCTACCGCGAGATGTCGCTGCTGCTGCGCCGCCCCGCCGGCCGCGAAGCGTATCCTGGCGACGTCTTCTACCTGCACTCCCGCCTGCTGGAGCGGGCCGCCCGCATGTCCGAGCAGTACGGCGGCGGCTCCCTGACCGCGCTGCCGGTCATCGAAACCCAGGCGAACGACGTCTCGGCCTACATCCCGACGAACGTCATCTCGATCACGGACGGTCAGATCTTCCTGGAGCCAGACCTGTTCAACGCGGGTATTCGGCCTGCCATGAACGTGGGCATCTCGGTCTCCAGAGTGGGCGGCTCGGCCCAGACGCGGGCGATGCGCTCGGTCGCCGGCCGAATGAAGCTGGAGCTGGCGCAGTTCCGTTCGCTGGCGGCGTTCGCGCAGTTCGCCTCGGACCTGGACCCCGTCACGCGGAACCAGCTGGAGCGCGGCCTCCGACTCCAGGAGATCCTGAAGCAGCCACAGTACCAGCCAGTCTCGCTGGCGAAGCAGGTGGCGATCATCTGGTGCGGCACCAACGGCCAGCTGGACGACGTCGACGTCTCGAAGGTCGGGCGGTTCGAGGCCGAATTCGGGCGGTTCCTGGACGCGCAATACCCGCGGCTGCTCGAAGCGATCGAGACCGAGAAGGCCGTCTCGGACGAGTCTACCGCGACCTTGCGGGCGGCCGTCGAGGCGTTCAAGAAGACTGTGAGTCTCTAAGCAGCCATGCCGAGCCTACGAGACATCCGGCGGCGCATCCGCGGCATCCGGAACACGGCCCAGATCACCAAGGCGATGGAGCTGGTGGCGGCGTCGCGGATGCGCCGCGCCCAGCAGCGCGTCCTCGCGGCGCGCCCCTACGCCGAGACGATGCGCTCGTTCATCGCCGAATTGGCATCGGTGGCGGGCGGCTCGTCGGCTGACGATCTCCACCCGCTGCTGGAGCAGCGCCCGGTCGACACGGTCGGGATCATCTTGCTGACCACGGACCGCGGTCTCTGCGGCGCGCTGAACTCGAACGTGATCCGGCGGGCCAGCGAGCTGATCCTGGCCCAGACCCAGGCGGTCGAGCTGTTGACCATCGGGCGCAAAGGCCAGGAGTTCATGGCCCGGCGGGGCTACACCATCTTCGCGTCCGTGATCGGTCTGGGCGACCGCCCCTCGTACGATCAGGTCATCCCGATCGCGCGGAACGTGATGGAGAGCTTCATGGAGCGGCGGATGGACGAGTGCTATCTCGTCTACCCGGAGTTCGTCTCCACGCTGACCCAGCGGCCGAAGGTCCAGAAGATCCTGCCCATCGCGCCGGCCGGCGACGTGCCGACGAAGCGGGTGGACTACATCTTCGAGCCAGACCCGAAATCGATCCTGGACGAGCTGCTGCCGCGCTACGTGGAGGTGCTCATCTACGAGGCGCTGCTGGAGATGCAGGCGAGCGAGCAGAGCGCCCGGATGGTCGCGATGCGGAACGCAAACCAGAACGCCCAGGATCTGATCAAGGACTTGACGCTGGTCTACAACAAGACCCGCCAGGCGGCGATCACCCGCGAGGTCACCGAGATCGCGTCGGCAGCGGAGTTCATGGCGGCACAGAGCAGGTAGGCAGTAGGCAGTAGGCAGTAGGCGGTAGGCAGTTCGACCGACGGCCCCCGCCTAACGCCTACCGCCTACCGCCTACTCTCCGAAGGAGAAGGCAGTGGCAACGGGCAAGGTCATTCAGGTCATCGGCCCGGTGGTGGACATCGAGTTCCCGCCGGAGCAGCTTCCGGACATCTACAACGCCGTCGAGATCCCGCTGGAGACTCAGGGCGCCTCGGGCCTCGAAACGGTGCTGGTGGCCGAGGTCCAGCAGCACCTGGGCAACAACTGGGTTCGCGCCGTGGCGATGGGCACGACGGACGGCCTGCAGCGCGGCGTCGAGGCGGTTGACACCGGCGCGCCGATCACGATTCCGGTCGGCGACGCGACCCTCGGACGGATCTTCAACGTCATCGGCAAGCCGATCGACGAGGCCGGCGACGTCGTCGCGGAGACCCACTACCCGATCCACCGGCCTGCCCCCTCCTTCGAGGACCAGCAGACCCAGCCCGAGATGTTCGAGACCGGCGTCAAGGTCATCGACCTGATCGCCCCCTTCCGCAAGGGCGGCAAGATCGGCGTCTTCGGCGGCGCGGGCGTCGGCAAGACGGTCATCATCCAGGAGCTGATCAACAACGTCGCCAAGCAGCACGGCGGCCACTCGGTGTTTGCCGGGGTGGGCGAGCGCTCGCGCGAGGGGAACGACCTCTGGCACGAGATGATCGAGGCCGACGTGATGAAGAACACCGTGATGGTGTTCGGCCAGATGAACGAGCCGCCCGGCGCCCGCCAGCGGGTCGGGCTGACCGGCGTCACGATGGCCGAGTTCTTCCGCGACCGCGGCGAGGACGTGCTGCTGTTCATCGACAACATCTTCCGCTTCACCCAGGCCGGCTCCGAAGTGTCGGCGCTGCTCGGGCGGCTCCCCTCAGCCGTGGGCTACCAGCCGACGCTCGCCACCGAGGTCGGCCAGCTCCAGGAGCGGATCACCTCGACGCGGGTCGGCTCGATCACCTCGCTCCAGGCGGTGTACGTGCCCGCCGACGACTACACGGACCCCGCGCCGTCGTCGGTGTTCGCGCACCTGGACTCGACCATCAACCTGGAACGGTCGCTGGCCGAGCAGGCGCTCTTCCCGGCGATCGACCCGCTCGCCTCGACCTCGCGCGTGCTCGACCCGCTGGTCGTCGGCGAGGACCACTACAACACCGCCCGCGAGGTCCAGCGCGTCCTCCAGCGCTACCGTGACCTTCAGGACATCATCGCGATCCTCGGCATCGACGAGCTCTCCGAGGACGACCGCCTGACGGTGGCGCGCGCCCGCAAGATCCAGCGCTTCCTGACCCAGCCGATGTTCGTGGCCGAGGCGTTCACGGGCACGCCGGGCGTGTACGTGCGGATCGGGGACACGGTCCAGGGGTTCAAGGAGATCCTGGAAGGCAAGTACGACGCCCTGCCGGAGCAGGCGTTCTACATGCAGGGCGCCATCGACATGGTGGTCAAGCGGGCCGAGGAGCTGGCGGCCGGCGCCCGCTAACTCGGTCCCGCCTCAATTGCGAGAGAACGAGAGCCCGCCCCCCTCATCCGGGAGGCGGGCTCTCTTTAGCTCTTTAGCGCTGTGCACCGTACAGGCATCATATCGTGATAGACTGGCCCAGGCAGCCTGCTGCATTCCTTCAAGGGATGGTGACCGCCCGACCTCGCCGGCCGCTCACCAGGAGAAGCAGTATGACCGTGAACGCGAAAGCTGACCTCCATCGCCTGATTGACAACCTGGACGAGGAGCAAGCTGCTCGCCTATTACGAATCGTCAGCAACCCGCTCGAGCGAAGCCTGATGCTTGCTCCGCTTGACGACGAGCCGTTGACTGACGAGGATAAGGCGGCCATCGCCGAGGGCGAGGCGGCCTATCAACGGGGTGACTGGGTGTCAGATGACAATCTCGTGCTGTAATGGAGATCATCTGGACGCCCCCGGCGATCCGCGATCTTCGTCGAATTCACCGCCAGACGGCTGAGCGAATTCGTGAGGCGGTGCGTCGCTACGCGACGACGCAACTCGGCGATGTCCGTAAGCTGGAAGGCGAGCAGGACCGCTACCGTCTGCGAGTTGGCGAGCACCGTGTGATCTTCCGGTATGAGCGAGGTAGGCTCGTCATTGTCGTCCTGCGGGTGGGTCATCGCCGTGACGCCTACCGGTCTTGATCCTTCTCATGCGCTGCCATCATTGTACTGACGAGTGTGGGTGAACGTGGTACCATGCCGCCGTGAACGACCTGAACAACCCGACCGGCACCACCGGCCTCGTCGCGATCGACAAGCGCGGCCTCCACGCCCTGTGGCTCGATCCCGTCAGCTACGAGATCCAGGATAGCCTCGCGCTGACCGCACGGCCCCACGAGCTGGCGATCTCCGCCGACCACAAGCTCGCGTACGTCTCGATCTACGGGCTCGGCGTGTACGGCAACAACAACCAGCCCGGCAAGACCATCGTCGTGCTGGATCTGGCCGCGCGCAAGCAGGTCGGCGAGATCGACGTCTCGCCGTACTTCGCGCCGCACGGGTTGATGCTCGGCCCGGACGGCCTGCTGCTCTACGCCAGTTGCGACCAGGCCGGCGCCATTGCCGTCATCGACTGCGTGGAAGGCAAGATCGTCGGGGCCATCGACGCGCAGTCCACCGGCGCGCACATGATCGCGATGCTCCCGGACGGCAGCAAGATCTACTCCGAGAACGAGGAAGACGTGTTCGTCGGCGTGATGGACCCGGCCTCCCAGCAGATGACCGCCAAGGTCCCGCTGCCTGGTGGCGCGGCCGGCATCTGCGCGTCGGCGGACGGCACCCAGGTCTATGTCGTCACCCTGGACGAGCCCGCCCTCGCCGTGATCGACACCGCGTCGGACACACTGGTGCGCCGCGTCCGCCTCGCGGACAGTACCATCGCAGCGCAGCGCGTGCGGTGCAGCCCAGATGGCCGTTTCGTGGCGGTCACCAACGCCGACGAGTCGCTCGTGACAGTCCTCAACGCCGACCTGTCATCCCAGACCACGTTCCCGGTCGCGACGGCTCCGATGGGCGTGGCGTTCCACCCGGACGGCAAGACGATGCTGGTCGGGAACCACGGCGCGGGCAAGATCACCGTAGTCGATCTCGAGGCTGCCGCTCTGATTCGCGAATTCGACGCCGGCGTCGGCGTCGAGACGCTGGCGTTCTACTGACGCCTCAGCGTCACCGGGATCTCGACAGGCGCAGCTCGCAGCTCATCCAACGCCGAGCGGGTCGGACGGGTCGGAGTCCAGCAGCAGCTTCCGCATCCGTTCCACCTCTGGCGTCTCCCCGATAAGCTCGGCGGCCCGCAGCAGCTCGTGGAACGCCAGCAGCGCCGACCGGTTCGGCTCGTGCGCCCAGACGACGAGACCCATGCCGCGCCAGCCGTTGCCGCGCAGGCGATCCAGCGCACGGTGATATCCCGTCCGCGCGAACGCGTACGCCTCAACCTCGTGGCCGTGAGCGCGAGCCTCGGCCGCCAGCGCCGCCCAGCCGCCGACGAAGGCCGGCCAGCTCCGCGCCACCGCGCTCAACGCCTTGTATCGCTCGGATGTGCCCTCGTCCCCAATCTTCAGCGCCTCGCCGAGAGCCGCGACCGCCTCGCTGGTCTCGGGAGGCAGCATCACGGACGGCTGCGTCAACTCACTTGACAAGTCCACGAAACCCGGACGGTCGTGTGCCATATTTACCTCACCACCGGAACCGTGCCTGCCGGGAGCGCGATCAGCTCCAACGTCGTGAGATCGAGCCGCTTGGACGCGCCATCGATATCAATGCCGACCGGGTTTCCGTCCACATCCACATCCACGACGACGCCGTCGCTGACTTCCCGAACATCCGCACCCGGACGATCTCGAAGCTCGATATAGAGCGAATCCGTCTCCGGATAGTAATGAAGCTTCACTCGTCCTCATCCTCCTCTTCGACCATCGACAGGCGAAATCGACGGTCCGGGAAGGCGTTATGAATGGTTTCACCGTCTGACAGTGTCACCACCCGGAGCACTCGTCCGCCAAACTCAGGCACGATGCCCCAGAATCGTATGCGGCCATCCGGTTGCATCATGCAGGCGAGCGGCATGGCAACCACACGGGAACACCATTCTCTCTCCAAGTATGGCCGTTTTCGGAGAACCTGCTCCTCGAAATACCGGGATGTCTTCATCGGCAGCTCTCAGACACGCACCCCGCATCGTCAGTTGCCCCAGTTCAGGCCCATCACCTCGACCACGCGCTCGTGGATGTCGGCGCCGTGTCCGTTCGCCTTCAAGAGCGGCCGCACGATGTGGTCCACGAACGCCGCCGCCGCCTGGAACACGATCATGCCCTGGCCGTTCAGCCCGCGACGCCCGCCCCAGCGCGCGTGGCGGAGCATCGTCGTTTCGGCGGGAGCGTACACCAGATCGAAGAAGGCTGCGTGCCGGGGCACTCGCGTCACCACCCGCATCGAGAGGGCATGGTTCTCCAGGATGCTGTCCGCAGCCGTCGCCAGCCAGCGCTGCAAGCGCTGACTTTCCGGCTCGTCCTCCAGCTCCTCGATGGACGGCGGCGCGGCGGGCGCCAGCGCCGAGAACGGCTCCAGGTAGGCGATCCGACCGTTGCGGACCGTCTTCGCGCCAGCCTGTCCGCGCGTCGAGGCGTTCACGATCAGGTCGATGCCCGGCACCAGCAGCTCGGCGTCCGCCTCGTCCAGCCCCTGCGCGTTCCCAAACTCCGCCGCCACCCGCTCCCCGAGCATCAGCGCCGTCTCGGCCGTCCGGTTCGCGACGAACAGCCGACCATGCGGCCCGATTGCCTCGGCCAGCGCGAACGCCACCGCCGAGGCTGCTCCGCCCGCCCCGATCAGGAGCACGCTCTTGCGATCCAGCGTTGGCAGGAACGGCTCCGGCTGGCCCGGCCAGGGGCGGGTCAGGTTCCCGAGCGCCCCCTCGCCGTCCGTGTTGAACCCGAGCAGCGCGCCATCAGGCGTCCTGACCACCGTGTTCACGGCGTCCAGGCGCTCGGCTCGGGCATCCACCTCGTCCAGCAGTGGGATGACCGCCTGCTTGTACGGCACCGTCACGTTGACGCCCATCACACTCGGGTCGTGACGGATCGCCCGCATCAACCCGGCCAGATCGTCTGGTCGCACGTCGATTGGGGCGTAGACGGCATCCAGCCCGAGATCGTGAAACGCCGCGTTCCAGATCCTCGGGCTCTTCGAGTACGTTGACGGATGATCTCCGATCAGGCCGGAGACCCAGGAGGTCTCAGTTGGCTTGAGCGGCAGCGGGTTCTGCACGAACGGCTGAAGCGACTGTACTGATCGACTCACGAGATCGGATTGTACCGAGCTCTCCGACTACCGGCGCCCCATCGCTGCTCGTCGGAGCGCGCCTCACCGCGCAGCGGTGCTGACGACCGCCGCGTAATGGGCCAACAGCAGGCGCTGCTGTCGACTCCAGGTTCGCGCCAGCGCCGCCGAACGCGCTGCGCCCCCGTGCTGGCGCAGGAGATCGGGATGTTTCAGGTAGACGCGGATGCTCGTTTCGACGTGAGCCGTGTCGGCTGGCTCGAAGAGGCGGCCGGTCACCTCATGCTCGACGAGGTCTTCGACGCCGCCGGCAGCCGCCGCCACGACCGGCAACCCGGACGCCATCGCCTCCAGCACGACGTTCCCAAACGCCTCTGAATCTGACGGAAAGACGAACAGGTCCGCCGAGGCGTACGCCGTTGCCAGGGCATCTCCGTGCACGTAGCCCGTGAACGTGACCGGGAGTCCAGCGAACGCCGCCTCCAGCTCGGCGCGGGCCGGGCCGTCGCCGACGACCGCCAGGTGCACGCGCTCACCACTTGCCGACAGGCCGCGCATCACCGGGGCCAGATCCGCCACCCGCTTCTCGCGCGCCAGCCGCCCGACGTCCAGCAGCAGCGTCACGCCATCTGGCACGCCATGCTCCCGCCGCCACAATGGCGAGCCACGGTCTGGCGAGAACTGGTGCGTATCGACGCCGCGCGACCAGTAACGGAGCCGTTCGAAGCCGCGCTGGCGCAGGTCGCCGAGGATGGCGTGAGAAGGACACAACGTGAGTGCGCATCGATTGTGAACCGTCCGCAGGGCGCGCCAGACCCAGGCTTCCAGCCAGCCAAGCGAGTAGTGCTGAGCGTAGTGCGCCAGATTCGTGTGGAACGACGCGAGGACCGGGATGCCGCGCGCCAGGGCATACACGAGGCCGCCAACCCCGTTCACGACCGGCCCGACGAGGTGGATCACGTCCGGCCGAAACCGGTCCAGCTCCTGGCCGATGCCCGGCCCCATCAACGCCGGCCGAACCTCCGGGTAGAGCGGGAACGGCATCGAGGTGGCCCCGATCACCCGCACACCCGGCAGAATCTCAGTGTTGCCACTCGGGGCCACCACCAGCGGCTCGCAGCCAGCCTCGACCAGCCCGCGCAGCGTCCGGCAGAGCGTGTTGACGATCCCATCTACCCGTGGCAGAAACGTCTCGGTGAAGAGGGCCACTCGGCGCGGCAGGCGGCGCTCGGAGCTCGCCGATGAGTCCGTGGCAAGCGACCGTGACAGCATCAGGACACCTCAGGCCGAGTCCAGGCCGGCAGTACGGCTAGATGTGACTGGCGCCTGCGACGCCGACGGTGAGCTGCCCCAGTACCCCCAGTCGTCCGCGAGCAGGCGCGGCAGATCCGGGCGGGTGCAGGCCAGATACAGCAGGGCGTTTCGGACCAGCGAATTCGCGCTCTTCCACACCAGCCCGCGCCGGAGCCGGCGATGGTCGGTGGCCCAGACCACCAGCTCGCGGTCGAACAACACCCGCACGCCGCGCCGGCCGGCCCGTAGGAACAGCTCGGTGTCCTCGTTGCAGGTGAGGTCCAGGCGGAAGCCCCCCAGTGCCTCGAACGCCGGGCGGGTCAGCACCATGTTCGAGCCTGACGCCCCGGCGATCCGAAGGCCGGCGTATGCAGCGTGCTGACAGGCGGCAACCAGTCGGTAGTACCGCGCGTACGGCCCGCGCGAGAGCTTCGGGCCGCAGATGGCTTCTCACTGGAAGGCGGTCGGAGCGGTGAGAGCGCGCAGCCGCGCGAAGTATCCGGCGTCCAGCTCCACGTCCGCATCCGCGAAGACCAAGACCTCGCCGCTGCTCGCCTCGGCGCCAATCTGTCGCGCGGCGGCTATCGAGCCCTTCGCTGACAGAACGCGCGTGTTGTCTGGGCGCAACCGCATCGCCAGCTCTGGCGTGTCGTCGTCACTGGCGTCGCACAGCACCAGCTCCACGTCTGGCGGCAGCGATGCCAGGAAGCCAGGCAGATTCTCGCGCTCGTTCCTGGTCGGCACGACGACGGAGACTGTGGGCTGCATCAACTCGGCCACATCCACCAGAGGATCGGCAGCGCGCTCGCCAGGCCGGCCAGCACCTGGCTCGGGGTGTGCCGCCCCAACCAGATCCGCGCCCACCCGACGACGGCCGGCAATGCCAGTAGCGGCAGCGCCGTCGAAGGCTCGCCCAACGAGAGCGCCACCACCGCGAGTCCGGCCGCCCCGGCCGCGTGGTAGCTGATCTTCCACCAGCACGTCACGACCCCCAGCAGCGCCATCTGCGTCGCGAGCGCGGCGTCCAGACTCAGGAACACACCAGGGGCGCCGACTCCGCGCAGGAGCGGATACGCCGCCACCGCGCACAGGGTGGTGAACAACGCCGGCTGGAGTCGCTCGGAGCGGCGCGGCATGTCCGGGCTGGAGATCGCGCCGGACAGGTACGCGGCGTAGACGAACAGGGTCGGCAAGAGCGCCATCGTCACGACGAATGTAACGACGCTCGCCAGGACCGGGTCGCCATCCGAGGCGTGCCAGCTCGCCAGTCCGGCCACCGGCAGCGCCATCATCGGCGGCGCGCAGGCAATCGAGACGGCTCGTGCGAGACGGTCCGCGAAGCTCCGTGTGACGACCGACGTGCTGGCGTCCAGGGGATGCTCCCACCCGGCCGGGAGCATGCTTGCCGTCCCACCCGGCGCTCCCGACCCCGCTATGACTGTAGTCAGCACGTCCTTAACGGTCAGAGTGAGCGCGGTTAACAGGCGGTCAACGGCGGTTTAGCGCTCCGCTGACGCCTCACGGCCGTGCCCAAACCTGGAAGTCGCCGAGAAATCTCGCGCCGCGCACCCGAGCGCGCTACACTTCGCACTTCCCTTCCCTGACTGCTCCCACTCTCTCCGAAAAGGATTCCTCTGGTGGCGCTCCCCGCCCACATCACCGGTCCGGCCGGTCCGATCTCGTTTGCCCATGCCCAACCCGGCCTGACGCGAGCACACGTCCCGATCCCGGTCGAGGCCCAGGTCGAGACGTTCCTTGCCGACGACGGCGTCGAGCTGGTGCTCACCCGCCGACGACGTCTCAGCCGACCGGCCGCCAGTCGCGCGGTCGTCGTGGCGCCGGGCCTGTTCACGCACCGCGAGGTGCCGGAGCACCAGGCGCTCGCCGAGCGGCTGGTCGAGATCGCGGACGTCTACACGCTGGACGTGCGCGGCCACGGCGCCTCGGGCGGCGCCTTCACCTGGGGCGTCCGCGAGCCCGAAGACGTGGCGACTCTGGCAAGGCGCCTCCGTCACCAGTACGAGCGCGTGGGTGGGGTCGGCTTCTCGTTCGGCGGCTACCACGTCGGGACGGCGGCGGCCCGCTTCCAGGCGTTCGACGCGGTCGCGATGGTAGCGACGCCACGCTCGTTCTTCATCGTGGACCGGCACTTCCTGTTACGGGGCATCGTGCGGAGCATTCGCGCCGTCCGCAATCGCCACTCGACGTTGCGCCGCTTCTCGATGATTCCGCCGCATGGCGCCCGCCGCCCCACCGCCGCGCAGATCGTGTCCAGGATCGCGCCTGCGCCGCTGCTGATCGCCCACGGCACCGGCGACTGGCTCCTGGGCACCCACCACGCCCGCGAGCTCTTTGCGCGAGCCGTCGAGCCAAAGTCGCTGCTGCTGGTGGAGGGCGGCTCGCACGCCGAGGGCATGATGCTGGCCCACGCGGAGCAGCTGGCCCGGCCACTCACCTCGTTCCTGGACCGCCATCTGTAGCGGACAGAAGGTCAACCCCGCCGGACACGCTCCCGCGCAGCCTGCCCCGGCGCGCACCTTGCGTCTCCGATCCACATTCTGCCGTCCCACGTGGGCTCGGCGCGTCGGATCGGAATGAACGGGAGCATCGGGATGCGAAGCAAGCTGCTGGACGCGAGCGGTGAGAAGACGTACGCCGTCATCTTCGACAAGGGTGACGAGGTCATGGCCGGGCTGAAGGCGTTCGCACAGGAGGTGGGGCTGGGCGGGGCGCACTTCACCGCCATTGGCGCCTTCAGCGAGGCCACGCTCGGCTACTTCGACCGCGACCGCAAGCAGTACAAGAAGATCCCGATTCGCGAGCAGGTTGAGGTGCTGTCGCTTATCGGAGACGTCGCGCTGAAGGACGGCCGCCCTGAGGTTCACGCGCACGTCGTGGTAGGCACTGCTGACGGCTCGGCGCGTGGCGGACACATCCTCAGCGCGATGGTCTGGCCAACGCTGGAAGTGGTCGTGTCCGAGGCGCCACGCCACCTGCGCAAGACCCACGACGAGGAGACCGGCCTCGCGCTGATCGATCCTGGCAGGTGACCGGCAACCGAGCGGTCAGTGACGGCCAGCTGGCTCCGGTTGCGCTGACCCGACCGGACCGAGCGTCACCAACGGACGATCGACGTAGATCTGCCAGCGACGCTCGCCCGAAACCCACCAGGTCTCCAGCGTGCCTTCAACCGTCATCGGCGGCGACAGGCTCGGCAGCTCCATCGCCACCAGGCGCTCGCCCCGCCCGAAGTAGTAGTCCAGCAAGACCCCCGGGTCGTCCACCTCGTCGAGGGTGACGGCGCCGTCCTCCCCGACCGCACGTGCCACCGCTCGGGTGAGCGGTGCTCCGTCGGTGTCCAACACATGTACCACCTGACACTCAAACGTGCTGCTTCGTACCATCGGAGCGTCTCCTGGTTCGGGTCAGTCGTCGCTACGGATGTCTGCTCGGGACGCTGGCCGCCTCCACATGGATGTTCTCGTGCCGCGCGTCGTGCGTCGTCGCACAGCGCCTCTTCACGATACCCCATTCGTCGGCCATCGTCACGTGTTCTGTCAAATCCACACCGGCATCGCCCAGCCACAGAGGCCGGCCACACGCAGTGGTCGAGCGAAGATGGCAGCCCTCCCTGGCCCTGCCCGGCGCCGCCGTCGTCGAGCGGCGTGCATTCCAGCCGCTCTAACGGCTCGGCGAGTCCATTTGGGATGGGACGACGGCCCAAACACGCGCTTTTGACCGGCATTCGATCTCGACAGGACGGCCCCTTGCACGTCGCATGCCCGCCTTCCGTCGAGAAGGGACGTAGGAGCGCTCGCCACCTGACGATGTTGCGACGATTCGTCACCCGACTCGATGTGCTGCCTCGTACCATGCGAGACTGGCTGCCCGGCTTTTGATACTTGACAGCCGGTCGCGACGGACGTACTGTGACGTCGCTGGGCGGGCACCCAGTCGCCGTTCGCGTGTCGATGGCTCACGAGGGCCATCCCTTTCGTTCCTGGGAAGGATCGCACGATGCAACGCGCATGGAAGCGTCGGGGGTCGGGCCGTTTCGGAGCCGTGCCGTTGCCGCTCTGTGCACCAGCTACGCTGCGTCGTGCTGGCGCCACGCTGCTGCGCGCCATCGTCGTGCTGGCGCTGCTGACGCTGCCATGGCCCGTCCGCCCCGCCGAGGCACTCAGCTTCGACTACGCCCTCGGGCTGCGCGGCCCGGACTTCCAGGATCCGAGGGGCATGGTCATGGACGCCGCCGGCAACCTCTACATCTTCGGCGACGTTCTCGATCGGTACGTCGACGTCGATCCTGGCCCGAACGTGGTCAACGTCGCCAGCCAGGGAGAGTGGGACGTCTTCGTCGCAAAGTACAGCCAGAACGGGGCGTTGCTCTGGTCGCGCAAGCTCGGCGGAGATCGGTCTGAGCTTGCCACCGGGATCGCCACGGATGGCGTCAACGTCTACATCACCGGCCAGTTCTGGGGCAGCTTCAACATCGGCGGCGTCGGCACGCTCACCAGCAACGGGCTGTCCGACATCTTCGTCGTCAAGCTGAATGCGGACGGCAGCTACGCCTGGGCACGTTCGATCGGCGGAGCGGGCTGGGACGAGCCACGTGGCATCGCAGTCGGCAACACGTCATCCGGCGTCGACGTCCTTGTGACCGGCCGGTTTGCCAGCGAGGGCAGCGTCACCGGACCTTCCGCCAGGACCGTAGACTTCGATCCTGGCCCTGGCACCTTCAACCTGACCGCGACCAGCGGTAGCGGCACCGGCTTCATCCTGAAGCTCACCTCGGCCGGGACGTTCCGGTGGGCCAGCAAGCTCGAAAGCTCGCTCGCCGGCGGCGTCTTCGGCGACGCCATCGCCGAAGACAGCACCGGAGCGGTCTACGTCACCGGAATCGCCCGAGGTACGATCGACTTCGATCCTGGCCCCGGCACGGTCTCTCGGACGTTTGACTACGGCACCTTCGTGCTCAAACTGGACCCGAATGGCGCCTTCGTCTGGGTGGATCCGTTCGACGGCCACTTCACCAACGTGTACACCGAGACCTGGGCCATTGCCACATCGGCGTCAGGCAACGTCTACGTCACCGGAGGCTTTACCTCCACCATCGACTTCGACCCCGGCCCCGGCACATTCAACCTGACCAGCGTGGAGCGGCAGGACGTCTTCGTCGTGAAGCTCGACCAGGCAACCGGTGCGCTCCGCTGGGCGCGTGCCATCGGCGGCGAGGATGAGGATCAAGGCTACGCCATCGCCGTGGACAGCTCCGACGACGTCTTCGTGACCGGCACCAGCTGGGCCGCGCTCGATTTCGACCCTGGCCCCGGCACCTTCGTCAGCGGTGGTACGACCTCGCACAATGCGTTTGTCTGGAAGCTCGACGCCAACGGCGACTTCGTCTGGGCACGCGCGGTGGGCGGCCCCGGCTACCTCAATCTGGGACACAATGTCGTCGTCAGCCCGAGCCACACCGTCTACGTCTACGGCCAGTTCCAGGGCGCCATCGACTTCGACCCTGGCCCAGGGAACGCTACCCTCACGCCGTTCGATTCGAAACCTGACCTGTTCATCTGGCGGCTCACGATGGACGGCCCCACGAACACCGTGCCGCCTACCCAGAACATCGTCAAGAACACCGACCTCGTCTTCTCCACGGGCACAGCCAACCAGATTGCCGTCACCGCCTCGGAAGCCGGCTCGGCACTGGGCGTCACGCTGACGGCCGTGCACGGCACGCTGAAGCTGGCCAACAAGGCCGGTCTGACGTTCGCCAGCGGAGCCACCGACGCGACGATGACTTTCACTGGTCCACCCTCGGCGGTGAATACTGCCCTCGACGGCCTGCGGTTCATACCGGACACGAGCTACGTCGGCGGCGCTCAGCTCACGGTCACCTCGTTCCTGGCGAGTCCCGGCGCACAAGTCCGACCCGACACCGACAAAGTGACGATCAAGATCGCGGAGAAATGACCCGACAGCGCTCGCGCCAGATGGTCAGTGCGCGTGGCTGGGTCCAGGTGCACGATCGTGGGTATGTCCGTGGCCGTGACTGTGCGAAGGCTCGTCCGTCGTCTCGTAGCCGCGCGCGTGCCAGCTGCTCCCGCTCTGCTCCGCATCGTGCGTCTCCGCGCCCGGCCGAGGACCGTGATCGTGGCAGGAAAGGGCGCCCGGCGGGATGCTGACCGGCCCGGTTCGCGCCACCGGCTCCCGACGATACGTCAGCAGCTCGAGCGGCGGCGAGAAGAGGCGCGTTGCCCGGGCGCCGTCGCGCGGGCAGGCGGCCGGCTCGTCAGACGCGCTGAACGAACGTGTCTCCTCGAAGACCGAGCCACACTCCGCGCAGCGAAAGTCGTACCTGGGCACCGTTCGCTCCCCGTCCGCCGTCATGGTCTGACCTAAGAGAGAACGACCCGGCTCACGATCGGGAGACGGATAATCGGGAGACGGCCCTCCTTGTCATCCTGACTTGAGATTGGACAAAAGGAAGCCCAGGGAGAGGAGGCCTGGCGGAGCGTCGGCGCGCGAGGAATGCTGTGGGTATGGAAGCAACCACGGCAGTCCAGACGATCCGCGCGTTTCGTCAGGCCGTGTACCAGACCCTGGGCCACCGGAAAGATACCCTGTTCGAGCTGCTGGAGGCAGCGGTGGTGTCGTCGGGACCGGCGAATCTGGTGCATTTGAGCCTGGCATCGATCTTTCGGCGTCGCTGGCCGAGTGCGAGCGACGCGTTGGCAGACGGACAGGTGCGGCCGGACCGGTGTCGGGCGCTGGTGCAGGCCCGGCTGGCAGCGGACGAGGCGGGCCGGGCCGGGCCGGGTCGGCCGGTGTGGGCGGGCGACGGGACGACCTGGCCCCGGCCGGCGGCGAAGACGAGTCCGGAGCGGACGTGGGGCCACCGCAGCACGCCGGGCATCCCGCAGGACGGGGTGGTGCCGGCCTGGGAGTACGAGTGGCTGGTGGACGTGCCCGAGATCGGGAGCAGTTGGGTGCTGCCGCTGGACGTCGAGCGACGCGGCCCCACCGACGGCACGGCGACCGAGGTCGCGATCGGCCAACTGCGGCGGGCCCTGGCGGCCCGCCCCACCGGCGCGGCCCGCCCGGTCGGGACGTACGACAGCAACTACGACCCGATCACGTTCGTGCGGGCCGACCTGCCGCTCGACATCCTGGTCCGCCTGCGCTCGAATCGGAAGTTCTTCCGGCCGCCAGGCCCGCGCACCTGGCGTGGACGACCGCCGGTGCACGGGCCGGTCTTCAAGCTGTCCGACCCCGCGACCCACGGCACGCCGGATCGGACGGCGACGCTGGACGATCCGGTCCACGGCCAGGTGCAGGTCGACGTCTGGGAGCACCTGCACGGCCAGGCCGCGGCCGATGCCCCGTTCACCCTGGTCCGGGTTCAGGTCGAGCGGCTGCCCCGCCACGTCAAGACGCCCAAGCCGCTCTGGCTGGCCTGGATCGGCGGGCCGCTGCCCGACGACCTGCTCGACCTCTGGCGGTGGTACACCCGCCGCTACGTCATCGAGCATGGCTTCCGCTTCCTCAAGCACGACCTCGGCTGGACCGCCGTCCGCCCGCTGCACCCCGAGGCCGCCGATCGCTGGAGCTGGCTGCTCGCCATGGCCCTCTGGATGCTCTGGCTCGCCCGACCCGTGGTCGCCGACCAACGGCTCCCATGGGAACGCCCGCTCCTGCCGACCCGCCTCACCCCGGCCCGCGTCCGCCGCGCCTGCGGCCCGCTTTTCTGCCAGGTTGGAACGCCGGCTCGCCCGGTCCAACCGCGCGGAAAAGCCCCCGGCCGACGCCCAGGTCAGCGCCCGCAGCCTCATCCGCGCCAGCCGGTCGTCCGCAGACCCCCACAACGCGCGGCTTGACGAAAGGAGCGGCCCATCCGATTGTCCAATCACCAAATCCTGAGCTTTCGAAGGATCTCACAGCCCCGCCCCATATTCAGGTGAGAGCGCAGCTCCGTGGGGAGATCCTTCGCGAGCTCAGGATGACAAGGAGAGCGCGAGCTCAGGATGACAATGAGAGCGCGAGCTCCCTCGAAAACCTCGGTCTTCATCGTTCGTGGTGCTGCAAAGCAGCATGGGCTCCTCAGGATGACGATGTAAGGCGCCCGATCCTACGAGACACCTGTCGCGACGCCGTTCGGCGCCACCATGATCTCGCGGACCGGCTCGCGGTAGATCGCCTCCAGCAAGTGGGCCAGCCGCGCGATCTTCGCCTCGACGGCGATGGCTCCCTTGGCCGGGTCGGACGGGTGCGGGTTGCCGATCGCGCCGGACTTCGAGAGGTCCGCCGAGACCCACGCCTCGATGGCATCCTGCCCCTTGAAGGAGTAGCCCACGTCCGGGCGGAGCGGGTAGATGTGCCCCTCGGCCACGTCCATGTTCACCAGCTCAGGCGCCAGGTGGCGCACCGCCGAGGTCTCGGAGTCGCCGCCGTGCATCGAGATGGCCGCCTCTTCAGGCGAGGTCAGCCCCGGCACGTTCGCGATGCCGCCCAGGTGGATCTTGAAGACCCGCAGCCCGGTCGCCATCCGCAGGTCGCGGAAGTAGTCGTCGATGATGCCGTTGTTGCCGCCGTGGCTCCCGATCAGCACCAGCTTCGAGAAGCCACTCCGCGCGACGGACTTCGCGATGTCCATCATCACCGCACGCAGCGTGTCACCGGAGTAGGTGATCGTGCCCGGCCACTCCTGGTGCTCGACGCTCTTGCCGTACACCGTCGGCGGGAGGCCGAGCACCATCACGTCGTCGGGGAGACGGGCCAGCGCCGCGCCGATGATCTCTGGCCCGACCAGCGAGTCGGTGATGACCGGCAGGTGCGGGCCGTGCTGCTCGACAGCGCCCACACTCAGGACGGCGGTCGCGTTCGGGTCAGAGTTGCCGATCTGGCCGATCTCCGGCCCGGTGTAGTACCCCCAGAACCGGCTCGGCGGGATCGTGCCGTGAACCTTCACAGTCAGCGTATCGGGAATCTGCTTCAGCATCGGAGAAAGCTCCTCCAAACTCACGGAGCGTTCGAGGGCGCGCCGAGCCGGCCGAGGCGGCACGGATGCCACGATCGCGCGCCAGGAAGGATACTCCCGCGAGAGGGCAGAGGGCAGAGGGCAGAGGGCAGAGGGCAGAGGGCCGGCCACAGCGCCGGTTGGAGGAGGCTGGTGATGACGGATGGTGAGGCAGCGCCGCTGCTGGTGCGCGGACGGTGGATCGTCACGGGCGCTGGCGACGACGACCCGACGATCTCAGACGGCGCGGTGCTCGTGCGGGACGGCACCGTCGAGGAGGTCGGCAACTGGAGCGCACTCCGCGACCGCTTCCCGAGTGCCGAGGTGCTCGGCTCGGACACGATGGCGGTGCTGCCCGGCCTCATCAGCGGCCACCACCACGTCACCGGCGTCACCCAGACCCAGCAGGGCATCCTGGACGACACGTTGGAGCTCTGGCTGCTCGACCTTCGACGCCTGCGGGCCGGCGACCCATACCTGGAAACCCTGCTGACTGCCTCCAGGCTGTTGCGCTCGGGGGTCACCAGCCTGGTCGAGATGCACCGCTGCGGCGGATCGGCCCGGCTCTCCGAAACTCGAATCCACCAGTCCCTCAAAGGGTGGGACGAGGCCGGCCTGCGTGTCGCGTTCGCGGCTGGCGTGGCGGACCAGAACCCGCTCGTCAACGGCAGCGGCCCCGACGAGCTACAGCGCTTCCTGGACGCATTGCCCGCCGACGCCCGCGCCGCCGCCGACGCATTCACGCCCGGCCCCGGCGACCTTCAGCCGGACGAGTACCTGTCCATGATGGACTCCGTCTGGGACGCGTACGCCGGCCATGCGCGCATTGACGTCTGGTATGGGCCGCCGGGGCCGTTCTGGGTCACGGACGACTTCATGGTCCGGATCGCGGAGCGGGCGCACGCGCATGGGACCGGCATCCAGACCCACGTCTCGGAGTCGTTCTACGAGAAGCTGTACGGACCGCGCACCTACGACCAGCCGGTCGTACTCCATCTTCGGGAGCTAGGCGTGCTCGGGCCGCGCTTTTCGCTGGCGCACGCCGTCTGGATGACCGAGGCGGAGATCGCCGCTCTGGCCGAGACCGGCACGTCGGTGAGCCACAACCCGAGCTCGAATCTCCGGCTGCGGGCCGGCATCGCGCCGGCCCGCGACATGCTGCGTGCTGGCGTCACGCTCGGGCTGGGGCTCGATGCGCGCGGCCTGGACGACGACGACGACATCTTCCGCGAGATGCGGGTGGCGATGTCGCTGCACCGTGGCCCGATCCTCGGCTCGCCGGTCCTGGCGCCACGCCAGGCGCTCGGCCTCGCCACGACCGGTGGCGCGAAGCTGCTCGGGAAGGAGGGGATGCTGGGGCGGCTGGCCCCCGGCTACGCCGCCGACCTCGTGCTGCTGGACACCACCCGGCTCTCCTGGCCGTGGGTCGCTCCCGAAGCCGACGCGCGAAACCTGCTGGTGCTGCGCGCCCAGGCCGGGGACGTCCGCACGGTGCTCATCGGCGGCGAGGTAGCGCTCGAGGACGGCCGCCCGACCCGCTTCGACCTGGAGGCCGTCGGGCGGGAGGTCGCCGCCCACATGTCCGCGACGCCGTTCCCTGCCGAGACCGCCCGCCGCGTCGAGCTGCTGCGAGAGCACGTCCAGGCGTTCTACCAGTCCTGGGACACCCCAGAGCTGGCGCCGTACCTGACCTACAACTCCCGCCAGTAGGCCTCGTCGGCTATCACCACGCATCACGGGTGTGCGCGCGCGGTTGGCCGCGCGTGCACACCCGCGGATGCGCTCGTGTCTGGCGTCTACTTGCCGTTGTTGGTGTAGCTGACGCAGTCGCCCTGGTTCTTGAACGACGAGCCGTCCGCTCGCTTCAAGCTCTGCCAGCCACCGTTCTTGCAGTCTTCCTTGTCGTGCGCGACCGCGTACGGCTCGAAGTCGTAAGTCGTCGAGCCGGACGCCGTACCAAGCTTGAAGGCGTCGATGTTCTCGGTGTACCCGTCCGGGTACGGCTCGCCCACCCGGATGCCTACAAATGCATCGGTGACCCGAATCCGGACGCCTGGATACTGCGTCAGAATCTGACTCCAGGTCTTGGTCGTCGAGCCGGGCTCACCGCTGATGGGCCAGTTGGCACCGGAATAGCTCCACTTGGCGTTCCCACCGCTGATGGCGTCCCACTCCTGCCACTGGTTCTGAATCACCGTACCATTCACCGAGGGAACGTAGACCAGGCGTCGCTGCCAGGTGTCGGACCCATTGAAATCGACGTTGAAGTGCAGATAGCCAGATCGGTTGGCGCTCCCGCCATTGCCAGCGGACGGGTTGTAGGTGCTGAACCGAAGCGTCGTGATGCTGGCGAGCGGCGTACCACTAAACTGGTAGGTCGCGAGATTGCGTCGCTGGGAGCCGGTGACGCTGATCTTGGCGCTCCCGATCCCAGCCGGCGGCGTGCCCGGTCCCGCGACAAATGTCCCAAGCGTGTTGTCGATGACGTCGGTCTCGTCGTTGTAGAAGAACCATCCCTGCATGTTGCCCGGCGTGACCGTCACCGTGCTGCTGGCGGCCAGGCCAGTCACCGTCGATGAGACGAGGAACGCTCCGGCCAAGACAAACGACAGCATGAACCCACGTACGCGTGTGAAATCCATTCTCCCTCCGTGATTCGGCGTGGATCGAGAACCGGACGACCGGCCGAGTCCTTCGTGCCGCACGCACTGACCGTAAGGTCACGATCACGACGACCGTCGCAAGAGTACGACTTAAAACTCGCACTGTCAAGCCCACGTCCACCTGACAATCTTGCAATACTTCGACTATGACAAGATCGGTCATGACGTCACGGGCGTGACGCGACCCTACTTCATCTGAGGACTCTTGGCGCGGACCCGCTCGTACAGCTCCTCCATCGTCTCGACGAACGAGCTGTCCTTGTGCCAGAACGGCGGGTAGTCGCCCTGCCGCTTCACCACCAGCGCCGGCACCCTGGTTGGCGGTGCGGGAGCCAACGGCGGCAGGCGGCGGGCGCCGGCCCAGAATTCGCGATGGTTCAGCTCCGGGTGGTCAGCCGCAGCGTTCCCGTCCTTCGCGGCACCTGCCTTTCCGTTGCCCGGCTGCGCGTTGACCTTCGACCTCGTCGGGCGGGTGTGGTACGACGCAACTGGCTGGACTGGCACGTCCTCGGACTTCAGCTCCGAGGCCAGGATCTCGCCCATCGGCGACTTCACCAGCTCCTCGTGGAGCGCCTCGCGAGACAGCCCTCGCAGCTCGAACAGCACGAACGGGTCGCGGTCCAGGTCGCGCGCCAGCAGGAAGTACACCCCGGCGATGTGCTTGCACGGGTTCTCCCAGTCCGGGCAGGAGCACTGCGTCGTGAAGTCGCTGCGGCTGCCGGGCAGCAGGTGCACGTCTTCCGCCGCGAACACCTCTTCGATCCGGTCCGGCATCTCCTGTTGAAGCAGCTTCGCGATCAGGTCCGCCCGCGACGCAATTCGCCGGATCACCTGCTCCCAGCCGGCTCGTGGGATCTGCTTGATCTTGATGGTGGTGTCGTAGAGCGGCTCCTTGTACACCCCGAAGTACGGGTTGATCGAGCCTCGGACCTTCGCACGGACCACGCCGTCCTTCAGGACGTGCTCGGTGACGCGCCCGTTACCGGCATACGCGCGTCCACGTCCAAGCCGGCGAGGGTCGGTGAACCGCTCCAGCGCCTGCAGGAAGCGCTCGCCCCACCACGTCCGCCCGTACTGCGCCATCGTCGCTACCCTCAGTTCTCAGTTCTCAGTTCTCAGTTCTCAGTTCTCAGTTCTCAGTTCTCAGTTCTCAGCCGCCAGGGCGATCGTGCCGGCCGCTGACACCTGGCCGCTGACGGCTCAGTCCACCACCGCGCTCTTGCGCAGCGCGATCAAGTCCTTGAACGCCTCGTTGTCCAGCTCGGTCAGCCACGACTCGTCGGCGCCCACCACCAGCGACGACAGCTGCTTCTTGTCCTCGATCATCGCGTCGATCTTCTCTTCGAGCGTGCCCAGCGCCACGAACTTGTGCACGAACACGTTCTTCTGCTGGCCGATCCGGAACGCTCGGTCTGTTGCCTGGTCCTCCACGGCCGGGTTCCACCAGCGGTCGAAGTGGAAGACGTGGTTCGCCCGCGTCAGGTTCAGCCCGACGCCGCCAGCTCGCAGCGACAGGATGAACGCCGACGGCGGACTCTCCGGGTCTTGAAACTCGGTGACCATGCGGTCGCGGCGCTGGGCGCTGGTGCCGCCGTGCAGGTAGTACGTCTGGAAGTGGCGCGTGTGCGCGAGATATCGCTCCAGCGCCGCCCCGATCTCGGTGTACTGGGTGAAGATCAGCGCGCTCTCGCCGCTCTCGATCGCCTCCTCGAGCATCTCGCCGAGCCGCTCCAGCTTGTGCGACCGCTCTGGCGTGAAGGCGCTCCCATCCGCCAGGAACTGGGCCGGGTGGTTGCAGATCTGCTTCAGCCGCATCAGCACCGAGAGGATCAGCCCCTTCCGCTGGATGCCGTCCGACTCGTCCACCTCGCGGGCCGCCTCTTTGACCACCGCCTCGTACAGGGATGCCTGCTCCGGCGTCAGGGTGGTGTACACCTTCTGCTCGATCTTGTCCGGCAGGTCGTCGATGATGCTGCGGTCCGTCTTGACCCGGCGCAGGATGAACGGCTCGGCCAGCTTCTTGAGGGTTGCGGAGCGGCTCGGATCGGTCCCCTTGTAGATCGGGGTCTCGAACGACTTCCGGAACTGGGCCTCCTTGCCGAGATAGCCCGGGTTCAGGAAGTTGAAGATCGACCAGAGGTCACGGAGGCGGTTTTCGACGGGGGTGCCGGTCAGCGCCAGTCGGTGCGGCGCGTCCAGCTTCAGGATCGCCTTCGTCTGGGCCGCCTGCGGGTTCTTGATATTCTGGGCTTCGTCCACCACCACCCGGTGCCAGCCTTTGCCGCGCAGGAGCTTCTCATCCAGGCGGGCCAGCGCGAACGAGGTCAGCACCACGTCGCGGCCGGCGATTGCCGCCTTGAACCGCTTTTCGTCTTTCGCGCGGTCCGCGCCCTGGTGCACCAGCACCGTCAGGTCGGGCGCGAACCGTTCGATCTCCTTGCGCCAGTTGCCCAGGACCGAGGTCGGCGCGATGATGAGGGTCGGTGGGAAGACCGGCGCATCCTGTCCCGCCGCGGCTCCGGCCAACTGGCTCCTGGCCTCGTCGCGCTCGATCAGCAGCCGCGAGATCACCTGCACCGTCTTCCCGAGCCCCATGTCGTCGGCCAGGCACGGGTTCAACCCGAGGCTCTCCAGGTAGTTGAGCCAGGCGACGCCGCGCTTCTGGTACTCGCGGAGCGTGCCCTGCAACGCCGGCGGGTTCTCGATGGGCGCCAGTGCGCTCTTGTCCTGGAGCCGGGCCAGCATCCCCTGGACCGCATCGTCGTGATCCAATTCGAGATACTCGTCAGACTCGGCCCCCAGCCGGATCAGGTCCATCAGGTCGAGATCGGGCGTATCCTGCTGGTGGGTCTGCCAGAACTGGAGCAGCTCCTGCATCTTGTCGCGGTCCAGCTCCATCCACTGGCCTCGGAACTGGACCAGCGGCGCCTTGGCGTTGACCAGCTGCTGCCACTCCTCGGGGGTGACCACCTCGCCGCCAATCGAGAGCTGATACTGGTACGAGACGAGGTTCTGGAGGGTCAGGCCGCCCTTGCTCGGCGTGGCACTGTCGCCCTTCGCGGTGCGCGTCGAGGTCTTCAGGCGGACCCTGGCCCGCCGCCGGCCCTGCGGCGTCCACCAGGACGGCACCAGCACGCTGTACCCCGCGTCTTCGAGCACCCAGGCGCTCTCCTTCAGGAAGTCGAACGCGCCGCTCATGGTCAGCTCGCAGCCGATCGGGAGGTCGGTCGCGAGGCCGTCCCAGAGCGTCGGGTAGATCCGCGCCGCCGCCCCGAGCGCCAGCAGCAGCTGCTTCTCGAAGTCGGCTCCGAATGGGCGAGCGGCGGCCGGGCGGTCCTTCGGCTTCGTGGACCAGTACTCCTCCAGGCTCAGCCGCAACGACGGATCGTGGCGGGCGGCAACTTCGAAGTGCAGGTACCAGTCGTCCGGCTCGGTCGCGGACGCTTCGGCCAGCCGGAAGCTGAGGGTGAAGCCGGCCTCGGTGTGGGCGCGGGTGAGCTGCGTCCGCCAGGCGAGCCACTGCCGGTACAGCGTCAATGCCTGGTCCGGCGAGAGGCCGTGGAGGCCGGACGGCGGCGGCTCGGCCTTCGGCTTCTGGTACTGCGCCCGGTACAGATCGTATGGCGAGCGACGATCCGGCGGGCCGTTCGGATGCCAGCTCTGCTCGATCAGCGTGCCGGCGATCTGCTTGTCGAAGGCGGCGGTGGACGGCGTGCGTCCCACCACCTCGTCCAGCAGGCACTCCGAGAAGTGTCGCAACAGCGGCTCGGCGTCGTAGAGGACCGGCTCGGACGGGTCGTTCAGGCCGGCCCGGCAGACCACCGGCATCGCGGCGGCGTGGCGCTGGATCGTGGCGTCGTAGCCCGGCGAGACGATCTCCCAGCCGGCCTTGATCTCGAACGCGGGCGCCCGCTTGCCCCTGGCCTTCGTAGGAGCAGTTGCCCCGGCGGACCGCGTCGCGGCGCCATTCGCCGCGCTCGCCTTCGCACCCCGTCGCGCCTTCGCGGGCTTGCCGTCCTCCGAGGGCGCGGCTTCAAACGACCGGTACGCCAGCGACGGGATGTACTGGTCTCGGGCTACGATCCCCTTGACCACCTGGGCGTGCTGGTGCCAGAACACCAGATCGAGCCCCAGTTGGAAATCCTCGGCGGCGTTCAACGCGGTGAAGTGGATCTCGTTCAGGCCGCCGAGCACGTCTGGCAGCCGGTAGCACCAGACCTGCCACGGTGTGAGCTCGTAGTCGAGCGGCAGCTCCTCCTCGACGTACGGAGCAACCTCGAACGAGGGCAGCGGGCGATCGGCGGCGGTCGGCAGCAGCAGATACTTCTGGTGCAGCGTCTTCGCGAGCGCGTCGTCCGTGACGTGCGTCCGGACCCCGAGCTTGCCACGCAGGAACGCGGCCAGCGCGTCCTTCCCGAGCTGGCGCGGGTGCGAGGCGTCCTTCGCACGGCGGCCCGATCCGACCGGGCCGAGCGGGGCGTCCGTCTCGACCCAGACGTACAGCCCGCCGCCCTGCACGAAGTCGCTGGTGTCGTCGGGAATCCAGATCCCGTGAACGACGTGCACGCGCTGCTCCTCGGAGTCATCGTCGTCGCGGTCACGGTATCAGCGGCCCGCATCAGGTGGCCGGCCTCAACCGTGCCCGTACGTCGATGATACCCGCGCCCGCCCGAAGACGCGAATGTTGAGCACGAAAGCCCCCGCCCGCAGCGCCTACAGCACCTCGAGCAGCGCCTTGTCGAGATTCTCCACGTAGTGGTCCATCCGGTGGTCGTCAAACTCCTCGACGTTCCGCGAGATCAGCTTCGCGAAGGCGGCCGGGTTGTGCGGCACCAGGAAGTCGGTCACGGGCAGGATCGGCGGGATCAGCGCAGCGATTGGCGCAGTGATCCGTCGCTTGATGATGTCGTCCCAGTTCGCGTCGTCCCGCTGGACGCCCTTCCGGTCGAAGTACTTGAACGTCCCGACGTGGCTGTACTGCATCAGCCGCAACGGCACGCGCGCCACGATGTCGCGGTCGTTGACGTAGCGAAACGTCTGCGCGCCGAAGTTGGCGTCGAAGGCCGTGGCATACGTCTGGTCGCCGCCGCGCGGCTGCCCGAACGTGTAGAGTCCGTTCAGCGGCTCGTCTCGTTCGAGCCGCAGCTTGGCGACGGCCAGCGCCGCGAGGGCCGCCCCCAGGCTGTGGCCGGTCACCCAGATCGCCCGACCGTTGCGCTTCGTCTGGATGAAGTCCAGCACCTCGCGCCAGACGAAGCTGAGCGCGACCAGGAATCCCTCGTGGACCCGCCCCGCCGGCCCGCCGACGAGGTCGAACTGGGCGTCCTGAATCCAGTCCAGCAGCCGGGTCGTGCCGCGAAACGCCAGGATCAGCAGACGGTCGTCGCCGGCGATGAACGCCTGGGTCTCCAGCTTGTCGAAGAACTGGAAGTCCGTGGTCAGGCCCCACCCAGCAACAGCCGCCTGAATCTCGGGCGCCGTGGCGTATGCCAGCAGCGACGCCTGCCCGAGCCAGTAGGCGTTGGCCCGCGAGTAGTCGCGGGTGTTGGCGACGAACGTCTCGCCAAACTCGATGGCCATGCGAGCACCTCCCCAGACTGGTCGCAGGATTGCCCTCCCCTGGGAGCGCGGCGATCTTCGCCGCTTCGTCACGGCTCCCTGCGCCCGCTGGCAACCATTGCGCGGTGGTGGCTCCACCGGGGCGGCGAAGATCGCCGCGCTCCCAGGAGACCGCCTGCACGCCCAGTATGCCCCCGGCGAGCGCATGGCGGGATCGGGAGAAACCCTTACCCCGGTCCCTAGCCTGCCCCCGACACTCCCGCCCCGTCCTCCACTGCCCTCTGCCCTCTGCTCTCTGCCCTCTCGCTCACGCCGTCCCGAAGCTGAGCCCCAGCTGCCCAAGCCAGCGGCGGTACGCCAGCGCCGTCCGGTCGCTTCTGAGATGCAGCTCCGCCTGCAAGTCGAGCGGCAGCAGCTCCGGCCGCTGCGACTCCAGGATCGGCTGATCCTGGGCGAAGATGGTGTCCTGCCAGGCGACCAGCTCGGATTCTGGGATCTCGTGGCCGTAGTTCATCGCCATCACCATCCAGGCGGTGCTCCGGACCTCCTCGTGCGGAGTCACCATTAGGATCAGCGAGAAGCGCGGCCCGTCCGACTCCTTCGCGAGGTACGCCGTCAGCGGCCTGGGGACGCGGTAGGTGTACGAGACGGTGTCCCCGACGCCGGTGCCGTACGGATCAGGCTGGTACACTCGCACCGAGCGCGCTTCGACGCCCTCGGGAGTGATCTCCGCCTCGTACTCCTCGATCTCCGGGCGCTCGCGGGTGCCCAGGATGTTCTCGTGGACGAACGGGAAGTGCCCCACGTCCAGGAAGTTCTCGACGATCCGAGGGCCGCTGGCGTTGACGGCGTACGGGCCGCAGAGCATGGTGCGGTATTCGGGGACGTCCCACTCCGGGAATGGCGGCACGCCCAGCCTTGGATCTCCCAGCGAGACCCAGACCAGGCCGAACTGGACCGTGGCGCGGTAGGTCCGTACTACGGCTTTCGCGGGCGGCGTCTGATCGGGATGCGCGGGGATCAGCGTGCAGCGGCCATCCGGGCCGTAGGTCCAGCCGTGGTATGGACACTCGATGCTTTGGCCGCGCACCTGCCCGAGCGAGAGCCGCGTCCCCCGGTGGATGCAGAGATCCTGCCAGGCGAGGATGGCGTCGCCGGCCCGCCAGACGACCACGTCCTCGCCGAGCAGTCGGACGCCGAGCGGCTTGCCCGCTTCGAGATCGGCCAGCCGGGCCACGGGGTGCCAGTCGTCGCGCAGGACCGGGTCTTCGATCATGGGGTCACGCTCCGTGGCTAGAATCTCGCGGCCTGGTCGCCTCCAGTCTACCGGGGAGCGCATGATGACGGGTGATCTTCGTGAGATTGAACGGCACACCGAGGCGGCAGCCGAACGCCGTGGGGGCACGATGGGAGTCCCGAACGAGGCAGACACCGCGCTCCCAGAGCTGGTACCTCCGGCACCGGACTTCCCCACGAAGTACATCTCGGCTGGTGCGCTCTTCCTCGACGAACAGGGCCGGCTGCTGCTGGTGAAGCCGACCTACAAGGACGGCTGGGAGATCCCCGGCGGTATCGTGGAGGCAGACGAATCGCCGGTAGAGGCGTGCCGCCGCGAGATCCGCGAGGAGCTGGGGCTAGAGCTTGCGCCCGGTCGGCTACTCGTCGTGGACTACACCTCGCGTCGGCCGAACCAGTCCGACGCCCTCCAGCTGGTGTTCCTGGGCGGCGCCCTCGACGCTGCCGCCATCAGCGCGATCCGGCTGCCGGCTGACGAGCTCTCGGAGTATCGCTTCGTCCCGCCAGGAAAAGCCGTGCATCTGTTACCCACGACGCTCGCGCGCCGCGTAGCGAGCGCCTTGCTCGCCATCTCCGACAATCGCACGCTGATGCTCCACGACGGCATCGAAGTGTGAGACAACACCGGGTACAGCCTGCCACGAGGAGCGGTGACCGATGCAGCTACGACTCGGGGTGACCTTCCATCACGTCTTCTACGCACCGTATTACGTCGCGCTCCATCGGGGGTTGTTCGCCGAGCAGGGTCTCGAGCTAAGCACGACCATCCCTGGCGATGGCCGCGTCATCCTGGCCGCGCAGATGCGCGGCGACCTGGACGTGGCGCTCGGCGGCATCATGCGCTCGCTCGTCAGCTACGACGCCGGCGAGCGGAACGTCCCGATCCACTTCACCCGCCTGAACGACCGCGACGGCTTCTTCTTGATCGGCCGGAGCGGCTCGTTCGACTGGCCGGACTTGCTCGGCAAACGGCTGATCCTCTTTTCGGAGGCGCCGACACCGTGGTTCGTGCTGCGGGCGCTGCTGCTGGAGCGCGGCCTCGATCCAGACCAGATCAGGCCAATCGCGGGCCTGCCAGCTCCCGAAGCGGCCGAGGCGTTCAAGGCCGGCGAAGCCGACTTCTTGCAGGCGCCGGCCCAGGTCGCGGAGGCGCTGGCGGCCGAGGGTGCCGGCGTCGTCGTGCGCGAGATGGCGACTGAGGGCGGACCGATCCCGTACAGCTCCTACTCCGCGTTGCGCTCGGTGCTGGACACCCAGAACGAGGCACTGACGGCGTTCACGCGGGCACACGTCGCCACGCTGGAGTGGATGCGCGCCGCCACCGGCGAGGAGATCTGGGAGACCATCGAGCCGTCGTTCCCGGACGCGGACGGCGGGGTGAATCGGTGGGCTGTCGAGCGGTACCACCGGCTCGGGGTCTGGTCGTCCGACGCGACGATCCCGCATGCCAGCTTCGACCGTCTCGCCGACCTGCTCCACCGGGGTGGGCTGATCCAGACCGTCGCGCCGTACGACGCCTGCTGCGACGACACCATCACCCGGGCCGTCCTGGGCATGGCCACCAGATAAGCTGGCCCCATGTTACGATGCCCGCCGATCCAGGCTCAGGAGGGTCGCCATGTCGGGGGGAATCACGACCACGCCGCTGCTGGAAACCGCTCGCGAGCTCCGGCCGCGCATCATCGCACAGCGGGACGAGATCGAGAGCGGCCGGCGCCTGCCAGAAGCGCTCACCCGCGAACTGGCCCAGGCAGGCTTCTTCCGGGCCGCCGTGCCGGCAGCGTACGGCGGCCTCGATCTCTCGCCGCCGGAGCTGCTGCCCGTCTACGAGGAGCTCGCCCGCGCTGACGCCTCGGTAGCGTGGTGCGTCTGGAACGGGAACACCAACTGGACCACCGCCCGACTCCCGACCGCAACCGCCCAGGCCGTCTTCGGCGACCCGGGCGTGATCGTCGCGAACAGCACTCGCCCCTCAGGGCAGGCCGTCATCGTGGAGGGCGGCTACCGGGTCAGCGGGCGCTGGTCATTAGTCAGCGGCTGCCAATTGAGCACCTGGCTGATCCTGCTCTCGAATGTGTTCGACGGCGCCGAGCCACGCCGACTGCCGTCAGGCGCGCCAGAGCAGCGGTTCATGCTTTTCCCAACCGCCGCCGCCGAGATCGTGGACACCTGGACCGTCGGCGGGCTACGCGGCACCGGCAGCCACGACGTGATGGTGCGCGACCTCTTCGTGCCGGCCGCGTGCGCCTCGTTCCACTCCGATCCGCTGGTGCTGACGGAGCCACGCTACCGCTGCCCGCCGGCCTCCCGGATCAGCCCCGGACTGGGCGCGATGGCGCTCGGCATCGCCCGCTCGGCCATTGAGACGCTCGTAGGGCTCGCCGTCGAGAAGCGCCGAATGGGAGCGCCTGACTCGCTGCGGCACGACTGGGCGGCGCAGACCCGGCTCGCCCAGGCGGAAGGTCTGGTGCGCTCGGCCCGGTTGTACCTCCATGATGCCGTCCGTCGCCTCTGGGGCGAGATCCTGGCCGGCGGAGACGCCACCAACGAGCTGCGCGCCGACGTGCGCCTGGCGAGCTGGCACGCGGTGAACGGCGCCGTCCAGGCGGTGGACCTCGTCTACCTGACCGGTGCCGCGACCTCGCTCTACACGAGCTGCCCAATCGAGCGCGCCTTCCGCGACGTCCACGCCATCCCGCAGCACCATGGCGTCCACCCGCGCGGCCTGGAGTCGGTCGGGCAGGTACTGTACGGGCTGGAGCCGGAGCGCATCCCGGGCGTGCCGCCCCTCTGATCTTGCGGGCAGCCCTCCCCTCCGATCTCCACTCCCATGCTTGGGAAGGCGACCGGAGGTTAGGGGCGCTTCCGGGGTCTAAACCGATGCCACGGTGGGATCTTCATGCCGATGGAGAGGAGTGCGGTTCGGAAGAGGCGCGATAAATCGCGCCCCAGGCTCCTCGCTCACCGCGGGTTCCAGATCGGCATGGGTTTAGTACTTGTCGAAGTGGGCGAACTCGGAGAGCGGCTTGCGGCCGGTCGGGCTGCGCTGCGGGCCGGCCAGCCGCGCCTTACGCGCCTCGGTGTCCGTGTGGCCCACCGCCACCAGCGTCCGCGCGCGGTGCTGGGACGGAATACCGAGGATCTTCTTGACCTCGTCCGGCCCCTCGTTCTTCAGCGTCGCCACGCTCGACCCGAGCCCCTGCGCCGCCGATCCGAGGCACAATCGCTCGGCCACGCGCCCCTCGTCGAGCGGCGAGGCATCGTCCGCCACTACCAGCAGCAGCACCGCCGCCGCCCCAACCGCTGGCTGCGCGCCCCACTCGCCCATCTTCGCCTGGAGCTCGCGGTCGCGGATCACCACCACTTCCGTGGACTGACGGTTGCTACCGGTGCCGGTCCAGCGGCCCACTTCGAGGATGCCTTCGAGGGCGTCCTGGTCGATCGGCTCGGCGGTGTAATCCTTCACCGCCCGAAGCTTGCAGAGAAACGTCTGGATGTCAGTAGCGACGGCGCTCATGACGGCTGCTCCTTTGCCTTCGGGTGCGTTCAGGCTGCGAACGACGCACCACCATGCCTGGCGAGAGTCGCGCGACACGATAGCAGACGATCTGAGCTACAGTCAGACCATTCGTGTGCCAGTTCACCTACGGGAAGGCGTCTCATGCGAGCAGGCTTCGGACAGTTCAACGTCCCGACCGACGAGTACCTCCAGTTCGCGGCGCAGTTCGGCGCGACCGACGTGCTGCTCAACACTCCCCAGCTGCCCGGCGGCGAGCGCTGGGAACTCTACGACCTCGTCAAGCTGCGTGTGCGCGTCGAAAGCTTCGGACTCAAGCTGACCGCGCTGGAGAACGTCCCGACCCGCTTCTACGACCACATCATGCTGAACGGCCCGAAGCGTGACGAGCAGATCGAGAACATGATCTTCACCGTCCGCAACATGGCCCGGGCCGGCATCCCGATCTTTGGCTACAACTGGATGCCTTCTCATGTCTGGCGGACCCCGCCCGAGCGGATTCGGGCCGGCGCCGTCGCCACCGCCTTCGACGACACCATCGCCCGGACCTTCCCCCTCACCCACGACCGGGTGTACTCCGAAGAGGAGATGTGGGCGAACCTCGAATACTGGATCAAGATCATCACCCCCATCGCCGAAGAGGAGGGCATCCGGCTCGGCATCCACCCCTGCGATCCGCCGGTCCCGATCCTCGGCGGCATCCCCCAGCTGCTGCGCGACTTCGACTCGTACAAGCGGCTCATCGAGATCTACCCCAGCGACTCGAACGCCATCGAGTTCTGCCAGGGCACCATGTCCGAGATGGCAGAATCGGACCCTGACAAGGACGTCTACGGCAAGATCCGCTATTTCGGGTCGCGCCACAAGATCCTGTACGTCCACTTCCGCAACGTCTCCGGCACCGTCCCGACGTTTAAGGAAGAGTTCGTCAACACCGGCTACGTGGACATGTTCAAGGCGATGGAGATCTACTACGACTGCGGCTTCGACAGCTTCTTCATCGACGATCACGTGCCGCAGACGTACCAGGACACCCCGTGGGGCCACCGCGGCCGCGCATTCGCGAACGGCTACATCCAGGCGCTGATCGAGGCGGTCACCAAGCAGCGAGAGGCAGCCGGTATCGCCCCCGGCACCGTCAAGAACTGGACGCCAGAGTCACTGGCCGTCGGCAGCCGCTGAGCGGGAAATTGGCAAGGGTCGCCATCCGTCAACTACGCTAGCCCGTAGCGGCGAAGACGCCGAGTAGGGGAGAGAGTGCCATGCCGTATGTCGAGCGTGACGGTGCGTCCATCTACTACGAAGAGTCAGGCAGCGGCTTCCCGTTGCTGCTGCTGGCCCCCGGTGGCCTGAACTCCGCCATTCCGTTCTGGCATCGGATGCCGCTCAACCCGATCGCCGAGTTCTCGAACGAGTTTCGGGTCATCGCGATGGACCAGCGCAACGCCGGCAACTCCAGCGGCCCGATCCGCACCGAGGACGCCTGGGGCATGTACGCCGCCGACCAGCTCGCCGTCCTCGACGCCCTCGGCATCGAGAAGGCGCTGATGGCCGGCTGCTGCATCGGCTGCACCTTCATCCTCTCGCTGGCAAAGCGCGCCCCCGAGCGCGTCGTCGCCGGCGTCCTGATGCAGCCGATCGGCCCCGATCCAAACGAGCCCGGCTACTTCGGACCTCGCATGTGGACGCCCTGGGGCGAGAACCTGATCGCCAACGGTGCGAAGGTTGACATGGAGACGGTGGACAGGTTCGGCCACGACCTGTTCGACACCGACTTCGTCTTCGCCGTGGACCGCGACTTCGTGAAGACCGTCCAGATCCCGATGCTACTCCTTGACGGCAACGACGTCGCCCATCCGAAGGTCACCTCAGACGAGGTCGCCGCGCTGCTGCCGAACGTCGAGCGGGTCCATCAGTGGCGCGAGCCGGAGACGGTCGGCCCGGCCACCGAGAAGATGCGCCAGTTCCTGCGCGCCCACACACCGGCCGGGGTGAAGTAGCATGGCCGACCAGCGCGGCACCGACACAGGAGCGGCCGCGGCAGCGCCAGCCGGTGACGCCACCGCCGCGTCAAGCAGGTCGTCCGGCGCGGTCGCACCGCCGGCCCGCAAAGCGCCCGATGAGCTGCTCTGCACCATCTGCGGCCTGAAAGCGTGCTGGACGAAGCCCGAAGATACCGCCGGAGCGCAAGCCCAGCCGGCCCCGTCAGCGACGTAGCCCTCGTCCGATGCCTGGCCCCGGAGACCGTCGGCGATTGCGACGGTCTCCGGGGCCGTCTGGCGGGTGTGCGTCAGTTTCTTGGGGCGCGATGAATCGCGCCCGTACCAGTGGGTGATGCCTTGTACGGGCGCGACTCATCGCGCCCCACGATTCATCGCCCCCGTGTTCTGGCTCGGCCAAAACTCCGACGCACACCCCCGTCTGGCGCTCTCGACGCACGCGCGGCGCCGAACCGAGTACCCTGATCGTAGACACGAACCTCGGAGCGCCGCGTGGACATCCTCGTCGTGGACGACGACCGCGACATCGCCGACATCATCGGCTACAGCCTGCGTAAGGAGGGCCACCGTCCTATCCTCGCCTACTCTGGCGAGGAGGCGCTGGCCCTCGCCGAGCGGTCTCGGCCCGATCTGGTGGTACTCGACGTGATGTTGCCCGGCCTGAGCGGCTTCGACGTCTGCCGCAAGCTCCGCGAGCGTGGTCCGGTCCCGGTCATCCTGCTGACCGCCCGAGGCGAGGAGGCCGACCGTGTCTGGGGCCTCGACCTGGGCGCGGACGACTACCTGACCAAGCCGTTCAGCCACCGCGAGCTGCTGGCCCGCATCCGTGCCGTCGCCCGCCGCAGCTCGGCCGCCCAGACCCCGGACCAGGGCAGCGTGACGGTCGGCGAGCTGGAGATCGACTTCGGCGGGCACGAGGTCTCGATGCGCGGCGTCACCGTGGATCTGACGCCGAAGGAGTACGAGATCCTCCACTGCCTGGCCTTGAACGCCGGCCGCGTGGTCCCCCACGAGCGCGTGCTCGCCTTCGCCTGGGGCAGCAGCGCCCTGGAGAGCGACGTGGACCAGCTCAAAGTCCACGTCCGCCACCTCAGAGAGAAGCTGGAACGCAACCCGAGCGCCCCCGAGTACCTGACCACCGTGCGCGGCGTCGGGTACAAGCTGGCCGCGCCCCGCGAGAGCTACACCTAGCCGTCTGACTTCTCGTGGTCGACCTTTACCGAACCATAACGTTGTCGCCTGCCCAGACTCTCCCCCCTAACCTGCGCTCAACGTTGGCCTTCTCCATCTCCTAACCGGCGCCTCCGTACACTGATGTCAGGGTCTGGGTGTCAGGCGTTGGGAGCGCGCCTTCGCCGTACTCGCCCCTCGCCCCTCGCCCCTCGCCCCTCGATCCTCACCCATCACTCACGGAGGCGTCCGGTGGCCGACCGAGAGACACGCAACCGCGTGGCGTTACTCCTGCGCCGGGCCGGCTTCGGCGCGAGTCAGCAAGAACTGGAGCGGTACATCGGGCTCGGCGTCGAGGGCACGCTCGACGAGCTCCTGCACCCGGAGCGCATCCAGGAGGACTTCGACGGCCAGCTCGCCAGCCTGAGCGGCCACCTGATCGACCTTCAGAACATCGAAGACGTCCAGACGTGGTGGCTGTACCGGATGGCGCGCACCCGCCGGCCGCTCGTCGAGAAGATGGCGCTGTTCTGGCACGGTCATTTCGCCGTCGCCAACACCAAGGTCGCCAACCCGCTCGCCATGCACAACCACCTGGCCCTCTTGCGTGAGAAGGGTCTCGGCAGCTTCCGCGAGCTGCTGCTCGGCGTCTCGCAAGACCCGGCCATGCTGATCTGGCTGGACGGCAACACGAACCGCAAGAACGCCCCGAACGAGAACTACGGCCGCGAGCTGCTGGAGCTGTACACCCTCGGGATCGGCAACTACTCCGAGGACGACGTCCAGGCATCGGCGCGCGCGTTCACCGGCTGGAACCTCCGCAACAACGCCGAGTTCTTCTTCGATCGGAACCAGCACGACTACGGCCAGAAGACGTTCCTCGGGAAGACCGGCCCGCTCGACGGCACAGACATCGTGGACGCCGTCGTCGCGCACCCGGCCACCGCCGAGCGGATCTCCAAGAAGCTGTTCGCCTACTTCGCCTATCCCAACCCCGAGCCGCCGGTGCTCGGGTCGCTGGTCGGCGCGTACATGGACTCGAAGTACGACGTCCGCGCCGTGGTGCGGGCCGTCCTGACCTCGGACGCCTTCTACTCCGAGCAATCCCGCTACGGTCACGTCAAGTCGCCCATCGAGTACACCGTCGGCGCGGTCCGGATGCTCGGCGCACAAGCCCGCGAGCGCGGCCTGATCGTGGCACTCCGCTCGATGGGCCAGGACGTCCTGAATCCGCCGAACGTGGCAGGGTGGGCCGGCGGGCGAGCCTGGGTGAATCCCTCGACGCTGCTGGAGCGGTTCAACTTCGCGGCCCGGCTGGCGACGGCGCGCGGCGAGCCGAACGACGGCGGCGTGATGGAGCCGCTCGCCCTGCTCGGCCAGGACGTGAGCCTGTCCGATGCGGCCACCATTACGGACAGACTGTCAGCCGCGCTGGACGTCGAGCTGTCGCCAGATGCTCGCGGTGCGCTCGTCGCCTACCTCCAGTCGCCGCTGACCTACCCGCCGTACCTCGTGACGGCCCCGAACCCGCAACAGGTCCAGCAGGCGACCGACGCCCGCCTGCGCGGCGCGATCCACCTCGCACTGGCCAGCACCGAGTACCAGATCGGCTAGGAGAGACCAGCATGGCGAAGCAATCACGACGCGAGCTGTTCAAGGTCGGTGGAGCCGCCGCGCTGACCGTCGGGCTGGCGGCCTGCACCACCGCTCCGACCACGTCGGAGGCGGCGCCGACCGTGACGGCAGCAGCCCAATCAGCGGCGCAGCCGAAGCCAGCCGCGAAGCCAGCTGCCGCGAAACCATCCGTCGCAGCGCCGGCCACCGCCCCTGCGCAGCCAACCGTGACAGCCGCCGCCCAGGCCCCGGCGCCCGCTCCGCGCCAGGTCGTGCAGCAACCCCGCCCGACCGTCTCGCCCGACCAGCGCACCCTGGTCGTCGTCCAGCTCGGGGGCGGCGACGACGGCCTCAACTTCCTGCCGCCGTACGGCCTCGGCGCCTACTACGATCTCCGACCCAAGGTCGGGATCGCCCAGGCGGACGTGCTTCAGCTGAACGGTCAGGTCGGGCTGCACCCCAGCCTCAAGGCTTTCAAGCGACTCCACGACGAGGGCAAGCTGGCCTTGATCCAGGGCGTCGGCTACCCCAACCCGAACCGCTCCCACTTCCGCTCGATGGACATCTGGCACACCGCCCGACCGGACGCCAACGCCGACCAGGGCTGGCTCGGGGCGTTCATGTCCGAGGTGTACAAGGTCGGGGAGAGCCCGTTTCAGTGCGTGACGATGGGGAACAGCATCCCCAAGGCGCTCCTGACGCCAAACGCGCCAGCCGCCGCGATCCAGGACGTCAACACGTTCCAGTTCCTGGCCGACCGCCGCCTCCCGACCGGCAAGGACCCGCTCCTCAAGACGTTCGGCCAGATGTATGCGAAGCCCGGCCGCAAGCTCCCGACGATGGATCTCGTCTCGCAGGGCTGGAACACCACCGCGCGCGGCGTCGAGGCGCTGGCCTCCTCCTCCGAGAAGTACCAGCCCTCCGTCCCATACCCGCAGAGCCCGTTTGGCAAGGCGCTTCAGAACGTCGCCCAGATGATCGCGGCGAACCTCGGGACGCGCGTCTTCTACGTCTCGATGGGCGGCTTCGACACCCACTCCAACCAGAAGCCGGTCCACGCCAACCTGCTGACCCAGGTCTCGGAGGGACTGGCGGCGTTCCAGAAGGATCTCGAACAACTGGGCAAGGCGGACGGCGTGCTGACCCTCGGCTTCTCCGAGTTCGGACGGCGGGTCCGCGAGAACGGCAGCGGCGGCACCGATCACGGCGCGGCCGGCCCGATGTTCGCCATCGGCAGCGGCGTCAAGTCCGGGCTCTACGGCGAGGCGCCCAGTCTGACCAACCTGATCGACGGCGACCTGCGCTACACGGTGGACTTCCGCTCGGTCTACGCCACCGTGCTGGAAAGCTGGTTCGGGATGCCCTCGCAGCAGATCCTCGGCGGCACCTTCGAGCGCCTGGGCTTCTTGAACTGAGGCCCGGGTCGGGCGCGATGAATCGCGCCCCTACCAGGACGAACCTAGTACGGGCGCAATTCATTGCGCCCCCTTGGGATGATTGGCGCCCACCGGTCGCCCCGCCCGAGCGTAGGTCTGCTGGCAAGGCGCAATTCATTGCGCCCCCTGGGGATGATTGGCGGCCGATGGGGTGGGGTGTCCTACCCCTCCGGCTCGGTCAGCCCCACCATGTCCAGCAGCCGCAGCGCGTTCGTCGAGCGGGCGATCCCCTCGCGCACCCGGTAGTCGAACGTCATCCGCGCACCGTCCGGCTCGTCCACCACCAGCTCCGTCAGGTGGATCGCCTGGGCCGCCGCTGCCAGGTCCGGGGCATCCGCCAACGTCAGGTCGTGCGTCGAGACGGCCCCGACGGCCCGGCAGCGCAGCAGCAAACGGATCACCCGTCGCGCCGCGATCTGCCGCTCGGCGGTGTTGGTGCCCTGGAGGATCTCGTCCAGCAAGTAGAGCACGCGTGGCGCGGCAGATGACGAGTCGCCAGCCGTCGCGCCGGGACCGTCGACGGCCGGGCCAGCCTCGCGCGCCGAGCTCACCACGTCCCGCAGCCGCTCCAGCTCGGCCATGAAGAACGACACCCCGCGCTCCAGCGAGTCTGACACCCGCATCGCCGTCCAGAGCGCCAGCGGCGGCATCCGCAACGACGCCGCGCAAACCGGGCCGCCGGCCTGGGCCAGCACCGCGTTCACGCCCGCCGCTCGCAGCAGCGTGCTCTTGCCAGACATGTTGGAACCGGTCACCAGCAGGAACGTCCCGGCTGGACCGAGCGTCAGGTCGTTGGTGACGCGCACGTCGCCGCGCAGCAGCGGATGCCCCAGCTCGACGGCCTCGAACGCCGCCGCCGAGGCGTCCAGCGCTGGAAGCGCCCACCCGGGGTTGTCGTGGAGGAGACGTGACAGCGCGGCCAGCGCCTCGGCCTCGCCCAGCGCCGCGAACCAGCCGCGCGCTCGCCCACCTGCCCGCGACTGCCAGCGCTCCAGCAGGCTCAGAACGTGGACGTTCCAGAGCGTCGTCAGCTCGATGACGGGGTACACCATCGACGTGGCCGGCTGGGCCAGCCGCACGATACCGCCGAGTCGGCGCACCTCGGCGGCAGCCGACTGGCCGTCGGCGGCGAGCGCTGCCTGAAGGCGGTGCAACGCCGGCGCCTGAAGCGTCGGCTCTGCCAGGTGCTCCAACGCGTCGGCGTACGCCCCGAGCGCCGCCGCGAAGTAGCGGACCTCGTTCAGCCGCTTGACCGACGTGCCCACCAGCTGCCAGCCAAGCAGCAGGTTCGCCACGATCGGGCCGATCCAGAGCGGCCACGCCACCAGCCCGCCCATCCAGGCCAGCAGCGATACCCAGAACAGCACCGGCGAGATCCGCGCTCCCCAGACCAGCGCCTGCCGCGATGCCAGAAACGGCTCGCCTTCGGCCCAGGCCAGGAACGGCTCAGGGTCCGGCGAGGGCGTACCCGTCGCACGGCCTCGCAAGACCAGCTCCTCGCGCCACGCTGCCAGCGGCGCCAGCTCTGAGACTGCCGCCTGCCGCTCCCGGACCGCCGACAGCCGCTCGCCATCTCCGAAGCCATCTTCGGGCGCAGCGGCACTCAGCAGCCAGTCTCGCAGCGTTCGCTCGCCCAGCCGCGTCCCGGTCGATTCCAGCAGGTGCAAGAGCGAGCCCTGTCCCAGGATGTCCAGATCGACCGCGTACGGGTGGCGTGGGTCGGCCCGGCCCTCGTGGCGGACCGGCAGCGCCTTCCAGTCGCGAGCAATCCTCAACAGCGCCTCTGCCGCCAGGTCGGCCAGCCCGGACAGGTGCCGCCGCCGCGATTCGACCTGCCGGTACCGCCGGACCTGCACCACGAACCCACCAGCCAGCACGACCGCCACGACCCAGAGGATCAGCGCGAGCGGCGGCTCCGTCCAGTACGCCCAGACCGCCGCGACCGACATGCCCAGGAACAACAGGAGGCGCTGGTTGGCGAGGCGCGCCGCACGGGCCGCCAGCTCGGCCGCCTCGGCGCGGAATCGGTCGCGGCGGTCGGCGTACCAACCGGCGGGAGCATCAACGGTCTCGGAAGATTGCGCGGCAGGTGTTTCAATCACCCGCGAATCGTACCGGACCTCAGCGCCCCGGCGACCGCCCGCCGGAGCGGCGCACGTCCACGTCCACCAGCGTCTCGAAGGGGTCGCCGTGGGCCGAGGCCCAGTCCTTGTCTAGCTCCAGCTGGTGCCGGAGAACGTATCCGCCCTCCTTGCGCGGCGCCGTCGCCGTGACGTCCATCTCCAGCGTCTCGCCCGGCCGTACCACTCGCTCGATCGGCAGCACCAGCTCCGCGCGCCCGTCGATCGTCTCGCGCTCGCCCGGCTTCTCGGCCGGCCGCACGAACATGACGTGCAGGAACGTACCGGCCGGCCGCTCGGCGTACCACGTCCGCTCGCCGACATTCGTGGCCCGTACATGGTAGGTCTGCTTCTGATCGACCACCCACTGGTCCGGCGGGTCGATCTCGAAGTCCACGGCCGGCGTCGCCGGCCCAGGCTGGCGTAAGAATTCGCGCAGCATCACCAGCTTCGGCGCCTGCGCCTGCATCCAGACCGACAGGGCGCCACTCGCACACATCACGAGAAGGATCACCGCGAGGCCGCCAGCCAGCCGCCTCCAGGCTTGCTGCCGATACCAGCCCCATACCGCCAGCAGTCCGCCAGCAGCGGCCGGCGCGAGCAGCGTGAACAGCGGCAGCCCGGACCGGCACTCCACCCGCGTCGGCAGGGAGATCCCGGCGTACGCCAGCGTCATCACCAGCACCACCGACCACGCGAGCCGAGATCCCGGCCGACACCAGCGCCGCCAGCCGACCACCTGCCCTACCACCACCGCTCCCAGGAACAGGTAGTTGACGGTCGAGAGCGGCCAGCGGTGCCAGGCGTCGATCTCGCGCACGTACGGGAACGGGTAGTCCTGGTCCAGCAGCGCGAAGACGTGCAGCGCGTACGTCCCGATCACCCCGAGCGGTACCGTGCTCACGGCCCGCGGCAGGTCGCCCTGGTCCGTCCCAAACGGGCTCTGATAGTTCGCCGTCGGATCGACGAAGTAGCCCCACGGCACCAGCCCGATCACCTTCAGGTTGGGGAGCCCGAGCCGCAACTGGGTCTCGTACAGCGACCCGACCACGAACGGGTGGGGCACACCGTAGATCATCCAGTTGAGGGCGATTTGCGGCGCCATCGGCACGAGCGTCGCCACGCCAACCAGCACGAGCCCGCCGAACAGGCGCCCGAGCTCCAGCCGGCCCGTCGTCCCCCGCGCGGCCCGGAGCCACTGGATCGCCCACAGCAGCCCGCCGACCGGCAGGAGTACCGCGTTGGCCGGTCTGATCTCGGCGGCGAGCGACAGGCAGACGAGCGCCAGCACGCCGTCGCGCAAGACACGGGCAGACGGACGCGTCTCACGGGGAGGTAGCAACAACGCGACGGCCACCGCGATCGAGGCCGACGACAGGAAGTCGGCCAGCAGCAGGCCGGTCAGGATCAACTGGAACGGATTGAGCGCGACGACTGCCAGCGTCCAGCGCCCCCACCGTGCATCGCCAAACGCCAGCGCCACCCGCCGCGCGAAGGACCAGGACGCCGCCAGGTCGATCGCCAGCTGGCCGGCGAACACCAGCCACTCCAGCACGTCGTCGTTGGCGCCGGCCAGCGCGGTGAACGGCGCCAGGAAGACCGGATAGCCGCATGTCCGAACGATCCAGCCCAGGTCGATCAACGCCTGACCGTCGATCCGGCCGGTGGCGAAGACCTTGCCCATCAGCACGTAGCCGAGCGCGTCGTAGACGATCGGCTGGTCGCAGATCTGCCGCAGCGCCACGGCGAGCAGCGCGGCCGCGGCCAGCATCAGCGGGGTCCAGGCGCCACGCACCGCCGCCGTCCGACGCGGTGCCGCCAGTCGGGGCGCAGACACGCTTACGATGGTGGCCCCGCCAACACGCCGCCGGTGGACGGGATCGAGCCGCTCGCCGGCAGCGGGCCACTGACGGGTAGCCCGGCACTCGCCGGCACGGCAGCGCCCGGAACCGACTCACAGGCGACGGGCGCATCCTGGTCAGCCCCGGCTGCGTCGCGGAGCCGCCCACCAGCCCGACCAGCAGCCGCCGCGCGGGGCGCTCCACCAGTCGCCAGATCAGGTACGCCATCCCCAGCATCACCGCCCAGTGCGCCGGATACGCAATCCAGAACGGCAGCTCGGCGACCGCGGCCGTATTGGCGTACGTCTGAGCAGGATCTGGTGGAGCAGGTACACCGAGTAGCTGATCTCGCCGAGCAGCACCAGGGCCGGGACTGCGCGCAAGCGAGCCAGCGCGCCCCGGCCAAGCGCCACCGTCAGGATGACCGCCGCGAACCCCGGGGCCGCGCTGCCACTATGCGCAAGCCAGAGCCGCCCGCCGTCCTGCGCGAGAACCACGCCGAGCTGACCCTCCGCCTTTGCCGTGGGCCAGTATGAGGTTGCCACGAACGTTCGGTAGTCAGCCGGTCGGTAGGCGCCCATCGGCGTCGTGCATCGCGACAGTGCGCCCCAGAAACGCCGCGAAACTGGCCGTCGTGGCGGCGGCGACCTCCGCGTACTCGCGGCCCGTGATCTCCGCGACCGCCGCGCAAACCGTCGCGACGTCCTTCGGCTCGGTGGTCCGCCCTGGCAGCGGATAGGTGTCCGTCTCCAGCAGCAGCCGGTCGAGCGGTATGGTCGGCACGGCCAACCGCACCGCCACCTCGGTAGGGCGCGTCGCCGGCCGGCCCACCGAGATCCAGCAGCCTGCCTCCAGGTAGCGCGCCGCCAGTTCCGGCCCACCCACGAAGTAGTGCGCCACCGCCCGCGCCTTACCCTGTGCCTGGACGATCTCCAGCGCCCGCGCATGGATCTCCTCGCGGCCCACCACGTGCAGCACCAGCGGCAGATCGCGCTCCACGGCCAGACTGGCGCAACCCGCCAAAAACCGCTCCTGAGCCGCCAGGTCCGGCGCTCCTTCGTCCAGCCCCACCTCCCCGATCGCCACCAGCCGCCCGGCCGCTCTCGCCGCCTCTCCCTCCCCCAACAACCGCCTCATCCATTCCTCCGGCCCGACAGCACCGCCATGACTCCCCCTCCCTCGCGCGCAGGTGAGGGGGGCGGGAGGTGAGGGGTCTCCGGCCGGGGGTGAGGTCAAACCCGCCACCCGCGTCGGGTGCACGCCGACCGCCGCCAGCACCGCCTCGTAGCGCCCGGCGATCTCTACCGCCGATCGGGAGCTCGGAACGTCGACGCCGATGGTGAGCAGGTGTGCGACTCCGGCCGCCGTCGCCCGCGAAACCATCGCCTGGATCTGGTCATCAGAGTATCGATCGAGGTGCACGTGGCTATCGACGAGCCTCACCGGGCCGCTCCTCTCCGAACGCTTGCAGGACCATGATAAGATCGCGACGCAGGGGACGCGTCGGTCCCTGAACGCCACCCGGACCGTTCCGACCCGACCCAGATGGTGAGTCGATGGCGATCGAGCCCGAGCTTCCCGCGTTGATGTCGGCTGTCACCAGCAGCGAGGATGCTGCCTCGTCGTACGGGCTCGATGCGCCCGCCGCCGACTTGCAAGTCGGCGGCGGCCCAGGCGACGTTGCCGGCCCGGACGACCTCCGTGCCGTCCCGCTGTTCCAGCCGCTCAGCGACGCCAACCTCTGCTCGCTCGCACTGAGCATGGTGAAACGGCGGGCCGTGGCCGGCGATGTCCTCTGCCGCGAGGGCGAGCATGGCAACGAGATGTACGTCATCCTGGGGGGAACGGTCACTCTCCACAAGGCCGTCGGGGACCGCGAGGCCGAGCTCGGGCGGCTGGAGAGCGGCGCTCACTTCGGCGAAATGGCCCTCTTCGGCGACATCCCGCGCAGCGCGACCATCCGCGCCACCACCGACCTGGACTACCTCGCCATCGACCGCGCCACCCTGATGCGCGTCATCTCCGAATTCCCGATGGTCGCGCTCCAGATGCTGCGCGGCTACAACGAGCGGCTGGCCGACACCACCGAGCGGCTCGCGCGCCTCAGCACCGCGCCGAACCAGGCCAGCGCCAGGCCAGCGTCAGGCTCTGGCGCCCTGCTCGACGATCCGGACGCCGCCCTCCAGCGCGCCGCGGAGCAGTTGGTGCTCTCCGCACCACATCCGCTCGCCGTGCTGGCTCGGCGCCTGCTGGTGGAGGACCGCTGGGACCGCAAGGTGCTGCTGGCGCTCGACGTCTACGAGCTGACCGTCAAGTACACCCTCTTCCTGATGCTGGCCGACTACCTTCGCCGCGACGAGATCCGGACCCCGGACGTGGACCAGATGGTGGTGGCCGCCTTTCGCCGCCCGACCCTCGGCCTGTTGCTGGACATGTGCCCGCGCGTCCTGCGAGCGTACGCGGCCCAGAACGCCACGCCGTTCGTGCCGGGCCTGGTGGATCTCCACGTCCGGCGCGAAGGTGGGCGCTCGCCCGGCGGCCGGGCCTTCCAGGCGTTGACCCAGTACCGGAACCGCCTGAAGCACGGCTCCGAAGGCGCCTGGGACGCTGAGACGTTCCGGACCGACTTCGAGGGCAACCTCGCCGAGCGGCTCCCGAACGGCGAGCCGAAGCTGGGCCTCAAGCACCACCTGGCGGTGATCCTGGAGGCGGTCGGCTTCTTTCACGAGTTCCCGATGATCTACATCACCTCGATGACGTACGAGCACGGCTCCTTCGAGTACGCCTACGAGCGGTACACCGGCGCGTACTCGTCGTTCGACCGGGGCGTCTTCGCCTACCGTGAGCCGCTGGAGAATCGCCGACTGTACGTCCTGGCCGAGCGCGGCGAGCGCGCCCTGGCGCTGCATCCGTTCCTGCGCCGCCAGAAGTGCCCCACCTGCAGTACCGTCACGATCTTCCTGCTGTTCAGCGCCCAGACCGAGCGCGAGCGTCCCCGCCGCGACGCTCCGGCCTCCGAGAGCGCAGCCATGGCCGGGCGGCGCCGCGAGCGCCTGGAGTACCTGAGCTACGCCTGCGGCCACACCCTGGTGGACCAGCTCTCCGCCGAGCGCATCGAGCGCGGCGAGGGCGTCTCGCACCTGTTTGAACGGAGTAGCGAGTAGCGAGCAATGAGTAGCGAGTGGAGTTACCATCCTCTCGCAACTCGCAACTCGCAACTCGCGCCTTGACGCCCACCGGACGTCGCAACTATCGTAGGGGCAATTGAAGACGTTCTACCCGCGGGGGAGCGAGCAGCTGAGAGGTGGGGTCAGGCCCACCAACTCTTCGAACCTGATCTCGGTAAGTCGCGCGGTCCACAGGCCGCATCCAGGCTGAGGATCGCGCGGAGGACGAGCGTAGGGAAGCGGGCGGATCGGGCGCCGGGCAGGATGCTGCCGCGTGTCCTGGTCCCGGTACGCATCGTGTTGCTCCTCACCAGCCGCTCTCCGCCGACACCACGTGGCGGTCGCGGCGGGCCGCTCGGACGAACGGCGAGGAGGAGCAGGATGGCGACGCTGATCGAGCGTCAGCGCGAATTCGGGATCCGCCCGATCCCGCCAGAGCATCGCGCGCTCGGCACCTGGGACAGCTTCGTGCTGTGGGCCGACCTGGGCGTCAGCTTCCTGGTGATGGTCGTCGGGATGTTCCTGGTGCCGGGCCTCGGGCTCGGGCAGGCGCTGCTGGCGATTCTGATCGGGGCCGTCGTCGGCAACGCCCTGTTGGGGCTCGGCGCTGTCGTCGGCAGCGACACCGGCGCCCCGACGATGGTGCTCCTGCGGGCGCCGCTCGGGGTGCGCGGCTCGTACGTCCCGACCGTCCTCAACATCGTCCAGTTGATCGGCTGGGCCGCCCTCGAAGTGATGGTGATGGCCCAGGCGCTCGACGTGCTGTTGGGGCGGCTGCTCGGGCTGCGCTCGCTCTATCCACTCTGGGTGCTCCTGTTCACCATCCTGACGGCGTACCTCGCGCTCAGCGGGCCGATCAGAGTCACCAGACAGTACCTCGAAAAGTTCGTGATCTGGGCCGTCCTGGTCACCACCGTCTGGCTGACCGCCGCCATCTTCCTCAACTACGACGTCCGTGCCCTGTTCGCGCAGCCCGGTACCGGCGACCTGCCGTTCTGGACCGGCGTCGATCTGGTGATCGCGCTGCCGATCTCCTGGTTCCCGCTCGTGGCCGACTACAGCCGGTTTGCGCGAAGTACGAAAGCGGCGTTCTGGGGCACTGCCGCCGGCTACTTCGTGCCACACGCCTGGCTGTACGCGCTCGGGGCGCTGCTGGTGCTGGCGGCCGGCGTGGTGTCAGACCCGATTGCCCCCATCGCGCCGCTGCTGACCGCGATCGCCGGGCTGACGGTCGGCTGGGTGGCGCTCGTCATCCTGCTGGTGGACGAGACCGACGAAGGGTTCGCCAACGTCTATTCCACGGCGATCTCGGTCCAGAACCTGGCCCCGAATCTGAGCCACCGCATGCTGGTGCTCGGCATCAGCGCCATCGTGCTCCTGCTGGCCTGGCTGGTCCCCCTGACCGAGTACGAGAGCTTCCTCTTGCTGATCGGCGGCTGCTTCGTGCCGCTGCTCGGGCTGCTGATTGCGGACTATTTCGTCGTCAACGGCCGCCGCTACGCGGTCGATGCGCTCTACCACGCACGCGGCCAGTACTGGTTCAGCGACGGCGTCAATACGGTCGGGATGGCGGCCTGGATCGCCGGCGTGGCGACGTACCTGTCGATCTCGGGCCTGCCCAGCTTCGGCGTCGATCCGCTGCTGCCGTGGGTCACCGTCGGCGCCTCGCTCCCGAGCTTCGTGGTGGCGTTCGTGGTGCAGGCCGCCATCGGTCGCTTCGCTCGACGCGCTCACTAGATGGGGGTGCCGCGCCTCTGTGACGCCAGTCACAGCCAGGACGCGAGGTCTGCTGCCACAGGCAGTACGTCAGCCGGGGCAAGGGATTGGTTGGGCCTAAACGGAGCTTTCATATGTGCACGCTACTTCTGAGGTGATCGGGGCCAATCTCGTCCGTTACCGTCGCGTTGCTTCAGAGTTACGTTGCGGGGGCGCGTGGACATGGCGGGTGGAGTAGCCGGTTGGGGTCGATTGGCACGAAGCATGGGCCGGCGCGCGACCGCGTTGGTTCTGGCGTTGGCCGTGCTGCTGGCGCTGGTTCCACCACTACCAGCCCAGCGGGCCGAGGGCGCCCTGGCCGCCACCGGCCTGGGATGTCGGCGGCCTGCTCTTCTTTGACCAGGCCGGCAAGAACGCGTCAACGCTCGTGACGCTCGGCAACGGCACGTATCCCGTCTACATACGGACGTTGGACCGACAGGGAGCGTACCGCGTGAGCAGTGCCGCGACGTTGACCGTCATCCGCGGCCCCCGCCCGAACGTGCAGGTTCAGGCGGTGAAGCTCGGGCCTGGGCAGGTACAGGCCACACTGTCAGCCGGCCAGGGTACACTGAGTGGGACGCTTCAGCTCGGGCTGCCGGGCACGCCGGCGCGGCCGATCGTGAACGCCCACGTGGACGTCCAGGGCGGGCCACAGAACATCACGACCATCACCAGCGTGCCGATCAACGCCAACCCGATGGTGCTGACGATCACCCGCGTCAACCCGGGCGCGGTGACGGTCCCACTCTCGATCGCGGACGGGTGCGGTAGCTGGAGCAGCTTCGTGGGGTTCGGCACGGGCGTCTGAGGGAGCAGTGCAGCCGTCACACGTGGAGACCGCGGTTCGGGCGGCTATCGCGAGCGCGATCGCGTCTGACCTGAAGGTCGATGACGCCGTCGTTCTTCAAAACTCGAACAAGCTCACGCTGCACCTGTTGCCGTGTGAGGTCGTCGCTCGGGTCGCCCGTGGTGGTCAAGCGGCAGCTCAGCGCGAAGTCGAGCTCGCGCAACGGCTCGCAGCCACGGGAAGCCCCAGTGTCGCCCTCGAGCCACGCGTGGAGCCGCGTATCCACGTGCGTGACGGCTACACGATCACGTTCTGGACCTACCACGAATCACTGCCGACCGGAGACGCCGCGCCTGCCGAGTACGCGGATGCGCTCAAGCGCCTCCATACTGGGATGCGGCAGATCGACACGGCGACGCCGCGTTTCACCGATCGAGTCTTGCAGGCGCACGCACTCCTGGCGGACCGAAGCCGCACCCCCGAGCTCTCTGATCCCGAGCGCGGGCTTCTCAGCAACACGCTACGAGACGTGAGCCGCCGAATCCGAGACCGTGGCGCCCCCGAGCAGTTGCTTCACGGCGAGCCGCATCCCGGTAACGTGCTCAGCACGAAGCGTGGCCTCCTGTTCATCGACCTCGAAACCTGCTGCCGTGGGCCGGTCGAATTCGACATCGCGCATGCGCCCGAGGAGGTTGGGGCGCAGTACCCGGACATCGATGGGGAGCTCCTCAGCCAATGCCGGGTGCTCGTGCTGGCGATGGTCACCACCTGGCGGTGGGATCGCGACGACCAGTTTCCCAACGGACGACATGTAGGTCGGGAGTGGCTCGGCGATCTGCGCGCAGTGATGGAGGGTGAGGCTCGCTGATGGCGTACCCGCGACGAGGCCGCCCTCACGGACCCAGCAGCTGCCGTACCCGTGCGGCCTCGTCACCACGCCACGATCCGCACCCGTTTAGCGCGCTGCCGCCGATCCGAGCTCCTCGGCCAGCCCGACGATGATCCCCTCGGGGCCACGAACGTAGGCGAGCCGATACGTATCTCCGTATTGCACCACCTCGCCGACCAGTTCGGCGCCGTGGGCCAGCAGGCGCGCGACCACGTCGTCGATGTCGTCGACGGCGAACATAATGCGGCGGATGCCGAGTGCGTTCACCGGAACGTTCTCGGACCCGGTTCCAATCGCCGCTGGCGTGTGGAACTTGTCCAGCTCGATCCGGCCGAGGCCGTCCGGGGTGCGCATCATCGCGAGGGTGGCACGGACGTTCTGAAGGCCGATGAGACGATCTACCGAGGGGCCTTCGACCGTCGTTTCGCCCTCCAGCTCCATACCAAGCTCAGTAAAGAACGCCGTAACGGCCGCGAGGTCGTCAACCACGATGAGGACGTTGTCCATCCGCCGAATCGCCATGGTGGTTCTCCTTCTTCGTCGGCCGGCCGGTCGTGGCCGCTCCAATCTCTGGGACGGAGCCGACGCCACGTTCTCGACAGCCGACCCGACAACTATCCCGGACTGCTGGCATGACCGACGCCAACGGTGCGCGCCACGCATCCACGCCGAGCTCGACCCCAATTGGCGCTGGCTATACTCCTGTCCTCCCCTCGAACGTGCGTGGGCGAGGTGCGCGGCTCCGCAGTCATTTCGGCGCACCGGAGATACGCCTCAATGGCAGATCGACTCGCGAGCGCCCGGTGATGGCGACGACGCCTCGGCAGGTGATCGACTCCGTGGTGAGCTCGGTCTGCAGCCGCGAGGTCGAGCAGCTCGTTCGTCTCACGAGTGGCGGCCTGAACGAGACGTACCGTGTCGAGCTGGCGGCCGGGGACGCGGTCATCGCCCGCATCGCCCGTCAGACGGTGCCGTGGTTCGCCGACGAGGCGCACATCATGGCGCAGGCGCGAGCGGTGGGCGTGCCGACGGCGGAAGTGCTCGGCGTCGAGCACGTTGAGCACGACGGCGAGCTCCTGACCTTCTCTATCCAACGGATGGTGCCGGGTCGTTCCCTCGGCGAGCTCGCCGGCGAGCTGCCGGCCGTGGATCTGGAACGGCTGGTCATGGACGCTGGCGAGCTGCTGGCGCGCGTGCACAGCCTCGTGCCCGACCGCGGCGTCCGCCACGAGCTCCAGTTGCCCGACGAGCAGTCGCTCGCCCGGGGGGAGAGGATCGTCGAGCAGACGCTCGGTCCGTCGGCGACGTCGGTCGTCCAGCGCGGGGCTGAGTTTGTCCGTCGAGAGGTGGCGGCCCGTCCCGCGCCGTCCCAGGTGCTCGTGCATGGCGACTGGATGCCCCAGCACCTCCTGATCCGCGACAGGGCGATCGTCGGCGTCATCGATTGGGAGCTCGCCGGCCCGGCGTCGCCGGCGTACGACTTCGCCATGTGGGAGGTGTCCGCTGGCGACGGCCTGCACGACCGATCGGACCTGCTGCGCCGTGGCTATGCGAGGGTCGCCGATCCCGACACGGCGACCGCCGGACGGGTGCCCGCGTTCGTGGTCGCCTACGCGCTCGAAGTGCTCGGGTGGCCCGACCCTGCGTGGCCGGAGCGGATCCGGCGCTGCGTGGACGCGATCGCCCGCTACGCCGACGCATGACCTTGACGTGCGGGCGCGTCCATCGCCTCGCCAACGGCGCCCCAACGTTCCAGATGATGCCCGAGCTCTACGCCAAGGCTTTCATGTCGACTCAGGCAGAGCCTTGCGGCATTCGAGCTCGTCTAGCTTCGGCGCATCGGTCCACTGGGACGGGCGAATTGTGGGCGCAGCGCGAAGCGAGCGTAACGATCCGTTGGCCGTCACGGTTCGCATAACCCCGCTTTCACGAATCGTATGGCTGCGAGCAAGCTTGCATCGCATGCCGATCCAGCAGCACCAGAGTGCGCCCGGCCAGGTTCGACACCTACGCGCCGTCACCAGTTCACCTTCGTCGCCCGAGCTTCCGTCACCTGGTAGCATGGGCGCAGCCGCAAGGGGCTGCCTCGCACCTGTGACCCTCTCGGAGGCTGGGAGATGCGCGTCACGATCGTCCGGTTCACCGTTCCAGATGTCATGAGCCGCGCAGACCAGCTCGTCGATGTCTACCGGGCTATGTACGCTCTGCCACCGGCGTCAAGCCGGGGGTTCGAACAAACGTTGCGCGAGCATGCGCGCCGCGAGGGATTTCGCCTGTGTGTCGCCCAGGAATCGGAGGGGGACACTCTAGTCGGCTTCGGCTACGGGTTCACGGGACAGGTCGGGCAGCCCTGGCGCGACTCGCTTGCGCTTGCCCTGGACCAAGCCACACGGGACCAGTGGCTGAGCGACTATTTCGAGCTCGCCGAGCTCGGCGTCATTCCGACCTTCCGACGACAAGGCATCGGTGGCCATCTGCACGATCACATGATGGCCGGCGCGCCGCATCCGAGGTCGGTGCTGACCGTGCGGACGAATAACGAGCCAGCCAAGCAGTTCTATCGTCGTCGCGGCTGGCTGGTCCTGCACGAAGGGTTCATCTCGGCCAGCGGTCGGGGTCCATACATCGTCATGGGCAGCGCGCTCGCCCGCACCCCCGACGAAGTCGCCAATTGACGCGCCCAGTGAGGGGCGGGTGTAGGCTGTCCTTGACAGGCTGCGCGGCCGGGGTCAGGCCAGGGGGAAGGATCAGGAGGGTCAGTGATAGCCGATGATCGTCCGCTGGACTGCGTCGCATTCCTGTTGATCCGGGACGGCCGCGTCCTCTTGGAGCGACGAAGCCCCACGAAGCGCGTGGTCCCTGGCGTTCTCGCGATACCCGGCGGCCACATGGAAGGGTCGGAGAGCGCGGAAGAAGCGGTCAGACGAGAGCTCGAGGAGGAATTGGGCGTGACGGCTGCGACGATCAGCTATGTCTGCACGTTGCTGCACCGTGCCCAGGAGCTCCGCCGGCTGCACTATTTCGCGGTGACCGCTTGGGAAGGCGAGATGATCGCTCGGGAAGCCGATGGGCTCCAGTGGACCGACATGCGGTGCGCGCCCGCCTTCGACCTCGATGTCGACCGCCTGGCAGTGAGCGAATATCTCCGCGTCTACCGAACGGGCAAAGACCGATGATCGCCGTCGCTGCTACCCTGCTCGCCAGCGCTGGTGAGCCGTAATGACGATCCAACAAGGCCAGTCATCATTGGCTGAGGAGCTAGAACGATGATGGATCGTGCGACGGTGTGTGCCGTGATCTGGGATCTTGACGGCACGCTGGTCGACAATGCCGAGTATCACTGGCAAGCATTTCGCGAAGCACTCGCGAGTCATAACTACGTACTTTCCAGAGAACGCTTCGAGTCCGTCATCGGCCAGAAGATGGACACAGCGCTTCGCAATCTGCTTGGCCCCGACCTGGCACTGGAGGAAATCCAGCGGCTTGAGATGGTCAAAGAGACTCGATTTCGCGAATTGATGCGGGCCGGCGGGATCACCCTGCTGCCGGGAGTGCGTGGTTGGCTTGACAGTCTTCGCGACGATGGGTGGCGACAAGCCATCGCATCCTCAGCGCCACGACTCAATCTCGAAGTGATGCTCGGCGCTCACAGCCTTGAGCCCTACTTTGGAGCGGTCGTCTGCGCTGAGGATGTACGCAACGGCAAGCCGGCTCCTGAGCCGTTCCTGATGGCCGCTGCGAAGATGGGAGTCGCGCCCGACCGCTGCATCGTCGTCGAGGATGCGGCTCCGGGACTTGAAGGCGCCCAACTCGCTGGCATGCGGACGATCGGAGTAGGCCCAAGCCATGACGTACTTCGGGCCGACGTGACCGTTCGCCACCTGAACGACCTACCTGTGAATGCGTTCAGCTCACTCCTAAGCTCCTGACTCCATAGCCGTCTGATACGACAGATCCACCCTTCTCGGAGCTGGTGGTTCGCGTAACGACCCTTACGCGAACCGCGCTCAACCTCCGCGCTCGATCAATCGACAGGAGTCGCGATACGTCATAACGCGGAGAATCTCGCGTTACGCGAACCTCTGTCTTTCACGCTCGCAGCCTCCGGATCCGGTTCGTGCTCGCTATACTCCCGCTCGAGAACGGGAGGGCAGCGGTCGATGGCGATGAGCGAGACACGCGGAGCTGGCAGCGGCGCCGTCCAGGTGACACGAGAGGTCGAGCCAGCGCGCCAGATCGAGCTGCTGCGGACGATGCAGCGCATCCGGCGGTTCGAGGAGCGCGCCGAGGAGCTGTACCTCGGCGGCGAGCTGCCCGGCTTCATCCACCTCTCCATCGGGCAGGAGGCGTGCGCAGCCGGCGCCTGCCTCGCCCTCCGCCGCGACGACTACATCACCAGCACCCATCGCGGGCACGGCCACTGCCTCGCCAAGGGCGCCCCGATGGACCGCATGATGGCCGAGCTGTACGCCAAGGTGACCGGCTCCTGTAAGGGGAAGGGCGGCAGCATGCACATCGCCGACTTCTCGGTGGGGATGCTGGGCGCCAACGGGGTGGTCGGCGGCGGCGCGAACCTGGCGGTCGGGGCGGCCATCGCGGCGCGGCTCCGAGGGACCGACCAGATCGCGGTCTGCTTCTTCGGGGACGGCGCCTCGAATCGCGGGCCGGTCCACGAGGCGATGAACCTGGCGGCCGTCTGGAATCTGCCGGTGATCTTCTTCTGCGAGAACAACCAGTATGCCAGCACCACCTCGGTCAAGACGGTGATGAAGATCGAGGACATCGCGGACCGGGCGGCCGGCTACGGGATGCCTGGCGTCATCGTGGACGGCAACGACGTGCTGGCCGTCTACAGCGCCGTGAGCGAGTACGCCGAGCGCGCCCGTTCCGGCGGCGGCCCGGTCCTGATCGAGGCCAAAACGTACCGGATGCGCGGGCACTTCGTGGGCGATCCGCAGCTGTACCGCGATTCTGGCGAGGTCCAGGCCCAGCGCGGCAACGACCCGATCGAGCGGCATCAGCAGCGCCTGCTGACCTCGCATCTGCTGGACGAGGACGCGCTGGCTCGGCTTCGGTCTGACGTCGAGAATGAGCTGGCAGCAGCGGTCCAGTTCGGCCGCGAGAGCCCGCTGCCGGAGCCCGAAGAGGCGCTGGACGACCTGTACGCGACGCCGCTGGTGCCCCACCTCGCGCCGCATCCACGCCTGAGCGCCCGTCTGGACCCGGCGTCGCCCGGCGCCGTGATCCGCCCGACGTTCTCCCCGCCCGCCAGTGGACAGTCGTCGCACCAGTCTGACGAGGGGGTTCGCTGATGTCCGAGATGAGCTTCACCGAGGCGACCATCGCGGCGATGCGCGAGGAGATGCGCAGAGACCCGCTCGTCTTCGCAATCGGCGAGGACATGGCGCTCCAGGGCGGCGTCTTCGGGCAGTTCAAGGGGCTGCCAGAGGAGTTCGGGGTAGACCGTGTGCTGGACACCCCGATCTCGGAGACGTCGATTGTGGGGGCGGCGGTCGGGGCGGCGCTCTGTGGTGCGCGGCCGGTGGTGGACATGCACTTCGCGGACTTCATCGCCACGGCGATGGACGAGGTGGTCAGCCAGGCAGCGAAGGCGCGCTACATGTTCGGCGGGCAGTGCAGCGTCCCGATGGTGCTGCGGATGCCGGACGGCGCGATCAACTCGGCGGCGGCGCACCACTCGGCGAGCGTCGAGGCGTGGCTGCTGCACACACCGGGCGTCAAGCTGGTGGTGCCGAGCACACCGTACGACGCCAAGGGCCTGCTCAAGAGCGCGATCCGCGACGACGACCCGGTCCTCTACTTCGAGCACAAGTCGCTGTTCAAGATGCGCGGCGAGGTGCCTGACGACGAGTACCTCGTCCCGCTCGGACTGGCGGCGGTGCGTCGCGAGGGCGAGGATGTGACGATTCTCAGCTACTCGCAGATGGTGCATCGCTGTCTGGAGGCAGCCGAGCGTCTGGCCGACGACGGCGTCTCGGCTGAGGTGATCGACCTCAGAAGCCTGCGCCCGCTGGACTGGGAGACAATCGCGGCGTCAGTCCGCAAGACCCACAAAGTGGTGGTGGCGCACGAGGCGGTCCGGACGGGTGGGGTTGGCGCGGAGCTGGCGGCGCAGATCGGCGAGGAGCTGTTCGACGAGCTGGACGGGCCGGTGATCCGGGTGGCCGCGAAAGACGTCCCGATGCCGTTCAGCCCGCCGCTGGAGCGGTTCGTCTTGCCCGGCCCGGATGCCGTGATCGCGGCTGTCCGCCGCCTCGTCTGACACTCAGCCCCACCCGCTCAGCCTCATCGTATACTCGGAGCAAGCGATTCCGACCGCACGGACGAAAGCTGAGGCGCCGCATGTCGATCTCTTTTGAACAGCTCAAACAAGAGGCCGCGAAGCTCCCTGAGGCTCAGCGTGTCGAGCTCGCCCTCGCGATGCTCCGTTCCCTGGACGACGATGGAGACGATCCTGACGAGATCGAGCGGGCCTGGTTGGATGAGATTTCCCGTCGGTCGGCCGAGATCGACCGAGGCGAAGCGCAGATGATTCCGGGTGAGGAGGCGATTGCGCGTCTCCGTGCGCGCCTCAGTTGAGGCAGTACGAGCTCCACCGGGAGGCGGATGCCGAGCTTACCAGCGCCGCCCTCTACTACGACGTGGAACTGCCGGGACTTGGCACGAGATTTCTCAACGCGGTACTCGAAGCGATTTCGCGGATCTGCGAGTATCCAGAGATCGGCTCACGAATTGGCCGCATCGAGCGACGCGTGTTCGTCACCGACTTCCCGTATCAGGTCGTCTATCGGCCTGACGGACCGTCGATCCGCATCGTGGCGGTGGCGCACGTACGACGGCGGCCCGGCTACTGGCACGGTCGAGAGTAGCCAGCGTTGACCGCGTCTCGGACGCGCGCTGGTCACTCCTGGTCGAGCAGCACCTCAACGTCAGGACGGAGCCACCGAAGTCCGAATCTCGTAGCTTGCGTCCCTCGAACGTCCAATCGACGAAGCGCGGGGAGCTTGCCAGCGTGCATCAGACTGCCGTTACCTACCCGGGTATGAGCCAGGCTGAGCTCCTCAATCGCTGTGAGGCTCGTCAGGTGCGAGACGCCGCCGTCGTTAATGGTCGTGTCCGAGAGGTCGAGGAGGCGCAGACGGGTGAGCGTTTTGAGAAGAAGGGGATCCAGGTCAGACAACTGCGATCCGGATAAGCGCAGCGAGACAAGTCCTTCGAGCGGGAGCACGGCGCGGATGCCCCAGTCGGCGATCGGCGCATTCACCAGGAACAGCTCGCGAAGGCCACTGAGCGACGAGACGTGTTGTGCTTGAACTTGATCCACGTATGAGCCGTCGAGTACCAGCGAGGTCAGGTCGTCTGGGGCCAACGCACTGAGCCACGAGAGGTCGGCCGCCGCGCGATCCACCTCCAGACGGACCGCGCTGTCAGCCGGTACCTCGACCTTCCCCTGCGCCGGTCCAATCGTCTTCCACGCGCCATCGTCATCCGCCGGCCGAACGGAGAGCCAGCCGACCGGACCCGCCTCCGGAAAGTGGAGGCCACGCATGGGCACGGCGACTGGCGCGGGCTTCATGTCCGTTCCTTCAGGCTCGGCAACTGCGGCGTCGCGGGCTCCGGCTGGCCCGTCGTCATGTAGACGGGCCGGCTGGGCATCGCCGATCTGAGCCGGCTCCGTCGCGTCGGCGTGTGCAGTCTCGTCAATCGACACAGTGCGACTCGCTCCCGAGTCACCTTCGGTCAGGAGTGCCGACTCGGATGCAGATGTCGGAACGGCGCTCGGTACCGGTGCCGGCTCGTCGGTCTCCAGCACGTGTTCACCGCCGTCGTCTGTGCCCCGGTCTTGCTCTGCCAGAGCGACCTGCGCCATCGCAGCTTCAGCGGTTTCGTCGTGTCCGGGCCAGTGCCCATCGTCAGCGGGGGCGGACACCAACGTGTGGCCTTCCGCCGCTGCGTCGCGATCCCCAGACTCATCGGATTCGACGGCGACTTGCGGGGCAATCGTACTTCCATCGTCGCTGTCACCCTGCGCTCGTATCGGGGCAGGGGCGGCGACCGATTCTGACGCGACATCAACCAGCGCGCCAGGCGTAGAGGGAGTCTCGGGTAGCGAAGGCGCCTGTTCCACGCCGACATCGACGGTCGGCGTCTGGTCCAGTTCGACCCGCGCCTCAGCCGGCACGATCCGCACCCGTCCCACAGCCACCAACTGAGACGACACACTCACCGAGCTATGCTGGTCGAGCTCCGCCAGTTTCGCCGCTCGTCTGGCCGTTAGGTGATAGAGGCGACCCTCGTTCATGCGGCGCGCGTTCGCATCCAGGGTGGCCGCGAGGGCCGAGCGAATGCTCCGCTCCTTCGCGTCGAACGAGGCCGCGATCGCAGCGCGGCGGGCTGCGATCACCGCGGCGTTTCGCTTCTCGCGGTCCATCTGGATGTCGTTGCGCAGCCCAGCCATGTGGCGGTCCGCCTCCAATTGCCCATCGCCAATCCCAATCGTCGCCTGAGGAATCGGCATCGCCGGGCGTTCGGCGGTGGCCAGCGCGCTCAGTATTCGCTCGGCGGCGCCGGGAGCGAGGCTGCCGTCGTCATGGACGACGACAGCCTGCAAGCGTGCCTGCCGACTGACTCCGTCCTCAATGACCGCGTACACGAAGACGTGTCCATTCCCGACCTCGGACGGCGGGCCGGCAACCTCAACGCTCGTCGATGGCACGACACAGGTGGTCAGGCGCTCCCAATAGCTTCGGGCAGCCAGCGCCAGAGCGTGCCGGGCGGTCACGAGCTCCAGGAGTGGCCGCCGTCGCGCGAGATCGGCGTCGAACGTCAGCACGACCGCACCGTTCGTCGCGACGAGCTTCTTGAAGCGCTCGGTGGACCCGGCGTCGTGGCGACCGTCCTGGGTGTACGGCAGGAGCAGTTCTCTGAGCGGTGGAGTGATCCGAAGCGTCCACGCGTCTTCGTCGTCGTCGCGGTCGAAGCCGGGGGGCGGATCGATAGCTTCGTTCAAGAAAGTCTGGACGAGCGCACGCACTTCCTTTGCATGGACGACGTGCCCGGCTCGCACCGCGCTGTCTACCGCCGCGTCAAGGATGGCCCCCTGGCCGATCAACTCGTCCTGCTGTGCTTCGAGTTGCTCAACATTCTGCCGGCGTATCTCGATTCGGTTGGCCGCCTTCTTGGCCTCCTCGATCTCCTGCTCGGGGCTGAGATCGGCGCGAAACACTTTCAGCGAGAGATCGCGGATCTCTTCGCCAAGGATCGCTTCCAGATCGCCGATCGAGCGTTCGAAGATGCCGATGCGGTCGTAGAGCCGACCCAGGATCCTCGTTTCGATGGTGTCATCGATCGCGAAGTTGAATATCCGGATCTTGTCGGCCAGCTGCCCAAATCGGTCCAGTCGGCCAATGCGCTGCTCGACCTGCATCGGGTTCCAGGGCAGGTCGTAGTTGACGAGCACGTCGCAGAACTGGAAGTCGAGCCCTTCCGAGCCGACCTCGGAGGACAAGAGTACGCGAAATTTGGGATCGGTTCGGAACCTCTCTATGGTTTTCTGGCGCTCTTCAACGCCGATTCTGCCGTGGATGACGTCGACCTTGTACCCAAGCTTTCTGAGCCGATCCAGCAGGTACTGGAGCGTCCCGTGAAAGTACGAGAAGACCAGCGCCTTGCTCGTGTCCGACCCGGCGAGCGCACGCTGCAACGTCTCGGCGAACAAGTCGAACTTGGCGTCGTCGTCGCCAATGCGCTGCGCGAGCGCGAGCAGTTCGCCGGTCGATCTCAGCCACTCTTCCTCGGCCTGTCGCTCGTCATCGTCTTCGTCGGTGAGGTGGAACTCGGATCGTTCCACCTGGAGCGGGGCCGCCATATGCTGCTGGAACGACTGGATGAGCGCCTGCCGCGCGGCGACGAGGCAGCTTGCCGCCATCCGCTCGCGCATGATCACGGCGAAGGTCGCGGCACCCTGGTTCAGGTGTGGATTCGCTTGCATCGCATCGCGCCGGACCTGTGCCAGGAACGCGTCGTAGAAATCACGTTCGGCCTGCGAGAGTGCCACCTTGACGGTCACGGCCTCGCGTGGCTTGGCATTGCCGGCCTCGCGCTTGCGCGTTCTGGTGTAGATGGCCGACAGGACGTTCAGTTCCAGCACCTGGCGCTGCACCCGGACGCGATCCTCCCGCGACGGCGGGTCGCCGGCCTGGATGAGCGTGTCCAGCGCGGCCAGGACGTCTTGATAGCGGGGATCCTTCCGAAATCGCTCGCGCATCATCGTCATCTCGACGAAGCGAAGCCGATCTCGTGCCCGTTGCGGATCTCCTTCGCCCAGGGCTACTGCGGCCTGATTCACGTACGCATTCGGCCGAATCTGCTCGCCGAACGTCCTGACATCGTCGTAGTCGTCGGGCGTCAACAAGTGCAGCAGGTTGAAGAGATCGTCCGTCTTGAGCATCAACGGCGTCGCGGTCAGGAAGACGGCGGCGTCGGCGTTGTCGGTGAGGACTGCCCCAAGCTTGTGTACGAGCGCTGTTCGGTTGCGCATGACGTGCGCTTCGTCGGCGATGACAAAGTCCAGCCGAATGCCCAGTTCCGCCCACTCCCGAGCCAGCACCTCGCTCCGCAGGAGCTCGTAGGAAACGATGTACCGAAAGTGCTGGGTGTCACCTCGGTTCCTCCATCCCCCGAACAGCAGGCTCCTGACCTCTTGAGCATCCCGCAGGACGTAGAACTCTTCGTCGAAGCGACTGCGGAGCTCATCTTGCCACTTGAATCGCAACTTGGAGGGGCAGACGACCAGGACGCGTTTTAGCTCCGAGCCCAGGCGCGCCTTCAACTCCAGGTAGATCATCGCCGCCTCGATCGTCTTGCCGAGGCCAACCTCGTCGGCGATCAGGAGTCGCTGCTGTTGGCTCGCCAGGAAGCGCAGGACAGGTCGAAATTGATACGGCTCAAACAGCGTCCGAGACGCCCGGTACGTGTACAGGGTATCGGAGAGGCGCAGGCGGAGCTTGGCCAGGAGCAGATCGCGGCGAAACGCATCCGGGCTCTGCCACTTGATCTTGTCCTTCAGGCACAGCGTCAATTGGTGTTCGGCTTGCCAGAATGGGCCATTAGTCGCCCCTTCGAGCAGGACTTCGTCCTCCCAACCACTGGAATAGGCTCGGGGCCCTCCGACAACATAAGCATGGGCACCGTCAAACTGGAGCAGATGGACGCGATCCCCGAGCGCGAAGCGTGGGCTGTGATCGCTCTCAGCCGCAGCGACAATCGTTGTCGACAAAACGCCCTCTCGACGCGTGGTGGCGCCAGTCTATCACAGAAGCATTACAGCTCACGACAATGGCGTCGTGGGGCGCCTCTCGTGCATCTGGACGACGAGACGAACATGCTGGCTCTTCTAGCAGGCTGCTGAAAAACGCCGCGCCGGACTACCGGCGCGACGATGTCGTTCGGTACGATGTTGCCACCGATCGGCGAGGTGGCGAAGGTGCGTGGGCGGCAAGATTCGCAGGTGTCGATGTTGGCGTTCGTGGATCTGGAGAGTCGGGTGCCGGTGGGCCATCCGATCCGGACGATCAAGCGGCTGGCGGACGCGGCCCTGGCGGAGTTGTCGCCCCTCTTTGATGAGATCTATGCCGAGACGGGGCGGCCGTCGATCCCGCCGGAGCGGCTGTTGAAGGCGTCGCTGCTGATCGCGCTGTACTCGGTGCGGAGTGAGCGGGCGTTCTGCGAGGAGCTGGAGTACCACCTGCTGTTCCGGTGGTTCCTGGACATGAGCCTGGTGGAGCCGGGCTTCGACGCCAGCACCTTCTCCAAGAACCGCGAGCGGCTGTTGAAGCACGAGGTCGGGCAGCAGTTCTTCGACGAGGTCGTCTTCCAGGCGCAGGGGCGGAAGCTGCTGTCGGACGAGCACTTCACGGTCGATGGGACGCTGATCGAGGCGTGCGCCAGCCTGAAGAGCTTCAAGCGCCGCGACCAGGCCCCGAGCGACGAGCCGCCGGATGATCCCGGTAACCCGACCGTCGACTTCCATGGCGAGAAGCGGTCGAACAAGACGCATCAGAGCACGACCGATCCCGAGGCGCGGCTGCTCAAGAAGGGGAAGGGCAAGGAAGCGAAGCTCTCCTTTATGGGCCACGCCCTGATGGAGAATCGGCACGGCCTGCTGGTCGACTTCCAGATGACGGAGGCGACCGGCACCGCCGAGCGGGACGTGACCCCGACGCTGCTGCGGCAGGCGCGTGACCGGGGCTTCCATCCGAAGACCCTCGGCGGCGACAAGAACTACGACACCCGCGACTGCGTCGCCGACATCCGCGACTGCGGCGTCACCCCGCACGTCGCCCAGAACACCAGCGGGCGGCGGAGCGCCATCGACGGTCGGACCACCCGCCACCCGGGCTACAAGGTCAGCCAGCGGATCCGGAAGCGGGTCGAGGAGATCTTCGGCTGGATGAAGACGGTCGGCGGCTTCCGCCGGACCCGCTTCCGGGGCCTTGAACGGACCAGCCACGCGGGCTACCTCGTCGCCACCGCCTACAACCTGGTCCGCCTCAGCTGCCTCGAACGCGTCCTCGCCCTGCCCGCCGCCGCCTGACCGACCGCTGCGGACCCGTCGCGCGGCCGAATCGCCCGGACCGGGCCTCGTCCGACCCACCCGCACGGTCTCCCAAGCCCCATTGGAGGCTCGCGTCCTGCCCCGCAACGATGCTCCCCGGACCATCCGGCCTGTCTTCACCCTTCTGCTCGCTCGAACATGGGGTTCTTCAGCAGCCTGCTAGGACCGCCGTCGAGCACGGTACAATGACGGCAAGCTGGCCGACATGGAGGCATCGAGTGTCCGTCGAGCTTGACGAGTTGAAGCAGGCAGCATCGAAACTGACTGCATCGGAGCGAGCAGCGTTGGCGCTGTCGTTGATCGAGTCACTCGACCCGGACACGGAGGACGAGGAAGACATCGAGCAGTCGTGGCTGGTCGAGATCGAACGCCGTGCTGGCGAGGTCGATCGCGGAGAGGTCAAGCCGGTTCCTGGTGACGAAGCGTTCGCCCGACTGCACCGGAAGTATGGGTGATCCCATACATCCTGCATCCGGAGGCTGAGGCCGAGATCGACGCCGCCGCGGCCGTGTACGAGGCTCAACAGTCCGGTCTGGGCACCTCCTTCGTTGCCGCCGTCGAGCATGCAGTGTCGTTCATGCGGACGTACCCGGAATCGGGTGCCAGGGTGACCGGCCCCTATCGCCGCGTGCTCGTGCGTCGGTTTCCGTACGCAGTCGTGTACCGGCTCGACCCCGAGCATGCCTTTGTCATCGCGGTTGCGCATGTTCGGCGACGGCTGGGATATTGGCTTCATCGTGCGTAGCGATCCTCTGGTGATGGAGCCGGTTCTCGGTGCGGGCGCTCGTGAGGCCCGGCATCGTTGCAGCTCCACGAAGTCGGACAATCATTGGCCGAGGTGAGACCGTGGATTACGGCGTCGTGTCATTCCCGACCGCGTACTCGATTGCCCCGGACGAGCTGGCGCGGGAAGTCGAAGCGCGCGGCTTCGAGTCGCTCTGGTACGCCGATCACACCCACATCCCGGCCAGCCGCAAGAGCCCCTGGCCCGGCGGCCCCGAGCTGCCCCGCGAGTACTCGTCCAACTACGACATGTTCCTGGCGCTCGCGGCGGCGGCCGTCGCCAGCAAGACGATCAAGCTCGGGACCGGCGTCTGCCTCGTGATCGAGCGCGACCCGATCGTCACGGCCAAAGAGGTCGCCACGCTGGATCGGCTCTCCAATGGGCGGGTGCTGTTCGGGATCGGCGGCGGCTGGAACCGCGAGGAGCTGGAGAACCACGGCACCAGCTGGGGCTCGCGCTGGCGCCTGCTCCGTGAGCGCACCCTCGCGATGAAACAGATCTGGACTCAGCAGGAGGCCGAGTACCACGGCGAGCTGGTCAACTTCGACAAGATCTGGTCCGAGCCGAAGCCGGTCCAGCAGCCGCACCCGCCGATCGTCATCGGCGGCAACGGCCCCCGGACGTTCGACCGCGTGGCCGAGTACGGCGACGGCTGGATGCCGATCCTGCGCCCGAACAGCAACCCGGTGCCGCGCATCCCGGAGCTGCACGCCCGTCTCCGCGAGGCCGGCCGCGATCCATCCTCGGCGCCGGTCGGGATCTTCTTCGCGCCTCGGGACCGCGCCGAGCTGGACGCCCTGGAAGAGGCCGGCGTCTCCCGCGCCATCTTCGGCCTCCCTTCGGCGGACCGCGAGGTCGTCCTGCCCCTGCTGGACCGCATCGCCCCGCTCATCACGTCTTAAGGCCGAAGCAAATGGCACCCGCACAGGCCAATCGGCGGTGTGAGTGAGATGCGCGGCGGCCTTGCGGCATCTCCCAGCCATCCGCCACAATCACCAAAGCGAACGAAAAGTCAGGACGTGACATGAGCGGCACTCGCCTTCGTATGACGGCTCGCCGAGGTGGCAACGGCCTTGCCATTCCTCTCGGCGCGCTCAGCGATAGGCGAACTGCGCCCTCTTGCCGGAGACACTGACTCCCCGCTGACTGGCTAGACTCCGACGACCGTGGGCAGGCGCCTCGCCTCCCACGGTTGTTGTCGTCTCAGGGACCGACACGAGCCGCTCGGGAGGCCACCTCGCCCCCGACCGGCTCGTTTTTGTGTCCGCCGCGCCCGCTCCCTGAACGGGCACCCTGCGTCCCCTGCTCGGCGCGTCAGTACACCGTGCCAGCGGCCGAGCCAGAAAGGAGCACTCGCATGGTCGAGCGCATCGCAGCCCCGTCCTCGAGCGGATCTCGTGAGCCCGCCATCGTCCTCCGTGGCCTCTACAAGCAGTTCCAGGGCGAAGGCGCCTCACCCTGGCAACGGCTCTGGCCCCGCGGTGACGGCCCGCCAAAGCCGCTCGTCGCCCTGGATCGCGTCGATCTGGAGATCCAGCGCGGCGAGATCTTCGGCGTGCTCGGCGCCAACGGCTCGGGCAAGTCCACCTTGATCCGGCTGATCGCCACCCTCCTGATCCCCGACGGCGGCGAGGTCCGCGTCTTCGGGCACGACGCCGTCGCCGAGGAGCTGGCCGTCAAGCGGATGATGAACCGCGTCAGCGTCGAGGCCGCCTTCTTCAAGAAGCTCTCGCCGATGGAGAACCTGCTCTACGCCGCCCGGCTGTACGACCTGCCGGCCAGCGCCGCGCGGGTCAGGATTGTCGAGATCCTGGAGCAGCTCGGCATCAAGGGGAAGCGCATCGAGGAGTCGTTGGAGCATATGTCCAGAGGGATGCAGCAGAAGGTCGCCATCGCCCGAGCGCTGCTGACCTCGCCGGTCCTGCTGCTGCTGGACGAGCCGACCACCGGCCTCGACCCGCGCTCGAAGCGCGAGGTCCAGGACTTCGTGCTCCGGATGCGCGAGCAGCACGACACGACCGTCCTGCTCACCACCCACGACATGGACGAGGCCGACCGCCTCTGCGACCGCATCGCGATGATCGCCGATGGGACGATCGTCGCCCAGGACACACCGGCGGGCCTCAAGCACCAGTTCTCACCGGACGGCTCCGCCAGCCTCGAAGACGTCTTCATGCACCTGACCGGGCACGGCCTGGAGGACGAGCCGGAGGACGGCCGGGTGCTGGCCGAAAGCTCCGCCTGACCGGGAGCCCCCTCCCCCAACCCCTCTCCCGCGCACGGGGAGGGGTTGGGGGACAGTAGGGGGCTCTCTCAGACACGAAAGGGAGATCGCCACATGGCTACCCTCGCGCGCGAGCTCCGCGTCTCGTACGCGTTCGTCGAGCGCAACTTCAACCTCGTCAAACGGTACTGGGGCCTGGAGGTCGCCTGGTTCATCTACTCCGTTACTCACTCGCTGGCGATGGGCTTCGTCGGCGCCGGCATGGCCCGCGTCAGCGGCCAGCCCGTGGACGCCGACCAGCTGGTGCTGTACCTGCTGGTCGGCTCGCTGGTCTGGAGCTACCTGGCCGTCGTCTTCGACGCCATCGGCGAGATGATCGCCTGGGAGCGCTGGGAAGGGACCATCGAGTACACGTTCATGGCGCCCGTCTCACGCTCCACCCACATGATCGGGAGCTGCCTGTTCGCGGTGGTGTTCGGGCTGATCCGGACCGTCCTGATCATGCTGGTGGTCGTGCTCTTCTTCCAGATCGACCTCTCGCGGGCGAACCTGTTCGGCGGGATCGTCGTACTGGCCGTCGCTAGCCTCAGCTTCGTGGGGCTGGGGATCACCGCCTCCACGCTGCCGCTCCTCTTTCCGGAGCGCGGCGCGCAGATGGTGTTCATCGCCCAGACCTGCCTGCTGCTGTTCTCGGGCGTCTACTACCCCATTGAGGTGATGCCCCAGTGGATGCAGGCCGTCGCCCGCGTCTCGCCGGCCACCTACGCCCTCCAGGGGATTCGGGGCAGCATCCTGGACGGCCAGGGCATCCTGGAGCAGTGGGCCACCCTGCTGCCGCTCATCGCGATCGGGGCGGTGACGATCCCGCTCGGGGTGCGCATCTTCACCCTCGCCGAGCGGTACGCCCGGCGGACCGGCCGCCTCAAGCGCAGCGGCTAGCGTGTCGAGTAGCGAGTAGCGAGAGGGCGACTACTCGCTACTCGCTACTCGCTACTCGCTACTCCGTTACGTGAGAAGCACATGAAATGTATCTGACGTCCAGAGACACCACTTCGGGCGCGTGCTACCATCGAGAGGCTCGTTCCAGACTCTCTCGCACCGAGGGCACGCGCCTGTGAACGATTCCGACCAACCCGCTTGCCCTGACGTACCGGCCGAGGTCTCGGCGGTGCGCTGGCTCGGCGAGCCCATCGAGATCCCGACGCGGCCGGGGATGCTTCGGCGCAGCTTCATCGGCCCCGACGACGGCGTCCGCGAGCTGTTCCTGGAAGAGTTGACGTTCCACCAGGGCGCCGCCATCCCTCTCCACCAGCATCCGATCGTCGAGGTGTTCGTCGTCCTGGCGGGGGAGCTGACCTTCCGGCTTGGCGACAAGATCATCCTCGTGGGACCGGACAACACCGTCACCGTCCCGCCGAACACGCCGCACGCCGTCCTGAACGCCGATGCGCGCGTCGCCCGCGCGCTCAGCGCCGCCCCCTGGGACCACAGCACCTTCTTCCGCGAGGTCACCACCTACCTGGAGGGTACCCCGCGTGATTGAGGGACGCCATATGACCGCAACTGGCCATCCCTCCTGGGATGAGACGTGAGCCCCGGACCGCGCGCCGGCGCAACGCTGCTCGCGCCGGGCCGGGTCGCGCTGGTGACCGGCGCCTCGTCCGGCATCGGCGAGGCGTTCGCTAAAGCGCTCGGGGGGCGCGGCCTGAATCTGGTCCTGACCGGGCGGGACGGCGACCAATTGGCGCGGATCGCCGGGGAGATCGAGGCGTTCAGCGCGGTCCACGTCGAGCGACTGACCGCCGACCTGGCCGAGCCTGATGCCCCCGAGCGGATCGGGCTAGCCGTCGATGCGCTCGGCCTCAGCCCGGATCTGCTGGTCAACAACGCCGGCGGCGGGCTGCTCGGCTCGTTCGCGGCGCTCCCGCTCGACCGCCAGTTGCAGATGATCCGCGTCAATGTCGAGGCGCTGGTCGGTCTGACCGGCCTGTTCCTGCCGCCGATGCTGGCGCGCGGTCGAGGCGGCATCGTCAATGTCAGCTCGTCGGCCGGGCACCAGCCGCTGCCGCACTTCGCCGTCTACGCCGCCACCAAGGCGTTCGTGACCAGCTTCTCGGAAGCGCTCTGGGCCGAAGTGCGCGGACGGGGCGTGCGGGTCGTCGCGGTCTGCCCCGGCCCGGTCGCGGACACCCGTTTCGGCCTGCGCGCCGGCGAATCGCCGATGAGTAAGATCCCGATGCTCGCACGATTCCGGCAGCAGCCGCGCGAGCGCGTGGTAGCGCAGGCGCTCCAGGCGCTCGAACGGGGCGATCCGTTGGCAATGCCCGGGCTGACCAATCGCGCCATCGCCGGCGCGTCCAGCGTGGTGCCGTTGCGGGTGCGCCTCCGCGTCACCGAGCTGCTGTTTCGGCCGCCCGCGCCATGACCGACCTCGTGGTCCAGCCGCCCCGCATGACCGAGACACGAGCCATGATCCCGATGCCGGTCACGACGCCGACGCCCGTCACGATCTCAGTGCCAGTCAGCGCCTCGACGGCCGCCACGACCCCTTCTGGGACCGATGCTATACTCCGCCGCACCACAGCGGCGGCCCTGGCCCCGCGACTCTGGTCTGATGGGGGTACGGGCGTGCGAGTGCTGGTCACCGGAGCGACCGGATTCCTGGGCCGAGAGCTCGTCGGCGCCCTCCGGGCGCGCGGCGACGAGGTTCGCATTCTGGCCCGCTCCAGCAGTCGCCTCGGCGACCTGGCCGGGCAGGTCGAGGTAGCGCACGGCGACGTCCTCGACCCCGCATCGGTCGCCGCCGCCGTCAAGGACCGCGAGCTGGTCTTCCACACCGCCGGCCTCGTCTCGACCCTGGCCCGCGAGCACAAGCGGATGTTCCAGGTCAACGTAGACGGCACCCGAAACGTGCTCCAGGCTGCCCTGGCTGCCGGTGTCAAGCGAGTCGTCTACACCAGCAGCAGCTACGCCGTCGGGCACACGCTGGACGGTCGCGCGCTCGACGAGACGGCCACCTGGGAAGACCCCGGCGTGGCCTACGCCCGCAGCAAGCGCCGCGCCGAGGAGGCCGCCTTCAGCGTGGCGCGCGAGGGCCTGCCGCTGGTCGTCGTGAACCCGTCGTTCGTGCTCGGGCCGGGCGGTGGCGAAGGCTCGTCGGGGCGGATCGTGCGCCGCTTCCTGGACGGCAAGATGAAGTTCTACGTCGAGGGCGGTTTCAGCCCGGTCGACGTGGCCGACGTGGCGCAAGGTCACCTTGCCGCCGCCGAGAAGGGCCGGCTCGGCGAGCGCTACTTGCTGAGCGGCGAGAACGTCTCGTTCGCGCAGTTCTTCAGCGTGCTCTCCGAGGTGGCTGGCGGCCCGATGCCGAAGCGCGTTCCCGGCTGGTTCGCGCTCGGCGCGACGCAGCTCCAGGAGAGAGTGCTCTCGCCACTCACCGGCAAGCCGCCGGTCGCGGACCTGGACGAGGTGCTGATGGGGCGGCTGATCCGCTACTTCGACAACTCGAAGGCGCGCGCCGAGCTCGCCTTCAACCCCCGGCCGCTTCGCGAGACGCTCGAACGGACGGTGCAGTGGATGCGGCAGGCGGAGCTGAGTCGCCGTGACTAACGGAGTTGGGCTGCCCATGCGAGAGAGCCGGCGCGGCTCGGTCGTCGTGACCGGGGCCGCCACCGGCATCGGCGCCGCCGTCGCCACCCGTCTCGCCGATCTGGGCTTCCGCGTCTTCGCCGGCGTCCGCGACCTGGAGGACATCGACGCGGTGAACGCGCGCGGGAACGCGCACGTCACACCGGTCCTGATGGACGTGACGGCCGGCGAAACCATCGCGGACGCGGCAGCTCGCATCTCCGAGATGGTCGGATCGAATGGGCTGGCCGGGCTGGTCAACAACGCCGGCATCGCGGTCGGCGGCCCGCTCGAGCTGATCCCCATTGGCGACCTGCGCCGCCAGTTCGAGACGAATGTGATCGGCGCGCTGGCGGTGACTCAGGCGTTCCTGCCGCACCTCCGCCAGGGTCAGGGTCGGATCGTCAACGTCGGCTCGACCTCCGGACGCGTGGCAGCTCCGTTCGCCGGGCCGTACGCGGCCTCGAAGTTCGCCCTGCGCGCGCTGACCGACTCGTTGCGGGTCGAGCTGAGCCCCTGGCATATGCCGGTCTGCCTGATCGAAGTCGGCCCGGTCGCGACGGACATCTGGGGCAAGTCGCTGGCGGAGCTCGACCATCGCTGGGACACGATGACGCCGGCGGCGCGCACGCTCTATCGTCCACTCTTCCGGGCGATCCGCCGCAGCGCCGAGGATCGCGGCAAGGCCGGCATCCCGATCGAGGACGTGGTCGAGGCGATCGTCCACGCGATGATCGCGCCGAAGCCGAAGACGCGCTATCTGGTGGGGAAGATCGCCCGCGAGATCGCCATCGTCTCGCTGCTGCCGGACCGCGTCCGCGACTGGCTGGTGCTGCGCCACCTCGGCATCTAGACCGCGCCGGCGGCATGTAGCGCGGCGATCTCCTCGTCCGAGTAGCCCAGCTCTCGCGCGATCTCGTCGGTCTGTGCGCCCAGGGCCGGGACCGGGTCGGCGCGACGCGGCATGTCCGAGAGATTGAGCGGGTGGTCGAGCGCCTTGAACGGCCCGGCCTCGGACTCCACGTCCAGCCAGCGCCCGCGAGCGGCCAGTTGTGGATGCTCCACCAGCCCGTCCACCTCGTTGAGGCTCCCGAACGGCACGTCAGCATCGGCGAGGCGCGCCTCGACGGTCGCCCGGTCGAGCTCGCCCAGGATCGCCTCGATCTGCGGCTCCAGCTCGGCGCGGTTCGCCAGCCGCGAGCCGTTGGTGGTGAAGCGCGGATCGTGCACGAGGTCCGGTCTCTTGAGCACGCCCTCGCAGAGGCGGCGCCACTGACCCTCGTTCTGGACCGCGAGGTTCACGTACTGGCCGTCCCCGCAGCGGTACGGGCCATACGGCACGATGATGTTGTGACGCCAGCCGGCCCGCTCCAGCTTGATCCCGCCGTACATCCAGAAGGCGGCCGGCGCGCTCATCCATTCGGCCAGGCAGTCCAGCATCACCGTCTCGATGGTGCGGCCCTGACCGGTCCGCTCGCGGTCGTAGAGGGCGGCCAGGATCGAGGAGAAGGCGTACATGCCAGACGAGATGTCGGCGATCGAGATGCCGATCTTGGCCGGCGCGTCCTGGGTGCCGGTGGTCGAGATCAGGCCGCTCTCGCCCTGGAGCAGCAGGTCGAACGCCTTGCGGTCGCGGTACGGCCCGGTCGAGCCGTAGCCGGAGAGCTCGCAGACGATCAGTCGGGGATACTTCTCACGGAGCGTGCTCGCCGCCAGCCCCAGCCGGTCCGCCACGCCCGGCCCAAGGTTCTGGATGAAGACGTCCGCCCGCGCCAGCAGCCGTCCGAGCAGCTCCCGGCCGCCGGCGCTCTTGACGTCCAGGGTCAGGCTGCGCTTCCCTCGGTTGAGCCAGACGAAGTACGACGACTGCCCGTTGACGACGGTGTCGTAGCGCCGCCCGAAGTCACCGCCGTCCGGCCGCTCGATCTTGACGACGTCGGCGCCGAGGTCGGCCAGGTGTCGGGTGCAGAACGGCGCCGCGACCGCCTGCTCCAGCGCCACGACGCGCACGCCCGCCAGCGGGTACCCCATCCGGCTCCCTCCCGACCGGCATTGTAGGCGATGGCGCGGTCCGCGATACTCCACAGTCAGGCCGGAGGCATGGCAGCGGCTGGGAGGCAGTATGCGAGTGGCGGTGATTGGCTCGGGTGGCGTCGGCGGGTTCGTCGGCGGGCGGCTGGCAAAGGCCGGGCATGATGTTGCCTTTCTGGCGCGCGGCGAGCACCTGCGCGCCCTGCAACAGCGCGGCCTGCGGGTCACGAGCACCGACGGCGATTTCGACGTCCCGTCGGTCAAGGCCACGGACCGCTTCGAGGAGCTCGGCCCGGCTGACCTGTTCCTCTTCACCGTCAAGACGTACGACACCGAGGCGACTGCCGCGCTGCTGAAGCCGCTCGTCAAGCCTGGCGCTACCGTCCTGACCCTCCAAAACGGCGTGGACAACCACGAACGGATCGACGCGGTGCTGGGAGCGGGCGTCGCGCTGCCCGGCACGATCCGCATCGAGACGACAATCGTCGAGCCCGGCGTCATCGCCCACACCAGCAAGGGCCACATCATCCGGTTCGGCGAGGTTGGCCCGGACGGCGTCAGCAGCGAGCGGGTCGAGCGGCTGAGCGCGGCGTTCGAGGAAGCTGGCCTGACCGTCAACGTGCCCGTCAACATGCGCGTCGAACTGTGGGACAAGCTGCTGTTCATCGTGCCGTTCTCGGGCCTGACCACCCTGGCCCGCGCCCCGATTGGCGCAATCCTGGCCTCCGAGACGCTGACCGGCGCCCTGGCCGACATGCTGGCCGAGTCGGCAGCCGTCGCGAAGGCCGAAGGGGTGGACTTCGGCCCGGACGTGGTGGAGCAGCGGCTGCGCTGGATGCGGCGGCTGCACCCCGAGTTCAAGTCGTCGATGCAGCGCGACCTGGAGCGCGGCAAGCCGCTGGAGATCGACTCACAAGTCGGCACCGTGGTCCGGCTCGGCGCGCACCACGGCATCAAGGTGCCCGTGACGGCCTGCGTCAACGCGGTGCTGGATCTGGAGGACCGCCGCGCACGAGGCACCGCCGGCGCCTGAGCGTTGGGTCGCGGCGCGCATGACGGAACAGACTGACGATCCTGGGCAATTGCGCCCAATTCCAATCGGCAGCCGAATCATCATCCCGGCCGGGCCGTCGTTCGACGCCGTGCGCCGCGCGCTGGCCGCCATCGACGCCGTCCACGGCGACGGCGACCTGCCGACGATCCCGGTCGTGCGGACGCGTGCCACCACTGAGGCTGGCGCGTACGAGTGGGATGAGCGGACCGGCGAGCCCCTTCGGCTTCGTCTGAGCGGGCTAGGCAATCATCCGGAACTGACCGTCGTGCACGAGATCGGGCACTTCCTCGACCACCAGGCACTTGGTCGCCCCGGCACGTTCGCCTCCGAGTCTGGCGCGATCCAACACGTGATGGAGGCCATTCGCCAAAGCGACGCCAGCGAGTCGCTGCGAGCACTGCGGCAACGTCGATTCCGCTCCTTTCAGGAATCGCACCGACGCGTGCATGTACCGATTGACCAGAGATTTGTCGAGAACTACCTGCTGTCTCGAGAGCAGTTCGCACGGGCGTACGCTCAATTCATCGTGCAGATGTCGCGGACCCCTGAGCTGATAGCTCAGCTCACCCGAGTCCGAAGCTCACAGTTGGGCATGGTGTACCATTCACAATGGACGGACGAGGACTTTGAGCCGATTCGAGTCGCGCTGGAGCGGCTCTTGTGGAGACGGCGATGGATGAAGTCGTAGACATTCGTGTCCTGGATGAGGACGAGGAGTTGCCTCCCGACGCCATCGTCATGCCCCCCCTTGAGGAGATGGAGCCCGAGGCTGCTGTCAAGCATCTGATGGAGTTCTGGGGCCTGGATGAGGTCGATGCACGGTTCCATCTCGCGCTCGCACGGGGCGAGACAGACGGCGACACGCACGCCATCGACGAACACGGCAAGCGCGTCCGCAAGCCGAGACCGAAGCGGCGGTCGGCGTAACTGTCGTCACGAGCGCCCGATCCGGCTACCATCCCGGTGGTGACTCACCGAGGGAGGGCGCGAACGATGATCGTTGGCGACGGCAAGTACCGCTACGAGTACGTTGACGGCTGGGAGCAGCTGCCTCAGGGGTGGTTCCACGGCGACGTGGCCGGGGTGGCGACTGACTCGAAGGACAACGTCTACGTCTTCAACCGCAGCGAGCATCCGGTCATCATCTACGACCCGGAAGGCAAGCTCCTGAGCACCTGGGGCGACGACAAGCAGTTCCCCCGGCCGCACGGCATCACCATCGTCGACGATATCCTGTACCTCGCCGACGACTCCGACCACACCGTCCGCAAGTGCACCCCGGACGGCACGGTGTTGATGACGCTCGGGGAGAGCGGCAAGCCGTCCGAGACTGGCTATCGCTCGAACGTCCCCGGCAACCTGACGACCATCGAGCACAGCGCCGGCCCGTTCAACCGCCCGACCCGCCTCAGCATCGCCCAGAACGGCGACCTGTACGTCGCGGATGGCTACGGCAACGCCCGTATCCACCGCTTCACGTCAGACGGCCAGTTGATCCAGTCCTGGGGCGAGCCTGGCAAGGGCGCCGGCCAGTTCAACCTGCCGCACTCGGTCTGGGCGCACACCAACGGCGAGATCTGGGTCTGCGACCGCGAGAACGACCGCATCCAGATCTTCAGCCCGACCGGCGAGCTGCTCCGGACCTGGACCAACGTCCGCCGGCCCGGCGACCTGTACATTCAGCCGGACAACTCCGTCGTCGTCGGCGAGATGTCGTGGGAGAAGGGGCAGACCAGTCTGGCCGGCAACGTCTGGCCCGCCGACTACGACGCCGAGGTCTCGATCCGCGACATCGACGGGAACGTGCTGACCCAGTGGGGCGAGAAAGACCCGTGTGGCCCCGGCGGCTTCTCCTCGCCGCACGGCCTCTGGGTGGACTCGAAGGGCAACATCTACGTGGCCGAGGTCACCCACACCGCGCTGAGCCGGTACAACCGGTGGCACGAGGGGTGTCACTCCATCGTGAAGTACGCCCGGATCTAGGTTCCACGCACCGGTAACCGTGAGTTGAGGCTCGCGGTTACCGGCGGCCGCGGGTAGACGTCCATGGCTACCGGGGTCCGTAGACTGAAGTCCACGTCTCCCATTGGACCTTCGCTACGCGACGGACGAGGAGGCACCGGCGTGGCGTAGCCACGCAAAGATGGTAGACGTGGGTTTATGGAATTTGAAGAATTACGTCGGTAAAGGGAGGCCGACGTACCGCAGCAGATCATGCGATCCTTGAGCGAAGGCATGTAAGAAGCTGAGGACGAGTGCGCGGAGGGCCGGGAGATCGTCAGCGAGGCGATGGAGGTGGAGGACGTCCTGCTTGAGCCAACGCCAGAGCTTCTCGGCGGGATTGGCCCAGGGGGCGTAGGTCGGGAGTTGCACGAGCTGGATCGGGAGGTCGAGGTGTTTGGCGGTCGGGCTGGGCTCGGTCGGCCACGACGGCGGGCGGAGGAACGGGAAGGGCGAGGTCTGTGGCTCCAGGGCAGCCAGGACATCGGGGTGGAAGTGGACCGGCCAGTTGTCCTGGACGACGTAGAGGCGTCGGCCGGGATAGGCTGCCGCCAACTGCTGATAGAAGGCCACCAGCTCGCGCACCCCGAGCCGTGCCCCCTGGTAGGCGACGACCCGACCGGTCCGCGCCTCGAGGGCCGCGATCACTCGCGTCGGGGTGTTCCTCCGGTGGGAGCGCTCGGCGCGGGGCGCATCGCTGTGCGCGGCGGCGTAGCCGGCTGCCAGCGACGGCTGGCGATAGTAGGTCAACTCGTCCAGGTACACGAGCACGGCAGCGTCCGGGACCGCATCCACCATCGCGCGGAGCGTGCGCACCCGGGCCAGCTTAGCCTGGTAGGCCGGGTCCGGGCTCCGCAGATGGTCGCGCGCCCGCTTCCAGTGCAGCTTGTGGCCGGCCAGCACCCGCCAGAGCCCCGAGAGACTGTAGGACGTGAAGAGCAGCAAGGTGTCACGGAGCGCCGCGAGCGTCCACCGGCTCTGCGGGTGCCCGTGCTCGCGGGGGTCACTCGCCAGCAGCTCCAGCAGCCCGGCCCGCTCCTCAGCCCGATCGGTGGTCCGCAGGGGGGGAAAGGATCGGGTGCCGACCCCGACCCGCCGCGATCGTCAGCCCGGCGATCCCCTGCTCGTCGTACCGATCCAGCCACCCGTAGACGGTGTCCGGGTCGCGCCGCACCAGCAACCCGCTCGCTGCCACCCGCGCCGCTGGCGTCCCGTTCGCCACCTGCAGGATCGCCGCCGCTCGCTCGCGCCGATACGGCTTCGGATCGTGCCGCAGCACCCCCTCCAACTCCGCCCGCTGCTCCGTCGTCAGTCGCACTTCCCGCTGCCACATCACGCTGCCTCCAACACCTCGCTCCCAGCAGCATCGCACTACCGATCTATTTCGTCAAACATCATCAACCCGCGGCGCTCGCCGTCCGTCACGGTAGCCAGAAACCGGTAGCGGCGCCGAACCGGTGCCTGTTAGACTCCGGCACCCCGGCCGCGACGCCGCTTGGAGTCTGCCCGACGCGTCTGCCTGCTGGCCGCCGCGTCCTCGTTCTGCGCCGGCTTCGCCGTGATGCTCCGTCCGTCGAGCCTGGCCGTCCGCTTCGAGGCGCAGACCACCGAGCTGTACGATCGGGTCAAGGGCCTGATGCGCGACAGTCAGTCCGCCGACCTGCCCAATGACGTGGCGCCCGGCGAGTCTGCCACCGTCCACCTCAGCTTCGTCGCGCCACCCGAGCCCGGCCGCTACACCATGATCCTGCACGTCACGCGAATCGGCGTCCCAGGCTCCAAAACGCGAGTCGAACGCACCGTACGGGTCGTGGACCGGCGCTAACTGGGAAGCCCCACCCCTCAGCCCCCTCCAAACTCACACTGTCTTCCCTCTTGCTATTTAAACTCTATTGGAGTAGTATTGGGGTGAACGACGGGCGGCTGGCCCCGCACTCGCCAGCCGGTCCAGACGCGCGGGGGCTCTCATGGCTATCGCCGACCAGGATCTCACGGCCGATCCGACTGGCGCCGGGCTCGCCAGCATCGCGGCTCAACTTGCCGACGCCGCCTGGGTCGAGGACGTCTTCGGGCAACTGGCCGGCACCACCTCCGAGATGCTGGACCAGCTCCGGCGGCGGTACTGGCGGATCGCCCTGGCCGTCCATCCCGATCGCCACCGCGCCAGCCCTGCTGCCAGTGAGGCATTCGTCACGCTGCAGCGCCTCCATGCGCGCGCCCAGGAGCTGGTGCGGGCAGGCCAGTACGGTGCCCGGACCACCCCGGCCGCGCCGATCGTCATCACGACCCGCAAGCACGAGTACGTCGTCGGCAGCCTGCTCGCTCAGGGCGACCTGGCCAGCCTGTACCGCTGCACCGCCTCGGACGGTCGGCAGGCGCAGGACGCCGTCCTCAAGGTGGCCCGCGACGGCGCTGACAACGACCTGCTCGCCAACGAGGCGCGCACGCTCAGGCTGCTGCACGCGCCCACCGACGGCAGACCGGTCCCTGCCTACCTCCCCAGGCTGCTCGAAGCCTTTCTGTACGACGACGGAACGGACCGTCCCCGGCAGGCGAACGCCTTCGCGCTCGCCATGACCGAGAGCGGCCCACTCCCCGCCGACGGCTTCTACTCGCTGGCCGAGGTTCGCGCCCACTACCGCGAGGGCGTCGATCCGAAGCAGATGGCCTGGATCTGGCGGCGGCTCTCGATCGCCCTCGGGTACGCCCACGAGCGCGGCGTCGTCCACGGCGCGGTCCTGCCGACCCACATCCTGATCCACCCGAAGGAGCACGCACTCCTGCTGGTGGACTGGGCCTACAGCGTCCACCAGCCAGATCGGACCGACGAGCGGATCGCGGCCATCGTCGCCGACTACGAGCGCTGGTACCCAACCGCCGTGCTGACAAAACGGCTCCCAGGCCCGGCCGTCGATCTGGAGATGGGGCTGCGCTGCATGGTGTACCTGCTCGGCGGCGACCCGTTGACCGGCGCCCTGCCGGCGACCGTCCCGGCCCAGATCCACGCCTACCTGCGCGGTCCACTGCTGACCGGCGCCCAGCGTACCAGCGCCGCGCGCCTCTATCACGACTTCAGCCAGCTGCTCGCCGGCCTCTGGGGGCAGCGCCGATTCGTCCCGTTCTCGATGCCGGCCCGCCACTGACCCGAGCCGGACGAGCAGTCTCAGGCCACAAGGAGGTCTCTCATGGGAAGCGGCTACTTCGACCCTGGCGCCTACGACGATCATCTTCGCGACAAGGCAGCGTCTGGACGCTCGATCTTCGACTACTCCGACGCGCAGCAGCCTGGCAGCCGGATCGTCCACCCGGACCTCGATCCGAGCTGGCGCAACCGGGCCGGCCTGAAGATCCGCGAGAGCCGCGACGGCGCCGACCACCCCGAGGCTACTCCCATCGTGGTCGTGCTGGACGTCACCGGTACGATGAGCAACGTGGTGTACGCCATTCACAGCAGCCTGAAGAACCTGTACAACCTGCTGCTCACGAAGGGGTACGTCAAAGATCCCCAGATCATGTTCATGGCGATCGGCGACTCGTCGATTACCGGCGGTCGGATGTGCGACGAGGTTCCGTTGCAGGTCGCCCAGTTCGAGAGCGACATCCGCGCCACGCTCCAGCTGGAGCAGATAGTCATCGAAGGCGGCGGCGGCGGCCAGAAGCACGAGTCCTACCAGAACGCCGCGTACTTCCTTGCTGACCACACCATCCACGACGCCTGGGACAAGCGCGGCAAGAAGGGATACGTCTACTTCATCGGCGACGAGTTTGCCTGGCCGAACGTCGAGCCGGACGAGATCCAGGCACTCGTCGGCGATCCGCTGACCCGCCCGATCCCGACCTCGGAGATCTTCGCCCGCGTGAAGGAGCGCTACGAGACGTTCTTCATCCTGCCGGACGGCGCGACCTACGGCGGCGACCGCCAGGTGCTCGGGTTTTGGAAGAAGCTCCTTGGCGAGAACGTCCTCCAGTTGAGCGAGCCGAACGGCGCCGCCGAGCTGATCGCCCTCTCGATCGGCACCCGCGAGGCCGCCATCGACCTGGACGACGGCGACCGCCACCTGCGGGAGCTGGGCGTAGACCCGGCCGTGCGGCAGGCTGTCGTCACGGCCCTCGCGACCCAGCCGACCTCTGCGCTCGCCCGCGTCCGAGGCGTTCTGCCGCGCCTCGGCGGCGGTGGCCACACCCGCCGCCTGTAGATAAGGCCCGCGAGAGGGGGCGCAATTCATTGCGCCCCCTCGGGTGAAGGCCACAGGATGTCGTCCGGCAAGTGGCCGAGTCGTTCAGCATTGCGCCCCCTCGGGTGAAGGCCACAGCCCGCATCACTGGAGCACCGTCATGACCGCGGATCGCAGTGCCATCATCCTCTGTGGCCTGGGTTACGGCGACGAAGGCAAAGGCACCTGGACCGACTTCCTGGCCCGCTCCGAGCCGGTCCACACCGTCGTCCGGTTCAACGGCGGCGCCCAGGCCGGCCACAACGTCGTCACCCCGGATGGCAGGCACCACACCTTCGCGCAGTTCGGCAGCGGCACCTTCGTGCGTGGCGTCAGCACCCACCTCTCCCACTTCATGCTCCTCAACCCGATGCGCCTGCTGCACGAGAACGACCAGCTGCATGGTCTTGGCGTCACGGATGCGCTGGCGCGGCTCACCATCGACCGTCAGGCGCCGGTCACCACCCCGTTCCAGGTCGCGGCGAACCGCCTCCGCGAGCTGGCCCGTGGCGACGCCCGTCACGGCAGTTGCGGCATGGGTATCGGCGAGACGATGGCGGACTGGCTGGCCTTCGGCGAGCGCACCGTCCTGGCCGGCGATCTCTCAGACGCCATCACCCTGCGCCGCAAGCTCCAGTTCGTCCAGGAGCTGAAGCGCGAGCAGCTGCGGGAGACCGTGGCCGCCCTCCCGCGCACCGAGGCCGTCGAGCGCGAGCGCCGCGTCCTGGACGGCGACGACGCCATCGACGCCTGCATCCGGGCGTACACCCACGTCGCCGGCCAGGCGCGCCTCGTGGACGGCTCGTTCCTCGGCGAGCTCCTCGAGCTGCCGGGCGCCGTCGTTTTCGAGGGGGCGCAGGGCGTGCTCCTGGACGAGTGGCACGGCTTCCACCCGTACACCACCTGGAGCACGACCACCTTCAAGAACGCCCTGACGCTCCTCCACGAGCAGGCGTACGACGGCGAGATCGTGAAGCTCGGCCTGCTGCGGGCCTACATGACCCGGCACGGCGCCGGCCCGCTCGTCGGCGAGTCACCCGACCTGCGCTCCGCGTTCCGCGATCCGTACAACGTCATGAACGACTGGCAGCAGGGGTTCAGGGTGGGCCACTTCGACGCCGTGGCATCGCGGTACGCCGTCGAGGTTACGGGGCGGCCCGACCTGCTGGCGGTCTCGCACCTGGACCAGCTCGCGGCAGCCCCGGCGAGTCAGATGGCCGTTGCGTACCGCTACGGTGGCGACGCCGCCGATCTGACCGGCTACGTAGACGCTGAGAACGGCCTCGTCATTCGGCTGCGCCCATCGCCGACACCCGAAGACCTGGAGTACCAGGCGCGGCTGACCGAGATCGTGGAGCGGTGCGAGCCGGTCTACCGCCGGATCGACGGCGGCGCTGGCGGTCTGCTCGACGCAATCCAGCGGCAGCTCGGCGTGGCGGTGGCGCTCACCTCGTCCGGCCCGTCCGCCGCCGAGAAGCGCACCTGGAAACCGCGCTTCTCGGGTCGCGCAGGCGCATCGCATCGTCATCGGATGCGTACGGCGCTCGGCGCTCCAGCATGACCCGGCGACCCGGCCGCGAGGCCCGCGTGCTCGCCCGAACGTGCTCCGAGAGCCGGTTACGCCAGACGATTCAGCGTCGAGCGCGCCCCACCCAGGCCGTCCATCAGCAGGTTGAGGATCTGCTCGAACTGCGGGGCCGTCATCGACGCGAGCCAGTCGTCCAGCGCCTCGTCGTCGTCCTGCTGCGCTTCGAGATCGGTGCCGATGACCGGACCGAGCGCGGATCCGTTGAGCGGATAGAGGTGCGTGCTGCCGTCGAACCAGCTGCCGGCTGTCATGGTAGGCTCCCTCGTCGTTGCACTCCGCCTGGGGAGGGCCATGTTACGCGCCCGTCATCAATACCCCGGCGGTGCGTCCTTGCTAGCACCAAGCATCCGCGAGATCGACGCGAGCTACAACGGTCAAACGTCCCGATCTCACTCGTACGTTTGGCCCGACTCGACGTGGCCGCACGACTTACGCACTTGCGGTTCACCGAACGGCCGGCTCACCAGGCGTTACACGATCTCGGTGAACGTGATCTTGCCCTGCCCGGCATCGACGGTGAGAACGAAGCGGTCGAGCACGTCAGCACGACCAAGGATGAACGGATTGACGCCCTGATCCATGAAGAGGCACCTGACGACAAGCTCGATCTCGCCGATCCTGATGGTCAGCGAGCCAAGTCTCGCGGCAACTCGACCGGGCGTCACGCCGATAATGGGGAGCGACGGCAACCTGTCCCAATCCAGCCCGACTTCCTCCGCGTATCGTCGCGGCACAACGGTGAGATCCGCCCCGGTGTCCACCAGGAATCGGTGGCCGCGATAGCCGGCGGTCGTTTGCACCTGCAGGATGATTCGAAGATCGACGATGGGTCCGAACGGTGTGAGCTCCCGTCGGAGCGGATACTCACAAGATGTAGACAACGTCAGTTCGTCGTATGAAGTCGAAGACGACCTTGCTCTGGTCGATCGGCATCTCATCTAGACGGTCGCGCAATTCGTCGTACGTGTCGGCGCTGAGGATGACCTCGTTCCCCAGCCACACCACAAACTTGCCGCCAAACTCGATGTGTGCCTTGTCGAGTGCTGCTTGATCCACGTTCTTCCTCCATGAGACGGTTGGAGCGCATCACCACGCAAGAGCGTATCAGGTATCCTGAGCAGACGAAAGGTCAGACCGTACTCGCCCCGAGATTCGGTCCATCTCCGAGGCCGACATTCACATTGCGCACCAAGCTGCTAGCTGATTCGGACGCTGGCTGGGTCTAGCGGGCGCAGGCGGCCCGGATCGAACGGCCGGAGATTCGTGCTCGTCGCGGCGCCGTCCACGACCAGCTCCGCCAGCGCCTCGCCGGTCGCCGGGCCGTTCAGCACCCCCCAGACGCTGTGACCGGTCGCCACGAACGCCCCGTCGATGCCGGGCACCTTCCCGATGAGCGGCAGCCCATCCCGCGTGACGGGGCGGTAGCACGCCTGCCGCGCCACAATCTTGTCTGGCGCGAAGGCCGGCGAGACTCGCTCGCAGATCGATTCGAGCCGCGCCAGGTCGGCAGCATCGGGCCGCACCGCGAGCGGGTCGATGGGGAGCGCATCCTGGGTCGCGCTGAAGGCGATGTACGTCGTCCCATCCGATCGCGGGAACAGCTCCGGCGCCACCACCGCGCCCGACGACTCGCGAAACTCCAGGAACAGCGCCTGGCCCGGCACGCTCTGGCCGGTCTCGTAGATGACGCTGTGTCCCTTGTACGCCTGGATCATCGGCAGTGGCAGCCAGCCGGCCGCCAGGATCGACCACGGCCCCATCGCTACGACGACCGCGTCCGCCTCCAGGATCTCCTCGCCGTCGAGCTCCACGCCGCGCACCGTCGAGCCATCCCCGTTCCGCACGATACCGGTCACCGTCCCGATCCGGAGCTCTGCCCCACGTGCCTGGGCCGCCCCGATCAGCGCCTCGGTGAAGAGGCGCGGGTGCACCATCGCGGTCGTCTGTGGTGACCCGATCTGGCCGGACACCACCACGTCATCCGAGAGCCACGAGAGGTCACGGCTGCCCCGGCCGCGCGTCTCTCGGAAGGGCGCCGCGAAGCCGCTGTAGGTGGTCACGCGGTGGTAGCCCCAATCCGCGTCGATCTCGCCCGGCAGCTGGGCGTGGAGGGCGAAGCTGCGCCGCGCCAACGCATCGAGCGGGCTCCCGACGCACCAGTCGAGCGCCAGGAACGCCCCGGCCTTGCCGGAGGACGCGCACGCGACGCCCGCCCGCTCGACGACGGTCACGTCAGCCCCGCGCCGGCTCAGAAAGTAGGCGGTCGAGGCGCCGATCACGCCGCCGCCACAGACCACCACGCGCATGTGCGTCACCTCACCCGGGCCCGGAGTACCTCACGCGGATGATGCCGGCTCGGCCACCATCCTCGGCAACTGCACGGTGAAGGTGGCGCCCTGGCCGTGGACGCTTGTGACGGTGAGATCGCCGCCCATCATGCGGCAGAAGTGGCGGCTGATGGCGAGGCCCAGGCCGGTGCCACCGTACTTGCTTCTGGTGCTGGCTTCCGCCTGGGAGAACGCCTCGAACAGCCGCCCCAGCTGTTCCTCGGTCATCCCGATGCCGGTGTCGGAGACGGCGAAAATGAGGCCCTCACCCCCGGCCCCTCTCCCGTGCGCGGAAGAGGGGAGACCGGTGACTTGCTCCCCCTCTTCCGCTTGCCGGGACAGTGGAGGGGGTTGGGGGGTGAGGGCTACCCGGAGCTCGATCCGCCCACGATCGGTGAACTTGGCGGCATTGGAGAGCAGGTTGAACAGCGTCTGGCGCACTTTGGTCAGGTCCGCCCGCATCTTGCCGGCCTCGTCGGGGCAGATCACCACCAGGGTGTTGGCGTTCTTTTCCATCAGCGGCTGCACGATGGCCGCCACGTCCTGGACAAGCTGCTTGACCGAGAAGTCCTCCAGGTACAGGTCCATCCGTCCGGCCTCGATCTTCGACAGGTCCAGGATGTCGTTGATGAGGCCGAGCAGGTGCTTGCCGGCGGCGTTCACCTTCTGTAGATCCGGGATGAACGCCTCGTCGCCAACCTCCTCGGCCTCCTCCTGGAGCATCTCGGAGTACCCGATGATGGCGTTGAGCGGCGTCCGCAGCTCGTGGGACATGTTGGCCAGGAACTGCGACTTGTGCCGGCTGGCCTCCTCCAGTTCGCGGCTGGTTTCCTGCACCCGCTCGAAGAGTCGGGCGTTTTCAATCGCCAGCACGGACTGGCTGGCGAACGTCTGGATGAGGTTGACGACGGCCTGGGAGAACTCACCGGGGGTCTTCCGTCGGATCACCAGTGCACCGACGACCCGCTGCTCGCGGATCAGCGGCACCGCGAGCAGGGCACGGAACCCGGCCCGCTGGAGCGCGTTGATCACTGGGCTCGCGGTCTCATCGGCGAGGTCGGCAATCTGCACGGGCACCATGGCACGAGCTGCGCGGCCCAGGATGGCGCCTTGGGACGGTTCGTCCAGGCCCGGCCGCGTCTCGCGGATCGCTGCGATCAGCTCCTCGGGCATCTGATATGCGGCTCGAAGCACGAACCCGCGCGTCCCGTCGTCCAGCTCATAGATCGTGCCGGCATCGGCGCCGGCGAGCTGGACCGCGTGCGAGACGATCGTCGTCAGCACCTCCTGGAGATCGAGCGTCGAACTGACGGCCTGGCCGACCTCGCCAAGCGCCTGCAGCTCACCGACACGATCCTGCAGCTCGTGGAAGAGGCGCGCGTTCTCGATGGCGATCACCGCCTGATCCGCGAAGGTTTCCAGCAGGGCGATCTGTTGTGCCGTGAACGGGCGAACCTCCATTCGGCGGAGCATGATGGTACCGAGCGGGATGTCGTCGCGCAGGAGTGGCGTCGCGAGCACCGTCCGAACGCCGATGCTGCGATTGAAGCGCGCCGGCAGGTCGGCCGCAGCAACGATGGCCAGGTCGGGGATGTGGATGCTCTGTCGGTCAACGACGGCCCGGCCGGGGATCGATTCGCGGTTGATCGGCGGGCGTGTCGTGCTCATCGCCAGCGACCCGTACTGGGCGACCCCGACGACGGTGTCGCCTTCGATGCGATGGATGAGCGCGTCCCTCGCTTCGCACAGCCGTGCGGCGCTCTCGGCGATGGTGTCGAGGACACGCTGGAGGTCCGTCGGCGACGAGGCGATGACCCGCGACACCTCGGCCGTCACCGTCTGCCGCTCCAGCGCCTCGCCCAGTTCCCGGTTGCGCCGCTCCAGCTGTTCAAACAAACGCGCATTTTCGATGGCGATGACGGCCTGATCTGCGAAGGTTCTGATCAGCTCGATCTGGCTGTCGGTGAACGGAAGAACCTGATTCCGGCTCACGGAAATCACACCGATCGCTTCGCCTTCGCGCAACAGCGGGACGGCGAGGACGGTTCGCCGCTGGTGAATCGTCTGAAGCGCCCTCCCGCGCGGGAATTCGTCGCCTTCCTCCGCCAGGTCGTTGACGTGAAGCACCTGGCGATCGACTACGGCCCGTCCGACCACCCAATCCCGGCTCGGCGCCAGCCCCTCACCACTGATCCGGTGGTACTCCGTGTCGACAACGTCACCGGCGATGGCGCGTCGCCGTAGCAGACCGCCCTCGACGCGATGGACCGACCCACCGCCAGCGCCGGTCAGCCGCACCGCGTTCTCGACAACCGCATCCAGGACCGGCTGGAGCTGCGTTGGCGAGCTCCCGATGGCGCGCAGAACGTCGCTCGTCGCCGTCTGCTGCTCCAACGCCTCGGTGACGTGGCGATTGCTCTCCTGAAGGTCCAGGTTTCGCTGCTCCAGTTCATGGAACAGCCGCGCATTCTCGATGGCGATGACGGCCTGGTCCGCAAACGTCTGAAGTCGGGCGACCTCGTCGTCCGAGAACGGGCGCATTTCTCGTCGACGGATGATGAGTACCCCTACGGCGCTGCCGTCGCGCAGCATCGGGACCGCCAGGTGACTGCGGGTTCCGGAACGGCGGTACGTCGCTGCTCGCAACGGGAAGTCGCTTTCGGCGACCGCGAGCATATCCTCGACTTGGATAACCTCACCGGTGAGGATGACTCGTCCGGCGAGCGTGTCCCAGTGGATGGGAACTCGCTCGCCGAGCGTCCTGGGGATCTCGCCCCAGCCGGCGGCGGACTGATATGTGTCGCCGGTCGCGAGGGCGAGGAGGGCGTCATCTGCCCCGAGCGTGTGCGCGGCTCGTTCGACGACGGCATCCAAGACAGCCTGGAGATCGGTGGGAGACGAGGCAATGACCCGGAGCACCTCAGCGGATGCGATCTGTTGCTCCAGCGCCTCAGTAACTCGCCGGTTGCTCGCCTGGAGGTCGGCGTTGCGCTGCTGGACCTCAGCGAAGAGCCGCGCGTTCTCGATCGCGATGACGGCCTGGTCGGCGAAGGTCTCCAGGAGGGCGACATGCTGGTCGCTGAATGGGCGAACCTGGCCGCGATTGACGACCAGGACGCCGATGACGTCACCGTCCCCCACGAGAGGTACCGCAACCTGCGATCGGAATCCCAGCCGCTGTTGCGTCGCCCGGGCGGCGGGAGGGAGGTCGGGCTCCAAGGCCATGTCGGCAACCCGGATCGTCCGTCGCTCCAGAGCCGCGCGTCCAGATGGGTTCGAGGAGTCGATCGGACGCTCCGACGAGATCAGGCGCTGGAGCTCTTCTTGCGGCGACGGACCGAGATTCGCTGCCGCGGCGCCGCGCAGGACGCCGCCGTCTACGCGCCAAAGTGACGCCCCCGTTGCGTCGGTCAGGCGCTTCGCACTCGCCACGATCGCATCCAGAACGGGCTGGACATCAGTGGGTGCCGAGGCGATCACCCGCAGCACCTCGGCGGTGGCGGTCTGCTGCTCCAACACCCCCGTCAGCTCCGTCTGGCGCCGCTCGACCTCCGCCGCGAGTGCGGATTCTCGCCTACGGAGCACAGCATTCTCCGCCTGTAGCTGCTCGACGGTGGCGGCGAGGTCGTCAGTCATCGCGACACTCCCAGACCCTGGAACCGCCGATGCGCCGACGCTGCACCGTCACGGGACCGCGAACGTGGGCACTATCGCGTGCCAGCGTTTGGGTGTCAAGGCGATCGTGGCACCCCGTGATCTGACGATACTTGACGAGCTACGAGCGGCGCTGTGACGCCTGTCACACCACTTCAAGTCCGTCCGGTCCAGGCAGGGCCGGCCGTGGCGACGATGTCGCCTTCAGGTAGTAGAATGCCGTCGATGCAATGTCGTCCTGGAGCGGCAGATACCGGCGTCCGGAGCGCCAGCCAAGCGCCTGGATCGTCACTCGCAAGTCCGTCTCGAACCGGATCGGGTCCATCACGTGCCAGCGGTACATCCCAAACCGCTGCTGCGACCGATACTGACCGTCCGTGCGGAGCACCTGCGGCAGCCCCAGGTACGGCGTCGAGAACGGCGTGTACCCCTGGCCCGGCACGTCAAAGTTCCAGGCCCCGCCGAAGTAGTCCTCGGTGCCGGTCCCGCAGATGGTCGGGTACTCACCATCACCGTCCAGATAGAATTTGATCTCGCCCTCGCCCCACCAGCCGTTGTTGTTGACGCCCCAGGCGAGGTACGTCCCGACGTACTGGCCGGACCCTTGCAGCGTGTCCACCAGGGTGTGCACCGTCTGGTACGGCAGCGGGTTCGAGCGCCGCCACTGGGCATGGAAGTAGGCCAGGTCGTCCGGCACTTCGGTCAGGGTGTAGTTGACCTGGTAGTAGACGACGGCGTCCTCGGTCGGCGTGGACGGGCGCGGCAGGTCGCCGATCGGGAAGTTGCCGCTCGCCGCCCGATGCTCCAGCGTGATCCGCGCTCCGGTCCGGAACGGCATCTCCCAGAAGCAGTTCATGCCGCCGTTCGGGTTGACCGCGACCGGCAGCGAGCTGACCTGCGCGAACTGCCCCCAGCCGTTGCAGAAGAAGTCCCCGAGCGGCACCTCGACAGCTGGCGCCTCGTCGCCATCCCAGAAGAAGCGCAGCACCAGCCGGCGCCAGTTCACGTAGTGGGTGGTGATCCAGATCTGCTGGATCGCGCCCGACCCGGCGATCTCGGCGATGGTCGCCGTCGCACCAGGCGCGATCCTGATGCTCGGCGAGACCTTCCAGCCCTGCCCAAGGTCGCGCGCGGCCTCGGCGCCGGTCCCCTCGGTCGCCATGCCGCCCCGGCCCTTCGCGCCGTCAAAGTTCTCCGGGCTGATCGAGCGGGTCTGCGCCCGCGAGAGCCGCGCCAGGTTCCCGAGTCCCATCCCCAGACCATTGAACGCCGTCATCTTGTTTCTCCTTCGCCAGTTCACGCCGCGGCCGGACGTCCACGGCATCCAAACCTGAGCTCGGCGCCAGGATGACACACAGCGCCGCCCCTCGCTACAATCGCGGTGTGGAACACCTGTTCGCGCCGACCGTGATTGCTCCCCTCTCCCGCGCACGGGGGAGGGGTTGGGGGAGGGGGCTCCTGTGAACGTCCCCCAGCTCGTCGAGCATCTGCTCAAGTCCCGCGAGCACAGCGGCAACATCGCCGCGTTCCGCCACAACCCCCCGAAGCCGCCCCAGTACGCCCCGCTGCCTGACAGCCTGGACCCGCGCCTCAAAGCGGCGTACGCCAAGCGCGGCATCGAGCGCCTGTTCACCCACCAGGCCCAGGCCGTCCAGCACACGCTCGCCGGGCGCAACGTCGTGGTGGTCACCCCGACCGCCAGCGGCAAGACCCTCTGCTACAACCTGCCCGTCCTGGATGCCATCCTCAAAGACCCGAACGCCCGCGCCCTCTACCTCTTCCCGACCAAGGCGCTCGCCCAGGATCAGCAATCAGAGCTCCACCGGCTGGTCGAGGAGATCGGGGCGGACGTCAAGACGTTCACCTACGACGGAGACACCCCGGCCACCGCCAGACGGGCCATCCGGCAGGCCGGCCACGTCGTGGTCACGAACCCGGACATGCTCCACACGGGAATTCTCCCCCACCACGACAAGTGGGTCAGGCTGTTCGAGAATCTCAAATACGTGGTGGTGGACGAGCTGCACCACTACCGAGGCGTCTTCGGCAGCCACGTCGCCAACGTCCTCAGACGCCTGCGCCGCATCTGCGCCTTTTACGGCAGCAACCCCCAGTTCATCTGCTGCTCGGCCACCATCGCCAACGCCGACGAATTGGGCCAGAACCTCGTCTCGTACGGCGCGCTGGTGGACGACGGCATAGCTTCTGATCTCCCCTCCCAGCTGCTCGCCGAGCGCGCCCAGCACCTCGTCGATCTCCCGCTGGTGATGATCGACCAGTCAGGCGCCCCCGCCCCCGAGAAGTTCTTGCTGTTCTACAACCCGCCCGTCGTCAACCGGCAGCTCGGCATCCGCCGCTCCTCGACGCTGGTCGCCCGCACCCTCGCGACCGCCTTTCTGTCGAACGGGCTCCAGACGATCGTGTTCGCGCGGAGCCGCCTCGCCGTCGAGGTGCTGCTCCACTACCTGAAGGAAGCGGCCCAGAAGCGCCACCTCGATCCTGACACCATCAAGGGGTATCGCGGCGGCTACCTCCCGCGTGAGCGCCGTGCCATCGAGCACGGCATCAGGGATGGCTCGGTCCGGGGGGTTGTCGCGACCAACGCTCTGGAGCTCGGCATCGACATCGGCGGCCTCGAAGCGGCAGTCTTGACCGGCTACCCCGGCACCGTCGCCAGCACGCTGCAGCAGATGGGCCGCGTCGGCCGCCGCGACCAGCCGTCGGTCGCCGCGCTGGTCCTCTCGTCCTCGCCGTTGGACCAGTTCATCGCCGCCCACCCCGACTACTTCTTCGGACGGACCCCTGAAAGCGGCCTCGTCAACCCGGCCAACCTCGTGATCCGCGCGAACCACCTCCGCTGCGCCGCCTTCGAGCTCCCATTCGAGGCCGGCGAGCGCTTCGGCGGCCCCGCCACCGACGAGCTACTGCGCTACTTCGAGGATGACGGCGCGCTCCACTACAACGGCACCAGCAAGAAGTGGTACTGGGCCTCCGAGCGCTTCCCCGCCGAAAACGTCAGCCTGCGCACCGCCGCCTCGGACAACTTCGTGATCGTGGACACGACCGTCACCGGCGCGCCGCGCGTCATCGGCGAGATGGACCGCTACGCCGCCCCGGTGTACCTCCACGAAGAGGCGATCTACATCCACGGCGGCCAACAGCATCAGGTGGAGAAACTGGACTGGGAGGAGAAGAAGGCGTACGTCCGCCAGGTGAACGTGGACTACTACACGGACGCCGAGCTGGCGGTCCACCTGCAGGTGACGGACGTGTTCGCGGAGGAGTCAGGAGTCAGGAGTCAGGAGTCAGGAGATTCCGACTCGCCCCTCGCCCCTCGCCCCTCGCCCCTCACGTTCGCCCACGGCGAGGTCTCCGTCACCTACCAACCCACCATCTTCAAAAAGATCAAGTTCGACACCCACGAGAACGTTGGCTGGGGCAAGATCCACCTTCCCGAGGAAGAGCTCCAGACCACCGCGTTCTGGGTCTCCCTGCCCGAATCCCGCACCAACAACCTTCCCAAAGAGGAGATCGAGGGCGGGCTGGTGGGGCTGGCGAGCCTGCTGGGCGCCGTGGCCCCCCTCTACCTGATGTGCGACCCGCACGACGTCGGCGTAGTGCCCCAGGTGAAATCGCCGTTCACGGGCCTGCCGACCATCTTCCTCTACGAGCGGGTCCCAGCCGGCGTCGGGTTCGCCGAGCGCCTGTTCACGATGCGCCACGACCTGCTCCAGGCCGCCGCCGAAGTCGCCCAGCGCTGTACCTGTGAGTCTGGCTGTCCCAGCTGCGTCGGGCCGGCCGGCATCGTCGGGGAGCGCGGCAAGCTCGGCTCGATCCACCTCGCCCTCGGCTCCGCGCCCGGAGGTCACCGCTCATGAACCTGACCGTCGCCGAGTACCGCGAGCTCATCCGGAGTGAAGGCTCAGCGCTCCTGGCTCAGCTCGAACGCATCAAGCAGGACGACTGGTCGCGGCCCTCCCCCTGCGAAGGCTGGGACCTCCTGAACGTCGTCGTCCACATGCAGCTCGGCACGATGGTGCACACCCGCATGGTCGAGAACGCGCTCGCCGGCAAGCTCGAGACCCCCTGGGCCGTTCCCGAAGGCATCGACGCCCGAACGTACTTCCAGCAGGTCCACCGCGAGACCTACGACCGCGGCGCCCCCTACAATCTCGCCCAGTTGCGCGAGCGTCTGCCAGGCTACGACGCCGCCCTCGCCCATGCCACCGACGACGACCTCGCGAAGCCAGCCTGGTTCTACGGCCTGCCCGACACCACACTCCGTAACCCGATCTCCGCGTTCGCCAACGACCTGATCGTCCACGCTTCGGACATCCGCCGGCCACTTGGCCTGGAGCCCTGGTTCTCGCCGGCCGGCAGCCGCTACGCCGGCGCCTTCTCCCACGCCATCCTGCCGCTGCTCACCACCGCCGATCGGCTGGCCGGCCTGTCCGGCACTGTCCAGCAAACTGTGGACGGGGTGACCACCATTGCCACCCTGTCTTCCGCTGGCCTCAGCATTGCCCCAGCGGCGCCGCTCCCTCACTCTGGGCCGGAGGGGGGAATGGGCGGTGACGGTACTCCCGACGCCTCCATCGACACCGATGGCGGCACCTGGGTGCTCCTCACCTGGCGAAGCTTCCCGCCCGCCGAGGCCGAGCGTCTCGGCCGCGTCCAGATCGGCGGCGACCGAGCGCTCGTGGAGCGCTACCTCGCCGCTATCAAGACGCCCTGACCCGTACCCCCTCGCCCCTCGCCCCTCGCCCCTCGCCCCTCGCCCCTCGCCCCTCGCTACTCGCTACTCACCCCTCGCTACTCCCGTGCTAGAGTAGCCGATGCCGAGGCTGCGGAGGCGGGGCGCGTGATCGGTCAGGTTCTGAACGGCAACTACCGGCTCACCGACCTCGTCGGCAGCGGTGGCTACGCCGACGTCTACCTTGCGCGTGATCTCCGCACCAATACTATCGTCGCCGTCAAGGTATTGCACGCGCACGTCGCCACTGATCCTGACATCGCCGCCCGCTTCGAGCGTGAGGTCAACCTCGCTCGTCGGCTCCAGACCCCCCACATCGCCCGCGTCCTGGACTCGGGCCAGGACTCGACATCGCCGCCCTATCTGGTCATGGAGTTCGTGCAGGGTCTCACCCTGGCCGAGCTGATCAAGCGGAACGGCCCCTTCCCAATCAAGGAGGCCGTCGAGATCGGCGACCAGCTCCTCAGCGCCCTCGGGGCTGCCCACGCCATCGGCATCATTCACCGCGACGTCAAGCCGCAGAACCTGATGATCGACGCCGAGCGCCGCCTGCGGGTGCTCGATTTCGGCGTCGCGCGGGTGGTCGGCGCCGGCACGATGACCTCGGCTGGCGAGCTGCTCGGCACCCCTGAGTACATGTCCTCCGAGCAGATCGCCGGCCAGCAAGTGGACCGCCGCACCGACATCTACGCGGCTGGCGCCGTGCTGTACCATCTGCTCACCGGCCAGCCACCGTACCTCCGCTACACCGACACCGACATCTGGGAGCTGATCGGGCGCGTCCGCAGCGAGTCGCCGACGCCGTTGCGGCAGTTGCGCGTCGATCTCCCGCCGGGCATCGCCGTCGTCGTCGAGCGCGCGATGGCGCGGGATCCCAATCAGCGCTACCAGACGGCGTTCGACATGCAGATCGCCCTGGCGGCGGCAGCCAGAGCCGAGCTGGCATTGGATCTCCCCGGGGCGACTCCCCGGCGGGGGGCCCACGGCACCGAGATCCTGCCGGCGCCGGGCCAGCCCCCGACGCCTCCGTTCGACGACGGCCAGACACCGCAATGGTCGCCCGGTGAGACCGCCCCTGGCGAATCGCCGCCCGGCCTGGCAGGCCTTGGACTACCGCAACCCGGGCCAGGTCGTCCGGTCGGTACGCCGCCCAACCCACCCCAGCCGGGGCCATACTCGCCGGGGCCATACCCGCCAGTGGCACACCGACCCGACGGGACGCGGCAAGGGCCGTATCAGCCCGATCCCCGTCAGCCGGGGCCATATCAGCCAGGGCCGTACCAGCCAGAGCCGTACCAGCCTGAACAGAACCAGCCTGGACCGTACGTGCGTGGGCCGCGCGATCCGGGCGTTGACCCGGCCGTGCAAGGTCCGTACGGCCAGCCCGGGCCCGCCCCGGGTCAGCCGGGGCCACACTATCCTGGCCCGAATCAGCCCGGCCCACCCCAGCCGGGGCCGCCGCGCGGGCCGTATCAGCCCGATCCCCGTCAGCCAGGACCGCAGCCGGGTGGGCCGTACCAGCCTGGACCTCAGCAGCCGGGTGGTTACGTGCCCGGGCCGTATCAGCCCGGTCCCTACGAGCCGGCCCCACGTCAGCCCGGCCCCTATGCGCCCGGTCCTGGCCCCCACGGCGGGTATCAGCCCACCGGCACTCCGTACGAGTACCCGCCGGGCAACGCATTCGCGCCCGGTCGTTACGCGCCGCATGCCGGGCCTCAGTACGGCTCCTCGCCCTCGCCAGACGAGCGGCACGCTGGCGGATCGGGCGGATCGGGCGGACTGTGGATCGTCCTGATTCTGGCGATCGTGGCGGCGGTGGGAGGCGGACTGATGCTGGCCGAAGTAGTCCCGGTCCCCCAGTTTCTCGCCACACCCACGGCTACTCCCACTCGGGTCGCCGTGGTGACACCCGTGCCAGCTGTCACTCCCGCTCCTGCGCCCGCCGCCGCCTCGCCAGCCGGAGCGCCGGCCAGCTCGCCGGAGCCGGCTCCTTCTCCGGCCCCGGCCGCGCGATCGGGCGCGTCATCGCCACGCCCGTCACCCGCTCCTGGCGCCTCCCCCGTGGCCGGCGCCTCGCCAGCCGCTCGCTCCTCACCCGCGGCTGGCGCATCACCGGCCGCCGCGCCGCCCTCGCCCCAGGCCGCACCGGGTCAGACCACAAGACCGCCCGGCATCCTCCTGGCGGACGACTTCGAGAATCCGAACGCCGGCCAGCTTCCCCGCGCCTCCTCGCACCCCACTGACTTCGTCGTCGCCTACGACCGCGGCGAGTACGTCATGGCGAAGGTCAACCCCGCGATGGCAGCCGCCCCGATCGTCTTCCTGCCGACAAGCTTTGACAACTCCATCATTGGCATCGACGTCCGGATCGTCGGAGACGCCAATGCGCGCTACGCGTTCCTCGTCTGCCGCGATAGCTCTGCAGACGGCATCGCCAAGCAGTACCGTGTCTCGCTGGTACCGGCGGGGCAACGTCTGGTGCTCAGCCGCTGGGAGAACGGGACCCAGTCGGTCCTGGCCGACCTCCGTGACGACGCCATTCAGACAGGCAACGGCGCCAACCGGCTGGAGTTGTCCTGCGCCGGCTCGACCATCGCGGCGGCTGTCAACGGCAAGGTGCTCGCCTCGGTGGACGACAAGGCATTTACACGCGGCGACCACGGCCTCGGCGCTGGCACCTTCGCCGGCGTCGAGGGAACCGTCGAGGCCCGCTTCGACAATCTGGTGGTCCGCGCCCCATGACCTCGACACGTCCTATCAGGAGTGCCGAGGTGCGACAGATGCAAGCTGTGTCGGGCACTCAGCAGCGCGTTCAGTCCATTTGATGGGTCAAAGCAGATGCCGAGTCGACCGGACTACGTGGTGGATCTTCCCGATGGTGGGACAGAGCAGTATGCTTTTCGTGTGCATCGTAGCGCACGGCCGGGCGACATCGCGTGGACTCGCCGCGTGTTCGACCGTGATGATGTCCTGCGCGAGGTATGGCACGAAGTCGCCGACGCAACCGGGCGGATCATCCACAGCCACCGTCATTTGTAGGAGACACTATGATTCACGACACGCTACTCCCCGTCGGCACTCGAGTTCGACTCAGACCCGTACACGACTTTCTGACGCTCCGATGTGCCGACGCGACGGTCCTCGGCCCAGGTGACGCGCCAGGCCTGGTGCGTATCCGACTGGATCAACCAGCTCAATGCCGGTTCGAAGACGACGATAGTCATGATGTCCAGGAGCTTTCAGAAGCGATCGAACATCTGGACATCGCCGATGACTAGCAACACCGAGGCAGTGCCATAACAGGAGAGCCACACCGGCTAGTCTGAGAGCCAGACGTTCTGGTAGCTCCACAGCGTGGTGGTCGGGTGCTGGCTGAACCCCTGGACGCTCTTGTGCGTCACGTCGATCGCCTCCGGCGCAAACAGGAACAGATGGCCCGGCTTCTCCAGCAACTGGCGCTGCACTTTGTCGTAGATCGGCTTGCGCTTCTCGATCTCGAAGACTGTGCGGCCCTCGTCTAGAAGGCGATCTAGCTCCGGATTCGCGATGTTGTTCCAGTTTTGAGCCTTCGAGTGAAAGGCACGGTAGAACGCCGCGTCCGGATCCGCGAAGCCGCCAGTCGTGTTGAGCGTCGCTTCGAGCTCCTTGCGCTGCCAGCGTTGCACCCACTGGCCGTACTCGACGCTCTCCACCTTGAGGTCGATCCCGATCCGCTTCAGATTCGCCTGGACGACCTGCGCGTTGGCGAACATCGTCGGCAGCGTGGGGATCGTCAGCACGGTCGCCTCGAAGCCGTTTGGCACGCCGGCCTTCGCCAGGAGCGCCCGCGCCCGTTCGAGATCGACCCGGTAGTACGGCTTCCACTGCTCGTCCGGCAGGAGCCATTGTTTCATCGGCGGGGTGCAGGGGGCGGTCTGAACGGCGTAGCCTGACGCCGCCGCCTTGATGCACTCGTCCCGATCCACCGCGTAGTTGATCGCCAGGATCACGTCCGGTTTGTTGAACGGCGGCGCGCCCTGGTTGAAGCTGAGGAAGTCGTAGCCGAGACGCGGCGAACGGTGGATTTGCAGATCGGGCTGGGCCTTGAGCTGCTCGGCGTTGGAGCTCTGGTCGATCGTCGCGTGCTGAATCGTGCCGTTGAGCAGGCCAGCTACCACGCTCGCCTCGTCTTGCATGGTCCGCACCACCAGGCTCTCGACGTACGGCTTCCCCTTCTCGAAATAGTCCGGGTTTCGCCGCAAGCGCATCTCCTGGCCCGGGCTCCACGCCTCCAGTACGAACGGGCCGGTCCCGACCGCCACCCGACGCAGGTCGCCATGCCGCTCGACGGTCTCGCGATTCACGACGGCGCCCCATTTCGAGTCCGCCATCACTGCCAGGATACCGGCGTTCGCCGCGCTCAACTGGAAGCGCACGTTGTACTTGTCTAGCACCTCGACGCCGTCCACGGCCTGGAGCTCGAGCTTGCCGGGCGAGTCGCGCAGCAGCCGCTCGTAGCTGTACTTGACGTCCTCAGCCACCAGCTCACGGCTGACCGGCGGATGCCAGAGCACCCCTTTGCGCAGGGTGAAGTCGATCTGCTTCCCGTCCGGCGAGACCCGCCACGCTTCGGCCAGGTCCGGCTGGATGCTCACGTCGGCGGACAGCCGTATCAGGTTGTTGTAGGTCAGCATCGTCAGCCGCTGCCGAAACAGGCTCGCGGTGAGCTGCGGGTCGAGGTCCGGCGCGTCGGCGGTCTTCGCCACGACCAAAGTACCGCCAGATCGGGGCGTGCCTGGCGGCCGGCTGACCGCCACCGAGGCCGGCGCCGACCCGACCGCACGCGCGGCCGGCGAAAGCGATGCGCCGGGCGACGCCACCGGAGACGCCGCGACGGGCGGTACAATCACTGCTAGCGAGGCTGTGCTACTGGCAGCACCAGCCGGCGCGGTCGGCTTTGACACACCACCGTCGGTTGGCTTTGCGGGGGGGGCCGGAGGGGCAGCGGGGCTGGACGAGCAGGCGGCCAGCAGCGCGGTACCGGCGCTCAGTGTGCCGGCCAGACGCAAGAAGCTCCGGCGGGTGCGCAGGCGAAGTCGTTCGGGCGGCAGCTGTAGGGGTCGCGGCTGGGGCATGACCGCTCACTCCTCCACAGGGTCGGCAACAGGAGCATGGATGCGAGGCACGGCGACCTGAAAGACACCAACAGGCTGGCCGGCTGACGGTACGACACTGGCTGGGCGACGGACGCAGGCGTCCGCCGGGCATCGGCGGCATACGCGGGGGAACGCTATTCTAACGACCGGACGTGGCGTCCGAATCGCCCGTTCGCGCCCGTCACACGATCGTAAGGTTGACCGATTCAGGTCAGCGGCGGCGCCAGCTCCGGAGCCGGTAGCCGAGGATCAGTCCGATCATCCGCGCCCCGACCTTCACCGTCGTCACGCGCGAGCCGGTAATCTTCGACTCCCCGACCCGCGCCCGATAGTTGACCGGCACCTCGACGATCCGTAGCCCGTTCAGCAGCGCCAGCACGACCATCTCCGGCAGGAAGTGCGACCCGCCCACGGTCAGCTGATCCACGATCCTGTCGACGGCCTCGCGGCGGATCAGCCGCAGGGTGCAGCCACAGTCGGAGAGCGACGGCCCGTCGAACAGCAGTTGGAGCAGCTTCGCGACGGCCCAGTTCCCAACCCGCAGGAACCAGCCCATGTTCGCCTGCTCCCAGATCAGCTCGCGGGTGGTCCGGGTGCCCATCACCATGTCCAGCTCGTCGGCGTACGCCAGCAGCTTGACGACGTCTTTCGCCACAAACGTGCCGTCTGGCTCCGCCAGCACGATGTACTCGCCGGTCGCCTCGCGCAGCCCCCGCTGGAGGGCGTTGCCGTACCCCTGCCTCGACTCGACCACGACGCGGGCGCCGGCCTGCCGCGCGAGCTCCCCGGTCCCGTCGCGTGAGTTGTTGTCCACGACGAGCACCTCGTCCACCGCCGACACGGCCAGGAAGTCTCGAACCGCCCGCGCGATGTTCGCCGCCTCGTTGTAGGCAGGAAACACGACCGAGACCCGCTTGCCATCGCCCCACACGTCGGGCAGCCTCCAGAGCGCAGCTTGGTTGGGCACGTCATTGTCAGGGGCGGAGCGGCTCGCTGTCGATGGCCGGGACGAGCTCTTTTGGGTTGCGCCGGGCACGATCCACTCGCCAAGCTTCGGGTACGAACATCTGTCCGAGCATCTCTGCCAGCGGGGGATCTCCATGACCACGCTTGCCAATCGACCGAACACCGCCCTCCTCGTCGTGGACGTCCAGAACGGCGTCGTCGCGGAGGCCCACGAGCGCGACGCGGTCGTCGCCAACGTCAGGAGCCTGGTCGAGCAGGCGCGACAGGTCCGAATCCCAGTGGTCTGGGTCCAGCACTCCGACGACAACCTCGTGCGGGGCAGCGACGCGTGGCAGTACGTCCCTGAGCTGGCGCGCGACGATGCCGAGCCGCTCGTCGAGAAGCGGTACGGCGACTCGTTCGAGGACACGACCCTGGAGGCCGTCCTGTCGGGCATGGGCGTCGGGCGGCTCGTCGTGGTCGGCGCGGAGACCGACGCCTGCATCCGCTCGACCCTGCACGGCGCGTTCGCCCGAGGGTACGACGCGCTCCTGGTCGGCGACGCGCACACGACGAACGACCAGACAGCCTGGGGAGCGCCGCCACCCGATCAGGTCATCGCCCACACCAACCTGTACTGGAAGTACCAGACGGCCCCCGGGCGGACAGCCGGTACGGTCAACACACAGGACGTAGACTTTGGCAGCCCGCCCGCACCGCGACCGTAGCGTCAGTCTGAGCCGAACGCCCCCTCTGGCAGCACCGTCGTCTTCCCGGTGCCGCCGACCACGGGATTGAGGCTGACGTCCCAGGTGCTGAACCGGGTCCCGCCGTCGACCGGCTCCTCCTTGAACTCGAACGTCTCGTCGAACAACGACGCGCTCACCTCTCGGAGGAAGCGGTGCCCGCTCTCGTCCCAATCCACGCCGGCGATGAACGCGAGTCGGTACGTCCCGGCCGCGATGTTCTCGATCGTCACGGTGTCGTTGGCGCGCACGTAGACGAATCGCCGCGTCTGCCAGCTCTTCGGATCGGCTGACCCGGTCACCAGCTTCGCCGCCGCGTCCCGCGTCGTGCCGTTCTTGATGGTCAGTTTGCCCAGGCCGCGCTCGCCTCGGGGTGGTGTGATCTCGGTCCCATTCGCCAGCGAGACCGGCACCCGGGTCGGAGACGGCGACGGCAATGGGGACGGTCTGGGGGACGCAGCGGGTGAGGGTGCGTTCGAGGCGCTCTGTCCGTTGGCTGGCGACGGCGACGCGACCGCCGATCTGGCGGGCGTCGGCGCAGCCCGCGGGGTCACGACCGGGCCGACCATGAACCGCCAGGCCATGACGATGCCGGCCAGGGCCACCACCGCGATCACCACGATGCCGATCAGCGAGCGCGGTGAGAGCGGACGCTGGTGAGGCTCCGATTCGTATTCGGGAAAGGGAGACGGGCCAAACTGATCGGGCGAGCGTTGCGACGGCGAGAACGGCGAGATGGCCGGCGGCCGGTCGCCGCGGGCAACTGGCTCTCCGGTCAGGAACAGGTTGGCGCGCTCCTGCCGCATCGGAACGGGCGGCGAGGATGGCGATGGCAGGGAGGCAGGCTCATCAGCCGGCGCCGCCGGCGGGATCTCGTCGGCCACCGATGCCGGCGCCCGGTCAGGCTGCTGATCTGGCGCTGACGCTGGGCTGGTATCTGCCGGCGGCGCATCACGCTGGAGTGCCGCGCCGCATCGTACGCAAAACCGCGCCTGGGGCGGACTCTCCCGACCGCAGACCTGGCAGACCATCCCGCGTCCCTCAACAGCGTCGTCACGCCTGGCGCCCGACGACGTCGTGACCGGCCCGAACGCGAGCCGACCGCCCGGTCACTGTACGCCGTGCCCGGCACCCTGTCAATTTTGTCGCGGCGGCGTTGTCTCACCACCACGTCTGGCGCGTTGACGTTCGCAAGATCGGTTGCTCGAAGGCCGAGGGCGGAGCTACAGTTGCCGGACTTCGCGCTCTACGCCCCGACGACGGAGCCCAGCGTTGGTTGTCGCCTCGGACGGTGGGCCTCGCGTGGCGTCCCGCCGGCCTCTGCCGCGCGTGTTCGCGGTCACACGTTCGGCCCTGCTCGGTCTCTTGCCGCTCCTCTTCCTGGTCGGCTTCACTGGTGCTGTCTTCTTTACGGAGCTGACAGGTGGCCCGCTCTTCTTCGGCCGCGATACCACGACTTTCTACTATCCCCTGACCCGCTGGGCCGCTGACGAGATCTGGGCTGGCCGCCTGCCGCTCTGGACACCGACCATGTTCGGCGGCTACTCGCTCTTCGCGGACGGCGAGGTCGGGCTGCTCTCGCCGTTCCAGGCAGTCTTGCTCTGGGCGCTCCAGATGCCGCTCGCCTACAGCGCCGCGCGCGCCGTCAGCTACGTCGTCGCGTCGCTCGGCCTGTACCTGTACGCCCGTACGCTCGGCGCGCACGCGCTCGGGGCGTCGATCGGCGCACTGGCGTTCGGCTACAGCAGCTTCACCATCGGCCACCTCCAACACGACAACATCGTGCGCAGCGCCAGCTGGCTGCCCTGGCTCCTGCTCGCCACCGAGCACGCCCTGCGCACCGACGGTCCGCGCCGCCTCCTCTGGATCGCCGTAGCGGCACTGGCGCTCGCGTTTGCCGGTGTCGGCGTCCACATCCAGCCGGTGCTGATGAGCCTGCTGGTGTTCGGTCTGGCGCTCTTGTTCGGCCCGTTTGGCCGCACCTCCATCCCGACAATCCAGGCGCCCGGCGTCAGCGCGGCGGCGGCCCTGGGGAGGCTGGTCTACGACCTCAAGCGGCTGCTGGCTCGGCGCCCCACTCGCGGCGGCGCCCTGGACTGGCTGACCGGACGGGTGACGATCGGACTGGCTGTCGTCGGGCTGGGGCTTGGGATGGCGGCTGTCCAGCTCGTCCCACTCTACCAGCTCGGCCTGCGCTCGATTCGCGCCAACCTCGTCACCTACGACTACGCGACCAGCTTCGCCGTCTCGCCGCCCCAGGTGCTGACGCTGCTCTTCCCGAGCATGTTCAACTTCGACACGGAGCGGAGCTGGGCGCTCTGGGCGCCGCACGAGACCACCCTCTACGTGGGTGTCGCACCGCTCCTGCTGGCCACGATCGCGCTTGCGTTCGTGCGAGGCCGAGCGGTCGCGTTCTTTGGGCTTCTCGCGTTGGTCAGCCTGGTCCTCGTCTTCGGGGACTATCTGCCGATCAAGCCGTACGCGGTCATCTGGGGCCTGCCGGGCTTCTCATATCTTCGCGCGCCGGCTCGCTTCAGCCTGGTGCTCAGTCTGGCCCTCGCTATCCTGGCCGCGCTCGGCACCACCTGGCTCGCCCGGCGCGCGCGCTATCGCGGCAGCTCGCGCCCGCTCCTGGCACTGCTCAACGCGATGCTGCTGGCGCCGCTGGTGTTCGGCCTGACGCTCGGCGGCATCCGCTGGTGGCTCCGCTTCGATCCGGTCCGCGCCACCGACCTGTTCACGCGGCTGCTCCAGACCAGCCGCGAGAACCCGCAGCTCGGCGCCTGGCACGTGTACTACGGCCTGTCCGAGATGACTCGCCCGGACAACCCGCGGACCGCGCTCGGGCTGGCGCTGCTGGCCGCCGTCCCGCTCGTCGTGCGGCTGTGGCTCGCTCGGCCACGGACGGCCGCTCTCTGCGGCGCGCTGCTTCTGTCCCTGACAGCCGGCGATCTCTGGTTCTTTGCCACGTCGTTCTACCCACAGGCAAACGCCGACGACCTCTCGCCGCGGACGCCGGCCGTCGCCTATCTCTCCGCTCAGCCACAGCCATTCCGCGTCTTCGTGGAGCCGGCTCTCAACCCACGCTACGGCGCCAACCAGCTGGCGGGCCTCGACATTCAGACCGTCAACGGCTATAGCTCGCTGGAGCCGCCACGCTTTTCGGAGTACTGGTGGAGCATCGTCCACCAGGACAACGTCCTGCTAGACCTGTTCGACGTGCGGTACGTGCTCGGGGCGCGGCTGCCCACGGACACCCGTACCTTCGAGGGCACGGCGTACCATCCGTACGACTTGCTGATGAGCGGTAGCGCCGCCAATCCGTCCGGCCAGGAGACGTTCCGCGTCCAGCCGCCGACCCGCGTCACCAGCGTCGTGCTGGTTGGCGCCGTCCAGAGCCTGGGAGAGGCGCCGACCGGCACGACGGTCGCCGAGATCACGCTGGTCGGGGGGGACGGCAGCCGTCAGACAGTGCCGGTGCGGGCCGGCCTCGAAGTGAGCGAGCAGAAGGCGTCAGAACCGGGCTGGCCACTGGCGGACTACGTCGGTCCGCGCGTCGTCTGGGCCGGGCCGACGTTCTCGCCCTACCCGGCGATCCCAGGCGAGCCGTTCCGCCTCTACGGCTCGACCGTCCCGCTCGCACAGCCGTTCGACGCCGTCGCCGTCGAGGTCAAGACGACGACGCCCGTCGGGAGACTCAACCTCCACGGCCTCGGGCTGCGCGGCGCCGACAACGTCACCGTCTCGATTCGGCCGCTTGACAAGGCGAAATACCGCTTGCTCGCGCAGGACGCCACGACGGTGCTGATGGAGAACACCACCGCGCGGCCACGCGTCTCGATCGTGGACGGCGTGGTGGCGGCGAGCGGGCCGATCACCGCAGACCAGCTGCTGGAGCTGGCCTGGGATCCGAGCCACCAGGCCGTCGTCGAGGGGCTACCGGCTCAGGACGTCCGTCCGGGCAGCGGGACCGGCCCGGTCGGCGAGGCACGCCTGCTCTCCTACACGCCGACCGAGGTCGTCGCCCAGGCCGAGATGACGGCGCCCGGCTACCTGCTCCTGGCGGACCGGTACGACGACGGCTGGCACGCCTACCTGGACGACGCCGAGGTCCGCATGGCCCGCGCGAACAGCATCGAGCGGCTGGTGGCGGTGCCGGCCGGCTCGCACGTCGTCCGCTTCAGCTACCAGCCGTACGCGCTCGGGCTCGGCGTCGGGGTCAGCATCGTCGCGGTGCTCGGGTGGCTGGGCCTGATCGTGGTTGCGCTGGCTCGCGCGGCCGGCATCACCCGTTTCCCCATCCGCCTGCCGGGGCGGCCAGCCCGATCCAGCCGGTCCGCCTGACCGGGCTGCGCAGCGGCTGGAGGTCACGGCCCCTCGTTTGCAGGGCCGTTCCTGCCTTCCCCGCAGAAGTCAACGCTGCTCATGGGATCGGGACACTTGACGTCAACGTCCTGGCTCGCGCATGGGGAAAGGATGCATGAAGGCGAGCCGCCGGGCGACGACACCCAGCTACACAGAGAGGAACAGAATGCGACTCCAGCGACGTCTGCTCATGCTCGCGGCTTCCTCGTCCGTGCTGGCGCTGACGTTCGTGCTCGTGTCGATCGGGTTCACACAGGGCGTCGAGGCGGCCCCGATCGACGGCAACGGCTCGATTGCCGTCCTCCAGCAGACCCCGGCATCGACGCCAATGATTCCGGCCAGTACGTCGAGCCCCGTGGCGACCAGTATGGCCTCGACCCCGATGGCCACCTCGACGACTATGACCGCCACCATGACGACTACAACCTCTACGATGACCACCACGGCTGCCACCACCACACCGACGCGGCCATCCGCCAGCCCCACTACGGCATCCGGCAGCTCGACCGGGACGGCTGGCGGTGGTGTGGTCCCGCCGGCGACCGGATCGCAGGGGCAGGCGGCTCCTGGCGCTGCGCCAGCCCAGGCCGGCGGCATTGACCCATCGCTCGCGGCGACGGCCCTTGGCTCGCTCGGTGCGCTCAGCGTCGCCGGCGGACTGCTGGTCCGCCGCAAGCGCCGCTGAGCACTGCACCGTCCACTCCGATCCCTGGCGAACAGGTCGGCCGCTCTCTGGCGGCCGACCTTCCTCATTGCTCCCCGAGTATGGACACCGCGCCGTCAGCTGCGTGCTCCACGCGTCACAGCGGCTACGGCTTCCGGTCGTCCACCCCGGCGAGCTCCGCGACGACGACGAGACGCTGCGAATAGTCGCGGGTAACCGGGTTGAACGTGCCGGTGCAGGTGTAGAGGGTCAGACGCCGATCCTCGGTCGGGCCGATGAACTGACGATCCGTGTTCGGAGCGGCGCGGGTGTCGCGCACGGCCCAGGTCAACCGCTGACTCGTCGTATAGGTGTAGACGGCGTCGCCAACCGCCAGGTCTTTCAGGTGGGCGAAGATATGCCCGGCGTTGATCGTCTCCAGGTGGCCGTTCATGACGGCGTTGCCGGGGTTGCCCGGGTTGGCCGAATCGTCGTGATGGCCCACTTCCCAGGACGGCACCACGTACAGGCCGCCCTGAGTGCCGACTGGCGACACGTTGGTCGACACGCCGATCTTCGGGATGGCGATCCAGATGGCCGGGCCGTACGGCGCCGGAGCGGCCGCCTGCGTGGGCGATGACGTGGGCTCGATAGCTGGCGGCGCGCCCGCCTGAGACGTTGCCACGCCCGCCGATTCTGGCGACGGCTCGGGCGTCGGCGGTGTGGTCGATTCCTGCGTGGGAACGGAGACCGGTGGCACGACCACGCGTCGCGTCGGCACTGGGGTCGGTCTCAACGTCGGCGTGCTGGGGCGAGGCACTCCGGTTGCTGGTCCAGGTTGTTGGCCCATCGGTCCGGCGACCCGTGCCGGCAGTATCTCCGTCGGTCCAGCCGCGGCGTGCGACGTGTGCTGCCACTCGGCAAACAGGGCGGATCCGACCGTTGCAAACGCGAGCGCGAGCAGTGTCACTCCCAGCCCGATCAGCGTCCGACTCACGATCGATCGTGCCACGTGCCCTCCGGTCTCGACCGATTCGGCCCGTCCTCGGGCACGTCAGACCGAGCAGACGGATGCAATGCCCGTACCGGCCGAATGGGCGGGGTGTGACGAGCAGACCTGAGTCCGCGGCCCGGCGGCACGCTGGGCTCACTGTTCGGGCTTCAGCACCGCCCCCTGCGTGGCCCCGTGACCGGTCTCGCGATCGTAGTCGCGCTGGGCATGGGCATGGCGTACTAGCACCGCGTCGGCCGTCACGCGCGCCGACGCGGCAAGGTCGTCGCACGTCGGCTGCTCTGGCAGCGCGTCGAGCGCCTGCACCAGTTCGGCGGCGGCCTGCTCGGCGATCTCACGATGGCCCTGCTCGTGCGCCTCGATATGCGCGAGGTATCCGTCCCAGGCACTCGAGACCGCGGGGGCAACGTTCGGCGGCGCGGCCCACTGTGGATAGGTGTAGCGCAGCTCGAGCTCCACCTGGGGCGCTTCGACCCGGCAGCCCGCGTCCAGCACCGAGCGATACGCCCACGAGAACGTCCAGCCGGTACTGGCGGCCCAGGAGCCGGTGTCGTCGTGCGGGCCACGCTGGCGCAGCGACGACAACAGGGAGCTCACATCCGTGCCTTCGACGTCGTAGAAAGCCGTCGAGGCGCGCACCACGACAGCATCGCGAGCCGACGCCTGAGCGTCCGCCGGCGCCTGGGTGTCTGGGGCAGCTGGCGGCGCCGCGGCACGCACCGGCCCCGGCGCCGCCCCACCCATCAAGCCACCCGGGCTCGTTCCGCTTCCGTCCGGGCTCGCCAGGGCGGTTGTGCCAGTCGATGCTGACGTGAGCCCCGACGCCGCCTGATGCAGCCCCCACGGCGACGCGCCGATCGCCGCGACAATGCACAGCGCAGCCAGCGCCCGGCCGACACCCGGCCGGGCAGCTCTTGACGGAATCATCGAAGTCAGTCCCCAGTTACAGAACGGATCGCAGCCGACGTGGGGAGCGGCTCTCCGGTTACGCTTTCGTTTCAAATGAGGCAGCCCACTACAATCGGAAGCGATGGCTGAAGATCCGCTCTCACGCCCAGAACCGCCCCGGTCGGCGTGGACGTCAAGCCCGAGTCAGTCATCGGCGCCCACCCGATCGCGACAGGTCTTCTGGCTCGCGTTGACGCTCGCCATCTGCACCGGCTTCGCGTTGCGCGCCTCGCGGCCGGCCCTCATCAACCCGCTGGTCGTCCACGACGACGTCCGTCAGCACGTGTTCTGGGTGCCCCGCCTGCACGATCCATCGCTGTTCCAGAACGACTGGATCGCGGACTACTACCAGTCCCAGGCGCCGCCGGGGTACCAGGCCGTCTACTGGCTGATGACGCTGACGATGGACGACATCGTGGCGAGCAAGCTGTTGCCGATCCTGCTGAGCACCGTGTTGGCGCTCGCGGCGTTCTGGCTCGGCTGGTCGCTCTGGCGCCGCCTGGACGCGGCAGCGCTGGGCGCCATCCTCCTGCTCTGGGTCACTTGGCAGTACGACGACGTGGCCTCGGCGACGCCGCGCGCCTACGCGCAGCCGCTCCTGGTGCTCCAGCTGGCGGCGCTCGCATCTGGCCGCTGGCGTGTCGCCCTGCTGCTGCTGCCGATCCAGGCACTGTTCTACCCACTCGGCTGTGCACTGGCCGTGCTGATGCTTGGACTGTGGATCGTCTGGCGCGCGGCCGAAGCTACTGGCTTCACCCCACAACCGCCGTTCACCCCCGTTGGGGCGGGCACGAAACTGGCCACCTGGACGCTGCACGCGTTTAGACACGCCCTCGCGCGCCTGATCTGCCTCGGCGCCGTGACCGTCCTGGCGCTGGTCCTGGTCGGGCTCGGGGAGCTGGACGCCGCGCGCTACGGACCGATCGTCTCGGCGAGCGTGGCCCGGACGATGCCAGAGTTTCAACCGGGCGGGCGCGCCAGCTACTTCCTGCCTGACCCATACCAGTTCTGGATCGAGAGCAGCCGCAGCGGTTTCGCGCTCGGGCCGAAGGACACCTGGATACCCCGCCTGCCGGCCCTCACCCTGCCGTTCGTGCTGGCCGCGCTGCTGGGCGGTTGGCTGGTGGCCGGACGGCTCGGCTGGATAGGCCGGCCCAGCGTCCCTGGGTCTGGCATCCTGTTGATCGGGCTGACCATCGTCTCACTCGGATTGTTTGGGGCAGCCCACATCCTGCTCTTCGCACTGTACCTGCCGGCCCGGCACGTTCAGTTCAGCCTGCCCGTCGTCTGGGCGCTGGCTGGCGGACTGGGGTGGATTCTGCTCGGCGAGCGGATCGTCGCGCGAATCGGCCAACTGCTCCAGGCGCGACCTGAGCGAGGAGAGACCGCCCACCACAGTGTCCCAGGGAGCCTGGCGCCGTCCGAGCTCGCAGCGCTCGTCGGGATCGGCCTGCTGACGCTGCACGCCCCGCCGCCGGGCGACTACTACGTGACGGGACGCCACCCCGCGATCTATGCGTACCTTCGGCAAACCCCGACGAACACGCTGGTCGGCGCCTTGCCGGCGGACAGCAACATCCTGCCGGTCTTCGGGCTACGGGGCGTGCTGACCTCGTTCGAGCACGCACTGCCGTACCAGCCCGGCTATTACGCACCCCTGCGCGAACGAACCGAGGCGTTCCGCGCGGCGTACTTCGCGCCGACCCTGGCTCCGATCGTCGAGGTGATCCATCAGCACGGCGTGGGCGTCGTCATCGCGGACGCCGACGTGCTCGAACGTCGGCGTCGGTCGGATCGGGAGCACCCGCCCGCCCTGCAGCGGGTGCTCGACCGGTGTGGAGTCCTGCGAGAGCGCGAGCTGGTTGTGGTCTCCGTCACCTGCCTGGAAGCGGCTCAGGCAGCGGAAGTCAGGCCCTACAGCTCGTCGTCATCGTCGTCATCATCATCGTCATCATCGCCAGAGTTGTCGGAGTTGTCGTCATCGTCATCGCCCGAGTTATCGGAACCATTGTCGTCGTCGTCGCCCGAGTTGTCGGAACCATTGTCGTCGTCATCATCGCCCGAGTTATCGGAGTTATCGTCGTCGTCGTCATCACCTGAGTTATCAGAGTTATCACCGTCGTCGTCATCGCCCGAGTTGTCGGAGTTGTCGTCGTCGTCGTCATCGCCTGAGTTATCGGAGTTATCGTCGTCGTCGCCTGAGTTGTCGGAGTTGTCGTCGTCGTCGTCGTCGCCCGAGTTGTCGGAGTTGTCGTCGTCGTCACCCGAGTTGTCGGCGTCGTCGTCGTCACCACCCGAGTTGTCGTCGTCGTCACCACCCGAGTTGTCCTCGCCGTTGTCCGCCGACGCAACTGTCACACCAAGCAGGCTCTGAGACGCATCGGAGAGCGAGGAGCCTTTCGCCTGCGACCCGGCGCTTCCCCACAACCCCTGCAACACACCGGAGCTCGTGGCGGCCATCAACACCACGACGCCGACGAGCGCCAGGGCACGCAACCAGGCGATGAGGCGACTAGACATCTATGTGGTCCTTTCGATGAGGCCAGGACGATAGGAAAGCACCGGTGCGCCTGGCTCTCAACGCTCATCGCCCGAACCGGCAGTCCGCGATTGTCGCCGAGGTGCGTCTTCGAACGCCAGAGATCTGGCACCCAAGGCGTTTCATTCGGCAGTCGACATTGTAACCATGACAGGGCGGTCCATGGGCGATGTTCGATGCGTGTTAACGGAATCTTGGGACGGTCGGTTGCGCGGCGCAGGCCCGTCTCGCGGCCGCCGCCCCGAGATCGGCCCGATACAATTCCCCGACTGGACGCCAGACGGACGCCAGCTCTCGGTCGAAGCGCGCCTCGTACGCCTCCGCCGCGATGTCGCCGCTTCGAGTCGTCGTGCCCGGCGCCATCTGGATCGCGATGGTGGCGCGCCCGTCCACCCTGACCGCCGCTCGGGTCTGGTACCCGGGCGGGATCGGGACCGGCACCGCGAGGTTGCGGTCGTTCGGGGCGCGCGGCACCCGAAAGACGTAGGTCAGATCGTCCTCACACCCCTGTGGCTCGTGGAGGTACCAGGCCGCGATGGCCGGGCTCTCGTTCGTCGCGTATCCGCCCGGCAGTGCCCCATCAGACCGCGCCACCGCGAGCGCCTTCCAGCCATGTCGATGGGCGATCCCGAACACGCCGCCGATCCCACGCCCGTCGCGGTTCGACCAGTCCAGCGGATGTCGATTCGCGGGATACGTCAACTGATATTCCGGGAGCCGCTGGATCAGCGTCGCCCAGGCGTACTGACCGGCCCCGACGACCAGTATCCCGATCAGCGCCCCGACGACGACTCGCGAGCGTCGGCCGTTCAGCAACGGCGCCACCAGCAGCGCAGCAGCCAGGACCGCGCCGGGGAACGCCTCACGCCAGTGCGTGCCGGGCACTCGGATCAGGAACAGGTGAACGAAGAGCGGCCCGGCCGCCCAGACCAGCGCGACCCGGAGCGCGGGCTGACGTCCCAGGACCGGCGCGACGAGTCGGGCAAGGCGCCCACCTCGCCGCCCGTCGCCGGGCGGGCGCGGAATGCTCGTCGGCGCGTGCAGCGCCAGCGCCAGCGCCAGCAGCGTACCAAGCACCAATGCCACGCGCGGCCGGTCCCAGCTCAGCCCGGCCACCAGGACGGCGAGGCCGAGGCGGATGACCGCGCCACGCCCGTCGAGCGTGCGCGCCACGCCCGCCAGCCCGAACAGGACCACCAGCCCCAGGGCCAGCAGCATGGTCAGGAGATACGGCGTGGACAGATAGTGGTTCGCGGACACCAGGAAGTCGAGGCCGTGCCAGTACGGCCGCTCGCCGCCGAACCGTGGCCCCAGATACGACCAGATCCCGCTCGGGCCATCTGTCGGGTCGGAGGCGCCGAGCACCAGCCACGCCGCCACCGCCAGCGGGACCAACGGCCACCCCCACGCCGCCAGCACCCTCCACGACCGCCGGTATCTGAGCAGGCCCGGTCCGGCCAGGAGCAGGGCTGGCGGCACCAGGAACACCGCGCCGAGGGCCACCAGCGCCGCGCCTGACAGCAACAGCGCACCGAGCAGCGCCCACCGCACCGCCCGCCCGGGCGCCTCATCGCCCCTCGCCCCTCGCCCCTCGCCCCTCGCCCCCCGCCCCTCGCCCCTCGTCTCCTGCCCGAACCGCCAGCAGCACAGCAGCCCGCAGATCCCGAGAAAGAACGCCAGGCTGTCGTACTGCAAAATGCGCCCGAACGCCACGAAATAGCCGTTCACGGCGAGCAACAGGCCGGCCACCAGCGCCGCCGGGCGTCCGAGCAGCCGGTGCGCCAGCAGGTAGAACGCGAGCACCGCGCCGACCCCGGCCAGGGCGAACGGGAGGCGCGCCGCCTGCTCCTGGATCTGGCCGAGGCTGCCGGCGAACAGGTACGTCAGCAGGATCTCGCCCGGCACCTTACGGTGGGCGGCCAGTGCACCGTCCGCGCCCTGGAGCGCCGCCAGCGCCCGCAGCACGATCCGCGCTTCGTCGCCCTGAAACTCGCTCCAGCCGAGATCGGCCAGGCGCAGCGGGGCCGCGACGGCGAGCACCAGCAACGCCGGCCAGGCGCGACGGAGAATGGCCCCACCCCGGAGCGGCGCCATGAACCGGAGGGGTGCCATGAACCGGCGGGGCGCAATGAATTGCGCCCCTACCAGGGTGACGGTTGTAGGGGCGCAATTCATTGCGCCCCCCTCGGTGCGCATCTGCTCCCCCACTCCACCGCAGTGGGGAGGGGGCTGGGAAGTGGGGTCTCTCCGGCTCAGCGCCAGCGCTACCACCAGCAGCCCGCCGCCGGCCGCGAGCTGCCAGGGCGCGATCGGGCGGAACAGTGCGTGCAGCGCCAGCCCGAGGAGGATGGCGACGCTGTAGCCCGCCGCGCCGACCAGCAACGTCGATTCGAGCCAGCCCTCATCCACGTCAGGGCAGGCGGGGCGTATCAAGCGGACCAGCAGCCAGCCCGGCAGCACCACGAACAGCGCGAACGCCGCGAGCCAGCGCACCCCGATCGGCACCGGCAGCGGGTCTGACGTCGCGAGCAGCAGCGCCAGTGCCACGCCAGCCCCTGCGATCCCGATCGACGCGGGAAGACGACGATCAGCCACCGCGCACGCGGAACACGACCACCGTCCGCGACCTGAACACTTCCTCCAGGCCCGCGTCGGAGGCAGCCATCTGCAAGAAGCGCTCGTGCTTGAGGTCGGTCAGGACGTAGGGCGAGTTGAAGCGGTCGCGGATCTGCTGCGACGGGTTGCGCACGTTCCCCTGCGAGATCGACCGCCAGAGCTGAAACGTCGTCGGGTTGTCGAGCGACATGTAGGTCGGATCGAGGCCGATCAGGTACGTGTTGTGGGTGTCCCAGAAGAACATGTGCGGGAAATCGTCCCAACCGGTCGTGAACACGCGCGAGCCGGCCGGGGTGTTGTCGGCCAGCCAGAGCGCCCCGTCACGATACGTCGTCCAGGGCAGCCCGTCGTTTGCCTCCTTCGACGCGAGCAGGGTGCTGGTCGTGACGAACGGCGCCGCCACCAGCGCCACCAGGATCGGAAAGACCGACCAGGCACGGCGTGTCGGTCGGTCCAGCGCACCCACCAGCCGTGCCGGCAGGCGCCGCCGCGCCAGCTGCGCGAGCCGGACGATCGTGTCCGGCGCGTACGACCAGCTCCAGGCGCAGAAGACCATCGCGAAGACCGGCTCGTACTCGATGATGCGCTGTGACCGTGCCACCATCGCCAGGAAGCCGAGTGCCAGGATCCCGAGCACCAGCGTCCGCCACTCCGGCCACTCCCGCCGCGCCAGCACCATCCCGATCGGCACCATCCCGAGCGCCGTCATCGCCACGCACGGCCCGACTCGCACGACGAACTGAAGCGGCGAGTACGGATACCACTCCATCCCGACCGTCACGTTCGCTTGATCGCTCGGCACGGCCTTCGGGAACAGGTGGAGGAACGCGAACTCCACGTTTCGCGGGAAGTACGGATGGAGCAGGAGCCCCAGCCCGATGCCGAGCAGGGTCCAGGCCAGCGCCACGACCGCGAACCTGAACGTGAGCACGGGTCCGTGAGGCACCTCACCGCTGGGCGCCGTCTCTCTCTGGGGGAGGGTTGGGGCGAGGGTCTCAGTCAGCCACCACCGTCTCGCTGCCAGATACCCGAGGCTCACCAGCACCGCCGCTGCTGGCGCCCCGATCTCGAAGAAGAATCCGTTGAAGAGCCAGGCTGCCGCGAAGCCGACCGGCAACAGCAGCACCGGGCGGCCGGCGAAGAGCGCCCAGATCCCGAGAACGATCAACAGCACCGACAGCGACTGCGGGCGAGCCATCGACTGGCGCCAGAGGAAGACCGGCGCGCTGGCAATCAGGACGGCGATCCAGAGCAGCGGGTACGGGATTTTGAAACGGACAAGAAAAAGGTAGGTGGTGTACAACCCGATGACCGCGAACAGTACCGCGGCCATCTTCGCCCCGATCCGGAGATCGTCGAAGGTGAACGGCGCCTGCAAGACGTGAAAGAGAAAATGATGGTCGGTATATCGCCCCGGCCCGAGGATCGTAAGCTGCAGCCAGGGGAAGTCGAGCGGCGCGAGCAGTCGCCAGCCTTGCAGCTGCATCAGCTGAGCGACTTTGACATGGTAGTAACCGTCAATGCCGATAATGTTCTGCGTGGCGCCCTGGACCAGGCTGTACACCGTGCTGATCAACAACAGAGCGGCGGAGCTCTCCCAGCGACGGAGACCGGGCATCCAGTGCCCAGCACCAACCCGCTCGCCCGAGACGGCAACGGCGGACCCGTCGTCGCCGGGCGCGAGGACCGGCGTCGAGGAGAGCTGGGCAGGTTGACCGGGAGTGAGCACCAGCGCCACGGTCCAGAGGAGGGGGTGGGTCGGAGTGTACCACCCACCGCCGCGCCGACCACGTCATTTCGTTCAGGGCGACCGTCCAATTCCCCGCGTCTGGGCGACGGCCGCGCTCGCCTGACCCGCCTCTGGCCCCTGGTCGTGCTGGCCATCGCCCTCGCCACCCGACTCTGGGGCATCGACTGGCAGTTACCGGCCGCCCTCTACTTCGACGAGATGAAGTACGTCGCCTGGGCCGGCGGCGCTAAAGACGATGCCGGCACGACGGTGACCGACCTCCGCAACCCGACCTTGTACCATCACCTGCTCCAGGTCGAGTACGCGGTCGCCGCGCTCGTGCGGCCGGACGTCGGCGCCCAGCAAACCGCCGTCTTCGAGCTGCACCTGGCGCGCGTCACGAACGCCGTGCTGGGCGCACTGGCCTGTCTGGCGACGGCGTTCGCGGCAGCCAGCGTGGTACGAGCGGTCGGCGGACTGCGGCGCCCGCCTCCCACGCTGGATGGCCCCACCGCCGTCCCACCGGCCCCGATACACCCGGTCAGCTCGGACCGCGACGCCCGGCTCGCCGGCCTCGCCGCCGGCTCGATCGTGGCCGTCGCGCTGCTGCCAGTGCATATGGCGCACTACGCCGTCAACGACACGGCGGCCTCGCTGTTCCTGGCGCTGACGCTGCTGTTCGGCAGCCGGGCGCTCGGCCGACCACGGCGGCGCGATCTAGCGCTCGCGGGCCTGGCGGCGGGACTGGCCTTCAGCACCAAGTACAGCTTCGGCGTCGGGCTGATGCTGCCACTGGCCGCCGCCGTTCTGACCCGGGGCTTGGGGGCGGGGCTTCGCGAGCGCGTCATCCAAGTACTTCTAGTCACGGCCAGCTTCGTCGTCGGTGCCGCCGTCGGGGCGCCGGAGATCCTGCTGACTCCGGACGCGGTGATGGCTGGCATCGTGGAGCAGGCGCGCCTGGGCAGCATTCGCTGGAACGGCCAGCCAGACGCGCCCATCTGGCAGCTCTACGGGCAGGCGCTCGCGCATGGGCTGGGCTGGTCGGCTTTGCTCGCGGCCGGGTTCGGGGCGCTCGCGCTCGGCCGCCGCTGTACGCTGGCCCTCTTTGCCCAGTTGACCGTCCCGGTCGTCTGCCTCGGCGTGATGCTCCGCCAGGAGCTGTTCTTCGCCCGGTTCGCACTGCCGTTGATCCCAACTCTCGCGATCCTGGCCGGCATCGGCGTGACCGCTCTGGCTCGGCTCGGCGTACGAGGCTCGCGCGAGCGCTCGGTGCGCGTCGTCGTGCTAGCCGTCGTCGTCCTGGGCCTGGTGCTGCTGCCCCAGATCGCGATGACGGTCCGCCACAACCAGCTGGCGACCACCACCGACACGCGCGTCCTGGCCCGACGCTGGCTCCAGCAGCGCGGCGACGGTGCACGGGTCGCCTCGGAGCTGTACGGTCAGCCAATTGCCTGGGCCGGCAGCGTCGCGCCGCGGGGATTTCGGCTTCAGCGCGTCGCCAATTTCGTCGAGCCAGGTACGGTTACCCGCCTCGCCTGCGACGGGACGCGCTACTTCCTGGTCGCCAGTATCACCTCGGACCGCGAGATCGCCCGGCATGGGCCACGTCCCGGCGGGACCGGCTACGACCTGCTGGCCCGCGAAGCCCGCGTCCGCGAGACGTTCGACCCGTACATGCCTGGGGCGACGCCCCCGCCGATGCCGGACAACACCGGCATCCCGTTCTGGTACCTGGAAGCGTACGCTCGCCCCGGCCCGAAGATCACCCTGTACGAGCTGCCGGATGGCGCGATCAAGTGCGGCTGACGCCGGTCACCTGGGAGCGCGGCCATCCTGGCCGCTCTGGTTGCGACCCCTAGGCGGCCCACTATTTCAGCACGCCGACCCGGCGCAGCTGTTCCAGCAACAGATCTTCCAGCGGCACGTCGGTGGCCGTCCGCAGGTAGGTGATACCGCGCCGGGCACAGGCGTCCTCGGCGTCCGCGCACCAGCGGTCCAGCCGCTCGCGGTAGACCCCGATCATGCGCGGCGTCAGGCTGACCTGGACGATCTCGCCGGTCTCGGCGTCCTCCAGCTCCACGTCCCCGCCCTCGGCTGGCTCCAGCTCCTGGGGGCTCAAAACCTGGATCACCACCACGTCCAGCCCGGCCTGGAGCAGCGCGTCCAGCCCTTCCTCGTAGCCGTCTGGCGAGAGCAGGTCCGAGATCACGATCGCCAGGCCGCCGGCGCGCCGGTCCACGCGCTGGCCTGCCAACGCCGCCGACAGGTCGATCGCGCCGCTCGGCCGAAGGCCGTCGAGGAACACGAGCAGCGCGGCCAGCCGGCTCCGCCCCCGCACCGACGAAAGCTGCTGGGGCCGTTCGCCCAGCGCGGTCACCGTCAGACGGTCGTAGCGCGCCAGCGCCACGTACCCGAGCGCCGCCGCGATCTGGCTGGCGTAGGTCAGCTTGGTCGGCTCGCCCCAGGCCATCGAGCGGCTAGCGTCCACCAGGATGTAGACCGGCAGCTGCTCGCGCGCCTCGGTCAGCTTGACGTACAGGTGCCCGGAGCGCCCGTACGCGTTCCAGTCGATGCGGCGGAAGTCGTCGCCGGGCTGGTACGGGCGATAGTCCGCGAAGTCGAGCGACGACGCCCGCGCGCTGCTCCGATGCTCGCCGCCGAGCCCGCCAGCCACCTTCCGTCGAACGACCAGCGACAGCCGCTCCAGCCGCCGGAGCAGCGCCTCGTCCACCAGCGGCCCGAAGCGCGCCGGGACCGCCGTGGCGCTCCCGCCAGCGCTTGTCTGTCCCCGCCCACCGAGCCAGCGCGGCCACGCCACCGTCAGCCGCCCTCCGGCACGGACTGGAGGATCTGGCGAATCACGGCATCCGCCGAGACGGACCGGGACTCCGCTTCAAAGTTCAGCAGGACGCGATGCCGCAGCGCCGGCGGCGACACCCGCCGCACGTCCTCGAACGAGACGTTCAGGCGGCCGTTCAGCAGCGCCAGGATCTTCGCGGCCAGCACGATCGACTGGGCCGCGCGCGGGCTGGCGCCGTACCGGACGTAGCGCGCCGTGGCCTCCGGGGCGCCCTCGCCGTCCGGGTGGGTCGCCATCACGATGCGGACGGCGTAGTCCGTCACGTGGCTCGCGATCGGCACCTGCCGCCCGAGCGCCTGCATCGCCTGGAGCGTGCGGCCGTCCGCCACTCGCTGCACGACGTCGTTGGCGGCGCTGGTCGTCCGCCTCACGATCTCGTTGAGCTGCTCGCGCGAGGGGAACCCGACGTTAAGCTTGAAGAAGAACCGGTCGAGCTCGGCCTCGGGGAGCGGGTACGTCCCCTCCATCTCGATCGGGTTCTGGGTCGCCAGCACGAAGAACGGGCGCGGCAGCTTGTGGACGGTCGTGGCGACGCTGACGGTATGCTCCTGCATCGCCTCCAGCAGGGCGGCCTGGGTCTTCGGGGTGGCGCGGTTGATCTCGTCGGCCAGCACGAGGTTCGCGAAGATCGGCCCCGGCTGGAACGTGAAGTGGCGGCGGCCGGAATCGTCCTCCAGCAGGACGTTGGTGCCGGAGACGTCGGCCGGCATCAGGTCCGGGGTGAACTGGATGCGGCTGTACTGCAAGTGCAGCGCGTCGGCCAGGGTTCGCACCAACATCGTCTTGCCCAGGCCCGGCACGCCTTCGAGAAGGACGTGCCCGCCCGCCAGCAGCGCGATCACCACGCCCCGCACGACGGTCTCCTGGCCGACGATCACCCGGCCGACTTCGCGCTCGATCAAGCGGGCCGTCTCCCGCAGGTCCGCGACCTCGCGTGGCGCCTCGCTCACCGCCCCTCCTCGTTCAACTGCCAACCGATCTCACTCCCTGATGGGCGCAATGAAGATGGGCGCAATGAAGATGGGCGCAATGAATTGCGCCCCTACTGATGATGTGCCCGTAGGGGCGCAATTCATTGCGCCCCCATCTCATGCATCGCGCCCTCATCTCACTGCCCACTGCGGTTCTCACCCGGGCCCTGGAAGTACTGACGCACGATGTCGCGCCGCCCGCTCGGCACGAAGTTGATCTCCGGCGGCGCCGCCGACGTGATCTGGCCGGGGTTGGCGCTCGACGACGACGCGACCGGCCCAGACTCGTCGAGCGGGCGGTCGTCTGGCTTGTCGGCGTCGCCGGGCTTCGAGCCCGGCTTCTGGCCCGGCTTCAGCTCCACCTGGACCTGCTGTCCCTGGCTGTCCAGACGCGGGGCCGGGTCGCCGTCCTGCTGCTGGCCGGGCGGTCCGCCATTCGACGGCGCGGTCCCGATCCCCTGGCCGTTCTGCGGCTGGTTGGACTGGCCCTGGCCCTGTTGTGGCCCCTGTCCCGGTTGCTGACCGCGCCCTTGCTGCTGCCGCTGCTGATCCTGGTTGTTGCGGGCGCTGCCGTTGCTCTCCGGCTGGCCCTCGGCGCGCCGTTCCTGGTTGAGCGCGTCCCAGGCTCGGTTCAGCTCGGACTGGGGGATCACGTTGCGGCTGCGGGTGTTCACCTGATCGGCGAGATCGGACATCGCCTGGCGAGCGGCGTCGTAGTCGCGGCCGGTCAGCGCGTCGGCGGCGCGGCGCTCGGACTGCCCCAGCTCCGGCGAGTTGGGCGAGTCGTTGGCCGCCGCCCGCAACGCCTGCGCGAGCTGGGTCTTCGCCTCTTGCGAGAGCTGATCGGACTCGGTGCCGAGCTGTGCGATCTCGCGGGCGGCCTGCTCGTAGTCGCCGCGACGGAGCGCCTCGGCGGCCTGGTGGCCAGCCGCGATCTGGTCGAGCGCCTGCCCGAGCCGGTCCAACGCCTGCTGGTCGGTGCGGGACTGCTGCGTCTGCCGGCTGAGCTCGCCCTCGGCCTGCCCGAGCCGGCGGGACGCCTCGCCAGCGTCGAGCGAGCCGTTTTCGCGCGAGCGCTTGATGTCCGCGATGGCGCGCTGCACGCCGGCCGTCTTGCCATTCTGCTGCTGAGGCTGCGGCGGGGTCTGCGGCTTCTGCTCCGGCTTGGGCGCCGCCGCGGCGGGACTCGCGGACGGACGGGCGTCGTCCTGCGACACCGGCGCCGGTGGGCGCGGAATCAGGCTGCGCCCCTCGGGGCCGGTGAGCAGCAGCGCGCCAGCCGCCAGAAACCCGAGCGCCGCCGTCAGCGCCAGGTCGCGGCCCAGACGCGGCCCGCCCCGCCAGTTCTCCTGCGCCCAGCCGGCCACATCGCTCGCCGTCGCGACTTGCGCCCAGGGGACCATGTCTTCCGGGTCATCCTCGACGATCTCGACGGCAGTCGCCAGCTGCTCCGCGAGGTCGAGGCGGCGGTCCAGGATCCGAGCCGCCGTCATCGCCGATGGGAAGAGGAACAACGAGATCAGCACCGTCACGAGCAGCGGCGCCAGCAGCGGAACGGCGTACCAGAGTGGCTGGATCTGGTAGCCGAAGTACCAGGCGCCGGCCGCCACGCCGAGGGTCACCAGGAACCCGAGCATCATGCCGCGCGTCACCACGACGCCGGCCCGCTCGAGCCAGATGCGCTGCTGGATCGCACCAATCGCCGCCTGGAAGGCGGCACGGGGATTGTGGGAGGGATGGGGTGCAACGCTCATAGCGACCAGTCTCGCTCCATGACCGCCACACCGGGGGTGGCTGGTGTCGGTGAAGATCTTCGGCGACGGCTGATGACCCAGACAGTGCCGAGCAGCCCGACGCCGGCCACGCCGCCGCCAGCGGCCCCGATCCCGATCCGGGTCCGCAGCTGCTGGGCGTCCCGCATGATCTGACGGGCCTCCTCGGTGCGAGCGGCGTCGCCAAGCTCGGCGAGCACCTGTCCCGCTTCGTACGCACGGTCGTCAGCCTGATGGAAGTGCCAGCCGTCCAGCAACTGCCGCGCCTCGGCAAGCTTCGCGACGGCCATCTGCCCGTCGCGAGCCTCGCTCATGCCTGCCGCCGCGAGCTCGGCGCAGCGGTCGTTCTGAGCGTCTCGCCAGCGTGACTCGGCCCGTCCGAGCAGGTCCACGGCGCTGTCGTACTGGTTGTCAGCCAGGGCGGTCATGCCACGTTGGGTCAGGTCGGTCGCCTCGACGCCGGCGACAGCCCGGCCACGCTCCAGCTGCGCGGCCTGCTGGCGATCCGGGCGCCCGACGCTGGCGAACAGGGCGTCGGCGCGATCGTACAGGTCGCGGGCCTCGGCGTACTTGCCGTCCACGAGCAGGTGGCGCGGCTCATCCAGCCCCCAGAGGTCGAGGTCGTCGCGCGCCCAGCCCTGGTCGAGGTAGCCGGGCAGGAACGCCTGCCAGTCCGCATCGAGCTCGGTCAGCGACCGCCCGAATACGCTCTGAACGGCCGCTTCGAGCGTCTGCGCCTCACGGGTCGCGAGCACCAGGGCGATCACCTTCCCGAATCCGTACTTCTCGGCCAGGAAAACGACCATCGAATAGCTTTGGGGATACGCAAGGCCAGCCGTCCCGAGAAACGGGCGCTGCCGGTTGAGGTCGGCGAGGGAGAGCAGCCGGCCCGCGTCTCGGCCACGGCGGACGGTGTTCGCGAACCGCTGGCGCTGGTCGAGATCGCGTTCGAGGTACTGGGCGACCCCCTCCTGGAACCCGATTGGCAGCCGCTGCTTCGAGAGATCGCCGAGGATGACGTGGGTGAGCTCGTGGCGGATGGCATCCCGGCGGAACCCGTCCGTCTTGTCGCGCAGGCGAGCCACCGCCACGCCGATGATGCCCTCGGACGGTTGGGCGTGCCCGAGGACGCCGTCCTCGCGCCCGGCCAGCGGGTTGGCCTGCCGATACGCGTCGTCGTCGCCGTACAGCGTGACCACGATCTCGGATCGGGGTGGCGTCTGGGTTTCGCGAAGCGCAACGGCAAAGACGTCCTGCACGTCCTGGTACGCCTGCTCCACGGCAGAGGCGTACCAGGAGAATTCGGCCTGTCCCCCGGCATCGTCGGCGCCCACGTAGCGCACGACAAGTGGTCCCGACCGGCGCTCCTGCTGGAGGCGCTCGGCAGCGCTCACAACGGCGGGCTGACCGGCCAGGACGACGAGTGCGACGAGGAGCGCCAGGACGCGCGGGATGAGCGCCTTCACGGGAGGTTCCTGGCGAGTAGTGTACCAGTGAAGGAGCGTCGCGGACCCGCGTTTTCTGTCACGACGCCGCTACCAGCTCCCATGCCCGCCCTTCGCGATGACAGCGCGTATGCCGATGCCGTAGGATCAACGTACGAACTTTCCGCACGACGGAGGAGTCCCAACATGGCCGTGCAGCCGGAGCGTGCAAGACTGCATGCGCTCGTTGATGCACTCCCAGACCGCGAGCTCGCCGATGTCGAGCAGCTCCTCACGAGTTTTGCCAGCGCGGACCCCGCCCTTCGTGCTGCGCTCCGGGCGCCATTCGACGACGAGGCACTCACCGACCGAGAGATCCAGGCAATCGAACGGTCGAGGCGCGAGATCGCCGAGGGCGACTACGTGTCGGACGACGAGCTGGACGAGATCCTTCCTGACATCGCCAGGTGAGCTGGCAGCCTCGACGCATGGTCTGGTCGAGAAGCGCCGTCCGTGCGCTGGCCGACCTCTCGCGCCGCGATCCCGCACAGGCGCACGCCATCCGGACGGCGGTCCGACTCTATGCCAGATCCGGCGTTGGCGCTGTCCGCAAACTCGCCGGTCGATCTGGCGAGTATCGTCTTCGGGCCGGTGACTGGCGCGTCGTGTTCGCGTTCGGCACAGCTCCAGAGACGGGAGAGGCCGCCATCCTCGTTCTTGACATCGGCAACCGACGCGACGTGTATCGAACGTAGTTCGGTGCCGACCACAGAGGGGGAGAAGGTCAGGCGGGCTGCTCCTCGCGGAGGACACGCAGCGGGCGCGTCCCCTCGGCCAGCAGGCGGGCCGAGAACGGCGTCATCAAGATCAGCGCCAGCGCCGCGCTCGCGCCGAACGCCACTGGCGCACCGACGTACGTGGTGGCCCAGCCGACCGCCAGTGAGCCGACCGGGTTGGTGCCGATGCAGACCGAGAGGATGCCGAGCACCCGCCCGCGCACGCGCTCGTGGGCGGCCAGTAGCACGATCGTGCTCTGCATCGTCCCGAAGCCAGACTCCGCGATCCCGATGACGAACTGGATCGGCAGCGAGGTCAGGTAGCCGGGCGAGAACGACTGCACCACCACCATCAGCCCGGCCATCATCGAGCCGCCGACGAACACCTGGCGGTGAGACACGAAGTCGCGGCGGCCGGCCGTCCAGAGCGCGCCGATTAGATTGCCGACACCGCCAGCCGCCACCAGCATCCCGAGCAGCTCCGGCCCGATCTCCAGCACGTCCCGCGCGAAGACGGGGAGGATTTGCTGGTACGGGAAGACGAGCCCGTTCATCACCACCGTGATGATGAGCACGCCCAGGATGGCCGGCTGCCAGCGTGCCTCCTGAAAGCCGGTCGCCAGGCCGGCCAGCACCGACTCACCGGTCGAGGTCGAGGCTGGGAGTGAGACCCGCCGCACGAGCGAGAGCGTCAGCAGCAGCGAGCAGAGGAAGAGGGTCGCCAGCACGAGGTAGCAGACGACCGGGCCGAGCCGGGCCAGCAGCACGCCGCCCAGCACCGGCCCGACGATCTTGGTGCCCTGCATCGAGACGCTCTCCAGCGAGACGGCGTTGGTCACGCGCTTCGAGCCGACCAGCGTGAAGAGCGCCGTTCGCCGCGAAGGGAAGTCCACCGCCCAGGCCACGCCGAGGAGCGTCTCCAGGCCGATCAGCCACCAGAGGTCGCCGTGGCCAGTCGCGAAGAGGAGCGCGAGCAGGCTGGAGGCGCCGAAGTTGACACTCTGGACGCCGACCAGCAGCCGACCTCTGGGAACCCGGTCGATCAGCAGCCCGGCGAACAGGCCGAGGACGATCATCGGCGCGAAGCGGCAGAACGCGGCCAACCCGACCATGAACGGCGAGCCGGTCAGGTCGAGGACCAGCCAGCCGAGCACCAGAAAGTCGAGCCAGCGCCCGACGTTAACGCAGAGGCCGGCCAGCCAGAGACGTCGGAAATGGGCATCGTGCAGCGCGTCGAGCGCCGGCCAGCGAGCTATGGAGACCATCGGCCAGGGCGCGGCGACCGCCGAGACGCCGCGCCATCCTCCCCTTCGAGCCATCAGAGCTCGGTGGGATGGTAGCCGAACGCCCCGCCCCAAGCCTACTGCCGCCGACGGACGGGGTGTGCGTCAGAGTTTGGTGCCGAGCCAAACACCTGGGGCGCGATGAATCGCGCCCGTACCAGGGGGTAGCGCCTTGTACGGGCGCGATTCATCGCGCCCCCAAGAAACTGACGCACACCCCGACGGACGGTGACGACGTGTGGGCGCGGTGGACTACCATCCCCGGCAACAGCCGCGCTTGCGACCGAACGCCCACACCTTCGTTAGCCGAATCGGTGCGCATACGGTAGCGAGTCGAGAAGCGAGCACGCTTGGACCGCCCGAGGAGCGGGTCCGACCGGGAGAGGAGCGCGTGGGATGAACCTCCGCTGGATCAGCGCGGCGATCGTGGCCGTCCTGTTCGCGCTCGCTCAGGTCCTCCCGGGGCGTGGGCTCCCGCTCGGCCAGGCCGTCACGAACATGCTGACCGGGAGCGGCCCGGCCGGCGAGTCGGTCGGGATCGCGCTGGCAGCTCGACGCTCCAAAGACGAGAAGGACAAGAAGGACGACAACCGCAACGACAACAAGCACGACAACGGCGACGACGACGACGACGACGAGAACGGCAACAGCAACAGCAACCAGGACGACCGTGACGAGGGCGCCGAGAACGTCGACGCGTACGAGAATGCCGACAACGCGCCAGGAGAGGGGCAGAACGACGGCGAGCCGGAGCAGGCCGCCACGCTGACGCCGACCTCCGGTTCTTCATCCGCGGCGTCCACCGCTCCGTCCACAGCCCCGTCCAGCGCCGGGGGCGAGCCAGCGCCAACGCCGACGCTGATCTCGCCGGCTGCCGCCGCTGCCCCGGCAGCGGCCCCGACACGGCAGCGCCCCGCGGCCACGCCGACACCGACGACCGACGCCGCCGCCCAGCCGACGCCGACATCCGCGGAGGGGTCGGGAACGGCGCCAGCGGCAGCCGGCTCGCAGGGGTCAGGCGCACCGACACCATCGCCGAGCCTCACCCCGACGACGGAGCCGACGCCGACCGTCGGGCCGCCGCCAACCGAGCCCCAGGTGAGCGGCGTCGCCAACGGCAACGATATGAGCATCGCGCTGGGAGGCGACCGAGTTGTCATACAGGTCTTCCCGTCGATGCCGACCGGCACCACGATCTTCGTCAAGCGGGCGACGAAGGACCAGTTCCCGCCGGTGCCGGGCGCGCTGGTGAGCGACCTGATCTTCGTGCTGGAGGCGCGCGACCCGAGTGGGGGCATCTTGCTGGAGCTGCCGGCCCAGGTGAACCTGATCGTGCACTACCAGGATGCGGACGCCGGCGCGCTCGTCGAGTCGCGGTTCACGCTCTCGCACTTGAGCTTGATCGACTACAGCTGGCGGCCGACGGCGAATCAGGTGAAGGACGCGGGCGCGAACTACGTGAGCGCACCGATCTCGGAGCTGGGGGCGTACGCGGTCCACGTTCCATGATCCCACCGCCCGCCCGCTCGCGCAATTCAGGACAGCGCGCCCAGTAAGCGGGTACCATCCGGGCCGTCGTCGGGCGGAGGCCCGCGAGACTATCCCTTACGAGGAGACGCCGGCTCCCGGTGGCCCGAGCGGGTCGGATGGGCGTGGCGTGGAGAGTATCACCGTGGCCCGAAACCGGGTCGGGCGCCCGTCGCTCCGCACGACGCTGCTGACGCTGCTGGTCGGGTTGCTGCTGGTCACTGTCCTCTCGCTGGCGACCGTGGCGCAGATGGGCGTGACGCGGATCGTGGACGAGATGGAGAGCCGCTCGTTCACCGTCGGCGCGCTCGCCATCGGCACGCAGGTGGACGCGTTCTTCTCGCCAACGCTGCCGCTGCTGCAGGAGTCCGTCGAGCAGGTACAGCGGGGCCGCCTGCGGGTTGACGACACCGAGGAGCTGTCCGAGTATCTGGTGGGGCGGCTGCGTCGGAGCCGGAGCGTGGGCTGGCTGAGCTTCTCGCACCAGGCGACGGGCCAGTTCGTCGGGGCGTGGCGCCGGCCGGACGGGGCGATCGTCTTGAACCGCTCGCGGCCGGACGTGGACGGGGGGAAGCCGTTTGAGGTGGAGGTGACACCGGACGGGCGGCGGGTGCCGTTCTATCGCGATCTGCCGGGCGGCTACGACCCGAGAACGCGTCCCTGGTATCAGCAGGCGACCGCCAGCGACGGCCCGATCTGGACCGAGCCGTTCCTGTTCAACGAGGGCGCATACGGGGTGACGGCGGCGGTGGCGCTGCGGGAGCCGGTCACGAACCGGCTGCTGGGGGTGTTCACGGCGGACTTCTTCCTGGACGACATCTCGCGGTTCCTGGCCGAGACGGCTCGGGCGACGAGCATCGGGAGCGTGCGGCTGATGGTGCTCTCGCGGGCCGGGGTGGTGGTGGCGGACTCGGTGGGGCAGCCGGACGGCGACGCAAACCTGCTGGCGAGTCAGGGCGGCCTGGTGCTGCCGGGCGGCTTCGGGGCACTGTCCGGGGATCGGCCGGTGGCGGTCAGCTTCCCGGCGAACGGGGTCCAGTACGTCGGAGCGTTCAAGATCGTGGGGTCGGCCGGGGGGCCGGAGTGGATCGCGGCGATCTTGATGCGCGAAGACGAGGTGCTCCAGGTGGTCAACGCGACGCGGCGGCAGGTGATCGTGCTGGGGGTGCTGCTGCTGAGTGTGGCGGTGGTGCTCGGGTCGGTGGTGGCGCACAAGGTCTCAGTGCCGCTGAACGTGGTGGCGAGAGACCTGGAGCAGATCGGGCGGTTCGAGCTGTCGCCGGAGGCGTCGCCGTCGTCGTTCGTGCAAGAGATCGCGGTGGTGGGCACGTCGGTGGACCGGATGAAGGCGGGGCTGCGGTCGTTCGCGCGCTACGTGCCGACGGAGGTGGTGGGCGACCTGTTGGCGCACGGCGAGGACGCGCGGCTGGGAGTGCAGTACCGACGGATGACGATCCACTTCTCGGACGTGGAGGGGTTCAGCCGCATCGCGGAGCAGCTGCCGCCGGACGAGCTGATCGCGCAGTTGAGCGAGTACCTGCGGGCGATGACGGCGATCTTGCGGGAGGAGCACGGCTCGATCGACAAGTTCCTGGGGGACGGCATCCTGGCGTTCTTCAACGCGCCGCACGACGTGCCGGACCACGTGCGGCGGGCGTGTCGAGCGGCGGTGCGGTCGATCGAGCAGCTGGCGGAGCTGAACCGGGCCTGGGAGGCGGAGGGGCGGTCGGCGTTCCACATCCGGATCGGCCTGCACGTGGGCGAGACGCTGGTGGGGAACGTCGGGACGCCGGAGCGGTTCGACTACACGGTGGTGGGCGACGCGGTGAACCTGGCCTCGCGGCTGGAGTCGCTGAACAAGCTGTACGGGACGGTGATCCTGGCGACGGACGAGGTGCGGCGGGAGGCGGGCGACGGGTTCGAGTGGCGGACGCTGGACCGGGTGGCGGTGGTGGGGCGGGCGAGCGTGACGCTGGTTTGCGAGCTGCTGGGTGAGGCGGGCCGAGTGCCGTCGCACGTGCTGGACGCGCGGGACGTCTACGAGCGGGCGCTGAAGGCGTACGTGGCCGGCGACTTCCGGACGGCGGCGGACGGCTTCCACCGAGCGTCCGTGTTGTGGCCGGACGACCACGCGGCGGTGGAGATGGCGGCCCGAGCCGAGGATCTGGCGCAGGAGCCGACGCCGGCCGACTGGAGCGGGGTGTACGCGCAGCTGTCGAAGCTGTGACCCCCTCACCCCCCGACCCCCTCTCCCTTGCGAGGGCGAGGGAGAGACGGAGTGGCGGTTGCAGGAGGGGTTGCCCAACACGTCGCGATGGAGCATGATGCGCACGCAGAATCGGCGAGAGTGTCGGCGGCCGGCGGCGGTGAAGAGCGGGGCGGGCGGCCCGGTGGATGGCGGCGACGGTGACGAAGAAGCGGGACCGCGAGTGGGCGGGGGCGACGGGCAAGGGCGTGAGGTGACAGAGGACGTGCAGGGGCAGGCAGCATGAGCGTCGAGCGGTTCGGCGAGAAGGTCAGCTTCATCTGGAGCGTGGCGGACTTGCTGCGCGGGCCGTACCGACCGCCGCAGTACGGCGAGGTGATGCTGCCGCTGACGGTGCTGCGACGGCTCGACTGCGTGCTGGCCGAGACGAAGCCGGCGGTGCTGGCGCTGGCCGAGACGTTGAAGGACGCGCCCCCGAACGTGAAGGAGCTGCGCCTGAACCGGGCGGCGGGTCAGCAGTTCCACAACACGAGCCGGCTCGACCTGACGGCCATCGTGGGGCAGCCGGACCAGATCGCGGACAACCTGTCGGCGTACATCAGAAGCTTCTCGCCGAAGGCACGGCAGTTCCTGGAGCACTTCGGGATCGAGGAGCAGATCCAGACGCTGATCGACCACGACCGGCTGTATCTGGTGCTGCGGAAGTTCGTGGAGCTGGACCTGCACCCGCGCTCGGTGTCGAACATCGAGATGGGGTACGTCTTCGAGGATCTGATCCGGCGGTTCAGCGAGCAGCGAAACGAACAGGCCGGCGACCACTTCACGCCGCGCGAAGTGATCCGGCTGATGGTAAATCTGATCTTCTCGCCGGACATGGCGGAGCTCTCGACGCCGGGGATCGTCAAGACGTTGTTCGACCCGGCCTGCGGGACCGGCGGGATGCTCTCGGTGGCCGACGCGTACATGCACGAGCTCAATCCCGGCGGGAAATTGATCCTGTCCGGGCAGGAGGTCAACCCGGCCTCGTACGCGATCTGCGGCTCGGACATGCTGATCAAGGGCCAGGAGATCGACCGCGTTCGGCTGGGCGACAGCTTCACGAACGACGGGCACGAGGGCCGGCGGTTCGACTACATGCTGGCGAACCCGCCGTTCGGGGTGGACTGGAAGGTCCAGCAGGCGCGGCTGACGGAGGAGCACAAGACACGAGGCTTCGCGGGGCGGTTCGGGGCGGGGCTGCCGAGGGTGAACGACGGCTCGTTCCTGTTCCTTCAGCACATGCTCTCGAAGCGGCAGCCGACATCAGCGGGCGGGACCAGACTGGGGATCGTGTTCAATGGCTCGCCGCTGTTCACGGGCGACGCGGGATCGGGCGAGAGCAACATCCGGCGCTGGATCGTCGAGCAGGACTGGCTGGAGGCGATCGTCGCGCTGCCGGACCAGCTGTTCTACAACACGGGCATCTCGACGTACGTCTGGATCGTGACGAACCGGAAGGAACGGGAGCGGCAGGGGAAGATCCAGCTGATCGACGCGACCGGGATGTTCAAGAAGATGCGGCGGAGCCTGGGGAACAAGCGGAACGAGATCGCGGACGAGCAGATCGCGGAGATCACGACACTGTACGGCGACTTCCAGGCTGGCGAGCTGGTGCGGATCTTCGACAACGAGGATTTCGGGTACCGGAAGATCACGGTGGAGCGGCCGTTGCGGCTGAGCTTTGCGGCGACGCCCGAGCGGATCGCGCGGCTGTGGGAGCAGAAGGCGTTCCGGGAGCTCGCGCCGGAGCGGGTGGCGAAGGGGCGGCGGAAGCGGTCGGCCGGGGCGAAGCTCCAGGAGGAGTTTGGCGGGCGCAATGAATTAGGGCGCAATTCATTGCGCCCCTACCAGGACGGCGACGGGGAGCAGGGAGCGGGGCTGGAGCTGGGGCCGGATGGGGCGGTGATGGAGGCGACGGCGGAGCAGGCGACGATCCTGGCGGTGGTGCGCGCGTTGCCGGCGGGGCGAATGGACGACCGGGCGGCGTTCGAGCGGGAGCTGGAGACGGCGGCTCGACGGCGAGGCGTGAAGCTGGCGGCGCCGGTGCGGAAGGCGATCCTGGCGGCGCTGGGCGAGCGGGACGAGACGGCGCAGGTCTGCCGGGATGCGAAGGGCGAGCCGGAGGCCGATCCGGAGCTGCGGGACACCGAGAACGTGCCGCTGAAGGAGGACGTGGACGCCTACTTCGCGCGGGAGGTGGCGCCGCACGTGCCGGATGCCTGGGTGAATCGGGCGGTCGTGGACGAGCGAGACGGCCAGGTGGGGAAGGTGGGGTACGAGATCAACTTCAACCGGTACTTCTACCGGTACGTGCCGCCGCGCCCGCTGGAAGAGATCGAAGCGGAGATGAAGGTGCTGGAGCGGGAGATCGTGGATCTGCTGCGCGAGGTGGCAGGGTGACGGTCGAGGCGGAGCTGCCGTCCGTCGCCGAGCTTGGCGAGAGTGCCGAGGTTCGGGGGTGGCGGCGCTACCCGGCCTACAAGGACTCGGGCGTGCCCTGGCTCGGCGAGGTGCCGGCGCACTGGGACGTCAAGCGGCTCCGGTTTCTGGCCGAGGTCCGGACTGGAGTCACCAAAGGGAGAGATCTGGGCGAGAAAGATACGGTGAGCGTCCCATACATGCGGGTGGCGAATGTCCAGGACGGCTACCTGGATCTCAGCGACGTTGCCCAAGTCGAAGTGCTGCCTGATGAAGTGCGGCGCTTCTCTCTGCGGCCCGGCGATGTCCTGATGAACGAGGGCGGCGACAACGACAAGCTCGGCCGGGGCACCGTCTGGGAAGGGCAGATTGACCCTTGCCTGCATCAGAATCACGTCTTCGCAGTGAGGCTCGACGACGCAGACGACGCCAGATGGATCAGCGCAGCCACGTCAGCGACCTATGCCCGGCATTACTTCATGGTACGGGCGAAGCAATCTACGAATCTCGCGTCGATCTCAGGGACGAACGTCAAGGAGTTTCCAGTCGTCCTGCCGCCAAAGGCTGAACGTCGGGCCATCTTGCGGCATCTCGCACACGAGACAGCACGGATTGACGCGCTGGTGGAGAAGAAGCGGCGGCTGCTCGGGTTGATCGAGGAGAAGCGGGCGGCGCTGATCAGCCACGCGGTCACCAGGGGGCTTGACGCGAGCGTGCCGATGAAGGACTCTGGCGTCGAGTGGCTGGGGCAGGTACCGGCGCATTGGGAAGTGAAGCGGCTCCGATTCCTCGTCCCCGAGGTAACCGTCGGTATCGTCGTCACGCCCGCGCGGTACTACGTCGATGAGGGCGTTCCTGCTCTGCGGTCCTTGAACGTGCGTGATGGCCGGCTGCGGGACTCCGATCTCGTTTACATGAGCCCTGAGAGCAATGAGATTCATCGGAAGTCTAGGCTGTCAGTTGGCGACCTCGTGTGTGTCCGCAGCGGGCAACCTGGCGCAACCGCAGTCGTTGACGAACGGTTCGATGGAGCGAATTGCATTGACCTCATCATCGTGCGGCAGTCAAAACGTATCGTTTCTGAGTTTCTCGCGTACGTCGCCAATTCCTCAATGGCAAAGGTGCAGTTCGAGCATGGGTCGGATGGTGCACTCCAGCAGCACTTCAATGTCGAAACCGCCAAGAGTCTGCTCGTCACGGTACCGCCCGTCGCCGAACAGAAGGCCATTGTTGAGTACGTTGCACACGAGACGACTCGGCTGGACGAACTGGCTGGGAGGGTCAGGCGGCACGTCGAGCTGCTGGGGGAGTACCGGACGGCGCTAATCTCGGCTGCGGTGACGGGGAAAATCGACGTGCGCGAGGCGACGCGGTAGAAGAGGCCCCACCCCCCGACCCCCTCCCCATTGCGATGGAGAGGGGGAGCCGGCCAGGAAGGAGAGCGAGGATGGCGACGACCAGAGAGGAGCTCCACAAGCTGCTGGACGAGCTCGCGGACGACCGGCTCGACGAGGCGAGGATGGCGCTCGCGCTCCTGAACGTCCCTGAGGTGGACGAGCCGCTCACGGAGGAGGAATTGGAGTCCATCCGCGAGGGCCGCGCCGCCTACGCGCGGGGCGAATACGTCACCAATGACGAGTTGAAGCGCCGGATGGGATGGTGAAGCGCGAGCTTCGATGGTCGCCGCCGGCGGAGCGCGATCTGACACGGATTCGGCGGCATAGCCCTCCGGTGGCCCTGCGCATCTTCCAATCCGCCACGCAGTACGCCGAAACCGGGCACGGCGACGTCGTGAAGCTCGCCGGCCAGGGCAGACTGTACCGACTCCGCGTGGGGAACTGCCGGGTCATCTTCACCTACGAGGATAGCGATCTGGTGGTGCTCGCGCTGCGCGTGCTGAACCGGCGCGACGCCTACCGGTAGGCACCCACGCGAGCGGCAACAATGGGCTCATCCCCAGTGCGCGACGCGCGTCAAGGGGGTGCGGCATGAGCCGTTGCCGGGGCCAGCCCGTCCGGGAGTGGGCCGCGCGCTCGGCCCGCTGCCGCGCCGTGTCATGGCAGTGACCAGAGGGCGGACGCTGCGAGTCAGACGAGCGAGGAAGGATCGTGCCGATGGCAATGACGAGAGAGATGCTTCGGAAACTGCTTGACGACATCCTGGACGATCGCCTGGATGAAGCCGGTGCCGTGTTGAGCCTGTTGAACGTCCCGGACGACGACGAGCCTCTGACCGCGGAGGAGTTGGAATCCATTGCCCGGGGTCGGGAAGCCTACCGGCGTGGTGAGACTATCCCCGACGAGGTTGTCAGGCGCGAGCTCGGTCTGTGACGCGAGCGGAGGAGTGGCGCCGTCGGGCTCGGGACGATCTCCGCGAGATCCAGCGGCATGACGCCGACCAGGCTCGGCGAATCGTAGCGGCGGTGACGGGGAAGATCGACGTACACAGTGAAGATACAGGAGACACGATCCGGTAGCCGGGGCGCGCCCCTCTACGGTGTCGGATGATCTACTGCTGTGGCGGGCTCGACCGCTTAGCATCCTCTCGGACAACTTGCTCGATCAACTGGTCCAGGAGGCTGGACTTCCCTTCCCGGCGCAGAGCATCGGCGAATTCCTTTGTGATCCGAATCCGTTTCGGCGTGTCGACGCGCTCATAGATGCCGGGGCGGATCTCTCTCAACGCCATGCCGGATCCCCAGGCTGGTCGCCGCCGCTCGTGATAAGGCGGACCTGACGAGCCAGATTCACCATCGCGCGCTATCATAGCTCGGATGACACACGGGGGACGACGGTGCCGGTCGATCATCGGGAGCGGACGTTCGAGGCGGCGATAGAAGACAGCCTCCTGACCGACGGCGGGTATCAGCGCGCGACCAGTCAGGATTTCGACCGAGACCGCTGCCTCGATCCCGGGCCATTGCTGGCGTTCGTCCAGCAGACGCAGCCGACCGTCTGGCGGCAGATCGCGCAGTTCTACGGCGGACGGGCCGAGCCGGCGCTGCTGGACGACCTGACGAAGGCGCTGGACGGGCGGGGCAGCCTGGACGTGCTGCGGCACGGCTTCAAGTGCCTGGGCAAGCTGGTGAGGATCGCGGCGTTCAAGCCGGCCACGACGATGAACCCGGAGGCGGCGGCGCGGTACGCGGCGAACCGGCTGACGGTCACCCGGCAGCTGCGGTACAGCGTGAAGACGGGTGACTCGCTGGACGTGGTGCTGAGCGTCAACGGCATCCCGGTGGTAACGCTCGAGTTGAAGAACGCGCTGAGCGGCCAGACGGCGGAGCACGCTAAGAAGCAGTACCGGGAGGACCGTGACCCGCGCGAGCCGATCTTCCAGTTCAAGCGGCGCACGCTGGTTCACTTCGCGGTGGACACCGACGCGGCCTGGATGACGACCCGGCTGGCCGGCGACGCGACGTTCTTCCTGCCGTTCAACCAGGGCGACCACGGCGGCGCCGGCAACTCGCTGAACCTCAACGGGTACAAGACGGCGTACCTGTGGGAAGAGGTGCTGGCGCGAGAGAGCCTGCTGGACGTCCTGGGGCGCTTCCTCCACCTGGAAGTAGACGAGAAGGTGGTGGACGGGCAGAAGGAGAAGCGCGAGTCGTTGATCTTCCCGCGCTACCACCAGCTGGACGTGGTGCGACGGCTGGAGCAGGACGCCCAGGAGCAGGGCGCGGGCCAGAACTACCTGATCCAGCACTCGGCGGGCAGCGGCAAGAGCAACTCGATTGCCTGGACGGCCCACCGGCTGGCGAGCCTGCACGACGCCGAGGACCGCAAGGTGTTCGACTCGGTCGTGGTGGTGACGGACCGGCGAGTGCTGGATCAGCAGCTCCAGGCGACGATCTACCAGTTCGAGCACAAGCAGGGCGTGGTCGAGAAGATCGAGCAGGACTCCGGACAACTGGCGCGGGCACTCGAAACCGGCGTGCCGATCGTCATCACGACCCTCCAGAAGTTCCCGTTCGTGACCGACAAGGTGGCGGCGCTGCCGAAGCGCCGGTACGCGGTGATCGTGGACGAGGCGCACAGCTCGCAGTCCGGCGAGGCGGCGATGGAGCTGAAAGGCGTACTGGCGGGCGCAGCCATCCGCGAGCGAGCGGCGGCGTACATGCTGGAGCAGGAGCCGGGTCTCCCCGACCACGAGGAAGAGATCGTCAAGGAGATGCTGAAGCGAGGACGCCAGGAGAACCTGAGCTTCTTCGCGTTCACGGCGACCCCGAAGGCGCGGACGCTGGAGGTGTTTGGGACACCCGACGCGAGCGGTGAGCCGCGGCCCTTCCACCTGTACTCGATGCGACAGGCGATCGAAGAGGGGTTCATCCTCGACGTGCTGAAGCACTACACGACGTACACGACGTACTTTCGGCTGGTGAAGCAGGCCGAGGAGGATCGACAGGTCGAGAAGAAGCCGGCCGCGAAGGCGCTGGCGCGGTTCCTGAGCTTCCATCCGCACAACCTGGCCCAGAAGACCGAGGTGATGGTCGAGCATTTCCAGACGTTCGCGCGGCACAAGATCGGGGCGCGGGCGAAGGCGATGGTGGTGACGGGAAGCCGGCTGCACGCGGTCCGGTACAAGCAGGAATTCGAGCGGTACCTGGCGAAGAAGGGGTACTCCGACATCCGGGTGCTGGTGGCGTTCTCGGGCGAAGTCTTCGACGAGAGCACGCAGAAGACGTACACCGAGCCGGGGATGAACGGCGGCATCCGTGAGAGCGAGCTGCCGGAGCGGTTCGCGAGCGACGATTTTCAGCTCTTGATCGTGGCGGAGAAGTACCAGACGGGGTTCGACCAGCCGCTGTTGCAGACGATGTACGTAGACACGCGGCTAGACGGGGTGCGGGCGGTCCAGACGTTGTCACGGCTGAACCGGACGCATCCTGGAAAAGACGACACGTTCGTGCTGGACTTCGTGAACGATGCGGAGACGATCCGGCTGGCGTTCAAGCCGTACTACGAGACGACGGAGTTGGAGAGTCGGGCCGATCCGAACCAGCTGTACCAGCTGCAGTCCGAGCTGGACGACGCGCAGGTGTATCACCTGGACGAGGTGGAAGCGTTCGCGCGGGTCTTCTTCACGGGCAAGGAGGGGCGGACAGAGGCCGAGGAGGCGCGGCTCCAGGCGCGGTTGCATCCGTACCTGAATGCGGCTGTCGATCGGTTCGGGGAGCTGGATCCGGCCGATCAAGACGAGTTTCGCAAGAAGCTGACCGCGTTCCGGAGCCTGTACGGCTTTCTCTCGCAGGTGATCCCGTACCAGGACTCGGATCTGGAGAAGCGGTACGCATACATTCGCTTCCTGCTTCAGAAGCTGCCACGTCGAGGCGCGGGCGAGGTGTACCGCTTCGACGACGACGTGGCGCTGAAGTATTACCGGCTGGAGAAGCTGAGCGAGGGAGAGATCGGGCTGCGGGACGGCGAGTCGGTGCCGGTAGCGGGGCCGACGGCGGTGGGGACGGGCGCGAGCCACGACGAGCAAGTGGAGCTGTCGCGGCTGATCGACTCGATCAACGAGCGTTTTGGGACGCAGTTTACGCTCTCGGACGAGCTGTTCTTCGAGCAGATTCGGACGGAGGCGTTGGCGGACGAGACGTTGCAGGCGGCGGCGCGAGCGAACTCGCTGGAGAGCTTCCGTTACGTCTTCGACCCCGCCCTGGAAGGGTACTTTGTGGACCGGATGGAGCAAAACCAGGAGCTGTTCGACCGGATGATGGGCAACCAGGATCTAGCGGATCTGGTGACGCGACGGCTGCGGCAGGACGTCTACGAGCGCCTCCGGGGCGAGGGTGCGGGCGGTCAAGCGGCGCCGGGCCTTTAGGTTGTGCCCATGTGCGGAGGTGGGTGGGGCAGCGGCGCCCGGTGACAGTAGAGGTAAGTAGCACCGGCGCCGCTGGGCCAGTGACGCTCCCGATCTGATGGCGCGCCGCGAAGCCTCATGCCTCACTGTGGGATATGGAGACGCACGATCGCGCCGCTGGCGAGTTATAAGCACTTCTATGCGGTTCCGGTTATAAGCCCGTAGAAGTGGGTAGAAGTCGCTAGAAGCTCGTGCTCACGATGGTGCCGCCTTTCATGACGAGGCGGAGGTCGTAGAGGGCGGCCGGGTCGAGGGTCGGGTCGGCGCCCACGGCGATCAGGTCGGCGTACTTGCCGGCTTCCAGGGTGCCTATCGAGCGGTCCATCCGCAGCGCCTCGGCGGCGATCCTGGTGGCGGACTGGATCGCCTCGTGCGGGGTCAGGCCGAGCCGGACCAGCAGCTCGATCTCGCGGCGGACCGAGTTGTGGGGCACCAGTGGTGCGCCCGTGTCTGTACCGGCCGCGATGCGTACGCCGGCCGTCTTCGCCAGCACGATGCTGCGCGCGCTCGCCTCAGCCATCATGCGGCCCTTGCGGACGTACTCCTCGTCGAAGGTCGGGCCGGGCTCGGCCTCGGCAACGTTGAAGAACCAGGCCAGCGTCGGGACCAGGAAGATGCCGTTACGGGCCATCTTCTCGGCCAGCTCGCGGGTCAGCTGGTTGCCGTGCTCGATGGTGTCCGCGCCGGCCTCGATGGCGGTGGCGATCCCTTGCTCGCCCTCGGCATGGATGGCGGCGACGCGGTGGGCCTTCCTCGCCTCGGCAACAGCCGCCTGGAGCTCGTCCAGCTCCAGTTGGGGCGACCACGGCTCGTCATGGTGGAGACCGTAGACGCCGCCCGTGGCCAGCATCTTGATGAGGTCGGCGCCCTCCTTCAACTGCTGGCGGGCAGCCTTTCTGGCCTCGTACGGGCCATCCACCTCCACGCCCATGCCGTTGCAGTGGCCGCCGGTCATGACGAGGGGAGCGCCACTCGCGAGGATGCGCGGGCCAGGCACGATGCCGCGCTCGACGGCGTCCCGCACCGCGAACGCGACGCCGTGCGGACACCCTACGTCGCGGACGGTGGTGGTGCCAGACTGAAGGGTGTCGGCGGCGTGGCGGACGGCGCGGACGGTCGCCATCGGGATCGACTCACGGGCGCGGATCTCCTCCGGGTTTGGCTCGGCGCCGGCCCAGATCAGGTGGACGTGGGCGTCGATCAGGCCCGGCAGGATGGCAGCTTCCCCGAGGTCCGTGATCTCGGCGTCGGACGGCGCGGCGCTCGGCCCGACGACGTCCACGATCCACTCGCCGTCGATCAGCACGACGCCCGGGTGGACCGGTCCGCCGGTCCCATCGACGATCCAGCGCGCGCGGTACCCTCGGAGCGCCATCCGGCACCCTCCTGTTCGTTCGGTCTGAGATACGGATTCTGACAGGATGGACAGGATTGTCAGGATGAACGGATGCTGCTGAGCAGCCTGTCCCACTGGCCGCTGACGGAGCTGGGTCGATAGCCCGTCGACCGCCCGCATGGTACCCGACGCGGTAGAATCGGAGGGGCATGTTCGAGTGGGACGACGACAACGAGGACCATATTGCTCGGCATGGCGTTGAAACGTGGGAAGCGGAAGATGCCATGAGCGATCGCCATCAAGCCCGGATTCCGGCCCACAGTGGACGGCGGGGGATTCTCGGTCGCACCCAGGATGGACGCCTTCTGGCAGTGTTTTTCGAGAGGCGGGGCAGTTGGGTACGGGTCGTGACCGCCCGTGATGCTACCGCTACGGAGACGCGCTCGTATCGAAGGGCGAACAGATGACTGAGCGAGAGCTGATTCCGCTGACATCGTACGATCAAGAGCCTGAAGGGATGACCGAAGCCGAAGCTCGGGAGTTCTGGGACACCCACGCGATAACCGAAGAGTACATCGCATCTGCTCCACCTGTGTCAGACGACGACTTCCCGCCGATCAGACCACCACGAAAGTGGGTGGCTCTTCATCTGAAGCGCGAGGTCTTCCAGCGAGCAAGGAAGCTCGCGCGGCGGCGCGGAGTTCGCGTGGACGACCTTGTTGACTCGCTGGTCAGGCAGGCGCTGGCCGCCGAAGAGGAGCATGTCCACGCCACCGGCTCGTAGCAGCGGCGCACAACGTGGTGTGAAATCGTGGTGACGACCGGCCCATGAGTGTGTGATGGAACGGTGGCCCCGCCCGAACCGTCTCATAAGGTGACCTCGTCGTCCGAAACTGGATGAGGTGAGCGCGGGCACGGGCCAGGAGCGTCCGGGATCCACCGCGCGGCGGGAGGGGCGTCGTGACGATTCGGTGGCAACGGGAGCTGCCTCAGTGGCTGCTCATCCTGGCGATGTTCGCGGTCGCGGCGGCCACCTGGAGCAGCATGCCGGACCGGATTCCGGTCCACTGGAACATCACCGGCCAGGTGGACCGCTACGGCGGCAAGGCCGAGGGGCTGCTCGCGCTGCCGATCCTTGCGCTGGTGATATATCTCGTTCTGCTGCTCTCTCCGCGCCTCTTCCGCGCCACCGAGGCGCAGCTGGGCGGGGTCTACGTCGGCGTACGAATCGCGGTGCTGGTGTTCCTGGCCGTGCTCTACGGGCTGATCCTGCTCCAGGTCCGCAACGGCACGTTCGACATCGCGCCGGCGATCATGACGCTGGTCGGACTGCTCTTCGTCGGGCTCGGCAGCGTGATGGGCCGGATGCGCCCGAACGCCATCATGGGGATTCGGACTCCCTGGACGCTCAGGAGCGAGGCATCGTGGGTGGCGTCCCAGCGGCTCGGCGGCTGGCTGTTCATCGCCAGCGGCGTGCTGTTCGTGGTGACCGGGCTGCTCGGTCAGCCGTGGCTGCTGCTGGTGACGGTCGCCGTGCTGTTCATCGGGACGATCTACCTGACGTGGTACGGCTACCGTGTCTTCCGCGACGACCCGAACCGGCTACCGCAGGGGCAGTCCCTGCTGTCGCGCTAGCACTGCCAGTCCGTCGCGTAGAGGGCGGCCGGGACTTCCTCGCCGACCGTCAGCAGGTCGTTGCTGTTGAGCTTGAACGTGATCCCCTCGCCCTTGACCCCGTCCGAGAGCGGAAAGGTGCGCGGCTCCTGCCAGTCGACGTCGGCGAGCGACTTACCGGCCGGCACGTCGTAGCGGAGGATGCCAGCGTAGGTGCGCAGGGCGACGTGCGTCCCGTCTGACGAGACCGTGCCGTCCGTGACCAGCTTGTTGGCGACGTCTCGAGTGCGGACGTCCAGCACGTCCAGGAAGTCGGCGAGCATGGTGGCGCCCGGGTCGAGCGGCAGCGGCAAGCGATAGATCAGGGTGATGCCGTTCGGCTGCTTCGTGAAGAGCATGGTCTCGCCGGTCTTCGGGTGGACCAGCATCGCCTCAGTGTTGTGGTTGGCGACCGGATAGACGAAGCGGAGCGGGGTGGCCGGCGCGGTCTCGCGGACCGTCATGTCGCCCGGTGGGCCGGGCTCCGGCTCCGGGACGCGGTAGATGACCATCTCGCGGCGGCGCAGGTCGTTGTTGCCGACATCGCCGACGAACAAGGCGAAGCCGTCCGCGCCGTCCGGCCCCAGCTGCATCGCTTCCCAGTCCACGTTCGAGGCGCCGCTCACGCGGAACACCCCGCGCGACTGCCCGTCCTGGTCGACGGCGTAGATCAACGGCGCGTTTTTGGCGTCGTTGAGGGTCCAGTAGATGCCGGGCCACTGCTGGCTCGCGACCAGCGCAGACGCCTCGTGAATGGCGGTATCGCGGATCTGAGCCACCCGATGCGTCGCGCCATACTGGCAGGTCGCCTGGGCGGCCACGATCTGGATCGGGGCGAACGCGAGCACGACTGCGAGCACGCTCAGGATCGCGACGGCCAGACGATGAACGATCACTAGCGCCCCCCGGTAGCGGTGCACCGGCTCGGCGTGGCCGGCCGACTCCGACTGTTCTGTCATGCAACGGTAGTATGCGCGCCGGTGGGACGGGGTATTCGGGCGGTTGAGACGCGGTGACGGCCAGCAGGAGACCGTGGGGGACATGCAGAAGGAGCCGCCATGAGCTCGCCGGCTGCTATGTCGCTTCTGTGAGACGGCACCAGGAGTTGCCAGCACGCATGAAAGCGAGTATCCTCGCGCTGGCGCACCAATGACGGGCGTTGCGGGAGTGAGCGGTGGGCGACAACAACATACTGACCTCTGGCCGCCCGTGGAGCTGGGCTATCGTGCGGCGCGTGACGAGCGTGCTGGTGGCGCTGGCAACGGCCGCCATGCTGATCCAGCCGACGACCGAGCCGGCGCACGGCGCGCTGGCCGCCACCCGCCTGGACTGGGGCAGCAAGCCCTCGATGCTGACACCTCGCAACAATCTGGCGCTGGCAGCGGCGCCGAACGGCAAGCTGTACGTCGTCGGCGGGATCGACGGCGCCAGCATTGTCGGCACCGTCGAGGAGTACGATCCGGCCACGAACGTCTGGACGCCGAGGACCAGTATACTGACCCCTCGCTCGGATCTCGGCCTGGCAGCGGCGCCAAACGGCAAACTGTACGCCGTCGGCGGCGACGGTGGTGCCGGCACGGTCGGCACGGTTGAGGAGTACGATCCGGCCACGAACGTCTGGATGCCGAAGACCAGTATGCCAACGCCTCGCAGTGGCCTCGGTCTGGCCGCAGGGTCGAACGGCAAGCTGTACGCCATCGGCGGGGTCAGCGGCGGCGTTCTCGGCACCGTCGAGGAGTACGACCCGGCCACGAACGTCTGGACGAACTGCGGCGGTACCCCGGCGGCTACGGCCTGCCGGGTGATGCCCACCGCGCGAACCGGGCTTGGTCTGGCGGCGGCGACGAACGGTAAGCTGTACGCCGTCGGCGGGTTCGGCGGTAGCAGCGCCGTCGAGGAGTACGACCCGGCCACCAACACCTGGACGCCGAAGACCAGTCTGCCGATAGCTTTCCAGTTTGTTGACCTCGCGGCGGCGCCGAACGGCAAGCTGTACGCCATCAACGACTTCGGCACTCGCCAGGTCCTGGAGTACGACCCGGCCACCAACATCTGGACAAATTGCGGCGGCACCCCGACAGTCACGGCCTGCCAGGCGGTGCCCACTGGGCGTGATTTCAAGGCGCTGGCGGCGGCGCCCAATGGCCGGCTCTACGCTATGGGCGGGTTTAACTTCGGCTTTGGTGTGAACCCCGCGGTTGAGGAGTACGACCCGGCCGTCAACGCCTGGGCTGGCGCGCCGGCGGTGCAGGGATTGCCGGTGGGGCTGCAGTTCGCCGCCAGCGCGGTCTTCCAGGGGCGGATCTACGTCTTCGGGGGCGGCGCGCCGGCGGTCAAGGACACGGTGTACGAGTACACGCCGCCGGCGAACGGGATTGGGCTGGGAAGCTGGCGCGGTCCCCTGGCGACGATGCCGACCGCGCGGTCTGGGGCGGCGGCGGTGCTGGCCTCGAACAACAAGATCTACGTGGTCGGTGGGGGCTCCACGCAGGCGATCTGCGCGCCGTTGGGCACCTGCACGACCGTCGAGGAGTACACCCCTCCCGTCAATGGCGTCGGCAACGGGAGCTGGAAGGGCGTGGCGGACGGCATCAAGCAGCTCAACGTGAGCCGCTTCCAGGCCGGGCTGGCGCTGTCCACGAGCAACAACAAGATCTACATCGCTGGCGGGAGCACCGACAACGGAACGACCAGACTGGAGACGGTGGAAGAGTACGACCCGGTCGCAAACACGGTCTGGCGACCGGTGGCGTCGATGGTTCAGAAGCGTATTGGCCTGGGACTGGCCGAAGCGGGAGACGGCAAGCTGTACGCGGTGGGCGGTATCGACGGCGGCAACCCGCTGACCACGGTGGAGCGGTTCACGGTGCCGCCGACCACGGCGACGACCGGGAGCTGGGAGGGTGTGGGGAGCGTCGTGCAGTTGCCGGTGGGGCGCGCGTTTCACGGGCTGGTAGCCTCCAACGGCAACCTGTTCGTCGTCGGCGGCGCCGGGCTGGCCCCCGGCGCGCTCAACAAGAACGACGTCTTCGAGCTCGATCCGACGGCGACCGGTGGGTTTGGCGCCTGGAGCGTCAACACCAGCCTGCCGAACCAGCCGATCCGCGCCCCGATGCCGACGGCACGGTTTGCCCATACGGTGGCGGTGGTCAACCAGGGCCTGTACGCCATCGGCGGCACCACGACTGGGAGCGATTACCTGACGCTCGTCGAGCGAGCGGTAGTGACGCGGCTGCCGGGCGCGAGCGCCGGCGGACCGTATACCGGCAAGACCGGGCAGGCGCTCCAGCTCAACGGGACCGGCAACGACGCTGACGGCGACTCGCTGACGTTCGCCTGGGACCTCGGCGGGCTGTTGCTCTTCAACGTCGCCGGCCAGAGCCCGAGCCCGACCATCAGCCTGAAGAACGGCACCTTCCCGGTCTACGTGCGGGCGCTGGACAGCAACGGCGGCTACACGGTGAGCCAGAAGACGACGCTGACGGTGACCTGCGGCCCCCGCCCGAACGTGCAGGTGCAGACGGTCAAGCTGGCAGCAGGGCAGGTGAAGACCACGCTGACCTCGGGGCAGGGCGCGTTCACCGGCAACCTGAGCATCGGCCTGCCGAGCGCCAATCCGCCGCGCAACATCGTGAATGCCCGTGTGGACGTCCAGGGCGGCCAGCAGAACATCACCACCAACACCACCGTCCCGATCTCCGGCACCAGCGTGGTACTGACGATCACGCGGGTCAACCCGGGCGCGGTGATGGTGCCGCTGTCGATCTCGGATGGCTGCGACGCCTGGAACAGCTTCGTGGGGTTTGGCACGGGGGTGTAAGAGACCCCGCCCCCTTCTCCCGTGCGCGGGCGAGGGGCTCCCCGGTCGACCGTTCAGCGGTGGTACCATGTCGTTGTCGATGGTCAAACCGAGGAGTGCCACAGATGAGCCTGCTGCAGGAGATCGAGGATCGATTGGCTCAGCTGTCGCGCGCTGAGAAGGTGCAGTTGTTCCAACTGGTCGCCCAGGACATCGGTGAGACGTTCTCAGGAGTAGAGAGTAATCCAGGTATCATGGGCGGTGACCCGTGCATCGTCGGGACGAGGATTCCCATCTGGCTCCTGGAGCAGGCTCGCCGGTTAGGCGCCAGTGAGTCCGATCTGCTGCTGGATTACCCCTCGTTGCGTGCTGAGGATCTCGTGAACGCCTGGGCGTATGCGCGCGCGCATCGCGACGAGATCGACCGTCTCATCGACGAGCACGAATCGGCGTAGCCGGTGGCTCGTCTCTTCTCAGACGAGAACTTTTCACTTCGTGTCGTCCGAGCGCTCCGTGTGCTCGATCATGACGTGCTCACGACCCGCGAGGCTGGCCTGGCGAACCAGGGCATCGACGATCCCGACATTCTCGCAGCTGCGACCGTGGACGGACGTGCGATCCTGACCGACAACCGCCGCGACTTTGTTCGGCTCCACATGCAACGACCAGATCATTTCTGACCGTGCAATGGTGGTCCGACGGCGCCTCGCGGCCGAATACTGTAGGCGATGGCAGCAGAGGCTCTCCCCGAACCGCATCCGCCGCTCCCCGAGCGCAGCGCCGACAGCATCGCCTGGAAGATCAACAGCGAGATCGTGCTGCTGCTGGGCTGGAACCCGGCCGTGCTGCTCCAGGTGGCACATCCGCTGGTGGCGGCCGGCGTCACGGATCACAGCCTCTTCCTGACCGACCCGGCCGGGCGCACGAAGCGGTTCCGTCGCACCCTCAACGCGATGTTCGACCTGACGTTCGGGCTGCCCGCCGAGGTCCAGCGAGCCGCGGACGGCATCAACGCCATCCACGACCGGGTCCACGGCCGGCTGCGGCAGGCGGCCGGCCCGTACACCGCCGGCCACTCCTACTCGGCCCACGATCCGGAGCTGCTGCGCTGGGTCCACTGCACGATGCTGGAGGTGTTCCCGCGCACCTACCGGCTGTACGTGGGCACGCTCACGGACGCAGAGTGGGACCGCTACTGCGCCGAAGCGAGCCGGGTCGAGCCACTGCTGGGCGTCCCTGAGGGGTTCCTGCCGTCCAGCCTGCCCGAGTTGAGAGCCTACATGCGGGAGATGCTCGCGAGCGGCCAGATCGCAGTCAGCGAAGAGTCGCGGGTGCTGGCCGCCGAGATCCTGCACCCGATCCTGCCGCCGGCCCTGATGCCACTCTCACCCTTCTTCCGCCTGCCGATGGTGGGCCTGTTGCCGCCGTCGGTGCGGGCGGCGTACGGGTTCGCCTGGGATGCCCGAAGGGAGCACCTGCTCCAGGACAGTGCCCGCCTGGTCCGTCCGCTGCTGGCCCTGACCCCGAGCCTCCTTCGGCACTGGCCGGCCGCGCGGCGGGCGTTTGCGAGAGCGCGGCGCGGGGAGCTGGAGCCGCCCGCTCCGGTTCGTCGCCCGGCCGCCAGTTAACGGCCGATTCGGGCGAAATAACGTCCTGTTAAGGTCCGGGCCTTGATTGTCAGGCCATACTTGTCTATCGTCGTGGTCACGGCGCGCGGCTCGGGGTAAGTGCCCGACGCGACGCCCCACCAGGCACCAGACGCACCAGACAGGCGAAGGACGGATGTGAGCTCTGACGTAGGCGGGGGGCAGACGAGCGGCTCGATGGCCGACGTTTCGATCCGGCAGCCGGCGCCGATCCCGGGTCTGCGTCGGCTGGTCTCGCGCAAGGTGAAGGAGCGCGCGCTCGGGTACGCGTTCCTGGCCCCGGCCGTCGCGATCGTCGCCGTCTTCGAGCTGTACCCGCTGTTCTACGGCTTCTACATCAGCCTGTGTGACTGGCGGCTCGGGTGTCAGGCGATCGTCGGCGCGGACAACTACACGCGCGGCCTGACGGACCCCGCGATGTGGTACGCGCTGCTGGTCACCGCGACGTACTCCCTCATTACCGTGCCGGTCCAGCTGGGGCTCGGGTTCATTCTCGCGGTCCTGCTGTTCCAGCGTGTCGGCGGCCACGAGCTGTTCCGGATGATGATGTTCCTGCCGTACATCACCTCCACGGTGGCATCGGCGGCGGTCTGGAGCTACATCTACAGCCCGGACAACGGCCTGCTGAACACCCTGCTCCGGGCGATCGGCCTGCCGGGACTGCGCTGGCTCGGCGAGCCGGCCGGGGTGTTCGCGCTGATCGCCCAGAACTTCGGCGTGACGTTACCGGTCTGGGCGCACGGCCCGAGCATGGCGCTGGTCTCGGTTTCGCTCTACACCACCTGGGTCTTCATCGGCTACGACATCACGATCTTCCTGGCCGGCCTCGTGAACATCAACGCCGAGCTGTATGAAGCGGCCAGAGTGGACGGCGCCAAAGGCTGGATCCTCCTCAGACACATTACGATCCCGCTGATGTCCCCGACGATCTTCTTTCTCCTGGTCGTGACCGTTATCGGAACCTTCAAGGCGTTCAACCACATTTTCGTGATGACCGGCGGCGGCCCGGGCGACTCCACCCAGACCGCCAGCATCTTGATCTTCCAGCAGCTGTACGCCAACAATCGGTACGGCTACGCCGCCGCCCTGGCGTTCATCCTGTTCACCGTCATCCTGACGCTGACACTGCTCCAGAACTACTTTGCCGGCCGCCGGGTGGTCTACGAATGATCGGGACGGCCGCCGACACCGCCACGACCGCCCGGGCCGCGGCCCGCACCGGCCGCCTGACCGTCGGCGGGATCCTGGTGCAGTCCGTCATCGCGATCGCGGCGGTGGCCGCCGTGGTGCCGTTCCTGTACATGCTGACGACCGCCTTCAAGACGTACGCGGCGGTCATCAACAACGTCATCTGGCCGTGGCCGCCATTCGGCGGCGAGTCGCTGCAAGTCGGAAACTTCTGGCAGGCGATCACCACCACCGGCTGGGACAACCAATGGGGGATGTACCTGTTCTTCCGCTACCTGGCGAACAGCATCATCGTGACCGGGTGCATCGTCTTCGGCTCGCTGGTGACGTCCAGCCTGGCGGCGTACGCGCTCGGACGAATGGACTTGCCGGGCAAGCAGATCCTGTTCGTCGGGGTGCTGGTCACCATGATGATGCCGGAGGATCTGACGCTGGTCCCGAAGCTGGTCATGATGTTCAACTTCCGCTGGTACAACACCTACTTCGCGCTGATCGTGCCGTCCCTGGTGAGCGTCTTCTCGATTTTCCTGCTGCGCCAGTTCTTCATGCAGATCCCGAAAGACCTGTTCGAGGCCGCGATGCTCGACGGGATGGGACATCTTCGCTTCCTGATCTCGATCGTGGTGCCGCTCAGCAAGCCGGCCCTGCTGACGGTGGGCCTGCTCAACTTCATCTGGGCCTGGGACGCGTTCAAGTGGCCGCTGCTGGTCACCCGTGACAGCAGCATGCGGGTGCTGTCGGTCGGCTTGCAGCAGTTCATGCAGGGCCAGGGGACGCAGGTGCACCTGTTGATGGCGTTCGCCACGATGGTGATCGTGCCGGTCCTGATCCTCTACTTCATCACCCAGAAGCAGTTCCGGGAGGGCATCCTCAACGCCGGCCTCAAAGGATAGGGACGAGGGGTGAGGGACGAGGGGCGAGCAATCTCTCTCGTGGATCACTCGTCTCTTACCCCTCGTCCCTCGCCCCTCACAACTCGCCCCTCAGAGGAGAGACGCGATGCGGACTCAGCGACGGATCATCGCCATACTGCTGACGCTCGGGCTGTTCTTGACGGCCTGCGGCCAGAGCGCCCAGCCAGCGGCCACCTCGGCACCGGCCAAGCCCGCCGAAGCCGCCAAGCCGACCGAAGCGGCCAAGCCCGCCGAGAGTAAGCCGGCCGCTCCAGCCGCCCAGCCGGCCGCCACCACCGCGCCGGCCGCTGCCGCGCCGGCCGCTGCCGCCAAACCGACCGAGGCCGCCAAGCCAGTCGCCGTCAGCAACCCCCCGACGGCGCCCGAGATGGTCGATTCGATCGACCTGACCGGCAAGAACGTCGAGGTGGTGTACTGGCACAACCGGCCACAGAAGGACCAGGATCTGCTGCAGCAGATGTTCGACGAGTTCAACAAGTCGAACCCGTACGGCATCAAGGCGCGGGCCGAGATCGCCGGCGCGAGCTACCCAGACGTCTACAACAAGGTGAGCGCGGCGATTCAGGCCGGCCAGCCGCCCGAGATGTCGGTGGCGTACCAGAACCAGGCCGCGTTCTATCGGTCCACGGGCGCGATCGTCGATCTGAACCCGTTTATCAAGAGCAAGAAGTACGGCCTCAGCGACGACGACCAGAAGGACTACTTCCAGACCTTCCTGGACAGCGACGTCAACCCGCAGTTCCAGGGCGAGCGGCTCGGCTTCCCGACCCAGCGCTCGATCGAAGTGCTGTACTACAACGCGGACTGGCTCAAGCAACTGGGCTACAACGAGCCTCCCAAGGACTGGAAGACCTGGGAAGAGGCCGCCTGCAAGGCGAGCAACGCCGGGGCCAACAAGTACGGCTGGGCGTTCCGCCACGACGCCTCGAACTTCGCCTCGCAGGTGTTCTCGCGCGGCGGCACGATCCTGAACAAGGAAGGCTCGGCGTACGTCTTCAACAGCGAGGCGGGCGTCGAGACGACGGCGATGATCCAGCGCATGTTCAAGAACAAGTGCGCCGTCGAGATTCCAACCAGCGAGCGGAACGGCGAGCAGAACCGCTTCGCAGCCGGCCAGATCCTGTTCGTGATCGCCAGCTCCTCCGGCCTGCCGTTCTACCAGGATGCCATCAGCAAGGGCTCCAACTTCAAGTGGGACATCGGGCTGCTGCCGAACAACGGCAAGCCGGCCGTGAACCTGTACGGCGCGAGCGTCTCGGTGTTCAAGACGACGCCTGAGAAGGAGCTGGCGACCTGGCTGGTGATCAAGTACCTCGGCGAGAAGGCCCAGACGACCAAATGGGCCATCAACAGTGGCTACCTGCCGGTCCGTCAGAGCGCCAAGGCGGACGTGGTGGCGGCCTACAAGGCCGACCCGAAGTGGGGCGCAGCCGCCGACTCGTACGCCAGGATGTTCGACTGGTTCCAGTACGCGATGGTCGAGTCGCCGGTGGCCGGCTACGACCCGGTCCGCGACGTGATCGACAAGGAAGTGGCGACGAAGGCTGCCACGGACCCGAACGCCGATCCGAAGAAGCTGGTGGACGACGCGGTCGCGAAGGCGAACGGCATCCTCAAGGAGAACGCCCCGAAGCGGTAGTCACGCTTCGCGAGCGTGCCACTGTGAGCCGGACCTCGTACGGGGTCCGGCTCGCTGTCTTAGACGCGCGGGAGATCAGGGGCAGCGACGGGGGCGGCGAAGACGGTTTCGACGATGGGCGGTTGTCCGCGTCGTTTGACACCGAGCGCCTCGTCGGGGTTTGAAAGCCCCGCCTACAGTCATGGCGTCGCGCTGCGACGCCGGAGCACACCATCATGTCGCAGCGCGACATCTGATTGTAGACGTGGGTTTCAACCCACGGCCGAGCTGGCGCGAGGAAGTTACGGCAGCGCGAGCTTCGGATCGACGGCGGTGGCGTTGATGCGCAGCTCGAAGTGGAGATGCGGCCCTGTCGTGCGGCCGGTCATGCCGACGGTCGCGATGGGATCGCCGGTCAGCACCTTGTCGCCCTCCTTGACGGAGAAGGCGCCGCAGTGGGCGTACCACGTCGAGATGCCGTCGCCGTGATCCAGGATGACGATCCAGCCGTAGCCGTTGAACCCTTCCGGGTTCTGCTTCGCCATCTTCACGGTGCCAGCGAGCGCCGCCTTGATCTGCGTGCCGAGCGGCGTGTAGATGTCGATGCCGGTGTGACCCGGGCGGAAACCCTGGCTGACGCCACTCTTGGGCGGGTTGTTCGGGACCGGCCAGGCAAGCTTGGGGATCTTCTTGTTGGTAATCGTGACGGACGGGCCACCGGTCGGCGTGATCGCGTTCGGCGTCACGATCAGCGGCGCGATCGTAGACATCACCGGCGGCGTCGGGGAGCCAGTGCCAGCGTTCGGCGGCGGGATCGGCGTGGGATCTTCGCTGCTGGCCGCCGTCACCGGCACCGGCGCAAAGGTTGGATCGCCGGACGGCGCCTTGAGCGGGACCGGGATCAGGAGCCGCTGACCGGGCGTCAGCGTCGCGTCCTCGGCGAGTCCGTTCACGAGCGCGATGCCCGTCTTCGAGACGCTGTACGTCTGGGCGAGTGAGTCCAGGGTGTCGCCATCCTTGACGGTATGCAGCTTCCCGGTAGACGGCGGGATCGTGAGTGATTGCCCCTGCTTCAGGACGTTCGCATCGGAGAGGTTGTTCGCCCAGAGGATGGCATCCACGCTCACCCCGTGCTTCTTCGCAATCGAGAAGAGGGTGTCGCCGGCCTGCACGACGTACGTCTTGGGCGCCACTGGCGGCGCAGCGGACGCATCTGCCGGGGCGGGTCCACCGGTCCCAGGTGGGGCATCGCCGGCGGCCTGAGGCTCGGGCGCCGGCGGCTCTTCACCGGGCGCTGGCGGCGCGGCCGGATCCTCGGCGGCGAAGACGACGTGGCGATCGGCGGCCACAACTGCCGCCGTGCCGAGAAGCAAAGCCAGGAGCTCGCGTCGACTTGGCCGACGCCAGCTCCCTGAAATGGTCGAGTTGTGTGATCTGGCTGCCGGGCCGTTACTCGTCGAATCGACGAGCCTGGACTGTGGAGCCAGCATACGGTCTGCGGGACCAGTCATCGCGCGGCGGTGCCCTTCCAGCGGAGAGTCTGAGACGCTGACGCGTGCCAGCCGAAGCGAAGCCCCCGAATAGTAGGGTCTGCGGCTCGGGGCGTCAACTCCTGGTCTGTCACAAACCAATCACAACTGCCCAAAACAGGCCCCTGTGAGAGAACGACGAACGAGCGAGCGAGGGGATTCGCGAAACCTTCACATTCGGGCCGTATTCCTCGCTTCCGTCAACTCCGCCGTTCTAGGCTACCCATTCCGTGTGCAGCACCGACCCTTCGGGCCGCTTCTGCACGTCGATGCGGACCGGGAATCGCTCCTTCAGATCGTCCAGGTGGGTGATGACCAGGATCATCGCGAACTCGTCTTCGATGCTCTTGATCGCCTCGACCAGCCGCTCGCGACCCTCCTGATCCTGGCTTCCAAACCCCTCGTCGATCACCAGCGTCTCCAGCCGAGCACCGGCTCGCTGGGCCAGCAGCCGCGAGAGCGCGATCCGCAGTGCGAAGTTGACCCGGAACGCCTCACCGCCGGAGTACATCTCGTACGGGCGGCTGCCGAGGTTGTCGTGGATGACCACGTCCAGCGTCTCGATCTGGCCGTCGCCGCTGGCTCGCTCGCGGGTGGTCCGGAGATCGACGTGCATCCGGCCGTCCGTCATCTGGGCCAGCAGGCGGTTCGCCTCGTCCTCGATCTCGGGGATGGCCGTCTCGATCAGCATCGCCTGGATGCCGTTCCGCCCGAACGCTGTCGTCAGCTCGGCGAACAGTCCCTTCTCACGCAGCACGTCGTCCAGCTCCGCGATGCGCTCGGTCCGGGTCCGCTCCAGTTGCTCCAGGTAGCTCAGGCGCTGGCGGGCCTCGCCGAGCGCAGTGGTGGCGGCGGTGTGCTCGCGCCGCAGCTGGGCCAGCACGTGCTCGGCCGTCTCGACTCGCTGGCGGAGCGCCGGCAGGTCGTGGATCTGCTCGCGGAGGCTGGCGATGCGCGCTCGGTCCTCGTCCAGCCGCTCCTGCCAGGAGAGGAGCGACGCCTGGGCCTGGGCCAGCGCGTCTTCACGCACGGTCAGCGCCTGGCGCGCCACGGCCAGCTCGCGGCTCAGCTCCTCGTACTGGAGCAGGCCCGTCAGCTCGTCCCGCACGCGACGATGGGTGGCGCCGTCGTAGGCCAGCGCCTCGATCTGGGCCATGACTGCCTGGAGCTGCGCCGCCTCGGCTTCGGCGTAGGCGCGCCGGGCGAGGCGGTCTTCGAGCTTCCGGAGCTCCGCGCGGGCAGCTTCGGCCTCCCTGGCGGCCTTGCGGGCGCCCTCCAGCGCGTGCTCGGCGGTGGCGAGCCGGCGCTCGACGCCGGCCAGTTGCGTGACCTCCTCGGTCAGCCGCTTGCGGTCGGCGTCGCGCTGGGCGATCACGCCATCCAGGTGCTTGAAGCGAGCGGAGTTGTGGTCGTGCTGCGCCCGCTGCGCCTTCCCCTCGGCGGTGTACTCGGCGGTCAGGCGCTCGCGGCTCGCCTCGTCGAGCTGGCTGTGGCAGATCGGGCAGATCGGCTCGGCCTGGATGGTGGTGATCTTCTCCTTGAGCGAGACCATCTCCTTGCGCAACCCGTCGTTGGCGCCTCGAAGCTCGGCGGCCTCCTCGCGAACGGCGCTCAATCCGCGTTCGACCTCCGCCTGCCGCGCCTGGAGCCGTGCGAGCTCCTGCTGATCCTGATGCGCCTTCGTCAGCGCGCGCTGGTGGTCGTCCAGTCCGCTGGCCTCCCGCTCGTAGCGCGTGAGGTGCTGCTGCTGGCTGCGCACCTCGGCCTCCAGGCGGGCGCGCGCCGCGCTGATGACGCTTTCTAGCTGACTGCGCCGGTCGTTGAGCGGCGTCAACTCGTGGAGCTTGCGGTTGAGGGTGTCATGGGCCTCGCGGGTGCGCGCCAGGGTGGCAGCGCCGCGCTCGATCTCCTCGGCCTTCTCCAGGGTGAACCGCAGTTGCCCCAGCGCCTTTTGATGCTCCGCGATCTGCTTCTGCTGGCGATCCACCTCGGACTGGGCCTGGTTGGCGCGGTTGCTGGCATCGGCGAGCTCCCGTTCGCGCGCGGCAAGCTGCGTCACCTGCTCCTGGAGGCCGCGCACAACCGTCTCGCCTTCCTGGAGCCGTTTGTCCAACGCGACGATCTCGTCGGTGAGGCGCTCGCGCTCGGCCTCGTAGGTGGGGCGCTGCTCCAGCTCGGCGTCGGCCTCGCGGACGCGCCGGGTGAGCTCCTGCTGGCGGCTCTCGCGGCGGCGGACCTCCTCGCGGGCGCGCTCCTGGAGGCGGTCGTACTCGGAGAGCTCCAGGATGTCGGCCAGCACCTGCTTGCGCTCGGCGGGGGTGCGGGTGGTGAACGCGTCGGCATGGCCCTGCAAGATGAACGCCGAGTTGGTAAAGGTGGTGTAGCTCATCCGCAGAAGGCCGGCGATCTTGGCGTCAGTCTCACGGATGGTGTTACCGGCGATCGAGCGGAACGTCTCGCCGTCGAACATCGCGAGGTCGAGCAGGCTGGTGCCGCTGCCGGACCGACCGCGCGGCGCGGTCCACTTGCGGACGACACGATACGTCTCGCCGGCCAGGCGGAACTCGAATTCGACCTCCATCTCGCTGCGCCCGACGTGCACGAGCTGGTGCCCGGACCCCGATCCCGCGCGCGAGTAGCCCCACAATGCCCAGGTGATCGCGTCGAGCAGGGTGGACTTGCCGGCGCCGTTCTCGCCGGAGAGGCAGGCGATCCGGATACCCTCGAACAGCAGCGGCTCGTGGATGTCCGTGTACGACATGAAGTTGCGGAGCGCGAGGCGGATCGGGATCATCGCGCCTCCAGCCTCGGACCGTCCGTGGGTTGAAACCCACGTCTACAGTCATGGCGTCGCGCTGCGACGCCCGCACCCCGTCGCGTAGCGACGGTGCGATGGTAGACGTGGACTTCAGTCCACGGCCCGATGCTCACGACGTTGCCCGGACCGGCATAAGCGGACGAGATCATGCTCGGCTACTCGTCCATCAGGGTGCGGGCGCGGGCCAGCAGCAGGTCGCGGCGGTCGGCCGGGACGTTCTGCTGCTCGAAGTACAACGAGACCATCTCGAGCGGGGTCCGGCCCCGCACGTCGGCGCCGGCGATGCGGATGCGGGCCTCGTCGGTGTACTCGCGCTGGATCGGGGTCAAGAAGTGGGCGTCCGTGAGCTGGCGGCGGACCTCGCGCTCGTCCACGGCCTGGAGGCGCGCCCGCGGCCCACGCAGCTGGAGCCGCACGATGGCGTTCTCGACGCGCGGCCCGGCCCGCAGGATCGCCTTGACGACCTCCTCGGTGGGCGTCTCGGTGAGCGGCTCGGCCTTGATGGTCAGGAACGGGCGCGCTTTGACCGGCACCAGCTCCCATTCGCTCCTGCCGGCCTGGAGCTCGACCAGCACGAACCCCTTCTTCTCGTCTTCCTCGCTGAAATCGACGCGATTGATGCTGCCGGCGTACACCACGGGGCGCGGCCCGGTCACGACGGCCTGGTGCTTGTGGATGTGCCCGAGCGCGAAGTAGCCCACGTTCGGAAGGTCGAGCATGCTGGCGTTGAGGACCGGGTCGTTGCCGAGGGTCAGCAGCCGCTCGGCGCCGACGCGCGCCCCGAAGACGTGGACGTGCCCGACCATCGCGGTGGGGACATGGGGGTCGAGCTCTGCGCAGGTGGCCTGGAGCGAGCCTTCGATGATGCCGGCCATCTGCTGCACCAGCTCGTCGAGGGCCAGGTTCTTGTACTCGTCGTGGGCCATGAAGGTGCTGCGGGTCAGCCAGGGCAGCGCCACCACCTGCAATGGCCCACTCCGGGTCTCGATGCGCTGCGCCCCGATCCGCCGCATGACGGTGACGTTGGGCAGCTCCAGCTCGCGGAAGATGTCCACGGAGGTGGCGCGGCCGGCCGCCATCGGGGTGTCATGGTTGCCGGGCACCAGCACGACGTGGATGTCGTGGCGGATCAACCGCAGGATGCGCCGGGCGAGCTCGCGCTGGTGGGTGGGGGACGGGTCGCGCGACTTGTAGACGTCGCCGGCCACCATCACGGCGTCCACGCGCTCGTCGATGGCGCGAGTGACGGCTTCGTCCAGAGTGTCCAGGAAGTCGTGCAGGCGCGTGTTGAGGCCGGTCTCGGGGTTGAGCCGGCCGTAGTTCTCCATCCCGATGTGGACGTCCGCGAGGTGGAGGAGCCTAATCATTGTCGTCGCCGAACAGCTCCTGGTAGCGGTTGCGCGCCTTGACGCTGGTCGCGATCGGGTCGTCGCCCCAGGGGCGGTCCGGGGTGGGAGTCGTGGCGAGGTTACGGCTCGATCTAGCGACCCAGGCGTAGAACGCTTCGTCGTACGGACGGGTGCGCAACGCCATCGGCATCGGGACGGCGTGCCCCAGGATCATCGCCTGCTGGCGCGAGTCCAGGCTGGCGAGGATCGCGCGGAGGTGCGCGGCGCCACTGACGCCGGCCAGGGTCGCCTCGATGTCCTTGTCGTCGTTGAGGGCGCAGGTGATCCTCGTGCCAAGCTGCGAGAGAACTTCGTCGTCGATGCCGGACGGGCGCTGATCGACCACGAGGAGGGTGACGTTGTACTTTCTCAGCTCACGCGCGATGGTCCCAAAGATCGTCTGATTGGCGGCGCGCGGGTTCAGGAACTTGTGGGCCTCTTCGATGGTGATCATCAGTTGCGGGGGCGCCTGACCCTTGCCCTGCTTGCTCGCCTCGACCTTCTCGGTCCAGGCGCGGTGGATGCGGCGGGTGATGACGTTGGCGGCGAGCATGTAGGCGAGCAGGTTGCTCTGCTGCCCGAACTCCAGGACGACGTGCTGGCGCTGGGAGAGGGCGGCGATCAGGCGGTCCAGGCCGGAGTCGCGCTCGGTGACGCGCGGCTGCACGAACGGCAGGCGCTTGAAGCGGAGCAGCCGGCGTTGGAGCGCGGCCAGCGACTGCGGATGAGCGCGGATACTCTGAGCAATCTCCTCGGCATCCGCGTCGTCGTCGGTGAGCTGCGCGATCCAGTCCGCGCCGAGACGCTCGCGGCAGAGGCCAGCCGAATCGACGGCGGTGGTGTTGAGCTGAAGCTCGTCGGCCAGCAGCGCGATGTCCTCGATCTCGATCTCGTTGAGGCCGACTTTGATGGCGCCGTCGTTGGAGGTGCCGGAGCGCGGGTCGAGGGTGTAGACCTGGACTCTAGATCCGAACAGCGGGCGCAGCCCCTTAACCTGATAGCCGGACTCGCTCTGGCTGAGTGCGCCGTACTCGTTGTGCATGTCGAAGATCAGGTTGACGGCGGCGCCGCTCGTCACGATCCCGCAGTGCAGCAGCCTCGTCAGGAAGCTCTTGCCGGTCCCGGACTTGCCGAACACGCCGTTCGAGCGCTCCACGAACCGCTTGAGGTCGAGCCGGACCGGCACGTCCATGTCGAGCGGCTGCCCGATCTCGAAGCGGCGGTTGTCCTCCGTCTCCGGCCCGAAGACGCGGTCGAAGTCGGCTTCGGCCGCTTTGAAGACCTCGGCGAAGTGGGGCGGGATGGTTCGGACCGGCTTCGGGCCGTCCTCGACGGAGGCGTCCTCCGAGCCGTCGCGGGCGAGCATCAGCATCGGCTGGATCGCGAGGGCGCCGTAGGCCGTCGTGCCGGCGAGCACCTGGCGCGTGAACAGGTCGTCTGGCGAGGGGGGATCGGCCAGCAGGTCTTTGTTGGTGGCGTCCAGGCGAACGTCGGTGACCAGGCAGAAGTAGTCGTGGCGCTGGCCGGTGATGCGCACGAACTGGCCAACGCGGATGTCCTCGACCGACTGGTCGCCGTGCAGGCGCGCACGGAGGCCGTCCACGAGCGACCCCTCGACGATCAAGCCCAGTCTGTCGTCAGCCACGCACATTGCTCCCCAGGAAAGCCCCACCCCCAGCCCCCTACTGTCCCCATTGCAATGGACAGTAGAGCGGGAGCCACCCTGTCATCCTGAGCCACCCTGTCATCCTGAGCCACCCTGTCATCCTGAGCTTGCGAAGGATCTCCCAGCCCCGCCCAGCACTCAGGGAGTTCTGTTTCTCGGTTAGGAGATCCTTCGCGAGCTCAGGATTTGGTGATTGGACAATCGGATGGGCCGCTCCTTTCGTCAAGCCGCGCGTTGTGGGGGTCTGCGGACGACCGGCTGGCGCGGATGAGGCTGCGGGCGCTGACCTGGGCGTCGGCCGGGGGCTTTTCCGCGCGGTTGGCCGAGCCGTTCCAACTGGCAGAAAAGGGCCGCGGCGCGCGGACGCGGGCGGGGTGGGCGGGTCGGCAGGAGCGGGCTTCCCATGGGAGCCGTTGGTCGGCGACCACGGGTCGGGCGAGCCAGAGCATCCAGGGCATGGCGAGCAGCCAGCTCCAGCGTCGGCGGCCCGGGGTAGCGGGCGGACGGTCAGCCGGGTCGTGCTTGAGGAAGCGGAAGCCATGCTCGATGACGTAGCGGCGGGTGTACCACCGCCAGAGGTCGAGCAGGTCGTCGGGCAGCGGCGCCGATCAGGCCAGAGCGGCTTGGGCGTCTTGACGTGGCGGGGCAGCCGCTCGACCTGAAGGACCAGGGTGAACGGGCATCGGCGCGCTGGCGTGCAGGTGCTCCCAACGTCGACCTGCACCTGGCCGTGGCCGACGTCCATCGCCGTCGTCGGCGCCGGTCGCGGGGTCGGACAGCAAGGCGGGCGGTCGTCCACGCCAGGTGCGCGGCCTGGCGGCCGAAGAACTCGATTCGAGCAGGCGACCAGGATGTCGAGCGGCAGGTCGGCCCGCGGATCGGGTCGTAGGCTGTCGTATCCCGCCGGGCGCGCGGGGGGCGGGCGATGGCCGATGACCTCGGTCGCCGTGCCTCGGTGGGGCCGCGTCGGACTCAGCGGCGCACCCCTGCTCGATCTCGGGCATCACCAGCACTGTACTCGGCGACCACCCCTCGCGGGATGGCGTGTGCGGTGGCCCCACGTCGCACTCGTCTCGCCGCCGGCCAGGTCGCCCGTCGCCGCCAGCCGAGCGGCGCTGTCCGCTGCCGGCCTCACCAGCGCCCGGGGGCCGCACTGTCCGTCTACGCGTCGCTGCACCGGCAGCGACGCCGAAATCGATGCCAGCTCAAATGCCAGATTCGCCGGCCCGACGACACCACCGCTGCCCAGCGCCGAACAGGGCTTTCCGGGGCCCGGTCTGGTGCGACGAAACGCGCGGATCGTCTGACTGCGTGGCTTCACCCACGCATTCCTGCGCCGACGCCCGCCAGGCCTTCCCCGCTTCTGTCCAATCTCAATGCTGCTCGACGGTCTACGATTCGCTCCTGTCTCCTGTCTCCTGTCTCCTCGGCTAGTCCGCGAGAGCCCGCAGGATCGCGGAGAGACGCGGATAGTCGTGTTTCAGCAACGTCGCCAGCTCGCGGCCGGCCGCGATGCGGAACGCCGATTCGTCCGGGCGGGCTGCGCCTGCCAGCCGGACGTTCGCGGCCAGCAGCGCGTCGATTGGCGCGTAGCTCGCCGAGAGGATGGTACGGAAGTAGTCGAGCCGCGTCGTCAGCCGCGCGATCTCATCTCGGTCACACTCCACGACGGACCAGTGGAGCGGCGGCGGGCTGGGCGGCAGATAGGAGCGGATGACTCGACGCGGATCGTCGTGCTCCTCGAAACCGACGATGAGCGCGGAGAATTCGGTCCGCAGCAGCTGTTCGAGATCCGGGTTCTGGTCGAAAATGGCGCCGTCGCGCATGCCGTCTCGGCCGCGCAGGACCGGCCGGCCGCCCGGCTCCAGGCTGCCGGTGTGGATCGCGTAGACGACGCCGTAGACGGTGCGCTCGGCAGACGTCACTTTCACGAATCCACCGAACGGCGGCGCCACGTTGAGCGTGCACGCCTGCGCCGCAAACTCGGCGACGGCGGTGTCGACGATCTCGCCGATGGGGACACCGCTGGCGGTCGAAGCAGACTGGGCAGACAGCGGGACGACGCTCGGGCCGAGGGGCGCCCCGATCCGGGCGTGACCGTTGCCCAGGCCATTGCCGCCGTTCACGCTCTCCATCTGGCGCCTCCGAGGTGCTCCGGCTCGAACATTTGTCTCAGTGTACTCTACCTGCTCACAGGATGGAACGATCCGGACGCGCTTTGGGCATGACAGCCTGTCAACACGGGCGCGTCTCAGCGCGAGCGGGCCGAGCTGCCGATTGCTGGACGCCAAAGTGGAGCGCCGGATAGAGTCCCACCAGAGGCCCGGACGCGCGAGTCGCCCGGGCGGGAGCGACGAGCGTGCGGGAGCAACTGGCGAACGCGATCCGCGAGAAGACCGGCCTGGACGAGGCGATGGCTCTCCAGGTTGCGGATGTCGCACTCGGGTTCATCAAAGAGAAGCTGCCGCCGGCCCTGGCGCCGGTGGTGGACGGCCAGCCGCCTGACCTGAGCGATCCAGGCGCGCTGCTCGGGCAGCTTGGCGGGCTGGGCGGCCAGCTCGGGGGTCTCGGCGGCCTCGGTGGGCTGTTCGGGCGGCGGAGCGAGTAGCGAGTAGCGAGTAGCGAGTAGCGAGTAGCGAGTAGCGAGTGGCGAGAGGATTGTCCGGCCAGCGGCACGGGGGATGCAGGGAGCGGGAGCATGACCGTCGTGGACGATGCGCGCGGCGAGCCACAAGGCGCCATCGTGCCGGATGCGGGCGAGCCGGCCCGTGGGGCGCCGGCTGAGGAGCCGATTCGGTGCGGGCGCTGGAAGCTGAAGCCGTTCGAGCTGCCGCGCCCGGTCCTGCTGCGGGCGGACGGGCCGCTGACGCTGCGCGACTTCCTGCGCCACCCCGATCCAGCCGTCCTGGACGAGCTCAATCTCCTCGACGAAGAGGGCCTCCAACAACTGGCACTGGCGCGGCTGGCCGGGGCACCGCCGGCGATGCGCCTGTCATTGTTCGGGGTGCCGGGCTACACCATCCGCGACGTGGTGGAGCACGTCCGCGAGGGGACACCACTCGGCGTGCGGGTGATCGAGGCGGAACGGAAGCTGGTGGGACTGCTCTTGACCGAGGCATTGCGCCCGGCGGACTGACACCCGGTCATCATCCGTCGATCATCGTATGTCCCAAAACGTCCAACCGAGGAGCGAGAGCCTGAGCGCCTTGACCGGTTTCACGTTCGACGACCCGCTCCGGGCAGCGTGCCCGGCCACCTGCCCTCGCCTGCCCGACGAGGCGCGAATCGGGCTCCGACACCGGTTCGTGCGGGCGAACGGGCTCCGCTTCCACGTAGTGGAGGCCGGCCCCGAGGACGGCCCGCTGGTGCTGTTGCTTCACGGCTTCCCAGAATTCTGGTACAGCTGGCGCGCCCAGATCGGCGTGCTGGCCGAGCGGTTCCGCGTGGTGGCGCCGGACCTGCGCGGCTACAACCTCTCGGACAAGCCGGCCGCCGGCTACGACGTCGAGACCCTCGCGAGCGACGTGGCGGCCTTGATCCAGGCACTGGGCACCGAGCGTGCCCACGTGGTCGGGCACGACTGGGGCGGGATGATCGCCTGGAGCGCCGCGATCTTCCACCCGAAGGCGGTGCAGCGGCTGGCGGTGTTGAACGCGCCGCATCCGGCGGCATTCGCGCGCGAGATCTCGCGCAACCCGGCCCAGATGCTGCGCTCCTGGTACATCGCGCTGTTCCAGGTTCCAGTCCTGGCCGAATGGCTGCTGACGCACGGCCAGGCGCGCGGGATCGCCGACGTGTTCAAGAGCTCGACGCTGAAGCCGGAGGCGTTCTCCGCGGCGGATCTGGCGGCGTACCGTCGGGCGATGCTGAGGCCCGGCGCGGCTCGGGCGACGCTGGCCTACTACCGCGCACTCTGGCGCACGCCGCGCGACGAGCTGCTTGCAAAGCTCGAGCCGGTCAGTGCGCCGACCCTCCTGATCTGGGGCGTCAAGGATACGGCCCTGGTTCCCGAGCTGACCGACGGCCTGGATGCCTGGGTGCCTGACCTGCACCTGGCACGCATCCCAGAGGCGAGCCACTGGGTCCAGCACGAGCAGCCGGTGACGGTCAACCAGCTGCTCCTGGAGCACCTCGGCGGGTAGGCGGAGCGCAGCGCGCAGTAGGCAGCGGGAATCCGGCGAACAGGATCCACTGCCCTTCGCCCTCTGCCCGCTCGTCTCAAGGGCACAGTGGACCGCTGTCCGTGCGTCCGTGGGTCCGTGCCATGATGCTTGACACGCCGGGGGGCGCACGGTAGTGTCCAGATATGTGTGCGCTCGGATCGGACAGATGCCGGGCGCCGCGCGGAGCGGCCATGCGGACGCACGTCGAGGCGTTCGCGGGGCACTGTGAGAACGGGGAAGCGAACATGTACGCTGAGGGCAGGGGCGGGACCAGAAGTGTCAACCTCAGGTTTGACGGCGGGGCGCTGCCGATGTTCGGGCGCGCGCTGCTCGCGATCGTCTGCAGCATATTGATCGTGCCAGCGGCCTGGGGGAGCGTGCCGTACATCCGCTGGCTCGTCGAGCAGATCGACTTTGGCGACGGCGAGCGCGCGACGTTCGAGGGGAGGCCGGGCGACGTCTGGTACCTGTTCTCGGCGTCCGCCGTGATCGGCTTCATCCCGGCCATCGTGCAGCGCGGGGTGTCCGATGCGTTCGTCGTGGTGTTGGCGGCGAATCTGGTGACGGCGGCGTTGAGCGTGTTCATCGCGATTCGGGTCTTCAAGTGGGTCGTGGCGAACACACGGATCGGTCGGATCTCCGACTTGTCGTTCGACGGCGAGTACCTGCCGTACCTGGGATTCGTCGTCGGCATCCAGCTCGCGGCCTACACCATCGTCGGGTGGGCCTGGGTCACGACGGCCTTTCAACGCTGGCTGCTGGGCCACATTCGGAGCCAGGAGGTGCAGTTCCAGTTCGTGGGCAGCGGCCTGGGCTTCCTGTGGCGGGCGCTCGTGACCGGGCTCGCCTGCCTGTTCGTCATTCCGATTCCGTGGGTGCTGCGCTGGCTGACGGCCTGGTTCGTCGAGAACACGGTGATACAGCGAGCAGCGTACGGGGACCCCGGCACGAACCCGTACGGCGGGTGGCAGCAGGGGACTCCGTACGGCCAGCCGCAGCCCGACCCGCGCGGCGCCTGGGACCAGCAGCCCGGCAGCGGATCGAGCGGCTGGCAGCAGCCGCCGAGCTGACGACGGGAGTTACGGCAGGCGGTGGCCGAGGCGACCGCGGGTGACGCGCGCCTCGGCCCAGTGCATGAAACCGTGATTGGTGACCGGGAAGGTCAACAGGAAGGCACCGGACTTGCCGGTGTAGAAGCGCGGCAGCCAGCGCGCCCGCTCGCCGACGATGGCCGGCGCGTTCTGCAGGAGCTGGACGACGTCCGGCACGGCATCCAGCATGTCGAAGTCGAGGTCGCGGACCCAGGCCCGGGTCTCGCGGCCGACGACGTCGCGGTACGCCAGCAGGGCGGCGATGTCCACTTTCTCGGAGAAACCACGGACCTCGTCGTCGGTGTCGCCGGTCCCGACCAGCCGCGCGTCCACGCCAAGCTGCGACAGCCAGTCAGTGCGGTCCAGGACCTCCGGCTGGCCGCGCAGCACGACGTTGACGATGGCGTCCTCGATGCGGGTCATGTGCCAGAGGTGCCAGACGATGGAGCAGAGGCCATCTGGCGTGGCCCGCAGCTCGGCCTCCTCCAGGCGCTTGAGAGTGTCGTCCTGCATCGTGAAGCGGCCGGCGGCGTCGAGCTCGGCCTCGGTGCTGGTGGCTGCCGCGTGGATACGGGCGTGATCGGCCAGGAAGAGTGCGCGAGCGTCCACGATCGTCCTCTCTTCACGTCGAATGGAAGATGACGATAGCAGGCCGGCAGTTAGCCCCACCCCCCAGCCCCCTCCCCACTGCGGTGGAGAGGGGGAGCAGGCTTTTGGTCTCCCCCTCTCCATCGCAATGGGGAGGGGGCTGGGGGGTGGGGCTAACTACCGGCGAGCTCCTCGGCGGTGAGCGCGCGCAGGATGCAGAACTCGTTGCCCTCAGGGTCGGCCATGACGACCCAGGACGGGCTGCCCTGGCCGATGTCCACTTTCGTCGCGCCGAGTGCCTCCAGTCTTGCGACTTCGGCATCCCGGTCACCTGGCCGGAGATCGAGGTGCAGCCGGTTCTTGAGGGTCTTCCCCTCGGGCACGCGAAGGAAGAGGAGCTGGGTGCCCTTTCCGTCCTTCGGCACGATGGCCGCCTCGTCTGGATCGTCGCCGTCCAGGATCTTGTAGTCGAGCGCCTCGGCCCAGAAGCGCGCCAGCCGGGCCGGGTCGGCGCAGTCGACGGCGAGCCAGTCTACGAACAGTCCCATGTCGCGGGTCTCCTTGTCGTGTCAGAGCGCATGCATCATGGCGGGGAGATCGTGGCGAGATGCGCACGCTCGCGGTATCGAGTGTCGGGTTGTGAGGCGATTGGCACCTGAAGATGTGCACGTCTCGGTCCGCGCTACCGTCACGCGGCGTAGAATTGGCTCACCATACTGGCAGACCGAAACTTGACAAGACGGCCGTTCGCGGCCGGAGCCCCGGGGATCATCGCGGTCGTCGGGGCGACCGGGCGCGCGGCGATGCACCTGGAAGGGGACGCTACGATGAAGCTCGCGGAACGCATGTCACGCATCGGGACGGAGAGCGCGTTCGACGTGCTGGCCCGAGCCCGCGCTCTGGAAGCCGAAGGGCGGGAGATCGTCCATCTCCAGATCGGCGAGCCGGACTTCGACACGCCGGCCCACATCACGGACGCTGCCATTCAGGCGCTGCGCGACGGGTACACCCACTACGTGCCAGCCCTCGGAATCCCGCAGCTGCGGGATGCTATCGCGGAGCACATCGCGACCACGCGCGGCATCCCGGTCGAGCGCGGCAACGTCTGCGTCTCGCCGGGCGGCAAGCCAATCATGTTCTGGACGATCATGGCGCTCTGCGAAGAGGGCGACGAGGTGATCGTGCCGGACCCGAGCTACCCGATCTACGAGTCGATGGCGCGGGTGGTCGGCGCGACGGTGGTGCCGCTGCCGATCCTGGAGTCACGCGGGTTCACGTTCGCGCCGGAAGACCTGGCCGCGCGGCTGACGCCGAGGACGAAGCTGGTGGTGCTCAACTCGCCGGCCAATCCGACCGGCGGCTTGTTCGGGAAGACGGACATCGAGGCGATCGCGAACATCCTCCGCAACCATGACTGCTACATCCTGTCGGACGAGATCTACTCCAGGATGCTGTACGGCGGCGGTGGCGAGCATTACAGCGTGGCCGCCGAGCCGGACATGCTGAACCGGACGATCATCCTGGACGGCTTCTCGAAGACGTACGCGATGACGGGCTGGCGGCTCGGGTACGGCATCTACCCGCTCGACCTGATCCCCCACATCGACCGGCTGGCCGTCAACTCGGTCTCCTGCACGAACGCCGCGACGCAGATGGCTGGCGTGGCCGCGTTGACCGGGCCACAGGAGTGCGTCACCGAGATGGTGGCGGAGTTCGAGAAGCGGCGCGACTTCATCGTGGACGGCCTGAACGCGATTCCGGGCATCACCTGCCAGAAGCCACTCGGGGCGTTCTACGTCTTCCCGAACGTGACGGGACTGGGCCTGCCGAGCAAGGTGCTGGCCGACCGCCTCCTGGACGAGGCCGGCGTGGCGGTGCTGACCGGGACGGCGTTCGGGGAGTACGGCGAGGGGTACTTGCGGCTCTCGTACGCCAACTCGATCCCGAACATCCAGAAGGCGCTGGACCGGATCGCGGCGCTGGCGAAGACGCTCGCGTAGGAGCTCCCCAGGAGAGCGTGACCGAATTGGGGTCCGTGGGTTTCAACCCACGGACCCGGCAGGCCCGATCACCCCCTCCAGAGCGTGTACGCCGCGTCCAGCAGCAGCTCGGCGCCGGTCATGTAGCTGCTGGCGTTCGAGGCCAGGAAGACGACCAGATCGCCGACCTCGCTGGCCTGGGCCGGCTTGCCGCGCAATGGCGGCCACTTCGCCGGTGGCTGGAAGCCGTAGTCCACGCGGTCCAGATTGCGGCGGTAGGTGCGCTCGCCGATGTTCGTGTTGATGGCGCCGGGCAGGATCGCGTTGACGCGGATCTCCCAGCGCGCCAGCTCCAACGCCGCCATCTTCGTGAACGCGACCACGCCGGCCTTCGAGGTAGAGTAGGCCGCGTAGCCCGGCAGCGAGAACAGCGTGTTCCCGTTGACGGATGCCGTGGTGATGATCGAGCCGCCGCCAGCAGCCCGCAGGTGCGGGATGCTGTGCTTGACCGTCAGGAAGGTGCCGGTCAGGTTCGTCTCGACGGTCGCGTGCCACTCGTCCAGCGTCATCTCGTCGATCGGGGTCTGCATCCCGTTGATGCCAGCGTTCGCGAACACGATGTGCAGCCCGCCGAGCGTTGTCGCGGCCTGGGTGACAGCCGCGCTGACGGCCTCCTCGTCCGCGACGTCGGCGGTCAGCGCAATGGCCCGGCCGCCAGCTGCCGTGATCTTCTCGGCGACGGCGTGGGCTGGCTCGGGGCGGATGTCCACCACGGCCACGGCAGCGCCAGCCTCGGCCAGCGCCAGGCAGGCGGCCTCGCCGATGCCAGAGCCGCCGCCCGTCACGACCGCGACGCGGCCAGTCAAGTTCAGGTCCATCTGGAGCTTCCTTTCGGGCGGCCCGACGCCACCCCCTGGGAGCACGGCCATCCTGGCCGCTCCGTTTTGCGTGACGCCGACGCAATCTCTCTAGGAAATTCTGCAAGGGTCAACGCGAAAGCGGCCAGGATGGCCGCGCTCCCGGGAATCGTTCCGACGGCTGGAGATCGTAGCCCAATCGCCGGATTGTCCGACGGAGGCATACGGATTGCCGCGCAGCATGGTGAGACCATGTCAGGAGAATGCAGAAGATGGCCGAGTTGAGCACTGCCGAGCGCAACAAGCTGAAGGACGACCAGTTCGCCTACATCGACAGGGGCGGCGAGCGACACCTGCCGATCCACGACGAGGAGCACGTCCGCAACGCGATCCAGCGGTTCGGGCGGACGAACTTCGAGAGCGGGGCGGCAAAGGAGCGGGCCGCGAAGGCGATCGTGACGGCGGCCCGCAAGCACGGCGTCGAGGTGGCCGACGACGACGATGTGAGGCGCGCTGCCCGCTAACGCCCATACTGCCCGACGGCATCCGGAGATCGCCGTGGGTTGATCATGGCGCGGCCGGTCACTCGCGCGCTACGCTCAACGGTGCAGCTCGAGCTGCGCACCGGAGACGAGCCGCTATGCCGTACCTCCATTTCGATCTGCCGGGCCAGTACCCGGCCAAGGTGAAACGCACGCTCGCGGCGCGGCTGGGCGCGCTCTACGCCGAGATCATGCAGACGAGCCCCGGCATCGTGAAGGTGAGCTTCCGCGAGCTGGGCGCGGACAACCTGTTCCGCTGCGGGGCACCAGACGGCGGCGTCGAGCCAGTCGTGGTCGGCCAGTGCGACATCCGGCGCGGACGCCCTGCGGAGCAGCGCGCGCTACTCGCGGCGGCTATCGTGTCGGCGTGTGCGGAGAAACTCGGCGTGGAGCCGTCACACGTCGAGCTTGAGTTTACCCAGCACGCCGGGGACGAGATGTATCGTCGTGGCGCGTTCGCCGGCGACTGGACGGCCGCCGAGTCAGACCGAGCGTAGCGGCTGACGCAGAGTCGGACTCAGCCGCCGCACTCCCCGCACTCGTCGTGGTCGTGGCCACGGATGTCGGCGGGACCTGCTTCGTGGAAGCCGGTCGCGCCGCCGTTCACTACCGAGACGGCGACCGGGCTGTGCTCCTCGGCGATCACCAGCACCACGTTCCCGACTTTCAGGTCGGCGAGGCTTTGCTCGTCGCCGTTCTGGGTCCGGATCGTGGTTGAGGCGTCCAGGATGAACGTCTCGGTCTGACCGTCGTCGAACCGGAGCGTGATCGAACGGCCGTCAATGCGCTCCAGGATGCCTACCGAGAAGACGTAGTCGCGGGTGTCTCGGACGGTGGGAGCGGGCGGTGGGAGCGGTGAAGCCTGGGCAGGGTCAGCCATTGTGAAGACCGCAAGCAGCATGGCCACGGCAATCGGACCAAGTACGAGTGGGTGGAGCGTGACGAGCGATGTGGGCCACGGCCGGAGTTGCGCTGGCTGTCGTACGGGGAGGGTGGGGAGCTGGGTGTGAACGGAGGCTCTCCTGCTCATGGCACAGAACGCAGATCGCAGAGTCCGCACCACGCGCGGCCCGCTGGAGCTCCCGCCAGACGCCATCCTGTGCGCTGCTGTCATCGAGTAGGACCACAAGCAGCGGACGGAGCGGGTCAGGCGAGGTCAACCAGCAGAAGAGCCGTCGTGGTGTGTCTCCAGAGAGACGCTCCACGACGGCTCCGAGCTCCAATTACCAGATGCTGCCGGGCCACCCCGGCGTCGGGTCAGCCCTCGACGGCCTTCACCTGCCGGGCCACGGCGTCGCACTCCTTCTGGAGCGCGGCGGCGATGTCCTTCATCACCGTCTCAGAAGCCTCCTTGTTGACCGTGATCCGGTCCAGGCCCTTGAGCAAGATCTGCTGGCCGTTCGGCACGAAGACGCGCGCCACGTCCTGTCCGCGCACCAATGCCAGCTGCTTGCCAGCCGTCTGGTAGTTGGGCTTCTTCGAGTAGAAGTCCTGCATCGAGGCGCCGTTGATCGCCGACTTGCGGACCGGCATGTAGCCGGTCGCCTGGGACCAGATGGCGGTCTGCTCCGGATTGCTGGCGAACAGGGCGTACTTGAAAGCCGCGTCCTGCTTCTCCTTCGGCGAGGCGGCCATGATGCCAAGGCCGGCGCCGCCCGTGGGGCAGCCAAACCCGACCGGCCCCTTCGGCAGGAAGCCAGTCCCGATTGGGAACTTGGCGTTCGCCTCGTGGCCGGTGAGGCCGCCAGTCGAGCCGATCAGCGAGGCCGCGACGCCGCTCCTGAAGTCGTTCGTCTCGTTCTGCGGCGAGAGCGCCCAGCCGTCCAGGACGGACTGGCGAGCGAACTCGCCGGCGTCTACGGCTGGCTTCTCGGCGATCTTCACCTGGAAGTTCTCGTCCGAGTAGGCGCCGCCCCAGCCCCAGACGTTGCTCTGGAACGACCAGTCGATGTAGCCGTTCGCGCCCGAGTAGGCGAAGGCGTAGCGGGTCAGGTTGTTGCCGTCCTTCTTGACCAGCTTCGGCGCCCACTCCTTCATCTCGGCCCAGGTCTCGGGGGCGCGGTCCGGCAGGCCGGCTTCCTTCCAGGCGTCCTTGTTGTAGTAGAAGAGCGGCGTGCTGCGGGCGAACGGGATCCAGTACGACTGGCCCTTGCGGGTGCCCTCGTTCATGAAGGCGTCCACGTAGTCCGCCTTGTCGACGTTGTTCGCCTTCAGCGCGGCGTCGATCGGCACGATCGCCTTGTTCAGGTAGAACTTGAACCACCAGACGTCCGAGAGGACCGAGATGTCCGGGGCCTGCTTCGCCTGGAGCGCGGCGGTCAGCTTCTGGCCGGTCTCCTCGTAGGTGCCCTGGAACTGGTTCTCGACGACGACGTCCTTCTGGCTCTGGTTGAAGCGGTCCACCAGCTTCTGCTGCTCTTCGCCGAGGTTGGTGGCGAACGAGCTCCAGAGCGTGATCTTCACCTGCGAGCCGGTGGCGGCGACGGTCGGTGGGGCGGCCTGGGCCGGCTTGGCAGCCTCGGCGGGCTTGGCGGCCTCGGCCGGCTTGGTGGCGGCCGGCGCAGCAGCCGGCGCGGCGGCGGTGGTCGGCTTCGCGTCGGCGGCCGGCTTGGCAGCTTCGGCCGGCTTCGTCTCGGCCGGCTTGGTCTCGGCGGGCTTGGCGGCCGGCTGCGAGCCTCCGCAGGCGCTGAGCAGTGCCAGGCCGGCGGTTCCGGCCAGGGCTCCCAACAGATGACGGCGTGTCATTCGACGCACGGTGCGCTCCTCCCAGGATGCTTACGGGCTACGCTACGCGGACAGCGACGATACGAGATAGCGCGTCAGGTCACGCGAGACTGACGAGAACGGTGCCCTGAAGTGCCGGGCCGGCTCACCCCCCGGCTCACCCCTTAACTGCGCCGGCCGCGATCCCTTCCACGATGTGACGCTGGGCCCAGAGGAAGACGATCAGGAGCGGCAGGATCACGTAGATCGCGCCGGCCATCACGACGCCCCATTGCGTATTCCCTTCCTGATCGAGCAACCGAGAGACGCCGATCGGGAGGGTACGCATATTTTCCGTGTTGGTGATGACGAGCGGCCAGAGGAAGTCGTTCCAGACGTCCTGGGTCGCCAGCAGGCCGAACGTCACCACGACCGGCAGCGAGAGCGGCAGCATGATCGTCCAGAGCGTCCGCATATGACCGGCGCCGTCCACGCGGGCGGCGTCCAGGATCTCGCGGGGGAGCGCCAGGAACGCCTGCCGCATCAGAAACGTGCCGATGGCGGTGGGGATGTGCGGCAGAATGAGCGCGGGGAAGGTGTTGATCAGGCCCCAGTCCGCGAAGAGCAGGTAGTTGGGGATGACCACCACCTGGGGCGGGATCATCAGCGCCCCGAGGATCAGGGCGAAGATGACGGTCTTGAACGGGAAGCGCAGCGCCACCAGCGCGTACGCCGTGGTGGAGGCCATCGTCAGCTTACCGAGGACGCTGACGACGGTGATGACCGTGGTGTTGAAGTAGTAGAGGCCGAACGGCGCCGAGGCCCAGGCCCGCGGAAAATTGTCGAGTGTCGGCTGGTTCGGAATCCAGGTGGCCGGGATGACGTAGATCTCGCTGCTCTCCTTGAAGGCCGCCGAGAGCAGCCAGAGCAGCGGCAGCCCCACCACGAACGCCACCACGACCAGGGCGACGTAGCCGGCAACCTTGCTGAGCGTCAGCCCGGACCCACCACGCCGCCCGGCCGCTCGGGCCTGACCCACTCGTCCGACCGCCGCCATCAGGCCACCCCTCCGGAGGAAGCCCTCACCCCCCAGCCCCCTCTCCCTGTGCGTGGGAGAGGGGGAGGAAGATGCCGGTACTCCCCCTCTCCCACGGTAGGGAGAGGGAGTAGGGGGGTGAGGGCACAACTAGCCGGCATAGGTCACCCGCCGTTCGAGGTACCGAATCTGAACCAGCGTGATGACGAACAGCACTACGAACTGGAACACCGACGCGACGCCAGCGTAGCCCGCCTTGAAGGCGATGAAGCCCTGCTCGTACAGGTAGTAGACCAGGGTGGTGGTGGCGTCCACCGGACCGCCACGCGTCAGGACGTGGACGAGGTCGAACGTCTGAAAGCTGGCGAGGATGCCGGTCACCAGCAAGAAGAAGGTGATCGGCGCCAGGCCCGGCAGCGTCACGTGGCGAAACCGTCCCCAGGCGTTGGCGCCGTCGGTGGTAGCAGCCTCGTACAGCTCTTTCGGGATCGCCTGGAGGCCGGCCAGCGCCACGACCATCGTGTAGCCGAGGTTCTTCCAGGTGTAGACGATGATGACGGCCGGCATCGCCCAGGTGGTGTCACGCAGCCAGTTGGGCGGGGCCAGTCCGAGCGGCGAGACGAGCGTCCGGATCAGGCCGTAGGTCGGGTCGAAGATGTAGACCCAGACCACCGCGATGGCCGCGCCAGAAAGCATGTACGGCGCGAACATGACGCTCCTGGCGGCGTCGCGCCCGGCCAGCCGCTGGTTCAACAGGAGCGCCAGCCCGAGCCCCACCGCGATGGTCAAGCAGACGCCGCCGACCATCAGCTCGACGGTGTTGACGATGACGTGGTGGAAGTGGGGGTCTTTCAGCACCTCGACGTAGTTGTCGAAGCCGACCGGGATCGGGACGGGCGAGAGGAAGTCCCACTCGTGGAAGCTGAGGTAGACGTTGTAGAGCAGCGGGCGATAGTTGAAAATCCCGAACATGAGCAGGTTCGGGCCGGCCAGCGCGACGAACAGCAGCCAGTCACGCCATTCGCGCTGAAAGCGGCTCCGCGCGGGGGTGCCGGCTACCTGGGCCACGGCAGCTTCCGACCCAACGGCGATAGCCGACCAGTCGGCCCCACGCCGAGCGCTCTGCGATTTGTCGAGCTCGCGTTCGCCACGCTTCCCCCGAGCGGCTGGCACCATCACGCCGACTGTCCGCGCGGAGGCGCTCAGGCAGCCGGTCGTGGCCCGGCCACGACTGACGCGACACTGCGCCCGCCGGGCGATGATACCGACCCGATGTTAACGGAGACGCCGCCCGTGTGGACGGCCTGTAAAGTGGAGGTTAGCGCACCGTTAAGTGAAACGCAAGAGGGCGGGCGGAGCCGCCAGGGCCTGGTGCCCTGCACGATCTTGCGGAACGCCGCATTGTCAGCCGGGTCCACGGCCCGGCGCCACGGCCGGCTCGCCTGCACATTGCACTCGGATATCCTGAGGGACACACTCCGAGGAGGGAGTCAGGATGGACTTTCAGCTCAGCGAGTACCAGGCCGATCTCGTGGCGGCGACGCGCGAGCTGGCCCGGCGGCGTTTCGGGCCGACCGGCTACATGCTGGAGGACGACGGCGTCCTGCCGCGCGAGTACCTGACCTTCCTCGCCGAGCAAGGGCTGGCCGGCATCACCATCCCGACCGAGGACGGCGGCCAGGGCGGCAAGCTGCTCGACGCCGTGCTGGTCATCGAGACCATCGCCCAGGTCTGCCCCATCGCCGGCGACTGCGTTCAGGCGCTCAACTTCGGGGCGATCCAGCAGGTCGCCAAGAACGGCTCCCCGGAGCAGAAGGCGAAACATCTTGCTCCGGGCCTGCGCGGCGAGCGCCTGTTCAGCATCGGCATGACCGAGCCGGAGGCCGGCTCGGCCGTGACCGACCTCAAAACCCGCGCCAGGATCGACGGCGACACGGTGGTGCTGGATGGGCAGAAGATCTTCACGACCAACGCCGCCAGTGCCGACGCCTTCGTGGTCTGGTGCCGATTCGGGGAGAGCTCGCGGACGTCCGGCGCGGTGATCGTGGAGCGCGACGCGCCCGGCCTGACGGTGGACAGCAGCAACCGGTTCATGTCCGGCGAGCGGTACGGGATGCTCTACCTGGAGGGCGCCCGGGTCTCGCGCGAGAACGTGCTGCTGGACCAGGACGGCTTCCGCAAGATGCTGGCGGTGTTCAACGTCGAGCGGCTCGGGAACGCTTCGCGGTCGCTGGCGCTCGGGCAGGCCGCGTTCGACCGGGCGGTCGCGTATGCCAAGGAGCGGCAGCAGTTCGGGCGGCGGCTCTGCGAGTTCCAGGGGCTCCAGTGGCGGTTCGCCGAGATGAAGCTGAAGCTGGACTCAGCGCGGCTGCTGCTCTACCGAGCAGCGTCCAACGCAGATGCTGGCCTGCCTTCCGAGCTGGAGACGGCGCTGGCGAAGCTGGCCTGCAACCGCGCCGGCTTCGAGGTGGCGAACGACGCCCTGCAGGTCTTCGGCGGCTACGGCTACGACCAGGAAGCGGCGGTCAACTACATCTTCCGGCGGACGCGCGGCTGGATGATCGCCGGCGGCTCGATCGAGCAGCTGCTGAACCGCGTCGCCAACGACGTCTTCGGCGAGACGTTCTCGCAGCGGGTAGGCGGTAGGCGGTAGGCGGTAGGCGGTGGAGTTTCCGCCTACCGCCCACTGCCTACTGCCTACCCGTGGTACACTGACCAGACTACAGGCTCCTGGCAGGCCCCATGCACGACTCCGACGAGTCGCGCGGCAGGACGTCGGGGGTGGCCCCACACCTGTTCCGTGCAGCCGTCTTCGTCACCTTCGCGCTGCTTGCCACCCAGCTCTGGCGGCTGCAGATCGTCGAAGGCCCACAGCTTCGACAGCGCGCCGACAACAACCGTGTCCGCATCAGTCAGATCACGCCACAGCGGGGCGTCATCTACGACCGTAAGGGCACGCTTGTCGCGTCGAACGCGCCCATCTTTGTCGTCTCCATCGTCCCGGCCGACCTGAAGTCGAGCCAGGAGACCGAGACATATGCGCGTCTGAGCGGCCTCGTCGGCGTGCCGGTCCCGGAGATCCGGCAGGCCGTCGAGAAGCGCAAGGTGGACGGCCACATCTTCGACCCGGTCCCGATCAAGTCGAACGTGCCACGCGAGGCCGCCTTGCTCGTGGAGCAGGATCTCGCGAACCTGCCGGGCGTCAAGGTGACCGTCGAGTCGGCGCGCAAGTACGCCGAGGGACGGACCCTGTCGCAGATCCTCGGCTACCTGGGGCCGATCTCACCGGCGGTGCTCTCGCAGGCCGAGTACAAGCAGAAGATCGAGAAGGACGGCTATACGATCAACGACAAGATCGGGGCGGCCGGCCTGGAGGACACGTACGAGTCAGTCCTCAGAGGGCGCCCAGGCCGCCAGCTGTACGAGGTCGAGGCGTCCGGCCGCGAGGTCGGCACGTTGCGCGTCGAGCGGCCGGATCCAGGCAAGAATCTGGTCACCACCATCGACCTGGACTTGCAGAAGTCGGTGACGCAGATCCTGCAGGAGGGGCTGTTCCACGGCAACGTCGGCTGCGCCATCGTCAGCGACGCCAAGACCGGCGAGATCCTGGCGCTGGTCAGCCTGCCAACCTACGACGACAACGTCTTCGGCGACGACTCGCGTGAGGAGGAGCTGGCGAGCCTCCTGAAAGATCCGGAGCAGCCGTTCTTTCATCGAGCCATCGCCGGCAACTATCCGCCAGGCTCGACGTTCAAGCTGGTGACCGGCATGGGGGCGCTCCAGGAAGGCGTCGCCAGCCGCAACACGATCATCGAGAGCAAGGGCATCCTCTGGGTGCCGCACGACTTCTACCCGAACTTCCGTCAGCCGTTTCCAGATTGGTCCGTGCTGGGGAAGCTGAACTACCTCCAGGCCATCGCCAACTCGTCGAACATCTACTTCTTCTACCTGGGCGGCGGCTACGAGCCAGAGGGGTTCGTGGGGCTCGGCAACGAGCGGCTGGCGCGCTACGCCCGGATGATCGGCTACGGCGCCCCGACCGGCATCGACCTGCCCGGCGAGACGGCGGGTCTGATCCCGGACGAGGCCTGGAAGCTCCAGAAGATCGGCGAGAAGTGGGTCAAGGGCGACACCTACAACATGTCGATCGGGCAGGGGTACGTCGAGGCGAGCCCGCTGCAAGTGCAGGGCATGACGATGGCGATCGCGAACATGGGCAAGGTGCTGCGCCCGCACGTCGTGCGCCAGATCGTAGACTCGGACGGCAACGTGCTGAGCACCGCCTCGCCCGAGGTGGTCAGGACGCTGGAGATCGACCCGCGTAACATCCAGACCACCATCGAAGGGATGGAGCTTGGCTTCAGCGGCCAGCTCCTGCGGGACTACCGCATCCCCGGCCTGCGGATCGCCGGCAAGACGGGAACGGCTGAGTACGGCCAGAGCACCAACCCGAACGGCGAGCTGCCGACCCACGGCTGGTTCACCGGCTTCGCGCCGGTGGACGATCCGAAGGTGGTGGTCACGGTGTACGTGGACCACGGGTCCAGCAGCCGCGACGCCGCCCCGATCGCGGCCCGTATCTTCCGCCACATCTTCGGCTTCCCGGACACGCCGCCGAAGCCGCCGCAGCCAACGCCACAGGCTGCTCCTGGCGCCTCGCCAGCCCCGGCCCCCGCTCGCCCGCAAGTGGGGGTGTCGGTCGGACCGGGTGGCGAGCGTGCGCCGGGCAGCGCCCCGGCGCCGGCCCCTGCAAACGCGGCGCCGGCGCCGAGCAACGCAGCCCCCGCTCCTGCACCCACCGCCAACGCCGCTCCGGCCGGTGGCTCCCAGCCTCCAGTGGCCCCAGTCCTGATACCGGCCCAGCCGGCGCGCCAGCCGACCGCCGCGCCAGCGCGAGCGGCCCCGACGGCCGCGCCCCGCTCCAACCCGGCGCCGGCCTCGAACCCGCCGCCCGGCGGCAACTCGGCCCCGTCGAACGGCGGCGCTTCCGGGCCGGGCCTCTTCAACCCGAGCTTTCCGGGCTCCGCGCCCCAGCCGAAACCTCGGAACTAGCGGGCCGGGCGTACGGCCACACGGAGCGAAGCAGGTCCGTGGGTTGATGAGGGTTGACGAATTAATGTGGTAGAAGGCCGACATAGCGGAGGAGGTCGGGGGAGCATGGCGACGAGAGGTGCGGGTCACGGCGGAGCAGCGTGCGGAGTTGGAGTGGATGGTGAGGCACGATCCGAAGCCGTATCGGCGGGAACGGGCTGCGGCGATCTTGCAGGTTGCGGACGGGCGGCGGCGCACGCGGTGGCGGCGAGTGGGATGCTGGTGCGCCGAGCGGCCGACACGGTGTATCGCTGGCTCGACCGCTTGACGGCCTCGGGGTGGCCGGGCTGACGATGGCGGCGGGTCGGGGCGGAAACCGCCCATTTCCCTCGGCCAGCCGACCCGGAGCGGGAGCGGCCGACTGCTGGGGTGCTGGCGACGGATCCGCGCGCGTGGGAGCTGCCGCAGCCGCAGAGTCGCTGACGCTGCGGGCGCTGCGTGAGGCGTGCCGTGGCTCTGGGGATACAGCCTGTCTGGGGTCTGGCGGATCCTGGCTCGGCACAAGCTGCGCTGGAAGCGCGGGCGTGACCATGTGCGCAGCCCCGACCCCGACTATCGCGCCAAGCTCGCCCACGTGCAGACGCGCCAGGCCGAAGTCACGGCGGACCCGACCCGCCGTGGTGCTGTACCAGGATGAGGTCACCTACTATCGCCAGCCCTCCCTCGCGTCGGCGTACGGTGCCGCGAGCGACAGCCCACGGGCCGAGCGATCCCTGAAGAGCAACACGACCACCCGGGTGACCGCGACGCTCGACCCACAGACCGGCCAGGTCGTCGCCTACCAGGGGCGCCAGATCGGGGTGGCCGAACTGGTCCGCTTCTACGAAGCGCTCGTGGACGCCTATCCGGAAAGCGCATCTACTCGTCCAGACCTGGCCGGCCATTTCCATCCCGATGTGCTGCCACCCTCGAGCCGCAGCACTCACGCTTCCCTTCCTGCGCCCGCCCTCGTGGCCGACCGACCGAGCCCCACCGCCCGTCGGACCTGCCCATCCAACTCGTGCCGCGCCCACCTACGCCCCTGGGCCACCCGACCGAGAGCCTGGCGCTGGCTCGCAGGATGTCCTGCACCTCCACCGTCACGCCGACGACCTCCCAGCTCTGCGCGCCCTGGTCTGGGCGTTCTTACGGCGCTCGAAGACGGCTCGCCAGGCCTGCGCTACGTCGGCCTCGCACTCCCAGACTAATTCGTCAAACTCCATAAACCCACGCCTACAATCAGTCGTCGCTCCGCGACGGACGTGCTGCCCCCGGCGTGGCGTAGCCACGCACCGATGGTAGACGTGGACTTATGAGGGTTGACGAATTAATGTGGTAGAAGGCCGACATAGCGGAGGAGGTCGGGGGAGCCGTCCTTGAAACGAGCGAGGAAGGCGAGGACGCGTGCGCGGAGGGCCGGGAGGTCGTCGGCGAGGCGATGGAGGTGGAGGACGTCCTGCTTGAGCCAGCGCCAGAGCTTCTCGATGGGGTTGAGCCAGGGGGAGTAGGTGGGGAGCGGGACGAGCTGGATGGGGAGGTTGAGTCGTTTGGCGGTGGGGCTGGGCTCGGCGGACCAGGAGCGGGGTCGGAAGAAGGGGAAGGGGGACTCCTGGGGCTCGAGGGCGGCGAGGAGGTCGGGATGGAAATGGACCGGCCAGTTGTCGAGGACGATGTAGAGGCGCTGTCCCGGGTAAGCTGCGACCAGGGCCTTGAAGAAGCGGAGCAGGGCCGGGACACCGATGCGGGTGGCCTGGTGGGCGATGACCGGGCCGTGGCGGCATCGAGGGCGCCGACGACCCGGGTCGTGGTGTTACTCCGGTGGAGCGCTCGGCGCGCGGGTCGGCCGTGCCGGCCGGGCGTAGCCAGACGCCAGCGAGGGCTGGCGGTAGTAAGTGACCTCGTCGAGATAGAGGAGGACCGCCGTCTCCAGGGCGGCCGCGACGCGCGCCCGGATGGCCCGCAGGTGCGCCACCTTCTCCTGGTAGGCTGGGTCCGGGCTGCGGAGGTGGTCGCGCGCCCGCTTCCAGCGGAGCCCGTACGCCCGGAGCGTCCGCCAGATCCCCGACCGCCTGCGCCGGGCGAACCGGCTACCACCGCCCCCAGTCCCACCAGCGTCCAGCGGCTCCGGCCGTGCCCGTGCTGGCGCGGGTCGCTCCCCAGCGCCGCGAGCACCTCGGCCCGATGCGCCTCCCGCTCGTCAGGCCGCTGGGGAAAGCCGGGCCTGCGGCCCCGGCCTGACCGGATCGTCAGCACCGCCAGCCCGTGCTCCTCGTACCGGTCCAGCCACCGATACACCGTGTCCGCCGCGCGACGCCGCAGCAGCCCGTGCTCCGCCACCCGCAGCCCCGACGACCGATCCGCCACCTTCAGCAGCGCCGCCGCCCGCTCACGCGCGTACGCCTTCGGGTGGTGCTTCACCGCCTCCTCCAGCGTGACCCGCTCCGCCTCCGTCAACGCCAACCGTCGCGTCATACCCCCACCCCGCGCTCATTCCAACTGACCACGGTTTACCATACTATTTCGTCAACCTTCATCAGTCCACGGCCGCGCGGTCGGGACGATTCGGGTCGCCAAGAGGGGGCCGCACCAGATCGGTACAGCCCCCTCTTCACACCTGTACAGGCGAGTAGCGCCTACTCCGCGGGCGCCTCGGAGGCGACAGCTGCAGCTGGAGCCGGAGCGGGTGCCGGGCGCGCCGGCGGCGGTCCAGCCGGACGCGGGCGCGGCCGGCGGAACAGCTGACGGACGGCGTTGCCGACCTTCGGCGCTTCGATGCTGTTCGCGAGCTTGACCGCCTCGACGATGCGCCCCAATTCAGGCAGCGCGCCGGTTTCGACGGTCAGGTCGGTCATGAACTTGTCGAAGACCTCGGGAGTCGCCTCGGCGCCGGTGTGCTGCGCAAGCAGTGCCACCAGCTCCTCGCGCTGACCAGACTCACGCCGACGCCGCTCCGCGTTCTGCTGGAGCCGGGCATCCTGGCTCAGCTGCGGTGGGCCGCCCGGACGCGGACCACGGTCGCCCATCGGCGGGCCGCCAGGCCCGCCGGGACCACCCGGACGCGGGCCACGGTCGCCAAACGGGGGGCGCGGCCCACCAGGGCCACCCGGACCACGGTCCCCGAACGGCGGGCGCGGGCCACCAGGGCCACCGGGCCGGTCGCCAAATGGCGGGCGCGGGCCAGCGGGCCGGTCGCCAAATGGCGGACGCGGCGCCGGACCACCAGCCAACGGCGGCGGCATCCCCTCGAGGGCTGCCCGGTCCCCGCCACGATCCGGCCGGCGGAACCGCTCGCCACCGCTGGGCGGGCCGCCACGACCGCGCTCGCCGCGCTCGCCGCCGCCACCACCGCCCCGGCCACCACGGCCTGGCGCGCCGCCCCGACCGCCACGCGGTCGGATCGGAATATCGCCGCCGCGGCGATCGTCGTCATACATGCCGCCACGGTTGCTGCGCTGGCGACGACCGCCACCCTCGCCGTAGCTGTCCGAGCCCATCTCCACGACAACCGCCGGACCGTCATCGTCCATCGGCGGCGCCGTAGTCGGTGCAATGCCAAGCTGTTGGAGATCCGCAAACTTCTCCAGCAGCGCTTCCTTAAGACTCTTGGCCATCCCTTCTCCTATTGTGCACGAGCCGTGCCCACTCGTGGGGCGCGCTCGCGTAGACGTTCAATCTGCTGTGTCGTAGTGGTCGTGCTTACGGTCGTGCGTACACGTCGCTCATCTGCCATGCGTCGTCTCCTCTCTCAAGGCCCGCGCGTGGCTTCGGGCAACGGCTCGACCATCGCTTGCACGATCATGGGGAGCCTTCCCCGGCACACCGGCCACCGTCTTGTCGAACGTCGTCGAACCGGTCACCTTCGACCCGGTCTTCGACCCGGCCGACCTCGACCAGGTTCGAAAAGAACGTCGCGCCGCCGCCCATGTCCGCAAGCCGCTGCGGCGTGGTTGCGTTGACGCCGTGACCGCCGGGTTGATACCTCCCCCACCACAGCCCGCGGCTGACCACCACTCCTGGACGCACGTCGTCGGTCAGGGTCGCCTCGAGCTGGACGTCACCCCGCTGGTTGTACACCCGAACAGCGTCACCGTCGAGGACGCCGCGCGCGCGGGCATCCTCGGGGTGGATCTCCAGGCGGGGCCGCTCCTCAGAGCGGACGTTTGACGGCATGTTAGCGTAGGACGAGTTCAAAAAGAAGTGGTTGGGCGGTGTGATGAACAAGAGTGGATATGGACCGGACGGCAGCTGCTCGCCGTCACCACCCTCAATCAACGGTGTATGCGTCGGTAAGGGGTCGTGTCCGTGCCGCGCCATCTGCTCCGAATACAGCTCGATCTTACCTGACGGCGTGGGGAAGTGCCCATCGGCGAAGGCCGGGTGCGGCTGCTCGACGTTCAGGCGGACCGGGCCACCAGCCTTCAGCTGCTCCAGCGTGATCCCATGCAGGAACGGGTTGGCCGGGTTGTCCAGCGCCTGCGAGATCAGCGTCTCGACGTCGTCCGTGAAGCAATCGTCCTCGAAGCCGAGCCGCTGGGCCAGCGCCGCGAAGAAGTCCACGTTCGATTTCGCCTCGCCGAGCGGCGCGATGGCCGGCTCGGCCAGGTTCAGGTACAGATGCCAGTAGCTGGAGTACAGATCGGTCTGCTCGAAATGCGTGGTGGCGGGGAGCAGCACGTCGGCGTAGCGCGCCGTGTCCGTCAGTACCTGCTCGTGCACCACGGTGAAGAGATCGTCGCGAGCGAGGCCAGCCAGCACCTGGCGCTGATCCGGCGCGATGACGGCCGGATTGGCGTTGTAGACGATCATCGCCTTGACGGGCGGATCGTCGAGCTCGGTGAGGGCGTGCCCGAGTTGATTCATGTTGATCGTGCGTGGCGCTCGACCGCCCAGCAGGTCCGGGCGCATCAGCGCATCGTCGTTCATGGCAGCGTAGCCGCCGTTGCTCTTCATCGCGCCGCCGCCGACGTCCCGCCAGGCGCCGACGAGGCCCGGCAGGCAGGCGATGGTGCGGACGGCCATGCCGCCGTTGTCGTGATGCTGGAGGCCGTTCCCAATCCGTATGAACGCCGGTCGGGTCGTCGCGTATTCCCGGGCCAGGGTCTCCACCAGCTCGGCAGGGACGTCCGTGATCTGCTGGACGCGTTCCGGGGGGTACTCCCGCACCCGCGCCGCCAGCCGCTCGAACCCGATGGTGTGCTCCCGAACGTACGCCGCGTCGTGCAGGCCGTCGCGGATGATGACGTGCATCATCCCGAGCGCAAGGGCAGCATCCGTGCCGGGCCGCACCTGCACGAATCGGTCCGCGAAGGCGCTGGTCCGGTTGCGGTGGACGTCAATCTGGACGAACGTCGCTCCTGCACGCTGAGCCTCGCGAATGTACGTCATCTGGTGCATGTTGACTGAGGCGAGGTTACTGCCCCAGGAGATGACGTACTTCGCCTGCGAGGTCGTCTCCGGGTCGGTGCCGAGCTTGCCGCCGATGGTGTAATCGTAGCCGACGTTGCCGGCCACCGAGCAGACGGTCCGTGCAAGCTGGATGGCCCCCAGGCGGTGGAACAGGCGGCGGTCCATGCTGCCGATGCTGGTGATGCCCATCGTGCCGGCGAAGCTGTATGGGAGGATCGCCTCGGCGCCGTGCTCGCGCACGATGGCGTGGAACCGCTCGGCGACGAGATCGAGGGCGTCGTCCCAGGAGATCCGCTCGAAGCGCGCCTCGCCCTTCCGCCCGACGCGGCGCCGCGGGTAGAGGATGCGATCTTCGCCGTAGACGCGCTCGGCGTAGCGGACCGCCTTGCCACAGATCGACCCTCTGGTGACCGGGTGGTCCGGGTCACCAGAAACTCGCACGATCTTGCCGTCACGCACCCAGGCCAGCATCCCACAGGCGTCTGGGCAATCGTGCGGGCAGACGGAACGGCGGACGTGAAGCTCAGTCATCGAGTTGGAGGAACCCTACCCAGTCCCGTGCCCGTCCTGGTGATCGCGCGACCGTGCCACAGGCAAGTGCTCGCGTCAAGGAGCGCCCCTGGCGCACGCGATACCGGTTGCAGCGTCCAATCGAGAAACGCGCCCATTATAGCGCAAACGTCTCGACACTCGTCCACACGACGCGCACCATCGAGCAAACGCGCGGAGTACGGTGAGGGAAGCGTGATGAGCACGGGCTGAAGCGTGCCGGACGAGCTGCAACCAGCTGTCCCATCGTTCCCGTCGGCGGCGCGTGTCGAAATGGAGGGTGCCGAACGAATGAGGATCTCCTGCCAGAGCGCCCAGGATGTCGAAGCGAGTTGACGCGGGCTCGACGGCGCGCTTGAGAAGGGATCGAAGCGATGAGGAAAGGGGTGGGCCAACCTGGAATCGAACCAGGGACCTCAGTCTTATCAGGACTGCGCTCTAACCGACTGAGCTACTGGCCCGGGCAGGGGGACCGCGCACGAGAAGGCGGCGGAGCGGCGTTGACCGCCGAAGAGTGGGGGGGAGCTTGACGGGTATGGTGTCCCGTCACGCGCGCGACCACGAGGATCCGAGGATCCCGGAATGCGGGTCGGCCTCTCAGCACCGAGGTGCTGCACCGCAGGAACGCTGCGATGAGCGAAGCGGCGTGACGTATCGACCTGGGGCTGGGCAGCCTCCCCGTGTGAGACAGGGGGACTGTCGAGCATCCCTAGAAAGGAGGTGATCCAGCCGCACCTTCCGGTACGGCTACCTTGTTACGACTTCGTCCCAATCGCTGGCACCACCCTCGGCGGCTGCCTCCTCGAGAGGTTAGCGAACCGACTTCAGGCGTCTCCAACTTTCATGACGTGACGGGCGGTGTGTACAAGGCCCGGGAACGTATTCACCGCAGTGTGCTGACCTGCGGTTACTAGCAACTCCGCGTTCATGCAGGCGAGTTGCAGCCTGCAATCCCAACTGAGACCGGCTTTGCTGCGATTCGCTCCGGGTCGCCCCATCGCCGCGCGTTGTACCGGCCATTGTAGCGTGTGTGTAGCCCTGGACGTAAGAGCCGTGCTGACTTGACGTCATCCCCACCTTCCTCCGGGTTGGACCCGGCGGTCCCGCCAGACATCGTAACTGGCAGCGAGGGTTGCGCTCGTTGCGGGACTTAACCCAACACCTCACGGCACGAGCTGACGACAGCCATGCAGCATCTGTGCACGCTCCCTTGCGGGTCCTCAAGGTTTCCCCCTCGTACCACGTGCATGTCAAGCCCAGGTAAGGTTCTTCGCGTTGCGTCGAATTAAACCACACGCTCCGCTGCTTGTGCGGGCCCCCGTCAATTCCTTTGAGTTTTAGCCTTGCGGCCGTAGTCCCCAGGCGGTGCACTTATCGCGTTAGCTGCGGCACCGAGGGGGTCGATACCCCCGACACCTAGTGCACATCGTTTACAGCGTGGACTACCCGGGTATCTAATCCGGATCGCTCCCCACGCTTTCGCTCCTGAGTGTCAGGACCAGTCCAGGATGCCGCCTTCGCCGCTGGTGTTCCTCCGGATCTCTACGCATTCCACCACTACACCCGGAATTCCGCATCCCCCTACTGGCCTCCAGTCCGCCCGTATCGCACGACACTCCCCAGTTGAGCCGGGGGCTTTCACGCACGACGCAACGAACCACCTGCGAGCGCTTTACGCCCAATAAATCCGGACAACGCTTGCCCCCTACGTATTACCGCGGCTGCTGGCACGTAGTTAGCCGGGGCTGATTCCCCAGGTACCGTCATCATCTTCCCTGGGAAAAGGGCTTTACGACCCGAGGGCCTTCATCACCCACGCGGCGTTGCTGGGTCAGGCTTTCGCCCATTGCCCAAAATTCCTAACTGCTGCCTCCCGTAGGAGTCTGGGCCGTTCGCAGTCCCAGTCTGGCTGATCATCCTCTCAGACCAGCTATCGATCGCAGCCCTGGTAGGCCGTTACCCCACCAGCTAGCTAATCGACCGCGGGCCCCTCCCCGAGCCCCTCAAGTTCAATCACACAACCGAATGCATGATGTCTGCGGTATTAGCCACCCTTTCGGGCAGTTATCCCCCGCTCGAGGGCAGGTCACCCACGTGTTACTCAGCCGTCCGCCACTACCACACGTCCGAAGACACGTGACCGTTCGACTTGCATGTTTTAGGCACGCCGCCAGCGTTTATCCTGAGCCAGGATCAAACTCTCCATCGGAATTGTCGAGAGTTCACTGTTTGCACACATGAACCTCGACGATCTCTCAACAGATCGTCACGCTCCCCACCACTCTTCGATTGTCAACGTGCTCCGCGCCGCCTGGCCTGACCGCTCGTGCAGCTGGTTGCTGCCGTCGCCGTCCGCCACTCCGCGCCGACCTACCACTGTAGCAGGTCGAGAAGAAGAAGGTCAAGGGTTGGACCTGGCACCGACCGATTGTCCCACGCAGTTGCCCACGCAGTATCGTTGGCGCTGGGGCGTTTCACGACCGTGTTCGGGAAGGGAACGGGTGGGACCACCCCGCCAGAGCCACCAGGACCAGCCGCTTGACCCGCGAGTAGGCGGTAGGCCGTAGGCGGTAGGCAGTGGGGGGATCTCCAGCCTCGCGCGTCCATCACCTGGCCGGCTCTTGGAACCGCCAGATGGTGAGCACGCGAGGCTCGAGGTCCGCACCCTCTGCCGACGGCCTACCGCCTACCGCCTACTCGCTGGGTGAGGAGTGAGGCGATCCTGTCGGCCGGGCGTCGTGCATGAGAACGACGATGAGCCCTCGGCCATTAGTACGGCTAGGCTGAACCCCTTGCGGGGCGTACACCGGCCGCCTATCAACCAGCTCGTCTTGCTGGGGCCTTACCCAGTTGACCTGGTGGGGACTCTCATCTTCAGGCGAGCTTCCCGCTTAGATGCTTTCAGCGGTTATCCCTGCCGGACGTCGGCTACCCAGCGGTGCCCCTGGCGGGACAACTGGTACACCGGAGGTCCGTCCGTCCCGGTCCTCTCGTACTAGGGACGGCTCCTGTCAAAATCCCAACGCCCACGACGGATAGAGACCGAACTGTCTCACGACGTTCTGAACCCAGCTCGCGTACCGCTTTAATGGGCGAACAGCCCAACCCTTGGGACCTGCTCCGGCCCCAGGATGCGACGAGCCGACATCGAGGTGCCAAACCTTGCCGTCGATGTGGACTCTCGGGCAAGATCAGCCTGTTATCCCCGGGGTAGCTTTTATCCGTTAAGCCCTGGCCCTTCCACGCAGTGCCAGAGGATCACTTAGCCCGACTTTCGTCCCTGCTCGGCGTGTCAGCCTCGCAGTCAAGCTCCCTTTTGCCTATGCACTCGGCGGCTGATTTCCATCCAGCCTGAGGGAACCTTTGGGCGCCTCCGTTACCTTTTAGGAGGCGACCGCCCCAGTCAAACTGCCCACCAGACGCTGTTCCAACACCGGATCACGGTGCATGGTTAGACTCAAAACCCGGGAAGGGTGGTATTTCACCGCTGCCTCCACCGAGACCAGAGTCCCGGCTTCCTTGGCTCCCACCTATCCTACGCATCCCGAGCCCCGACCCAACGTCAGGCTACAGTAAAGCTCCACGGGGTCTTTTTGTCCTGTCGCGGGTAGGCCGCATCTTCACGGCCAGTTCAATTTCGCCGGGCTCCTCGTTGAGACAGCGCCCATGTCGTTACGCCATTCGTGCGGGTCGGAACTTACCCGACAAGGAATTTCGCTACCTTAGGACCGTTATAGTTACGGCCGCCATTGACCGGGGCTTCGGTTCTGGGCTCATCACCCCTCCCCTTGACCTTCCGGCATCGGGCAGGCGTCACCCCCTATACGTCCGCTTCCGCGTTTGCAGGGAGCTGTGTTTTTGGTAAACAGTCGCATGGGCCTGTTCTCTGCGCCCGCCTCACGCTCCACGAGCTAGTCGCTTCACGCTACCGCGGTACCCCTTCTCCCGAAGTTACGGGGTCAACTTGCCTAGTTCCTTAACGAGGACTCACCCGTCCACCTTGGTGCTCTCGCACCCGGCCACCCGTGTCGGTCTGCGGTACGGGCGCTCGCAGCTTCCTGACGCTGGCTTTTCTTGGAGGCCAGGCTCAATCGAATCCCCCAGACCCGGAGGCCCGAGGTCTCCCACCCCTCGCACGTCTGACCTGACGGCCAGCGCACTGCGGGCTTAGACGCACCATGTCCAATCGGCGCGCTCGACCTACCCTACCCCGCACCAGCCCCAGACTTTGTCGTCTGCGAGCGGTCACGGAATATCAACCGTGTGTCCATCGCCTACGCCTCGCGGCCTCGGCTTAGGCCCGACTAACCCGACGAGGATTAACCTTCCGTCGGAACCCTCGGCCATTCGGTGGGCGTGCTTGCTCACACGCCTTACGCTACTCATGCCGGCATTCGCACTCGTGACCACTCCACCAGCCCTCACAGGCTGACTTCACCGCCGATCACGACGCTCCCCTACCACTCTGTCCAAAGACAGAATCCGCAGCTTCGGCTCCAGGCTTGAGCCCCGGTACATTGTCGGCGCGAGATCACTCGACCAGTGAGCTGTTACGCACTCTTTCAAGGATGGCTGCTTCTAAGCCAACCTCCTGGCTGTCTGGGCGACCTCACATCCTTTCACACTAAGCCTGGAATTCGGGGCCTTAGCTGGCGGTCCGGGTTGTTTCCCTCTCGACTATGGAGCTTAGCCCCCACAGTCTCACTCCAGGGGATGCTGTCGCGGCATTCGTGGTTTGGTTGGGGTCGCTAAGCTCTCGCCCGCTTGCCCATCCAGTGCCCTACCTCCGCGACGCTCACCCCCGGGCTGCACCTAAATGCATTTCGGGGAGAACCAGCTATCTCCGCGTTCGTTTGGCATTTCACCCCTACCCACAGCTCATCCCTCGATTTTGAACCATCGATGGGTTCGGGCCTTCAGTCCGCTTTACCGGACCTGCACCCTGGCCATGGGTAGCTCACGCGGTTTCGGGTCTACTCCGTACGACTCTACGCCCTCTTCAGACTCGCTTTCGCTCCGGCTCCGGTGCTTCACCACCTTAACCTACCGCCACACGGAGTAACTCGCCGGCTCATTCTTCAATAAGCACGCTATCACGCCTCTCGACGCTCTAACTGCTTGTCGGCGCACGGTTTCAGGGTCTTTTCATCCCCCTTCCGGGGTGCTTTTCACCTTTCCCTCACGGTACTCGTTCACTATCGGTCGTCACGAGTAGTTCGCCTTGGAGGGTGGTCCCCCCAGCTTCCCACGGAATTTCACGTGCTCCGCGGTACTCAGGTGCCTGATCACACATCCTTGGTATGTTTCGTCTACGGGGCTCTCACCCGCTCTGGCCGACCTTCCCAGATCGTTCGACTACACCCAAGCCATCTGCGAGACCTCTGTAGCGGTCTCCACCAGGTCCTACAACCCCCTGTCCACAACGGCTACAGCCTTGACATGGACACGGTTTGGGCAACACCCCGTTCGCTCACCACTACTTGGGGTATCTCGGTTGATTCCTCTTCCTCGGGGTACTGAGATGTTTCAGTTCCCCCACTTACCTCGCACCGCCCTATAGATTCAGGCGGCCGTGACCGAACATCACTTCGGCCGGGTTGCCCCATTCGGGTATCTCCGGATCAACGCCTGCTGACGGCTCCCCGAAGCTTTTCGCAGCCTTCCACGCCCTTCATCGGCTCGTGACGCCTAGGCATCCACCGTGCGCCTTCCCTCGCTCAGCATCACGCTCACGCACGACGCCAAGCCGACAGGATCGACTCACTCCTCACCACTCTTCTACTGTCAATGAACCAGCACGCGTGTGCGCCAGTTGTCGGCCAATTGCAGACCAACAAAAACGGCCCGTCTTCCGACCGGACCGTCACCACGTCGAAACGCAGCTCGAAGACCTCGTTACAAGGCCCTCTCCAGCATCTCGTGCGCGATGACGTTCAGAATCGTCGTGACTCCACGGCCCCAGCGCAGGGCGCCCGATCACTATAGCAACCAGACCCCGGGTGTCGTCAAGTACCAAAACCGCGCGTTTTGAGCATCCCGGGCGTCTTCGCCAAGACCGGCCTCAGTAATCCAGTCCCTTGCGCGCCTGGTGGCCCTCGTCGAACGGGTGCTTCAGCTTGACCATCTCGGTGGCGAGGTCCACCAGCGGCAGCAGCTGGTCGAGGAAGCGCTTCTGGGCGTCGTGGCCGGTCAACAGGAGGTTGACGGCGTGCGGCTTCGTCTGGATCAGCTCGATCACCTGTTCGAGGTCGATCTGCCCCTGGTCTACGGCGCCCAGGATCTCGTCGAGGATCACCAGCTCGTACACTCCTGACTGAATCTTCTCCTGGGCGAGCTTCAGCCCGTTCTGGGCTGCCTCGCGGTGCTCCTCGAAGGTGAACGGATCGCCGAAGATGTTGACGAACCCGATCCCGGTCGAGATCACTTCGAAGTCGGGCGCGAGGCGGGCCGCTCCCGCGATCTCCCCGAGCGGCTCCCCTTTCGGCCACTCGCCCATCTTGGTGAACTGGATCATCGAGACCTTCCAGCCCCGCCCGACGGCGCGTAGCACCACCCCGAACGCCGCCGTCGTCTTCCCCTTGCCCTCGCCGGTGAAGAGCAGCACCTGGCCTCGTATTCCTCGCGGTTGGTCACTCATCCTCACCCTCTCCTACGCGTACGCCAGCCGGTGCAGCGCCCCGGCCAGCGCCTGGATGCCCGGCACCACCCACTCGACCGGCGTGAGCTCCTCGGGCGTGTGACTCTTGCCGCCCTTGCTGGGCACGAACAGCATCGCCGTCGGGACGCGCGGCGCCAGGATCTCGCTGTCGTGGCCGGCCCCGCTCGGCATGACGAGGTATTGGAGCCCGAGTGACTGAATCGACGCTTCGATCTGCGCCCGAATCTCCTGGCTCATCGGGACCGGGTCATGGTCCATCACCGTCTGGATGGTGACGTCGAGTCCCCGCTCGCGCGCTGTCTCCCGGATGATCTTCTCGATCTCGGCCAGCAGCTGCTGGCGCGGCCCAAACTCGGCGTGGCGGCTGTCCACCGTGAACGTGCAGCGGCCCGGGATGATGTTCGTGCCGCCGGGGAGCGCCTGGATTCGCCCGACGGTCGCCACGGCCGGCCGTCCCATCGCCAGCGCCGCCGCCTCGATCCGGGCGATCATCGTGGCGGCGCCCGCCAGGGCGTCCTGGCGCAGGTCCATCGGCGTCGTGCCGGCGTGGTTCTGGATGCCGTCAACGGTGACCTGGATCCAGCGCTGACCGGTGATCGAGGTGACCACGCCGAGCGGATACCCCTCCCGCTCCAGAATGGCGCCCTGCTCGATGTGGGCCTCGACGAACGCGGCAAGGTCGTGGCGCTCGGCCTCGCCGATCCGCGCCGGGTCGAAGCCACGCTCCCGCATCGCCGCCCCGATAGTGACACCGTCCGGGTCCGCGATCCGGTCCGGCTCGTCCGCCCCGACCCGCCCGACAATGGCCCTGGCGCCCCAGAAGGAGCAGGCGAACCGGCTCCCCTCTTCCTCGCAGGTGACCAGCACTTCGAGCGGGCGCTTCGGCCGCCCGACGCCTTCGAGCAGCGCCTGGACCGCCGCGATCGCCATGTGGACGCCGAGCGCGCCGTCGTACTTGCCGCCCTGGCGGACGGTGTCCACGTGCGAGCCGGTCACCACGGCGTTCGCGTAGCCCGGGCCGCGTCCCGTCCCCTCGGCGCGGCCCCACAGGTTGCCGACGGCGTCGAAGCGGACGCTCAGGCCGGCCTCCTCCATCCAGCGCCGGAGCAGGGCCATCGCCTCGACCCAGCCGTCGTCGTAGAGGGTCCGGAACAGGCCGCCGTTCGGGTGAACGCCAATCGCGCCGAGCTGGTCGATTCTGGCCTGCACGCGGTCCGGATCGATCGGCAGGCTGCGTAGGTCGAGCACGGTCCCTCCCACGGGGAAGATGGGTGCAGGGTGATGGGCGATTGGGGAAGCTCATGGGGTTATAGGCGATGCTGACCGTTGCTGGAACAGGTAGACGCCTTCCTCACCGCGAGCCCGGGCGCTGCGCTCACAGTACAGAAGGCCGGGCTGGCCCGACGTCAGGCGCGCCGAGGCACCCGCAGCATCGCCGTGGGGATCAGCATGACGAGGGTGATCGCCGCCAACATCAGCAGGCCGGCCGTGAACCCGCCGGTCAGGTCTTTGAGCAGCCCCATCACCGACGGCCCGGAAAACCCGCCGACCTCGCCGACCGCGAAGTAGATCCCGGCCGCCGCGCCCATCGCGCTCGCCCCGACCTCCTTCAAGTCCATCAGAATCGTCAGCAGGACCGGCCCGACCCCGCCCGCGAAGAACCCCTGCACGGCCAGCGCCAGCACCAGCAGCGGTCCGTCGAGCCGGTCCACCGCCAGCAGCGCCGCCCCGACCGTGATCAGGCAGCCGGCCACCACTGGCTTCCGCCCGAGCTTCGCGGCGACCCGCGACATCGTGATGCTGCCGGCGATGGCGGCGACGCCAGGCAGCGCCGCGAGGTAGCCGGCGTCCGCCGCGCTCAGCCCCTTCACTTCGAGGATCTGGGGCAGCCAGCTGCGGAAACCGTGGTTGATCATGAAGCCGGTGAACCCGACGACCACCACCAGCCAGACGGCCCGCGTTCGGAGCACCGTCAGACACGCCTGGCCGAAGCTCATCGCGGCGACGCCGGCGCGGGCTGGTGCTTTGGGCGGGTCGCGCGCCAGCAGCCACCACGTCCCGGCGATGGCCGCGACGATCGCACCGTACGTCGCGCAGGTGGCCTGCCACGAGCCGAGCGCCGGCAACACGATGCTGTTCGTGGTGGACAGCGAGACCACGCTGCCAGTCGCGGAGCCGGTCGAGTAGATGCCGGCCGCCGTCACCCTCGGCCGACCGCTGAACCATGACGCAACGACCTTCGGGACGCCGATCGAGATAATCGGACCGCCCATCCCGAACACGGCGACCGAGGCGAACAGCCAGAGGAAGTCGGTCGCGAACGCGCGCATCAATCCAGATGTCGCGATCAGCGCCGCGCCGATCGTGAGCGCGCGGTGCGTCCCCACCCGATCCACCAGCATGCCGGCCGGATACGCGACGGCGATGTACACCAGCTGCCAGGTGCCGAGCAGTATGCCGACCTCGGAGTAGCTGAGCCCGAGCTCGCCTCGGATCGGGGTGATCAGCGCCGGCAGCGACGACGAGACGATCCCAAAGCCTGCGTAGACCATCCAGGCGAGCGCCAGCATTCGCCAGTTTGCGCGGTCGGCGGGCGGCTCGCGCAGCGGGCTGCCTGCCCCTTGCGACGACGCACCAACCCCGCTCCCGGAGCGCGTCGCCGGATCGGCGACCTGGGCACCGGCAGGGGACGTGGATGGTGGATCAGCGGGCGCGTAGCTTGACGATCGATCAGCCATTGAAACAGCCGCGCGCCCCATCTCGGAACGTCGCAGGCTCCAGTATAGACGGAACGGTGCCTGAACGGCCCGCTCGCCGCCACCGCGCGGGCAGCGCTCAACAGACGATGGCGGGGACGGGCCTCCACGCTTCGAGGCCGGCGCTCAGCGCCCGGGCCACGATCTCGGTCGGCATCTCCAGTCGCTCGATGGCATCGGCGATCAGATCGTACCCACGATCCTCCTCGCCAGCCGCGAACGCCTGCTCGATCTGCTTCAGCAGTGACACCTGCTCGTCGCCCATCGTCGCTCCGCGGCACGTGCTACAACGATCTAGCTGTACAGTAGTCAACGAACGACCGTCGTGCAAGGGGGACGCCGAATCTGTCTCGTCACACCGGCGTCACATTCCCGGTGTGTACGTCGCGTCAATTCGCCGCGAACCCCTCACCGAGCGCCGGGATACTCGACGGGCGGGCGCTTCAGCAGCTCGGCCTCGATCAGGTCAGATCCCAGCCCCGGCCGATCCGGCAGTTTCAAGTGCCCATGCTCGACGGTGAACGGGTGAGTCATCAGGTCATCGCGCCAGGGGGCGTCGTCCTGGTCGATCTCCAGAATCATGAAGTTCGGCGTCGTCGCGGCGACGTTCGCCGAGACCAGCGTGGTGATCGGGCTGTGGCAGTTGTGGAACGAGAGCGCCACGTCGTGGGTGTGGGCCTGATCCGCGATCTTCTTGCCCATCGTGATCCCGTTCCAGGCCAGGTCCGGCATGATGATGTCCTGGGCGTTCAGGTCGAGGTACGGCTTGAAGCCCTGGGTGCCGAAGATGCTTTCACCGGTGCAGACCGTGGTGCGGGTCGATTCCCGGATCGTGCGCAGCGCGCGCGGCTCGAAGCTTTCGACTTCCAGCCACATCAGGTCGAACGGCTCCAGCGCCCGCGCCAGCTTGATCGCCCCGGCCAGCTTGAAACGGAACGCCACGTCCAGCGCGATCCCCACATCCGGCCCGAGCTCCTCGCGGAACGTCCCGACGATCGCCTCAGCATTGCGGAGGGCCGGCCCGGAGATGTCGCCGGCGTACCGGTTGGCGTCCCCTGCCGGGTTGGCGTCCGGGCGGTCCTTCAATGGGAACAGATTGGTCTTGAGCGCGGTGTAGCCGCGCTCGCGGACCTCGGCCGCCAGCATCCTGAGATCGTCGGTCGTCTCGACCTTCGGCACGCCCAACCGCTCCGAGCGGTTCGCCCGGTTCGAGCCGCAGTGCGACCAGTACAGGCGCAGCTCGTCGCGCATCTTGCCGCCGAGCAGCTGCCAGACGGGCGCTCCCAGCACCTTGCCTCGGATGTCCCACAGGGCGGAGTCGATGCCGGCCATCCCCTTCCAGGCGATCCCGCCGGTGTGCCGCACCGACTGGGCGTGCAGCTCCCACCAGATCCGCTCGACCTGCATCGGGTCCTGGCCCACCACCAGCTCGGCCAGCCGATCGACCATCGCGCAGATCGGCCCTGGCGAGCCCCAGTCCGTGCAGTCGCCCCACCCGACGACGCCGTCGTCGCTCGTCTCGATCTTGACGAACGTCCAGGGCCGGAAGCCGCCGTCCACGATGAACGTCTTGACGCGGGTGACGTGCAGGGCCATGAGACCTCCGAGGAGTCAGGAGTCAGGAGTCAGGAGTCGATCGTAGTCCGTCTGGCACCGCCTGTCATCCTGAGCTCGCGAAGGATCTCACACCCCCGCGCCGTTCTCAGGGGAGTGCACTGCTCCGGTGGGAGATCCTTCGCAGGCTCAGGATGACAATGGTGGCTTGCCCGTCTACGATTCCATCGCCTACCGCCTACCGCCTACCGCCTACCGCCGACTCGGAGGTCCAATGGTCGCAGCTAAGCGCATCGGGATGATCACCCCGTCCTCGAACACGATGGTCGAGCCGCTCACAAGCGCGATGACCGCGCACCTGCTCGACGACCTCTCGGTGCACTACGCCCGCATCCCCGTCACCAGAATCGCGCTGGACGAGGGCAGCCTAAATCAGTTCGAGCGCGACGCGATGCTCGGAGCCGCCCGCCTGCTGGCCGACGCGCTCGTGGACGTGATCTGCTGGAACGGCACGTCCGGCGCCTGGAAGGGGATCACCGCCGACCAGTCGATCTGCGCCGCCATCACCGCCGAGACCGGCATCCCCGCCACGACCGGCACACTGGCCCAGCTGGCGGCCTTCCGCGAGCACGGCATCCACAAGTACGCGCTGGCCGTCCCCTACCTGCCCGAGGTCCGCGACCTGATCCTGGAGGTGTACGGCGGCGAGGGCTTCGAGTGCGTGAAGAGTGCCTGCCTCGGGATCAGCCACAACTTCGCGTACGCGGAGCTGGACCTGGACACCCTCCGCAACCTGATCCGCGAGGCCGATCACCCGGACGCCGAGGCGGTCGTGGTCGTCTGCACCAACCTGGCGGCTGCTCGGATCGTGCAGGAGATGGAGCAGGAGCTCGGGAAGCCGATCCACGACTCACTGGTCGTGTCGCTGTGGCACCCGCTGAAGATGCTGGGCTGGCAGCAGCCGATCCCCGGCTGGGGCCGGCTGCTCTCAGAGCTCGGCTGAGCGCATTGTCAGTCCGAGCTGGCTCCCCCTCCTGACTCCTGGCTCCTCGTCCGTCAGTCCAGCGCGGCCAGCACTTCCTCGACGTGTCCGTCCACGCTGACCTTCGGGAACACCTTCTTGATCTTCCCGTCCTTACCGATGACGACAGTCGTCCGCTCGACTCCCATGTACTTGCGGCCATAGTTCGTCTTCTCGACCCAGATCCCGAACCGCTGCGCCACCTCGGCGCCCGGATCGGAGAGCAGCGGGAACGGAAGGGTGAACTTGTCGCGGAACTTGACGTGCGAAGTGGTGTCGTCCGGGCTGACGCCGAGGATGACGGCGCCCTTCTCGGCGAAGTCCGGCGAGAGGTCGCGGAACGAGCACGCTTCCTTCGTGCAGCCGGGGGTGTCGTCCTTCGGGTAGAAGTAGAGGACCACGGCCTGCTTGTCTTTGAACTCCGAGAGGGAGACCGTCTCACCCTTGTCGGACACCAGAGACACATCTGGGGCCGGCTCGCCAACCTTGAGGGCGTCGCTCACGGCATCGCTCCACTGCGTGATCTCGGGCGACCACGCGGCCGGCGACGCTCGCCGCCAGTCTCGCTGGCTCGCCCGTCCGGATGATAGCCCGGCGCCCATAAGCCCCGGCGAAACGTCGTGAGCGTCGGATGACGCGCGCGCTCGAACACCCGTCACGTGACGCGTTCGCAACCCCAGGGGACCGAACGTCGTTCTTGCCTTGACAGGCGTGCAACACTCCACCGCGCCGTCGCTTGACGAAAGGCGAAGGCTACGATGGGTCGTCTCGCTCGGGTTGGTCGGCGCTCCGCGAGGAGCCTCCTGGTCGCCGTCCTGGTGTCGCTCGCCGGGCTTCCGTTCCCGCTGGCCGAGGTCGCCGCGCAGCGTCCGCTGGTGGACCCGCGTGGCGTGGCCCTCCAGCCGGCCGATCTCCCGCGCGGCTTCGTGATTGACGCGCAGCAGACCTCGTACGAGCCGCTTCGGAACGGCCAGACGCAAAGCGACGCGGACGTCGTGGGCGTGGTGTTCAAGATCGCGATGGAGCGCCCGCGGACGGTCGAGAACCTGCAGTCAGGGCCAGTCTCGGTCAGCCAGATGATCGCGCGCTCTGACGATCCGACCCGGGCGACGTTCTCGCTCGACGCCCAACGCGAGTACAACCAGCGCGAGAACGGGTACGAGCCAGTGCCGTGCAGCGCCCCGGCCGGCGAGGTCCTCTGCCTCGTCAGACGCGGCGGCCCGGTCGTCGAGTACCGGATCGACGCGGTCAAGAACGGGGACACCCTGGTCAGCACCACGGCGACCGGGCTGCCGTCGGCGCTCACGCTCGACCGTGCCATCTCCCTGGCAGCGCTGTCGCTGGCGCGCTACGACGAGCAGCTCACCGCGTTGGCGTCGCCACAGCCCGGCCCGACATCCACTGCGCCCACCACTGCTACCCAGCCCCCACCCTCAGCGCCACCGACACTCGCGCCCCCGACTCCAACGCCCCTGCCCGCCTCAACCCGGCAGCCGGCGGTCGCCGCCGCGCCACCAGCGCCACAGCAACCGCCGGCCACGCCGAGCGGCCAGCCCGCGCCGGCAGCCGCGTCCGCGCCGAAGGTCAAGCTGCCGTCGAAGTTCGACCAGCGGCTGGCTCAGCCGTGGTCGGAGCTGATGAGCAACACCGCCACGACGGCATCCGGCGAGAAGATGACGGCCTTCCTGCGACGTGTCGTCGAAGAGACCAGGATCGAAGTGAAGATCGGCCGGCTCGGGCCGGGCATCGGCGGCGCGCTCGAAAGCGAAGCCAGCACGGATGGCGGCACGGCCAGGATCATCCGGCGGGCGATCACCATCAACGCGTCGGTCATGAACGAGAGCCCCCGAGTGCTCGCCACGATGCTGGCGCACGAGATCACCCACGCCAACCAGCCGATCGTCCGGTCAAACGGGAAGATGCTGGACTGCGTGGAGGCCGAGGTGGAGGCGTACGCCGTCCAGGCTCGTGTCTGGCGCGCCTTCTGGGGCCAGGCGCAGCGACCGACCCAGACCGGCTGGGAGCGCACCATGAACGACGTCGAGTCGATCTGGGCCGACGGCGGCGACGACGGCCTGCGCCACATGGTCCGCGAGGACCTTGACACCGACGCCCACTCCTGCATCGACTGAGAACAGGGGACAACCGTCAGCCATCGGCGAGAGGGCTGCCGTGCTGGACTCTGCATGCTGAATGCTGACCGCTGACCACTCCCGAGCCGCCACGCGGTAGAATCCTGTCCCAGGAGGGCAGCTACCCAATGGCGGTCCACGAGCACGAACACGCAGCAGCAAGCACCCAGGCCCCGGGCGTAGGTCCGGCCGTCCCGATCGAGCTGGATCTCTCCACGCTCAAGCAGTGCGTCCACTGTGGCCTCTGCCTGGACTTCTGCCCCACCTACCGCGTCAACGGCCTGGAGCTAGACTCGCCGCGCGGGCGCATCTATCAGGTCCGCGCCGTCTATCGCGGCGACATCAGCCCGGACAACGAGGACTTCCGCACCCACATCTACCGCTGCCTGGACTGCCGCGCCTGCGAGACCGCCTGCCCCTCCGGCGTCAAGTACGGCCAGATCGTCGAGGCCGCCCGTGGGCTCGCGCCGCCCGCCGACGCCGCCGAGCGGACCATCGGCCGGACCGTCCTCAATCGGATCTTCACCTCCAAGCTGGCGCTCGGGACGCTCGGGTTCGGGATGCGGGCGTACCAGAAGCTCGGCGTCCAGAGCGCCGTCCGCGCCTCTGGCCTGATGAAGCTCCTTCCCGAGCGCCTCGCCAAGATGGAGCGGATGCTGCCCCCCACCCAGGGCGGCGTCGGCAAGCCGGCCCTGCCCGAGCTGGTGCGCGCGAAGGGAGCCCGCCGCTACCGCGTCGGCTTCATCGCCGGCTGCGTCATGCAGGAGTTTCTCGGCGAGACCAACCAGGCCAGCGTCCGCGTCCTGGCCCGCAACGGCTGCGACGTTTACACCCCGCGCGAGCAGGGCTGCTGCGGCGCGCTCCACGTCCACATCGGCGAGCGCGAGACCGCCCGCACGCTGGCGAAGCGGAACATCGAGGTGTTCGAGGCGCTCGACCTCGACGCCGTCATCATCAACGCGGCCGGCTGCGGCTCCACCCTCAAGGAGTACGAGCACCTGTTCCGCGACGACCCGGCCTGGCACGACCGCGCCGTCGCGTTCAGGAACAAGATGCGCGACATCAACGAGTGGCTGGTCGAGATCGGCATCGACACCGACAGCCTCGGGCCGCTCCCGCTTCGGGTCACCTACCAGGACCCCTGCCACCTCGTACACGGCCAGGGCATCCGTAACCAGCCCCGCCAGCTGCTCCGCGCCATCCCCGGCCTCCAACTGGTCGAGCTGAAGGACTCGGACGTCTGCTGCGGCAGCGCCGGCATCTACAACCTGACCCACCCCGAATTCTCCGAGAAGATTCTGGACTGGAAGATCCCCGAGGTCGAGAAGACCCGGGCGAGCGTGCTGGTCGCCCCGAATCCCGGCTGCGCCATGCAGATCGCCTCCGGCGCCCGCGAGCGCGGCCTCCCCCTGGAGGTCTGCCACGTGGTGGACCTGCTGGACCGCTCTTACCGGGCCGGCGCCGGTCGGTGACCGGGGACGGGGGAGGGGCTTCCTCCGTCCACATCCTCGGGGTCCGCGTCGACGACGTCACCTACGACGAGGCCGTCAGCTCGATCGAGGGGTGGATCGCGGCCGGGCGAGCCGGGAATCCCACGCCTCATGTCGTCACCACCCCCAACCCCGAGATCGTCATGCAGGCCCGCCGCGATCCGGCGTTTCAGGCGCTCCTCGCAGGAACCGCCCTCAACGTGCCGGACGGCGTCGGTCTGCTGCTCGCCGCGAAGCTCCAGGGCCGCCGTTTCCGCGACCACGTGCGCGGCACCGATCTCGTCCACCGATTGGCCGCGCTCGGCGCACGATCGGGACACCGCTGGTATCTCCTGGGCGCTGCGGACGGCGTGGCGCAGCTGGCTGCCGACCGGCTCCAGGCCCAGTATCCCGGCCTGACCGTGGCCGGCGCGATGCCCGGCTCCCCCCACCCCACCGACGACCCCGCCACCTGGGCCGCCATCCGCGCGGCCGGCCCCGTCGACCTGATCCTCGTAGCGTACGGCGCCGGCAACCAGGAGCGCTGGCTGGACCGAAGTCTCGGGCCGCTCGGCATCCCGGTCGGGATCGGCGTGGGCGGCGTGCTCAACTTCCTCTCGGGCCAGGTCGCGCGCGCCCCCGGCTGGGTCCAGCGGCTGGAGCTGGAGTGGCTCCACCGGCTGATCGTCCAGCCGTGGCGCTGGAAACGACAGCTCCAACTGCCCCTCTTCGTCGGATTGGCGGCCCTGGAAGCTGCCCGGGAACGCCTCGGACGCGCCCCATCCCGCCCCCGGGACGCTCGAACAAGAATGTGACTCGTTCCATCGCTCTCGCGCGTTATTGTGAGTAAGAGCGTCACCGGCTCACGGTACGGCATGGAAGGCGAGACGAAGGAACGATGGCTGAGCCGACAATCATCCGCGAGCAACGCGAGGTCGTTCGCACGATCGACCTCGTGGCCGCGCAGCACCTCCAGGAAGAGGCCGAGGCCGAAGCCCGGCTCCGCCTCGACCGTGACGCCGCCGACCAGTCACTGGCAGAGACGCGCGCCGCCGCCGGCCGCGAGCTTCGGCGGGCCGGCGAGCTCGTTCAGGAAGCCGACCGCATCGTGGGGCCGCGCGCCGGCCAGATCCCAGCCAGCCAGATCGTGCCAGTCGCGCCACCCAACCCGTTCGACGCCGACCTGATGGTCGGTCTGCGCATCGTCACCGCGCAGATGGAGGCACGGCTGGTCCGGATCCGGGCCGCGCTCACGGACGGATCGTCCGGCAATCTGGTCACGAGAGGCATCATCCTGGGCGCCGTGGTCGCCACCGCCTCGATTCTGATCATGCCGTTCGTGGCCGGATCCGGCGGCGCCTGGAGCCTCGGCTGGTTCGGGGCAATGATCAGCCCGCTGGCTATCGCGCTGCTGATCTCCGGTGCACGTGCCACGTTCTTGCGCCCATACTCGCCAGACGAGGACTACCGGTTCATCCGCGACGGCCTGGGCCACGTCCTCTACCTGCACCAGGCCGCGATCGACGATGCGCGCGCCACCCACGATCGCCGCCTCACCGAGTGGCAGGCCCGCTTCGACGAGGCGAAGGAGAAGATCGCGCAGAGCTTCAAGCAGCAGCTGGCGCTCATCGAGCCGACCATCATCACGTTCAGCACGGCGTCCCAGACGCTCGGGCCAGAGTGGGACGCGCCGAGCTGGCGCACCTGGACGCCGTCGGATCGGCTGCCGCACGTCACCTGCGTCGGCGAGCTCCAGGTCGGCGTCCACGAGGATCGTCTGTCGCTGCCGGCCCTGGTCCCGTTCCCCCACGAAAAGGCGCTGATCGTCAAGACGGACAGCCACGCCCGCGCGCGCGCCATCGCCGCCATCCAATCGATCCTCCTACGCCTCGTCGCGACGATCCCGCGCGGCGACCTTCGCCTGATCCTGATCGACCCGGTCGGGAAGGGCCAGAGCGTCGCGCCGTTCACGCCGTTCGCGGACCTTCAGATCGGAGTGGGCGAGGGGCGAGCCTGGTCTGAGCCCGGCCAGATCGAACAGCGCCTGCACGATCTCGCGAACATGATCGAGGCGTCGTCAAAGGCAAACGCCTTCCAGTCGATGCTGCCACGGCTGGACGCCTCGCGTGCCTCGGGAGTCGCCGAGCCGTGCTGGGTGCTGGTGGTGCTGGACTTCCCCACCAACGTTGGCGGCGCCACCGCGCGGCTGCTCTCCACTGTCATCCAGAAAGGCCCGGCCCACAGCGTCCACACGATCCTGATGGTGGACACCGAGCAGCCGACGCCGTACGGCCTGAACCTCCTGGAGCTGGAGGGGCACGCCACGACCCTGGCCTGGGACGGGCGTCGCTTCACCTGGCAAGACCCGGACTTCCGGACCAGCTGGGTCGAGCTGGACAAGCCGCCCCGTTCGGCGCTCGCCAGGCAGATCCTGCGCGGCGTCAGCCAGCCGACCTCGCGCACGGCCTGACCGCGAGCCTCGCCACCACCAGCGGCGGCAGCCAGCCCGGCCTGGACAGGCTCCGCCCGCGCACGGATGCTGAACTGACCGCTGGTGGGTACGTTTGCACCAGCAGTACGCCGAGCGGCACGATCTTCAGATGAAACCGTTTCGCTTTGGCGTGAACACCCGTGGCGCCGACACTCGCGCGGGGCTCGCGGAGCGGGCGCGCAAGGTCGAAGCGCAGGGGTACAGCACCCTGCTCGTGCCCGATCACCTGGCCGATCTCTTCCCGCCGCTGCTGCCGCTCGTGACCGTCGCGGAGGCGACCACATCCCTGCGGGTCGGCACGTTCGTCCTCAACAACGATTTCCGGCACCCGGTCCTGCTGGCGCGCGAGGCCGCCACCGTGGATCTGCTCTCGGACGGGCGGCTGGAGCTCGGGATCGGGGCCGGCCACATGCAGTCCGAGTACGAGCAAGCCGGCCTGCCGTTCGACCCGGCTCCCGTTCGCTTCGAGCGGCTCGGCGAATCCGTCCAGATCCTCAAGTCGATGCTGGAGGGGAAGACCACTACCTTCGACGGGCGCCACTATCAGGTGCGGGCGCACAAGCCGTTCCCGCTCCCACGCCAGCAGCCCCGCCCCCCGATCCTGATCGGTGGGAACGGGCGCAGGCTGCTCTCGTTGGCGGCGCGCGAGGCGGATATCGTCGGCCTGACCGGGCTCGCCTTCCCGAAGGGCGCGACGGTGGTGGACGTCTCCGGCTTCAAGCCGGCCGCCGTGGACGAGCGCGTCGCCTGGCTCAGGGCGGAGGCCGGGTCTCGCTACGAGTCGCTGGAGCTGAACGTCCTGGTGCAGCGCGTCATCCCGACCGACAATCGCCGGCAGACGGCAGAGGAGTTGGCCGCCAACTGGCCCGCGCTCGCCGCCGAGGACGTCCTCCAGACGCCGTACCTGCTGATCGGCACGGTTGACGAGATGGCCGAGTCACTCCGGCTGCGCCGCGAGCGCTGGGGCATCTCGTACGTGGTGACCCACGAGCCGTACCAGGACGCGCTGGCGCCGGTCGTGACCGCACTGGCCGGTCAGTAGCCGTCCGCCCCTTGGGCACCGAGAGCGTCGCCGGCGCTTCCGTACCGCGAGCGTCAGCGAGCCGGACTCACAGACCGGAGATCCGGCTCGCTGACGCTCGCGGTACAGAGACCACGCGGCGACCGAGGTCGGATCAGCGTCACATACTGAACCTCAACCGCCGGGTAGCCTCAACGTAACGCCAATCGCGTACACTAGGGCCGAGAGCGGGGCGGCCACGTCGAGCCGTGCCCACGTCCACCGCCGACCGAGGTGCCCATGTCCGATCGGAAGCAGCAATCCTGGCTCGAACGTCTCAAGGGATGCCTGTTCGGACAGCCCGCGACGAGATCCGGCACGCTGACGCCACTCCGACCGGTCGACGTCTCGATCGTGCCCTCGCAGATCGCCGAGCCGCTCGCGGCCGGCCCGCGCACGGTCGAGGACTGGCGGCAGCTCGTCGGGCAGGGGCAGCGCGTGGCGGTGAGCTGGGATGGCGGCCCGGATCGTGGCACTGTGATGGCCCAGGGCCAGGTCCGGATGATCTTTGACGAGACGGTCTGGATCTGGCTGGACCGCGAGCTGTCCGAGGCCGACCGCCCGACCGCCGAGCAGGCGATCCACGTCCTGACTCCGCGTGAAGATGCGATGCGGCTGGTCCCTGGCCGGCTGATCGAGGAGAGCAAGGGCGGCTCGCTCCAGATCGCGATCAGCGGCCGCGTCTCACGCATCCAGCGCCGCGACGACGTCCGGGCGCGGGTGGACTTGCCGCCGGTGAGCGCGGTGCGCCTGAACGCCGAGGGCCGTCCGACCGGCCTGCTCGGTCTACGCATCGTGGATCTGAGCGCTGGCGGCGTCCGGGTCTCCAGCGAGGAGCCGCTCGAACCGGGCGACCTGTTGCGGCTGGTGCTGCGCCTGGACGGCGGCCAGCCGCTGACGCCCACCGTGGAAGTGCTGGTCGGCGGGCTCTGCGCGCAGGGTCGCTTTGCGCCGATGCCGGAGCGCGAGCGCCAGCGGATCGTCCAGTTCGTCTACCACGAGGAGATCGCCGAGCGCCGCCGCGCCCAGGCCGCCGACGAGGGCGCCCTCTGATAGCGTCCGATGACTGCATGGCAGCCCACAATGTACAGTTCTCCAGATGGCATGTCGAGCATGCTGTCGCGTCGTGTCTGTTCCCGGTAACACATCGCGATGCCGAGAAAGCTCCGTGAGCTCCGCGCCGATCTCCGCCGAGCGGGATTCGGAATCGACCATCAAGCTGGCAGCCATGAGACGTGGAAACATGCGCACTTGCCGGGTGTGGCTGTCGTGATGGCCGGTCGTGATGGATCTGATGCGAAGCCATATCAGGAGACGCAGGTACGTCGAGCGTTAGCGGCGCTGCGTACGGCCGAAGAGGAGCGACAGGAACCATGACCGAGCGACTGCGCTACTCAATCCTGATCCAGTGGTCTGACGACGACCAGGCATATCTCGTGACCCTGCCAGAGTGGGAAGGTCGGGTATTCAACCCGGTCACTCATGGCGAAACCTACGAAGACGCGATCAGGCACGCGCACGAGGCGCTGGAAGCACTGGTGTCATCAGCAGAGAAGCACAACGAGCCAATGCCGGCGCCTCGTATCGTCCAGCGAGTTTGAGAGCGAGGTGCTGCCCATGTCCGTGCAGATAGACACGTCCGTCTCGCTCGAATCTGGCGACCACCTGACTCGCGAAGAGTTCCACCGCCGCTACCTCGCTCGCGCAGACATCAAGAAGGCCGAGCTGGTCGAAGGAGTCGTCTACGTGGCATCGCCTGTTCGGTTCGACCGTCATGGGCAGCCGCAGTTTCTCGTCGTGACGTGGTTGGGCGTGTACGTTGCGATGACCCCAGGCGTGCAGCCCGGGGGCGACAACACCACCGTCTATCTTGAAGGTGGCAATGAAGTGCAGCCGGATGCGTTTCTCTGGCGGCCTGAAGCTGGAGGGGCGTACCTGACTGACGACGGCTATCTGGTGGGAGCGCCGCAGCTCGTCGTGGAGGTAGCTGCCAGCTCCGCTTCGTACGACCTCCACTCGAAGCTGGAAGCGTATCGCCGAAACGGTGTCCCAGAGTACGTCGTGTGGCGCGTCCTCGACCGCGCCATCGACTGGCTCGTGCTGCGAGACGGCAGCTACGTGCGAGTCGCGCCTGACGCCGACGGGATCATCGAGAGCGAGCAGTTCCCGGGCCTGCGGCTCCACGTCGAGAGTATGCTGGCCGGCGACCTGACCGCGGTCCTCGCTGTGCTGCGCCAGTAATGATCCAGCCTGTTGAAGAACGAGGATTCGAGCCGAGTCGAGGTGCAGAACCAGTGGCTCCTCGCTCAGACCGCGCGGAGCCCGATGACTGGAGGACGTTGTGCACTCCAGTCATCGGCGCGGCGACGAGTGACCGCCGCTACACCATCGTCGAGCGTGAAGCGAGCGACCAACACCTTCAGCTGCTCGGCGGTCGCGGCGAGCTCCTCAGCCTGAGCATTCATCTCCTCGACCTGGGCGCTCATCTCCTCGGCAGAGGCCGAGACCTCCTCGGTCGCCGCCGAGCTCTGCTCGGAGACAGCGGCGATCGATTCGATCGACGCGGTCACCTGCCCCGCCTGAGCCGCCATCTCCTCAGTCGCGGCCGAATTCTCCTCGACGACCGCGCTGATGCTGCCCATCGCCTCGACCACGCCGCGCGCGCCGGTCGCCATCTCCTGGGCCGCTGACGCGATCTGCGTCACCTGATTGACGGTGGCCTCCACCGCGCGCAGGATCTCGCCAAGGGCTGCTCCAGCCTCGTCGGCCTTGACCGAGCCTTGCTCGACCTTGGCCGACCCCTGCTCCATGGCGCTCACCGCCTGGTTCGTTCCCGCCTGGACCTCGTGGATCAGCTCGCTGATGGCTTTCGTCTCACGCTGGGAGCGCTCGGCCAGCTTGCGGACCTCATCCGCGACGACCGCGAAGCCCCGGCCGTGCTCGCCGGCCCTGGCCGCCTCGATCGCGGCGTTCAGCGCCAGCAGGTTGGTCTGCTCGGCGATGTCGTCGATCGTTTCGATGACTTGCCCGATCTTCTGGCCCAGCTTCCCCAACTCCGCCACCTTGCCGGCCGCCACCGCTACCACCTGCTTGATTTCGCTCATGCCTTCAACGGTCTCGCGGACGGCTCGCGCCCCCTGCTCGGCTGATGCCCTGGTCTGCTCTGACGCGCTTGCAACGCTCTGGGCGTTGCTGGCCACTTGCTCGACGCCAGCCGCCATCTGGGTGGCCGTGGCCGAGACGGCCTGCACCTGCCGAGCCTGATCCGTTGCACCGCGAGCGATGCCGTCGATGGCCTGGCCAAGCTGCCCGACCGCCTCGTTCGAGGCCACCGCAGAGCGACTGGTGTCCTGCGCCCCGGCGGCCACATTCTGGATCGCACCGCTCACTTGCTGGACGACCCCGCTCGTCTGATTGGCGGCCTGGCCCAGCTGACAAGACGTGCCGGCCAGCCCGACGACCGCTGCCTGGACCTGGCCGATCAGCTCGCGCAAATTGACGGACATCTGAGCGACGGCAATCCCGAGGACGTCCTTCTCCGATTTCGCGCTGATGGTGGTCGTGAGGTCACCGTTCGCCATCGCGTTAGCCACGGTGGCGACTTGCCGCTGGTAGGCGATGATCTGGCGGAAGCTCGCTGCGAGTCGTCCGACCTCGTCCCGGGAGCAGACGTCGATCGTCTGATCGAGATCGCCGAGGGCGATCCCATCCGCCGCCGTCGTCACCTGCTCGAGAGTCCGGCCGATCGGCCGGAGAACCAGGAGGAGCAAGCCCAGACCCACCGCGAGGGCGATCAGGCCGGTGACCAGCACGATCCTGGCGATGTGGCCGCTGGTCGCCTCAACGGCGGACAACGGCTGAGCTGTGAGCACGTAGCCAATCGGCTTACCGCTCGGATCTCGGAGCAAGTCGTATGATGCGATGTAGTCCTGTCCAAGGATCGGGTTGACTCCGAGGTACCCCTCCCCTCGCTTGAACGCCTCAGCCGCCGGTCCGATGAGCTCGGTCCCGATCCCTCGACCACTGCCGTTAGCCTGCAGGAGGGTCGTGCTGACGCGGATGAGCTTCCCATCGACAACCTGGAACAAGGTGGCCTCGGCTCCCATCGCCTGCTTGACCCGGTCGACGACCGAGTAGTCACCATTTGCCACCCAGGAGCCAAAGATCAACTTTCCATCGACGATCGCCGGCGCACCCTTCTGATCGACGAGGTACCGATGAAAATTGCCCGCTCGCACCACACCCTGGCGTGACTCGTCGAGCATGGTGCTTTCCACGGTCTGCTGGACGACGACCAGCAATGTTCCGGCCAGACCGACGAGCAAGAGCCCGGTTATCGCCAGGACGCGCGTAATGAAGGACAGATCACGAAGTCGAGCCACCATGAGCAACATCTTCCCTACTGTTGCGCATCCTCGCCGAGCGTCTGCAGCCACTGGGAGAAATGCCTGAGCACTGGGTTTGTATCGTCGAGACGATGTGCGCGGCGCAATCTTCCTACGAGCTCCTCGAGAGGTTGAGCTTCGTGTCCATTGCCCGTAAGGTCTTCGTCTCGTATCTCCCAACGGTCGGTCGCTCATTTGGGAGACGGAGCTCTGCCTACCCGTTGGGGTGGTTAATCCGTCCGACGCACCATGAATTGCACCGATTCTTGCAGAGACGCTGGGGTGCCCTGGGCGGTCTGGTCTGACTGTTGGCCCCGAGCGGGTATAACAGGGACGATGGCTGACCGTCGCTTTCTGGACCTCAACCCACCCACCCGCCTGCTACTCGGGTCTGGCCCCAGCAACCCGGAGCCGCGCGTCCTGCGTGCGCTCGGGATGCCGCTGATCGGCCAGTTCGACCCGGCCTTCACCGCGATCATGGACGAGGTCTCGGAGCTGTCGCGGCGGGCGTTTCGCACCGAGAACCGGCGGGCGTTCCCGGTCTCCGGATCGTCCAGGTCTGGACTGGAGGCCGCGCTCGCCAGCCTGATCGAGCCCGGCGACCGCGCGATCGTCGGCAACTTCGGGCGGTTCGGCGACCTGTTCTGCGACATCGCGCGCCGCTACGGCGCCGAGGTAGACGACGTGGCGGTCGAATGGGGCCGGATCGTCGAGCCGGACCAGATCGTCCGGCGGCTGCGGGACCGAGGCGCCAAGATCGTCGCCATCGTCCATGCCGACACGTCAACAGGGATCCTGCAGCCGCTGGCCGAGATCGGGGCCGCCTGCCGCGAGCACGACGCCCTGCTGGTGGTGGATGCCGTCCTCAGCCTGGGCGGCTGCCAGGTCGAGACGGACGCCTGGGACGTGGACGTCAGTATCTCCGGCCTCCAGAAGTGCCTGGGCGGGCCGTCCGGCATGGCGCCACTCACCTACAACGCCCGCGCCGAGGCGGCCATGCACGCGCGCCGTGCCACGCCCGCCACTAACTATCTCGACCTGCTCCAGCTCCAGGCGTACTGGGGACCGGATCGCCTCAACCACCACACCGCGCCGACCAGCATGGTGTACGCCCTGCGCGAGGCGCTGCGGATCGTGGACGAAGAGGGCCTGGAGGCGCGCTGGGAGCGGCACCGCCAGGCGAACGACGCGCTGGTTGCCGGCCTCGAAGCGATGGGCCTGTCTCTCTTCGGGGACCGCGCCCACAAGGCTCCGATGATTACGCTGGTCACCGTCCCGGACGGTGTGGACGAGGCCGGCGTGCGCCGCCAGCTGCTGGAAGAGCATGGCATCGAGATCATGGCCGCGTTCGGGGCGCTCAACGGCAAGGTCTGGCGGATCGGGCTGATGGGCTACAACGCCCGCCTGCAAAACGCCATCACCGTGCTGGCCGCCCTGGAGCACGTGCTGCCGGCGCACGGGTTCGCCGTCGCGCCTGGCGAGGGCGTCAAGGCGGCGCGCGCCTACGCACAACAGGCCCTTGCCTCACCGTCCCCGGCGTAACTACACCCGTTCGCAACCGTGACCCGTCATAACGGGACGAACGGTGCGGTCGAGTCGTTTAACACCAGAGACCGGGGTCGCACCCGCCGAGCCTCTTCCTTCGCGCTCGGCGCCGTCCCGCCCCGGCGGGAAGGTCACAGTACCGATGGTCCGAATGCTTCTCGTGCTACTGCTCGCTGTCGTCGCCGTCGCGCCGCTCACCCCGGTGGCACGCGCCGCCGCTGCCGATCCTGCCACGGCGGCCACCACCACGCGCGCCCTGGGCGCCGGCTCGCGCATCCCCTGGCAGGGCGGCCAGTGGTACCTCCACGGCGCCAACATGCCGTACATCAACTGGGAGCGCGACTTCGGCGGCGGCAGCCGGGACGGCGTCAGCAGCCCGGACAACATGAAGCTGCTCGACAGCACGTTCGAGAAGGCGAAGGCGACCGGCGTCAACGTCGTGCGGTGGTGGGCGTTCGAGGGCTCGGCCTGGCAGGTCAAGCGCGACGGAAGCGGCAACCCGACCGGCATGGACCCATCCATCTACGCCGACTTCGACGCCGCGCTCGACCTCGCGGAGCAGCACGACCTCTACTACAACTTCGTGCTGTTCTCCGCGCCGTCCCACGTGCCGCAGGGCTGGCTCACCAATCCCGGCCAGCGCAAGCAGCTCGCGAACGTGCTCGGGCAACTGTTCGCGCACTACAAGGACAACCCGCGCATCCTGAGCTGGGAGGCGTACAACGAGCCAGACCACGACGTCTGGGACAAGAAGGTCAGCGAGGAGAACCTGCGCGCCTCCGTCCGCGAGATCACCGACTCGATCCACGCCAACTCGAACGCCTACTCCACCCTCGGGATGATGATGCTGGACGGCCTGCCGATGTCGAAGGGGCTCGGGCTGGACTACTACCAGGCCCACTGGTACGACTACATGGAGGCCGGCAACTGGTGCGCCCTCTGCACCACCTACGACGACGTCCGCCAGCGCTACGACCTGGACGCGCCGCTCGTGATTGGCGAGATCTACGTCGGGCGGGACGTGGACGACCCGTATCAGCGGCTGGAGCAGGTGTACGCCAAGGGGTACGCCGGCGCCTGGCCGTGGGCAGGCTTGCTGCCAGAGCGCACCAACGACAAGCTCGGGGTGGACTGGCGCGCGATGCGGAAGTTCGCCGGCCTGCATCCCGACCTCGGCCCGCGCGTGACCGACGCCCTCGCGCCCACCAACGAGCCCGACCCGGCCAAGATGGCGTTTTCGGCGGACGCCGCGCTCAGCTCGAATCGCGTCACCCCCGGCCAGCGCCTCTCGATCGACGCGAAGATCTCGTCCGACACCGAGATCGAGGTGCTGGTGGACGTCGAGGTGTACACGATGAGCGGTGACAAGGTGCACCAGCAGTATTGGGACAACGAGGCGTTCGGGGCCGGCGCGTCCAAGACGTACTCCACCTCCTGGACCGCGCCCCGCGACGCGAAGCCCGGCGAGTACGTGGTGAAGGTCGGCATCTTCCCGACCGGCTGGGGCAAGCCGTACAAGTTCGTGGACGACGCCGGCCGGTTCACGGTCGGTCGGTGAGGACAAGTCGTTGGACGTATCGCTCTCGTGAGTGAGCCGGGCGGCGGGCGCTGCGGCTGGCGTTGCTCGGGGTGGGCGGCGCCGCCATAGGCTCGTTGCTGGCGGCGTGCGACAGCGGCACGATCTCTTCGCGCATCCCGCCCACCGCGCCCGCCGAGAGCAAGCCGGCCGACGCCGCGAAGCCAACCGAAGCCGCCCGGCCCGCCGATGTGACGAAGCCGTCCGGCTCACCCATCGCCGTGAAGCCCGCTCAGACGGCCTCGCCGGCCGCGAAGCCGACCTCCGCCGCGTCTCAGCCGGTCGCCGAAAAGCCCACCACGCCCCCGCTCATGGCCGCCTCGCCGGCGCAGGGCCGCACGACGACCGGGCCACTCGGGGCCGGCACGCGGATATCGTGGCTCGGCCAGAGCTGGTTCTTCAACGGCGCCAACGTGCCGTGGCTGAACTGGGCGCGCGATTTCGGGGGCGGCCCGAAGGACGGCGTCAGCAATCCAGACAACCGGAAGAAGCTGAACGACGCGTTCGCGATGGCGAAGGCGAACGGCGTCAACGTGATCCGCTGGTGGACGTTCGAGGGCGACGCCTGGCAGATCAAGCGCGACGGCTCCGGGGCGCCCACCGAGCTGGATCAGGCGGTCTTCGCCGACTTCGACGCCGCCCTGGACCTGGCCGACAAGCACGATCTCTACTACGTCTTCGACCTCTTCTCCGCGCCACAGCACATCCCGGCCTCCTGGATGGAGAATCCCAATCACCGGAGCCGGCTCGCCAGCGCGCTGAGCGTCCTCTTCGCCACGTACCGCAAGCATCCCAGGGTGATGACCTGGGAAGTGTTCAACGAGCCGGAGTTCGACGTCTGGCAGAAGCGGGTCAAAGAGGAGCCGATGAAGGCGACCATCAAGGAGATCGCCGCCGCCGTCCACGCCAACTCCCACGCGTATGTGACGACCGGCGGCGCGATGCTGGACGGCCTGCCGATGCTGAAAGGGCTCGGGCTGGACTACTACCAGGCGCACTGGTACGACTACATGGAGGCCGGCAACTGGTGCGCGCTCTGTACCAATTATGACGAGGTGCAGCGCAAGCACAACCTGGATGCGCCGTTGGTGATCGGCGAGATCTACCTCTCGCCAGAGCTGGAGAATCCCCACCTGCGGCTGGAGGACTTCTACTCGAAGGGGTACGCTGGCGTCTGGCCGTGGTCGCTCATCCCGGAGGCCACGCAGGACAAGTACGCCATCGACTGGAATTCGATGCGGATCTTCGCCGGCCGCCACCCAGACTTTGGCCCGAGGCTGAATACGGCGCTGCCACCGTCCGAGGGGTCGCCCACGCCCCGGCTCGCGTTCCGCTCCGAGGCTCGGGTGGACAACCCGCGCGTGTCTCCGGGCCAGAAGCTGCCGATCGACGTCAAGGTGACCGGCACGGTCGGGATCAACGCGCTGGTGGCGGCGCAGGTCTACCACTCCAGCGGCAAGGAAGGCCCGAAACAGGAGTGGGACAACCAGGCGTTCCGCCCAGGCGAGACGAAGGCGTACACCCTGATCTGGAACGTGCCGGCCGACGCCCTGGCCGGCGAGTACGTGGTGAAAGTGGGTGTGTTCAGGCCGGGCTGGGGCCAGGGCGGCAAACCGTACGACTGGAACGACACCGCCGCGACGTTCACCGTCACCCGGTAACCTCTCTCAACTCCCCGCCTGACGCACAAGCCTCGTTATCGGCTATGCTCGTTTCGCCGAACCAGCTCGTAAGGTTGCAAGCGAGGACCGCATTTGCCACGCGACTTCTTTCGCCTGACCACCAGGAGATTGCTACGGGTCGAGGATTTCCTCTCGCAAGGCGCTCTGGGAAGACCGCTTCCGATCGGCGCCCCGCATCTTCGGCGGGAATGGGACGGCCTCTCGGTGTTCGACAATAGGGCCGCGGCCGAGCGCGTCGGCCGTGCCCGTGACTGGCGGATCGGCGAATACATGGTTGAGATCAGCATTCCGGACGATGCGCCGCTTACGTTCGTCGGCCCCGGGCGCTCTGGTCACTGGCTGATCTACAACGCGGAGGGCGGGATGCTGGCGGCTGACCAGGCGATCATGTTCCTGGCCTGGGTCGTGAGCATCGTTCACGGCCCATCCGGCCGGACGATGTGACGATCGTGCCGGCTGCGCTCACATGGTAGAGTGAAACATGGCTACGTTTTTTGAAGTGTGGGATGACGCCACAGCCAACCGACTCGGAGAATTCGAGACGGTGGACGAGGCGCGAGCGCTTCTCGGTGCAGTGCTGCGCGAGAGTGGTCCGGACGCTGCAAGCACGCTGGCCGTCCTCGCGTACACGCGCGCCGACGAGACGACTGACGCGTATGACGTCGCGACAGTGCTTGAAGGTGCCGATTTCGTCGCGCAGGCAGTGGCGGAGAAGGGCGCCCGATCCGCGCCGTAAACCGCAGGGGTGACGAGCCAGAGCTCCGTCAGTGCAGGTTGGAGCCGCCGTCCACCACCAGCATCTG